>CAWFDO010000019.1:0-84646 GCA_963814565.1 uncultured Actinomycetes bacterium
AGCCCGCGCCCGACGTCCTGGCAAAGAGCGCGGTGTCCTCGAACACCGGCGTGAGGATCCTCCGGTAGCCGTAGAGGGAGCAGAGCCGCTCGATCTCGCCCTGCTACCCGCTGCCAGCCGGGCATCTCCACCGGGACGACGTCGTGGGTCCCGCGGGGGCGCTCGAGCTTCGGACGGTCCGTCATCCCGCCGCTTCCTCCGGCTCTCGCCGGAGCTCGGCGAGGAACGGGTTGCGTGCGAGCTCGTCGCCGATCGCCGTCGAGGGTCCGTGCCCCGGATGGACGACGGTCTCCCCCGGGAAACGATCGACGAGGAGGCGCAACGACGCCGAGCAGCGTCTCCCAGTCCGCGCCTGGAAGGTCTGTCCGTCCGACCGATCCCGCGAAGAGGACGTCGCCGGAGAGGAGCGCGCCCTCGATTGCATAGGCGACGTGTCCGGCCGAGTGCCCGGGAACGGAGACGACGTCGAAGTGCACGCCCGCGAGGTCGAGCGACTCGCCGCCCGTCAGGAGCAACTCGGGCGTCCACCCGCGGAGCGGTCAGGCCCGGCGGTGCGAACGTGCTCGGGCTCTCGAACAGGGCGAGCTCGGCCGCAGGCGCGTAGACCGGCGCCTCGGCGCCCTCTGCGAGGTCCGCCAGGCCGAGCACGTGATCGAAGTGACCGTGGGTGACGAGGATCGCGACGCAGCGCGCCCCGAGCGAGGCGAGCCGCAGGCGGATCTCGGTCGCCGTGCCGCTCGGGTCGACGACGACGGCCTCGGCCGCGGCAGCGGTCGGCCCGGACGACGTAGCAGTTCGTCTGGAAGGGCCCGAGCGTGAACTGGTCGACGACCGGTGGCACGATCGCGAGTGTACGGACGCGCCGAAGTTTCGCCGCCGCTCGAGGCACGATAGGTTTGCAGCCGTGCAGTCTGGGATCTCACGGAGATCGAGGCGCCCGGGTGGCATGATCGACCCGCGTGGTCCTGACGACCGACGACGGGACGCGCGCGATCGCGATCCGCCTCGATGCGGGGCAGCGACTGAGCGACCACCAGGTGCGCGAGCGGGCCTGGGTCGTCGTCGTCGAGGGCGAGGCGGAGATCTCGAGCGGCGACGACGTCGTCCGCGGCGGCGTCGGCACGCTCGCGACGTTCGCGCCCGGCGAGCGGCACGCCGTCTGCGAGCGGACCGGCGCCCGCATGCTTCTCCTGCTCGCGCCGTGGCCCGGTGACGGCCACTACCTCGAGGGCGAGACGCCGCGCTGATGCGCCCGCGTCCTCGCGACCGCGCTACTTCGCGGCGCTCTGCGCGTGGCGCTTCTCGTACGAGCGCCAGACGAGGCGGTCCATGAAGTAGCTGAACGGCACGAAGACGGCGAGCAGGAACAGCGTCTGGACGACCGCGCCCGCGAACGACAGTCGGTCGCCGGCAAGCGAGCAGGACGTCGCGAGGAAGATCGGCGCGAAGATCGCGCCTCGCTTCAAGACGCGCCGCCACGACGGCGGCTGCGGCGTGCCTCGCCTGGACCGCGACTTCGCCTCGCGCTTCGACGGGCTTTCTTCGCCGGGCTCCGGCGGCGGCGACTCGTCTTGACCTCGCTGGCGGTGAGGACCGTCTCGTTCCCCTCCGCGTCGATCTCGACGAGCTCGTACTCGTGTCGCTTCTCCTTCGCCCTCCGGCGGCGCTGCTTCTGACTCGCCATGGCCCGAATTATGCCCGTGAGCGGACGACCCGCCCCTCGCTGATGACGGTGTGGACGACGTCGCCGGCGAGGTGGTACGCAAGATGCCGCCAGTCGGCCGCGTCGAGCAGCACCACGTCCGCCCGGAGGCCGGGCGCGACTCGGCCGCGGTCGGCGAGCCCGAGCACGTGCGCGGCGTTGACGGTGCAGGCGGCCAACGCCTCCTCGGGCGTGAGGCCGAGCTGGGTGCAGGCGAGCGTGCACACGACGGGCAGGCTCTCGCAGAAGGCGCTGCCCGGGTTGAAGTCCGTCGCGAGCGCGACGGCCGCGCCCGCGTCGACGAGCGCGCGGCCCGGCGGCATCGGCCGCCCGAGGTACAGGGCGGCGACGGGAAGCAGGACGCCGACCACGTCGCTGGCGGCCAGCGCCGCGATTCCCGCCGGACCGGTCGACTCGAGGTGGTCGACCGACCGCGCCCCGAGCTCGACGGCGAGCGGCACCGCGCCGATCTCGGAGAGCTGGTCGCCGTGGAGGCGAAGCGTGAGCCCGGCCGCGCGACACGCGAGCAGGTAGCGCCGCGCCTGCTCGACGTCGAACGTTCCGCCTTCGACGAAGACGTCGGCGGCCACGGCGACGCGCGCGGCGTCCGGGAGCACCTCGGCGATCAGCCAGCCGACGTACGCGTCGGCGTCGGGATGCTCGGGTGGCACGGCATGTGCGCCGAGCCAGGTCGGCACGCCGCCAGCGGCCCGAACAGCCTCGAGCTGGGCGAGCTCCGTGTCGTGGTCGAGGCCGTACCCGCTCTTGCCCTCGAAGGTGGTCGTCCCGTGCGCCAGCATCGCGTCTCGATGACGCGAGACGATCGAGTCGAGAGCGTCGGCGCCCGCGGCCCGTGTCGCGCGGGTCGTCGACAGGATCCCGCCCCCGGCCGCGAGGAGCTCCTCGTACGTCGCGCCGGCGCTCCGCAGCGCGAACTCGTGCGCGCGGTCTCCGGCGAACGCCGGGTGCGTGTGGCAGTCGACGAGCCCGGGGATCGCCGAGAGGCCTCGGCCGTCGATCTCCTCGACGTCGCCGTCGAGCGGTTGCAGGTCGCGCGTCCGGCCGACCTGCTCGACGAGCCCGTCATGCATCAGGACGTAGGCATCCTCGAGGACGTCGATCCGGCCGAGCGCGGCGCCGCGAAGCGGTGCAAAGACCCCCGACGGCGTCGCGAGCTGGGCAAGGCTGCGGACGAGCAGTCGGCTCACGGGCGTCTCACGTCGTGACGCCGGGCAGGTCGAGGCCGCCGGCCCGCGCGGCGTCGACCGCATCCTCGTAGCCGGCGTCGGCGTGTCGCATCACGCCCGTCCCCGCGTCCGTGGTGAGCACCCGCTCGAGGCGCTCCGCGGCATCGTCGGACCCGTCCGCCACGATGACCATCCCTGCGTGGATCGAGTTCCCGATCCCGACGCCGCCACCGTGATGGACGCTGACCCACGTCGCGCCGGCGGCCGTGTTGAGAAGAGCGTTGAGGATCGGCCAGTCCGCGATCGCGTCGGAGCCGTCGCGCATCGCCTCCGTCTCGCGGTACGGGGACGCGACCGAGCCCGAGTCGAGGTGATCCCTCCCGATCACCACCGGCGCGGATACCGCGCCCGAACGGACGAGCGCGTTGATCGCGAGTCCCGCCTTGGCCCGGTCGCCGTAGCCGAGCCAGCAGATCCGCGCCGGGAGACCCTGGAACGCGACACGCTCCGGCGCGAGCTCGAGCCACCGCTGGAGGAGCTCGTCGTTCGGGAAGAGCGCCTTCAGCTCGCGGTCGATTGCGGTGATGTCGGCCGGGTCACCTGACAGAACGGCCCACCGAAACGGCCCGATGCCTCGACAGAACAGCGGTCGTATGTAGGCCGGGACGAAGCCCGGGTATGTGAAGGCGTCGCTCACACCTGCCCGATGGGCCTCACCTCGCAGGTTGTTGCCATAGTCGAAAACGTAGCATCCGAGGCGGACGAACCCGACCATCGCTCGGACGTGCACGGCGATCGACTCGGAGGCAAGGCGGAGGTACTCGTCCGGATCCCGCTCGCGGAGCGCCGCGGCCTCCTCGAAGGGCACCTCCGCCGGCACGTAGCCGGTCAGCGGGTCGTGCGCCGCTGTCTGGTCGGTCACCAGGTCGAAGACCTCGCCGCGCGCCACGAGCTCGGGGAAGACGTCCGCGGCGTTCGCGCGGAGCGCCACCGAGAGCAGTGGCCGCTCCGCCGCCGCTCCGCGAACCCGCTCGAGCGCGTCCTCGAGCGTCGGCGCCTGCTCGTCGACGTAGCGCGTCTCGAGCCGACGGTCGATCGACCGCTGATCCACCTCGACGCACAGGATCGCCGCCCCCGCCATGGTCGCCGCGAGCGGCTGCGCTCCGCCCATGCCGCCGAGCCCGGCGGTCAGCACCGTCCTCCCCGAGAGGTCGGGCGAGCCGAAGTGCGCCTCGCCGGCGGCGCAGAACGTCTGGTACGTGCCCTGGAGGATCCCCTGCGTCCCGATGTAGATCCACGAGCCCGCAGTCATCTGGCCGAACATCGTCAGGCCCTCGGCCTCGAGCCTCCGGAACTCGTCCCACGATGCCCAGGCGGGCACGAGCAGCGAGTTCGCGATGAGGACGCGCGGAGCGCCGGGGTGCGTCCGGAACACGCCGACCGGCTTCCCCGACTGCACGAGCAGGGTCTCGTGATCGCCGAGGCGCAGGAGCGCACGCACGATCTCACGCAGTGCTGCGTGCGATCGGGCCGCCCGTCCCGAGCCGCCGTAGACGACAAGCGTCTCGGGGTGCTCTGCGACCTCGGGGTCAAGATTGTTGAGGAGCATTCGGAGCACAGCCTCGGTCTGCCACGAGCGGGCGTTCAGCGTCGATCCGCGGGGAGCCCGGATCGACGAGAGGTCGCCTACCAGCCGCTCGACGAGGACGTCGCTCACGAGTCACCGTTCCTGCTCGACGCGCGGCCGTTCGCCTGCCCGTTCCCCTCCGGCGTGCCGGCGGGCGAAGCACGTCTGTCGCGCTGTCGGAAGCGGAACCAGCTCCACCCCGTCGCGAGGACGAAGTACCCGGCGGCGAACCCCACCGCCCGCATGAGGTCTCCCCCGGTGAGCGCCGCGATCAGGAGGATCACGACGGCGAGCCCCGCATGGAGGATCGCGGAACGCCCGATACGGACTTCGGAGCGGGGGCAGGTCGCTCATGCGACACCTTCCACCACATCGGCCACCGCCGCGACGACCCGCCCGTCGCGGATCGCAGCCGCCACCCGCTCGATGTCCGCAGACAGCGACCTGTCCTCCCGGAGGCGGTCGGACAGCGTCCGGACGAACGCCCGAGCCGCGCGAACGCCGACGCCCGGCTCGAGCGGCGCCAGGAACTCGACCGCCTGTGCGCCGGCGAGGAGCTCGATCGCGAGCACGCGCTCGGCGTTCGCGACGACCTGCAACGCCTTCAGACCCGCTCCGTTCCCCATCGACACGTGATCCTCCTGGCCCGCGCTCGTGGGGATCGAGTCGACCGAGCCCGGATGGCAGAGCGCCTTGTTCTCGGAGACCAGCGCCGCGGCGACGTACTGCGGGATCATGAAGCCGGAGTTCGAGCCCTTCCTCGCGGGCGACCAGGAACGGCGGCAGACCGTCGGAGAGGCTCGGGTTGACGAGCCGCTCGGTGCGGCGCTCGCTGATGCTCGCGAGCTCCGCGCAGGCGATCGCGAGGCAGTCGAGCCCGATCGCGATCGGCTGGCCGTGGAAGTTGCCGTTCGAGACGATCAGCTCGTCCTCGAGCAGGACGAGCGGGTTGTCGGTGGCGGCGTTGAGCTCGATCACGACGGTGCGCTCGACGTAGTCGAGGAGATCGCGGCTGGCGCCGTGCACCTGGGGCGCACAACGCAGCGAGTAGGCGTCCTGGACCTTGTCGCACCAGCGATGCGACTCGACGATCGCGGAGCCGGCCAGGAGGGCGCGAAGCGTCGCGGCGCTCCGCGTCTGGCCCGGCAGCGGGCGGGCGGCGTGGATCGACGGATGGAAGCTGGTCGGCGTTCCCTGGAGCGCCTCGAGCGACATCGCACAGGCGATGTCGGCGACGCGGGCGAGGCGCTGTGCCCGGATCAGGGCGAGCGACGCCATCGCGGTCATGAACTGCGTGCCGTTGATGAGCGAGAGCCCTTCCTTCGCCTCGAGCACGATCGGCTCGAGACCCGCCGCGCGCAGAGCATCGGCGCCCGGAAGGCGCTCGTAGCCCAGCGTCGCTTCGCCCTCACCGACCAGCGGGAGGGCGAGATGCGCGAGTGGTGCGAGGTCGCCGCTCGCCCCGACCGAGCCACGCGAGGGGACATGCGGGACGACCCCGGCGACAAGCGCCGCGACGAGCAGCTCGACGGTCTCGACCCGCGCACCGGAGTAGCCCTTCGCGAGGGTGTTCGCACGGAGCAGCATGGCGCTTCGCACGACCTCGTCCGGATACGGCTCGCCGACGCCGCAGGCGTGGCTGCGAAGCAGCCGGAGCTGGAGCTCGCCCGCCTGCTCCGGCGGGATCGACTCCGAGACGAAGCGTCCGAAGCCGGTGTTGACGCCGTACGTGTGCTCGCCCACCTGCGACTCGAGGAACGCCCGTGCCCGAGCCATGCGCTCCCGACCGATCTCGGCGAGCGCCACCGGTCGTCCGTCGACCGCGACGTCCCAGACGTCCGCGATCGTGAGGTCGTCGCCAGTCAGCTCGACCGGTGCCGGCACGCGTCGAGTCTAGACGTGCGCGGCCGCGTCCCTGGGCAAGGAGCGGCCGGTGCGTTCGTCGCAGCATCGATCCACCGGGCGTGCGCGCGCCCCCGGCCTGGGGGGAGCAAGGCTCCCTGGAGTCACGCTATCGCGAGACCCGTGACGAGTCCGTAGCAGGTTCGTGCCGACATCGTGCCGGCCGGCTCACCGAGCGAGGTGCCACTCCAACACGCGATCGGGCTCGAGACGCAGCCAGGCGCAGCGCGTGCGCCGCAGCCTCTCGCGCCTCCTCCGTGGGAACGCCGCTCGGCCCGATCGGCTCGACGACGGCCGCCGCGGCCGCCGCGGCGACGACGCTCGGCGCCGGGATGAGACCGACGAGCTCGCCGCGGCCGACGCGCGCCCCACGGGCCTCTGCCTCACGCACGATGCGCTCCACGAGCACGTGCGGCGCGGTCGCTTCGAGGTCGACGATGTTCGTCGAGACCTGCACACCGTCCTGGAGCCGCAGCCCGAGCGCCTGCACGCCGCGGAGCCCGCCGGACGACTCGCGCACCGCCGCCGCAACCTGCCCGGCGACCTCGAGCGACCCCGTCAACTCGACGTTGAACGCGAGCAACGGCATCCGCACGCCGACGAGCACCGCCCCTACGCGGGGGTCGAGCCTCGCCGGCCCGTAGGCAGGCACGAGCTCGCCGGCGTCGATGCGTCGCTGGAGCTCCGCCGGGCCGCCGCGCCGGTAGAACGCCGGGCGTCGACCGCCGGCGAGCGACCCGTACAGGAAGACGGTCACCCCCAGCTCGTCACCGAGCCGCGCGGCAACGGCGCGCGCGACCACCTCGGCGCGCCCGGCATCGTCAGGCCCGAGAGGCACGACCGGGACGACGTCGGCAGCCCCGACGCGCGGGTGGACACCGTCGTGGCGTCGCAGATCGATCGACTCCCTTGCCGCTGCGACTCCCGCGACGAGACCGTTCTCCAGGGCGCGATCGTCCCCGATCAGCGTGAACACCGAGCGATGGTGGTCGGGGTCGACGTGCGTGTCGAGCAGCCGTGCACCCGTCGATGCAAGGGCGCGTCCAATCGCGTCGACGACGGCGCGGTCGCGCCCCTCGGAGACGTTCGGCACGGATTCGAGCAGGCGCATCCACCTACTCTAGAAATCGTGCGCGAGCCGACCGCCCCTGCCTACTACGACCGCCGCGCACCCGAGTACGACGACTGGTACCTCGGGGTCGGCCTGTTCGCCGACCGGGAACGACCCGGGTTCGACGACGAGCTGGGACTGGTGACCGGTGTCCTCGCCGGGCTGCCACCGGCGCGCACGCTCGACGTCGCCTGCGGGACCGGCTTCTTGACCCGGCACCTCCGCGGCGCCGTGACCGGCCTCGACGCGAGCGCGCGAATGCTCGCGATCGCATCGAGCCGCATCGCCGGCGCGACATTCGTACGCGGCGACGCGTTCGCCCTGCCGTTCCCCGACGACAGCTTCGACCGCGTCGTCAGCGGCCACTTCTACGGGCACCTCGACGACGAGCAGCGGATCGCCTTCCTCCGCGAGGCGCGCAGGGTGGCACCTGAGCTCGTCCTTGTGGACGCCTCGCGCTCGCACTCGCCCGTCGAGGAGGAGTGGTCGGAGCGCCGTCTCAACGACGGGACCGCGTGGGAGGTATACAAGCGGTGGTTCGAGCCCGAGGCGCTGCTCGCCGAGGTCGGCGCGACGGGTGGCGACGTGCTGCATGCGGGCCACTGGTTCGTCGTCGTGCGCTCCCCACGGTGAGCGGCTACCGCTCGCTGACCCGACTCCAGCGCGACAACCGCCGGTGCCGGCGCTGCCTCGAAGCAGGGTTTCCGATCGACCCACGGCCCGTGCTCGCGGGGGGCGCGTACCCACCGCGCGTACCTCCTCGGGCTCGCGCCCGGCAAGGTCGAGGCCGAGACCGGGCTGCCCTGGCAGGGCCGCGCCGGCCGGACGCTGCGGCGCTGGCTCGGTCTCGACGAGAAGGAGTTCTTCCGGCAGTTCTACTGTGCAGCCGTCACGCGCTGCTATCCAGGCCCGAGCCCCGGCGGGCGCGGCGACCGCGTGGCGAGCGCCACCGAGCGTGCGCTGTGCTCCGACTGGCGCGAGGCAGAGCTGCGCCTCCTCCGTCCCGCGCTGGTCGTCACCGTCGGGCTCGCGCCGGCGGCGGCGCTCCTCGGAATCCGTCGCCTCACCGACGCGATCGGCAAGAGCTACGCGCTCGGCGACGCGGTCGCGATCCCGCTCCCGCACCCGTCGGGGGCAAGTGGCTGGCTCAACGACGCGACGAACCGGGCCCGCCTCGGAAAGGCCCTCACGCACGTCCGGCGCGAGCTCGTGCGCGTCGCCCGAGAAGACGAGGTCACATAGGATCGCCGCATGGGCATCGGCGCCGTTCTCGACGAAGCGTGGACGCTCTTCACGCGGTTCTTCCTCCGGTTCTTCGTGCTCGCACTCGTGGTGTTCGCCGCCGTCAACCTCCTGTTCGCGCTCATCGTGGAGGCGATCGACGCGGATGACGGCAGCACCGCGTTCTGGCTCGCGATCCTCGGTCTCGCGACCGCGGTGATCGGCACCACGTGGCTCCAGGGTGCCTTCGTCTACGCGGTCCAGGACGCCCGGGACGGAAAGGTCGACGCCACTGTCGGTGAGGTGTTCCGGCGCGTGTCACCGTCGATCCTCCCCTTGCTCGTGGCCGGCCTGCTCGCCGGGCTGGGGATCGTCGCCGGGCTCATCCTGCTCATCGTCCCCGGCCTGTTCCTGATGACCATCTGGGCGGTGATCGCCCCTGTCATCGTCCTCGAGAAGCGACCACCGTTCGAGGCATTCGGCCGCTCGCGCGAGCTCGTCCGCGGCTACGGCTGGACCGTGTTCGGGATCGTCATCATCACGGGCCTGCTCACCGGCATCGCGAGCAGCATCCTCCAGGCGGCGTTCTCGTTCCTCCCGCGGTTTCTCGAGCTCCTCATCGGCGGCACGATCGCGCAGGCGATCGTCGCGCCGTTCAGCGCGATCGCGCTCGCCATCACCTACTTCCGGCTCCGCGACGCGCACGGCGGCGAGCCGGCGCCGGCGGACGCGTGACGCTCGACCCGGAGATCGAGAAACGGATCGAGGAGCCCGCCGCCGACGCGGCGGTCCGCGAAGCACGGCTGACGCCCGCCGAGGCGGTGGAGCACATGCGGATCCGGCTCCCGGAGCGCGGCAACCGGCAGCTCCGACGCGTGCTCGAGCGGGCGAACGCCGACCCGCAGCTGAAGGGCTGGTGGCACGTCGCCAACGTCAACGCGGTCGTCCGGCTGAACATCAACGACCACTCCTGGGTGCACATCCAGATCGTCGCCAACATCGCGCTGAAGCTGCTCCGCCAGCTCACGAAGCACGGGGTCGAGCCGTCCGTCGTCCGCGACTACGGGATGCGGAACGAGGACGCCGAGGTCGTCGTCGTGCTCGCCGCCCTGACGCACTGCATCGGGATGTCCGTCCACCGGCGCGGCCACGAGGACTGGAGTCTCTTCCTGGCCGAGCCGAAGCTGCGCGAGCTGCTCGACGGGCTCTACGAGGAGCCCGATCTCACCGTCATCGTCTCCGAGGTGCTGCAGGCGATCACGAGCCATCGCGCCGACGGCGAGCCGCTGTCGCTCGAGGCGGGGATCCTCCGCGTCGGCGACGCGCTCGACATGGCGAAGGGCCGCTCGCGGATCCCGTTCGAGAAGGGCCAGGTCTCGATGCACTCGCTCTCCGCCGCCGCGGTCGAGGAGGTCCTGATCGGGGACGGCGAGACGAAGCCGGTACGGATCGAGATCGTCATGAACAACTCGTCGGGGCTCTTCCAGGTGGACGGGCTGCTCAAGGCGAAGCTGCGCGGGTCGGGTCTCGAGCCGCACGTCGAGGTGATCGCGCACATCGACACCGCCGACGAGAAGCGCCTCGTGCCGGAGTACCGGCTCGAGATCTGAACCTCGGAGCGCGGCCGGGTACAATCGGACGCGCGCTGCGGGATCGTCTAATGGTAGGACGCCGGATTCTGGCTCCGGAAGTTGGGGTTCGAGTCCCTGTCCCGCAGCCTCCGAAACGCCCCTCGCGGGGCGTTTCGCGTTGTACGAGACGACAACGCTTGTGACACCCGCTGTGAAGGTTTCGTAAGCGATCAGTCGCAGGTTTGTGCGTCGCGGGTAGGGTCGTCGCAGCGTTAGACACGAACGGCCAGCGCTGGGCTTTCTGTCGACGGCCCAACTGCGGCGCGCGCCGTGCCCCTGTCCCCCACGCGGAGGTCGGTCCTGAAAGCCGTCGTCACGGGCCTGTGCGCCCTCGTTCTCTGCGCCACGCCGGTTGCGGCGCACGCGAGCTCCTCAGGCGATCTCGGCAGCCGCCTCGCGCGTCACCTGAAGACCATGAAGCAGGACACCTCGGTGATCCGCTTTTTCGACAAGCACCGCTGGCTCCTCTCGGACCCGCACTTCGAGAAGCAGGCGAACCGGCGCCTCCGAGCGGCCCGCGCGCACCTCGCGGCCACGAAGGCGAGGGCTGCTCGCGCGCGCGTCCAGCTCGCACGGCGGACACGAGCGGCCGAGCGGAAGCGGCTCGAGGTGCAGCTGGCGCGCTCGCCGGAGAAGGCGATCTGCCACGTCTTCGGGTCCTACTGCAGGCAGGCGCTCCAGGTCGCGCGTTGCGAGTCGGGGTACCGGACGAGCGCCGAGAACGGTCAGTACCGCGGCCTCTTCCAGATGGGCTCGAGCGAGCGACAGCTTTTCGGACACGGCATGTCGGCGCTCGACCAGGCGCGGGCCGCATACCGGTACTTCGTGCGCTCGGGCCGCGACTGGAGCCCCTGGTCCTGCAAGCCCCGGAGTTGACGCACCCCGCTATTTCGTGCGCAAACTGCGGAGCACGCCGCCCGTGGCGGGTTCCCACCGCGCCCGATCGCTGGTAGAGAACGCTCGTGCCCTTCTGGCGGAAGGTCGACCGCCTGAGGCCTCTCGACGAGGCAGCCGCCTACGCGCGTTGCCACGGTGACCGCGACGAGTCCGTTCGGGTGCTGAAGCTTCCGCCGCGCCGCGCGCGCTACGACATCCTGGCGACCGGCGAGGAGATCCGCCGGCGCTTCGAGGAGCGAATCGACGCGCGCGAGCCGGACCCTCCCCTGGCCGCGCAAGCGCCGTCCGCCTGAACCGCCGCGGCCGGTACACTTGGCCGTCGCCACGGCCCATTCGTCTAGTGGCCTAGGACACCGCCCTCTCACGGCGGCGGCACGGGTTCGAATCCCGTATGGGCCTTTTCGGCCGTCTTACGCATCACCCCGGGAACCGCGCAACCGCGCGGTTTTCGGCTTTGTATGCAGGGGTTTTCGGCGGATCGAGCGAGCCTACGACCGCGAAGCCCGGATCGTCGCGCTCGACGTGACCGACCGGGAGGCGATCCTGCGCGTGCTCGTAGACGCTCCCGAGGAGCTGCTCGAGTTGCGGGCGACGCTGCTCCAGGAGCACGTCTGGCGGCAGCGCGAGGGGCTCGAGCGGCGCTGCGATTCTTTCCCGAGCAGAGCCTCGAGCGGATTCGTGCCGGGGATCGCGCGGATCTCGTCGAGCGTCGTTTGCAGCCGCGCGGAGTTGACCACCATGCGCAGCGGATAGAGAGCCTGGAAGTACAGGCGCGCATCGCGCGTATCGGTCGTCTCCGCCGCGACCGATTAGTCAGTCGTTGCTGCGTCGTTCAGGATGTGCCGGTGGGCAGGTGGATCGGCTTGGTCATGTCGTGCGGCGGTGCTCTGTTGATCGCTGGATGCGTCGGAGGTAGCGATGACTCCTCCGTTACCAGCGCGTCTGAGACGCAACCGACCGGCTTGACGGCGATTCAATCGAGACTCGGGCTCGTCGCCGTCGTCTCGCCACGCGGCAATCGCGACCGCCGGGCCGTCGGTCTGGGCGTGGAAGTGTTGCGCTCTCGAACAGACCGGTTCCTCGACAAGACCAACGTTTGCGTGCGGATGGGCGGTCGGGGGACTCGATGGGCAGGCTCTCTGTTTCCGCTCTGCTCAGAGCCGGCTTGGGAGTGCGGTCTCCGCGGGTCGCCAATCGCGGAGGCGTGCGACAAGCTCGGCCACTCGCCGCAGGTGCACCTCGGGCTGTACGCGCACGTCGTGCTCGACCGGAGCGAGATCAACTACCGGGGGATGCTCGACGCTGACCGCATGGCACGGCCCCCGGTGAGGCCCCGGAGCGCCGTAATGGCGTGATTTGCAGGGGTGTTCGCGTCCCGTATGGGCCTTTTCGGGGTTCCGGGGCAAGCGGAAGTGGCTTGGGTAAGCCAGACAGGGGTCGCGGGAACGGCCTCGCATGGCGGGGTGTTCACGGTCCCCATCGCTTCTCGCTCTCCCCCGCCTCGTAACGGCCTTCCACGAGAAGACGAAGCAGCAAGTACGCCGGGACCCGAGCGCAACTTGCAGTCGTTCGGCTTCCTGGTGTTCCGCTCCCCGGCACGACGTGTTCAAGTGCACGACCGAGGCGCCCTGCTTCCAGCCAGGGCCGGCGATGAATTCCAGGCTTCCGAGGCGTCCAAGGAAGTGTCTAATCGAAAAGACGAGCACCCCGAGGAGGAGCGATGAGCAGACTGATCGTCTTGACGGCCATGACGGTCGACGGCGTCATGACCGTCGAGGAGTGGTTCGTGCCCGAAGGCGACCACATGGAGGCGTCGCTGCGGCTGTTCAAGGGCGACACGGCGCTGCTGTACGGGCGCAAGAACTACGAGGGGCTCGCCGCCTACTGGATGGCGGCGGAAGGAGAGTGGGCGGACCTGCTCAACCCCATGCCGAAGTTCGTCGCTTCGCGCACGCTGCAGGAGCCCCTGACCTGGAACGCGACGCTGCTGAAAGGCGAGCTCGAGGACGCCGTGGCGAAGCTGAAGGCGGAGCGCGACGGACACCTGATCACGAACGGCTGCGGCGAGCTCACGCGGAATCTCCTCGCGGCCGGCCTCGTCGACGAGTTCTGGTTCTCGGTGCACCCGGCCGTCTGGGGCAAGGGCGAGCGGCCGTTCTGGGAGGAGGAGAAGCTCCGGCTGAGGCTGCTCGGGACGGAGACATACGACTCGGGTGTGGTGCTGCTTCGCTACGCGCCGGAACGAGCGTGAGGTGAGACCTCAGCGGGTCGCGCCCACCAGGACGCTGCCCGCGACGACGAGCAGCGCGACGACGACCAGCCACCGGCCTACGAGCTCGCTGCGGCCGAGGTGATCGTCGCCCACATCGCTCACGTCATGGCAACGGTCAGTCTGAGCAAGGTCGCCAGCCGGTCGTCGTAGGGTTCGAGTCGCGGAGCTCTCCTGCGCCATGTCCCCCGACCGGTTCCCCCATCGCCCGCGAAGAGTGGCCGATATGCAGGGAGGTTCGAACCCGGTTGGGCCTTGCGGCTGTACATCATGGAAGTGCCGCAAGCCCCGCTGCCATGCGGGGTTTGCGCGTCTATGCAGGCACTTCGTGGCGTTAGGCGTCCGGATCGGGCGTCACCGGGAATGTCACCGACGAGCGCGTCCGACCGTTCCCCGAAGACCGGACGCCACGTGGTGATCTACGGCGGCTCGTCATCCACCGGCAGTCGCGACCGCGTTCACCGCAACCTCGGCCAGTGCTCGGCGTCCGGTGACTCCTCCAGAGAATTGACCCATTCGTGTCACCTACCACCCCGCCGCCCGCATCTACCGTGGCTCATGCGAGCTCGGTGCGGGATGTACCGCGGAGGATCGCTGCCGGGGGGGATACTTGGCGGCGTCCCAGCGGCATGCGGCGTCTTGCGCCAGGCTCGCGTTTCACTGTGCGAGAGACGCCGCACCCTCCCCCGGGCGGTTCTCTCGCGCAGCTATGTCCATGTCATGTTCCAGCTGGACAACAAGCTGTGACCCGTGGCCGCGTGACCGATTTGCAGGGTATTTGTGCCCCCTATGGGGCCTCGAGGTTGTACCTCCTGGAAGTGCCCCGAGCCCCGCTGCCATGCGGGGTTTGCGAGAGCCCATGAACTAGCGGCGTCGTCCGGTGCCCGAGAACCAGCCGACCAACCCTCCGAGCAGCAACCCGGCCTCCGGCGCAAACGGAACGTCGGTCGTCACGCTGACGACGATCCCGAGCGCCACGCCGACCGCTGCGCCCAGGACGACGGACCAGACGCGTCTGCGATTGCCGGGTGCCCCGTCCGCCATCGGAAATCGATCCTTGCGCCGGCGGACTACCGGGTCAAGCGGGACGGCCTAGGTCGCTGCGACGGCGCCGCGGCCTCCAGCGAGAATCGGTGACGACCGCCTGAACCCCCAGATGGCGCAGTAGATGCCGAGGAACGCCTCCCAGATGAACTCCGGGATCACCAGAAGGCCTGGGATCGTGCCGCCTGACTCCCACCAGTCGAGGAGCGTGCCGGTGCTCGAAATCAGGAGGAGTGGCCCCCCGATCATTCCGAGCCAGGCCATGCGCTGCGGGACGAGACCGGACTTGTACATCAGGTAGCCGAGGATCAGCCCGTTTCCGAAGGGGACGGTGTACCCAGGGCCGAACAGGAACGTCCAGTCCTTGAGCGCCGCGAGTGAGACGGCGAGGTCGGCCGCGTCCGGAGAGTCCTGGCGCAGGCTGATGACGCCGAGCATGAAGATGATCCCGGCCGCAATGAAGACGCACTCGATGATTCGAGCAGCGACGAAGCCGAGGGCGAGGGCCTCGTTCTGCCGCTTCGCGATCGGGTAGAGGACGACGGCCGTTCCGACGTTCGCGATGATGAGAATGAACTCCAGGAGGACTGCCAGGTAGATCTGGTTGTCCTTCCCGCCACCAGCGATGTACGCGGCCGGATCATCGAGAATTTCCTGGAAGAGAAGGTACGCCGGAATCGACGTGATGTACGTGATGACGAACAGCACTCCGAAGATCCGAGCATGCCTCTGATCCCGATCCACCGCTGCTCCTCCGACGACTGCTTACCCGGGAGCGCCTAACCTATCGGATGCGTTGTCAAACCAGCCGCCGTCGGCTCCGTGGTGGGCCAACCCGCCGTCGCCGTGGCAGGCCCGAGCCCGTTGCTCCACCCGAGGCTCGTACGCACGGCCGCGCCGCGAGAGGCCTCGGGCGCGGCCGTGCGCAAGGGACGGGTCAGCCCTCGAAGGGAACCGCGACGAGCCGCCGTGTCGAGACACCGGCGAGGGGGTCCTCGCCCGGCTTCGTCGCACGGATGAAGAGCGTCAGCTGCTGCTGGAGGTCGCTCGCCGGGAAGTTCGCGTCACGGCGGAAGACCAGGGTCGCCGTGCCGTCGTCCCCGGTGATCTCTTCGTCGGGGATGGTGAACTGGTTGTACGGCACGGCGGTCACGTAGACGCTCGCGCCCTTGATGTCGATGCCGCTACAGGTGCTCCCGACGCGTACCTTCAGCGTGAAGGTCTGCGTTCCCTCGTTGACCGGTCCGGACAGCACGTCGAACGCCTCGATCTGGGTGCGCGCGGGGGGTGCGAGGTCGGCGATCGGGGCGGTCTTCAGGCTCTTGTTGGTCGGACAGCCGTTCGGTCCGGGTGCCAACGTCGCGGCCATGCCCACCGCGGCCACGACCGCCAGCGTCAGCGCGGCGACGGCAGCGATCACGAGACGTCTTGCGATCCCGGCGTGCCGCAACCGTGAATGCCAAGGAAACCGTTCCATGGGGTCCTCCTCACTTGTCTTAGGCGCCACTTGCTCGTTCGCTCTCCCCTCACCGGAACGTGGGGGGAGTCGGGCCCGCAGGTGTCGGACCGTACCAAATGCGCCGCGACGAACCTCCCATTGGGCGACCAGGGACAAGGATCTACCGGCTCACCGCCCCCCGTCGCGTGCGCAGAGACGCTCGCGGTCGCAGCCGCGCGACGACGCGATCTCGCGTCGCCGCGCGGCTAAAGGCCCCTCTCCCCTTATGACCCGCGCTGGCAGTGGCGCAGCGCGTTCAGACACTCGTCGACGAGCAACTCGAGCTCACCCTGGCGCCAGGCGTTGAAGAAATCGGCGTGGGCGGAGAACTGGCCGCCCGAGGCAAGGGTCACGCCCGTGCCGCCCGCGATCGGATAGCGGTAGATCAGCGAGATCTGCGGGAGCGCATGCGAGTACCTCGACGGGCAGCGACCCGCGACCGGGTACGTGACGTGGCTCTGGTGGCTCGCGCTGTCGAGGTTCTTGCCGTCCCAGCAGCTCGGGAACGTGACGTGGAGGCGGAGGCCGTTCCGGCGGCTGTTCGGGCAGGTCGGAACCTCTGTCGACGCGCGCACGCCGCCCGTGACGCCGCAGTTCCAGAAGGTCACGCGCCGCGCCTGTGCGACGGTCGCCTTCGCGTCGCCCGCGATCATCCGGAAACCGGGCGGGAACGCCTCGACGTGCCGCTGCGTCGAGCGACGGTAGTAGATCTGCGCATGGTTCGGCATCACCGGCTGACCGTTCTGGAGCAGCGTCGGCATCCAGTACGCCGCCGTGTCACCGGGGCGATGGCACGTCGTGCCCGCCGTCAGCAGGGACTCGAGCGTGGACGAGGCGTTCGTGCTCGTGTTCCCGACGAACGAGTGGTCGTGCGAGGCCCCGGGCTTCGCGAAGAAGACGATCGGGTCGTCGGGTGCCCGGTGCGTGAAGGTGCAGCTCGAGACGAAGTTCACCCCGCGCAGCCGCTCCATCGTGCGGCCCTTGGAGTCGTCACCCGCGAGCGCGGACGAGACGACCAGTACGGAGAGCGCGAGCGGAGCGAGCGAGGCGACGACGAGCAGACGGAGCTTCATTGGGCACCCCCGAGGAGCGGCGTTGTCGAACCGATCGAAACACCGCACTGTGAGGAATCCGTGTGCGCCGCGTAAGCCGGACGCAACGTGCTGGGACGACGGCTAGCGGGCGGTCCAGCCGCCGTCCATCACGAGCGGTGCCCCCGTGAACAGCGCGCCGCCCGGCCCGAGGAGGTACGCGACCGCATCCGCCACCTCGGAAGGCTCGAGGAGCCGCTTGAGTGCCTGCGGGGCCAGGATGACGTCCTCGAGGACCCGCTCCTCGGGAATGCCGTGCGCCTTCGCCTGGTCGGCGATCTGCCTCTCGACGAGCGGCGTCCGGACGTAGCCGGGACAGACCGCGCTCGCGCGGATGCCGTGCTCGGCGCCTTCGAGCGCGAGCGTCTTCACGAGGCCGAGCACCCCGTGCTTCGCGGACACGTAGCCGGCCTTGAACGGCGAGGCGACGAGCCCGTGCACGGACGCGAGGACGACGATCCGGCCGTTCCCGGAGGCGCGAAGCGCGGGCCAGGCGTAGCGCGAGAGGAGGAACGGGCTCGTGAGCAGGAGCGCGACCAGGGCGTCCCAGCGGTCCTCGTCGAACTCCTCCACCGGCGAGACGTGCTGGAAGCCGGCGTTCGGGACGAGGGCATCGAGCCGGCCGAAGCGCTCGAGCGCGGCCTCGACCGCCGCGCGGTTCCCCTCGCGCGTGGTCAGGTCGGCTGCGAACGGGTCGCCCGGTCCGTCGGAGTCGGGGGCGACGTCGACGGCGAGCACGTCCCACCCGTCGGAGACGAGACGCTCCGCGACGGCGCGCCCGATCCCGCCGGCAGCACCGGTGACGAGCGCGACCTGGGTCAAGGGCCGCCGCGGACGTAGATCACCTGGCCGGTGACGTACGCCGCGTCGTCCGAGGCGAGGAAGGCGATGACGCCCGCGACGTCCTCGGGCTGCCCGACGCGCCTCAGAGGGACCTGCTCCGCGACGGCGGTCTGGAAGTCCTCGAACGGGACGCCGAGCCGCTCCGCCGTCTGCGCCGTCATCGCGGTCGCGATGAAGCCCGGAGCGACGCAGTTCACCCGGATGTCGAAGCGCCCGAGCTCGATCGCGAGCGTCTTCGTCAGCCCCTGGATGCCGGCCTTCGCGGCCGAGTAGTTCGCCTGACCGCGGTTCCCGAGCGCGGAGGTGGACGAGATGAGCACCATCGCGCCGCTCTCCTGCGCGGTCATGTGCGCCTGTGCGGTCTGCGCTGCGAGAAACGTTCCCCGCAGGTGCGTCGCGATCACCGCCTCCCAGTCGTCGTCGGTCATCTTGTGGACGAGGTTGTCCCGGATGATCCCCGCGCACGTGACGAGGACGTCCAGGCGGCCGGTCTCCATCGCCGCGGCGACCGCGGCCTCCACGTCGGCACGCGACGTCACGTCGCAGCGGATCGCACGACCGCCGATCCGCTCCGCGGTCGCGCCCGCCGCCGCCTCGTCGAAGTCGGCGACGACGACATGGGCGCCCTCTGCGGCGAGCCGCTCGGCCGTCGCGGCTCCGATTCCCTTGGCGCCGCCTGTGACGAGCGCCGATGCCTCCCTCGAAGCGCCTCAATGGAGCATCCTCACGACGACCTCGGCGACGCAGACCGGCTTGTCGCCGCCCTCGCGCTCCACCGTGGCCAGGACGACTCCCTGTTCGCCGGCCGGAACGTCCTCGACCGACTGGACGGTGAACGTCGCTCTGACCCGCGAGCCGGACGGGACCGGCGCTGGGAAGCGCACCTTGTTGAGGCCGTAGTTGATCCCCATGCCGTACCCCGTGAGTTGCAGCGCACCGCTCATCAGGAGCGGGAGGAGCGAGAGGGTCAGGTACCCGTGGGCAACCGTCGTGCCGAACGGGCCCTCGGCAGCACGCTCCGGGTCGACGTGGATCCACTGGTGGTCGCCGGTCGCGTCCGCGAAGCGGTCGATCCGCTCCTGGTCGACCTCCAGCCACTCGGTCGGGCCGAGCTCCTTTCCGATCAGGTCTGTGAAGCTGCTCATGTCGCGCTCGTCTCCTGTTGTCGGGCCGGGCCCCAGCGTACGGTGCTCGCCGCCCAGGTGTAGCCGGTTCCCGCCGCGAGGAGGAGGACGAGGTCGCCGTCCGCGACGTCGCCGGCCCGCACCGCGCGGTCGAGGGCGAGTAACGGGTCCACGCCGCTCATGTGGCCCGTGTCGTCGAGGTACGCGGCTCGCCCGAGGGGGAGGCCGAGCGCGCCGGCGATTGCCTCGTGCATCGAGCGCTTCATGTGGATGCCGCAGAGGTACGAGACGTCGGCCGGCCCCGCTCCGCTTCGCGCGAGCGCTCCCTCGGCGGCTGCGACGAAGTTGGACAGCGAGACCTCGTCGAGCCCGCCTTTCATCCCCGCCGGGTCGGCGACGTCGAGGAAGTGCCGGCGACCGTCGACCGTGGCGTGCGACGCCGGCTCGACGCTGCCGCCTGCCGGCACCTTCACCTGCAGCGAGAACGACCCGTCGGTGATCGCGTGACAGCCGAGGAGGATGTTCCGGTCGGCGCCGGCCGCGAGCATCCCGGCGACGGCCCCGTCGCCGAAGTTGAACATGAACCGGGAGCGCTCGTTCGCGTAGTCGAGGAGATACGACTCGCGGCATGCGGCGACGAGCAGGACGCTCCCGAGCTCGGGCTCGGCGGTCAGGAGCGCGCGGCCGAAGCGGAGCGCCACCGGCGTCCCCATCGAGACGTTGTCGTACTCGATCGCGTATGCGTTGCCGCAGCCGAGGCGATGCGCGATCCACGGCGCGACCTGCCAGACCGGGTAGTCCTTCCACGTCGAGCCGTAGTAGACGAGCGCGCCGACCGAGGCGGGATCGATCCCGTGCTCGTCGAGGAGCCGCTCGCCCGCGGCGACCGCCAGGTCCGAGACATGCTCGTCGTCGGCGGCGATGTGCTTCCCGCGGAGCCCGAACTTCGAGACGACGACGTCCTCGGGGATCCCGCTCGCCGCAGCGACCTCCGCCGCCGTCATCCAGCGCTCGGGGAGGTAGTGGGCTGTCGCCGTGAGCCCGACCCGCGTCATGTGCTCCCGTTCCGGGAGCCGAGGGTGCGGGTGACGATCCGGCCGAGCTCCTCCAGGACGACCGGCGGCAGCTCGTCGCGCCCCGCCCAGAGGATCCAGCGCATCCCGACGAGCTCGCCGATGCCCATGAGGGCCCACGCCAAGAGCTCGGCGTCGCCGTCCTCGATCTCCCCGGCATCCATCGCCTGCCGGAGCCCGGTGACGTAGCCGCTCGTGAGCCGCTCGTAGTGGAGCTGGAGGATCGCGGGCGAGACGAACTCCGCCTGGCGGATGATCCGGTAGAGCGCCGGGTGCTCGGCGACGAAGCGGAAGTACCCGGCGAACCCGAGCCGCTCCATCTCCGCCCGCGTCGTTCCCTGCGAGGCCGCCTCGGTCATCGCCTGGCGGACGCGGTGGTTGAGGTCGACGACGAGCTCGTCGAAGACGTCCTTCTTGCTCGCGAAGTAGAGGTAGAACGTGCCCTGGCCAACCCCGGCGGCCTCGGTGAGCTTCACGATCGACGCGTCGTGGTAGCCGAGCTCGGCGAACACCGCCTCCGCGGCCTCGAGCAGGCGGCGACGCGTACGCTCGCCGCGCTTCGAGAGCGGCCGGCCGTCGACCCCGGTCGCCGTCTCGGGGTTCATCGCGTCACCTCCGTCGCACCCGCACGGAGCTCGTCCTTGAGAACCTTCCCCATCGAGGACCGCGGCAGGACGTCCACGAAAGAGAACGTCCTCGGCACCTTGAAGCGCGCGAGCCGCTCGCCGCAGAGATCACGCAGCTCCTGCTCCGTCGCGGAGGCGCCGTCGCGGAGGACGACGAACGCTGCGCACGCCTCGCCCCAGCGGTCGTCGGGCACGCCGACGACGGCCGCCTCGAGCACCGCGGCGTGGCCGGCAAGGACGTCCTCGATCTCCGCCGGATAGACGTTCTCGCCCCCCGAGACGACCATGTCCTTGATCCTTCCGGCGATGCGGTAGAACCCCTCCTCGTCGCGCTCGGCCACGTCGCCCGTGAGCAGCCAGCCGTCGGCGAAGGCGGCGGCAGTGGCCTCCGGGTTGCGCCAGTAGCCGGCGAAGACGTTCGGGCCGCGGACGACGAGCTCGCCCACCCCGACGCCCTCGACCAGCGCCCCCGTCTCGGTGTCGCGGAGCGCCACGTCGACGTGCGGGTAAGGCTTGCCGGCGAAGCCGAGCTTTCGCCGCGCGTCCTCCGGCGGCAGGCAGAGGACGTTCGGCGCCGCCTCGGTGAGGCCGTAGCCCTGCACGATCTCGACGCCGCAATCGAGCCACGTCTCGAGCAGCGACTCGGGCATCGGCGCGCCGCCGACCACGGCGAGCCGGAGGCTCGAGAGGTCCGCGTCGGCGAATCCCGGCTGCTGGGAGAGGAAGAGGTACGTCGCCGGGACGCCCATCATCGTCGTGACCCGCTGCCCGGTGATCGTCCGGAGCGCCCGCACCGGGTCGAACGTCGGCTCGAGCACGACCGTCGCGCCCCTCCACCAGGCGAGCAGCGACTGCACGTTCCAGCCGCCGACGTGGAACTGCGGCAGCACCTGCAGGACGACGTCGTCGTCGCGCACACCGGCGGTGCGGTCGAACGAGAGGTTCGTCCAGAAGCAGTTCGCGTGCGTGAGCAGCGCGCCCTTCGGCTTCCCGGTCGTCCCGGACGTGTACACGAGCAGCAGCGGGTCGCCGTCCTCCGCGACGTCGGGCACCTCTCCGTCGGCCTCGAGCGTCGGGTCGCCGATCCGCGCGACCTCGACCGCGCGCGAGGCCTGGGCAAGCAACAGATTGGTCACTTGCCGCGGCGAGCTCCTCGTGCTCGGCGGAGACGAGGAGCAGCGCGGGCTCCGCGTCGGCGAGCTGGTAGGCGATCTCGGCAGGCGCGAGCCGCCACGAGATCGGCTGCAGCGCCACGCCCAGCCGCGCGCAGGCGAAGAACGTCGCGACGTGATCGGGCGACGTGCCGGTGAGCGTCGCGAGGCGGTCGCCGCGCGCGAGGCCACGCTCGGCGAGACCGGCGGCGAGCCGGGAAGCCCGGCGGTCGAGTGCCTCGTAGGTGAGCTCGCCGTCGAGGTAGCGGATCGCGACACGGTCCGGCGTCGTCCGCGCCCGGTCCGAGAGCCAGCGGCCGATCGTCAGCTCGGAGCCGCTCACGGCGCGCCCTCCAGGAACGATGCGACCGACGCGACGAAGCGCGCCGTCTCCTCCCAGAAGAAGAGGTGTCCCGTCGCGGGGAAGACGAGCAGGCGCGCGTCCGGGAGGAGCCGCACCAGGAGGTCGCCGTTTTGCGGGTCGACCACGACGTCCTCGCTGCCGTGCTGGACGAGCGTCGGCGCTGCGAGCGAGCCGAGCCTCTCGTAGGCGTCGAACGTCGCCCCCGCGGACGCCTGCGCCGCCCACGCTGCGGGCGCCTGAGCCGTCGCGAGGCGGTGCGCCATGATCCGCTCGACGATCTCCGGCCGCGCGGCGACCGTCGCCGGCGTGAGCGCGTTCTCGACGAACCGACGCAGCGCCACGGCCGGCTCGAGCGTCGCCGCCTCGGCGAGCAGCGCGACGGTGGTCTCCGGCATCGGGTACGACTTCGACCCACCGGGCGTCGTGCAGGCGAGGACGAGGCGGTCGACGCGCTCCGGACGCGACAGCGCGAGCTCCTGCGCGACCATCCCGCCGAGGCTCGTCCCGACGACGTGGGCGCGCTCCACTCCCGCTTCGTCGAGCACCCGGACGGCGTCCTCGGCCATGTCCGCGACGGTGTACGGGCCCGGCGGCGCGTCGCTCTCCCCGATCCCGCGGTTGTCGAACAGGATCACGTCGAAGCGCTCGGCCAGCGCCGGCAGGGCGGGCTCCCAGCCCCACCGAGCGTACCCGAGGCCGTGGATCAGGAGCAGAGGCTGCCCCGCGCCGCGCCGTTCCCACGCAATCCGAACGTCCGTCACGCGGCCGCCTTCTCGGGAAGCGGCTCGCGCCGCGTGCGGAGCCCGCGGAGGCGGGCGGGCAGGCTTGCGAGCCCGCCCGGGACGAAGAACACGAGCAGGATGAAGAGCGTGCCGAGCAGGAAGAGCGGCTCGGAGAGCGGGATCCGCAGCACGTCGGGGAGATCCTGCACCCGCTCGGACCCCGCGAGCGCACCCAGCCGCTGGTCGGCGAGCGTGTAGAGGAAGCCGCCGATCATCGCGCCGTACCGCGTCCCGGCCCCGCCGAGCACGACCATCACGAGCAGCGCGAGCGTGAAGTTGGCCGTCGTCACCTCTGGTGTTGCCCCGCCGATCAGGAGTAGCCACACGACTCCGCCGAGCACCGCCAGGAACGCGCCGAGTACGAACGCGATCAGCTTGAAGGGGTACGGATCGAGGCCGATCACCTCGACCCGCGGCTCGTTCTCCCGGATCGCCCGCCAGACGTGGCCGGCCGACGAGTTGACGGCGAGCCGGACGACGACGAAGACCAGCACCGCGTAGCCGAGCGCCAGCCAGTAGAGGTTCTTCGTGTTGAGGACACCGACGAACGCGTCGGGGATCTCGTCGTAGGCGAGGCCGGTCCCCTCCTCGCCCCCGGTCCAGCCGTACGGGTTCTTCTGGACGAGGACGTTTCCGGCCTGCGCAAACGCGAGCGTCACCATGGCGAACGCGATCCCGCCGACGCGGAGGCTCACGGCGCCGAGCACGAGCGGGACGGCGAGGCCGACGACGACGAGGAACCCGAGCGTCGGCCAGAGCCCCCACTCCCATCGCGTCAGCGCGATCGCGGTCACGTACACGCCCATCGCGACGTAGAGGGCGTGACCGAACGACAGGAGCCCGGTGAAGCCGAAGAGCACGTCGTACGTCAGCGCGATCCCCGCGAAGAGGAGGCAGAGCGCGAGCACCTGCAGTGTCCCCGGGCTGTCGAGCGGCCCGCCGAGGATCACCGGGATCTCGACGGACAGCTTCGGCACGAGCGCGAGCAGCACGAGAACGACGACGGGGATGCCGATGCCGGCGGCGCGCCTCAATGCGACACCTTGGGAGCGAGCCCGTGCGGGCGGACGAGGAGCACGGCGGCGAGCAGGAGGACCACCGCGAGATCGCCGGTGCCGCTCGACGCGTAGTAGTTCGCGTACTGCTGGATCAGGCCGACGGCGACGGCCGCGATCGCCGAGCCGCCGATCGAGCCGAACCCGCCGATGACGACGACGATGAACGCGAAGATCAGGAGCGACGTCCCCCGCCCCGGGTCGACGACGCCGAAGTAGACGCCCGAGAGGACGCCCGCGAGGGCCGCGAGGGCGCCGCCGAGCGCAAAGACGATCGTGAACGCCCGGCGGACGTCGATCCCGAGCGCGCTCACCATCGAGCGGTTCTCCACCCCGGCGCGGATCACGAGCCCGAAGCGCGTGTAGCGGAGGAACGCGGTCAGCCCGAGGAGCACCGCTGCAGCGACGCCGATCTCGACGAACCGGTCGTTCGGGACGCTGGCGCCGAAGACGGTCGTCGTGTCGATCATCCAGGCGGGGACGGGGAACGGCTTCGGATCGGCGCCCCAGATGCCCTGGACGAGCGCACCGAGCGCGAGCGCAAGACCGACCGTGACGAGCACCTGCTCGACAGGACGGCGGTAGAGCGGCCGGATGAGGACGAGCTCGATCAGCGCCGCCACGACGGCTCCGGCGGCGAGCCCGAGGAGGCCGCCGAGCAGGAGCCGCTGCCACGCCCCACCCCCGATCTGCTCGCCGAACCACCACGCGGCGTAGGCGCCGACCGTGATGAGCGCCCCGTGGGCGAAGTTGAGGACGCCCATCAGCCCGTAGATGAGCGACAGCCCGGATGCGACGAGGAAGTACATCGCGCCGAGGCCGAGGCCCGTGATCGTGAGCAGGACCCAGGTGCTCAATGCCCGCCTCCGTGGACGCCGAGCAGCCGACGGATGTGCTCGGGATCGGCGAGAAGCTCGCCCGCCGGGCCCGCGTGCGCCACCCGGCCCCCGTCGAGCACGACGACGTCCCGCGCGAGCCGCTGCACGACGGGCAGGTTCTGCTCGACCAGCAGGATGGTCGTGAGCTCCGCGGCGCGCTCGAGCGCGGCCGCGACCTCGGTCACGAGGAGCGGCGCGAGGCCCTTCGTCGGCTCGTCGACGAGCAGCAGCTGGTTCCGGTTCAGGAGGGCGCGCGCGATCGCGACCATCTGCTGCTGACCGCCCGAGAGCGTGCCTGCGCGCTGGCCCGCCCGCTCCCGGAGCTCGGGGAAGAGCTCGAAGACGAGGTCGTATCGCGGATCGTCGTCACGCTCGGCGAGGCGGAGGTTCTCCTCGACCGTGAGCCCGGCGAAGACATCGCGGTCCTCGGGCACGTATCCGACACCGCGCCGCACGACCGCGTGCGTCGGCAGGCGGGTGACGTCGTCGCCCGCGAGCGTGATGCCGCCCCGCGACCGCGGCACGAGGCCCATCAGCGCGCGGAGCGTCGTCGTCTTCCCGACGCCGTTCCGCCCGAGGAGGGCGGTGACGCCGTCGGCGGGCACGTCGAACGAGATCCCCTGGAGCACGTGCGACTCGCCGAGGTAGACGTGCAGGTCGTCGACCGAGAGCGCGGCGCTCACAGCGGCTCCCCGAGGTACGCGGTCTGGACGGTCTCGTCGGCCATCACGCGCTCGGGCGTGTCGAAGGCGAGGAGGGCCCCGTGGTGCATCACCGCGATGCGCTGCGCGAGCCCGACGACGACCTCCATCCGGTGCTCGACCATCAGCACCGTGCGGCCCTCTTCCGCGTGCACGGAGCGGATCACCTCCACGAGCCCGTCGACATCCTCCACCGAGACGCCGGCCATCGGCTCGTCGAGGAGGATCACGCGCGGGTCGCCTGCGAGCAGCATTGCGAGCTCGAGCTTCCGCTTGTCGCCGTGCGAGAGCATCCCGGCCGGCCACGCAACGCGATCCGCGAGCCCGACCGTCTCGAGCGCCGAGCCGGCGCGGTCGAGCGCCGGGCCGAACCGTGCAGCCTGGCGCACCAGGCTCAGCGTGCCGCCGAGGCGCGCCTCGGCCGCCAGCCGGACGTTCTCGCCCACGGTGAGCAACGGAAAGACGCTCGAGACCTGGAACGTCCGCCCGATCCCCGCCTGCGTCCGCCGGTGCGGCGGGTCGCGCGTGATGTCCTTGCCGTCGAGCTCGACGCGTCCTGACGTCGGTCGGAGCGTGCCCGAGAGCAGGTTGAAGAGCGTCGTCTTCCCGGCCCCGTTGGGGCCGATGATTCCGACGAGCTCGCCCTCCCGGACCTCGAGCGAGACATCGGCGACGATTCGCGCGCCGCCGATGTCGAGCCCGAGGTCGTGGGTGGCGAGGATCGGAGCCACGGTGGACACGATCCTCAGTCCGTCGGAGGGTTCGTGCTAGCGGCGCTCCGGAGGGGCGGTGTACCGCGCCCGCAGGCGCTTCGTCACCGTCGGCGTGTACTTGCCGTTGCTCTCCGTGAGCTTCACCTGGAACATCGGCTGCAGCATCGCGTGATCGGAGGCGCGGATGATCTGCTGGCCCTTCGGCCCGGTGAAGCTCCAGCCCTCGAGCGAGGAGATCATCCGGTCGACGTCGCTCACCGATCCCTTCGACAACGCCCGAACGATCATCTGGCCCGCGACGAATCCGTCCGGCGTGAAGATGTCGGGGAGCTGGCCGCGCTTCCGCATCGCGCTGACGAGGAAGTCGTTCACCTTGTTTTTCGGAGCGTTGGAGACGTAGTGGGAGAGGAACGAGATCCGGTTCGCCGCCGTGCCGAATCCCGACCAGACGGCCCGCTCGGGGAGACCGGTCACGACCTTGTCGACCGACTCGAACACGTTCTGCTGATCGAGGGCGCGCCACATGGCAGGCCCGGTCGTGCCCGCCCATGCGACGAACAGGAGGTCGGTCTTCTGCTGCTTGACCTGCTGGGCGAACGGCGTGAAGTCCTGCGCCGAGAGCGGGACGAGAAGGCGGTTCACCTTCTGTCCGCCGAGGTCTTCCATGAGCGCCTTCACGGCGAGGTAGTTGCCCTGGCCGAACGCCGAGTCCTGCGCCAGGACGGTGACGGTCTTCCCGCCGCCGCCGCCGAGGAACGAGCCCGCCGTCAGCACGTCCTGGATCGACTGGCGACCCGACCGGAACGTGTTCTTGTTGACCCCGGTGACCGCGTCGGTCGCGGCCGGCCCGGAGATGTAGAGGATCTTGTTCTGGTCCGCCAGCGGCGCGAGCTGGAGCGCGATCCCGGACGAGGCCGTGCCGGTGATGATCTTGTAGCCCTTGCCGATCAGGTCCTTCGCGCCTGCGACCGCCTTGACGGGATCGGTGCCGTCGTCCACGAGCGTGAGCTCGATCTTGCGGCCGTTGACCGCGCCCGTGCCCTTCGTCGCATACGCGATGCCGTAGCGAAGGCCCTGGACGAACTGCGCGCCGTACGCGGCGAGAAGCCCCGTGCGGGAGTAGACGACGCCGACCTGGATCGGCGCCTGGGCGCTCGGTGCCGCGTCCGCGACCCGTGCGGTCGCGCCGGCTCCTGCAAGTGCCGCGACCCCTGCGGCGAGCGCTGCGAGTTTGTGCCACCGCTTCATGTGCCCTCCGTTGGACGTGTTCGGGTCTGAACCTGAGACCCGATTCAGGTGTCTTATAGCGCCCGTTCCGAGGCCGGGTCAAGGTGAGCGGGGCAGGATTTACATCTCGTCGCCGCGCACCTCGGGATCAGACGCCTGCGCGCGTCAGTGGTTTGCGGCGGTCGAGCGGTGCGGTGGCTCAGGTCAGCTCGGCGACGAGCGGCGAGACGTCGAGCGGGTCGTACCCGATCCGCTCGGCGACCTGCTCGGTCGTCGGCCGCGTGCCCTCGCGGAACAGCCCGCGAAGCAGCTCTCCGGTGGCCTCGTGGCGCCACCAGTCCAGCGCGACCTCGCGCCGAAGGTACGCGCGGAGCTGCGCCGACCGGATCCAGGCTCGGAGGTAATCGGCCGAGTAGAAGCCGGCGTCCATGTCGGCGAGGTGGTTCGCCGCCGGGTACCGGAGCCCCGTCGCGGCCGTGAGCCGCTCCTCGTACCCGTCGGGCGTCCCGCCGTCGGACGGGAAGCGAGACCAGAACTCGAGCTCGAACCCGAGCTTCGCCGAGTAGCGACGGAAGAGCAGCGTGTTCGAGAACTTCGCACCGTCGGCGTTCTCCCGCGCCTCCCTGTCCGTGAGGCCGAAATGATCGGCGTGCCAGCGCGGCTCGAGCGAGATCGAGTCGAGCAGGAACGAGTAGATCTCGGTGAGGGCGTGGTCACGGGAGAGCCGCCTGAACGACAGCGGCAGCGCCGGGTCGCAGCCGGCGTAGTGGAGCGCGTGACCCGCCTCGTGCAGGAACGCCTCGTAGTCGTGGATCCCTCCCTGAGCGCGCGTGATGAGGTGGACGACGCGCGGCGGGTCGGCGGCGATCACACAGGCGCGCGGAGACTTCTGCGGGCGGTCCTCGAGGTCGGGGCGGATGCCGCGCTCGGCGTCGAGGTCGAACCCCATGCCCTGCAGCGTCGCGAGGCACACCTCGACGCTTCGCTCCTTCGTGTAGGTCGTGTCGAGCGGCGAGAGGCGGCGGATCCACCCGGCGTGAGCGTTGCTGGGGGTCTCCTCACGCTCCGGCCCGAGCAAGCGGCGGAACCAGTGCTCGCGCGCCGAGACGAACCCCGGCGTGCTCTCCACGCGAGCGGTGTCCACGGCGTCGAGGATCGGCCGGAGCCGAACGCCCTTCTCGTCCTCGTTGCGCGCGACGGCGTCGGCAATGCCGGTGACCCCGGTCTCGAGCTCGTTGCGGTCTGCGAGGAGCGCGCGCCGCTCGTCGTTGAAGCCCGCCGACACGGCGAGCGTCGCGCGGCCGAGCTCGTCGCGGCGGGCGTAGTCGGCCTCGACCGCGAGGCGGGCCTGCGCCGAGCGGAGCGGCAGCTCCTCCCCGTCCCACGGCACCCGCGCGCCGAGGAGTGCGTTCTCGAGCTCGTCCTCCCGCTCGGCCAGCTCGCGCGTGACGATGCCCTCCTGACAGGTCAGCCGGAGCCGCGCGACCGACTCGCGCTCGTCGCCGGGCACATCCGCCTCGGCCTCCTGCAGCGCATGCATCTGCTCCCGGGTGAAGAGGTCGGCGTAGCGGGCGACGATCGCCGCCTGCTCCGACGTGTCCTTCTCCCCGACACGCACGGCCCGCGCCTCCTCCGAGCGGTCCTGGAGGAACGCGTCGAGCCGCCGCTCGAACGCATCGACGGCGTACACCTGCTCGGTCCCGCTCACGCTTCGACCCCTCTCATTCGCTTGCGTCGGCTCCGCGCCGAACTCGCTCGAGCGCGCGGTCGCGACCGAGCAGCTCGAGGCTCTCGTACAGCCCCGGTGAGATCTTCGAGCCTGTCACCGCCACCCGGATCGGACCGTAGACGGTGCGCGGCTTCTCGCCGAGGTCCTCGCAGAGTTGCTTCAACGCGGCCTCGATCTCGGCTGCCGTCCACGGCTCGAGCCGCTCGAGGGCGGCATGCCCCGCGTGCAGGATGCGCGCGTCGAGCAATGCGGGATCCGGCTCGACGTCGTGAAACAGGAACCCTGCGAAGTCCGGGAACTCGCCGAAGCGCCCGATCTTCTCCTGCACGATCGCCGCTGCCTCGTGCACCCGCTCGGCCGGCCAGTCGAGCCCCTGCTCCCCGACCCACAGCACGAGACGGTCCGCGTAGTCCGTCGGCGGCAGCGCGCGGAGGTAGCTGCCGTTCATCCAGTCGAGCTTCGCGTAGTCGAACGTCCCCGGGCTGACGCTCACCGACTCGAGCGTGAAGCGCTCGACGATCTCGTCGCGGGACATGATCGTCGTCTCCCCGTCCGGCGCCCACCCGATCAGCGCGAGGAAGTTGACGATCGCCTCCGGCAGGTACCCGGCGGAGCGGAACTCGTCGACCGAGACGGCGCCGTGGCGCTTCGAGAGCTTCTTCCCGTCGGTCCCGAGGATGTTGGCGACGTGCGCGTAGACCGGCGGCTCGTGCCCGAGCGCGCGCAGGATCTGGATCTGCTTCGGCGTGTTCGAGATGTGGTCGTCACCCCGGATGACGTGGGTGATGCGGTCGTCCATGTCCTCCACCGGAGACGCGAAGTTGTACGTCGGACGGCCGTCGGATCGTACGAGCACGACGTCCTCGAGCCGCTCGTTCGGGAACTCGATGCGCCCGCGGATCGCGTCCTCCCAGGCAGTCGCGCCCTCGTCGGGCATGCGGAAGCGGACAGCGCCGTCGTCCTCGTACGCCGTGCCCTCGTCGACGAGCCGCGCGGCGAGCTCCCGGCAGCGGTCCATCGCGTCGAGCTGGAAGGTGACCGGGCCATCCCAGTCGATGCCGAGCCAGCCGAGCGACCGCTGGATCTGGTCGACGGCCTCGGCAACCTCGCGGCTCGTGTCGGTGTTCTCGATGCGGAGCAGGCACTCGCCGTCCCCACGACCCCGCGCGAAGAGCCAGTTGAAGAGGAACGTGTGGACCGAGCCGATGTGGAGGAGCCCCGTCGGGGACGGAGCCATGCGGACGCGAACGCTCATCGCGCGTGATCGTAGTCAGGCGGCGGTCGCGGCCGGTGCCGCGCCGGCCCGACGGATCGCCCAGACCGAGGGCAGGGCGAGGATCGCCACCCACGACGCCCACATGACGATGAGGCAGATCCAGAGCGTCTCGGTGACGCCGATCGCCACGGCCACCGGGCCGACGAGCGCCGTCCCGACGGGCATGAGGACGAAGGAGCCGAGCGTGTCGTAGGAGGCGACGCGCGACTGCGCCCGCTCCGGGCACCTGCTGCTGGAAGACGGTGAACCACAGCGTCAGGTGCACGGCGAGCCCGAGGCCGCCGACGAAGGCGGCGATCGCGATGAGCCACGTGGGCGCCCCGAGTGCGAGCGAGAGCGTCTGCAGCGAGATCAGCATCGCGGCGAGGACGCACGCGACCATCGGCCGGTCGGGCTTGAAGCGGATCGCGAGGATGCCTCCCGACGACGGCGCCGATGCCGCCCGCGGTCAGGATCGCGGCCCAGGCGCCGGCGCCCCCGAGCCGCTCGTCCGCGATCGCCGGGCCGAGCACGATCCAGCCGGCGAACGTGAGGTTGCCGATCCCGAAGAAGACCACCGACGCCCAGAGCCACGTCCGCGCGGTGAACTCCTGCCAGCCCTCCCGCAGCTCGGCGAAGAACCCGGGCGACGCCGTCTCTGCACGCGGCGGAACCTGAATGCGACGGAGGATGTCCGCGCAGACGAAGAAGCTCACGGCGTCGAGCGCCAGTGCGGTCCCGGGGCTGCCGAGGACGACCACGATGCCTCCGACTGCGGGGCCGAGGACGCCTACGAGATTTCGGGTCATCCCCTGGAGCGCGTTCGCCTGCTGGAGCCGGTCCGGCGGGACCGTCTGAGGGACGAGCCCGACCTCCGCCGGGATCACGAGGCCCAGGCCGAGGCCGTAGACCGCCTGGAGGACCACGATTGCCTCGATCCCGCCCGCGCCCGAGAGGACGCAGGCGGCGGTTGCCGCCTGGGCAACGCCCTGGACGAGGGAGGCCCCCACGAGCACGAGGTTGCGCGGCAGACGGTCGGAGAGGACGCCGCCGCCGACCACGACGAGGGCCTGGACGCCCTGACGGACGGCGAACACGATTCCGAGCGCGGTCGCCGACGCGATGTCGAGCACTGCGAACGTGAGCGCGATACCGGCGATCCGGTCGCCGGCGGTGGTGATCGTCGTGGCGCCGAAGAGCAGCCGGAAGTCGCGCTCGCGGAGCGCGCCGAGGCGTTCGCGAAGCGGCGCGGACACGGACGCTGAGGGTAGTCACGCGCGCCGCCGCCCGCCTGTCCGGAAGCGACACCTTGACGGAGATCGGTACCGGCTACCGATCTCCGTCAAGGGCAAGACGTGCCGGTCTCGTGCCGATCGCTCCACACCCTCGTCAGTCCGCTCGCTTGGTACGCTCGCCGCGCGCACGAGGGCGCATCCGGGTCCGCGGACAGGGTCTCCCACCTCGCCCACCGCTCGTCCACATCCGACGCCACCCGGCGATCTCCGGCACCCCGGCAGCGGGCCACGCGGGTGCATCGAGAGGAGTCGGGATGGCATCTGACCGAGAGCTCGAGGCGGCGCGGCGGGATGCGCGCGCCCTCTTCCGCGCCGTGACGGACAGACGACCAGGAGGCGCTCTCACGCGCCGCAGCCGTGCTGGGCGCACGCCTCGACGGGCGGTTCGTCTACGCGGACGCGCTTCACGTCATCGCACGCGAGCTCGGCCGCGACTCGTGGCCGGCGCTCGTCGCCGAGCGGCGGCGCGGAGCAATCCGTACGGCTCTCGACGCGTCGCTCGCCGAGCACGGGTCCGACGCAGTCGACGTCGACACGGGTCTCGAGTACCCGGACGGCACGCCCGTGCTCGTCACCGTGCGACGGCGCGAACGCCGCTACATGCTCGACGACGGCGGTGTCGCCGTCGCGCGGGCCGGCAGGCGGACGGGGTGGCTCGAGGCGGCCGAGCGCGGCGTCCGGCGCTCCGGCATGAACGTCTCGCGCGCGACCGGCGCCGTCTTCGTCCCCGCTGTCGAGGGTCGCGACCTCGAGAACCTCGCAACGCGTCTCGCGGAGGCGGCGCTCGACGTCTACGAGGCGATCGTGGAGACGGACGACCCCCGGTAGCGTCCACCCCATGCTGTTCGGCGCACACGTCTCGTCCGCAGGCGGGATCTCGAAGGCGATCGACCGCGCGGAGGAGCTCGGCTGCGAGGCCGTGCAGGTCTTCACGCAGAGCCCGCGGATGTGGCGCCCGACGGCGCACGCCGACGACGAGGTGGAGCGGTTCCGCGCACGACGCGACGAGGTCGGTGTCCGGTCGGTCGTCTGTCACGCCCTCTACCTCGTCAACCTCGCGGCGCCCGACCGCGAGATCCACAAGAAGTCCGTCGCGGCGATGCGCGCCTCCCTCGAGACTGCCGCCGCGATCGGCGCCGAGGGCGTCGTCTTCCACGTCGGCTCGCATCTCGGCGCAGGCATCGCCAAGGGCGTGAAGCGGGCCGTGCCACCGCTCCGCGACCTCCTCGAGCTCACGGACGACCGGCTCTGGCTCGTGCTCGAGAACTCCGCGGGCGCGGGGGGCACGATGGGCCGGTCGGTGGCGGAGCTCGCCGCCATCTTCGACGCGCTCGACGGGCACCCGCGACTCGGCATCTGCCTCGACTCGTGCCACTGGTGGGTCTCCGGCGTGGACGTGACCGACCGCGCGGCGCTCGACGCCGCGCTCGGTGAGCTCGACACGTCGATCGGGGTCGACCGGCTCCGCTGCCTCCACGTCAACGACGCCGACGCGGCCCTCGGGTCGAACCGGGACCGCCATGCGACGCTCGAGGCGGGGCAGATCGGAGACGGGATGGCCACGTTCCTCGCCCACCCGGCGTTCGACGGGCTCCCCGCGATCCTCGAGACGGCGGGCGAGAAGGGCTATGCCGAGGAGCTCCGGCTGATGCGCGCGCTGTACGCGAAGGGTCGCCGCCCGCCGGCGCTGAGCGTCAGTCGCCGATCCGCGCGAACACCCGGAAGCTCGGGCTCGCGAGGGGCAGCTCGAAGAACTCGGGGTTCCGGCAACCGACCTCGTCGGCGCGGTGCTCATAGCAGGGAGAGATGTCCGACTGGCACATCGGCAACGGCGCGCGCCGCGCCTTCACGGCGCCGAACCCGTCGCGCCGCGCCTCGAGCTCGCCGAGGACGTCGAGGTCGATCTCGACGTCGAACACCTTCTGCATGCAGCCCATGTACGTGTGCCCCCACGCCTCGTACGCGTAGACGAACGGGCAGTCGCGCGCGACGCACGCAGCGGGGTACACGACCCGGTCGCAGTGCACCTCGCAACGCCGACACTCGACCTCGTCCTGTGGTCGGAGCGGGATCTCCGCGGGGGCCGTCGTGACGGGCGCGACGTCACTCATGCACGGATGGTGGCAACCCCGACCATGGTCCCGCAAGACTTGACGTCGAAGGTCGAAACGGGTAGGGCGCGCGGGCGCGCCGGCGGGTTCAGACCCGTGTTGGCGCCGCAAGCGACGCGGGTAGGGTTGTCGCTCGTGGTCCGCCGCATCCTCTTCGCCGGTCTTCTCATCGGGCCGCTCACGATCGCCCTGCACTACCTCGCAGACCTCGACGAAACGATCGAGTTCGCACTCGCCGCAACTGCCCTCATCCCGCTCGCCTGGCTGATCGGCGAGGCCACGGAGCACGCGGCCGAGCACACGGGGCCCGGGATCGGCGGCTTCCTCAACGCGACCTTCGGGAACGCCCCAGAGCTGATCATCGCGCTCATCGCCGTGCACGAGGGGCTGACAGAGGTCGTCCGCGGGTCGCTCACCGGCTCGGTGGTCGGAAACCTCCTGCTCGTGCTCGGCTTCTCGCTCCTCGCAGGCCCACGCGGGGAGATCGACCGTTGGTCGAGCTTCATGTCGTTCGGCGCGATCGGCCTCGCGATCCTGCTCTTCCTGATCCCGGCGATTCCCTCGTGGGAGGGCGACCCGGACCGCGACCTGATCGTCGATCTTTCCGTGCCGGTCGCGATCGCGCTGCTCCTCGTGTACGTCGTCGCGACGTACTTCTCGCTCCGGCGGCACCGGATGATGCACGTCGCGAGCGACGAGGAGATCACGGGCTGGAGCTTCCGCAGGTCGCTCGGCGTCCTGGCGGCGGCGACCGTGGTGACGGCCCTCGTCGCCGAGATCCTCGTCGGCTCGCTCGAGGTGTTCGCCGAGGAGGTCGGCCTGAGCGAGTTCTTCGTCGCAGCGGTGATCGTCGCGATCGTCGGGAACGCGGCGGAGCACGGCGGCGCGGTCGTGGTCGCGTACCGCGGGAAGGTGAAGCTCGCCGCCGAGATCGCGCTCGCGTCAGCTGCCCAGGTCGCGGTGTTCCTGATCCCCGCGGTCGTGCTCCTCTCCTGGCTCATCGACCCGCTGGCGCTCGGGTTCCGCGAGGTCGAGATCGCCGCGCTCGCGTTCGGTCTCGTGGTGACGACGATCACGCTGTGGGGCGGTCGCGCCTCGAAGGCGCGCGGGGTCGTCCTTCTCGTCGCCTATGCGCTGGTCGCCGTCGCGTTCTACGCGGCCGGCGACCGCGAGGATCACGACGAGGCGCTCTCGCCGAACGCGGTCGGCGCCCTCGTCAGCGGATAGGTCGCGACGTACAGCTTGGCGACGGCGCCCGAGCCGTCGAGGACGACGCGGAGCAGCTCCCCGAGCTCGCGGCCGTCCACGATCCGCCAGCGGTCATCGCCCTCGCGCGTGAGCCACGAGACGTTCCTGTCGTCCGGATACGCGAACGCCTCGAGCCGGAGCCGGCCGCCCTGCCAGGTGAGCGCGAGCTCGGAGCCCTCCGACCACCAGCGGCCGAGCAGCGGCACGACGTCGTCCGGCACGCCGTCCTCGGAACGCCACAGCTCGGGCACGCGCGGGAGCACGTCGAGCGTCGCCTCGGTCAGGTCGAGGGCGACCGTGTCGGGGGCGGCGCCGGCGCTCGTATTCACGAGGACAGCCGCGCCGGTCCGCTCGGGCCGGTGCACGCAGAGCGCGGCGAGGAATCCTGGCATCGCACCTCCGTGCCCGACATACACGCGCTCGCCGCGGCGGTAGAGGCCGAGCCCGAGGCCCCAGCCGAGCGACCACCGCGCCTCGTCGACCATCGTCCGGACGCGCGCCATCTCGTCGACGGTCTCCCGGACGAGCACGCCGTCACGCCCCGCCGCGATGAAGTCGCCGAAGCCTGCGAGGTCGTCGACCGTCGACCAGAGCCAGCCGATCGCGGCGGTCGGCCCCTCCCCCACCGGGTCGGGCTCGACGGTCACGCGATCCGTGTACGGGTCGACGTAGTACCCCGTCGCGCGCGGGCCAGGAGGGTCGAATCCGGTGCGGCCCAGTCCGAGCGGCTCGAGCACCCGCGACCGGAGCGTCTCCTCGTAGCCGCCCTCGCAGCGCCGCATGACGACTTCGCCGAGCAGGCCGTACGCCAGGTTGGAGTAGTGCCATGCCTCTCCGGGCCGGAGCACTCGCTCGGCGTCCTCGAGGCCCCCGAGCAGCTCCTCGCGGGACGGCGGCGTCAGCGACTCCCAGATCTCGCCCGGCGGCTCGCGCTGGAGCCCGCTCAGGTGCGCGAGCGCATCGCGGATGGTGAGGCCGACGGGCGCCTCGGGGATGTGCGTACGCAGGGCATCGTCGAGGTCGAGGACAAGCGCGTCGCGCAGCTGGAGAATGCAGACGGCCGTGAACGTCTTCGTGATCGAGCCGATGCGATACGCGTGCTCGGTCGTCGCATCCTCACAGCGCTCGACGTCGGCCGATCCGAGCGCCGAGCGCCACACCACCTCTCCGTCGCGAAAGACCGCAGCGCTGACCGACGGCATCCGCTGCTCCGCCTGGGCGGTCGCGAGGATCCGGTCGAGGGTATCCGCGAGCTCCGTCAGGGCGCCGTCCGTCAGGCCGCGACACCGGCTCCGAGGGCCCGCGGTGCGAGCTCGATCGCGCGGTCGATGTCGTCGTCGTCGAGGTCGAGGTGCGTCACCGCGCGAACCAGCGTCGGGTGGATCGTCGAGGACAGACCGACACCCGCCCCGCGGAGGGCGGCGAGCGCCTCGTCGCGCCCGAGCTCCAGGGCGGCGACGTCGACCTGCACGAAGTTCGTCTCCACCTGCTCGAGGCGAACGGGGAGCCCCGCGTCGTGCCACCCCTCGGCGAGTCGCCGGGCACGCGCGTGGTCCTCGGCGAGCCGGTCGACGTGATGGTCGAGCGCGTACACCCCCGCCGCAGCGACGATCCCCGCCTGCCGCATCGCGCCGCCGAAGAGGTGCTTCTCGCGCCAGGCGCGCTCGATCGCCTCGGACGAGCCGGCGACGAGCGCTCCGAGTGGGCATCCGAGCCCCTTCGAGAGGCAGAGCGTGACCGTGTCGAAGAGCCCGGCGATCCGCGCCGCGGGAACGCCGGTCGCGACCGCAGCGTTCATGAGGCGGGCGCCGTCGAGGTGCGTGCGAAGCCCGCGCTCGCGGGCCGCTTCGGTGATCGCCTCGAGCTCGTCGACGGGCCAGCAGCGACCGCCGGACGAGTTGTGCGTGTTCTCGACGGCCAGGACCGTTGCCCGTTGGTCCGCGGACTTCGTGCTCGGAACGGTCACCGACTCGAGTTGCTCGACCGTGAAGCGCCCGTCGCTCCCGTCGAGCGCCTCGATCATGAGCCCCGCGTGGGCGGCGGCGCCGCCATACTCGTAGACGACGACGTGCGCGAACCGGTCGGCGACGAGCACGTCGCCGGGGCGCGAGTGCAGCTTCAGGGCGATCTGGTTCGCCATCGTCGCGGTCGGGAGGAACAGCGACGCTTCCTGGCCGAGGAGCGCTGCCGCGCGCTCCTGCAGCGTCGTGACTGACGGGTCCTCGCGACGCTGCTCGTCGCCGACCTCGGCCGCCGCGATCGCCGCCCGCATCCCGTCCGTCGGACGTGTGGCCGTGTCCGAGCGCAGGTCGATCACGGCGACCACCCTATCCCGCCTATCCCGCGCCCGCACGCAGCGGGTGCTTCGCGATCTACGCGCCCGAGGCGCTTCGCGCGTGCTCGGCGACGCCCGTGTGGAGCCCCACCTCGTACTCGTACGAGCTCGTCACGGTGGCGCCTGCCTCTTGCGCTGCGTCGCTCCGCGCGCGGGTCGCGGCGATCCGGCTCCGCTCCATGGCGTCGATCGACTCCCAGAGCGTCACCGTCATTGCAGAGAGCCCGTCCCGCTCGACGAGGAAGAACCCGTCCACGAAGCCGTCGAGCTGGCGGATGCCCTCGATCGCAGGCTCGAACGCCGACATCGCCTCCGAGGCGCGGCCCTGCTCGAGCTCGTAGGTGGAGACGCGGGCGAACATCGCGTTCACCTTCTACCCACACTCGGCCGAACGAAACGCATCGGGCGGGCGGCTACCGTTCGGTCGTGGATCTCGCACTGCTCGAAGGACGCGTCGCGGAGCTCGGGCAGCCGTCCTATCGGGCGCGCCAGGTGTGGGAATGGACGGCGCGCGGGGCCGAGGGCTACGGGGCGATGACGAACCTGCCCCGGGCCCTCCGCGACGCGCTCGCCGTCGACGTGCCCTTCTCGACGCTGACGCCGGAGGCGGAACAGCACTCGCGCGACGGCACCGTCAAGACGCTCTTCCGGACGGCGGACGGCCACCCCGTCGAGGCGGTGCTCATGCGCTACCGCGACGGACGCCGCTCGGTGTGCGTCTCGTCGCAGTCGGGCTGCCCGCTCACGTGCACGTTCTGCGCGACCGGAAGCATGGCGTTCGGGCGCAACCTGACCGCCTCGGAGATCCTCGACCAGGTGCTCCACTTCCGGCGCACCGAGACGGTGAACCACCTCGTCTTCATGGGGATGGGCGAGCCGTTCATGAACGTCGACGCCGTGCTCGACGCGGCGCGGCGGCTCCCCGACCTCGGCATCACGCACCGCCGCACGACGGTCTCGACCGTCGGCTGGATGCCCGGGCTGACGCGGTTCGTCGAGGAGGTCTCGGAGCCGATCCGGCTCGCTCTCTCCCTGCACGCCGCGGACCCGGCGCTCCGCAGCGAGCTGATGCCGGTCAACGACCGCTACCCGCTGTCGGACGTGCTCGCACTGTGCCGGTTGCACTGGGAACGAACGAACCGGCGCGTCTTCGTGGAGTACGTGATGCTCGCGGGCGTGAACGACTCGCCCGCCCAGGGTCGAGCGCTCGCCAAGCTCCTCGGGCGCGACGCATACAAGGTGAACCTGATCCCGTACAACCCGACGGGACAGTACGACGGCTCCTCGCGCGACAGGATCGCAGCGTTCAAGGTCGAGCTCGGCAAGGGCGGCGTACCCTCGACCGTCCGGCTGACACGGGGCCGCGACATTGCCGCGGCATGCGGACAGCTCGCGACGGCGCCTCGCGGACGCGCTCCCGTCACCGCGTGAGACGCTGGACGGGCGCCCTCCGTCGCGCTCTGTAACGTCCTGGCTTCCCAACCTCGGAGGTCTCCGATGCGACGGATCCGCCGTCCCTCGCCGTCCATGGTCGTCGCCTGCCTCGCGCTCGGCGTCGCACTCTCCGGCACCGCGGTCGCGGCGTCGGTCGCGCTCGCGCCGAACAGCGTCGGCACCCCACAGTTGAAGAACAACGCCGTCACCACGACGAAGGTACGGAACGGGACGCTGCTCAGGGCCGACTTCAGGGCCGGGCAGGTACCCGCCGGGCCGGCCGGACCTGCCGGTCCTGCGGGGGCGGCGGGCGCCGCGGGCCCGGCAGGCCCGAGCGACGCCTACGCCCGGTTCGTGAACGGGCCGGTCGCGATCCCGGCTGCCAACACGACCCTTGCCAACCTCAGCATCCCGCAGGCGGGCAGGTACGTGATCTGGGCGAAGACGTACGTGACGGGCACCGCCGGAGGCGTCGCGACCTGCAAGCTGGTCGCGGGGAGCGACTCGGACACGTCGCTGAGCCTCGCGGGACCGGCCAACCTGACGTTCACGCTCTCGACCCTCGTCGTCCACGAGTTCGCGGCGGCGGGCAGTGCGGACTTCCAGTGCGCCGCGACGGGGACGCTCCAGGCGAACTTCATCAAGATCGCCGCGATCCGCGTCGCGAACCTGACGAACTCGGGCTGATCGGCACGTACCGGCGGTCGGCCGCCAGGCCGGCCGCCGGCCGATCAGAGCCTGCGGATCGCGTCGCCGACGCGGACGGTGCCCGGCTCGACGACCCGGGTGTTGATCCCGCGGAGGTTGAGCGCCCGCCCCTCCGGCGAGTTCACGAACGTGAGGGACTCGAGGCCGAAGCGGGCGCTGAACTTCTTGCAGCCGGTGTGCGGGTCGTCGGTCACCTCGATCACGGCCGTGCCGACCGCGAGGCGCGTGCCGGGCGGAATGTGCTCTCCGCTCAGGTCGAAGTCGACGTAGAGCTGATCACCCGCGAGCGGCCAGCGCTCGCGCTCACCTGCGACGAGCGCCGTCGAGCGCACGTTCATGACCGTGATCTGCGCCTTCTCGTTGGCCGGACGCCCGCCCGAACGGCCGCGCGCGCGCCACGAGTCGCCGACGAGCCCTTCCTCGAGGTCGAGCTCGGCCTCGTCCACGGCCTCGCGCTCGTCGACGGTCGGCCGCCGGACGATCAGCTCGACGACCCCCTCGCCCTTAGGGGCCGCACGCAGGTGGTCGAGACCCGCCTCGAGCTCGGCCGGGGTCGCGTACGCCGTCATCAGTCGGCCACCGTCGCATGGCGGCGCACGATCTGCCAGCGGGCCTCGCGGCGCGTCCAGATGTCGGTCACGTGCATCCGGTGCGTGAGGTCGCGACCGTCGAAGCGGGCAACCTGGCTGTAGCGCGAGACGAGCACCGCCGTGTTCCCGTAGATCTCGGGGTCGATCTGCTCGTACGTGAACTCGTCGATCTCGTACGGCCCCGCGGCGGCGAGCAGGAACTCCTCCCGGTCGAGCTGGCCCGCGGCGCCTTGCAGGGTGAACTCCGACGCGAGGAGCTCCTCGAGCCGCTCGACGTCGTGCTCGGACACGGCCCGCGCGAGATCGTTGGCGAGCTCGACGAGCTCGTGAGCGACGGCGACGGTCATCCGGTTTCGATCCTAGATGATTGATTCCGGGTAGGCGTGTGCGTGGGGATGGCTGTGACCGAGCCTGGTGCGGGGAGCGGCCGCGGCGCATATCGGGTGATACGTGTCGTGGCCGATCGTCGCGCCAGGCGACGCGTCACAGCCACCAGCCACGTGTGCGGCTACCCGGAATCAATCATCTGGCGAGCGCGCTCGACTTGTCGAACGCGAAGCGGACGACCGGCTCCTTCGCGGCCTTCACCTCGTCGAGCCGGCGGACCGGACGGGTCAGCGGAGCCGCCTTCAGCGTCTCCGGCTCGGATGCCGCCTCGTCGGCGATCGACCGCATGGCGTCGACGAACGAGTCCAGCCGCTCCTTCGTCTCGGTCTCCGTCGGCTCGATCATGAGCGCCTCGGGCACGACGAGCGGGAAGTAGATCGTCGGCGGGTGGATGCCGTGATCCATGAGCCGCTTTGCGACGTCGAGCGCCGTGACGCCGTGCTCCTTCTTCATCGTGCGCGCCGAGAGGACGAACTCGTGCATGCAGTGCCGGTCGTAGGGGAGGTCGTAGGCGTCTCTGAGGCGGGCGAGGAGGTAGTTCGCGTTGAGCACCGCCACCTCCGACATGTCCTTGAGCGCAGGCCCGTACGCGCGCATGAAGGCGTACGAGCGCACGAACACGCCGAAGGGGCCCGCGAAGCCGCGCACGCGGCCGATCGACTTCGGTCGGTCGTGCTCGAGCCGGAATCGATCGCCGTCCCGGACGACCGTGGGCGACGGGAGGAACGGCTCGAGCTCGGCGCGCACGGCCACGGGGCCGCCGCCCGGCCCTCCGCCGCCGTGCGGCTGCGAGAACGTCTTGTGGAGGTTGTAGTGGACGATGTCGAAGCCCATGTCGCCGGGACGCGAGAGCCCGACGACGGCGTTCAGGTTCGCGCCGTCGTAGTAGAGGAGGGCGCCGCGGTCGTGGAAGATCGACGCGACCTCCTCGATGCCCTCGTCGAAGAGCCCGAGCGTCGAGGGGTTCGTCAGCATCAGGCCGGCCGTGCGCTCGTCGACCTTCGCGCGGAGATCGTCGAGGTCGAGATTGCCCCGGTCGGTCGTGGCGACCTTCGCCAGCTCGAACCCGGCCATCGTCACGCTGGCCGGGTTCGTCCCGTGGGCGGTGTCCGCGGTGATGATCACGTTCCGCTCGTGCTCGCCCCGGTCGGCGAACGCCGCGCGCATGATCATCAGCCCGGTCAGCTCGCCCTGTGAGCCGGCCGCAGGCTGGAGCGTCACGGCCGGCAGTCCCGCGACCTCGGCGAGGATCTCCTGCAGCTCGCACATCAGCTCCAGCGCGCCCTGGATCCCGTCCTCCTCTTGCAGGGGGTGGAGGTCGCGGAAGCCCGGGAGGCCGACCACGCGCTCGTTGACCCGCGGGTTGTGCTTCATCGTGCAGCTCCCGAGCGGGTAGAAGCCGGTGTCGATCCCGAAGTTCCGGTCCGCGAGCTCGGTGAAGTGGCGCACGATCTCGTTCTCGGGGACCTCGGGGAGCCGCGGCGGGCGCTCCCGACGGAGCTCGGCGGGAACCTCGGGCACGGGCAGGTCGTACGACGGGACGCGCCCCGCGCGCCGACCAGGCTTCGACTTCTCGTAGATGAGCTCCATTAGGACGTCACCTCCGCGAGCACCTCGGCCAGGCGGTCGACGTCCGCCGGAGTCCGCTTCTCGGTCAGCGCGACGAGCAGGACGTCGTCGAGACCCGGGTAGTCGCGCCCGAGCGGGTAGCCGGGATGGACGCCGTGCTCGCGGGCACGTGTGACGACCTCGCGCGCCGGGATCGGCGTTCGGAAGGCGACCTCCTTGAACGTCGGCCGGTCGAACGCGACGGGCAGCGGGACGCGCTTCTTCGCGTACGCGGCGAGCGCCGTGCACGTCTCTCCCAGCTCGCGGAGGCCCTCAGGCCCGAGCCAGCAGAGCGTGATCAGACCGCCGAGCGCGAGGAGCGTCTGGTTCGTCGTGATGTTCGACGTTGCCTTCTCGCGCCGGATGTGCTGCTCGCGCGTCTGCAGGGTGAGCACGAAGCCGCGCTTGCCCTCGAGATCGGTCGTCTCGCCGACGATCCGGCCCGGCATCCGTCGGATGAAGTCGTTGCGTGCGGCGAGAAAGCCGTAGTGCGGGCCGCCGTACGACTGGTAGTTGCCGATCGACTGCCCCTCGCCGATCGCCATTGCGCATCCGTAGTGGCCCGGCGCCTCGAGGAGCCCGAGCGAGGCGAGATCGACGTGCGCGACGGGAAGGGCGCCGGCCGCCGACGCGGCTGCGGCGAGCTCGGGCGCCGCCTCCAGGCAGCCGAAGACGTTCGGCTGCTGGAAGATCACCACGGCAGCGTCCTCGGATGCGGCGGCCAGCTGCGCCGGGTCCGTCGCACCGTCCGTGTGCGGGACCTCGACGACCTCCATGCCGAAGCCCGGCGCGTACGTCTTCACGACCTGGCGGACCTGCGGGCTCAGCGCCTCTGCCAGCACGACCTTCGTCCGGCCGGTGTGGTGGCGCGCGATGAAGCACGCGTCGGCCGCGACGGTCGTGCCGTCGTAGCCGGAGGCGTTCGAGACGTCCATTCCGGTCAGCTCGCAGATCGCGGTCTGGTACTCGAAGATCGCCTGGAGCACGCCCTGGCTCATCTCCGGCTGGTACGGCGTGTACGCGGTGAGCAGCTCTCCGCGCGAGAGGAACGTGTCCACGATCGCCGGTACGTAGTGGTCGTAGATGCCCATCCCGAGGAAGCTCAACTCGTTCGACGTGTCGGCGTTCCTCGCGGCGAGCTCCTCCATCCGGCGGACGAGCGCGGCCTCCGGGAGCGCGTCCGGCACCTCGAGCTCACGGCCGAGCCGCACGCCCGCGGGAATCTGGGCGAAGAGCTCGTCGAGCGAGGCAATGCCGATCGTCTCGAGCATCGCCTCCCGGTCGGCGTCCGTGAGAGAGAGGTATCCAGCGGTGCTCACTGCTCGGCCACGTGCGCCTTGTAGGCCTCGACGTCCATCAGCCCGTCGACCTCGCTCGCGTCGGAGAGCCGGATCCGCACGAGCCACCCCTCGCCGTACGGTTCCTCGTTGATCGTCTCGGGCTCGGCCAACGCCCTTTCGTTGACCTCCAGCACCTCGCCCGAGAGCGGCGCGATGACGTCCGAGACGGCCTTCACCGACTCGACCTCGGCGTACGGCGCGTCCTTGGTGACCGTGGCGCCGGCCTCCGGAGCCTCGAAGTGGACGAGCTCGCCGAGCGCGTCCTGCGCGTACCACGTGATGCCGAGGACTGCCTCGTCGCCCTCGATCCGCGCCCAGTCGTGCTCCGGGTGGTACCGGAGGTCGTCGGGGTAGCTCTCGTTCGCCATCTGCGTCAATGCTCCTTCCGGTAGATCGGCTTCTTCACGACACGGGCACGGCGTGGCTTGCCGCGCACGTCGATCTCGAGCTCCTGGCCTGGCTCCGCCTGCGCGACGGGGACGTAGCCCATCCCGATCCCGACGTCGAGCGACGGCGAGTGCGTGCCGGAGGTCACCTCACCGCCGCCGGCGATGGGCATCCCCTGCCGCGGGATCGCCTTCTCCTGCATCGTGAACGCGACGAGGCGCCGCTCGGGACCGGCCTCCTTCACACGCCGGAGCGCGTCCGCGCCCGTGAAGTCGGTGTCGAGCGCGCAGGCCCAGCCGAGCCCGGCCGAGATCGCGTCGGTCTCCGGCGTGATGTCGTTGCCGTGGAGCGGGTAGCAGACCTCCAGGCGCAGCGTGTCGCGCGCGCCGAGCCCGCACGGGACGACGGCGCGCTCGAGGACGGCGTCCCACAGGGCCGCACCGTCCTCGGTGGCGCACAGGAGCTCGACGCCCTTCTCTCCCGTGTAGCCCGTCCGGCAGACCATCACCTCGATGCCGCCGACCTCGCCCATCCCGTGCGTGAACGCCTTGCCGTCGTCGAGGCCGAGCCGGTCGAGCGAGGCAGGTCCCTGGACTGCGACGAGCGCGTAGTCGTCCGACGCGTCCCGCACCTCGGTCCCGCGCACCTCGCGCTCCTTCAGCCAGGAGTACGCCGCCTCGCGGTTGCCCGCGTTGACGACGAGGAAGTAGTGGCCGTGTTTCATGCGGTAGACGATCAGGTCGTCGACGATCCCGCCGTCGTCGTTCGTCAGCAGCGTGTACTGCGCCTCGCCGTCGCCCACCCGGTCGATGTCGTTGGAGAGCACCGACTGGAGGAACGCCGCGGTGGCCGGGCCCTCGACGTGGAGCTGTCCCATGTGGGAGACGTCGAAGATGCCGGCGTCGCTCCGCACGGCGAGGTGCTCGGGGATGACGCCTTCGTAGGAGACGGGCATCTCCCAGCCGGCGAAGGGAACCATCCGTGCGCCGGCTGCGACGTGGCGCTCGAACAGCGGTGTCCGGCGAAGGGTCGCGCTCACGCGCGCGACAATAGCGCCGCCGCGACGGATGCGGTCGGGGCTGGAGGCTAGTCGCGCAGGAAGCTCGGAACGTCGATGTCGGCCTCGTCGTCCCGCGGGCGCGGGTCGTAGCGCGGCGCGGCCGACTCCGACGAGCCGGCGCCGACCGACGTCGGCGGCTCGATCCGCCTCCGCCGCGGCCGCCCGCCGAACCCGGTGGCGATGACGGTGACACGGACGTCCTCGCCGAGCGACTCGTCGATCACCGCACCGAAGATGACGTTCGCGTTCGCGTCGGCGTGGCCGGTCACCACCTCGGCCGCCTCGTTCACCTCGAAGAGGCCGACGTCAGCGGGGCCTGTGATGTTGAGCAGCACTCCGGTCGCGCCGTCGAGCGTCGTCTCGAGCAACGGGCTCGAGACGGCTGCGTTGGCGGCCGCGGTCGCGCGACCCTCGCCGCGTGCCATGCCGATCCCCATCAGCGCCGAGCCGGCGTCGCGCATGATCGTGCGCACGTCGGCGAAGTCGAGGTTCACGAGCCCCGGCACGGTGATGAGGTCGGTGATGCCCTGGACGCCCTGGCGGAGAATGTCGTCCGCCATCCGGAACGACTCGAGGATCGGCGTCGTCTTCTCGACGACCTGCAGCAGCCGGTCGTTCTCGATCACGATCAGCGTGTCGACGCGCTCGCGAAGGTTCTGGATGCCGACCTCGGCCTGCTCCGCGCGGCGACGACCCTCGAAGGCGAACGGCTTCGTCACCACACCGACCGTGAGCGCGTCGAGCTCACGGCCGAGCTCGGCGACCACCGGCGCAGCGCCGGTCCCGGTGCCGCCGCCCTCGCCGGCGGTGACGAAGATCATGTCGGCGCCCTTGAGCGCCTCCTTCAGCTCGTCGCGGCTCTCGGTCGCGGCCGCGAGCCCCACCTCCGGGTTCGCGCCGGCGCCGAGGCCGCGCGTCGCCTTCGAGCCGATGTGGATCTTGACGTCGGCGTCCGTGTCGAGCAGCGCCTGCGCGTCGGTGTTGACCGCGATGAACTCGACCCCGGTCAGCCCGGACTCGACCATGCGATTGACCGCGTTCGTGCCGCCGCCGCCGACACCGACGACCTTGATCACTGCGAGGTAGTTGCCGTTCTGGGTGCTCATCTCGACCTGCCTGAGGGTCAAGCTCTCATCGAGCTACGGGATTGGCCGAAACCCTTGTTCTGCAGCCAGGGTACGTACTCCTTGTCGACAATGTCAACGGAACCCTCAAGCGCCGCTGGAGGTATCAGTCTCGACCTCTACCTGAGAGTCGAGGGTCGGCGGGCCGGCGACCGGCCGGTCGGGGACGCTGAGATCGAGGTATCCGGATCCGGCCGGGAGCAGCGGCAGCACGCGCCCGGCGACGGCGAGCTTCAGGTCGACGTGGGTCGGCTCACCCAGCCTGAGCTCGAGGCCGGAGCGGAGGCGGAGCGTGAGCTGGTCCTCCCCGGTCGCGACCGAGACCACGCGTCCCGGGAAGCGCACGCCCGCGAGAGGCGCGACGGCACCGACCGCGATCCGGAGCTCGCCGTCGACGATCGCACCGGGCGCGAGCGGGACGTCGCGCGCGACCCAGATCCGGGCAAGCTCGGGCCGTCTCGTCCGGGGAACGCTGGCGATGACCCGGCCGCGCTCGGAGACGACGAAGGCCGCGGCGCCCTGGCGAACGACCGCGACGGGCCGCTCCGGCAGGACGGTGACGCGAAGGGTGTGCGGGTATGCGCGGTCGAATGCGACGGCCGCGACGGTCGGGAGCGCCGCGATGTCTGTCTGCGCCGCGTCGAGGTCGAGCCCGACGAGGCTCTCGCCGCGGCGGCCCTGGAGCGCCCGCTCGACCTGGCGCTGGACGCCGGGCGGCGCTCCGGTCACCTCGATCGCCCGCACGCCGAAGAGCGGCGTCTCGCGCGCGACGACGAGCGCGAGCAGCACGCCGCCCAGGATGCCGAACCAAAGCAGCAACGACCGGGCCGACGGGACGATGCGACCGAGCACGACACTCTCGCTCGAGGTCGTGCGCGGGAACGGGACGACGACGCTCGACGCGCGAGACCGCGCCTCCGGTCGCCTCCGCCCCTTCATCGCAACGGGCTTCGGCGCCTCCCGGCCCTCTCCTGCGCGCGACCCGCGGGGTCAGACCCCGGGGTCAGAACCCAAGAAGACAACCTCCCGCTCCAACACGACGCCGAACTCCTCCGCGACGCGCCGCCGGGCCTCGGCCATCAGCGCGATGCAGTCGGCGGTCGTTGCGGCGGCGGCGTTCTCGATGAAGTTCGCGTGCCGAGGGGAGATCACGGCCCCGCCGATCCGGTGGCCCTTGAGTCCGCAAAGCTCGATCATCCGGCCGGCGCCCACCTCACCGGGCGGATTCTTGAAGACCGATCCGAATGTCCGCTTGTTGGTCGGCTGGGTCGCCTTGCGTCGTGCAACGAGGTCGGCGACGTCGGCCCTGATCTCCTCCGTCGGCCTCGGCGTCAGCCGGTATTCGATCCGTGCGACGACCTGCCCCGGCTCGAGCGACGAGTGCCGGTAGGAGAGTCCCAGCCCGGTGGCGTCGAGCCATCCGCTCCCCTCGCTCGACACGACGAGGGCGCGGTGGAGGATCGCCGACCAGTCGGACCCGTACGCGCCGGCGTTCATCCGGACGCCGCCGCCGGCAGTGCCGGGGATCGCGCACGCGAACTCGAGGCCGCCGAGCCCGGCTGCGCGCGCATGATGCAGGCAGACGGCGTTCGTCGCGCCGCCGCCGGCAGCGAGTAGGTCGGCGTCGATCGAGACCGAGGCAAGCTCGCCCTCGAGGCGGACGACGAGCGCATCGATGCCCTGGTCCGCGGCGAGGACGTTCGAGCCGAGGCCGATCGTGACCAGGTCGGTTCCCCGGTCGGCCGCCCAGGCGACCGCCGCCTCGAGCTCGGCGAGCGTCGCGGGCCGCGCGAGCGCGGCGGCCGGACCACCGGTGCCGATCGTCGTCAGGCGTGAGAGGCGAATGCCGGTTTCGATCTCCATCGCCTCACCCCGCTCCCGTGGCGCCGCGCAGGCCCTCGACGATCGCCCGCGCGGCGCGCCACGGCTCGCCGACTCCGAGCGTGACGACGAGGTCGCCGGGGACGACGACGGCCAGGGCCAGACGGGCGGCGTCGTCGAGCGACGGCGCCCAGACGCGGCGAACGGGATCGGGGACCGCATCCAGCACCATCCGCGCGGATACATCGTCGCGCAGAGCGTCGCGGCGCCCGACGAAGTCCGTCACGACGGCGACGTCCGCGAGCGACAGCGCGTCGCCGAGCTCCCGGTGGAGATGTCGCGTTCGCTCGACGACGTGCGGGACGTAGACGGCCACGACCCGGCCGTCGGCGCGATCGCGCGCCGTCTCGAGCGCCGCCCTGATCTCGGTCGGGTTGTGCGCGTAGTCGTCGTAGACCGTCACGCCGCCACCCTCGCCGACGCGCTGAAAGCGCCGATCGACGCCCTCGAAGCCGACCAGCGCCACCTCCGCCCTTTCTCGGGCAACGCCGATCCGTTCGAGCGCCTCGAGCGCGGCGGCCGCGTTCCGGCGGTTGTGCACCCCGGGGATCGCCAGGTCGAACGACACCGGCTCGAGCTCCCAGCCGCGGACGGCGTCGGGAACTTCGGTCAGCCATCCGTCGATCTCCTCGGCGAGCTCCGCATTCGAGCCGTACGTGCCGAAGTGGTCGAGCTCGACGTTCGTGACGACGGCGACCCGCGGATGCAACGCGAAGACCGAGCGGTCGGACTCGTCCCCCTCGACCACGAGCCATCCGGGGCCCGTCCCCGCGTTCCCGCCGAGCTGGGGCACGACACCGCCGATGATCCAGGCCGGGTCGTCCCCGAGCTCGCGGAGGGCGTACGCGAGCATCGCAGCCGTGGTGGTCTTGCCGTGGGCGCCCGTGACCACGATCGAGGGTCGCGCCGCGACGAGCTCGGCGAGGAACGAGGCGCGAGGCGTGCCGGCGATGCGGTCGCGGTGCGCGGTCGAGACGATCACCTCGAACCCGTTCGGCGGCCGTGGCTCGCCACCGAGATCGACCTCGACGCCGTCGAGCGTCTCACTGAAGATCGTCTCGTGCGCGTCCCAGCCGCGAACCTCGGCGCCGAGGGCGCGCGCGACGTTGGCGTACGCGGACATCCCCGATCCGGCGATGCCGACGAAGTAGAGCCGGCGGCCCGCCAGGGTCTTGTGGTGATTCACCACGAGCCGCTCACCGACCTCCCCGCGCCAGCGCGACGAGCTCGTCCGCGATCACGTCTGCCGCGTCGGGCCGGGCGAGCGCGAGCATGGCGTCCCGCATCGCAGCGAGGCGCTCAGAGTCGGCGAGCAGCTCGTCGACGAGCGCCGGGACGCGATCCACCGCCGCGTCGGGGACGAGCACCGCCCCCCCACCCCGTTCGAAGTGGCGTGCGTTGAGCGTCTGGTGGTCACCGGTCGCGTGCGGGTAGGGGACGAGAATCGCGGGCGTGCCCGCCGCAGCCAGCTCCCAGACGGTCCCACCGGCGCGAGACACGGCGAGGTCGGCGGCCGCGAGCGCCTCGCCGAAGTGGTCGGTCTGCGGCAGCAGGACGTAGTCGTCCCGCGCGACCCGCGGGCGAAGCGCGTCGAAGTCGCGCTCGCCGCAGATGTGCAACACCGCCGGCCCGGACTCGCCCCAGGCCGACACCGCGAGCTCGTTGAGCGACCGGGCGCCCGCGAGCGCGCCGAAGACCGCGACGACGGAGTCGGCGGCGGCGAGCCCGAAGCGCCCGCGGCCCTCGCTCCGGGACGCGCCCTGGTGTGCGACCGGGATCGGCCGCCCGACGACCCGGACCTTCGCCCCGTCGCGCCCGGCGATCTCGTAGGCGAGGAAGAGCCGCCTCGCGAACGGCGCCGCCATCCGGTTGGCGAGCCCGAGGTGCGCGTCCGCCTCGGTCAGCGCCGCCGGGATCCTGCGGAGCCGCGCGGCGAGCACCATCGGCCCGGCGACGAAGCCGCCCGCGCCGAGGACCACGTCGGGGCGGCGTCGCCCGAGGATCCGGTGGCAGTGCACGGGGGCGGCCGATGCGCGCCACGCGGCGCGAAGCTGCGCCGCGCTCGGTCTGCGTGGGAGGCCGGAGACCGGGAAGGTGTCGAGCTCGAAGCCCGCCTCAGGCACCAGCCGCGACTCGACGCGATCCGGCGTGCCGGCGAACGTCACTCTCACTCCGCGGTCGCGAAGCGCCTCCCCGACTGCGAGCGCGGGACGTACGTGACCGGCCGTTCCTCCGGCCGCGATCACGCACACGAGCTTCGACGACGCGCTCATTCACCGCGATGTTAAGGAGCACCCCGACCGAGGCGAGCAGCACAAGGAGCGAGGAGCCGCCGTACGAGACGAACGGGAGCGGGATCCCCGTCAGCGGAGCGAGGCCGAGCACCGCGGCGAGGTTGACCGCCGCCTGGGCACAGACGAGCGTCGTGATGCCCGCGGCGAGACGCTTGCCGAAGGGGTCGCGGCAGTTGAGCGCGACGCGGAAACCCGCCCAGGCGAAGACCGCGAACGCGGCGATCACGACGGCCGAGCCCACCAGCCCGAGCTCCTCTCCGACCACCGCGAAGATCATGTCCGTATGGGCCTCCGGAAGGAAGTTGACCTTCTGGATCCCCTGACCGAGGCCCTCGCCGGTGACGCCGCCGGAGCCGATCCCGATGATCGCCTGCACGTTCTGGAAGCCGGCGCCCTCCGCGTCCTTCCACGGGTCGAGGAAGCTGAAGATCCGCTCGCGGCGGTACGGCTCCATCCAGATCGCGAGCAGGCCGCCGCAGAGTGCAAAGCTCGCCGCGAGGGCGAAGAGGCGAATGGGCACGCCGGAGACGAGCAGGATGCCCGCGACCATCGCGACGAGCGAGATCGTCGTGCCGAGGTCCGGCTCGATCACGATCACGGCCGCGAACGCGCAGACGACGAGCCCGACGGGCTTCATCAGCTCCCCCATGGTCCTGGGCGACGGCCGTCGTGCCAGGACGGCACAGGCCCACACGCAGACGGCGAGCTTCGCGAGCTCCGCCGGCTGGAAGCTGACGGGCCCGAACAGGAACCATCGGTGAGCGCCGTTGATCGACGGCCCGAGGACGAGCACGGCGGCGCACGCGGCGAAGGTGCCGATGAGCAGGAGTGGCGCGATGGGCCGGAACGCGTGGTAGTCGATCCGCGACAGGCACCCGAGGAGGACGAGCCCGCCGACGGCGTAGAGGCCCTGCTTGACGAGGAACCGCATCGGGTCCCCCTCGCCGAGGGTGGCGGAGGCGGACGTCGCGCTGAAGACCATCACGAGCCCGAAGGCGACGAGCCCGAGGGTGACGAGGATGAGCAGCTTCTGCTCGAGCTGGCCTCGGTCCGCGCGTCGGCTGCGGGTCACCCGGAGAGCTTCTGCACCAGGCGGCGGAACTCCTCCCCGCGGTGCTCGAAGCTCGTGAACTGGTCGAACGAGGCGCACGCAGGCGACAGCAGGACGACCTCCCCGGGAGACGCGCTGGGACGTGCCTCCTGGAGGCTCCGCTCGAGCGTGCCCGTCACGTCGTACGGGACGCCGTGCGCGTCGAGGGCCACGGCGATCTCATCGATCGCCTCGCCGACGAGGTAGGCGCGGTCGCCAGGCTCGAACGCGAGCGCGAGGCCGTCGTACGGCTCCGCCTTGCCCCTGCCGCCGAGGATGACGTGCTTGCGGCGTCCGGCGAACGCCGAGATGCCGCGAACCGCGGCCGCCGCATTGGTGGCCTTCGAGTCGTTCACGTAGAGGACGCCGTCGACGGTCGCCACCTCCTCGATCCGGTGCTCGACGCCGGGGAAGATCGCCAGGCCGCGGGCGATTGCGTCGTCCGGCACGCCGACGGCGCGGGCGGCCGCCGTCGCCGCCGCGGCGTTTTCCCGGTTGTGCACGCCGCGGATCAGCGGCTCGGCCGGAAGCTCGTCGTCGGCCGCGAACTCGACACGCCGCGCGTCGCCGGGAACGGGTCGGAAGGTGCGTGGGACGACGGCCACGTCCTCGGGGCCCTGGCGCTCGAATACCCGGAGCTTCGCCGACGCGTACGCCTCGAACGAGCCGTGGCGGTCGAGGTGGTCAGGCTGGAGGTTCGTGAGGACCGCGACCCGCGGCCGGAGCGTTTCCACGTCCTCGAGCTGGAAGGACGACAGCTCGCAGACCACCCACGCGCCGTCGTCGACCGCGCCGACCAGCGAGGAGAGCGGCCGGCCGATGTTGCCGGCGACCTCGACCTTCCATCCCGCCTCGCCGAGGATGGCGCCGAGCAGCGCGGTCGTCGTCGTCTTCCCGTTCGTCCCCGTGACGCCGACGATCGGGTTTCCGAGCAGGCGCGCGCCGAGGTCGATCTCCGAGATCACGTCGATCTCACGTGCCCGGGCCGTGACGATCGGCGCGGCCTGGCCCGGCACGCCCGGGCTCTTCACGACGAGCTCGACTCCGTCGAGCAGCCCGTCGTCCCATTCGCCGAGCGCGATCTCCGCGGTCACGCCGGCGATGTCGACCGCGGGGTCGGCGTCGTACGCGACGACCTCGGCGCCCGCGCTTCGCAGCGCGGCGACAGCCGCACGCCCCGATCGAGCGAGCCCGACGACGAGGACACGGTCGGCGAGCGGCGTCACGTCGCAATCGTAGGGGCCGGGACGAGCCCGGGCGGCGCCGCCCGCTACAGCGCGAGGAGGTCAGGCGCGCTGGGCGATGACGACGCCGCAGACGATCGCGGCGGCGCCCACGGCGATCGCCGGCGTGACACGGTCGCCCAGCACCACGACGGCCAGCGCGAAGCCGGACAGCGGTTGCAGGAACTGCACGGTCGAGATGCGCGCGATGCCGCCGCGGTCGAGCGCCCAGTACCAGCCGATGTAGCCGACGACGGAGGTGACGGCGGCGAGCACCCCGACGGCAGCCCACGCTCGCCACCCCGCGTCCGGGACCCCGTCCTCCGCCAGGAGCACCGTTGCGAGGGGCGAGAGGACGATCGCGCCGAGGACGACGCCCCAGAACGTCGCGGCCGAGCTCGAGACCCCCTGGGGCGGCAGCATCGCCCCGGCGACGTAGCCGGCGGAGACGACGAGGGCAGCGGCGAGGACGAGGAGATCGCCCGTCAGCGTCGCGTCGCCCGTGCCCCCGCCACGCGCGCCGATCAGGACGACCTCGCCGGCGAGCGCAATCGCGCAGCCCAGGAGCCAGGCACGCGCCGGTACCCGCCGGGCAACGGCGGCGGCGTAGAGGCCTGTGAAGATCGGCAGGGCGGCGAGGATCATCACGCCGTGCAATCCCGACGTGCGGTCCTGCCCGATCGTGTAGACGACCGGGAACACGACGAACCCTGCGGCCGCCGAGATCGCCAGGAGGCGACGAGAGGAGACCGCCCGCGGGAACGGCTCCCGGGCACGAAGGAGGAGCGGCACGGCCAGGAGGCCGGCAACGATCGTCCGAAGGGTCGCCACGACGAGGGGCTCCATGTCCTCGAGCGCGACGCGCGTCAGGATCGGGGTCGCGCCCCACACGACCATGACGAGCACCGCGACGACGACGGGCGCCGCGAGAGCGCGCCTGACCATCAGACCATCTAGAGCTGGAAGCGGAGGTAGTAGCGGTAGTAGAGGACGAAGCCGATCGCGCAGAGGATCGCGCCGACGATCCAGAAGCGCACCATGATCTTCGTCTCCGACCACGCCTTCATCTCGAAGTGGTGGTGGATCGGCACGATCAGGAAGACCCGCCTGCCCGTGCGCTTGAAGCTCGCGATCTGGATCATCCAGGTGACCGCCTCGATCACGAACACACCGCCGATGAAGACGAGCAGCACCTCCGTCTCGGTGAGGATCGCCAGCGTCGCGATCGCGCCCCCGAGGGCCATGGAGCCGGTGTCCCCCATGAAGAGCTCTGCCGGGAACGCGTTGAACCAGAGAAAGCCGATCACCCCGCCGATCACCGCCGCGGAGACGATCGCGATGTCGAGGTACTCGTCGCTCCGGCCCGCGACCGTGTCGGCCGACCGGAGCCAGTCGATGAGCGCGATCGCGAGCAGCGTGATGATCGAGATCGCGCAGGTTCCCGCCGCGAGCCCGTCGATCCCGTCCGTCAGGTTGACCCCGTTCGACGTTCCGGCGATGACGAGGAAGAGGAACGGGAAGTACAGCCAGTGGAGGTCGATGTTGACGTCGACGAGCGGGAAGTAGATCTCCGTGTCCATGTACCCGATTCGCGTCGTCGCCCAGCCCACACCGGCCGTGACCACGAGCAGGCCCAGCATCTTCCAGCGCCCCGGAAGCCCGAGCGACCGGCGGCGGCGGACCTTGAGGAAGTCGTCGGTGAACCCGAGCAGCGCGCAGGCGAGCGTCGCGAGCATGATCGTGACGCCGGGGATCGTGTAGAGCGAGACGGCCAGCGCCGGGGTGAGCGCGGCGACGAGGATGAGCAGGCCGCCCATCGTCGGCGTGCCCTGCTTGACCATGTGGCTGGCGGGGCCCTCCTCGCGGATCTGCTGGCCGATCGACTGCCGTCGCAGCCATTCGATGAACGCAGGCCCGACCGCGACGGCGATCACCATCGCAACGAGCCCCGCGATGAGGACCCTCACCATGCCCGGGAGTGTTTCTCGATCAGCGCGGGGATGCCTTCGAGACCGATCGCGCGGGACGCCTTGACGAGGATCGCGTCGCCCGGTCGGAGGAGGCGGGCGATGTCGGGGAACGCAGCGGCGTCCGAGACGAGGAGCTGCTCCTCGGGTCGATCGAGGTACGGCCGGGCGCCCTCGCCGACTCCGACGACGACCTCGATCCCGAGCTCGTCCAGCAGCGACCGGATCTCGTCGTGATAGCGGGCGCTCGCGTCGCCGAGCTCGGCCATCTCGCCGAGGATCGCCACGCGACGCCGGTCGCCGGCGCGCTCCGCGAGGTCGAGGAGCGCCGCCCGCATCGACGTCGGGTTCGCGTTGTACGCGTCGTTGACGACGAAGCCGCCGCCGGGCAGGTCGCGCACCTCGCCACGCCAGCGACTGAGCTCGATCGCAGGCGCGCCCTCGTGCGCCCGTTCGAGCGGCAGGCCGAGCGCGTCGTACATCGTGAGCGCGGCGAGGACGTTCTCGGCGAGGTGACGCTGGTCGAAAGGCAGCTCGAGCTCGAGCGTGCGGCCGGCGATCGCGAAGCGCCACGCGGCGCCTGCACGCGTGACGTCGGAGCGGTCGAACCGCCGGACGTCCAGGTCGGGCCGAAGATACGGCTCGAGCAGCGGCTCGCCGGCCGGCACGACGGCGATCCCACCCGGCGACAGTGCTACGAGCGCCTCGGCGTTCGCGCGCGCGACGTCGTCCACCGTCCCGACGAGCTCGAGGTGCTCGGGCCCGATCGAGGTCACGAGTGCGGCTGTCGGCCGGGCGACCGCGCACAGCTCGGCGATCTGCCCGAGGCCCCGCATCCCCATCTCCGTGACGAGCACGCGCGTGTCGGGCTCGAGCCGCAGTACCGTCAGCGGGAGCCCGAGCTCGTTGTTCCGGCTCGCTTCGGCCGAGACAGTCGGGGTGACCGCGCCGGTTAGGGCGCCGAGCGCGTCCTTCGTCGTCGTCTTCCCCGTGGAGCCGACGACGGCGACGACCTGCGCATCGGAACGGCCGCGGACGAGGCTCGCGAGCGTCGCGAGGGCGTCCTCCTGGTCGTGCGGGACGAGCGTCGACGCCCCGCGCGTGTGTGCTTCCTCGACGAAACGCACGCCGGTGTTGAGCGCGACGAAGAGGTCGCCCGGCCGGGCGTCGCGCGAGTCGTCGTGCACCCGACGGAGCACACCGTCCGCCGGCCGCCCGTCGAGCCGGCCGAGCCGAAGCCCCTCCACCTCCTCCCACGCGAGTGGGATCACGTCGGCCTCCGAGCGCCGAACGAGCGCTTGTGACAATAAGTCACAAGCGCGCTCACCCGTGCTCCCGGAGCGCGCGAAGCGCGGCGCGCGCGACCTCGCGGTCGTCGAACGGGTGGACCACGCCTGCGATCTCCTGCCCCTGCTCGTGGCCCTTGCCGGCGATCACCACGACGTCGCCGTCCCCGGCGCGCTCGATCGCGGTCTCGATCGCCGACCGCCGGTCGGGGTCGACCTCGACGTCGGTGCCCGCGCCCTGGAGCACCTCGCCGATGATCTCGAGCGGATCCTCGGAGCGCGGGTTGTCGCTCGTCACGATCACGGAGTCGGCGAGCTGCCGTGCGACGCGGCCCATCTCGGGCCGCTTGAGCCGATCGCGATCACCGCCCGCGCCGAACACGACCGTCAACCGCCCGTCTCCGAGCGCACGAGCGGCGCGCAGCACCGCGGCAAGGGCATCCGGCTTGTGCGAGTAGTCGACGACGACGGCGAAGCCCTGCCCCTCGTCGACGGCCTCGAAGCGCCCGGCGACGCCTGCCACGGCGGCGATCCCCTCGGCGATCGCGTCCTCGTCGACGTCGAGCAGGAGGGCTCCGGCGACGGCCCCGAGCACGTTCTCGACGTTGAACACGCCGGGCAGCCGCGTCGCGACGTCGATGCCCGCCGCCGTGAACGTCGATCCGTGCGGCCCGAGCTCGAGCCGATCGGCACGCACGTCCGCCTCCGGGCGCAGCCCGAAGGTCACGAGCGGGGCCCGGTGCGCGGACTCGAGCTCGTCCGCGAGGCGCCTGCCGTACGGATCGCCGACGTTCACGGCCGCGGGCGGGGCCGTGACACCGGTGAACAGCCGTCGCTTGGCATGGAAGTACTCCTCCATGTCGCCGTGGAGGTCGAGGTGCTCCTGGGTGAGGTTCGTGAACACGAGGGCGTCGAAGCGGACGCGGTCGAGCCGCCGGAAGTGCGAGCCATGCGAGGACGCCTCGATCGCGACGGCCTCGTCGCCGGCGTCGACCATCTCGCGAAAGAGCCGCTGCAGGTCGATCGCCTCCGGAGTCGTGTGGGGGGCCTCGCGCGACTCGCCGCCGACGATCCACTCGACCGTGCCCACGAGGCCGGCCGTGCGGCCCTCGGCCTGCAGGATCGAGCGGAGGAGGTAGGCGGTCGTCGACTTCCCGTTCGTCCCCGTGACCCCTGTGACCGTCAGGCGGTCGGTCGGGCTGTCGAAGAACTCGTCCGCGGCGACCGCCATCGACGCCCGTACGCTTTCGACGACGAGCTGCGGCACGTCTGTCGCGAGGGGTCGCTCGACGACGAGTGCCGCGGCGCCGGCCGCAACAGCCTCGTCCGCGAGGTCGTGCCCGTCCCGGGTCGCTCCCGGGACGCAGAAGAAGAGCGCGCCCTCGCCGACGCGACGTGTGTCGTAGGCGAGGTCGAGAATCTCGACGGGTCGCACCCCGATCACGTCACCCGGCGCGAGCGCGCGGATCAGCGCGTCGAGCTCCACGGGAGCGATTGTAGGGGCGAGCCCGTCTCGCCCCTACGGAGTGCCGACGGCGGCGAGCAGGCTCGAGGACCGCTTCGACTCCGGCGCATCGGGCGGCACCTCGAGGTACTGCAGCGCGAAGCGCGCGATGTCGCGGAAGATCGGCGCCGCGACGACGCCGCCCCAGATCTGGCCGCGCGGCTCGTCGACCATCACGAGGATCGCAAGCCGAGGCTTCCGTGCCGGGACGAGGCCGACGAAGGACGCGACGTACTTGGAGACGTACTGCCCGTTCTCCGCCTTGTTCGCGGTCCCCGTCTTGCCGGCGACCGTGTAGCCGGGGATCGCGGCCTCGGTGCCCGTGCCCTCGACGACGACGTCGCGGAACATCGCAGTCATGCGGTCTGCGGTGTGCCGGGAGACGATCCGCCGGCCCTTGCCGTGCCGCACCTTCTTGCCGCCGACCTTCGCGATCAGGTGCGCCGGGGGGATCACGCCGCCATTCCCGATCGCCGCGTACGCGCTGACCATCTGGAGCGGCGTCACGGCGATGCCCTGCCCGATCGGCACGGTGCCGATCGTCGAGCCAGACCAGTCCTCGTACGGCAGCACCAGGCCCGGGCTCTCGCCGGGGAAGTCGACGCCCGTGCGCTTCCCGAAGCCGAACCGGTCCACCCACGACGCGAGCTCCGGCCCGCCGAGCCGCTGCGCGATCGTGATCGTCCCGACGTTCGACGACTCGGAGAGGATCTGCCGGACGGTCATCGTCTGGGTCCCGCGCGTGTGCGCCTCCCGGATCGTCCGATCGGCGACCTTGATCGTCGGCGCGAGCCGGAACGACGTGTCGGGGGCAACGAGGTTGTCCTCGAGCGCCGCTGCGACGGTGACGATCTTGAAGGTCGAGCCGGGCTCGTACAGGTCGGTGACGGCGCGGTTCCGCCGAGCGTCGGCGGGTGCCGACGAGAAACCGTTTGCGTCGAACGTCGGCGCGTTCGCCATCGCGAGGATCGCGCCGCTTCGTGGGTCCATCACGATCGCCGTGGCGCCGCGCGCGCCCCAGCGGAGGACGGCGTTCGCCAGAAGCTGCTCCGCGCTCGCCTGGAGCTGGTGGTCGAGCGTGAGGACGACGTTCCGACCCGGGCGCTCGCGGCGCGAGGTGACGACGTCGATCGCACGTCCGAGCGGATCGCGCACGACGATCTCGTATCCCGGCTTCCCCGCGAGCGTCTTGTCGAGCGAGCGCTCGAGGCCGTCGAGCCCCTCGTTGTCGGTTCCCGCGAAGCCGAGCACGTGCGCAGCGACGCGTCCCTGCGGGTAGGCCCGACGTTCCTCGGAGTAGAAGCCGAACCCCGTGACGCCGAGTCGCTCGAGATCCTTCGCCTTGACCGGGTCCGCCTTCCGCTCGACGTAGACGAAGCCCTTCGTGCGGTCGCGAAGCACCGGGTAGAGCTCGTCCGGATCGAGGCCGAGCGTCTCCCCCGCCTTGATGGCGGCCTTCATGGGCGCGACCACGGTCCGGGGATCTGCGTAGACCGTCGTCGCCTGCTCCCCGATCGCGAGCGGCTCGCCCGTGCGGTCGTAGATCGTCCCCCGCGCTGCGGGGATCTCGATCGTCTCGCGATGCTGGCGGGACGCCATCCCCTCGTAGCGGCTTCCCTCGACGACCTGCACGTACGCGGCACGGGCGAGGGCGACGCCGAACACGACGACGAATCCCAGGACGAGGAAGCGGATCCTCGAGTTGGCCGTCCGCTCGCTCACGGCCGGTTCAGCGGCACGTAGGTCGTCTCGTTGGGATCGGCGGCGATGAGGCCGAGCTTCGTCGCAGCCTCGCTCTCGATGCGGGCGTTCGCGGACGCGCTCGAGAGCTGGGCCCGGGTCGTGGCGATCTCTGCCTTCAGCTCGGCGCGGCTTCGCCGCAGCTCGTCGAGCTCGACGTTGAGCCGCAGGACCAGGACGTTGATCGCAACGATGCCTGCGAGGAGCAGGCCGACGACGACGATCCAGACCACTGCTCCGCCGAACCCGGCGCGCGGGAGCCGTACTACCCGACGCGGTACTGCGTGTGCCTCGGCGATGGTCGACACGGCGGCTAGGCCCTTACCGCGCCACGGAGACGGGCGGATGCGGACCGTGGGTTCTCATCGACCTCGCGCTGGGACGGCCGGATGGGCTTTCGCGTCAGCGCCCGCAGCGTCGGCTCCTTGCCGCAGACGCAGATCGGGAAGTCGGGCGGGCACGTGCAGCCCTTCGCCTGCCCGGCGATGAACCGCTTCGCGATCCGGTCCTCGAGCGAGTGGAACGAGATCACCGCAAGCCGGCCACCGGGGCGCAGCATCTCGAGTGTCGCAGGGAGGGCTGCTTCGAGCGCGCCGAGCTCGTCGTTGACCGCGATCCGGAGGGCCTGGAACACACGTTTCGCCGGATGCCCCTCGCCGAAGCGCGCGGGCGTCGGGATCGCGAGCTTGATCACGTCGACGAGCTCGCCGGTCCGCGTGAACGGCGTCTCCGACCTGCGCCGGACGATCGCCCGCGCGATCGGCGCAGCGAACCGCTCTTCGCCGTAGCGTCGGAAGATCGTCACGAGCTCGCGCTCGTCCCACGTGTTCACGATCGCGGCGGCGGTCGGCTCCGACGACGGGTCCATCCTCATGTCGAGCGGTGCGTCGGTTGCGTACGAGAAGCCGCGCTCCGGCCGGTCGATCTGCATCGAGGAGATGCCGAGGTCGAGCAGGATCGCGTCGGCCTTCACGTCGTTCGCGGCGAGCTGGGAGAGCACGAGCGCGAAGTCGCCGCGGAGGAAGCGAACGTCCACGCCGGCGCTCGCCTTGAACCGGTCGAAGTACGTCTTTGCACCGGGGTCGCGGTCGATCGCCACGAGCTTGCCGCTGCCGGCGAGATCCTCCGCGAGCAGGCGGGCATGGCCGCCCGCACCGAACGTCGCGTCCACGACGGTTTCGCCCGGACGCACGGCGAGGAGCTCGCGCACCTCGTCGGCGAGGACGGGGATGTGGTCAGCTTCCGTGCGTTGCAAGACGTTCGGCAGCATGCTCGACGCTCCCTTCGACGGCGTTCAGGTGCTTCTCCCATGCGGGTGGGTTCCAGAGCTCGAGGTGGTCGTAGTTGCCGGTCACGACCACGTCCTTCTCCAGGCCTGCGTGGCGGCAGAGCGTGGCGGGCACGAGGATGCGACCGGAGCGGTCGACGTCGACCGCGGCGGCGCCGGAGAAGAAGAAGCGGCGGAGCTCGCGCGCCTCGCGCGAGAGCGGGTCGAGCACGGAGATGCGCGCCTCGACGCTCACCTTCCACGTCTCCCGCGGATACACGGCGACGTTCCCGTCGAGCCCCCGGGCGAGCACGACGCCGTCACCGAGCGCGTCGCGGAAGCGGACCGGCAGGGTGAGCCGGCTCTTCTCGTCGATCGTGTGCTCGTAGGTGCCGATGAACATCGTTCGCGCGCGGGGCCGATCCGCTCTCTGACCTCCACGGTTCCCCACTCTACGCCACTTTCACCCACTTGGCAACCCCTGTCCATGCATGTCGACGCCAGGCGTCCACGGGTGGCGTGTCCGCTCGGAAGGTGGCCTAGAGGCCGACGTGACGCGGCGAGACGCCGCGGCCGGTGAGCGCGGCGGCGCCGCAGCGGGCTGCGAAGGCGACCGCGTCCTGAGCGGGGAGCCTCGACGCGAGCGCGAACGTGAGGCCCGCCGCGAAGCTGTCACCCGCCCCGTACGTGTCCACGACCTCGCCGGGAGGCGACGCTGCGGTGAACGGCCCACCGGGGCGCAACCAGCCGCCGAGCGACCCCGACGTCGTCACGACGAGCCCCGGGGCAGGGTCGAGCTCGCCGGCGCGGTACCGCTCCGCCTCGTCGTTGCCGCTTCCGATCAACGCGTCGAGCGGGACGGCGGCGCGCTTGAGAACCTCGAGCTCGCGCGACGTCGCGGTAAGGACGCCCGCGCGGCGCGCGTGGACGAGGGCGTCCGCGTCACCGGCCACGAAGAAGACCGCGTCCATCGTTGCCAGCTCGTGCCATGGCAGCCGTTCGTCGTGCCCGCGGGGGCGCGTCTTTGGCCCGATCGTCGTGATCGTGCGCTCTCTGCGGTCGTCGACGTGGGTGAACGCCCAGCGCTGCGGGCGCTCGTCGGTGGCGTCGTGCACGACGACGCCGCGCGACTCGAGCTCCGCTTTCGCGCGTCGGCCGAGGTCGTCGTCACCGAGTGCGGTGAAGAGGTGCGCCTCGTCCGCGAGGAGCGCCAGCTGGAGGGCGGCGACGCCCCCACCGCCCCCCGCCTCCTCCCACTGATCGAACGAGTGGGCGATCTCCCCCGCCGCCGGCACCCGCTCGACACGCGCGAACCGGATCCACTCGACGTGCCCGACGACCGCGACGCGCATGCAGGGAGTCTGCCCGTTCGGCCGCCCGTCTCACACGACGGCAACCCCGAGCGTTTCACTGAATGATGGATGCCGTGGCGACGATCCCGCCCTTCGAGTCCTTCTACACCGAGCATGCCGCCGAGGTGCTCCGGCTCCTCCGGCGCCGGCTCGGCCGCGAGCGGGCCGAGGACGCGTTCCAGGAGACGTTCCTCCGCGCGCTGCGCGCGTACGACCGCCTCCGCCATGCCGATCACCTCCGGGCGTGGGTGCTGGTCATCGCCGAGCGCGTCGCGATCGACGCCCATCGGCGCGCTGGCGATCCAACCGACGAGCTGCCCGAGCTCCCCCACCTCGACGGGCAGCCGGCGTACGAGGAGCTCGCGTTCCTCACCGACACGCTGCCCCCGAAGGAGCGGGCTGCGGTTGTTCTCCGCTACGGCTACGACCTGGACTACGAGCAGATCGCCGCCGCGCTCGACTCCAGCCCGGACGCCGCCCGCCAGGCGACGTCCTCCGGGATCCGGCGGCTGCGAAGGAGGGCACAGTGACCGTTCCGACCGATCTCGACCGGCGCTTCCGCGACGCCGCCGCCCGAGCCGGGATGCTCGATGCCGCCTACGACGTCATCGACAGCGAGCTCGGCCCGCTCCTCGCGGCGGTCACCGATCGCGGCCTGGCGCGGATCACGTACGACCCGGATCCCGAGCGTGAGCTCGAGCGGCTCGCCCGGGTCGCCGGCCCGCGCGTCCTCCGCGTCCCGCGCGTGCTCGACGAGACCCGCCGCGAGCTCGACGACTACTTCGCCGGGCGCCGCAGGATCTTCGACCTCGAGCTCGACCTCCGGGGCCAGGCGCCGTTCGCAGTCGCCGTCCTCGACGAGCTCGCGCGCGTGCCGTACGGTCACACGGCGACCTACGGCGACCTCGCGACGCGCGCCGGGAATCCGCGCGCCGCCCGTGCGGTCGGGATGGTCATGAACCGAAACCCGATCCCGATCGTTCTCCCGTGCCATCGCATCGTCGGCGCGTCGGGCAGCCTCGTCGGCTACGGCGGCGGCCTCGAGCGGAAGGAGCGCCTGCTGCGACTCGAGGGCGCGATCCTGTGATGCGCGCTATGCCAGCAGCCGGTAGCCCACGCCCCACTGGTTGACGACGAGCCCGTCGGCCCCGACGGCCTCGAGCTTCCGTCGCAGCCGCGAGGCATGCGAGTCGACGGTGCGCGTGCGGATGCCGTTCCCGCGGATGCCCCAGATGTCGCGGAGGAGCTCCGTCTTGGTGAACACCCGACGCGGGTCGCTCGCCAGCTTGGCCGCGAGCTCGTACTCGCGACCCGAGAGCCTGACGGGGATCTCGCCCACGCGTACCTGGCGCGCGCGATGATCGACGACGAGCGGCCCCGCCTCCACGACGTCTGCCTGCCCGATCGTCGACCGCCGGAGGAGTGCCCGGACACGCGCGAGGAGCTCGAGGTAGATGTCACGGGGGACGGCGTCGTCGGCACCGCTCTCGAGCGCGCGGACACGGACGATCGGCTCGGCGCCCGGGTCGGTCAAGACGATCACCGGCACGTTCCGGTCCCACGATCGCCCGGGCTCGCCGGCCCGCAGGCGCCGGCAGAGGTCGGGCTCGCCGGCGATGACGAGGTCGGGATGCAGGCGCTCTGCGAGGTCGAGCGCGCGCGCGGTCCACGCCGCCTCGAAGACCGTGAAGCCGTCCGCACGCAGTTGCCGATCGAGGTACTCCCTCGATCCCTGCTCGTGCTCGGCGAGGAGGACGGCGTTGGCGGCCACGCTGCGACGCTAGAGCGACGCGCTGCGCGGCACCAGATGTCCATTGCGCCGGTTGTGTGACGATTGCCCCACATGCGTCCGGACGAGCCACGAATCGAGGCGCTCGCGCTGACAGCCAACGGCCTCCGGTTCCACGCGCTGGCGGCAGGCCCGTCCGACGGCCCGCTCGTCCTCCTCCTGCACGGGTTCCCCGAGCTCGCCCGGTCGTGGCGCCACCAGCTGCCCGCCCTCGGCGCCGCGGGGTACCGCGCGGTCGCGCCCGACATGCGCGGGTACGGCAACACGGAGCTTCGTGGCCCGTACGACGTCGGGACGCTCGTACGGGACGTGACCGGCCTGATCGCCGCGCTCGGCCGTGACCGGGCGGTCGTCGTCGGGCACGACTGGGGCGGCGCGGTCGCCTGGGCCGTCGCGGCACTCGCGCCCGAGGTCGTGGAGCGGCTCGTCGCGCTGAACTGCCCTCCCGCATCGGCGCTCGCGCACGCGCTCAGGCACTCGCGGGCGCAGCGGAGGAAGTCGCGCTACATCTTCCTCTTCCAGGTGCCGTGGCTGCCCGAGCGGCGAATGGCGAAGGACGGTGCCGCGGTCGTCGCGCGCGCCCTCGTCGGCGGCTCGCACCGCAAGGGCGTGTGGCCGCAGGAGGAGCTCGACGCCTACCGTGCGGCGTTCGCGCGGCCGGGCCGGGCGAAGGCGGCGATCGACTGGTACCGGGCGGCGTTCCGCAGGTCGCTCCGGCGGCGAGGTCGCAGGCCGTCGCCGCGTGTCGCGGCGCCGACCCTGATCCTGTGGGGCGTCGAGGATCGCTTCCTCGAGCGGGAGCTCGTCTCACCCGACGCCTTGCGCAACGTGCTGGCAGACGGCAACGTTCCGGAGGTGATCTTCATCGACGATGCGGGCCACTTCGTCCAGAACGAGGTGCCCGAACGCGTGAACGAGGAGCTCCTCCGGTGGCTCGGGCCGTCATCGCGGTAGCCGCGCTCGCGTCTGCGACCGCGTCGTGGGTCGCGGGCTCACCGCTTCCCGAGCCGCGGACGGAGGTGGCGGCGGCGGTGCTCGGATCGCGGATCGTGGTCGTCGGCGGCTTCCTCGCGAACGGCGGCAACTCGCGGCGCGTGGACTCCTACGACCCGGGACGCGACGCGTGGACGCGCCTTCCCGACCTCCCCGTGTCCGTGGATCACGCCGCGGCCGCGTCGTGGCGCGGTCGGGTGGTCGTGGTGGGCGGCTACGCCGATGATCGCCAGCCCCTCCGTGCGGCGTTCCTCTACGACGGTCGCCGTTGGCGGAGCCTGCCCGCGCCGCCCGAGGAGCGCGCAGCGGCGGCCGCGGCCGCGACGTCGGACGGCCGCGTGTGGGTCGTCGGCGGACGCACGCGCTCGGGGCTGGCGACACGCGCGCTGTCGCTCGACCTCCGCACGCTCCGCTGGCGCACGGTGCCCGGGCCGCGACCGCGCGAGCACCTCGCCGCGACCGCGCTCGCGGGTCGTGTCTTCGCGATCGGTGGCCGGCTCGCCGGGTACGACACGAACCTCGCTGCCGTGGAGGCGTTCGACCCGAGGACGAGCCGCTGGTCGCGCCTCCCCGACCTGCCCGATCCCCGCGGCGGCACCGGCGCGGCCGCCGTCGCCGGGCGCATCGTCTCCGTGGGCGGCGAGTCGCCGGCCGGCACGAACAGAACGGTCTGGGCGCTCCGCCCCGGCGCACGCAGGTGGACGGCACTGCCGGACCTCCCCACCCCGCGCCACGGCCTTGGCGTCGTCGCGTTCGGCGGCCGCGTCTGGGTGATCGCCGGCGGCCCGCAGCCCGGCCTGACCGTCAGCGGCGTCGTCGAGTCGCTGCCTATCCCCTGAGCGCCGTCACGGCTGCGTCGACATCGTCGTCCGTGTTGTAGACGTGGAAGGAGAGCCGGGCGTTCCCCGCCCGCACGGCGGCGCGCACCCCGGCCCCCGCGAGCCGTTCGGCGGCTCCGTCGGCCTCCACGGGGACGATCGCGCTGTTCGAGAGATCGAGGCCCATCGCCTCACGGAAGCGGTTGGCGAGCCGCACGTCGTGGTCGTGGATCACCCCGATGCCGATCTCGAGCAGGGTCTCGAGCGCGGTCGCGCCGCCCACCCATGAGAACCACGCGGGTGAGATGTCGAAGCGCCGCGCGGTCTCGTCGAGCCGGAGCGGCGGGCCGTAGTACCCGTTCCGGTAGTCGGCCGTCGCCCACCAGTTGGCCATCACCGGCTCCAGCCGCTCGTCGAGCCGCGGACCGACGACCATGAACGCCGCGCCGCGCGGCGCGAGGAGCCACTTGTACGCCGCGCAGACGAGGAGGTCGGCATGTGCGGCGTCGAGCGGCAGCCAGCCCGCACCCTGGGTCGCGTCGACGACGACGAGCGTGCCGTGGTGCCGAGCGACGCGGGCGACCTCCGCGACGTCGGCGACCTCTCCCGTCGCCGACTGGACGGCGCTGAAGACGACGAGATCGGTGCTCCCGTCGATCTCGTCGACGAGTCGACTCGGCGGGACGTACCGGACGTCCACGCCTCGCCGTTCCTGCACCAGCCACGGGAACAGGATCGACGTGAACTCGATGTCGGGCACGAGGATCCTGGCGCCGTCCGGGAGCGCGGTCGCCAGATGGGACACGAGCTGCGACACCGTGCTTCCGAGCGCGACGTCCTCCGGAGCGGCCCGGACGAGGCGCGCGAACAGCCCACGCGCCTCGTCTGCGGCGTCTGCCCACGGCTCCCAGCTCGTCGCGCCGATGCGCCAGTCGCCGAGCGCCGCCTGCAGCCTGTCGAATGCCCGTTGCGGCGGCAGCCCGTACGAGGCGGTGTTCAGGTACCCGCGGCCCCGGTCGCCCCACTCGTCCTGCACCAGACCACGGCTCATCGCCAGATGAGTACCGCCGTCGGATCAAGCCGCGGGATTCGACGTCCTGCCGAATCCTGCCCGGCGAGCAGAATCAGAGCCTCCCGCTCTTCATCACGCCCCAGAGCAGCCAGAGGCCGAACGCGCCGGAGATGACGAAGCCGACGACGGACAGGAGGTGGAGCCCGAGGAAGTGCGGGCCGTCCTCCGCGAGCACGCCGATCACGGACGACCCGAGAAGCCCGCCGAGGATCACGAGAGCCACCGCGATGCGGTTCACCGAGACGTCGATGTGGTGGGCGAGGTCGTCGATGCCCGGGTTCGAGATTCGCACCTGCAGCTCACCGTCCCGGAGCTCGTTGAGCACGTCGTGCACTTGGCGCGGCACCTCGAGCGCGATCTCGGCGATGTCCTGCACCTCCTGCCTCGCCCGAAGCGCGAGCCGCTTCGGCGACACCCGGTCGGCGATGAGCTGCTTCGCGTACGGGCGGGCGACCTCGAACACGTTGAAGTCGGGATAGACCTCGGCCGCGACCGAGCCGAGCGTGGCGATCGCCTTGTCGAGGATCACGAACCGCGTCGGGAGCCGCAGGTTCATCGCATAGATGAGGGTGAGCCCCTCGCGGATCGCCTCGATCGGGTCGATGTCCGAGAGCCGCGCGCCGTAGTAGCGGTAGTAGAGCTCCTCGAGCCGCGAGCGCAGCTCGTCCTCGCGGTCGCGCGAGTACCGCACGCCGAGGTCCGCGAGCCGGCGGGGAAGCGCCGAGACGTTCTCGGTTGCCGCGTCGACGAAGAGACGGGTGAGGCGGGACATGTCGGCATCGGTCAGCCGGCCGACAAGCCCGAAGTCGACCAGCCCGAGACGGCCGTCGTCCAGGTGAAGGATGTTGGCGGGGTGTGGGTCGCCGTGGAAGAACGCGTGGCGGAAGATCATCGTCATCCACGCGTCCGTGAGGCGGTAGGCAAGGTCACGGCGCTCCTCGTCCGACCACGACTCGAGCTCGAGGTCGCGGATGTGCGTTCCCTCGAGCCGCTCCAACGTGAGGAGGCGGCCGGTGGTGTATCGCCACCAGACGCGCGGGACCGCGACGCGCTCCTCGCCCGCAAAGTTCCTGCGAAAGGCCTCGGCATTGCGGGCCTCCTGCTGGTAGTCCAGCTCCTGGCGGATCGAGCGCCCGAACTCGTCGACGAGCTCTCCCGTGTCGATGAAGTCGAGCTGCCGTACCCGCTCGCGCACGAAGCCGGCGGCGGAGGCCATCAGGCGAAGATCCGAGTCGATCTGCCGCGGCGCCGACGGACGCTGCACCTTGACGACGACGTCGACTCCGGTGGGCAGCGTCGCGCGGTGCACCTGCCCGATCGAGGCGGCCGCGATGGGCCGCTCGTCGAAATCCACGAAGGCGCGCTCGACCGAGAGGCCGAGCTCCTCGTGGACGACCCGCTCGACGTCTTCCATCGGGAACGGGGTCACGTCGTCCTGCAGCTTCCGGAGCTCGGTGATCACGTCCGGCGGGACGATGTCCGGCCTCGTCGAGAGAAGCTGGCCGAACTTCACGAACGTCGGGCCGAGCTCGTCGAGCATCTCCCGCAGGCGGCGGCCGCGGTCGGCGTCGGGCTCGCCGTCGGTCGCGCGGCGGCGATCGAGGAGGTAGCCGAAGCCGTGCCGGGTCGCAACGCGGCCGATCTCCGTCATCCGGCCGAGGCTGCGCTGGGACTCGGCAGCCACGGGCGGCTAGTGCCCCTTCAGGTGATGCGGCCTCGTTCCTCGGGTGCGAGGAGCAAGCCAGGCTAGGACGCAGGGAGCCCCGATATCCGGAAATATCGGGGCGACCGAGGACGACGCGTGGCGCCGCTCATCGCGCGCGGGGGACCTGGAGTGCATCGCATGAAGGGGCACTCTCAGTGCGCGACCTTGGCGGGGTCGTGCTCGAGAAGCCGGATCCGGTGCTCGAGCTGCGCGACCCGGAGCGCGAGGTCGTCCATCTCCTCGCGGCGTGCCAGGCCTGCCTTCGCAAGTGCCCGCTCGAGCGCCTCGTCGCGGCGCACGCCGAGCCGCTCGGCCTCGGTGCGCCACGCCTGCAGCGTGTCGCGGACCGCGCTGCGCATCGCGTCGCGATCGGCACCGACCCGGCGAGCGAGGTCGTCCGCGAGCTCCTCGCCCGCCTCGAGGCCGAGCGTCGCGAAGCCGATGCCTGCGAGCAGGAGCTCGGAGACGGGCCGCGGCCCGTCGTCAGCCTGGGCGCTCATGCTCCAAGTGTAGGAGGCCGGAAGGTCAGCGTGCGCGGCCGTGCGGCCTGCGGCCGCTGCGGCGCTGTTGCCTGCGCTCGCGGGCCGCCGAGCTCGATGCCGTGACGGGCGCCTCCACCGACGCGGGCGGGGCGGGTGCAGGAGCCGCGGCTGCGGCCACCGGCGTCTCGAGCAGGACGCCGCCGACCGACACTTCGACCGCACCCTCGTCCTCGCGACGCCGTGCGTACTCCGGCTCGCGCTCCTTGAACATCGCGAGAAGCGGCGCGGCGATGAAGATCGACGAGTATGCCCCGGCCCCGATGCCCACGAGCAGCGCGAACGCGAAGTCCTTCAGCGTGTCGCCGCCGAACAGCCAGAGCGAGACGATCGGCACGAGCGTGATGAACGTCGTGGCCAGCGAACGCGGGATCGTCTCCCAGAGCGAGACGTTCCCGATGACTCGGAACGGCGCGCGCTTCATCAGCGGCATGTTCTCGCGGATACGGTCGAAGATGATGATCGTGTCGTAGATCGAGTACCCGAGTACCGTGAGCACCGCGGCGACCGTGGCGGTCGTCACCTCCCGGCCGAGGAGCGCGTAGATGCCGATCGTGATGAGCACGTCGTGCGCGAGGGCGACGAGCACCGGCGCCGCGAACTTCCACTGGAACCGGAGCGAGATGTAGCCGACGATCAGCAGCAGCGACACGATGATCGCGAGGATTGCGCCCCGTGCGATCTGACGTCCGAAGCTCGCCGAGACGTTCTTCACCCCGAACGCCTCGGCCTGCACGGCGTTCGTGAGGTTTGCCTGGAGCCCCTGTACCTCACTCGCCGTCAGCGACTCGGTGCGAACCGTGAAGCTGCGATACGCGTCTCCCCCGGTCGCGGCGCCGCGGCCCTGGATCTGCGCGCTCGCCTCGCCGATCCGTGCCGCCTCGCTGCGCACCTCGTCGAGCGAGACAGGCGCGGGCGTCTCGAACGCGATCTGGGTGCCACCCTTGAAGTCGATTCCGAGGTTCAGGCCCTTGATCGCGATCGCGCCGACTGCGATGACCACGACGATCCCGGAGATCGCGAACCACGTGTTTCTGCGACCGATGTAGTCCAGCCTGAGCCAGCGCGGGATCCCGCCGCCGGCGGCGCCCATCACCCGAGGGCTGTCGAGCAGCTTCATGCCCGCGAGGACTGCGAGGAGCGCCCGCGTCGCGACGACCGCCGTCAGCATCGAGATCGCCGTACCGACGAGGAGCATCAACGCGAAGCCGCGCACGCTCGCCGTCGCGACCGCGAACAGCACCAATGCCGTGATCATGGTGACGACGTTGGCGTCGACGATGGTCGCGAAGCCCTTCGTGTAGCCCGTCTGGATGGCCGCACGTACGGATCTACCGGCGCGCACCTCTTCCTTGATGCGTTCGAAGATGACGATGTTCGCGTCCGCTGCGACGCCGAGCGTCAGGACGAGGCCCGCGATGCCCGGCAGCGTCATCGTGACGTTGAAGATGAGGATCGCGGCGTAGAGGATCGCCGCGTAGATGCCGAGGCCGACGACGGCGACGACGCCGAGGAAGCGATAGAAGACGAGCAGGAAGATCGCGACGGCGAGCAAGCCGACGAGGGCGGCCGTCTTGGCCTCTTCGAGCGAGTCCTTCCCGAGCGTCGCGGAGATGGCGGTCTGGTCGAGGGTGCGGAACTCGACCGGGAGTGCGCCGGTCTGCAGCACCAGCGCGAGGTCCTTCGCGTCTCCGATGTCCCCGATGCCGGAGATCTGCGCGCCGTTCGACCCGGTGATGCCGCCCGGGTACTCCTCGAAGTCGATCGTCGGATACGACTTGATCTCGCGGTCGAGCACGATCGCGAAGCTCTGCAGCCAGTTCTGGTAGTCGCCCTGGCCTCCGCCGACGGTGTTGTAGAGAAGCTTTCCCCGTTGTGCGATCTCGCGGGTGATGTCTTCGAACTTGTCCGAGCCCTTGTCGGTGAAGTCCATCAGGACGATCGGCTCGCCCGTGCGCGTGTCGAAGTCCTGCCGGGTCCCGCTGAGGTCGAGATCCTCGCCCGTCATCTCGGGCACCTCGGGCGGGGTGTAGCGGAAGAGGTACCAGTTGTTGCTCGTCGGGTTGAGCTCGCCGACGCCTGGGCAGCTCTCCTCGCCGATACCGCAGCTCACGACCACCGTGTCGGGGGGCACCGCGAACAGCTTGTGCCCGGGCGGAAGCTTTCCGTCCCACTTCGCAAGCGCAGCCTCCTTCGAGTTGACGGGGCCACGGACGAGCTTCTTGCCCTTCGTCTCGAAGACGTAGTACGTGTCCGGCTCGCCCTTCTCGGCGAGGGACTGCTGGCCCGCGAGGAGGTCGTAGAGCTTCGGCGTCGCGATCGGCTGCCTCGTCCTGGCGTCGATCGACGGCGCAACGAGGTTGGCCTGAAGGTCGAAGAGCTCGAGCTGTGCCGTCTTGCCGATGATCGCCGCGGCCGCGGCCGGGTCCTTGACGCCCGGCAGCTGGATCGAGATCTGGTCGTCGCCCTGCGTCCGGATCTCCGGCTCGGAGACGCCGAGCTTGTCGACCCGGTCGCGCATGATCGAGACGGAGCGATCGAGGTCTTCCTTCGTCAGCTCCCGGTCGCGCGGCGGCACGGCCTGTAGCGTCACCTCGAGGCCGCCCTGGAGGTCCAGCCCGAGCGTCGGGCGCTGCTCGAACGGTGACCCGGGGATGGCGAGCAGCCCGACCCCGACAAGGGCCGCGAGGACGAGCGCGACGACGATGGTTGCTGCGCGGCGGGTCATGTGCGGGCGGTCAGGTTAGCGGCGGTCGAGTGCTGCGGTGTCCTCCGGGGCCTCCTCGCTCACGGAATCTTCGGAGAGGACAACACCGTCTTCATGTTCCAGGGCCTCCGAGGGCACTTCGAGGTCCTCGTCCAGCTCGTCGTCCTCGTCTTCGGGCTTCACGACGCCTCCCACGGCCCGCCGCGCGATCCGCACCTGGATGCCCTCGGCGATCTCGACGATCAGGTCGTCCTCCTCGTCGATGTCGCGGACGATCCCGTAGAGGCCGCCGACGGTGAGCACCTCGTCGCCGGGCTCGACGGACGAGAGCAGGTGCTGCTGCTTCTGCTGGCGCTGGCGCTGTGGGCGGATCAGGAGCACCCAGAGCAGAACGAACATCGCGAGGAGCAGGATCAGGCTTGCCAAGGTTCCTCCTTCGGGCCGCCGGAAAGCGAGGCGAGCACGTCGCGCCGGTAGGCGTCGAACGCGCCGCGCGTGATCGCATCCCGCGCGCCGGCGGTCAGTCTCAACGTGAACCACAGATTATGCAGCGTGAGGAGCCGCAGCCCGAGGATCTCCTGCTGGCTCAGGAGGTGGCGCACGAACGCGCGCGTGAACCGATCGCACGCCGGGCAGCCGCAACCGTCCTCGAGTGGCCGCGGATCGCGTGCGTAGCGCGCGTTCCGGAGGTTCAGGCGCCCCTGGGCGGTGAGCGCGGAGCCCGTCCGGGCGGTGCGGGTCGGGAGGACGCAGTCGAACATGTCGATGCCCCGCGCGACCACCTCGAGGATCCCCTCTGCGTCGCCGATGCCCATGAAGTAGCGGGGCCGCTCGGCGGGAAGCGCTGGAGCCGCCCAGCCGACGGTGTCGAGCATCTCCTCGCGGCTCTCGCCTACGGCGAGGCCGCCCAGGGCGAAGCCGTCGAACGGCAGCGCGACGACCCCCTCGATCGAGCGCGCGCGGAGCTCCGGATCGGTCCCGCCCTGCGCGATGCCGAAGCGGAGCTGGCCGGGCGCCCGGGGCGCCTCGACCTGCCGCTCCGCCCAGAGCTGCGTTCGCCTGGCCGCCTCCGCGTGGTCGATGCGCGACGAGTCGGCGGGCGGGCAGATGTCGAGGCACATCGCGATGTCGGAGCCGAGTCGGCGCTGGATCTCGGCGACTCCTTCCGGCGTCAGGCGCTCGGCGCTCCCGTCGTAGACCGAGCGAAAGGTGACCCCGTCGTCGTCCACCGCGAGCAGCGTGTCGCGCAGCGAGAAGACCTGGAAGCCGCCCGAGTCGGTGAGGATCGGGCCGTCCCAGCCGGAGAACGCATGGAGCCCGCCGAGCTCTTCGATCACGTCCTCCCCGGGCCGCAGGTGCAGGTGGTACGTGTTCCCGAGGATCACGTGGGCCCCGACCTCGCGCACCTCGTCCGGGTGGAGGCTCTTGACGGTCGCCTTGGTGCCGACCGGCATGAACGCCGGTGTCGGGATCTCGCCGTGGGCGGTGCGGAGGACGCCGGCCCGGGCCGCGCCGTCCGTCGCCTCCAGGGTGAAGCTCATGGCCTGCGTGCTGCGCGCGGCGCGAGCATCCGCGGCACGGTACCGCAGGCGATACGGCGAACGAGGACGCACGGGAGCCCCGCGGCGGCACGAGACTCCGGTCCGAATCGCGTTCTGGTGCGAGAATCGCGCCGTGGGCCCCACATCGCTCCCCGAGGAGTTCGACGTCCCGCTCACGACGGGGGCGGGCCTGTCCGGCGGCACGCAGTTCGACGACGTGCCCGACACGGAGACGCTCGACATCGGCGAGCTCGCGGGCGACCCCGCGATCGCGTTCCGGCGCACCCTGGGCATGTTCGCGACCGGCGTCACGGTGCTGACGACGCTGCGGGGGGACCAGGTGCACGGGATGACGGCGAACGCCTTCATGTCCGTCTCGCTCTCCCCCCCGCTCGTCCTCATCTCGCTCGAGCGGCGCGCGAGGCTCTCCTCGATGCTCCACGAGGGGACGCGCTACGGCGTGAGCGTCCTCGCCGACGGGCAGGCGGACCTCTCCGACCGGTTCGCCGGGCGGGCCGGCGACGAGCTCCTCGAGCCGCGCTTCGTCACCGTCCGCGACACCCCGCTAGTCGACGGCGCGCTCGCGCACCTCGTCGCCCGGGTCGTCCGCTCGTACTGGGGCGGCGACCACTCGCTCTTCCTCGGGCAGGTCGAGTACGCCCGCTACGGCGAGGGCAGGCCGCTGCTCTTCCACGGCGGGCGCTACGAGCGCATCTCGCACGAGGAAGGGTTCTCCCCACTCCCGAAGGAACTACTCGACCCGCTGCTCGAGCGCGGCGAGGAGGTGACCTTCGCGGACGGCCAGACCGTGATGCGTCTCGGCGAGCGGGCGGACGCGCTCTTCCTGGTGCTCGAGGGCACGGTTCGGATCGAGCGCCCCGGACGGGTGACGCAGATCGGCCGCGGCGACCTCGTCGGCGAGATCGAGGTGCTCGCGGGCGGCCCCCGCACCGCAAACGTCCACGCCGAGGGCGCCGTCCGGACGCTCCGCGTACCACGGGACGCCGTCATCGCCGCGCTCGAGGCGGACTCGCGCGCCGCCATGGCGCTCATCGAGGTGCTCGCGAGCCGGTTCCGCGAGACCGCGTAGACGATCAGTCGATCGCGGGAAGCTCGGCGAGCCAGGGCGTCCGGTAGCCCGTCTGGTGCCACATGACGGGGAAGAACGACTCGTCGAGCGAGAGGTCGCCGCGCTTGCGGTAGCGCGAGTAGTTGAGGTCGACATTCTCGTGGTGGAAGCGCACCTCGGCCGGGATCATGTGCGACACGAGCGCCATCCGCGCCACCGAGGCGTTCTCGTTCGGCGCCGAGCCGTGCCAGCAGAGGCCGTGGTGGAACGAACCGCCGCCCGCCTTCACGACGACCGGCACCGTCTCCACCTCCGTGCCTTCCGGTGCGGCAGAGCGCGCCGGAGCAAGCCAGTCCTCGGGGGCATGGAACTGCGAGCGCTCGGGCGGCGAGACGGGCCAGCGATGGGAGCCCGGGACGTACGCCACGGGACCGGCGTCGGCGGTCGTGTCGTGGAGCGAGAGCCAGCAGGTGAGCATCAACGGCGGCACGAGGTAGCCGGCGTACGACGCGTCCTGGTGAAAGCCGATCGCCTTCGTCCCGGGCGGCTTCCAGAGGACGTTGTCCTGGAGCATGCGGGTTCCGGACCAGCCCGACAGCTGCCCCCCGAGCCGTCCGATGCGCTCGTGGAGCACCTGTGCCGCGATCGTCTCGTCCGCCTTCCACCCGTTGCAGATCTGCCGCGTGCGGTCCTCGGGGTCGCGGCCGGGAACCCAGTTGACCTCGTCCGGCCTGATCCCTGTCTCGTACTCGCCGTCGAAGATCCCCTCGTAGCGCTCGCGCAGGAGCTCGAGCGCCCGGTCGGAGATGAGACCCTCCTCGACGACGAGGAAGCCCTCGCGCTCGAACGACTCGACCTGCTCCGGCGTGAGGGCCTCGACGGTCGCCGTCACGAGCGCGGCCGCGTCTTCTCGGGGTCGTAGAACGGGAAGCGGACGACGGTCGCGGGAATCCGCTTCTGGTGGCCGTCGAGCTTTCCGACCTCGACCTCGGTCCCGGGCTCGGCGTGCTGGACGGCCATGCGGCACAGGGCGACGTTCTTCTTGAGCACGGGCGCGCGCGTCCCCGACGTGACCACCCCGACCTGCGAGCGGCCGACGTGGACGCAGTCGCCGTGCTCGGCGGTCTCGTTGCCCTCGAGCTCGAGGCCGACGAGGCGCCGCTGCGGGTGCGCTCTGCGCTCGGCGAGCGCCTCGCGCCCGACGAAGTCGTCCGCCTTGTCCTCGGGCACGGTGAAGCCGATCCCCGCCTCGAACGGGTCCACCTGGTCGTCGAACTCGTAGCCGGCGAAGATGAGCCCCGCCTCGATCCGCAGCATGTCGAGCGCGTCGAGGCCGAGCGGGGTCAGCCCGCGGGGCGACCCGACCTCGAGGACGCGGTCCCACAGCGCTGGCGCGTCCGTCGGGTGGCAGAAGAGCTCGTAGCCGAGCTCGCCCGAGTAGCCGGTGCGGGAGGCGACGAGCGGGATCCCCGTCGGCCCGTCGAGCCGCGCGACCGAGAAGCGGAACCAGCGGAGCTCGGCGAACGGCGTCTGCGCCGGCGACGTCCAGACGATCTCGGAGAGGATCTCGCGCGAGAGCGGCCCCTGGACGGCGACGTTCGAGAGGTCGTCCGTCGACTCCTTGACCCACACGCGGAGCCCGAGCCGTTCGGCCTGCTCGCGGAGCCAGACGCCGCCGTACTCCGAGCCGCCGACCCAGCGGAAGTTGTCGGCGCCGAGCCGGAAGACCGTCCCGTCGTCGAGCATCCCGCCCGTCTCGTTGCACATGGCCGTGTAGACCACCTGTCCGTCCGCGAGCCGGCGGATATCCCGCGTCACCGTCGCCTGGAGGAGCGTCTCGGCGTCCGGCCCGAGCACCTCGAACTTCCGGAGCGGGGAGAGATCCATGATCGCGGCCCGCTCGCGGCACGCCCAGTACTCGTCGACGGCGCCATGGTTGTCGTAGGACGTCGGCAGCCAGTAGCCGTTGTACTCGGCGAACCGCGAGGTCAGCTCCGACGTGCGCGAGTGGAAGCCGGTCTCGCGCGTCAGCTTCGGCTCCGAGTGGGGCAGGACGCGGTGGGCGATCGCCGCGGAGAACCGCTCCCCGGCCGGATAAACGCGGACGTGGACCTCCGTCGGGCTCCAGCCGTTCGCGGCGTCGATGTCGTCCGGGCACGCGCTCGAGAGGCAGACGAGGTCGGTCGCGGCGCGCAGCAGGACGTAGTCCCCCGGCCGCGACCACGGCTCGTCGAGGACGTACGCGTTGTGCGCGTCGAAGGCCGTGTTGTAGAAGAAGTTGATCGCCGGCCAGCCCCTCCGCGGCTCGATCGTGTACGGCGTGAGCTCGTCGTTGAAGTTGTCGGAGCAATTGACGTGGCCGAAATAGCCCATGTCCTCGTAGTACTTCGCCGTGCACGCGAGCCCGAAGGTGTCGTGCCGCCCGACCGTGTCGCGCACGACCTCGACGAGCGCCTCCAGGTCGTGGTCGAAGAACTTCGAGTACAGGCCGGGCTGCGGGTACGCGCTTCCCATCAACGACCGCGTGGCGGTCGAGTCGAGCCCGCGCTCCTTGCCCGCCTGCAGCTTCCCGGCGCTGAAGGCGAGGAAGTCGGAGCACTGACGTCCCTGGACGTCGATGATCTGGACGTACTCGCCCGCCCGCACCTCGTAGGCGAGCGCCGAGGCACGGTCGACCTGGAAGTCGAGCCGCGGGTCGGCGAGCGGCGCCGGAAGGCGCGGCTCGAGCTCCTCCAGCGGCCGCGCCCGGGCGATCTCGAGCTCGAGGTCGGAGGCGGGGACGCCGCCGTCGACGACCTCCTCTCCGGACGCCGGGGCGCCGACGACGACGAGCAGAGGCCGCTCCGCCCGGAGCGTCGTCTCCGCGCCCGGCGGGGTCGAGGGCCCGAAGAGCAGCGCCGCCTTCGCGCGCGTCGGGTCGGCACCGCGTGCGACGACCGCTGCGACGACGTCGGCGGCACCGTGCTCGCTCGATCCGACGAGCGACCGGAGGATCGTCGCGTCACCGTCGGGCGCCACGCCGAGGCCGTCGAAGCCGTCGGTGCCGACGCCAAGGGCGGTGAGCTCGGCGCGCTGGCCGCCGTCGAGGTCGCGAACCGTGAGCCGGTCGTCCGGTTCGAGCAGGATCGCCGTCGCCGCGCCGCGCCGGACGCGATGGCGCTCGCGTCCGGGGTCACGCGGGACGAGCCCCGGGACGAGCAGGCGCGGGCGGGCGGCAGCAGCCACGACTACGCCTTCGCCGGTTCCTTCGCCTCCTGGGCCTCGGCCTCGGCGACCAGCTGCTCGGCGAGCTCCCGCTTGCCGGCGGCGTCGAGCTTCTTGACCTCGTTCTCGACGGCGCGGCGGTTGTACGACTGGTTCCAGTAGTCGAGCGACTCGAAGCCGAGCAGCACGGCCTTGCCGACGAACTGCCTCAGCACCTCGTTCGTCGGGCCCATCACCCAGCCCGCCTTCGCGTCGCGGACATAGCGCTCGAGCTCCATGTCGCGCTTGTAGCCGGAGCCGCCGCAGGCGTGCAGCATCTTGTCGACGACCGTCGCCGTGTTCTGGGCAGCGACGAACTTGATCTGCCACGCCCAGTGGAGGAAGTTGCCGCGCGCGAGCACGCCCGGCTCGAGGACGACGGTGTTGTTCTCCGTCGCGCCGTCGAACGCCTGCGCGACCGAGAGCACGAACAGCCGCGACGCGTTCGTCTCCATGACGGCCTGCCCGACGTAGTCCTGGATGGTCGGGTAGTCCGCGACGCGCATCCCGACGTCGACGTGCTTCTTGCGGGTCGTATGGCGCTTCGCGATGTCGATCGCCCCGAGCGCGAGGCCGTTCCACACCGACGACGAGCCGATGAGGAACCAGGGGTCGACGGCCTCGTCGTTGGAGGTCGCACCGTCCCCCTCCGGGCCGACGATCTGCGCCCCCGGGATCTCGACGTCGTTGAACGCGATCGCGCCGGACTGGTTCCCGCGGAGCCCGAGGGCGTCCCACAGCGAGGGCTGCGCCTCGCAGTGCTCCTTGTCGATCACGAAGACGGAGAGGTCGTCGTAGCCCTTGAACTCGGGGCTCGTGGTCTGGACGACGTAGAAGTCGGCGAAGCCGCCCGACGTGGTCCAGGAGGCCTTCTTCGTGACCCGGTAGCCGCCGTTCGAGCGCTCCGCCTTCGACGAGATCGGGTACCAGAAGTGCGATCCCGTCTCGGGATCGGAGTAGGACAGCGTGCCGATCACCCCGGTGCTGAGGGGCCGGATGTACTTGTCGACCAGCTCGGGCGTCGGGCGGAGCATGATCGCCTGCACCGCGCCGACGTGCATGACGTAACACATCGCCGTCGACGCGCAGCCGTACCGTGCGATCGTCTCGCACGCCATGGAGAACGCGACGTGGTTCTCGCCGAGGCCGCCGTACTCCTCGGGCACGGTCAACCCCAGGAAGCCGTGCTCGCCGAGCAGCTCGAGATTGCGGCGCGGGAAGAGGAGCTCGTCGTCGGAGCGCTTCGCGTTCGCGCGCATCTCCTTCTCGCAGAGCTCGATCAGCGTCGCGCGGAGCTCCTGCTGCCGGTCGGTGAGGATCCAGTCCGGATCCCAGTCGTAGCCGAGTCCCCAGAACGGCTCGGAGCCCCACATCTTCTCGGACATGCTGCAACCCCCGGCTCGTCGGTATCCCGGCCATCGTACGACTCCGCCTCCGACGGCGGCAAGAAAGCATTGCCGTGCGGGAAACGCCGTGCCGCTGGCGGCGGTCGTCGGTGGGGCGTGCCGGGCCGTCCGGACCGGCCGTGGGCTCAGAGCACGAGCATCGCGTCGCCGAACGAGTAGAAGCGGTACCGCTCGCGGATCGCGAGCGCGTAGAGCTCCCGCGTCGCGTCGACGCCCGCGAACGCCATCACGAGGGCGAGGAGCGTCGTCCGCGGGAGGTGGAAGTTCGTCAGGAGCGCGTCCACGCGGCGGAAGCCGAAGCCGGGCGTGATGAAGAGGTCGGTGCGACCCTCGAGCGGCCCGCCACGGGCGAGCGTCTCGAGCACCCGCGTCGTCGTCGTGCCCACGGCCAGGACCCGCTCGGCGGCCTCGATCCGGGCCCACCCCGCCTCTCGCACGCGGTAGCGCTCGCCGTGGATCGGGTGCTCCTCGACCGTCTCGGTCGTCAGCGGACGGAACGTGTCGAGGCCGACGTGCAGGGTGACCGTCTCGTGCTCGAGCCCGGCGAGGAGCTCGGACGTGAAGTGGAGCCCGGCGGTCGGCGCCGCGGCGGAGCCGGGATCGCGCGCATACACCGTCTGGTAGCGCTCGGGGTCGGCCGGCGTCTCGCGCACGTACGGCGGCAGCGGCAGCGACCCGTCGGGCTCCCCGGCGAGCCGCACCACCCAGCGCCCCGCGCCGAGTGGCTCGACGAGCTCGACGGGCGAAGCCGTGCCACGACCTCGGAGCTGCTCGCCGGCGCGCAGCCGTCGCGAGGGCCGGGCGAGCGCCTCCCAGCGCTCGTCCCCGAGGCGTTCGACGAGCAGCACCTCGACCTCGCCGCCCGTCTCGCGGCGGAGCTCGAGCCGGGCGGGGACGACGCGCGTGTCGTTGACGACCGTCAGGTACCCGTCGAGCTCCCGAGGCAGCTCTGCGAACGACCGCTGCCGGACGTCCCCGGAGCCGCGGTCATAGACGAGCAGCCGCGACGCGTCACGCCTCTCGGCGGGCCGCTGGGCGATCAGCTCGGGCGGCAGCGTGTAGTCGAGGTCGGTTGATCTCATCCGACGTCGAGCGTAGCCTTGGCGTCATGGACGAACAGGCACTCGAACGGGCACGGCAGCGGATCGCAGAGGCGCGCACCGAGGGCGTCACCGGAGCACGGCTCGACGCGGCGCTCGAGCGCGCGCGGGCCGAGGTGATGCGTCTCGCGAAGGTCGCCGACGACCTCGAGGCGTCGCTCCCGAAGCAGGTCTCGACGGCGGTGCGCGACGGCATCGCGCGCGAGGTCGTGCCGGTCTCCCGCAGCCTCGCGGAGATCCGTGGCGGGCTCAACCAGGCGCTGCGTCGCCTCGAGCGGCTCGAGCAGGAGCTGCTCGCGGAGCGCAACTCCCGGATCGACGATCTCGCGATCCTCGTGGATCTCGTCTCGTCGGGCTGGGGCGGCGTCGACGAGCGGCTCCGCAAGCTCGAAGCAGGGCTCCAGGGCGCAGTCGTGCCGTTCCGGGCCGAGCGGGACGATGCGGCGCTTCCCACCTCGGCCGCAGCCGACGCGGCGTAGCCCACCGGCTCCGACCCCGCGGCTCGCTCAGGCCAGAGCGAGCACGATGGCGCACGTCGTCGCCCAGGCTACGACCGTCACGAGCAGCGGCACGTCCTCGACGAGGAGCGCATCTGGCTCCTCGCCAAGCCCTCGGCGGTGCAGCAGCAGCAGGTAGCGGAAGAGGCCGTAGACGACGAACGGCACCGTCACGACGAGCCATCCCGAACCATGCGCCGTGAGCGCGTAGGCCGAGTACGCGCCGATCGTCGCGGCCGCGACGATCCCGAGGAGCTGGTCGACGAGCCCCGGCGCGTACCCGGCGAGCACCGGGCGCGCAGGGGCGCCATCGAGCGCGAGCTCCGCCCGTCGCTTGCCGAGCGCGAGAAACAGCGCGAGCAGGAACGTGCAGAGGAGGAGCCACTCCGAGATGCGGACGTCGACCGCGACCGCGCCGGCGGCGGCCCGCACCACGAACAGCCCCGCGATCGCGATCACGTCCACGAGCTCGATCGTCTTCAGGCGGAGCGAGTACGCGGCCTGGAGCGCGAGGAACCCGATCATGCACGCGAGCGAGAGCGGGCCGAGGATCGCGACCAGGGCGAGCGCGAGCGCCGTGAGCGCCGCCGCAAGACCGAGGGCACGTCGCCGCCCGACCTCGCCCCGCGCGATGGGCCGGGTGCGCTTGACCGGGTGCAGGCGGTCGGAGGTGACATCGCGGACGTCGTTGACGAGGTACGCGGCGCTCGACGCAGCGCAATAGGCGACGAACGCGGTGATCGCCGCAACCCACCGGTCGGCGTCGCCCAGCTGGGCCGCGAAGATGATCCCTGCGAAGAGCAGCAGGTTCTTCGTCCACTGACGCGGCCGGAGTGCCACGAACGCCGCCACCGCGGGCGTGCGCCGGGCGGGCAGCTCGACGATCGTCGCGGAAGCGGAGTCGGCCACGCCGCGACTCTATTGCGCGTGCGGCGACGCGGGCGACTCGCCCGTCGCTACGCGGACCGCGCCGGCAGCACGAGCCGGAAGCGGCTGCCCTTGCCCGGCTCCGTGTCGAGCTCGATGCGGCCGCCGAGCGCACCCGCGAGCTCCTGCGCGATCGGGAGCCCCAGCCCGGTTCCCTGCGTGTCGTGCGAGACGAACGGGCTGAAGATCCGTTGCGCGTCCTCGCGCGCGATCCCGGGGCCCGTGTCGGTGACGTCGACGCGCACCCTCCCGTTCGAGGCGTCGAGCGCGACGCCGATCGACCCGCCGTCCGGTGTCCAGCGGAACGCGTTCTTCAGGAGGTTCGTGATCACCTGGAAGACGCGGTCGCCGTCGGTGATGATCGTCGGCGCGGTCTCCGCCCCGCCGAGCGTGTACGCGATCTCGCGACGCCGCGCCTCGTCGCCGAACGAGTCATAGGCCTGCTCGACGAGGCGGCCCATGTCGACCTCTTCCGTGTGGACCGTGAACCGGTGGGCGCGGAGCTTCGCGAGGTCGAGCACGTCGCCGACGAGCCGCTCGAGCCGCGTGGCCTCGTTCGCCACGACGTCGAGCGAGGCGCTCACGAGCTCCGGGTCGTCGACGAGCCCGTCCCGCAGGGCGTCGACGTGTCCCTTGATCGCGGTGAGCGGCGTCCGGAGCTCGTGGGAGACGGACATGAGGAACTGCCGCTCGCGCTCCTCGGTCGCCGCGAGCCGTGCGGCCATCTCGTTGAACCGCTCCGAGAGATGCGAGACCTCGCTACCGCCGCGACCGACCGGCACCTGCACCGCGTAGTTCCCCGAGGCGATCTCGTCCGAGGCGCGCGCGAGGTCCTGAATGGGACCGCTGATCCGACGCGAGAGCCATGCTCCGAGCAGCCAGGCGAGGAGGCCGCCGATCGCGACCGCGGCGGCGAGTCGGCCGATGAGCGGCACCCACTGCTCGCGAACGACGTCGCGCGGCTTCGCGACGACGAACGCCCCCAGCGCCGGGCCGCCCCGCTCGAGCCGCAGGGGCTGGGAAACAGCGAGAAACGTCTGCCGCTCTCCCGGCGGTCTGAACTCGAACGCGACCTGCTTGTCGGCCGCGCGCACCTCCTCGGGCAGCGCCGACTCGGGGAGCTGCTCGACACCGACGTCCTGGCCGGGGAAGGCGGGAGCACCGAAGTAATACAGCTGGTCGCCGGTGGCGAGCTCGAGCGCCTCGGTCGCGAAGTCCGGGGCGGGTGTCCCCTCCTCCGCGGCACGGAGGGCGGCGTCGCCGTAGAGCCGTGCGATGCCGCGTGCCTCGCGTGCGAGCTCCTCGTACGACGAGTCGCGCGTGTAGCCCTGGAAGAGCTGCACGGCGATCGCTGCGGAGACCACGCCGGCGATCACGATTCCGAGCAGGAACAGGGCCGGCAGCCGGAAGCGCAGCGAGCCGGGCATCGACCGAAAGGGTACGCCGCGCGTCAGATCACCGCGCCGCCGCGACGCGTCGGCGACGAGCCCCGTCCGACGCATGACGACTGCGACCCTAGGCCGCCGGTGCCGTTGCGCGATCGGAGGCGACCTTGTAGCCGACCCCCCACACCGTGACGATCGGCGACGCGTCGCCGAGCTTGCGCCGGATCTGCCGGACGTGGACGTCCACCGTCCGCGTGTCTCCGGCGAACGTGTACCCCCACACGCGCTCCAGCAGCTGGTCGCGGGTGAGGACGATGCCGCGGTGGTCGAGCAGCTCCCAGAGCAGGTCGAACTCCTTCGGCGCGAGCTGGATCTCCTGGTCGCCGACGAGCACCTCGCGGCGGCCGGAGTGGATGTGGAGGTCGCCGTGGCGGAGCTCGTTGCCCTCGTCGATCCGGCGGTCGGAGGTCGCCCGGCGGAGCACGCTCTTGACGCGCGCCACGAGCTCGCGCGGGTTGAACGGCTTCGTGAGGTAGTCGTCCGCGCCGACCTCGAGCCCGATGATCTTGTCGACGTCCTCGTCGCGGGCGGTGAGCATGAGGATCGGCACGTCGGAGTTCTTGCGGATCCGGCGGCAGATCTCGATCCCGTCCATGTCGGGCAGGTTGAGGTCGAGCACGATGAGCGACGGCATCTCGGCCGCGACCGCATTCAGCGCGCCGGAGCCCGTGCCGACGGCGCGCACGGCGTACCCCGCGTTCTTGAGGTAGAGGGAGACGAACGAGGCGATCGACTGCTCGTCCTCGACGACGAGGACCGACTGGGGGGCGCTCATGGCTACTCCGCCTTCACGGACGGCTTCACGACGAGTGGTGCACCGTACTGGATCGTGACCGGCTCGTCCGGGATCGGCGCCAGGTCACCGTCGCCGACGGCGTACGTGCCGGTCGCACCGTTCAGGTCGGCCGTCCCGTCGATGGTTGCGACCCCCTGGCCCCGTGCCGAGATCGAGAAGCCGGTACCGGTGACCGTGACCTTGTAGCGACCGCCCGGCACGTAGAAGTTGACGTCCTTGCCGCGCATCCAGACGGTCCGGCCGCGCGGCACGCCGTTCAGCCGGGGGCTCCACTGGTCGAGCGGCGAGAGATCGACGATCTGCACCTCACCTCGTTCGAGACGGCCGATCACGATGCCCTTCCCGCGGAGCGTGACCGCCCCGCGGCCGTCCTCGACGGAGAGGGAGCCGATGGGGCGTGTCGCGGCGGTCCCGAGGGGGACGGCGACGGCGAGCACGGCGAGAGAGGCGAGCACGAGACGCATGCGTGCACGCAGTATCCGGACGGTGCGTGGGTGACGGGTGAGTCTCGCGTAAGGAAAGTGTAAGCCGCACGGGCGTGGACGCCCGGCCGGGCATGCAAGATGCCGCTCCATGGACGACGTCGCCGAGTTCGCCAAGGTCATCCTCGTCGTCTGCGGCGGGCTCTCACTCGCGCTCGGCATCCGCGTCGTCGCGGGGCGCCTCTCGATCCCGACCGCGGGGCTCCTGCTCGTCGTCGCCGCCGTCGCCTCCGACGCGATCGACCGCCTGGCGACGATCCTGACGTTCGAGGACGTGCAGCGGATCGCGACGCTCGCCCTGATCGTGATCCTGTTCGAGGGCGGGCAGAAGATCGGCTTCCGCCGCTTCCGCCGCTCGGCGTTCCCCATCCTCTCGCTCGGCCTCGTCGGCACCTTCGCCACGGCGGCGCTCCTCGCCGTCGCGGCTCACATGCTCTTCGACCTCTCCTGGACGGTCTCGGGCCTGATCGGCGCGGCGCTCGCCCCCACCGACCCGGCCGTCACGTTCTCCGTGCTCGCCGGCAAGGAGGTCGAGGGCCGCTCGGGAACGATCCTCGAGGGCGAGTCGGGCTTCAACGACCCGGT
>CAWFDO010000020.1:0-283464 GCA_963814565.1 uncultured Actinomycetes bacterium
GCGGCAGAGCGAGGTCAGGCAGCGGGCGGCGTGTGCCGCTCGATGAACGCGAGCACGCGCTCCCAGGCATCGGCGGACTGGGCGGCGTACTCCTCGTAGCGACGGTCGAAGAAGCTGTGGGGCGCGCCGTCGTACACGACGAGCTCGTGCTCGACACCCGCAGCGGTCGAGCGCCTGCTCGAAGGCGGCGTTGTGCTCCGGGAGGATGTTCTCGTCGTCTCCCGCCTGGAGCGCGAGGATCGGCGCCTCGAACTCCGCTGCACGCTGGGTCGGCCCGGGCGCGCCGTTCCGCTCGCCCGTCGAGCCGTAGAAGCCGATCGCGCCGGCGAGGCCGTGCCCGCCGGCCGCCGCGAGCCAGGCGTTTCGTCCGCCGAAGCAGAAGCCGACGGTGAAGATGACGGTCGCAGCCGCCGCCGCGGCGAGCGGAGTCGGTCGACGGCCGCCCGGACGTCCTGCTGGATGCCCTCGGGCGTCGTCTGGGCGACGTGGTCCATGTACGGGAACGTCGTCGTCGCGCTTCGCCAGCGCCCGCGGTCCGGCCGAAGTAGTCGAACGCGACCGCGGCGTACCCGCGCTCGGCGAACCGCAGCGCGAGCTCCTCGTAGAAGCGGTAGAGCCCGCGGACGTCGGGGAGGACGACCACGCCGACCCGCGCGCCGCTCGTCGGGGAGCGCGAGCGAACGCCGGCGAACCTCGGTGCCGTCTGCCGACTCGAGGACGAGATCCTCGGAGCGCACGGGCGCACCGCCCGAGATCACCGGGATCGGCGGGACGCGAGTCGAGCTCGAAGCACACGCCGGTCCGGACCCTACATAGCCCCTGGTGACCAGGTCCTGCGACGGGGGTTACTCGTCGACGACGGGCTTCGACCCGATCGAAATCCCTCCGAAGGCTGCGAATCCTTCGAGCGTCAACGTCGGCGCGTCGGCTGCCGCGGGCTCGACGGTGCGCGCGTCGACACCTCCGGCGACGGCCTGCATGGTCGACCGGACGCGCCAGCCCTCCGGCACCGTGATCGAGATCCCTCCGTTGAGCGCGTGCAGGTCGAGACGGGCGCCGTCGGGAGACAGCGTCGCCTTGCGCAGGTCGACCGAGATCCCGCCGAACCAGGCAAGCATCGTTCCTCCGCGAAACGCCGATGCGCGGCTTCGAAGATCGATGCCATCGAAGATCGCGACGAGCGCCACGTCGTCGCTCTCGGCGTCGCCGCGCGAGGACAGAACACGCTTCATCATCGCCGCCGCAGCCATCAGCCCGGCCCAGAAGCCGAGGGCCATGAGCCCGATCGCTCGGAGCAATCTCACCGCGTCAGGGTATACGGCTCACGACGGCACGCCTTCTGATCCGGGCGTCCACACCGCCGCTATGGGCGACGCGGCTCACCGACGCGGTGTGAACGGCCGAAGCTCGTCGGCACCCGGCTGAACGATCCCGACGTGAGACTCGGGCACCTCGTTCCAGGCGCCCGGAAGATCGCCGAGCGGCTCGGAGACGACGACCCGCGTCTCGTCCGACAGCCGCGCGAGCTCGTCGCTCTCCGGATACGCGGCTTTCAGCGCGTCCATTCGCGTGCTGAAGTACAGCGAGCGCGAATCGCCCTCGCTCGAGTAGCGGAACGCCCAGATCTGTCGGCCGTCCGTCGTCGCGATCGTCATCTGGATCGGATGCTCGACGCCGGCCTTGCGCCCGGTGTCCTCGACGAGGCCGACCATCCGCTCGACGGCTGCCACCGGCTCGTCCTCCAGACCGAACGTGAGCGCCAGGTAGAACATCGCCTCCGAGTCGGTCGTGCCCTCGATGGAGGGGTACAGCGAGTCGTCGATCGCCAGCACGAGCTCCCGCCTCACACGCGGGAACTCGCGGATCAGGCCGTTGTGCATCCACAGCCGGTTCCCGTAGCGGAACGGGTGCGTGTTGGTCTCCTGGATCGCCGTGCCCGTCGACGCGCGGATGTGCGCGAGGAAGAGCGGCGATGAGATCCCGGCCGCGAGCTCGCGGAGGTTCCGGTCGTTCCAGGCGGGATGGGTGCTGCGGTAGAGCCGCGCCTCGCCGCCGTCGTCGTACCACCCGACGCCGAAGCCGTCGCCGTTCGTCGTCGTGGCGCCCTCCCGCGAGTGGAGGCTCTGATCGATCAGCGAGCGGTCGCGCTTCACGAGGAGCTCCTCGAGCCGGATCGGCGTCCCCGAATATGCGAGCCAACGGCACATCGCCGACTACCCCTCCGGCCGGCCCGGCTGCGTCGTCGGGATCCGCTGCGCGAAGAACAGGGCGAGGACGATGAGAACGGCGAGGATCGCGAGCGCGGCGCGGAGCCCCTCGAGCCGCGCATCGCCGTAGGCCTCGAGCGTCGCTTCGGTGGTTCGCCGGTTCACGCGCGCGTCGTCGAGCGCGGCCTCGAGGTCGGCGTCGGAGATGAACGGCACGCCGCCCGCAAGCTCCACCTGCGCCCGGGACTTCACCCGCTCCGGGATCGCCGAGCTCTGCTCGATGTTCACGAGGAAGGCAGATGCGACGGCCGCGATCATGATCGAGCCCGCGAGCGCCGTGCCCATCGAGGCGCCGAGGTTCGTCATCGTGTTCTGAACGCCCCCCACCTCGGGGCTCTCGTCGTCCGGCACGGCCGAGACGGTGACGGCGCCGAGCTGGGAGGCGAGCGCACCGATCCCGAGCCCGATCAGCAGCATCGGCACGAAGACGATCTCCGGGCCCGAGTCCTGCTCGAGCGCGCCGAGGAGGACGACGGTGCCTGCGAGCAATGCGAGCAGGCCGCTACGGACGACGAGGCGTGGGGAGACGTCAGGGAGCAGCTTCGGGATCCCGATCGCGGCGATGAGCAGCGTCAAGGAGAGCGGCAGCAGCCGGGCGCCCGTCTCGAGCGCCGTCAGGCCGAGGCATACCGAGAGGTAGAGCGGCACGACGAAGAACAGTCCGGCCTGGGCGAGGTACTGGAAGAAGAACATGACGAGCCCCCCGCCGAGCTGCTTGTTCTGCAGCATCGCAGGGCGTACGAGCGGCTCTCCGCCGCGTGACTCGAGGCGCGCCTGCCAGCGGAAGAAGAGCCAGATCACGAACAGCCCGGCGAGGACGAGCCACACGGTCGGCGACAGGCCCGCCCATTCGGGACCGCCGGGCTTCGGCTGGATCCAGCCCCACACGCTCGAGCGAAGGACGCCGAAGACGAGCAGCGCGAGGCCGAGCGCCGAGAGGACCGCCCCGACGTAGTCGAGCTTCGGTCGCTTCTCGACCGGCGCGTCCGCGATCCGGCGGGTGAGCAGGAGGATCGCGAGCACGATCAGGACCTCTCCGGCGAAGACCCAGCGCCACGAGAAGTACGTGGTGAAGAAGCCACCGATCAGCGGCCCGACCGCCACCGCGACCGCACCCGCGGCGGCGACGAGGCCGTAGGCGGCGGGCCGACGCTCGGTCGGGAAGTTCCCGGCGACGAGGGCGACGATCGCGGGCAGGATCAATGCAGCACCGACCCCCTCGAGGAACGACCAGCCGAACAGCAGGACCGGGAGGCTCTGGGCGAGCGAGGTCGTGAACGAGCCGCAGCCGTAGATCACGCACCCGATCGCGAACGCGCGCTTGCGGCCGATCATCGCGCCGATCTTGGCGCCGGTGATCATCAGCGAGGCCATCACGAGCGTGTACGCGGTGATCGCGCCCTGGATGCCGGTCACCGTCGTCCCGACGTCCTTCGCCACCGTCGCGATCGAGACGTTCATCACCGAGCTGTCCAGGGTCATGAGGAACTGGCCGGCCGCGAGCGTGAGCAGCACGACCATCGCGCCGCTCGCCGGTGCCTTGCCGGACGTCGCCGTATCGGTCACGTCGACCCGAGCCCGCCCATGTCGTGGGAACGTCGGACCCGCCCTCTTCCGAGACGCGCGGCCCGAAGCGGACGAAGGCAGGGTGTGACGCGATCTTGCCGGCGACGATCGACTCGCCCATCCTGAAGGACGTCGCTTCCCGGAGAAGCGCCGGCGGCGCGAACGAGAGGGTGTCGGCGACGTAGCCGAGATCGCCGACCGAGGTCATCCGCATCAGGACGAGGTTGTCACACTGGGAGACGACCAACTCGTTGACCCGATGCGGGCGCTGCGTGGAGACGAGCAGGTAGAGGCCGAACTTCCTACCCTCCGCGGCAATCCGGGCGGCATGCTCGGTCGCGAGGGCCGTCACCTCGTCGCCGGGCTCGCGGGGACAGACGTTGTGCGCCTCGTCGATCACGATGAGCACGGGCTCGCGCTCGGATCGACGCCGCCAGAGAGCGGCGAGGACGGCCTCGGCGGCGATCGCCTTCTCGGCGCCGGTCCCGAGCGAGCCGAGGTCGACGACGAGCGCACGTGGCCCACCCGGCGCCACGAGCTCCTGGAGCGACCCCTCGTCCCCGACGGACCAGATCGGCCACCGGTGGAGGCCGAGGTTGCGTATCCGCGTGCCGAGGGCGCGGAGCTCGGGCGCCTCCGCCGCGGCAAGCCGGTCGGCAAGGTCGCCCGCAGTCGTGAAGGGTGACTGCAGGCCGCCCTCGAGGATGTCGACCAGAGCGCCGTACTCCTCGCGGTTCCGGATCGGGTCGAGACGGAGCACCGCCGCCTGCTCCACCGGATCGAAGTCCCGGAAGCGGACGTGCAGCCGATCGGGCCCGCTGCCGACCGTGCGCACGACGACGCCGTCGGCCGCGTCCCGATAGCGGGCAGCCACGTCCTCGCCGACGCTCTCTCGGATATCGCCGAGCCGAACGAAGTCCGAGTTCGGATCGAGGACGATCAGCCGCAGCGACGTCTCCAGCAGGAGCTGCTCGAGAATCGTGCCGAGGGCGTACGTCTTCCCGGACCCGGACTGTCCACAGAAGAACGTGTGCCGGTCGAACCCGCCGGCGTCGAGCCCGAAGCGCACGCCCGGCCGGAGGACGAGCTCGCCGACGTCGAGGGAGGCGCGCCCAGGGCGCGTCCGATCGAGCCACCCCGCGACGGACTCCGTGTCCGCCCGCACGATCGGAGACTCGTGGAACGGGCGCCCGTCGCTGTCGAGGACGACGCCGTGGCCGCGGGCGAGGGCGATGCGCAGGTGCGACGCGTCGGCAACCTTCTCGGTGACGGCGGCGACGAGCTCCGGGCCTTCGACCCACGCGGCCTCGATCGCGTGCACCTGGCCGAGGCGCCCGTCGATCGAAACGTAGCCGCCGGCCTGCAGCACGAGGTCCTGGATCGAGCACTGGAACGTGAAGCGCCTGCCGTCGACCGACGACGCGACCGGCGAGACCGAGGCCTCGAGCTCCTGGCGGGACTTCACGCTCATGCGTGCGATTCTCTCCAACGCGACGGCCTCATGCTCGGGGTGCCACTGACGTGAAGCGGCGCGGCAGGACGAGCAACGCGACCATCAGGCCGTACGCGATCGACATCGCCGTCACGAAGGTGTCGAACCCGGCCGAGATGCCGCTCACCGTCTGGTTGCTCGAGGAGCTGCAGAACGCTGTTGAACCCGGCGCTGCCCGGGACGAGCATGAGCACGCCGGGAACGAGAAAGACGAGCGGCGACCGGCGGAGCCAGTAGCCGACGACTCCTCCCGCGACACCGACCGTGAGAGCTGCGACGAAGGCTGCGGCGTCGTCCCCGAAGAGGGTCGCCCCGACCTCGTTCGCAACCAGCGCGAGCACGGTCGCGGCGCACATCACCAGGGCGTCCCGGTAGCGGGCCCGCAGGGTCAGCGTGAAGGCGACCCCCGCCGCGACCGCCGCGAGCACGTGGATCGTCGAGAACGCCGTGTCCGGGATCGTCTCGCCGACCTCGCCGAACCAGCTGACCGCAATCGATCGACCGACCCCGACGCCGAACACGAGGCCGAGCAGCTGGACGAGCGCGCTGGCCGTGTTGGCGACGCCGGACTGCAGGTGCTCGGTGGAGAGCTCGCGCATCCCGATCGTGAGCGTCATGCCGGGGAGGAAGGTGACGAGCGCCGCGAGCGTGACGACGTCCGGCGCGATGTCGGCGCCCAGCCGTGCGAGGCTCACGGCGCAGAAGCTGGCGGCCACCGCCGCGACCGGCGCGACCATCGGCGCCGTTCGGGCGGCCCGCCGGGCGGGGATCGCTATCCCGCCGACCACGAGGCCCACGCCTGCTGCGGCGATCGCCTCGCGCCAGCCACCGCCGAGAACCGGCGTCAGCGCCGCGCCGGCAAGCGCGTATCCGGCGAGCTCGAGCGGCCACGATCGCCGAAGGGGCGTGTCCTCGACCTCCGCGAGAGCGGCGAGCGCCTCGTCCTGGTCGACGCGCCCGGTGAGGAGGTCCTGGACGACGTCGTCGAGACGGGCGATCGCGTCGAGGTCGACGATCGACGGCCGGACGCGAAGCGTGTAGCTGCGCTGGTGGGGGATCGAGCCGAGCGAGATCTCGACGATCGTCGGCGTCGCCGAGATCTCCGTCCCGACGAGCCCGAGCGCCTCGGCGAGCGCGAGGATCCGCTCCTCGAGATCGGCCGTCGGGTATCCGGCGTCGTGGCCCGCCCGCGCGAAGCGGAGCAGGAGCTCCGTCTCGGCTCCGGGAGGTCGGCCGGCTGCGTCCGCCGCCGTCACCGAGTGGCTCTAACCGGTTGCAGTCGTCGCCACCGTCTCGTCGTCCGGCGAGCCGCCCGGCCCTCGCATGCGCTTCCAGACGACGTCGAGCGCGACCGCGAGGAGCGCGATGACGACGATCGCGACGAACGTCTCCGGGGAGTTCCGGAGCGTGTCGATCGCGAAGAAGACGAGCACGATCGCCGTCGCCGCCATACCGACAAGCACGATCGCGCCGATCGCGCCCGTCTCGGATCGCAGGCGGTAGCCGCTGGCGCCGACGAGGAGGAAGATCATCAGCGAGCACGCGCTGCCGACCGACGCGATCGCGGAGAGATCGACGGTGTTGGCGACGACGAGCACGAGCCCGGCGGTGATCAGGAGGCCGGCGTGCGGGCCGAGCCGCGAGCCGCGGCCGAAGAACGTCGGAAACTGCCCCGCTCCCGCGAGCATCGCAGTCAGGCCCCCCGACGCATAGAGGGTCGCGTTCACGGACGAGGCCGTGGCGAGGAGCGCGGCGATCGCCATCATCGTGAACCCCGCCTCGCCGAGCGCCGGTCGCGCGGCCTCGGCGATCGCCGTCTCGCCGTAGCCGATCGCCTCCTCGACGGTGAGCGTCCCGAAGACGCCGAGCGAGATGAGGATGTAGAGGACGGTGGTCACGCCGAGGGCGGCGTACATCGCCAGCGGCAGCTCCCGTGTCGGATTGCGCAGATCACCGGCTGCGAAGGTGATCACGCTGAAGCCGAGGTACGCGAAGAACGTGAGCGCCACACTCGCGATGATGTCCGTGAAGGACGGATAGCCGCTGAACGCGAGCAGGTCCCAGTCGATGTCGACGATGGTCACGGCGATGAACACCGCGAAGACCACCAGGAGCGCGATCACGATCAGCGACTGCGCCTTGTCGACCACGCTCGACCCCACGATGCTCAGGAGAGCCATCGCCACGACGATCACGGTCGTGAAGACGTTGTCCCACGCGCCGCCGGCGTCGTCGCCGACGAAGAGAGACGTCGCGTAGCTCCCGAAGGCGACGGCGACCATCGAGCAGACGATCACGATCGCCGCGAAGTAGCCGAGCCACGCCGAGATGCCCACGAGCCGCCCGTTCCCGAAGCCCTGCATCAGGTACGCGAACAGCCCGCCCGAAGACGGATAGCGGACGCCGAGCTTGACCACCGTGTAGCCGAGCAGCGAGGCAACGACCCCCGCCAGCAGGAACGACAGCCAGACGGCGGAGCCCGCGACGACCGCCGCCTCTCCGAGCAGCGCAAAGATCCCGGCACCGACCATCGCGCCGATGCCGAGGAAGGCGGCCCCGCGGACGCTCATCTCACGGCGTCGGCGTCGCCGGCACGGGCGGTGCGGGCGTCTGGTCGCCGAAGAAGAGCCAGACGATCAGCACTCCGACGAGCGCCGTCACGATCCAGCAGACCTGCAGCGGCAGCTGGAAGGAGTGATCGATGACCCGCTTGCCGAGCGTCGTCGTCCCGGTCTCGTCCGCCTCGGCGGCGGCGATCTGCGTGCCGTTGGCCGGGAGGAACAGCACCCCCATCACGGCCGTCCACATGGCGATCATGTAGCCGGCGCCGATCCCGAGCGCCAGGCCGAGCGGGATCATCGTCCGCGTCGCAGCCGACTGGCTCGTCGTCAGCCCCGCGACCAGGAAGAGGGCGACCGCGATCATGAACGGCCACTTCTCCGCCATGCCGCCGAGGGCCTCGACGATCGCGTCCTCGTTGTTGGCGATGAAGGTGTCCGCCATCCACGCGATCCCGAACAGCGCGATCATCGCCACCATGCCCGACTTGAAGATCGGCGTGCCGGGGACGTCGGTCGCCTTCACGTGGCAAAGCACGAGGATCAGGGCTGCGGCCGTGAGCATGATCATCTGGATCAGCGGCGTCACGGACATCGGCTCCACCCCGCCGCCCTCGGCGGCGACGGTCGGCCGGATGCTCTCGACGAAGCCGAACACGCAGATCGCGAGCACGCCCGTGAGGAAGATCGCGACGCTCCGCTTGGCGTAGGGCTGCAGGACGATGTCGGCCGGGGGCGCGGGCGGCTTGATCTCGCCGGCGGCCAGACGGCGCTGGAACTCGGCATCGTCGTCGAGGTCCTTGCCGTGCGTGCTCATGACGATCGACATGGCGAGGATGCCGACGATGCTTGCCGGAATGGTGATGAGCATCACGTCGATCAGGTCGTAGTTGAAGATCTCCACGAGCGGCAGCAGCGTCGCCATCGCCGCAGCCACGGGGCTCGACGTGATCCCGGCGGCAGATGCGACCGTCGAGCCCGCCAGCGCGCGCTCGGGGCGGATCTTGTTCGCGTAGGCGACCTCGTTGATCACCGGGATGATCGAGAAGAAGGTGTTGCCGGTCCCGGTCAGGATCGTGAGGACGTAGGAGACGTACGGCGCGACGAAGTTGAGCAGCTTCGGCCTGGCGCGCAGGGCCGAGCTCGCGATCTTCACCATGTAGTCGACGCCGCCGGCGGCCTGCATCGCCGCCGCTGCCGTGATGACGGCGATGATGATGAGGATCGCGCTGATGGGCGGTTCGCCCGGGTCGAGCCCGAAGACGAACACGAGAACGAGGGTGCCGACGCCGCCCCACATACCGAGCCCGATGCCGCCTGAGCGGACGCCGAGCGCGATGAAGGCGATGACGACGAGGCCCTGAACCGCGACGAGGATCCAGTCGGTGGTGCTCATCTAGCCGGCCTCCTCCTGGAGCTCCTGGCAGGTGCTGGAGCCTTCGAGCGCTGCGGCAAGCTCGGGATCGGCGCGCCGAACCTCGACGAGGGTGCTCGTGCCGCTTCCCAGCGTCGAGGCGATCGCCCCGGCGGCCTCGGTGAGCTGTTCGATCGCGTCCTCGAGTGAATCGGCCTCCTCGTCGAGCGAGTCCTCGGCGTCCTCGAGGTCGTCGACGGCCGAGTCCGCCCAGTCGGATACGAGCTGGGCCGCGTCCTCGCCCTGCGCCGTATCGGGCGTCCCCGCGTTCTCGACGCCCTCGACCATGGTCTCCGTGGCCTGGATCGCCCGCTCGAGCCCCTGTCGGATGAACCCCGTACGACCCTGGGGCGTCTCGGACTGCGGCTCCTCCGAGCCCGAGCCGGCAGACGTCGGCGTGCGGATGTCATCGACGATCGACTCGAGCTCACCGCGCCAGACGGCCACGGTGCCGCACACGCTCTGGGCCCACTCGCCGGCCGAGACCGTCTCGCCGCTGTCGTCGTCTCCGAGCAGCGCTGCGACGCCGATGAGAGCGGCGAGGCCGACAACGACGAGGGCGATCCAGACGAGAGGGCCTCGGTTCGTCATGACGACACAGCGGGTTTCGACATCTCGTCGACGAATCCCACCAGCAGCCGCCAGAACCGCTCGACGGTCGGAATGCTCGCCCGTTCGTCCGGCGAGTGCGGGAACTCGATCTGGGGCCCGAACGACAGCATGTCGAGGTGGCGGTCGACCTTGCCGCCGATCACGGCGGTCTCGAGCCCGGCGTGCACCGCGGTGACTATCGCAGGCTCGCCGAACAGCCGCTCGTAGACGGTCTTCGCGGCAGCGAGGCCGGGCGAGTCGAGGTCGGGCCGCCAGCCGCCGTAGTTGAACTTCTCCTCGAGGGAGCCTCCCGCCAGCCGGCCGGCCGCGTCGAGCGTCGCGATCACATCGGGCATCGCGGAGTCATTGGATGAGCGGGAAAGGCTGTGGAGCGTGAGCCGGTTGCCGTCCGTGATCGCCTCGCCGAGCGACGTCGACGTCTCGACGAGGTCGTCGAAGTCCGGGCTCAGCGCGAGAGGCCCCGTCGGGACGAGGGCGATCGCGTCGAGGAGCCGTTCCGTGTGCTCCTCGCTCCACGGGTCGGCCGTCGCATCCTCGGCGGGCGTCACCGTGACCGCGACGCCGGCGTCCGTCTTCGCGAACGCATCGCGAATCGTCTCGTTCGCCTTCCGGATCGCGTCGCCGAGTGCGGCTTCGCGATCGGCGGCCACCGAGACGACGGCCACCGCGTCGCGCGGGATCGCGTTCCGACTCTTCCCGCCGTCGAGCGAGACCAGGCGGAACGGGACCGTCGCATGCGCCTCGCGGAGCGCGCGGCCGAGCACCTTGATCGCGTTCGACCGGCCGAGCGCGATGCCGGAGCCCGAGTGGCCGCCCGACCCGCCGCTCACCGTGACGGCGAGCGTCGTCGCCTCGTCTGCGGCCGGCTCGCGGGTCGCGTCGATGTGGATCCACGTATCGGTGCTCCCGGCGCAGCCGACCGTCAGGCGACCGTCCTCCTCGCTGTCCAGGTTGAGGAGCATCGAGCCCGCGAGCATCGAGCCGTCGAGCGCGTTCGCGCCCTCGAGGCCGACCTCCTCGGCGACCGTCATCAGGAGCTCGAGCGGGCCGTGCGGGAGCGACTCGTCCTCGGCGAGCGCCAGCATCGCCGCGATCGCGACGCCGTCGTCGGCGCCGAGCGTGGTCCCGTCGGCCGTCAGCCACTCACCGTCGCGGACGAGCGCGATCCGACCCTCGGCCGGATCGTTGGGGCTCGACGGGTCGCGCTCGCAGACCATGTCCAGGTGGCCCTGGAGGATGAGCGTCGGCGCCGACTCGCGCCCGGGGGTCGCCGGGACGCGGATCACGAGGTTCCGCCCCGCGTCCTGCTGGAGCTCGAACCCGTGCTCGTCGGCCCACGAGCGAACGTGCTCGATGACCGGCTCCTCGTGACGCGACGGCCGCGGGATCGTCGTCAGGGTCTCGAAGTGCGCCCAGAAGGCGCGCGGCTCGAGCCCTGTCAGCGGTGTCGTCTCGACGGCCATCTCGTCACACCTCTTCTTCCCGTGCTTCGTTCGGTTACGCGAGCGCCTTCTGCTTGATCGCGTCGAACTCGGCCTGCGTGATCGCGCCGGTGTCGAGGAGCTGCTTCGCCTTCTCGATCTCCGCGGCGGCCCCACCGCTCGACGCGGTCTGGCGGACGTACTCGTCGAACTGGTCACGCTGCGCCCGCGTCCGCTCCAGCTGGCGCTCGGTCATCCCGACGTTCTGCGTGATCAGGTAGACGAAGACGCCGAGGAACGGCAGGAGGATCGTGAGCACGATCCAGCCCGTCTTGCCCAGGCCGGACAGGTCGTGACGCCGGAAGATGTCGGCGAAGACCGTGAAGAGGAGCCAGAACCACACGATCCAGAGGAAGAAGATGACCATCGTCCAGATCAGGTCGAGAAACGGGTAGTCCGCTGCGATCACGTGCTCCTCCTTGGCTTTGCGATTCGCGAGGAGAATAGGCGTTCCGGGGCGCGACCCACAACATCACCCGTTTGCGAATCGCAGCGTTCGAGCCCGGCTCAGAGAAACGACGTGAGCTTGTCCCACAGCCAGCTCTCGAGGCGCTCGCGCGTCCCCGAGGGTGGCTCACCGCGCTTGGAGCGGGCGATGTCGGGCTCGAACAGCCGCTCCTCGAACAGCGCTGCGGCCTCGGGGCTCCGGGCGAGCATCATGATCTCGGAGTTCCGGTAGAGCGCCCAGGAGTCGAGGTTCACCGTGCCGAAGCTGACGACGTCGTCGGCGATCACGACCTTGGCGTGGACGACGGTTCCCGGGAGCTCCCAGACCTCGACGCCCGCGGCGATCAGGTCGGGATACCGATGCCTGAGCGCGGCCGACGCCTGCGTGTTGTTCGAGGTCTCGGAGACGACGAGTCGCACGCGGACACCCCGGCGCGCTGCGGCGAGGATCCGCTCGATCATGTCTCGATCCGTCACGTACGGGTTCATCACGTCGAGCCGCCGGCGAGCGCCGTCGATCTGCTCGCGGATCGCCTGTGATGCGGCGACGAAGCCGCCCGGGATCACCTGAGCGACCGCGATCGGCGTCGCGCCGGCGTCGGCAGGCTCGGGGAAGTACCTCGCCAGGTCGTCCGGCAGCGGGCCGCCGTGACCGCGGAAGCTCGTCAGGAAGGCCGCCTGCGCCTGTCGCACGACGTCGCCCGTGACACGGACCATCACGTCGTGGAAGCCGCCGTTCTCGAAGTGATCCTCGATCCCCGCACCACCGGTCCACGCGATCGCTCCGTCGACGACGTACAGCTTGCGGTGGTCGGCGCGACCGACCTCGTCCTGGCGCCAGTCGAAGTCCCGGTCGTCCGGGAAGAGCCCGTCCCGGTCGACCGGGAACACGTCGTTGACGACGATCTCGGCCCCGGCGTCGGCGAGACCCGTGAACATCTCGCGCGCCTCCTGGAACGGCCGGGAGCCGAACCGGTCGACGATGACGCGAACCTCGACTCCCTGGGCAAGCTTTCTCTCGAGCAGGTCCGCCATCCGCGTTCCGACGTCGCCTTCGCGCCAGCCGAACATGAGGATGTGCACCGACGAGCGTGCTGCCTCGATGTCCTCGAAGATGCGGGGGAAGAAGTTGGCCCCCTCGGCCCACGGGTCGATGGTGGCCGCCGTCGACCAGGCGAGGTCGAGGGCCGCGTCGTGCGGGCGCGCGCCGTCGCGCGCGGCGAACGCCTCGGTTGCGGCCTCCGCGCCCGAGGACGTCACGGCCTGGGGCGGCGGCGGCCAGCTCGGACGCTGCGTGATCCCGAGCACCTGCCGGTAGACGAGGACGAAGAGCGCCGCCGCGAGCAGTGCGGCGACCGCAAGCACCTGGCGCCGTCGCCGTCCGCGAGGGGCCCTGCTAGCGTCGTGGCTCATTGCCGGAGGAAGCTACACGCCGCGCTGCCGATGCCTCCGCGATCCGGCTGGTCGCCTGGATCGCAATCGCCGCAGCGGTGATAGGCGTCTTCTCCACCTGGACGAGCGACGGGCCGGTGACCCTGAACGGGATCGAGGGGCCGAACAACGGGTGGCTCATCGTGATCCTCTCCGCCTTCGCGCTCGGCTGGACTCGCTCCATGGCCCGGGGCTCGTGGGTCGGCGTGGTCGGAGTGCTCGGCGCCTCCATCGTGATGGGCTGGACCGCCCTCGAGAACTGGCTGGACAGCCGAGACGTCCGTCGGCGCGTCGGCGAGCTACGGGCTGCTCGTCGTCGTCGCGGCGAGCGTCGTCCTCGGCTCGGCCGCGATTGCCCGAGGAGCGGAGCTGACCCGGCGGCGGCGAACGAGCGAAGCCTGAAGTCTCGACCGTCGCTACGGCGCGCTGCCGTCGAGCCCGATGCCCGTCTCCGGGTCGAAGAAGTGGAGCCGTGTGACGTCGACCTCGACGGAGAGCGGCTGCCGCTCGCGGGCGTTCGTCGTCCGCTCGAGGCGGGCGATGAAGGCGACGCCGCCGCCGCGCTCGCGCTCCGCGGCCAGCCTCGCCTCGTGGTCCTCCGCATCGTCGACGACCACGACCTCCCTCGTCGTCACGGGGTCCGCGGGCACGTTGAAGTGGACGTAGACCTCGGAGCCCATGTCCTCGCGGATGTCGCAGACGACGGACAGCACCCGGTCGGGGTGCGTCTCCCGCAGCACCGCCGCGTCCTCCATGTCCTCGGGGCGGATCCCGAGGATCACCTGCCGCCCCTCATACGCGCCGAGACCGCCGTGGCGCTCGAGCGTTGCCGGCGCGAGGCGCAGGCGGTGCGGGCCGAACGAGATCCAGACTTCGCCGTCCACCCGCTCGACGTCGGCGACGACGAGGTTCATCGCCGGTGACCCGATGAACTCGGCGACGAACAGGTTGCGCGGCCGCTCGTAGAGCTCCTTCGGGGCGGCGACCTGCTGGAGGAACCCGTTTCGCATCACGGCGACCCGATCGCCCATGGTCATCGCCTCGGTCTGGTCGTGGGTGACGTAGATCGTCGTCACGCCGAGGTCGCGCTGGATACGCGCGATCTCGGCGCGCATCTCCACCCGAAGCTTCGCGTCGAGGTTCGAGAGCGGCTCGTCCATCAGGAACGCCTGCGGGTTGCGCACGATGGCCCGCCCCATCGCCACGCGCTGTCGCTGCCCGCCGGAGAGCGTGCGCGGCTTCTTGTGCAGCGAGTCGGAGAGGCCGAGGATGCGCGCCGCCTCCCGGACCCGCAGGTCGATCTCGTTCTTCGGGAGACCGCGCATCTTGAGCGCGAAGCCCATGTTCTTGGCCGCGTCCATGTGCGGGTACAGGGCGTAGTTCTGGAAGACCATCGCGATGTCGCGGTCCTTCGGCGGGAGGTCGTTGATGACCTGGCCGTCGAGCTTCACGTTCCCGGAGGTGATCGTCTCGAGGCCCGCGATCATCCGGAGAGCGGTCGTCTTGCCACACCCCGACGGCCCGACGAAGACGACGAACTCCTCGCTCGCCACGTCCAGCTGCAGGTCGGTCACGGCCTGCGTGCCGTCGGGATAGACCTTGCTCAGGCTTTCGAGGATGATCTCGGCCACGTTGTCTCCGGGGACCGGAATCTAATAGCATCGGCGCGGTTCCGATGGAGGCGCAGGCAGCACGGGTGAAACCGGCTGGACGGCGTTGGCGGCACGCTCTCGAGAGCCGCCGCGTCCTCGCGCCCCTGTTCATCGCCCCGGCGGTCATCTTCATGGTGCTCGTGGTGGGCGTCCCGTTCGTCTGGGCGATCTACCTGAGCTTCACCGACGCGATCGGCGGTTCGCTTTCCGGCAACTGGGTCGGCTTCGACAACTTCACGAACGCGTGGCAGGACGAGAACTTCCGGCGGGCCGTCCGCAACACCCTCATTTTCACGCTCGCCTCCCAGGCGATCGTCCTCGTCGGCGCCGCAGTCCTCTCGAACTTCCTCGTCCGCGACTTCCGCGGGAAGTGGTTCATCCGCTTCCTCGTCGTCCTGCCGTGGGCGGCCCCGGTCGTCCTCTCGACGATCGGGTGGCTCTGGCTGCTCGACTCGCTCTACAGCGTCGTCAACTGGACGCTCGCCTGGCTTCACCTCGACCACGCGCTGGTCTGGCTGCTCGCCGCGGTGAACCTCGAGGAGGACGCACAGGTCCCGCTCCAATGGCTGGGGCGCCCGAATCTCGCTCTCCTCGCCATCACGATCGTTCACGCCTGGCGGATCCTCCCCTTCGCCGTCGTGATCTTCATCGCCGGCCGGGCGTCGATCCCGAACGAGGTCGAGGACGCCTCGAAGATCGACGGGGCGACCGGGGTGAAGAAGCTCTGGTACGTCGACATCCCGCTGCAGCTCCCGATCGCGCTCGTGGCGGTCCTGTTCGGGATCGTGTTCACGGCGGTCGACTTCGCGGTGGTCTACATCCTCACGCGCGGCGGGCCGTTCAACTCGACGCAGGTGCTGCCGACGTGGGCGTACTTCGTCGGGATCGACGGCGGCTCGCTCGGCGAGGGGGCCGCGATCTCGCTGTTCCTGTTCCCGTTGCTCGTGCTCGTCAGCGTCCTCATGCTGTTCTTCGCGCGCCGGGCGCAGGTGACGTGATGCCGCGACGCCAGAAGCTGACGACCTACGCCGTCGTCGTGCCGTTCGCGATCTTCCTCGCGTTCCCCTTCTATTTCGCGCTCGTGACGATGTTCAAGACGAACCTCGACCTCGCGAACGTCGAGCACTCCCCGTACCGCTACAACGACCTCGAGGGCGGGTTCCACTGGGACTTCTGGAACTACGCCACGACCGAGCACGTGCGGTTCCTGTTCGAGGACACGAACTACGCGACGTGGCTCCTGAACACCCTGATCGTCGGCGGCGCCGTCGTCGGGATCACGCTGGTGCTCGCTATGCCCGCCGGTTATGCGCTCGCCCGGCTCGCGGGCGGGTGGGGCCAGACGCTGGGCGTCGGGATCTTCCTCATCTACCTGATCCCGCCGACGCTCCTCTTCCTGCCGCTCTCGCGGCTCATCACACAGCTCGGCCTAAAGGACTCGCTCTGGGCGCTGATCCTCGTCTACCCGTCCTTCACCGTCCCGTTCGCGACGTGGCTCCTGATGGGGTTCTTCAAGACGATCCCGGGCGAGCTGGAGGAGGCCGCGCTGATGGACGGTGCGTCGCGCCTGAAGGCGCTCTACCTGATCGTGCTGCCGATCTCGTTGCCCGGGATCCTGACCGTCGTCATCTTCGCCTTCTCCCTCTGCGTGAACGAGTTCATCTACGCGTTCACGTTCATCTCGAGCTCCGAGCAGCGCACCGTCTCCGCCGGGGTGCCGAACGACCTGATCCGCGGCGACGTCTTCTTCTGGCAGTCGCTGATGGCCGCGGCGCTCATCCCCGCGATCCCGCTCGCGCTGCTCTACAACGCGTTCCTCGACCGGTTCATCAAGGGGTTTACAGGAGGGGCGTTCCGCTAGAGAATCGATGCTCGAAAGGAGGTACTCGTGGCTGACGTAGCCGACGACCTCGCAGGTGCGAGGCCGGCACTGACCCGAGGCGACCTACTCAGGCGAGGCACCGCCGCGGCCTTCGCCGTGGGCATGTACGGCGGTCTCACCGACAGGGCCCTCGGGGTCTACGGCCCGCTCAAGTTCGCGGGCAGGCAGCTCTCGGGAGAGCTCAGGATCATGACCTGGGCGCACTTCGTCCCCGACTACGACCGGTGGCTCGACGGGACGTACGTCAAGCAATGGGGCGAGGCGAACGACGTCGAGGTCAAGGTCGACCACATCAACAACGCCCTGCTCTACTCGACGGGAGCCGCGGAGGTGGCCGCCCAGAGCGGGCACGACCTCTTCTGGTTCATCTCGCCCCCGTCGACGTTCCAGAAGCAGGCGATCCCCGTCACCGACCTCGTGCAGGAGGTGTCGAAGAAGGTCGGCCCGATGACGAAGGTCGCGAGGAAGAGCGTGTACAACCCGCGGACGAAGCAGTTCTACGGCTTCCCCGAGTCGTACGCGCCCGACCCCGTGCAGTACCGCCGGAGCTACCTGCAGGAGGCCGGCGTGAGCCTCAACACCTGGGAGGACCTCCGCCGCGGCGCACCGAAGCTCAAGCAGATCGGGCATCCGGTCGGCCTCGGCATGTCGAACGAGATCGACTCCAACATGATGCTCACCTCGCTCCTCTACTGCTACGGCGGCTTCATCCAGAACGAGGCGAACCGGATCGTGATCGGGCAAGGAGCGAACCGCAGGGGCGCGATCCAGGCCCTCACGGTCATGCGCGACATCTACCGGAACGGCATGTCCGACGAGGTCTTCGCCTGGACGGCGGCGTCGAACAACCAGGCGTTCCTCGCGGGCCGGCTCTCGGTGGCGCTGAACGCGATCTCGATCGCACGCTCGGCGGAGTCCTCGGGGAACCAGGCGTTGTCGGACGACACCTGGCTCGCCTCGATCCCGCGCGGCCCCGTGATGCGCATGGGCAACGAGCACGTGATGGGCGTCTACCTGATCTGGAAGTTCGCGAGGAACAAGGAGGCGGCGCAGAAGTACGTCGTCGACCAGATGCTCGGGTACCGCGAGCACTTCATGCGCAGCAAGTACTACAACTTCCCGCCCTGGACCGGCTCGATCCAGGGTGGTTTCAAGTCGATCCGCGCGCTCTCGGCGCAGGACGCGAACAAGCCGAAGGGCAAGTACACCGTCCTGGCCACGATCGCCGAGAAGTACACGACGAACCCGGGTCACCCCGGCAACACGACGCCGGTGATGGACGAGATCTACAACACGTTCCTGATCCCGCAGATGTTCGCCGAGGTCGCCCAGGGGAAGTCGACCCCCGCCGACGCGGTCTCCGCTTTTGCGCGCAAGGCGCAGAGCATCTACCGCAAGTGGCGCAACCAGAAGCTCGTCTAGCGCGGGCTCGATCTCGTCGCTCGAGGGCCCCGGCAGCGGGGCCCTCGGCTTTCGAGCCGAAGCGACGAAGGCGCCGGGCGTTCCCCCTTAGGCGGCCGGAGCTGGGGTCTGTCCCCAAGGCATGGGCATCGTCGGCGCGGTGCGGTGTCGGTCGCGTCGGACGTCCTTCGGCCGGTCCTTGAAGTAGTCGACGAAGGCGATCAGCTGGCGGACGGACTCCTCGTAGGCACGTTGCCCCTTCTCGGCGGTCGCGAGCTCGGGCTCGCCGAGGACACCGGTCTCGCTGTAGCTCGACGTCCAGGAGAGCACCGTCGCAGGCCCAGTAGCGAAGCAGTCGACCCAGTTGAACGGGCTGTTCTCCTCGTTGTAGGAGATGGTGCCGTTGGCGATCCTGTCCTCGCGCACGTTGTCGGGGTCGAGATACATGTAGACGGACGTCTCGAGCTCGCAGGCATGCGCGCAACCGCCCGGAAAGGCGCTCTCGCGCCAGCCCGGCAGGAAGTCCGGATCGATCGTGAGCAGGTTCGTCCATTGGATCGGCAGGCATTCCGCGTCGGTCTCGAGGTTCGTGCGGCGCGCGACGAGGTCGAGGTTCGGCCAGTTCGAGCCGTGGCCGTTCAGCAGGACGATCTTCTTGAACCCGTGGTAGGCGAGGGATTTCGTGACGTCGAGCACGTGATGCATGAAGTGCTCGAAGTGATTGTTGATCGTGCCCGGAAAGTCCATCACGTGGCCCGTGTAGCCGTAGGCGACGGTGGGGAGCACGAGCACCTTGCCGGGGATCTCGCGACCGGTGCCGAGCGCGATCTCCGTCGGGCAGAGGATGTCGACGTCGAGGGGCAGGTGAGGCCCGTGCTGCTCGACGGCGCCGCACGGCACGATGCAGACCTTCCCGAGCTCGACCGCGTCCTCGATCTCCGGCCACGCCAGCTTCGCGTAGCGATACTCCTCGGCCGCGCGGGTCATGCGGGTCTCCCTTCGTCGACGGGGTGGGCCGACAGAGGGTCGGCGGGGCGCTCAGGACGCACAGGACGGCTCACCGCGACGCCTCTTGGGCTGCGAGCCAATCGCCGCGCCTCTCGTCCAAGCCCGCTTCGGGCGGGACTCGCGGCACCACGATGTGTCGATGGAGCGTCTCCAGCAGGAGCTGCTCGTCGCGTTGGTGCAGAGCATCGAGAAGCTCTCTGTGCTCGGCAACGACGGAGTCGAGATCACGCTCGCGGCTGTGGCGGTAGAAGTAGGCACGGATCCGCGGCGCGATGCTGCGCCAGATATGGATCGTGTGGAACTGCGGTGCGATGTGAAGCACTGCCTCGTGGAACTCGACATCGGCCTGCACGATCCCGTCGATGTCACCAGCCTCGGCGGCTTGCTCCATCACCCAGATGTAGCTCGCGAGCTCGGCGAGGTCGGCCGTGGTGCCGACTTCGAGCGCCGTCCTGAACCCGAACTGCTCCAGCACGAGCCTGATCGGGATCAGGACGCCGTGCACCTCGTCCTCCGTGACGCCGACGACGACCGCTCCGCGGTGGGGGTATGAGATCACGAGCCCTTCGTGCTCCAGCTGGCGGAACGCCTCGCGGGTGGCGCCGCGGGTCGCCTCGAGCCACGCCATGATCCGGTCCTCGACCAGCCGCTCACCCGGCTGCAGGCGACCGTGGATGATCGCGTTCCGAAGCTCGCCGGCGATGCGATCGCGCGCAAGCACGCCCTGCGGCGGAATCCGCGGCGTCTGTCCGGTCATTCGCCCCTCACGCTGCCAGGTACCCGTCGTCGACCGCGATCGTGTGCCCGGTCACGCGGCGCGAGCCGTCGCCGGCCAGGAAGAGGGCGGTTCCGATGAGGTCGCGGGGAAGCAGCATCCCCGGGCGCAGCATGCGCCCGTCGATGAAGTCGCTCGTGACCGACGACTGGGTCGCGAGCTGGTCAGAGAGGGCCGAGTCGACCCGGCATGGGGCAATTCCGTTGACCCGGACGCCACGGTCGATCCACTCCACGGCGAACGCACGCGTCAGCTGCACGACCGCGCCCTTGCTCGTCACGTAGGCACTTGCCTGAGGGAAAGCCGCGAACCCGCCGATCGACGCAAGGTTGATGATGCTGCCGCTTCCGCGCGAGAGCATGTGGCGCCCGATCGCCTGGCAGGGCAGATACGTGCCCTTGATGTTGAGCGCGAGGATCGCATCGAGCCGCTCCTCGGGGAAGTTCTCGGCGGGGCTGCGAAACGCCGTCCCCGCGCTGTTGACCAGGACGTCCACCGACCCGAGCTCCGTGACGGCGCGCTCGCTCATCGCCTCGACTGCAACGCGGTCGGTCACGTCACAGTGCATCGTGATCGCTCGCCCCCCCTGCGCATCGATCGTCGACGCGGTCGCGGCGGCTCCTTCGTCGTCGATGTCGACGATCACGATGGTCGCCCCCGCCTGCGCAAGTCCCTTGGCGATCGCCGCACCGATCCCGCTGCCTCCCCCCGTCACGCAGGCGACACGGCCGCCGAGGCCGAAGAGTCCGGCCACGAATCCGGCGGGCACGTCGAAGCGATCGTCGGTTGCCGCGACGGGCGGTTCTGGTGCGCTCATGCTCTCTCCTCGCTAGTGAACGGCCGGTCCCCATCGTCTGCCGCGAGTGCGACTTTCACCCCGGCAACGACGTCGGGAACCTGGGGCAGCACCTCGCGCTCGAGCACTGCCGCAAACGGCATGGGCGTGTCCTTCGCGGTGACCCGAACCGGCCGCGAGCGAAGGCGGTGCCAGGCGACATCGGAGACCCGTGCAACAACCTCGCTGGCAAAGCCGCCGGCCCGTGCGCCCTCGCTCACGACCACCAGCCTGCCCGTCTTCTCCACCGAGCCGACGATCGCATCGAGGTCGAGCGGCTTCAACGTGCGGAGATCGACGACTTCGATCTCGACGCTCTCTCGCGCCAGCTGACGCCCGGCCTGGAGCGCGAGCTGGACGCCTCCGGCGTAGGCGACCACCGTCACGTCCGTGCCCTCCCGCTTGGTCTCCGCCACGCCGATCGGAACGAGGTACTCGTCCTCGGGAACGGGCCCGAGGCGGCTGTAATGGAGGCGGCGCTCGAGGAAGACGACCGGGTTGTCGTCGCGGATCGCTGCCTTCAGCAGCCCCTTCGCATCGTACGGCGTCGACGGCATTACGACCACGAGCCCGGGCGTGTGCACGAACCAAGCCTCCAGGCTCTGTGAGTGCTGCGCCGCCATGCCGATCCCACTCGACACGGCCGCGCGGACAACGAGCGGCACGCTGACCTGGCCGCCCGACATGTACCTCCACTTTGCCGCGTGGTTCACGACCTGGTCCATCACGAGGGTCACGAAGTCGGCGATCTGCAGCTCGACGACCGGCCGACACCCAACGAGCGCCGCGCCGACACCCGCCCCGGCGTGCGCCGCCTCCGAGATGGGCGCATCGATCACGCGTGCGGGGCCGTAGCGTTCGAGGAGCCCTTCCGTTACCTGGAAGAGGCCTCCGAGCGACGCAACGTCCTCGCCGATCACGAACACCCCGGGATCCCGCTCCATCTCCTCGCGCAGCGCCTCGTTGAGAGCCTGGGCGATCGTCAGCTCGCGCACGTCGACGTCGGGGCTCGCCGTCATGAGAGCCGTCCGGGCGTGAGCCATGCAGCCGGCGCATAGACGTTCTCGAGCTCGGCACCGGGCAACGGCTTCGGCGAGGCGAGCGCCAGCTCGACCGCCGCGTCGACATCGCATGCCGCCCGTGCCTCGAGCTCGTCGACGCGGGCCGGCGCGACCCCCGCGACCTCCACGAGGTGGCGCCGGAAGCGGAGGATCGGATCCCGCGCGCGCCATTCATCGAGCTCCGCCGGCGAGCGAAGATCCGTCTTTCGCGCAGCCGAGTGCGGCTCGATCCGGTAGCTCTTCGCCTCGATCAGCGTCGGACCCGCGCCCGCTCGGGCACGTTCGATTGCGGCTGCTGCCGCCTGTCCCACGGCGAGGACGTCGTTGCCGTCGACGGCCACGCCCGGAAAGCCGTAGCCGGCCGCCCGCACCGCGATGTCGTCGACCCGCGTGACGGCCGAGATCGGCGTCGAGATCGCCCACTGGTTGTTCTCGCACACGAACACCACCGCAGCGTCGAGCACGGCGGCGAGATTGAACGCCTCGTGCAGGATCCCCTGGTTGGCCGCACCGTCGCCGAAGAAGCAGACCGTCACACCGGGCTTGCCCTGGATCCGCAGACCGTGCGCGGCACCGACCGCGATCGCCGACGACCCTGCAACGATCGCGTCGGCTCCGAGCATGCCCTTGTCGATCGCCGTGATGTGCATGCTGCCGCCGTGACCGCGGCAGTAGCCGTCCTCGCGGCCGAGTATCTCGGCCATCATGCGGGCGAGGTCGAGGCCCTTGGCGATGCAATGGCCGTGGCCGCGGTGCGAGCTCGTGATCAGATCGGCCGGCCCGAGTTCCGCGCAGACGCCGACGGCGATCGCCTCCATGCCGATGTACGAGTGCACCGGACCGTGGATCAGGCCCTCGTCGAACAACTGGCCGGCGCGGGTCTCGAAGGAGCGGATCCGGCACATCTGTAGGAGCAGGTGCTCGAGCGTCTCGACAGGGGCGTCCGCCGGTTCGGCTGCTGTAGTCATGCCGCTGCCGGCCCTGCGTCGGGAAGCCCGTCGACGGTCGCCATCGCCTCGCCGACGCGGATCTCGTCACCCGCGAGCGCATGGATGGTGCGCAGCACACCCGACACGGGGGCGACGACTTCCTGCGTGACCTTGTCCGTTTCGATCTCGAGCAGGACCTCGCCCGCCGTGACGCGGTCACCCTCACGCTTGAGCCAACGGGAGATGGTGGCGTACTCCATCTCGGGCGAGGTGCGCTCCAGCGTCACGTCCGTCATCGGTGGCATCTCCGGCTCCCCGTCGCGAAGTTGCGACAGCATACAGCCATTGTGCGATGATCAATTTATTATCGATAATCGTAGGAGCGGCTCCTCATGAAGATCACCGAGGTCGAAGCGATCGTCGTCCGGGAGCCCGGTCTCGACGGGGCAATCGCGGACGGCAGCCAGGACGACCTGCTCGTCCGTATCAGCACGGACGAGGGCCTCGACGGCCTCGGTGAGGTCGACTCGTCGCCGGAGGTCGCGCGGGCCGTCATCTACGCGCCGACGTCCCATTCCCTCACCGGCGGACTGCGGGACCTCCTGCTCGGGGAGGACCCACTCGATATCGAGCGCCTCTGGCAGAAGATGTACCGAGGCTCCATCTTCCTCGGACGCCGAGGCGTCGCGATCCACGCGATCAGCGGGATCGACATCGCTCTCTGGGACATCAGAGGCAAGGCGCTCGGAAAGCCCGTCTCGGAGCTGCTCGGCGCCCCGCGGCGAGACAAGGTGCGCGCCTACGCCTCGATGCTGATGCCGGATACCACGACCGAGGTCCGCGAACGCGTCGCGGAGGCGCGCGAGCGGGGATTCACCGCAGTCAAGCTCGGCTGGGGGCCTCTCGGGAAGAGCCCCAAGAACGACCTCCGCCTTGCCGCGGCAGCCTGCGAAGCGGGCGGCAGTGGCACCGCGATCATGATCGACGCCGGCTTCGCCTACGACGACCGTCCGGCAACGGCCATCCCTGTGGCCAGGGAGCTGCACGAGATGGGCGTCTACTGGCTCGAGGAGCCGTTCCACCCCGACGCGCTCGACGCCTACGCCGAGCTCGCGGATGCGGTCGACCTGCGCATTGCCGCCGGTGAGCAGGAGGCAACTCTCTGGAGCTTCCGCGACCTGATCGAACGCGGCGGGCTCGACGTTGTCCAGCCGGACGTCACACGGTGTGGCGGGATCACGGAGATACGGCGGATCGTCGAGCTGGCAGAGGCACGCAACGTCCAGCCCGTGCCCCATGCCTGGAAGAGCGGCATCATCATGGCGGCGTCGCTGCACGTCAATGCGGTCGTCGCCGGCGACGAGGTCTTCCAGGAGTACTGCGTCAGCGGCACGGCGATCAATGCGCACCTCACGCACGAGTCGTTCCCACTCGATGCGGACGGCTACGTGGCGGTGCCGACGACGCCGGGCCTCGGCGTCTCGCTGAACACCGAGATCGTCGACCGCTACCGCGTCGACTAGACGTCGGTTGGGGCCCACAGTCAGTCGCGCGCAGGTTCGCCGCCCTGAGCCGCCGCCCGTGCGGCGGCGGCTCGTGCGAGGACCGTCGCTGCGTCGACATCGCCGAGATCGTCATAGAGTCGCGGTAGCGGGGCCGGCGGCTCGAGCGGCTCGCCGGTGAGGGTCAGGTGCCGCTCCCGGTAGGACGCGAGCGCTGACGCGCCGTGCAGCTCGCGGTAGAGGGAGGCGGCGGCCGCCCTGTGCTCCTCCCGACCGGTTGTGCGCCAGAGCTCGAAGATCGCCGCCGCCCGCTCGGCAGGCTCCGACCGAGCGGCGAGCAGGCGCTCGAGCTCGACCGTCGCCTCGGCTTCGGTGAGCCTCGCGAGCGACATGCCCAACCACACGTCGAGCAGTTCCGCTGGCGCGAGCACATCTCCGCGGGTGATCTCACGCGCGATTCCCAAAGCTTCACCGTTCCGCGCGGCCGCCTCGGCATACCGTCCGAGCCGGTTGAGCAGGAGGGCGCTCTGGTGCAGGTACTCGCACAGGAAGTACGGGCTCTCGACCTCGCGCGCCAGGCCGATGGCGAGGTCGAAGAGCTCCTCCGCCTCGAGCGGGCGCTCGAGCGCCGCGAGCGTGATCGCCATGTTCCCGAGCTGGGAGGCGATGCCGACCGAGTCCCCGAGCTCGGCGAGAAGGTCGAGCGCCCTGCTCGAGAGCGCCAACGCCGTCTCGAGCTCCCCCAGGGAGCGGTAGATCTCGGCCGCGTTCCCGCTGAGCACGGCGACGGCATGCCGGTACCCGATCTCGTCCGCAGCCGCCAGGCTGGCTCGGACGCCGTCGAGCGCGCCCGCGAGGTCGCCTCGTTCCCAGTGCAGGCCGGCAAGGTCGTTGCCGGCATGGATCGTTCCCCGGGCATTCCCGGCCGCCGCCGCCGTGTCCCGCGCGCGTTCGAAAGCGCGGAGTGCGAGATCGTGCTCGCCGCGCGCCCAGCGGGCCAGGCCGATCTGTCCCATGGCCATGCTGATCCCCACGGCGTCGGCGGCGAGCTCGGCCCGGCGGAGGTGCTCGGCCGAGTGCTCGAGCGACGCCTCGTAGTCCGACTGCTTCCAGGCGGCATAGCCGAGCCCCTCGAGCGTGCGCACGATCCCGTCCGAGTCGTGCTCCGACTCGAACTCGGTGAGAGCGCGCTCCAGCAGCTCGCGTCCTTCTGCGGGTGAGCGCTGGTGGGTGAGCAGTGCTCCCAGCGCGCGGCGCGACTCCGCCGTTCCTGCCCTGTGCGCGTCCTCCTCCGCCAGACGGAGGGCCGTCCGGTACGCCTCCTCGGCGCCCTGCCAGTCGCCGACGTGCTCGCGAACCTGCCCGAGGGCGAGCAGCGCCTCCCGGTGGTCGCTCCCTTCGAGGAGCGGCAGGAGCCGCGAGTAGTAGTCGAGCGCGGCCGCGTTCGCATACGTCGCCCTGGCCTGGTCGCCCGCCCGCCGGAAGTAGATCCTCTGCTTGTCGGCGTTCGCGCTCTCCCCGAAGTGATGGGCGAGCGTGTCGACGTGGCGGTCGAGAGCGTTCGCGTACGTCTGCTCCACGTGGCTGCCGATCCTGCCGTGAAGCTCCTCACGCACAGAGTGGGACATGCTCTCGTATGCGACGTCGCGGGTCGTGACGTGACGAAAGATGTGCTCCGGCTCCGGATCGAGGGAGGCAACGGCAGTGAGCTCGCCCCGGGTCAGGTCATCGAGGCTCGCGCCGACCGCGGTCTTGCCGCCGAGCTCGGGCGAGCTCCCCCACACCCAGGCGTCCCGGAATCGCCGGCCGATGACGCTCGCCACCTTGAGTGTGGTCTTCTCTCTCTCGCCGAGGCGGTCGATCCGCGCCATGACCACGCCCGCGAGTGTGTCCGGGATCGCCGCACGGGCGACCTCGTCCGCATCGGCCAACGCGATGCCACGGTCCCGTAGGAGGTTGATCATCTCCTCGAGGTAGAACGGATTGCCCTCCGCCCTGGTCGCCAACTCGGCGACCGCCTCCGGGACTGCGGACGTCCAACCGAACGAGTACCGCAGCTTGGTCGCGACGAGGGAGGCGACATCGTCGCCGGCGAGCGGCCCGAGACGCAGGTGCGTCACATGCGGCAGGCCGGCCGCCCAGGCGATGGGCGATCTCTCGGTCGGGCTCGGCCGGTACGAGATCGCAAGCAGCACGGGGATGGAGGACAGCGCCCGCCCGATCGTCTCGAGGAGGTCGAGCGACAGTGGGTCGATCCAGTGGCAGTCCTCCAGCACGAGTACGAGTGGTGACTGGACCGCGCGGCGCCTGAGTACCCCGAGAAGGAGCGATCGGAGAAGCTCCGCACGCAGCTCCGGCTCGAGTGGCTTGGTGAGAGCGTTGTCAGGGATCGACACGCGCACGGCGGGAGCCAACAGCGGCAGTCGCGGCACGAGGCGGGGGTCGAGCGCCGCGAGGCTCCGCTCGAGCCTCGCCCGCTCGGTCGCAGAAGCGACCGGCTCGCCTGGCTCGAGCCCGAATATCGCCCGCCAGATCGCCTGCCACGGAAGATAGACCGTCGTCTGCCCGTACGACTGGCACGCACCCGTGAACGCCTCCACGCCCCGGGGTCCCGCGGCACGAAGCAACTCCGCCACGAGCCGCGACTTGCCGATTCCCGCCTCGCCGGCGATGGCCACCACACGTCCGGCACCCGTACGGACCCCGTCGAGCGCGTCGACGAGCGAGGCCAGCTCCCGCTCCCTTCCCACCATGGGCAGTGGGAACTCCCGCTCTCCGAGACCGCGCGACGGCTTCGCCTGACCCACGAGGGTCGCCACGGGTACCCGCTGGGACTTGCCCTTGACCGCAACCGGCGCGCGCCGGTCGAGCTGCACAGCCCGCCGCGCGCGTTCTGCGACCGCGCCACCGACGAGGATCTCCCCCGGCCCGGCCACCTGCATCAGCCGGGCGGCGAGGTTGACCGTGTCGCCGACCGCGGCGTATTCCTGCCGCTCGGGCGACCCCACGCAGCCACAGAACGTCCAGCCTGATGCGACACCGATCCGTACCCGGTCACCGGGAAGCTCGCGCAGCTCGAGCGCGGCGCGAAGCGCGCGCTCCTCGTCGTCCTCGTGGCCGACCGGTGCACCGAAAAAGACGATGTAGAGGCTGCCCTTGTCGCCCGTCTCGACCTGGCGCAGATGTCCGTCGTACCGCGTGATGATCTCGACGGCCGGCCCGAGGTACGCCTGGAGTTTCACGGCCGCATCTCGGTTCGAGTAGTCGGGTCCTCCAAAGCCCACGAAGAGGACGGTGAGCCGCCGGTGCTCGTCGACGAAGCTGCCGAGTCCGGCGAGCAGCCGCTCGGCGATTACGGGATGGAGGTAGGCGGCGAGCGTCGGCTCCGCAACCGCAGGAGAGCGCGGAAGCGGTCCGCGCCGACTGCGGGTCGGCTTTGGACGGATGGCCGTCACCCGGGCGAAGTCACCCTCCTGCCAGGCGAGTTCGATCCCCGGACAACGCTGCACAAGGTCGGCATGCGCGACGACGTCACCCGGCGCTGCGTGATGCTCGGCGTCGGCGCAGAGGTCGACGGCCGATCCTGCGACGACGTACTCCAGCCGCGTTGCGGGGTCGCCGACCGAGGTACAGAGCACGGCTCCGGCAGCGACCCCGATCTTCGCCTCGAGCCGGAAGGTGCCGACGGCGGTGGCGACAGCGTCGTAGCCGACCATAGCGTCCTGCATGGCAAGGGCACATGCGACCGCGCGCCGAGGCGCACGGGAGCCCTTTCCCTGTGCCGGGAAGATGATCGTCAAGGCGTCGCCTCCGAACTTGCCGACGACGCCGCGGTAGGAGTGGACGAGATCGATCATCCGCGTGAAGTAGCCGTTGAGGGTGACAGTCAGCTCCTCCGTCCCGCGCGTCCCGGCACGGCCCAAGGCCTCGCTCATCGGCGTGAAACCGGAGATGTCCGCGAACAGAGCCGCCGCCTCGAATCGCTGCTCCCGGCCGACGGGGCTCGATCCGGGGTGGCGCAGAATGTCGGCAGCGACATGGCGCGGGACGAAGGTGAGCAGCGAGTCGCCGCTCGTGCCGCTCCGGGAAGATCGGCCGGCCATGGTTCGTCTTGATCGTATTGCGAACACCCGTCACACTCGGGTGACATCGACAGGGGGCGAAGCATGAGACGTGCAAGGAACGCCCTGGTGCTGCTTGCCGCGACAGTCGGCGCGCTCGCAGTCGGACTCGGGGCGGCGAGCGCGGGCTGGCTCGGCCTCTCCGACACGAAGTACTTCCGTTACGACGATCCCGGTCACGTCTGCACCGACGGGATCGACTTCGGGGTCGCGCATCCGTTCGGCCCGCAGGCGGACCTCACGGTCGAGGTGACGAGGGGTTTCTTCGACAGCGGCCAGGTCTTCGTGCCCGAGCAGGTGATCCTGCCGGTGACCGCGATCGGACCGCTCGACACCTTCGACCCGAACCTCGAGATCGGAGGCACGCCGGGGCACTGGTACGAGTTCTTCCGGCTCCCGTGGACGGCGACGCCGCCGCCGGGCTCGGTGATCCACATCGAGCTCAGGACCGGTATCTCGTATGCGGACACGTTCGACGAGATCGAGGACTGCACACGCTTTGTCTTCGAGGGGTTCTTCCGGCCGATCGAGAACGGCGTGTTCAACCGCGTCAAAGCCGGGCGGGCGGTGCCGGTGAAGTTCAGCCTCGGGGGCGACCACGGGCTCGACATCTTCGCGGCGGGTTACCCGCAGGTGACGACCGTCCCGTGCCAGACCCTTGCCGGCACGAACGAGGTCGACGAGAGCGAGGCCTCCGACCGGAGCCACCTGACCTACAACGCCAAGAAAGACCGGTACCGGTACGTCTGGAAGACGGACAGGAGTTGGGCGGGCTCGTGTCGGAAGCTCGAGCTCAGGTTCACTGACGGCTCGGTGCAATCGGCCCTGTTCGAGTTCAAGTGATGCGAATCGTTCGAGGCGCGCGCGTGCCGTAACTCCGCCGGGCGAGAAGGCCCCGTGAAGAGAACACGAGGCCTTCTCCGCCCGTCGGTCGCGCACTGGACGGTCGTTCGAGACCGACGCCGGTGCGACCGGCGAGCCGATCCACCCGCCCCAAACGGGCTCTACACTGACCGGTCGACCGAAGCCGACAGAGCGAGATGAACCACCGGCCCCCGTAGCTCAGTGGATAGAGCAGCGGTTTCCTAAACCGCGTGCGCAAGTTCGATTCTTGCCGGGGGCATCTCCGGGCGGCTTGGATATCGGGTTTATCGCTTTGCCAGGCTGCTCGTGGCCCCTCATGCCCTCGACGCCGACCTCGTCGCGTTGACCGCCTGAGACGGCTCAAGTCGGCTGGATCTGGGTGCTCACTGGCGCGCAACCGGCGCGCAGAGGTGTCGCGCGGAGGCCCTCGGTTACTCATCCCGATCAAGAGCTGCGAACCGGAGATACCTGGCGGGGCAAGAACGTCGTATGCGCGGGTGCCGGGGCCGACAGTGGGCCGGGCATGACCGGGCGTTAGGCTTGCTCAGTTGATTCAGTTCAGGGCGCAACACGCATGAGCCGTGACCTCTTGTGCGACTGCGACGCCAAAGCCAAGGCGCAGCGGGAGCTGACGTTTCACGTTGAGCCGCCGGACACCGACGGTGAGGCATGGGGCTTTCTTCTACAGCGGATCGATGAGGCAGCAGCCGATGGCCGTGAGCGGTTCTCCCCGAGGAAGGACATGCCTCCGCACCTCCGGTCAGACTTCGTCACGCTCCCAGCGACGATCTCGAAGCTCACCGCCGTCCGTGAACTCGACCTCTACCGAACGTATGTGAGTGCAATCCCTCCCGAGATTGGCGAGATGTCGAGCCTGCGCATTCTTGACCCGTACACATCCCACCGGCTGCACTGGTTTCCCTACGAGATCACCAAGTGCACAGCGTTGGCCGACTCGCGGGTGAGCACGAGGTGCCTCTACGGCAACTTCAAGAACCGGTTGCCGTTCCCTCGCCTCCCTGCGAAGTTGCCAGCCGGATCGATGCCACGACGGTGCAGCGTGTGTGATGGACCGTTCACCGCGGGTGGCCCGATCCAGAGATGGATTTCACTCTGGGTCGCAACCGACGTAATGCCGCTGCTCGTGCATGCGTGTTCTGAGCGCTGCATCGACGCGCTGCCGCGTCCCCCAGGCGAGCCCCCAAGAGATTGGAATGACCCATCTGAGTACGTCGATCACCCGCACGAAGGCGGACGCGATCTTCCCCTGCCACCGAGGGACTACGACTGAGCACAAGGTCAGCGACCAGGTCCCACCGCGGAGACAACGCGCGGAGGGGTGGGTTCCTGCAACTAGGGCTCGACGACCGCCGTCGCCCAGCTCGTTGATCACGTTGTTCGCACCGAGCGCGGCGGTGACGACTTCGTCTTCGGAGCGACCGGGAGGTCGCCGTTCTCCCCGAGCCACGTCCGCGCCACGGCCGACCGAGCATGGAAGGTCGCGGGCATCCCTCGCGTCACGCTCCATGAGTGCAGGCACGGCTACGCGAGCTTCGCACCTCGGCGAGCACGCCAACGGCTGGATGGTGGCGCTCGACCTCGGCCGCTACGGACGAAGTACCCCTACCGTGCCGCCTGGACGTTCTTCGGTGTGGGCGGCAACCTGATCGAGGACGCCTGCTACCCGCTCGCGCTCACCGACGGCCAGGGCGAGCCTCTCGACAGCTCTCATCGCTACCGCCTGCACTTCGACCGCGACCAGCTGCCACCGGTCAACGCCTTCTGGTCGCTGACGATGTACAACGCCGAGAGCTACCTCGTTCAGAACGCCATCGACCGCTACACACTCGGCGACCGTAGCGGCCTCACCTACGGCGACGATGGCTCGCTCACACTCTCTGTCCAAAGCAAGCCCGATACCTCGCAGGAGAACTGGTTGCCCGCGCCGAGCGAAGGCCGCTTCAAGGTCGCGCCCAGGCTCTACTCACCGAAGCCCGAAGTCGCCGATGGGACATGGCAGCCGCCACCCATCGAGCGGATCGACTAGGCCCCGCCGACCAGGCCCCCTCGTCCTTGTACCGGCGACGGGGGTGGGTGGTGGTGGCGCGCACACTGGCGCGCAGCCCACGGAAACCGCATGGTTGAGCGAAAGAGCACGCGCTTGCCTAAACCGCGTGCGCAAGTTCGATTCTTGCCGGGGGCATTACCGGCCAGGTAGGCCAACTGCCCGGTCGACCCCTCGCGTAGCGAACGACTCGAACGGCCCCGACGGGTCGCAGGCGTGGCTCCGTTGCCGGGCCGAGACGGTCACCCGGCTGCCAGCAGGTCGAGGAATTGACCCAAGTGGGTCCTGGCGGGCGACGTGCAGGAGGCGCAAGCTTCCTTTGGTGGCGCGCCCGCTCGAGGAGATCAGGCGCACGAACGCCAGGCGCTGAGCCTCGTTCGGCCGCTGCATCACCCAACTCGACTAGGAAGGAAACGATGAGCAAGATCTCGATCGGAACACGCCCTGCGTGGCTCCGAGCACATCCGAGCACGGGCGGGACCACGCGAAGGACGCGCCTCGCGAGCCTCGGCGCGTGCATCGCCGTGACCGCCGGCCTCGTGGCGACCATGGCCGGCGGTGCCGCGGCCGCATCCGGCGACACGTTGTCGGTGGACTTCGAGGGCTACACGCAGGGCAGCATCCACGGCCAGGACGGCTGGAGCAGCTCCGGCCCATTCGACCACGAGGTCGACGAGACGACTCTGAAGCCCGCGGTCTTCGGGACGAAGTCGCTGCGCATCTCGAACGCCGTCGTCAGCGGCTCGTTCGGCGACCAGACATTCTCGACGCCGCTCGCGAACGAGGCCGGCGAGACGTCGGCAGAGAACGACGCGAAGTCGGGCGGTGCCCGGCAGTCGTACTTCGAGTCGCAGTTCCAGTTCACGTCGGCTACGGGAACCGCCCAAGAGGGCGCGTACCTCACGGTCAGCCCTGACCGCGGCGACGGTGCCCGCATGAGCTGGGTCAAGATCAGCGACACGCCGGCGGGGCTGGCGCTCGAGTACTCCGAGTACAAGAACGGCGGCTTCGTCTACACGGCGATGGGCACCGTCGACCGGAACGCGGTCCACACCCTGAAGCTGTCGATGCAGTTCGTCGACGGGCCGGCCAACGACGTAGTGAAGGTCTACGTCGACGGCGTCCTCAAGGTGACGGGCGGGTCGTGGGAGGACTACTTCCGCACCGTGGAAGTCAAGCCCACGCGGACCGTCGACTCGCTGCTCTTCCGCACCGGTGGGGCTCCGACCGACGCCCGTCCCGACTTCGTCGGTAAGGGCTTTCTGATCGACAACCTCACGCTCATGTCAGGGCCGACGCCCATGGTGGAGCCGCCGCCCGTGCCGGGGCCGCCGCCGTGCACGTTCACGACGAGCAAGTCGATCATGACGCTCGACGCCGACTGCGCGACGACCACGCCGATCGTCGTCCCGGGCAACCACACGCTGAACGGCGCCGGCCATACGATCACCGTCCCCGCCGGCACGTCGTTCAACGGCGGCGTGATCGAGAACACACCGGGTCAGCGGATGAACGTGCACAACGTGAAGATCGTTGCGCGGGACCTCGCGACGAACTGCGGTGTCGCACTCCACGCGATCAAGCTCGTGGATGCGGGGGGCTCGATCACCAAGAACACAATCGACGGCCTCTACCAGCGGGAAGGCGCGGAGATCTCCGGCTGCCAAAACGGCAGGGCGATCTACGCCACGTCGACCAGCAGCGCGCTGGTGAACATCTCGGGCAACACCGTCCTCGACTACCAGAAGTCCGGGATCGAGGCTCGCGGCGCCGTGAAAGCGACGATCCTCAACAACGTCGTCGACGGCTGGGGCCAGAATGCGTTCGCGACGAGCAAGATCGCCTCGAACGGCGTTCTCGTCGCCTTCGGTGGGCGCGCGCTCGTCATCGGCAACACCATCAAGGACAACTGGTACACGCCGACGAGCGACACCGCCTGTGGCCTGCTCCTCTACGAGGCCGGCGGCAAGAGCGACTCGAAGCTCGCGATCGGGCTCATCAAGAAGGTCAATTCGATCAACAGCAACGAGACGGACATCTGCGTCGCCTGACAGTGAAGCACGACAACTCGACGCACGGCGAGGCCCGCTCCGGCGGGCCTCGCTGTGCGAGAACTCGACGAGGATCAGCGGCGCGCCGACATCCCCAGCCGACCCGCCGAACGAAGGCCGTTACCCTGTCGCCGGGCCCTGTAGCTCAGCGGATTGAGGAGGGTTCCTAAAACCGCGTGCGCAAGTTCGAGTCTTGCCGGGGGCATCTCTGCAACGGGGCGGCTTGGTCATCGGGTTTACCGCTTGTCCAAGCCGCTCGCGGCCTTCGGAACCCGAGCACCGACCACGCCACGTTTACCGGCTGAGACGGCTCAAGACGGCTGGATTTGGGTGCACGGCGCGCAACGGCGCGCATCCCGCAAGCAGGCCCCCAACGCCGAGGGCCTCGTGAGAGGGAGGAGTCGAGAAGCGGATCGGTCAGCGGCGAACCAACCTCATGGCGGGACGAGCTAGACCAACGGGGAGCCCTGCGTGACCCATCGCGGCCTAGGCTGAGCGCGTTCTCGAGTACTTCAAGGGGGAGTAGTGAGCGAAACATCGCAGCCGCCTGCGCCCGAGCAGAGCTGGGCTGTGCTGTCCGAGTCGCGGTCGAAGTACACGGCCAACTCCTACTCGCGGCCGTCCTTCCACCGCTCGGTGACGCGCGCGGTGGACCAGGCGCAGGAGGCGTTCGAGTGGTACCGAGTCGAGGCCTGGGGCGCGGCCCAGGAGGCGATTCGACTGGCCGAGCAGATAGCCCGCGCTCAGGTGCCTTGCAACGCCGAGGACCGCCGAGTGAAGGCGATCCAGATCAACACCTACGTCTCGCTCTACAAGGCGTTCCGCGCTCGCGCGAACGACAACCTCGGGGCGGCGATGGTGCACCTGGAGCGGGCGAGCGCCAACTGGGACCGGCTGACCGTCATCGCAGCTCGCTGGTAGCCCGAGAACGAGAGCGGGCCCTGCGCGAGCGGGCCCTCGTCGGGTCGGTAAACCCGATGACCCAGCTGCCGGGCCAGCGCGTGTTCGCGGCGACAAGACGGACGAGCTGTCCGAAGCCCGTCCACGGATCGAGCTGGCGGACACGAAGGCGAACGAAGAGACCGGGGCATAGGGTGGAGGTCGCAACACCACCCGTTCCGACAAAGGAGGAGAGAGTGGTCTTGGCGACGGCGAAGATCGAGGATTTCGACCGCTTCTGGAATACCTTCTCGACCAAGGGCGCTGAGAAGCGAAAGCAGCACGGTTGCAAGGGGTCGCACGTCTTTCGGGATCCAAACGAGAGCGACCGGGTTTGGGCGATTTTCGACTGGGATGACGCGGGGTGGCAAAGCTTCACGTCGGACCCCGAGGTCCCGGCGATCTTTAAGGAAGCCGGGTTTACGCAGGGCCCGCCCAAGCCGGCGGAGTTCCTCCGCGAGCACGACGCCTAGCCCAGACCCCGAATCGCCCTCGGAGGAGGCCCGCCACCCGGCGAGCTTCGTTGCGCGCGCTGGCGCGCAGAGCCGACCGCGCCCCGCGACCAACGACTCGCGCCTCGAGGGCTACTCCACGCGGTGGGCGGCAGCCGTCGCTGCGGTGTCCAGATAGATCTGCAACCGGCGATCTCCCCATCCCGGAGTGTCCACACGTGTGCCTCGTGATTGACAAGAGCGCGGCCGGTGCCCCGAGCCGGTGCCTCCGCGTACACCAGGGACACCACTTGGTCGTTCTGGGCGATGAACTCTCGTGGCTCGAACGTCGTGAAGTCGAGAGTCGATGCGAGACCGCCAAACCAGCCCCGGATCGCCTTTGAACGTTCCGGCGTTCGGGTCGTCGGCAGGATCGCCGGGATTCACCCACTCGATGTCGTCCGCCATCACCTCGGCAAGCGCCGCCATGTCGCCTCGACCGAAAAGCCTCATACGCACTCTGGACGAGGCGGGTGTTCTCATCTGCTGACACTGGAGCTACTTGTCGAGGGTGGGCGAGGAGTATCTCGCTGCCGTCACCCGCGACAGGCCAAGACGTCCAAGTGCCGTGCGGCGTCGACGTCTCATGGGCGACGACATGAAGACGAAAGCCTGCTCGCAAAACGGGCTTGCGGTTTCCTGGGTGAAGCCGGTTGAGCGCCCGAAGCAAAGCTGCGCGAGAGACTCGCCCGGGGGAGAGTCGAGTCTCTCGCGCAGTGGAGGCGAGCCCGCGCAGGGCCCCTCGCCTGTCGCAGGGGTGCACCGTTGCCGTCCCCCCGCCGCGCGATTTCACCACGCGTCGCAGGGGGCTCCGGTGCCGGACTCGCCAGGGGCCACGGTAGGTGCGGGCGGCAGGGCAGTCCATGACACGATCGGGTCAATTGCCGACGGCGTTGACCCGAATGGGGCCAGCGATCACACCAGGGTGCAGCCATGTTCGCCCTCGCGCGACTCGAGAACTCTTGGGTTCGCGTTAGCGAACGGGAACGCCAAGAGCACGGCGTGATCCCGGCGAGAGCCGAAACCGAGTCACCAAGTCACGCAGGACGGACGGACGGGGACACCCGGCTCGTCTCTTTGGAGGCCGCTCCGGCAAGCCTCCCTGAGCGAGCTCTGACGCCAGAGGCGCCGATCAGCCACACTTCCGTGATGGCCACCGGCCTGAAAGTCGGCGGCGACGTCGAGCAGGCTCTGGAGAGCGTCGGCGTCCCGAGCTATGTCCTCGACGAAACGGGCGTCGTCCGGTGGATCAATGCGGCAGCCGAGCGGCTTGTCGGCGACGTCCGCGGTCGCCACTTCACCTCCGTCGTCGCGCCCGAGGACAGCCGCCGCGCCCGCGAGCTGTTCTCCAAGAAAGTGCTCGGCACCGCACCTGCCACGGAGGCGACCGGCGTCTTGGTTACCACCGCCGGCACGCGCGTGGCTGTGGAGATCAGCTCGGCACCGCTCATGAACGGCGAACGGGTGGTCGGCGTCTTCGGGCTGTTCGAGGGACACCCCGACAACGCGCCCACAACGCCACCGCATCTCACCCCTCGTCAAGTCGAGGTGCTTCGTCTCCTGGAGCAGGGCCGCTCGACGAAGCAGATCGCCGCCGAGCTTCACCTGAGCACCGAGACGGTCAGGAACCACATCCGCCGTCTCTTTCGCGCCCTCGGCGTCAACTCCCGACTCGAAGCCGTCGCCGCCGCCCGGGCCGCATCCTGATCGACGCACGAGCCCGTCTGCTCCCGGGCGAAAGCCAATCGCGGGAACGGCCGCGCGGGGGACGCCTCAGGCACGACCGTACGCCGATTCAGGCGGAGCGTCGTCGAACGCTTCGGCGGGCGCCGAGAGCAGCACACCGGCGACGCGCTCGAGATAGGCGAGAGCGATGCCCTCGAGGTCGGGGTGGATGGTGGCGCACGCCGACGGTACGACCGTCACCTTGTATCCCTCCTCCTTCCCGGCGATCGCGGTCTGGGCGACGCACCCTTCCGTCGCCATCCCCGCGATCACGATCCGCTCGGTCTCCAGCTCTCGCAGGATGAGCGCGAGCGGCGTGGAGTCGAACGCCGAGTAGCGGGGCTTCATGACGAATCGCTCGCCTTCGACCGGAGCGATCGTGTCTATTCGCGCGCCCGCAGGCCCGGCTCGCGCCCGAGCGACCACCGCGCGGACGTCGCCGTCGAACCTGCCCCCCGTGCCGTTCGCGTAGACGACCGGGATCCGGCGCTCGCGTGCCGCCTCCACGAGAGCGCGAAGCGATTCCAAGCGCGACGCGAAGGACGCCAGGAGCGCATCACCGTCCTCGTGGCCGAAGTCGTCGAACACGTCCACGAGTACGAGACAGTCGCGCATGCCCACAAGAGCCCGTGCTCGCTCAGGCGAGGACGTCGCTCCTGTCTCCAAGCGGTTTAGTCGCGGGCCCGTGCAGTACAGCTCCGCTGGGTGCGAAGCGGGAGCCGTGGCACGGGCAGTCCCAGCTGTGCTCGGCGTCATTCCAGCTGACGATGCAGCCGAGATGGGTGCAGACGGCGCTGACCGCACGAAGCGATCCGTCGCGCGTGCGAGAGACGGCCAGTTTCTCGCCCTCTCCGTTGACGATCCGGCCGCTGCCCGCAGCGACCTCTGCGAGGTCGTCGCCGTCGCGGCCGAGCCGGTCTGCGACGAGGCGCCTGGCGTCATGCGCGCCCTTGCCGACGAGCGCGGGTACGGCTTTCAGCTCGAACCGGCCGGGGCTGAAGAGGTCGGCCCAGGGGTTCTCGATCTCCTCGACGAGGTCGCGGAGAAGCATCGCGGCAGCCGTGCCGCCGGTCATGCCCCAGCCGCCGAAGCCGGTCGCGGTGAAGATCCTTGATCTCTTGTCGAGCGCGCCGATGAACGGGAGCCGGTCGAGGGAGTAGAGGTCCTGTGTCGACCACCGGTACAGCACCTGCCCCGCGCCGAGGTCGTTGATCGCCCATCGCTCGAGCTGCTGCCAGTTGGCGCTCGCGCCCTGCTCTCCGGGTTCCCCGACCGGGTGTCCTTCCCCGGAGACGATCAGCACCTCGCGCCCCTCGTACGGGGCGGCACGCACCGAGTGGGAGGGCGACGAGGCGCTGATGAACATCCCCTCCGGAAGCTGCTCCCCGGCTTCGATCGCCATCGCATAGCCGCGATGCACACTCGCGCGCGCCGGGAGAAGCTTGGTGTCGAGGATCGGGGCGTGTGTCGCGACGATCACGTCTGTCGCCGTGACCACGTGCCCGGCCTGCGACGTGAGCCGGCACGGTCGACCCGCATCGATGTCGACGACGCGAGACTGCTCGTACACGAGCCCACCCGCCGTGTGGAACTGCTCGACGAGCGCCAGCAGGTACTTGCGCGGATGGAACTGCGCCTGACGGTCGAACCGCACCGCCCCAAACGTCGGAAACGGCACGGGCGGGTCGGCGAGATGGCTGGCGGGGAGACCGAGCGTGAGCGCCGCCGCGACTTCCCGCTCGACCGCTTCGACGTCCTCCTCGACCGCCGCAAACGTATGGGCGGACGTGACTTCGAGCTCGCAGTCGATCCCGTGCTCGCCTACAAGCCGTCGGAGCTCCGCGAGACCCGCCTCGTTCGCTTCGCCGTAGTGCCGCGCCGCGTCCTCCCCGAACGTGCGCGTCAGCTCCTCGTAGATGAGCGTGTGCAGCGAGGTCACCTTCGCGGTCGTGTGCCCAGTCACCCCGGCCGCCACGCGGTCGGCCTCGATCAGCGCGACTTCGCGACCCGCAGCACGCAGCAGCACCGCCGCCGTGATCCCGACAATGCCCGCCCCCACGACCGCGACATCGACCGAGAGGTCTGCGCCGAGCGGGCGATACGAGCTGGAGGGCGACGTGGCAACCCAGAACGAACGATGGGACTCGGAGTCCTCGAACTCGTCCCTGTGCGTCGCCACATCGTTTCGGCTACCCGAGCGCCACGACCGGGAAACGGCGCACGCCTTTGCTCCTGTGCAACTCTCCGGCGAGCCACGCCCGGCGAAAACGAGCGCTGTCCGAATTGTCCGCCAGCCGAGGCTCTCGTCATGTTCACCTTGGCGCGGCTGAGGGTAGGGACGTCCGATGAATCGAGGGCTCTCAGCAGAGGCTGCCTGGCTCTGACCGACCAGGACACCTACACCGATCAGCAACTCGCCGAGTTCCTCGACGCCTGGCGCAGGCCGGGCGGCGTGCTTGCGCCGGATCAGCTGCGAGCGCTCCTCGCATCGGATCGGACGCCCGCGCACGAGCGCGAGAGACTCGCCGCGGACCTCGAGGCCACGCAGCAACAGGTGAAAGCCGAGCGGCTTGCGCCAGAGCAGCGGCGCGGGCACGTGAGCCTGCTCGACCGGCTACGGCACTTTCTCGGGCGATAGCTGCTGACGACGCGCCGCGCCTACCCGGCTGCCATCGAGTGCGGCCGCGGCTGGTGGTCCAATGGGTCGAGCCCGAGCGACCGTCCTCGCGGTGGGCTAGCCGAGCGTCGGGTCGGCGACCCCCGGCCGCTTGAAGAGCAGCACGTGCCCGCCGCGCTTGCCGCGGACACGGTGATCCCACGACACGTGGACGAGCTCCCACCCGTCTGCGCCGAGCTCGTCCAGACGCTGCTGCAGCGCGCGGAGGTCGACGCGCCCGCTCCCCCAGCCCATCAGGCCGCGCTCCAGCAACTCCGAGCGGTACTCCCACACCGGCTTCGAAGGCGCCTCCGTACGGCTCGCCGCCTGAGTCGGCACCAACGCGGCCACCAGGTCGGCTCCGTCTCGACGCGCGGCGTCGGTGGCCGTCGCGTGATCCGTCGTCAACGAACGCTCGATTCCCAAGCCCATTCCCAACTCCCCCCTTCCCGATGCCGCTTGCGGCATCACCCAGACGGAGAATACGCATTGCGGTCGAGCTGTGCTGATGCGACACGAATGCGGGCACGGCGAATGCGCTCCGCCTACCGTCTGCCGTCGTTCACGCGTCGAGCGACATCGACCGTTCCGTCGGGCACGACTATGCTGGAACCCGCCGTGGTCGACGACAAGGGGGTCGTGCTGGTCGTCGACGACGACCCTCTCAATCGCGCGATCCTGACCCGCGCGCTCCAGCGGGACGGGCACGTTTTCCGCATCGCCGCGAACGGCGAGGAGGCGCTCCGCTCGCTCCGCGAGGACCCCGCAGACGTGGTCCTGCTCGACGTCGTCATGCCCGGGATGGACGGCGTCGAAGTCCTCGAGGAGCTCAAGCGCGATTCGGCGCTGCGAGACGTGCCGGTCATCATGATCTCGGCCCTCGACGACTACGAGCGCGTCGTCCACTGCATCGAGATCGGAGCCGAGGACTACCTGCCGAAGCCGTTCGACCCGGTGCTGCTTCGGGCGCGCGTCAACGCCGGGCTCGCGCGGGCGCGGCTGCACGCGCTCGAGCGGAATCGGGTGCGCGGCGCGTTCGCGCGCTTCCTGCCCGAGAGCATGGTCGACGAGATGCTGAGCCGAAGCGGCGCCGACCTTCGCCTCGGAGGCATCAGGATCGTCGGCACCGCGCTTTTCACGGACCTCCGCGGGTTCACGGCATTCGCCGAGGCGACGCCACCTGACCGGGTCGTCGATGTCCTCAACCGGTACTTCGAGGAGATGAGCGGTGCGATCCTCGACGCCGGCGGCACATTGCTCGCGTATCTCGGTGACGGGATCCTCGCCGTGTTCGGCGCGCCGATCGAGGCTGACGACCATGCCGATCGAGCGCTCAGCGCCGCGCGCGAGATGGTCTACGACGCGCCTTCCGCGTTTCAACGCGTGGCTCGTGTCCGAGGGGATCGGGGACGGGTTCGCCATGGGCGTCGGCATCGCGAGCGGCCCCTTCATGTCGGGCAACGTCGGCTCCGAGCGGCGCCTCGAGTACACGGCGATCGGCGACACGGTGAACACGGCGGCCCGCCTCGAGTCACTGACGAAGGAGCACCCGCACGCCGTGCTCGTCTCCGACACGACCCGGGCGCTCCTCTCGGGAGACGGCGGGCTCGTCTTCGTGGACGAGGTCACGCCGCGCGGCAAGACGCAGGCGCTGCGGCTCTGGGCCTTGCAAGCGTAGAACCGGGTCAGGAACCGTCCGCGCCGTCCGCCAGGCGACGAAGTGCCGCGCGGAGCTGCCCGATCTCGAACTCCAGCCGGTTGCCGGACGCGACCGCGTCGTCCAGCCGGCCGCTCCGGGCACGTTCCTCGAGCTCCCGGGCGTGCTCCTCGAGCTCCCCGGCGCCGAACGTCGCTGCGCTCGACTTGATCGTGTGGGCCACCCGGCCGAGCTCGGCGGCGTCGCCGTCGTCGATCGAGCGGCGGAGGCCTGCGACATGATCGTCCGCTCCCGCGAGAAACGTGTCGATCAACTCGACGAGGAACTCCTCGCCGCCGAGCTCCCGGAGGCGCGCGATCGCGGCCTCGTCCAGCCGGAGCGGCGCGACCGCGTCTGAGCCGTCCGGCGCGGCGAGCGGGCGCGCCTTGCTGAGCGCTTCCTCCAATGCGTCTGGGCGGATCGGTTTCGCGACGTAGTCGTCCATCCCGGCTGCGAGGCACGCCTCGCGATCCTCGGCCATGACGTTCGCCGTCATGGCCACAAGGCGGGGCCGCTCCGCCTTCGGCCACCGCTCACAGATCCTGCGGGCGGCGTCCAGCCCGTCCAGCTCGGGCATCTGCACGTCCATCAGGACGACGTCGTAACGAGAGCGCTCGAGCGCCGCGAGCGCCTCGCGGCCGTTCCACGCGACGTCGGCGGCGAACCCGAGCCGCTCGAGCAGGCGGAGCGCGACCATCTGATTCACGGCGTTGTCCTCGGCGAGCAGGATCCGGAGCGGCGACCGATCTGCCGCCTCCCGGGAAGGGGCCGGCTCGGTCGTGCCCAAGCCGACCTCGGAGAGCACGCGCGCCAGCACGTCGTGTAGCTGCGACGCCTTGATGGGCTTCGACAGCTGGGCCGCGAAGTCCGTCGTCGGACCGTCGACCGAGTGCCGGCCGAGTGAGGTGACGAGCACCAGCGGGAATCGGGCTTCCGGACGACGCCGTATCTCGGCCGCGAGGGCGACGCCGTCCATCTCGGGCATCACGAGGTCGAGGAGGCCGACGTCGAACCGCTCCCCCGCGTCGAGCAGCGCGAGCGCCTCGGAGGGAAGGCCGAGGACGACCGGCTCCATTCCCCACACAACCGCCTGTCGCCTGACGATCTCCCGGTTCGTCTCGTTGTCGTCGACGGCGAGCAGCCGCCGGCCCTCCAGGAGCGTGAGATCGTCCGCGACGGGCCTGCGGGGAGCCTCGGCCTCCGCGAGGGTCAGGTCGATCCGGAACGTCGAGCCCGCGCCCTCCTCGCTCTCGACCGTGATCGACCCACCCATCAGCTCCACGAGACGACCCGAGATCGCCAGCCCGAGGCCCGTCCCGCCGTAGCGCCGGGTCGTCGACGCGTCGACCTGGCTGAACGACTCGAAGAGGTGGCCGATGCGGCTCTGCGGGATCCCGATGCCCGTGTCGCGCACGGCGAGACGGAGGTGGTGCGTGCCGGGGCTCGCCGGCTCCGCGTCGACGTGCACGACGACCTCGCCTCGCTCGGTGAACTTCACTGCATTCGACAGGAGGTTGAGCAGCACCTGGCGCAGCCTCGCGGAGTCACCGACGACGCCCTGCGGTACGCCGTCCCCCGACAGGCAGCCGAGCTCGATCCCCTTCTCGGCGGCGCGCGGGGCGACGATGTCGAGTGCGCTCTCGACGCACTCGCCGAGATCGAAAGGCGCCTGCTCGAGGTCGAGCCGGCCCGCCTCGATCTTCGAGTAGTCGAGGATGTCGTCGATCACGTGGAGCAGCGCGTCACCGCTCGACCTGACGACCTCGGCGAGCTCGCGCTGCTCGTGCGTCAGCTCGGTGCCGAGGAGCAGGTTCGTCATCCCGATCACCCCGTTCATCGGCGTCCGGATCTCGTGGCTCATCGTCGCCAGAAAGGCGCTCTTCGCCTGCGTTGCCGCCTCTGCCTCCTGGCGGGCGGCCTCGAGCTCGCCCACCGTGCGCGCCGTCTCGATGGCCGTCGCCGCGTACGCCGCGAAGGCTTTCGCCATGTGGGCGTGGTCGGGCGTGTAAAAGCCCGCCTCGAGCTTGTCGAGGGTGAGCATCCCGATCAGCCGGTTCTCGAAGAGCAGGGGCACCCCCATCCATCCCTTGACACGCCCGCCGCCGTGCGCCTCGTTGCTGAAATGCGCGAACCGCTCGGACACGTTCGCGATGATCAGCGGCTCTCGCCGCTCCACGACCTTGCGGGCCGGGTCGTCGGGCCCGCTCCAGTCGAACCTCTGCCCGAGTAGCTCCTCGAGGTTCGGGAAGCCCTGCCCGCCCACGATGACCATCTCGCCGCCGTCGATCTGCTGCACGCTGCAGCTGTCGTAGGGGACGACCTTGCGCAACTCGGACAGGATGAGGTCGAAGACGTCGGCGAGGTGCAATGCGCTCCCGAGCGACTGGGCGGCCGCGTGCAGCGTCTCCGCCTGCTCGCGCGCAGCGCGCTCCGTCTCGAGCAGGTGCGCGTTCTCGATCGCCGTCGCGGCCTGCGCGGCGAACGCCGTCAGGAGCTCCGCGAGGTCGTCGTCGTAGAAATCCGCCTCGTACTTGTCGCACGTGATGACGCCGATCACACGGTCCGCGAAGATCAACGGCGCGCACAGCCAGCCCCGGATCCGCCCCCCGCCGTGCACGACGCTCGCAAAGTGCGGATGGTCGGACACGTCGTCGATCACGAGCGGGCGCTTCGACCGCAGGACGCCGACACTCGGGTTCGTCTCGTCGTCGAGGTCGAACCCGACCCCGAGAAGCGACTGCAGGTCGTCGAAACCGCGCCCGCCGACGATGACCAGCCGGTCGCCTCGGATCACCTGGACGGAGGAGCTGTCGTACGGCACGACCCTCTGCAGCTCCCGGAGGATGGTCTCGAACGTGTCCTCCAGGCTCAGGGTCTTGCCGAGCACCTGCGTAACGGCGAAGAGAGTCTCGGCCCGGAGGCGAGCGGTCTCCAGCTCCGCGATGCGGGATTGGGCGGCATCGAGCTGCGCCTGGAGCTTCACCTTCCCCGGCTTCCCCATCGGCGTGACCTTAGACCGCACTCGGGCGCGCGGTCGAGAGGGACGCCGTCAGTTGAGGCTCAGGGCGAGCTCGGCCCGGGCGCGTCGCTCGCGCTCGGCGGCCAGCACCCCGGCAACGTGCTCGAGGAGCGCCCAGCACACGTCCGGGTTCTCCTTCGCGAACTTGCGGAAGTCCCACAGGGCGATCACGTGGCAGGTGAGGCGCGTGGCCGCCGTGACCGTCGCCATCCTCGCGTCCTTGGTGACGAGTGCGAGCTCGCCGAAATGATCCCCCGGGCCGAGGCGGGCGACCTCCTGCCCCTCGACCAGTACCACGGCCTCGCCCTCGACGATGACGAAGAAGCCGACGCCGCTCATCGTGCCCTCGCTGAGAACCTCGACGCCGGGGCCGAAGTGCCGCACCTTCGCCTGGCGGGCGAGGCGGGAGAGCTGACGCCTGCTCAGCGAGCTGAAGAGCTTGACCCGTGCGAGGTCGTCGGCGATCGACGGCACCGGGCGATCATATAGCTGCACCCACGCCGCGACGGAGGCCGATCCCGACCCCTGGGCGTTACGACTCAGGGACGGGCCGGATCTTCCCGCTCGAGACGAGTCGCAGCGCCAGATCGCCCTCGGGCGAGAAAACCTCGACCTGGTAGGCCTCGCCCGGAAAGGCGAGATGCACGTTTCCCGGCGCCTTCGCGTCGTAGACGGCGAGCCCACCGCCTTCGAGCTCGAGCGACCGGCTTCCCTCGTTCTTCGCGGCCGCCTGAACCTCCGCGTAGCCGTTCGGGCGCGCGTACGTCGCCACCGTCAGATGCGGCTGCAGGTCGCCCGCCGCCGTGCCTGTCGGGAGGTAGCGAACGAAGACCGTGCCACCGGTGGTCTCCGAGACCTCGAGCCGTGTCCCCGCACGGGCGCCGGCCCAGTAGATCGGGTCTGGACTGATCGCCGCGGCGGACCTGAGCTCCGCGACCGTCCGGAGCGTCGGCTGGCTGACCGTCTCCGCCGGCGTCGCCGGAACCGTGGGCGTGGCAGCCGTCGTGGGCGAGCCCGACGTGGCCGTCTCGTCGTCGGATCCGTCGATCAGCACCCACGCGAGGAGCCCCGCGGCAAGCGCGAGAGCGGCGACCGCACCGATCCGAACTGCCCGACTCGGCCCGCGCTTCGCGGGTCTCCGCGTCCGAGGGGTCGGCGACTCGGGCACCTCGGGTGCGTCGTGCTCCATTGCCGGCGAGCTTATCGGTGGCGCTGGACGGGAGGGGTCTGGCCCCGGAAGGACGAACTCCGGTTTCTGGCTCAAGCGCGGCGGGCACGCTGCCGATGCCGCTCACAGAGCCACCGCGACGATGACAATCGATCCCACACCCCCACGCGGCACGCGATGCCGGTCCGATTTGGACGTGTCCGCGGGCGGGGGTAGTCTGGGCGTCGGTGAGCGGGCCGGCCGGCACGGTGAGCACGTGACGCGTTCGCGCGTGCTCGTCGGCGTCCTCGGTGTGTCGCTCGCGACCGCGCTCTTCATCGCTGCAGCGCCCGCTCCGGCCGCCGTCCCGCAACGGTACGTCGCCTGCATCGAGCTCACCGGGCCGCCGCTGACGAAGCGCGACCTCAAGCTCCGCGAGGGACCGTGCAAGAGGAACGAGAGACGGATCGCCTGGCCGCCAGGCACCGTCGGGCCCACCGGCCCTGCAGGACCGACTGGACCGGCCGGCGCGGCCGGGCCGACCGGCGCCGCGGGCGCCGCGGGCGCCGCGGGCGCGCAGGGCCCCGCCGGTCCTCCGGGCGGCGGTTCGGGAACGCCCGGCCCGACTGGCCCGGCTGGCCCGGCAGGTGCGACAGGTCCGGCAGGTGCTGATGGCCAGACGGGGGCGACCGGCCCGGCAGGTGCCGATGGCGCGACAGGCCCGGCAGGCGCGACAGGCTCGACAGGTGCCGACGGCGCGACCGGCTCGACAGGCGCGACAGGCTCGACCGGCGCCACAGGCGCGACCGGCCCGACCGGGCTGCAGGGGCCGACCGGTCCCACCGGCCCGACCGGCGCCACAGGCGCGACCGGTGCCACAGGCTGACCGGCGCCACAGGCTCAACCGGTGCCACGGGCTCGACCGGCTCGACCGGTGCCACGGGCTCGACCGGCGCGACCGGCGCGACCGGCTCGACCGGCGCGACCGGGCCACAGGCGCGACCGGTGCCACAGGCGCGACCGGCGCCGACCGGGCTGCAGGGGCCGACCGGACCCACCGGCCCGACAGGCGCGACCGGCGCCACAGGCGCGACCGGCGCGACCGGCTCGACCGGTGCGACAGGCTCGACCGGTGCCACGGGCTCGACCGGCGCGACAGGCGCGACCGGGTTCGACCGGTGCCACGGGTGCGACCGGCTCGACCGGTGCCACAGGCTCGACCGGGCGCCACCGGTGCGACCGGCGCGACCGGCGCGACCGGTGCCACAGGCTCGACCGGCGCCACGGGCGCGACCGGCGCCACAGGCGCGACCGGCCCGACCGGGCTGCAGGGGCCGACCGGACCCACCGGCCCGACCGGCGCACACGGGTGCCACCGGCACGACCGGCGCCACAGGCTCGACCGGGCGCCACCGGTGCCACAGGCACAACCGGTGCCGACCGGCGCCACGGGTGCGACAGGCGCGACCGGTGCAACAGGGCGCCGACCGGGCACCGACCGGCGCGACGGGCGCGACCGGCGCCACAGGCGCGACCGGTGCCACAGGCACGACCGGCGCCACGGGCTCGACCGGTGCCACCGGCGCGACCGGCTCGACCGGTGCCACAGGCTCGACCGGCGCCACAGGCGCGACCGGCGCCACCGGCGCGACCGGTGCGACCGGCACGACCGGTGCCACAGGCTCGACCGGTGCCACCGGCGCGACCGGCGCCACAGGCGCGACCGGTGCCCGACCGGGCTGCAGGGGCCGACCGGACCCACCGGCCCGACCGGTGCCACAGGCGCGACCGGCGCCACAGGCACGACCGGTGCGACAGGTGCGACCGGCCCGACGGGCCCGACCGGGCTGCAGGGCCCGATCGGCGACCACAGGCCCGCAGGGTGCGACCGGCCAGCAGGGTGCGACCGGGCAGCAGGGTACGGCAGGCGCCTCCGGTGCGCACCGGGGCGAGGGCGCTACGGGTGCGACGGGAGCTACAGGCGCGACGGGTGCCGACGGGCGCGACGGGTGCCACGGGCGCGACCGGCGCCACGGGGCTACGACCGGGTCGACCGGCCCGCAGGGCCCGACCGGTGCGACCGGATCTCAGGGGCCCCAGGGAGTCCAGGGCCCGACCGGCCCGCAGGGCAACCAGGGACCGCAGGGTCCGACCGGGCCGCAGGGAACGCAGGGTCCACAGGGCGTCGCCGGGCCGACGGGCGCGACGGGGCCGACGTCCCTGGCGGGCGCGGGCATGTTGACCGTCGTGACCGTCGCGGCTCCCGGTGCCGGTACAGCACCGGCTCACTGTGACATGCCCGGCAGCCAACCCGAACGTCGTCAGCGGGGGCTTCTCGGGACTTCGCGGGCGCGCTCGGCGACCCCGACGTAACGGGGAGCTGGCCGTTCGCCTCGAATGCATGGCGGGTCACGCTCGGCGGGTCGGGCGACAGCGGCTGGACCGCCTACGCCGTCTGCTCGAAGTAGTCGTCCGCCGCAAGCGTCACCCGGTAGCGAGCCCTGTGCCGTCGAGCGTCGACCCGCGTCAGCGGGGCTGCTGCCACACGTCGTAGTACCGCCCGCGCTCGACGAGCGTGAACGGCGACGGCGGAATCCCGCCCGGCCCCGAGCGGAGGAGCACCAGCGTCCGGTACACGAGAAGCGCCTCGGGAAGGAAGGCGTCGATCGGCGCCGTCTCGCCCTTCCCGAGCATCCGGCCCTCCCGAAGCAGCACGGGCCGGCGCCGGAGCTCCGAGGCGCCCTCGGCGTCGAGCCGGCGGAGGAAGTGCCTGACCCCGTAGGGCTGGTACTCGGTCATCAGGGCCGGGCCTTCGCCCGCGTGCCGTGCCCCGATCGCCTCGAGCTCCGCGAGCTGCCCGCGCGGCGCCAGGCGCGCGTCGCTCGAGCGCGAGCGCGTTCGACCACGCGACGCCGCCGACGAGCGCGGCGAGCACAAGCGCGCCTTCGATCCTGCGCCCTGACTCGACGAGCGTCGCGCCGCCGACGAGCGCGAGCGCAAGGACGGCGGGCGAGGCGGCGGCGAAGTGCCTTCCCCTCGATCCAGGGCCCGGAAGAGACCTGGAAGACGAGGGCGCCGACCACCGAGGTCGCGAGAAGCACGAGCAGTCGCCAGGCATGTCGACGATACGCAACGACCGCTCCGAGGGCGCAGGCACCGAGGGCGACGCCGACGAGGACGATCGGTCGCGCGGCTTTCCTCGGGAGCGACCCGGAAGTCCTCGCTCGGCCAGATCCCGGCCAGCTGCCACGGGCTGAGCGGGCCTAGCAGGTTGCCCGTGACGTCCGTCCCGCGGGCGACCTCGTTGGCGTCGTCGAGGAACTCCGGCGCGACGACGAGCGCGGGCAGCGCAAGCGCGAGCGAGGCAAGCGCGGCGAACACCGCGGTCGTCAGGGTGCGGCGTCGCCATGCACCGAAGACGACCACGAGGATGAGCGGGACGAGCCAGATCGTCGCGGCCACGCTGAGCCCGTCGAGGAAGGCCGCCGCGGCGACGGCCGGCACGAGCGCCGCGCGTCGCCTTCCCTTCCACGAGAGCGACGCGGTCGCCGCGAGCAGCGCGAGCAGGACAGCCGCGTAGACCTCCTTCACGCCGCCCCACAGCGCGTATCCGTAGAGGAGCGCCGACGAGCTTGCCGTCACGGCGACGAGCGCCCGCAGCCAACGTGCGCGTACGGCTCCGCCCACGAGCTCGTAGAGGACCAGTGCGAGGAGCGCGCCGAGGAACGCGAGGTAGGGCTGCCAGGTCCAGGCGGGATCGACGTCGACGAGTCGCGTAACGCCGAGCGGCAGGACACTGCCGACCGGATAGCCCGCGGTGAGCCAGATGGCAAGCATCGTCTCGTAGGTCGACGGCGCCAGGTCGGCCACGTGCGTCCCCCGCTCGAGCACGTAGTCGAGCATCCCGAGGAAGGTGGCGGTGTCGTCCAGCTTGACGTAACCCGCGAAGGTGGCCTCGCCCGGAGGCGACGGTCGGTGCGGCGTACACGGCGTAGGCCGCGACGCCCGTGCCGGCCGACCCACGGGTCGAGCCGCGCACGGAGCCCGGCAGCGCCGGCGGCGAAGCCGGCGACCGCGACGGCCACCACGAGCGGCACCGCGAGCTCGGCGGTCGCGTCTTTCATGGTCGCGAAGCACATGAGGACGACGGCGGCAGCCAGGCCGACGGGGGGCAGTAGCGGCAATGGAAGCCGGTGTCCTGCCACCGCTTCGAGTGCGAGCCCGCATCCGAGCGTCACGGCCAGGAGCACGATCGGGAAGACGACCCAGGCAAGGCCGAGCGCCGACATCAGGCGCTCGGGCGCGGATCGGTGCGCCGGCTCGGCGTACGGGCCGTCACCGGGCACCCGTGCGACGGACGATTCGGCCCCGACGGGCGCGCCCGCCGCTCGCAGATCGTCCGTGTCAGTGGACATGCGCGGGTTCCAGTCTGCCGACACGACCGGCGGGCCGCGGGCCATGCGTGGTCCTACGACCAATGGCCAGTTGTCGACGGGACCGCAGTCGCTGCGACCGTCGAGGTCCAGCGCCGCGGAGGCGTCCGTCGGGACGCGGCTCCCGGCCTCGTCCGATCGAAAAGGAGCACACATGAGGAAGGCTGTCTCCCTGCTCGCCGCCTGCGGGCTTCTCCTCGCGGCGTCGTCCGCTTTCGCCGCGCCGCCCGCTCTGCGCGGCAGCGTGGGGCCCGGCGACACGATCCGGCTCGCGGTGAAGCCGGGGAAGGGCGGCGTCTACCGGCTGACGATCCGGGACGCCGCGGACGACCACAACTTCCACCTGCGGGGCGCCGGGGTCGACGTCGCGACGAGCGTCGGCGGCACCGGCACGAGGACGTTCCGGGTCGCGCTGCGGCCGGGCAAGACCTACCGGTTCGTCTGCGACCCGCATGCGGACGAGATGCGCGGCTCGTTCACGGTGCCGCGCTGAGCAACGCGACGCCGTCCGTCGGGCTGGGGGCGATGACGAACGCCCTCAGCCGACGCTCTGTCGTGCCGGCGTGGAGATCCTGTCTCCCGCCCGAGCCGCGGTTCGTACGGGTCGGTGGACGTTTGACCCGCCCGGCCGAGGGGAACGATCCAGGGGCTGTACCGCGAGCACACGAAGGAGAGCACGCATGGGCATCATCGGCTGGATCGCAATCGGTGCCGTCGCCGGGATCATCGCGAAGGCGCTCTACCCGGGAGCGGAGGACATCGGCATCGTGCTGACGATCCTGCTCGGCATTGCGGGAGCGCTGCTCGGCGGCTTCGCCGCCTGGCTCGTCGGCGCGGGAGACCCGATCGACGAGTTCTTCGACATCAGCACGTGGGTCGCCTCGATCATCGGCGCGTTCGTCATCCTCGCGATCTACTCGGCGGTGGGTGGCACTCGCACCTCGAGACGCATCGTCTGAGCGACCACCGGCGCGCGGGTCTGTCCGCAAATTGCGGCAGACTCGCGCGTCCGTCGTGTCACCGGTCCGGCGAAGCCGACAGGTGAACCCGCCCGATGGGCCAGGGCATATCGGGCCAGGTGTGCACTAGGCTCCTCGCGTGGCGGAGCGGCTCGACGAGGAACGCCTCGAGGTCCTGCGGACGTGGGGCACCGGCCTCTCCTCCAGCGGCCGGGACGAGCTCCGAGCGGCGGGCAAGGCGATCGTGATGTTGATCGAGGAGATCGACCGGCTCCAGGCCGACGTCTGGATGGCCGGAGAGGCCGCGGTCCAGCGGGCGCGTATCGTGGCGGCGACGCCCCCCGTCGAGCGCGAGGTCGAGGCGGAGGTCGAGCCCGACCACGAGCCCCTCGAGGAAGCGCCTCGGATCCAGGCCGACGGCATCGACACCATCGTGCTGACGCTCAGCGAGCGGATCGCGCGCGGCCGCGCGCCGACCGAGCCCGCGGGTTAGAGCAAGCCGAGCCCGGCCGCGTCGACCCGCCAGGCGCCGGCGGCGGCGTTCGCCCGTGCCTGGTCCGGGCTCGTCGCGCCCGCGATCACCGATGCGATTCCGGGGATCGACGCCAGACCGCCGATCGCGAGCTCGAGGAGCGAAGCGCCGCGCTCGGCGGCGAACCGCTCCAGCTCCTCGACCTGGTCGAACCGCTCGTCGCTGAGGCTGTCCGCCCGCCCTGCGAGACGGGTTCCTTCCGGCGCCGGGACTCCGCGCCGGTACTTCCCGGTGAGGAGCCCGCTCTCGAGCGGGAAGTACGGCACGTAGCCGATCCCGAGCTCGCGGCAGCGCGGGAGCACGTCGGCGTCGTCGCGGCGATCCATGAGGCTGTAGCGGTTCTGCACGGCGACGACGGGCGCCCCGACGGCCGCCGCCTCGTCGATCAGCGACCGGTCGACGTTCGAGAGGCCGAGCCAGCGCACCCTTCCCTCGTCCACGAGCTCCTGCATCGCGGCGAGGGTCTCCGCGAGCGGCGTCACCCCGTCCGGGCGGTGGTAGTAGTAGAGATCGACGACGTCGGTGCCGAGCCGCTCGAGAGATGCGTCGATGGCGCGTCGCACGTGGTCGCGCGAGCCGCCCGGCCCGGGGACACCCTTGTCCTGGCCGAACTTGCTCGCGATCACGACGTCGTCGCGCCGATCGGAGAGCGCCTCGCCGAGGAACCGCTCGCTGTCGCCCCCGCCGTAGGTGTCGGCGGTGTCGAAGAACGTGATCCCGGCATCGAGCGCGGCGCCCACGACGGCGGCGGTCGCGTCGCGGTCGAGTCGACCGCCGAAGTTGTTGCAGCCGAGGCCGACGCGCGAGATCTCGAGGTCGGAGCTTCCGAGCCGGATCGTCTCCACGCGTCGATCGTATGCGGAGCTACTGATGATTGATTCCGGGTAGGCGTGTGCGTGGGGATGGCCGTGACCGAGCCTGGTGCGAGGAGCGGCCGCGGCGCATATCTGGTGATACGTGTCGTGGCCGATCGTCGCGCCAGGCGACGCGTCACAGCCACCAGCCACGTGGGCGGCTATCCGGAATCAATCATCTAGGGCAGGCGCAGGGCACGCTCCAGGACCGGGTCGCGTCCTGCGACGAAGTCCTCGGCCGTCAGCTGCACCGCGACGTCGGGGCGCGTCATCAGCGCCGACGGCTTGCCGAACCGCTGGTACGACGTCGCAATTCGTGCGATCAGGCCCGGCGTCGGGATCTCGACGACGGTCGAGTCGCCCCACTGGCTCGGTGCACCGCCGGTTGCCTCGCCGACGAGGCGGATGCGCGGCACGGCGTCGACGTCGGCAGCGAAGTTGCCGGCCGCCGAGAAGGTCGACCGTCCGATGAGCAGGACGACCGTCTTCCGCTTCGCCAGCTCCTGCATCGCGCCGAGCAGGGCGCCGTACGTCGTGTTGTCGCCGCCGTGGTTGAGGCGCGCGTCGACGACGACGTGACGGACCGCGGGCCGCGCGGCCATCCGGAGGAGCCTGCGGGACACCGTCCACGTCTCGTTCGTCGTCATCCGATAGCCGAGATAGACGGCGCGGCCGCCGTCGAGCGTCGTCAGCCACTGCGTCCGCTCGGGGAAGCGGAGCCACGTCGGCTGCGTCGCGGCAGGCCGCCGGAGCGGTGCGAGCACCGAGCCCACGGACGCGAACGAGGGCGCAGTCACGGGCTCGAGCGTCTCGGAGCGCCCGTCGGCGAACGCGAAGCGCGCCGCGCCGCCGTCCGTCAGACCGAGACCCACGAGTACCTCCTCGGTGACGACGTACTCCGGCATGAAGTCGAGAAAGCTCGACGCGTTGTCGCGCGCGACGAGCGGCTTCACCGCCGCGACGATCCGCTCGACGGAGACGTCCTCGATCGCTGCCAGACGCGCCCCCACGAGCGCCTCCCGGCCGGGCGCGGCGACGACGTGGAGCCCGCTCGGGAACGCGTACAGACGCACGGGGTAGACGCGGAGCGGTCGTGGATGAGCGTCGAAGGGGTAGACGGCCGTATGGCCGTTGCGCGCGCCCGCGAGCGCAACGAGGCGCATGAGGCCGGCGACGAGCTGCGGGCGTGAGAGCGAGGGCGCGCGCCGCGCGAGTGCCCGGGCCTCGGCACGGAAGCGTGCCCGCGGCGTCGACGCGTAGAGGGCGGGGTGCGTCCGCTCCATTGCCGTGGCGAGGGCGAGCACGTCCCGCTCGGCGGGCGCGGTCGCGGCGACTGCGGCGACGGAGAGCCCGAGGGCGAGAACGAGCGCGGCGACGACGAGCCCGGCCCGGCTCATTCGCGCGCGAGCTCCTCGAGCACCCAGTCGGCCCAGGCGACGTCTCCTTCCGCCCGCTCGATCGCGCGGTGCAGCTCGAACCAGTGGAACCGGTCGACGCCCTCGCGCGTGTTCAAGGGCTCGAGGCGGCGGTACTCGTCGAGCCGCTCGGCCGTCGCGGCCCGGAAGCGCTCGACGTGAGCGACGAGCGTCTCGGTCTGAACGAGCGACCCGACGAAGAGACGGAGGTGGAACGCGGCCTCCCCGCCCCCCTCGTCCGCGAGCCATCCGTCGAGGGCGGCCCGTCCCGTCTCGGTGATGGCGTAGACCTGCTTGTCCGGGCGCGTCTCCTGTCTGACGGTGCGCACGCTCGCATGCCCGTCAGCGACGAGGCGTGGCAGGAGCGCGTAGAGCCGACTGCGGGCCGGCGCCCAGACGTGCGCGATCGCACGGCCGACCCGCTTCGTCAGCTCGTAACCGGATCCCTCTCCCCCGAGCGCGAGCAGCGCGAGGACGGCTGCCTCGCTCGTCGTGAGCGTTGAGACGCCGGTCGCGGGCCGGGCGGTCACCATGGCCGCGACGCTATCAGTCCATCAGTGGAATAGTCCAGGACGGAATATTTGCGGCAACGAGGCGGCAAGGAAAGGCGCGCCAGTACGCTGCGCACGGTGACGGGCCCGACGCGCTCGCCCCGGCGGCTCTCGGCCGTGGGTTTGATCCTGCTGTGGTTGACGTCGGGGGCGATCCTCGCGACGTGGTTCTCCTGGCGGATCCAGGACTGGTCGGTGATGACCGACGAGCTGCAGTACGTCAAGCTCGCGCTGTCGGCCGCGGAGACGCTCTCGCCGTTTCCGGCGATCCACGGGGCTTCGGTGGCGACCGCCAACCAGCTGTATCCGCTGCTCCTCGCGCCGGTCGTCGGGCCCCTGTCCGCGCCCGATGCGTTCCGTGCTGCGCACGTGCTCAACGCCTTCCTGATGACGAGCGCCGCCGTGCCGGCGTACCTGCTCGGCCGGGAGCTGCTCGATCGGGCCTGGTCGTTCGTCGTCGCCGTCTCGAGCGTCGTGACTGCCCTGGATGGTGCTGACGGGCGTCCTCATGAGCGAGGCGGCCGCGTACCCCGCCTTCCTCTGGGCGATGCTCGCCCTGTATCGGGCGATCGTCGAGCCGAGCCGTCGCCGGGACCTTCTCGCGTCGGCCGCCCTCGGTCTTGCGATCCTGGCGCGGACACAGTTCGCCATCCTCCTCGTCGCGCTCCCGGTCGCGATCCTCGCCCACGAGGTGATCTCCCGGGCGGCGGAGACACACGGCGTCCGTGCGACGCTGGCCGCGGGAGCGAGGTCGGCGGCGCGCGGTCACCGCACGTTGTGGGGCGTCTACGCGGCCGGGATCGCCGTCGCGGTCGCGCCGCCCTGGTGGGACACCGACTCCTCGGGGCGTACGAGACGACCGTCGAGGAGGGGTCGCTGCTCCCCTCGGGCGTCTGGGTCTCCGCGCCTGCGGCACGTCGACACGGTCGGCATCGGCTGCGGCCTGCTCCCGCTTCTCCTCGGAGGCGGCTGGCTTCTCGCGGCCGTCCTCCGGCCCCTCCCGCGCGACCGCCACGCCTACGCGACGCTCGCGACCGTCACCGTCGCGGGCTCGCGCTCCAGACGGCGTCCTTCGACCTGCGCTTCGGCGGCCCGGAGATCATCCGCGATCGCTACCTGTTCTACGTCGTCCCGCTGCTGCTCGTCGCGTCGGCGGCGGCGCTCACCGAGGATCGTCGCCGGCCGGTCGCGATCGGTGTCGTGGTGGTCACCGTGGTCGTCGCCGCCACCGCCCACGGCCTCCCGTTCCCGACGTTCCCCGGCCTGTCGCTCGACACGCCGGTGAGCATCCTGAACGAGACCCTGATCGAGCAGTCGGGCTCGCTCGGGACACGGGCACGTTCGTCGCGCTCACGGTGCTGCTCCTCGGCGGCGTGCTCGCGCTGTCGCTCGTCGTCGCCCCGCGGCTCCCGCTCGCGCTCGTCTTCTTCGCCGCGGTGCTGTGCTTCTCGGCGCTCGTTCTTCGCAGCGAGGTCGACCGGTTCCTCGGCGGCACGAGCCTGACGGGACGACCGCTCGCAGGCCCGCCGGGCGTCGTCCTCGACTGGGTGGACTCGGTCGTCCCCGAGGACGCGGAGGCGGCGATCGTCGCGTTCCCGATCTCGACGGCATTGGGGTGTGAGCGCCGTCCAAGTGGTGGGATGTGGAGTTCTGGAACCGGCGGATCACGCGGTCGTACGTCGCGCGCGACGGAAACTTCACGTACACCAACTTCCCCCAAGGCGTCTTCGAGCATCGACCGGTCGACAGGCGAGGTCGTCGCACGGAACGGCCGATGCACCGCGGTACGTCATCGCCGCGGAGGGCGATCCTCGCTTCCGGCTCGCGGGCGAGCGATCCACGCGGCGAACGTCGGGCTCGTCGTCCTCGACGCCGTCCGCCCGTATCGCGCCGTGTGGTCGACGTCGGCCTCCGGACGGACGGCTGGACCCGACCGGGCGTCCCGGCGTCGATCCGGGTCTATCCGCGGCCGGGACGCTCGCCCCGAGGTCGCCAGCGTCCGCATCCGGATCTCCGCGCCGCCGAACGACGGCCGCGCGCTACCGCATTCGGCGGCCGACGGCGGACCGCATCGGCGAGGTCGCGCACGGGGCGGGACGGCCGACGAGGTCGTGCTGCGTCTGCGCCGAGCCCGAGCGCCGGTCGACGTCACCGTCGCCCCGTCGACGAGCGCCCGGGTCGAGGGCCCGTTGCTCGAGCCCGGAGCCCGGGCCGAGCCGCCTCGTCGGCGTCCGCATCGGACCGGTCGCCGTCGAGTTCACCGGGCGTCCGTGCACCGCGTGACGGGGTCGTATCACGCCTCAGCCGCGTGCCCGGACTCGAACCTCTGCGATCCGGCTGCGTCGCCGTCCGGGATGTCGACGATCCAGAGGACGACGTAGCGACCGAGCCGCCTTGCGACCGGAAGCTCGTGCGGCCGCTCAGCGGTCGCGCAGGCGCGACGATGGCGAACGGCCCCGCAGGCTCGTTCCCGAGGCGAACCTCCGCACGCACGCCGGGGCACGGCCACGTCGACGACCACGCGCTCGACGCTGCACGCGGCGGCCGGCGTCGAGCACGAGGCCGACGCCGTCCTTGAAGAAGCTCGAGTACTGCTCGGTCCGCCATGCCGTGTCACGGCGCCCGTCGACGGCGAGACCCGCCTCCTCGTCCCGCTCCCTCCCGTCGCCCTCGGGGTCGAAGGCGCCGGCCGCGGCGAGCGCGGACGAACGGCGCGGGCCGCGGGCGCCGGCCTCGTCGCCGTCGACGGCGTAGGCCTCGGTGTCGTCGGCGGACGTGGCGCGTCCGGTGCGGCGATGTCCTCCTCGAGCCCTCGTCGAGACCGCGAGCCAGAGCCCGAGGAACAGCGCTCCGAGCGCGACGGCTGCGGCGATGCGCTCGCGCGGGATCGACTTCCGTCTCGACATACCCCAGTTCTAGGGAAGAGCGGGATCCTCGCCATGCTGATCACGACTCGAGGCGACGTCTCGTCGAGGCAGCCGTCCGAGGCGAGGCGCGTATCCTCGCGACGTGAGCTTCGTAACCGCCCTCGCGGCGGCGATCGGGTTGCTCATCGGCGTGCCGCTCCTGATCGTCGCGCTCAGCGTCGCCGGACCCGTCGGCTGGATCGTCGCCGCGGTCGTGCTCCCCGTCGCGGTGCTCGCGGCGATCCTCTGGCTCGGCCGCGCGCAGCCCGGTGACGGGGAGCCGCCGGAGCTCTAGCGCAGGCGCGGAAGCGCGGCCGGGTCGAGCCCGAGCCAGCTGCGAGCGAGGCGGCCGAGCGTGCCGTCCGCGCGCATCCGAGCGAGCTCCCGATCGACGAGGGCGGGCTCGAGCCCCGCGCCGCGTGCCACCGCGATCACGAGGCCCTTGCCATGCCGGATGCGTCCGACGACCGGGCCGATCAGGCCGCGCTCCGGTGCGACCAGGCGGCCCGCATCGCGCGCCGGGAGCACTGCGGCGTCGCACGCTCCCGTCCGCAGAAGCGAACGGAGACGATCGCGGCCCGGTGCGACGAGCGGGACGCGAACGGGCCGGATCGTGCGTGCGACGACGGGGAGCGTGTCGGTCCCGCGCATCACGCAGACGAGCCGGCGGCGGAGGTCGGCCAGCCGGCGGGGACGGTCGAGCCCGCGGCGGAGGACGATCGCGAGGTCGGTCGTGAGGTACGGCGCACTCAGGACGACTCCCGCGCGGCGGGCGCCGGTCGGCTCGAGCGAGGCGAGCGCGAGCTGCCAGCCCGGCGTACCCGATGCGAGGAGCCGCCCTGCGGGACGAACGTCGACGAAGCGCTCGACCCGGCTCCCCAGCCGGCGCGCGAGGACCCGCGCGAGCTCGACCTCGAAGCCGCGGGCGAGAACGACCTCGCGACCCCGCACCACGCCCGCCTGAAGCCCCGAGTCGCCGAGGCTCAAGGCGACCACGAGCGATGTCGGCCGCGCGGCAGCGCCCGGCGACGCAGGCGTGCCGGCCCCGTTCGCCGCCGTTGCGAGCCCGAGGGCGACGAGCGCGACCAGGATCGCCAGGGCCACCAGGGACGGTGCCCGCTTGTGACGACAGGGCACGAGCGGGTCTCGCGCCCGGCGTCCTCCCGCGTCGACGCTCACGCGCGTCTCCAGAGGACGTCGACCGGCGTCCCATGGGTCGCGAAGGCGTACAGCAGCGGAGCGTCGCGGGCCATCATCCGGATGCAGCCATGCGATGCCGCGTAGGCGGGCACCGAGGGGTAGGCGTGGAACGCGATCCCGCCGACGAAGTAGCTCGCCCAGGGCATCCACGTCGAGAACGGCACGGACCACGACATGCGCTCCTTGCGGTAGACGCGGAACGAGCCGGACGGCGTCGCGCCGCCCGCGCCGGAGGAGATGTGGAAGACGCGCTCGACGCGGTCGTCGACGATCTGCAGCGCAACCTGGCGGCCGAGGTCGATCTCGACCCGCCGCCCGGGGCGGCGCAGGAGCGGCTGCGGCCGGGTGGCGCGCAGCAGCGCGGCGCGGACGCGCTCGTCGAGGACGCCGTCGCGGGGAAGCCCCGCCCACTTCTCGAAGGAGAGCACCGCGACCGCCGTCTCGTCGTCCGCCTGACCGGTGACCCCGCCGGCCGAGAGGAAGCCGAGGTCGGCGAGCAGGCGCTGCGCCTGTCCGACCCCGAACGGCATCCCGGTGCCGACGGGCGCGGTCACCGTGCGGCGGAGGTCGTAGCCGGGAAAGAGGCCCACGGGTACGCCGCCCTCGATCCGGACCCGCACGCCGGCGACGCCGTTGACGGAGCGGAGCGTCCGCACGAGCTGCCCGACGCGGGCGCCGAGCGACACCTCGTCGCGCCCGGCGGCGAACCGGCCGCCGAGGTCGACGGTCACGACCCGCCGCTCGATGCGCACATCGAGGAGGGGTGTTCGCCCGGGGATCGCCGTGGAGAGGCCTGCCGAGCGCTCTCGCCTCGTCGGGCCGGCGAGCAGCGAGCGGACGAGACCCGGGATTCCGGGCGCCGAGCGGCCGACGGCGACCGGCTCGCCGGCATGGAGGAACCAGACGTCCCCGCGAACGGCCGCACTCGACTCCGCAGGGACGGCGAGCGCCACGACGGCGAGCGCGAGGAAGCAGGCAACGACGAGGCGCCTCACGCGCGACGAGTTCACGCCCGGGTGGTGGACTCCTCCGCCGAGCCGGTCAGTCGGGTGCGCGAACGATCACGACCGGGCACGGCGCCGAGTCGGCGACCTCCGCCGACGTCGAGCCGAGCAGCACCGAGGAGAGGTTGCCGCGCCCCTGGTTGCCGACGACGAGCAGATCCGCGTCCTCGGCTGCGGCCCGGAGAACCGCAGCCGGCCCTCCCTCGACGACCTTCACGACCGCGTCGTGCTCCTCTCCGAGCACCCCACGCACCTGGTCGGCCGCGATGCGCTCCGCCGCGTCGCGGCTCGCGTCGAGCACGTCGATGCTCTCCGTCCAGGCCATCGGGACGAGGCCCGAGTCGGCCGGGGTCGTCATGGGGACGAAGCTCCAGGCGTGCACGGCGACAAGCGTCGCCGAGCGCAGCGCGGCCTCCTCGGCCGCCCACCGGAGCGCGGCGGCGGCGTGATCGGTCCCGTCGACCCCTACGACGATCGTGCCCGGCATGCCCTCATTCTCGCATTTTCGGCGGCTTTCCGGCCCCACCCCGTCTCAAGGTCGCGGCCCGCGACGCCGATGCACGTTCAGAGGCCCGGTGAACCCTCCGTCGAACATCCCTGCGTCCGAAGCCGGCTTCCCCGAGGCGGCCGACGAGCCGCTCGACCCGCTCGTCGAGTCGTACCGGAAGCTCGCGGACGTGTTCCACGAGGTCCTCTCCGAGCAGTCGCTCGACGACCTCCTCGAGCGGATCGCCCGCACGGTCGGCGAGCTCATCCCGTACGACGACATCACCTTCTACGAGGCGGACGAGGCGAAGCGCGAGCTGCGGGCGGTGTACGCGTCGGGCCGTGACGCGGAGAAGGTGCTCGCGGACCCGGCGTTCTCGTACGGCGTCGGGATCACGGGCTGGGCGGCCGAGCACCGCGAGCCCGTGCTCGCGAACCGCGCGGAGCTCGACCCGCGCGTCCGCTTCGTGGCGAACACGCCGCCCGATCCCGAGTCGCTGGTCGCCGTGCCGCTCGTCGCGCGCGGTCGCCTGAAGGGAACGCTGAACATCTATCGCGCCGGGTACCAGGAGTTCACGGAAGACGAGTTCCGGCTCGTCGTCCGGTTCGCAGACGCGGCGGCGCTCGCGATCGACAACGCGCACATCCGCGCGTCGCTCGAGCACCAGGCCCAGACCGACCCGCTGACGGGCCTCTGGAACCACCGCGCGTTCCACGAGCGGCTCCGGCAGGAGCTCCTCGTCGCCTCGACCGATCAGACGCCCGTCGCGCTCGTGATGCTCGACCTCGACGACTTCAAGCGTGTCAACGACGTGTACAGCCACGCGACCGGCGACCACGTCCTCTCCGAGGTCGCGTCGATCCTCCTCGCGACCGTGCGCACGAGCGACACGGTGTGCCGGATCGGCGGCGAGGAGTTCGCGATCATCGTGCCGGCGAACGGCCTCTCCGACGCGTTCCGGCTCGCCGAGCGAATCCAGGAGCAGGTTGCCGTCACGCCGTTCGGCCCGGTCGGACCGGTCAGCCTCTCGATCGGGATTGCCTCGGGCCCGACGCACGCCGCCAACCCGCGGGAGCTGGTCGCGTGCGCCGAGGTGGCGATGATGACCGCGAAGGCCCGCGGGAAGGGAATGATCGTCGTCTTCCAGGAGGACAGCCCGGAGCGCCCGGGCGAAGGGTCGGCCGACCGCGGCGCCGAGTTCCGCTCGATCGCGCACCTGAAGATGCTCCACGGCGTCTCGACGAAGCTCAGCCGGCTGAACGACGTGGCCGCGATCGGCGCGACGATCGCCGACGAGCTTCGCCTGCTGATCGACTACCACAACTGCCGCGTGTTCGTCCGCGAGGGGGACGACCTGCGGCCGATCGCCTTCCGAGGCGATCTCTCCGCCGCGGGGTCGGCGATGGACCTGCTCGCGACGCGCGTCGGCGACGGCATCACCGGGTACGTCGCGGCGACCGGCGAGCCGTTCCTGACGGGCGACGCCGCGCACTGCACGATCGGCGTCCGGATCCCGGGCACCAACGAGATCGAGGAGTCCCTCCTCGCCGTGCCGTTCCTCTACGGCCCCACCGTGGTCGGCGTGATCGTCGTCTCGAAGCTCGGGCTCGACCAGTTCGACGCGGACGACCTCCGGCTCCTCGAGGTGCTCGCGGGCCACGTGTCGGTCGCGCTCGTGAATGCGCGACTCTACGAGGCGCAGCGGCGCGAGGCCGAGAGCGCGAAGGCGCTCCTCGAGCTGACGCGCGAGCTCTCCGCCGTGACCGACCTCGACGGCGTGCTCACGCAGGTGGTGAGCGGAACCGCGCGGATCATGGGGTCGCGCCGCTGCTCCGTGTGGCTGCCGACCGCGGACGGCGGGCTGATCTGCCGCGCGACCGACGGCGATGCGTCGTACGCGTCGCTCCAGGGCCGCATCCTTGCGCCGGCCATCGTGGCGCGGTGCTCGGAGCGCAGCGAGCCGTTCCTGGTGGGCGCCCGCGACGCGGCCGTCCTGGGCCGCGCCCTCGACGCGCGAGACCTCGCCACGCCCCACGCCGTCTCGTTCATCCCGATCGACCACGGCCTCGCCGCGCTTGCGGTCGAGACGGAGTCGGACGTCGCCGGCCGCGAGCTCGAGCTGCTCTCGGGGATCGCGAGCCAGGCGCGGCTCGCGATCACGAACGCGGGAAGCTTCGCGACGCTGGAGCGGACGTTCCTCTCGACGGTCGAGGCGCTCGCCAACGCGCTCGAGGCGAAGGACTCGTACACGTCCTCGCACACGCGCTGGATCTGCGACATGGCGATCGAGGTCGGCCGCCAGCTCGGCCTCGACGGCGCGCGGCTCAAGCGGCTCGAGCTCGGTGCGCTCTTCCACGACATCGGGAAGATCGGGATCCCCGCGTCGATCCTCATGAAGCCGGGCCCGCTGAGCCGCGAGGAGCGCGCGCTCATCGAGCGCCATCCGGAGCTCGGCGAGCGGATCCTCGCGCCGATCGACCAGCTCGCCGAGGTGCGGCCGATCGTGCGGGCGTGCCACGAGCGCTACGACGGGACGGGCTACCCGGACAAGCTGCGCGCCGAGGAGATCCCGCTCGAGTCGCGGATCATCTTCGCCTGCGACGCGTTCCACGCGATGACGACCGACCGGCCGTACCGCGAGGCGCTGACGACCGAGGAGGCGTTCCGGCGGCTCGAGGAGGCCGCGGGCACGCAGTTCGACCCGCGCGTCGTCGGCGTCTGCCTCGGCGTGCTCACGCAGCCGCCGCCGTCCGGCGTCTGACCGGGCACCAGGGGTCTGACCCCTCAGCCGACGCGGCGCATGATGCGCAACGCCCGCGCCTCGACGGGCACGGGTGCGCGTGCGGCGAACGACGTGCCGTTCGGCTCGAGCTCCGGGTCGGCGGTGCAGAGCTCATGCGCCCAGCGGCGACCGAACCGGGCGGGCGGGAGGACGAAGGTCACCTGCTCGCGCCACGCGTTGAAGAGGACGAGGAACGAGTCTTCCTCGACGGGCTCTCCGTCCGCCGTGAGCGTCGGGATCTCCTCGCCGTTGAGGAAGGCGCCGAGCGCGAACGCGTCCCCGCGCGCCCAGTCCGCCTGGGTCATCTTGCGGCCGTCCGGCCGGAACCACCAGACGTCGGGGGCGCCGGAGCCCTGCCGCTCCTCTCCGGTGAGGAAGGCCGAGCGGCGGAAGACCGGATGCTCGGCGCGCAGGCGCAGCAGGCGCTTCGTGAACTCGAGCAGGGCCGTCTCGCGCTCGCCGAGCTCCCAGTCGAGCCACGAGAGCTCGTTGTCCTGGCAGTACGCGTTGTTGTTCCCGTGCTGCGTGTTCCGCCGCTCGTCGCCGGCGAGGAGCATCGGCGTGCCCTGCGAGAGGAGAAGCGTCGCGAGGATGTTGCGCATCTGCCGGTCGCGGAGCGCGTTGACGGCCGGGTCGTCGGTCTCGCCCTCGACGCCGCAGTTCCACGAGCGGTTGTCGTCCGAGCCGTCGCGGTTGTCCTCGAGATTCGCCTCGTTGTGCTTGCGGTCGTACGACACCAGGTCGCGGAGCGTGAAGCCGTCGTGGCACGTGACGAAGTTGATCGACGCCGAGGGGTGGCGGCCGTCGGCCTGGTAGAGGTCGCTCGAGCCGGTGAACCGACGGGCGAACTCGCCGACCGCGGTGTGGCCGCGCCAGAAGTCGCGCATCGTGTCGCGGTACATGCCGTTCCACTCGGACCAGAGGATCGGGAAGTTCCCCACCTGGTACCCGCCGGGCCCCACGTCCCACGGCTCCGCGATCAGCTTCACCTGCGACAGGACGGGGTCCTGGTGGATGACGTCGAAGAACGCCGAGAGGCGGTCGACGTCGTAGAGCTCGCGCGCGAGCGCCGATGCGAGATCGAACCGGAACCCGTCGACATGACACTCGGTCACGAAGTACCGGAGCGAGTCCATGATCAGCCGGAGCACCGACGGGTCGACCGGGTTGAGCGAGTTCCCGGTGCCCGTGAAGTCCATGTAGTGCCGCTCGTCGCCCGGGACGAGCCGGTAGTACGCGGCGTTGTCGACGCCCTTGAACGCCAGCGTCGGCCCGAGGTGGTTCCCCTCCGCCGTGTGGTTGTAGACGACGTCGAGGATCACCTCGATCCCGGCGCGGTGGAGCGCCTTCACCATCCCCTTGAACTCGCGCACCTGCTCCCCGCGCGCGCCGGTCGCCGCGTAGCCCGCGTGCGGGGCGAGGAACCCGATCGTCGAGTAGCCCCAGTAGTTCGAGAGCCCGCGCTCGACGAGGAAGTGCTCGTCCGCGATGTGGTGGACGGGGAGCAGCTCGACCGCGGTGACGCCGAGGTCCCGGAGGTACCCGATCGCTGCGTCGGACGCGAGCCCGGCATAGGTTCCCCGGAGGTCGTCGCGCACGCCGGGCAGTAGCTGCGTGAACCCCTTGACGTGCAGCTCGTAGATCACCGTCTCGGCCCAGGGACGGTCTAGCCGGACGTCTCCCTCCCAGTCGAACCTCCCGTCGACGACGACGCTCCGCGGGATGGCGGGCGCCGAGTCGGAGTCGTCCCGGACGTCCTCCCGCCCGACTGCATAGGCGAGCGTGCGTGCGCGGTCGTACCGGATGGGGCCGTCGACCGCCTTCGCGTACGGGTCGATCAGGAGCTTCGCCGGGTTGAAGCGATTGCCCTCGGCGGGTGCCCACGGCCCATGGACGCGATATCCGTAGCGCTGCCCCGGCCCGACCCCCGGGACGTAGCAGTGCCAGTTGTGGACGGTCTGCTGCCGCACCTCGACGCGCTCCTCGGCGTCCTGCCCGTCGAAGAGGCAGAGCTCGACGCGCTCCGCGTTCGCCGAGAACAGCGAGAAGTTCGTCCCGGTACCGTCCCAGGTGGGACCGAGCGGGAACGGCGATCCGGGTCTGACCGCGCGGCTCACCGACGCACCGTAGCGACGGTGCGGGACGGCCCCTCTAGCCCGCGGCCTCCGCCCGGCGCAGCCCACGCACGGCCCAGATCGCGAACCCCGCAATGAGCGCCAGGCCGAGCGTGAACGCGAGCGCGACCTCGGTCGGGTCGCCGGAGATGAGGCTCCGGCCCGCCTCCATCATGTAGGTGATCGGGTTGAACGTCGCGACCGTCTCGATCCACCCCGTGAGCAGGTCGAGCGGCACATAGACCGGCGCGAAGAACAGGAGCAGGAACACCGGAAGCTGCATGAGCGGCGCCGCCTGGATCGACCGGATCCGGAATGCCATGCCCGCGGCCCAGAGGAGGGCGGCCGCATTGAGGAGGATCGCGAGCGTGTAGAGCCCGACGACGTCGACGGCCCCGCCCCCGACGTCCATCCCGAACAGCAGGGCGACCGACGTCAGCAGGGTCGCCGTGATCACCCACCGTGCGAGGGCCGCGAGTGCGTACCCGAGGACGATGCCGCTCCTGTTGGGCGACGCGAGGAGCAGCCGCTTGCCGAACCCGCTCTCGAAGTCGCGGGCGATGCCGAAGCCGGTGAAGACACCGCCGAACGCGGCCGACTGGAGCAGCACGAAGACGAACTGGAACGACGTGTAGTCGCCCGGGTAGTCGAAGCCGGGGACGTTCTGCACCTGCGACAGCCCGCCGGCGAACGCCGCGAAGAAGAACAGCGGGAAGAGTGTCGTCGGCAAGAGCAGCGACGGCGTCTTGACGACATTGCGGATCGTCCGCCAGGCGACACCGATCGCGACCGGCCAGATCCTCACGTCCGGGTCATCCTTCGCGTCATCGCCCAGGCCGCGAGGGCGAGCGAGATCACGGCGATCACCGCCGCAATGCCGAAGCCGAGCCCGAGCGCCTGGACGTCCCAGCCGGTGATGATCAGGCTGCGGACGCACTCGATGAGATACGAGATCGGGTTCAGCGTGGCGAGCGTGCGGAACCAGTCGACCGCGATGAGGTCGCGCGGCGTGTTCATCGACGAGATGAACAGGAAGACGAAGAGGAGCGGGAACATCGCCTGCACGGACTCGCCCGAGCCGGTGCGCAGGGCGAGGAACGCGCCGAGCGCGCCAAAGCCGAACGAGACGAGGACGGAGAAGAGGAGCAGCACGACGATCCCGCCGGCGCCCGCGGCCAGATGGACGCCGACGAGCAGGCCGACCGCGATGTAGAAGATCGCCTGGCCGACTCCGAGCACCACGACGCCGGCGAGGTGCCCGAGGAGGAGCGCGGAGCCCCGCAGGGACGTCAGCGACAGCCGGTTGAGGAAGCCGGTCTGGATGTCGCGCGCGAGCTCCGTCCCCGCGCCCATCGTGGCGAAGAGCGCTCCCTGGATGAACGGCACGGCGAGGGCGAAGGCGAGGAACGAGTCCGTCGGGAACCCCGGGAGCAGCGTCGACGGCTCGAGGCCCGCGGCGTTGACGAGCATCAGCGCGACCGGGAACACCAATGGCGGGATCGCCATCGCCGGCTGCCGCAGGGTCCGCCGGATCGAGCGGCCCGCCACGGCGCTGATCTGGAGCGCGGCGACGCTCACCGCGGGCGAGCCGGCGGTCCGGCCGGGCGAGCGCTCACGACTCCGCGTCCTCGTTCTCGGCCGCCCCCTCGAGTGTCCTGCCGGTCTTGGCGAGGAACACGTCGTCGAGCGTCGGCGCGCGGAGCTCGACGTCGAGGAGCTCGATGCCCTCCGCGTCGAGGCCGCGGACGACGTCGGCGAGACCGATGCCGGGATCCAGCCGGACGGCGAGGTCGCCGTCGCCCAGCGGCTCGCCGTACCGGTCGAGCAGCTCGGCGATCCGCGGCTCGTCCCGCTGATGGGCGGCGATCGCGTGGACGCTCGCCCGGCCGATCTCCGCCTTGAGCGCGGTCGGGGTGCCCTCGGCGACGATTCGTCCGTGGTCGATGATCCCGACGCGGTCGGCGAGGACGTCCGCCTCCTCGAGATACTGCGTTGTGAGGAACACCGTGACGCCGTCCTCGCGTGCGAGGCGCGCGACCTCGTCCCAGAGCGCCGTGCGGCTCTGCGGGTCCAGACCTGTCGTCGGCTCGTCGAGGAACAGGACGCGCGGCCAGTGGACGAGCGCGAGGGCGAGGTCAAGCCGCCGCTTCATCCCCCCCGAGTAGCCGCCGACCTTCCGGTCGGCCGCCTCCGCGAGCCCGACGCGCTCGAGCAGCTCGTCGGTGCGCGTCGCGCGCACGTCGCGCGACAGGCCCTGGAGCATCGTCTGGAGGCGGAGGTGGTCGCGGCCGGTCAGGAGATGATCCAGCGCCGCCTCCTGGAGGGCGGCCCCGATCGACGCCCGCACCTTGGGCCCGTCCTTGACGACGTCGAAGCCCGCGACGCGGGCCGTCCCGGCGGTCGGCGGCAGGAGCGTCGTCAGCATGTGGACGGTCGTCGACTTGCCGGCCCCGTTCGGCCCGAGGAACCCGTAGATCTCGCCCGGCTCGACCCGGAGGTCGATCCCGTCGACGGCGCGGGGCCCCTTCTTGAACTCGCGGACGAGCCCTTCGACGACGATGGCGTTGTCAGCGCTGCCCGATGCCATCCGCATCACGCTACCGGCCGACCCCGGGACGGCTCAGTCCCTGGTGCGAATCACCTCCACGCTCTGTCGGTTTCGCCCGGGCCCGACCAGACCGACCCGGTCCGCGCGGTCACACGGGATCGACGCCCACGCTCATGAAGTCGGCGGCGAGCCCGGTGCGGTCGATCTTCCCGTTGCTCGTTCGGGGAAGCTCGTCGTGGACCGTCACGCTCCGCGGCACCTTGTAGTCCTCAAGGTGCTCCGCGCAGTAGACGCGGAGCTCGGCGGCATCGAGCGTCGCGCCCGGCTTGGCCGACACGTGCGCGTGCACCGCCTGCCCCAGCAGTCGGTCGGGCACGCCCACGACGGCTGCCTCGCTCACGCCCGGCGCGGCGTGGAGGACGTCCTCGATCTCGCGGGGCACGACCTTCTCGCCACCCGACTTGATCAGGTCGTCGCGGCGGCCGACGAAGAAGAGATACCCCTCCTCGTCCGTTCGGAAGAGATCGCCGGTCGCAAGCACGCGCTCCCAGGGCCACCGCCCCGGGCGCAGGCGTTGCGCCGTCATGTCCGGATCGTTCCAATACCCCTGCATCACGTGCGCGCCGCGGATGACGAGCTCGCCCACCTCTCCCGACCCGAGCCGATTTCCGTCCTCGTCCTCGATCCACGCCTCGGTGCCGGGGATCGGGACGCCGACGGAGGTCGGGCGCGCGTCGAGCTGGGCGGGGGGGAGGTACGTCGCGCGCTTGCACTCGGTGAGGCCGTACATCGAGAACAGGCGAGCGCCCGGGAACGTCCGGCGGATCGCCTCGATCGTGGGTGCGTGCAGCGCGGCCCCGGTGTTCGAGAGGTAGCGGAGATGGGGGAGCTCGCGCTCGGCGAGCCCACGAAGCCCGAGCAGCACATGGAAGACGGTCGGGACACCGGGGAGCCCGGTGATGCGCTCGGACTCCAGGAGCTGAACCACCCGCCCGGGAAACGCGAAGCCCTGCTCGAGCACCAGGGTCGCTCCCACCCGGATCGTCATCAGCAGCTGGTAGAGCCCGTAGTCGAACGAGAGCGGCACCACGCAGAGGACGCGCTCGGACTCGTCCATCCCCAGGTACTCGATGATCGAGTCGGCTGCGAAGGTCATGTTCCCGTGCGTCAGCGTCACGCCCTTGGGATCGCCGGTCGAGCCGGACGTGTAGATCACCGCGGCGAGGTCGAGGCTGACCGGAGGCGGCCCTGCGCCGTCCCGCGACTCGCTGTCGAGGGCGGTCACGATCGGAACCTCGCCGGCGACCGCCATGGCCGCGCGCACGACCTCGGTGTGGCCGGCGTCGCAGACGACGGCCGCCGCGCCGGAGTCCTTCAGGACGTGGGCCAGCTTGTCGCGCTTGATCGTCGGGTTGAGCGGCGAGAATGCCGCGCCCGCGCGGAGCGCGCCATAGATCGCGGTCGCCGCCCCGACGCTGTTCGGCAGCACGACGGCGACCCGGTCGCCGCGCTCGACGCCGACGTCGCGGAGCCGCGCGGCGAGCCCGTCGACCAGCCGGTCGAGCTCGCCGTAGGTGACGGTGCGATCGCGGGTGACGATCGCCTGCTTGTCCGCGTCGCGGACGGCCGCGGCACGGAGGTCCTCCGAGAAGGTGCGGCCCCTCAAGCCGGGCTTCGCTTCCGCTCGACGTACCCCACGATCGCGTCGATCGAGCCGAAGTTCTCCTCGGTTATGTCGACGTCGTCCACCGTCACGCTGTAGCGCGACTGCACTTCCTCGACGAGCTCGACGAAGCCCAGCGAGTCGACGATCCCCAGCGTCAGGAAGTCGTCCTGGTCCTTCAGCTCGACCCCGGGGTGCAGGTAGAGGAAGTTCTCCCCGATGTAGTCGCGCATCTCCGCGCGGACGTCCTGTGTGAGCTCGGTCATGCTGCCTCCTCCGTTCGTGTCTGGTTCGTGCGGTCGATACGGACGCGTGGATCCTCGGTCTCGGGCGGGTAGGCGGTCGCCCCGCGCCCCACGAGCTCGCGGTGCCACAGCTGGGTGGAGAGGATGCCGACGAGCGCCATCGACTCGCGCATCCCGGTGGCGCGACCGGACTCGCAGCGCCGGACCAGGCTCGCGACGCGATCCCCGTCCCAGAGCCCGGTCGCGGCCAGCTCAGAGCGCGAGAGCGCCTCGGCCACCCAGCCGGGCGCGTCGGGGCCGAAGAATGGAGTGATCTCGGGGGCGCGGTACGGCTGCTTCTGCCGGGCCGCGATCCCCGCCGGGAGCACCCTCGCGGCCACGTCCCGCAGGGCGGCCTTCTCGCGCATGCCGTCCAGCTTCCGCTTCTCGGGCAGGCGCGCCGAGTGCTTGAAGACGCGGTGGTCGAGGAACGGGAAGCGCCCCTCGACGCCGTGCGCCATCGCGACCCGGTCTCCCTGCGCGGAGAGCAAGTAGGGCTCGAGCAAAGTCGACAGCTCCAGCCACGCCGCCCGCTCGAGGCGGCTCCAGCGCGGGAACGCGGGCGGCAGCTCGGCCCGCAGGCGGTCGAGCCCGGTGCTCGCTCCCACCTCGGCGGCGACCTCCGGTCGGTAGAACGCCTTCACGGCGGCCGTCGCGCCCGCTCGGGTGAGATGCGAGCCGAGCAGCTCGTCGTCGGCCCCGGTCTCGAGCAGGAAGCGTCGCCAGGCGGGGCCACGGCGCGCCGCGGCGGGCCCGAGATAGGCGTACAGCTGATCGAGGAGCTCGGTTGCACGCTCTGGGTCGTGCCGGTACAGCTCGCGGAGCACGACCTCCTTGAACAGCTCGTAGCCCAGAAAGAGCTCGTCGGCGCCTTCGCCCGTGGCGACGACGGTGATCCCGCGCTCGCGCACCTCGCGCGCCAGCAGGTAGAGGGGCACCGGAGCGGTACGCACGAGCGGCACTTCCGCATGCCTGACGACGTCGGGGAACGCCTCGGCGATGTCGCGCGGCACCGCCTCCACGACGTGGTGCCGCGTGCCGATGGCGCGGGCCACCTCCTCCTGGTAGACGCGCTCGTCGTAGCGCGGGTCCCTGAACGCGATCGAGAACGTGCGCAGCTGGTGGTCCGTCTCGGCCTGGGCGAGCGCCGTGATCAGGCTCGAGTCGAGCCCGCCCGAGAGATACGTGCCGACCGGGACGTCCGCACGCAGGCGCAGCCGCACGCTGTCGCGGAGGAGCTCCTCGAGATCGCCGTCGGGGTCTCCGGCGAGGCCGTACTGGGGCGTCCACCACGTCCGCTCCTCGACGATCTTGCCGCGCTCCCAGACGACCAGGCCTCCGGGCCGGACCTGACGGACGCCGCTGAACGCCGTGCGCGGCGCCCGCGGCCCCCAGAGCGTGAAGACCTCGTCGATCCCGGCCAGATCGGGCTCGGCGGGGACTTCGCCCGAGGCGAACAGCGCCTTGGCCTCCGAGCCGAACACCAGCGTGCCGTCGTCGAGCAGCGTGTAGTAGAGGGGCCGGACGCCGAAGCGGTCGCGAGCCAGCGTCAGACGCCGTCGCGCCGGCTGCCACCACGCGAAGGCGAACTGGCCGTTGAGGCGGTCCAGGGCCTCGACGCCGTCCAGCTCCAGCAACCGCAGCACGACCTCGGTGTCGCAGGTGGTCGAGAACGCCTCGCCGCGCGCGGCGAGGCCGGTGCGCAGCTCCGGGTGGTTGTAGACCTCGCCGTTGTAGACCAGGATGCCGCCGGTGGGAGCCGCCTCGACGGGCTGCCAGCCTCGAGGCACGTCGAAGATCGCGAGCCGCGCGGAGACGAGCCCGGCGCCGGCGTCGAGCGCGAGCCCGAAGCCGTCCGGGCCCCGGTGGCGGATCGCCCTCACCATCCGCCGGAGCGTCTGCTCGTCGACGCGCTCCGACGGGTCCGCCCGGACGATCCCTGCAAGCCCGCACATCAGCCGGCGTCGACCACGATCGGAGGGGCGTGGAGGTACTCCGTGGCGACCCGCCGCCGGTCGATCTCCCGGTAGGCGATCTCCACGTCATCGGGGTCCATGCCGACGCGGGCCGCGAGCGACGCCGGCTCGACGTCGTTGTCCCGTCCCCAGAGCAGCAGGTCCATGCGCTCGTAGGGATGCCCGAAGTAGAACTCCTCCTGGGTCTGGGGCATGCTGAAGGTCTCGGTCGTGGGCGCCCGGGTGGCGATCGCCTCCGGCAGCCCGAGCTCGCGCGCCAGCTCGTACACCTGGCTCTTGTAGACGCGCGCGATCGGCTTCACGTCCGCGAGGCCGTCGCCGCCCTTGACGAAGAAGCCCTGATCGTATTCGAGCAGGTTCGGCGTCCCGATCACCGCGTACCCGAGCCGGTCGGCCCAGGTGTACTCGAAGAGCTTGCGAACACGCTGCTTCATGTTCGTCGCGGAGATGAGCTCCTGGTAGGCGTCGGCCGGGAGGCGGCGGGATTCCTGCGCGCCATCGGGGTGTTCGACCACGAGCGTGAAGACGATGATCCCGCCCGTGGGCGCGGAGCGTACGACCTTGTGCCGCCAGGTGGCCTCGTAGTCGGGAAAGACGCGGCGAATCGCCTCGTCGCGCCGCCGGTAGCAGCCCAGCCCATCGAGGGCCGCGGTGATCGACTCCTCAACGGTGCGCGCGCCGAGCGCGTTCGCGAGCTCGAGGCCGAGATCCGAGGACGTGCCGCCGATGTCCCGCTCGGGGAGACGGAGGCAGAGCACGTGGTCCGGGCCCAGGGCTCGGACGCAGATGCCGGCCACGACGCCCGAGTCGACGCCTCCCGAGACGGCGACGACCGCGCCGCGTCGGCGCAGGCGGCGGATCGCCGCGGCCGTCTCCTCTGCCAGGCGATCGAGGCACGCCGCTGCGTCGAACGGGTCTCCGGGAGGCGCCTCTGCGTGCGTTGCCATCGTCTCGACCCGCCTCAACACCCGAGTTGCTGCGCGATCACCATCTGCTGCACCTCGTCCGTGCCCTCGCCGATGGTGAGGATCTTCGCGTCGCGGTAGAAGCGGCAGACGGGGTAGTCCTCGATGAAGCCGTAGCCGCCGTGGATCTGGACGGCTTCCTCGGTCGCCCGGACGGCGAGCCTGCCGGCCACCAGCTTGGCCTGGGCGGCGGCGAGCAGGCTGAGCTCCCCGCGGTCCAGCTTGAGGGCGGCGCGATACGTGAGCAGGCGCGCGGCCTCGAGTTGCGCCGAGATGTCCGCGATCTTCATCTGGATCGCCTGGAACTTCGAGATCGGCTGGCCGAATGCGCGCCGCTGCTTCGCGTACGCGAGCGCCTCGTCGAGCGCTCCCTGGGCGAGCCCGACACCCATCGCCGCGACGCCGATCCGTCCGCCCTCGAGCACCTTCATGAACTGCCGGAAGCCCCCGCCACGCCGTCCCAGCAGGCCCGACTCGGGCACCCTGCAGTCGGTGAAGGACAGCGGGCGGGTGTCCGACGCGCGCCAGCCCAGCTTGCGGTAGGGAGGGCCGATCTCGTAGCCGGGCGTCCCGTTGGGGACGATCACGTTGGAAATCTCGCGGCGCCCGTCCGTCTCGGAGGTGACCGCCGTGATCGTGACGCAGCCCGAGATCTCGGTCCCGGGGTTGGTGATGAAGACCTTCTCGCCGTTGATCACCCACTGCCCGTCGTCGAGCACGGCCGTCGTTCTCGTGTTGCCGGCGTCGCTGCCCGCCTCGGGCTCGCTGAGCCCGTACGCCGCGAGGCGCTGCCCGGAGCAGAGCTGCGGCAGCCACTCGGCCTTCTGCTCGTCCGTGCCCCAGAGGTGGATCGGCATCGTGCCGAGCGACGTGTGGGCGGAGACGGTGATCGCGAGCGAGCAGTCCACCCTCGCGATCTCCTCGAGCGTGAGCGTCAGCGCGAGCATGTCGCCGCCGCTGCCGCCGTAGTCCTCCGGGAAGGGGACGCCCATCAGCCCGAGCTCGCCGAGCTTCGCGACGGCGGCGTACGGGAACGTGCCCGTTCGATCGAGCTCCGCCGCCGCCGGCGCGACCTCCTGTTGCACGAGCTCGCGCACGGTCTGCTGCAGCAACCGCTGCTCGTCCGTCAGCTCGAAGTCCATCGCTTCCTCATCTCGAATGCGCCCGCGCCGAGGCGAGCGCAGCGATTGCCTGAGTTCCCGTCCACATCTCCCGTTCTCCCCCGATACATACTGTGCGGCAAGTGCCGGGACGGCAAGAGGTGTCGACGGCAACGCCTGCACGCCGACCACGAGGCTCCGATGCTCCTAGGTCGCGAAGACCTCGCCCTCGAGCCTGGTCAGCAGCGCCGCGCTCGTCCCCATCACCGCGTCGAGCTCCGGGTTCTTCGTCCTGATCACCGGCCGGCGCGCGTACCCGAGGACGGCCAATCGGCGTGCCAGCGCCTCTTGCAGGTGCGGCTCGGCCCGTCCTGTGAGCACGGCGCTCCCCTGCTCGCGCGCATGCGAGACAAGCTCCCCGAGAACCGCGTCGACGTCGACGTCGAGCGCGGCGAGGTGGAGCACGCGGCTCGCGCCGCCACGACGGAGGAGGTACGCGTACCAGCCGGCCGGGCGCCCAGCGCGGTGGACGAGACGCCGTACCAGGGGGCCCCTGAAGGTCTCGACGAGCTGGAAGAGGTGGTCCAGCTCCGCCTCGTCGTGATCGACCCAGACCCGACGTTTCCTGTTGAGGGCGGGGACGTGCTCGACGATCGCGGCCGCGGTCGCGTCCTCGCCGACGACGTCGGCGACCGGCTCCGGGAAGGCGCGAGGCAGAAGCCGGGGCCCCGCCGCCTGGGCCGGGATGGCACCGACCGGGACGTACGTGCGCGTGGCGGCGGGCTTACGTCGGACGGAGGCGCCGACGACGCCGCGCAGCCAGCGCGTGGGCCGGAGCACGAGCATCCAGTCGCACGCCCGGGCCTCGTCGACGTGCCCGCCGACCATCTCGAAGACGCGGGCGACGGCCGGCGTGGTGGCGTCCGACCAGGTCACATCCTGCGGGCCCTTCAGCACGCGGGTGAGGAGCAGCGCACCGACCGCCCCTCCGCGACGGTCGGGGGCGACGACGCCGTTCGTGCTCGTGACGCCGACGATCGGCCGGCCGTCGAGTCGGAGCCGCCGCACCTGCACGCCGGTGAAGCCGACGATCTCGTCCCCGTCGACGGCCACGAGCGAGGTGAGCCGCTCGTCCGCCCACGGGTGGTCGAGCATGAGACCGACGACCGCCCGTTCGTCGAGCGACCATGCCTCCATGTGCGGCCGGAGGAGAGCCACCACCGCGGGCACGTCCGCATGGGTGACTGGACGGATCTCGGCCATCGCGGCGCGACGCTACCAGCACCGTGCGCAAGAGCCCTTCGCGAGGCAATCCTCTCCGACGAGGAGATGCGGACCGTGCGCCCGACCCGCGCCGACGGGAGAGCCCGTCAGCGGCCGGTGAGCGACTCGAAGGCGCCGACGTCGGGTCCCGCGCCACGCGGACGCGTGCGGCCGTCCCTGTCACGCGGCAGCGAGTCGGCGCGCAGCGCCCGATCGCGCGCCGGGCTCGAGGCTCTGAGCCGGTAGTTCCCGGCCTCCCGGTCGACGAACCGCGGGTCGGCGACCTGGTTGCGCGGCCCGAACGCGAGGCCGTCGGCGTACGGCCCGTCGGGACGGTTGCCGCGTGCATTGCCGAAGAGGAGGTTGCCGCGCACGATGTTGCCCGAGCCAGTCGGCCCGTCCCAGGAGCTGCGGACGCCGAACTCGCCGTTGAAGGCGAGGATGTTGTTCGCGATCAGGTTTCGATCGGCCGCGGCGGAGTCGTCTCCCGCGACGATCACGGCCGAGCGGCCGCTCCCGACGACCGTGTTGTGCAGGACGCGCACGTCGTCCGAGTCCGGGTAGAGGTGGATGCCGAAGCCGGCGCTGCGCTCGATCACGTTGTTCCCGATTAGCCCGCGGTGACCCTGGGCCCAGTAGATGCCGTGGTCGTGGAAGTCGTCCTCACCGTTGTCATGGATCCAGTTCCCGACCAGAGAGACGTTGCGGCTCGGATCGCCGTCGTCGCCGACGAAGACTCCCGAGCCCGTCGCCCCTCGCACCTCGCACCGGCGGACCTCGACGCTCTGTGCCCCCGCGATGTAGAGAGCCGCGTCGTAGGCGGCCGCGCCCGAGCCGTCGATCACGAGGCCGACGACCTGCACGTGGTCGGCGGTCACCTTGAGGCGTCCCGCGAGCACCGGCCGCTCGCCCGGGTACGCCGCCAGCATGGCCGGCTCGCCGCCCTCGCCGCCACGGGAGAGGTCGACGCGCTCCGCGTACGTGCCCGCGCGAACCACGACCCGCACGCCCGGTCGCAGGGCGTCGACCGCTCGGCCGAGCGTGCGCCAGGGCCGCTCGCGCGTGCCCGGCGCCGAGTCGGACCCCTTCGGCGAGACGTAGCGCTCGACCTTGGCGGCGCGCGCGGCGCGAAGCTCGCCCGAGGCGAGCCCCGCACCGGCCGAGTCGGAGGGCGTGGCGACCGAGCCTGCGAGGACGGCGAGCGCGCAGCCGGCGATGCACGCGGCGCGTCCGGTTCGCGTCGAGGGTCGGGAGATCATCCGTCCCGGCATCAGCGCTCGTACGCGCCCAAATCGGCGCGCAGCCCCCGCGGCCTCGGATTTCCGTCCCGGTCCATCGCCGACACGTAGCGCTCGAACGCCTGTCCCACGCCGGCGCTCCGCGGCCGCAGCCGGAAGTCCCTCCGTGCGGGGGCCACGAAGCCGGGATCGCTGGTGAAGTTCTCGCCCGCGGTGATCGCGGTCCGGGAGCGGTCGTCCTCGTTGTTCCCGTGGATGAGGTTGTTGCGGGCCGTGTTGCCGCGTCCGACCGGGCCGCCCCAGAACGTCCGGACGCCCTGGCCACCGTTGAAGGCGACGATGTTGTTCACGACCGTCACGTTGTCGGACGTCGCCTGCTCGCCTCCGACGAGGATCCCTGCTGCGCCGTTTGCGACGACAGTGTTCATGTTCACCAGAGCGAAGTCGAAGGCGGGGTAGACCTGGATCCCGTTCGCCGTGTTGTGGTCGACGACGTTGCTCGCCACGGTGGCATTGCGTCCACGCTCCAGCGCGATGCCGTGATCGACGCCCGCTCTGGTGCCGTTGTCGCGGACGAGGTTGGCGAGGAGCTGGATCGCCGACGCTCCTCCGCTCACGTAGATCCCCGTCCGCGGCGAGTGCAGGACGTCGTTCCGGACGAGCCGCACTCGCTGTGCGCCGTCGATGTGAACGAGCGCGCCCCAGGCGAGAGCCCCACCGTCCAGGACCAACCCCCGGACGACAGCGTCGCTCGCTCGGATCCGGAGCCTGCCGCTGACGACGACGCGGGCGCCGTCCGCCGCCGCAAGGGTCACCGGCGCCTCGGTCGTGCCGCCGCGTTCGAAATCCAGATTCTCGCGGTACCGCCCTTCGTGCACGAGCAAGACGTCACCCGGGCGAACGGCGGTCAGAGCCCGGCCGATCGTCCTCCAGGGGCGCTCAGGGCTGCCGTCGTCGGAGTCCGATCCCCGAACGCTGACGTGCAGGCGGCGGCCGCCGCCCTGCGTCTCGTCGGCGCCGCAGGCGGTCCCGACCGCGAGGATGACGAGCGCCGCTGCTCCGACGCAGAGAGCTGTTGGCCCTCGGCGCAAGCCGCGATCGTAGCCGCGGCCGCCGTGGGTCGTCCGGCGGCGGGGGTGGCGCCGGCGAATCCTTCGAACTACCCTGAGTCGGTGGGGGGTGGCGAGAGCATGGAGAAAGACGAGAGCGTCGTCCGGGCCGTAGAGCCGCTGCAGCTCCGGACGCCCACGCCCGGTGCGCCCGTGGGTGCGCTCACGGTCGACGTCGAGGACTGGTACCAGTCCTGCGTCGACATAGATGCGCCCATCACCGAGCGCGTGGTGCGGAACACCGACCGGTTGCTCGTGATGCTCGCCGAGATGGGCGTCGAGGCGACGTTCTTCGTCCAGGGTCTCGTCGCCGAGGCTTTCCCGTCACTCGTGGAGTCGATCGCGCAGGCGGGCCACGAGATCCAGTCGCACGGGCACACCCACCGCTCGCTCGCGTCCATGAGCAGGCATGAGCTGCACGACGAGTTGACGCGAGGCAAGGCCGCCGTCGAGGACGCGGCGGGAACGCCGGTGACGGCGTTCCGCGCACCCGACTTCTCGGTCGGCGCCGCGAACCTCTGGGCGCTCGAGGTGCTCGCCGACCTGGGCTTCGAGATCGACTCGTCCATCTTCCCGGTCGCTACCGGTCGCTACGGGATCTCGGGCTGGGAGCCCGGCCCACACCGGCTCCGGCTCGGAGACGACCGACGGATCGTCGAGATCCCGGTCGCCGTCTGGTCGTGGCGGCGGTTCCGCGTCCCCGTCGCCGGTGGAGGGTACTTCCGCCTCGGCCCGCACGCCGTCCTCTCGCGCGCACTCCGCGCCCTTGTCCGGCGTGGCAGGCCGCCCGTCCTCTACTGCCACCCGTACGAGTTCAACCCGGACGAGCTCGCCGAGTACCGGGGGGCGGCTCCCCGGGGCTTTCGCCTCCAGCAGGGACTGGGACGTCGCGCGTTCGTGAAGCGCCTACGGCGGCTCAGCGCCGAGATACCGCTCGGCCGTCTCGACGCGACCCTCGCAGCCTGGGGAGCCGGTCCGATCGAGGCCCGGGTCGTGACGCATGCATAGAGGGTCAGTCGGAAGCGAAGCGGGCCAGCAACGGGCCCAGGCGTCGCGAGCGCCGTGCCGCCGCGAACGTGGGCGAGAGCTTGACCCGTGCCCGCCAGCCCGTATCGGAGGGGTACATGCCGACTCGTGGTCGCAGGTGCTGCTCGTCGGTCACGTGGAGCGTCGTCAGCGTGACCGCGCACCGATAGCCGGCAGCTCGGGCAGCCGCGGCGACACGGGCGTCGGCGAGACCGTACGGGTAGGCGATGGTCTCGCACGTCCCCAGGCGACCCGCGATCGCGGCGCGCGAGTCCGCGAGCTCGGACCGCAGCGTCTCCTCGTCCAGGTCGGGCAGTCGGGGATGGCTCACGGTGTGCGAGCCCACCTCCCAGCCGGCGTCTCGAAGCTGCGACAGCTGGTCCCAGCCGAGCGGGTCGAGCTCGTGGGCATGCTCGCCGTCGCTCCACGTGTCGATCCCCGGCCACCGCAGCGACTCCTGCGACTCGGCGAAGCGGGTCACGACGAACACGGTCCCCGGGTAGCCGGCGGCGTCGAGGATCGGTCGCGCGCGCAGGGTGGAGGCGTAGGCGTCGTCGAAGGTGACCACCACGGCGCGGCGCGGCAGCGTCCCCTCCCGGCGTGCTCGCTCCGCGTGGGCGAGGGTGAGGCCGACGTAGCCCCGTCGGCGCAGGGCATCGACGTGCCGCTCGAGCAGATCCTCGGAGACGGCGAGCGACGACGGCCACGACGAGCTGACCGCGTGGTAGCAGAGCACGATCGGTCGGTACACTTTGGTGCCTCGGCGTCCTTTGTTGGCAGTGCGGTCCCCGGGATCCTGACGACGTGAACGAGTCATCGCCTCCGCTTCGTCACTACCTCGACGTCGTCAGACGGCAGGCCTGGCTGATCGCGATCACGGTCGCGGCCGCCGTGCTCGCCGCCTTCGTCTACACAACGTATCTGCAGGACAGCGCGTATCGCGCGTCGATGAACGTCGTCGTCGGCCAGGGCGGCGGCATCTTCCAGCCGCAGTTCGGCAACACGGTGGAGCCGTTCACGCAGACGATGACGAACCTGCTCGAGAGCGACATCGTCGCGAGCACCGTCATCGACAACCTGCAGCTCGACATGACGCCGGAGGAGCTGCTCGCCAACCTCGAGGTGACGAGCCGGCCCGAGAGCGCCGTGCTGCAGATGACGTTCCAGTCGCCGACGCCGCGACAGGCGGTCACCATCCTCAGCGAGGTGGGGACCGTCTTCGCCGACCTCGTCGACCGGCGGCTCGGCTCGAGCGCCGAGCCGAGCACCGCAGCCGAGGGACAGGTGCCGCAGATCACCGTCAGCACCTTCGACCCGGCCCATCTCGAACCGGGCACGATCGAGTCGAGCGCCGGCTCCACGATGGCGATCGCCGCTCTGCTCGGACTGGCGCTCGGGCTCGTGCTCGCGTTCGTCCGCGACGCGCTCGACGACCGCATCCGCTCGCCGCGAGACGCCGAGGAGGCGTTCCGCGCTCCGGTGATCGGGGCCATTCCCAAGGGCTTGCGCGAGGCGCGGATCACGAGCCCGTCCAAGCTCGTCGCAGAGCTCCCTCGCGACGTGATGGAAGCTCTCTACTTCCTGCGGGCGAACCTGCAGTTCTCCGAGGTCGGGACCAGCGGGCCCGTGCTCGTGCTCACGAGCGCCGTGCCGAAGGAGGGAAAGAGCCTCGTCGGCGCAAGCCTGGCGGTCACGCTCGCTCTCTCGGGCAGCAGGGTGATCTGCGTCGAGGCTGATGTCCGCCGACCCGAGCTGCATACGTTCCTGGGCGTCGAGCCACGCGAACGCGGGCTCGTCGACGCGCTCGAGCACGACGAGAGCATCTACAACCTCCTGGTCGAAGTCCCGCTCAACCCGGTCGACGCCGCGCTGGCTGCGAACGGCGGCTTCTCCAGCCGCTGGCACATGACGGCGAAGGCCGACGTCGACCTCGACGAAGAGCTCGGGCGCCGGTCTTTCTGGGGCCGGTCCGGCCCCCGCTCAGCGGACGTTTCGCCGTTCGACATGAGCCTGGTGGGGTCGCTGAAGCTGCTCCCCGCCGGAAACGTCACGAGCAATCCGGCCAACCTGCTCACCCGCAGCCGCACGGAGCGGTTCGTCGAGGAGCTGCGGGCGCAGGCAGACGTCGTCATCTTCGACACGCCGCCGGTCCTGGGGGTGGGCGACGCGTTCCCGCTCATGAGCCTCGCCGACATGGTTCTGGTCGTCGCACGCTACGGCGAGCTCTCGCGGACGACCGCCGAGTCGGTTCAGTCCACGCTGATGCGGCTCGGCGTGCGCAAGGTCTCGGTCGTCCTCAACGAGGCGCCGTCCGGCACCATGGCTCATGGCCTCGGCCCGGTCGTGCCGGAGCGGACGACGAGCGGCGTAGCCGGCGGGTAGAGGCTAGACGCCGTAGACGGCCGGCCGGTACCGGTCGACCGCACCGGACATCCACTCGACCGTCCTCCGCAGGCCCGTGTCGAGATCGACGCCGGCGCTCCAGTCGAGCATGGCGCGGGCCTTGCCGGCGTCCGCGAGCAGTCGCTCGACCTCGCTCTGTGACGGGCGTCGCCGCTCGTCCGCCTCGTGCACCGGCACCTCGCGGCCGACGATCGTGCAGACGCGGTCGACCAGCTCGCCGATCGAGATCTCCACGCCGGTGCCCAGGTTGATCACCTCGCCGTCGACGCTCGCGACCTCGGCGCAGCGCATGATCCCGCCGACCGTGTCCTCGACGAAGAGGAAGTCTCGTGTTGGCGCGCGCGAGCCGAGCTCGATCGCGTCTCGGGTCAGCGCCTGTGTGATCACGGTCGGGATGACCGCGCGCGTCGACTGCCTCGGCCCGTAGGTGTTGAACGGACGGGCCACGACCACGGGCGTCCCGAAGGAACGCCAGTACGTGAGCGCGAGCTGATCCGCCGCGACCTTCGTGGCCGCGTAGGGCGACTGCGAATTGAGCGGATGATCCTCGTCGATGGGGACGCGCTGCGCCGTCCCGTACACCTCGCTGCTCGATGTGTGGACCAAGCGCTCGACGTCGTGGCGGCGGCACGCCTCGAGCATGTTGATCGCGCCTTCGACGTTCACCGTGACGTACTCGCGGGGATGGCGATACGAGTACGGGATCGGAATCAACGCGGCGAGATTGAGCACGACGCTTCGCCCGCCGACGGCGCCCGCTACGGCCTCCGGGTTGGCGAGATCGCCGCGGTAGATGTCGACCTCGGCGAGGACGTCGGGAGCGCAGTCGTCGAGGCACCCGTTCGCCGCCTGTGACGTGTAGCGGACGAACGCGCGTACGTCCGCGCCGGCGCGCACGAGAGCTTCGACGAGATGGCTTCCGATGAAGCCACCCGCGCCGGTGACGAGCACGCTGCGGCCCGCCCACCAGTCGCCCGCATCCACCATGGTCCGGACCATAGCCAGGCGACGCACGCTGTCTACCCGCTTCGGCCCGCGGAACCGGGCAAAGCGCTCGGGTGACGTTGCCCGTTCCGGCGAGGGAACCCCTCGATCGGGGGTGCAGGTGGAGCGGTTCCCGTGCGATCTGACGGGGGAATGCTTCGCCGCCTCAACCCCACAGTGGTGGCAGGCGTGGTCCTGGTCGCCGCGATCGTGGGCGCCGCAGCGCCCGCCGCCGAGCGAGTAGGCACGTCGTGGTCTGCGTACGTCGACACGCGGTCCCCGCAGCGGATCCGCTACATCGACGTCGTCGACGGCGACGCGACGAGCGTGAGCATCGACTGGACGCGCACGCGCGACAACGTCCGTGTCACGGGCTACCGCGTGTTCCTGGACGGATCGGTCCGGGCCACGACCGAGCGCAGCGAGTACACGCTCACCGATCTCGCCTGCGGAACCGGCTTCATGATTGCCGTGGACGCGTTCGATGCCGCCGGCAACCGCTCGCCCCGCACCTCGACAACCGTCTCCACGGCGCCCTGTTCGGCAACGCCGCCGCCGGATACGGAGTCGCCCTCGACGCCGGCGAACGTGTCCGCGTCGACTCGCACGGGGACGAGCATCGCGCTCTGGTGGCCACCGTCGAGCGACAACGTCGGGGTCGCGGGTTACAGCCTTTCCCGGGGCGGAACGCATGTCGGCACGACGTCCGACACGACCGGGATCTTCAGCGGGCTCTCGTGCGGCACGGACTACGCGCTCGGCGTCGAGGCCTACGACGCGGCGGGCAATCGCTCGGCGCAGCGCGTCGTGACGGTCGGGACGACGGCCTGCGACAGGCAGCCTCCGTCCACGCCAACCGGTCTGGCGGCCTCGGGGGTCACGCAGACGAGCCTCTCGCTCCGTTGGTCGGCCTCTACCGACAACGACGGCGTCAGCCGATACGAGGTCTTCCGCAACGGCTCCGCCGTCGGATCGTCGAGCGGGACGACGTACGCCGTGGGCAACCTCTCGTGCGGAACCGCATACACGCTCGGCGTTGCCGCGCTGGACTCGGCGGGTAACCGGTCGCCGCAGGCCCAGCTGCCGGTCTCGACGTCGGCCTGCACCTCCTCGACGCCTCCGCCGCCTGCTACGCCTCCGCCTCCCGCCACGCCTCCGCCCCCCGCCACGCCGCCGCCTCCCGCCACGCCTCCGCCTCCCGCCACGCCTCCGCCCCCCGCCACGCCGCCGCCTCCGCCTCCTTCGAACGGCGGGACCGTCCTGCCGACCTCCTTCAAGGGCATGTACACGGCCAAGGCCGGCGAGGTCATCCGTGCCGCCGGGCCCCTGTCAGACGTCAGCATCCGCGTGGCGGTCGCCGACGTCGTCATCGAGGGCATCCAGTTCACGAACGCGACGAGGGATCGTTCGCGGCCGGCCACGATCGACGGGTCAGGCTCGACGAACCTCACCGTCCGCAACGTCACGATCCGCGGGGACGGCAGCCAGCAGAACCAGGCGGTCTACATCAGCGGCGGGACAGGCTTCAAGGCACTGGACCTCAGGTGTGTCGACCCGGGCAGCGACCGGTACTTCGACCACTGCCTCTACCTGAACGGCGCACAGAGCTTCACCGTCGAGCGACTGACGTGCACGGCAGCGCACGGCGCCTGCATCCACCTCTACTCCGGCGGTTCCACCGGCGTCGTCCGCAACAGCGATCTCGGCCGGGCAGCGTGGAACGTCGTCTCGTGGGGCTCCGGCAACGACGTGACCATCGAGGGGTCGAGGCTGCACGATGCGATCAAGGTCGAGAGCGGTCGGGGGTATGCCGTCGAGGCAGCCTCCGGCGGCAAGGTGACCCTCCGCAACTCGGTGGTCTGCGGCGCGGCCAGCGCGGGCAACGTCAGCGGCAAGCTCGGTGTCAGCCAGAACGGCGGCAGCTTCGTCGACGGCGGCGGCAACACGTACTCGGCGAACTGCTGAGAGAACGCGCACTCGGCGAGCTGCTGACGGGCAGCCCAGGTGCCGGAGCACCGACCGGTGGACAGGGCGCTCCTTCTCAACGATGCTTCAGGGGACGGCCCGCAGCCGCGGGTGGGTGAGTTTGGGCCGGCCGCTGCCGGTGCCTGGGGGAGGTGACGCAAATGTCGACAACGAAACCGCTCGACAGTGACATCGGCGCGGAGAAGCCGAAGTCGGCCGAGATGCATCCCGGGCCGGGGTTTCGGCTGCGGGCCGAGATCGAGCGTCCGTCGGAGGACGTCGTCGCCGGGTTCGGCGAGTTCGAGACACCCGCGATCTCCGACCTGATGAACCGCCTCTACACGATGGCCACCGTGATCCGGAACCAGACCGATCCGGGCCTGCGGATCCTCGGCCCTGCCTGCACGGTGAAGGTCTACCCGGGCGACAACCTGATGGTGCACAAGAGCCTCGACATCGCCCGCCCCGGCGACGTGATCGTGGTCGACGCGGGCGGCTCCACGATGACCGCCGTCCTCGGCGATCTCGTCTCGACGAAAGCTCGCCACCGCGGCATCGGCGGCTTCGTCGTCGACGGCCTCATCCGCGACCTGCCCGCCATCCTCGACCTCGGAGACTTCCCGGTCTACGCACGCGGCGTGACGCCGATCGGGCCGCTGCATCGTGGTCCGGGCGAGGTCAACTTCCCGATCTCGGCCGGTGGGATCGTCGTCCATCCAGGCGACATCGTCGTGGGCGATCTCAACGGGGTCGTTGTCGTCCCCCGCGGCATAGCCGAGGAGTTGCTCGCCCGGCTGCGCGCCCGCGCCGCCGTCGAGTCCGACTACGTCGCCGCGGTCGCCCGAGGAGAGTTCTCGAACACGTGGGTGGATCACATCCTCGAGGAGGGCGGCGTCAACGTCGGCGACGCCTGACCCCTAGGCAACACTCGGGTACCACTCTGTCTCATCGCGTGACCTTGATTCCGGGCGACGGCACGGGGCCTGAGCTGACTGCCGCCACGCGACGCGTGCTCGACGCGACGGGCGTCGAGCTGGAATGGAGCGAGCACGACATCGGCCTGCCCACCTATCGGGAGACCGGCGACCCGCTGCCGGCGTCGGTGCTCGAGTCGATCAGGCGTGACGGCGTGGCGTTGAAGGGCCCCGTGTCGACGCCGAAGACGGGCGAGTTCCGCTCGGTCAACATCGAGCTCCGGCGATCGCTCGACCTGTTCGCGCAGGTGCGGCCGTGCAAGAGCTTCGTCGGCGCTTTCTCGCCGTTCCCTGCCGTCGACGTCGTGGTCGTGCGAGAGGCGAGCGAGGACCTGTACGCGGGAATCGAATACGAGGGCGGCTCGGAGGACGCCGAGGAGCTCGTCCGCTGGCTGGCCGCGCACGATCACGCGTCGGTGAGGCCCGGAGCAGCGATTGCCGTCAAGCCGATCTCCGAATGGGCATCTCGGCGAATCTTCCGATTCGCGTTCGAGTACGCCCGGGCGCACGGCCGCAGGCGGGTCACCGCCGTGCACAAGGCGACCGTGATGAAGCACACGGACGGGATCTTCGTGCACGCTGCACGCGAGCTCGCCGGCGAGTACCCGGACCTGGTGGTGGACGACATCTCCGTCGACACGCTCTGCCTGCACCTCGTCCGCAAGCCGGAAGAGTTCGACGTCCTCGTGGCTCCCAACCTCTACGCCGACATCGTCTCCGACCTTGCCGCCGGCCTGGTCGGCGGGCTGGGGCTCGCGCCCGGAGGCAACTACGGCGACGAGGTCGCCGTCTTCGAGGCGGCGCACGGCACGGCTCCGCGACATGCCGGCCGGGGCGTCGCGAATCCGATCGCGCTGATCCTCTCCGGAGCGCTGCTCCTTCGGCAGCTCGGTGAGAGCAGCGCAGCTGAGCGCGTCGAGCGCTCGGTCGCCGGCGTGATCGAGAGCGGCTACGTCACCTACGACCTGCGAGCGGATCGCGACGAGCGACTGGCGGCGCGGACCGACGAAGTCGTGGAGGCGATCGTGGAGCGGCTCGATGCCGCCGACTAGGACCGGGTCGACCGGCGGTTCGCGGCCGCCGGCCGTCGTCATAGGCGGCTCGGCGAACGCGGTCTCGGTCGCGCGCAGCCTCGACGGCGCCGGTGTCGAGGTCTACGCGATCGGGCGTCGCACGAGCCCCGTGCGGTTCTCGCGTCACTGCCGACGCTTCGTCACGGTCGACCACGACGCCGACGCCCAGGCGGCCTGGCTGCGGTGGCTCGAGCATGGCCCTGACGGCGCCGTATTGCTGCCGTGTGACGACGACGCCCTCGAGCTGATCGCGCGCAACCGTGCACGGCTCGTCGCGCTCGGGTACCGCCCGTTCGAGGCGAACGACGCCGTGCTCCTGGCGATGCTCGACAAGTCGACCACGTACCGGCTCGCCCGCGACGCCGGCCTGGACACGCCGGAGACGTTCGTGCCCCGGGACGGCGATGAGCTGGAGGACGCCCTCGAGCACGTCTCGTTCCCCTGCGCCGTCAAGCCCGTCCACTCGCACCTCTTCCAGCAGCGCGCCACGTCGCCCGTGAAGGCGATCGTCGCCGGCTCCGCCGCTGAGCTGCGTGAGGCGTACGCCCTGATGCACGCCTCCGGCGTCGAGGCTCTCGTCACCGAGATCATTCCCGGAGGCGACGACCAGCTCTGCAGCTACTACGGCTACCTCGAGCCGGACGGGACGTCGTCGCTCCATCTCACCAAGCGGAAGATCCGGCAGTACCCGAACGGCTTCGGGCTCGGCTGCTACCAGATCACCGACTGGAACCCCGAGGTGGCGGCGCTCGGCCTCCGCTTCTTCCAGGCCATGGGCGTGCGCGGGCTCGCGAACGTCGAGTTCAAGCGCGACGCGCGCGACGGCCGCCTGAAGCTGATCGAGTGCAATCACCGCTTCACGGCCGCCAACGAGCAGCTGCGCGTCGCGGGCGTCGATCTGGCGTTGTTCACCTACGCGCGACTCGCCGGTATCCCGCCCCCTCGGGTCGACTCCTACCGCTCCGATGTGCGGTTGTGGCACCCGATCGAAGACGCGCGCGCGTTCCTCTCGTACCGCGCCCGGGGGGAGCTGACGCTCGGCGAGTGGGCGAAGAGCCTGCTCTACGTCCAGCACTTCCCGCTCTTCCGCTGGGACGACCCGTGGCCGAGCGTCGCGTCGAACTGGTGGCTGGCGCAGCGGGCCGTGCGGCGAGGCGGCGACTCGCTGAGCGCCCCCAAACGCCATCTGTCGCCGCGCAAGACGCCCGCCGTGCCTGCGGCGGAAGGGGAGCTGTCGACCACGATCGTCTGCGATCTCGACGAGCTCGAGAGGCTGCGGCCCGAGTGGACGCGGCTGGCCGAGCAGCGGGGCAACGCCTTCGTCTCCCCGGAATGGTTCTTCGCCTGGGCTTCGGTGAATCCCGACGCGCGACCGTTCGTGCCGGTCGTGCGGGGCGCCGACGGAGCGGTGGTCGGCCTGCTGCCGCTCGTCCTGGCGGGGGCACGCGGGCCGCGGGTGGTGCGGTTCGCCGGCGCGAGCGTGGGTGACCGCTTCCAGCCCGTCTGTGCCGAGCAACACGACGGCATCGTCGCCGCCTGCGCGCGACGAGCGCTCGAGGAGCGGCGCGACGAGTGGACGATGATCGTGCTCCACAACGTCGACGACGACGCGACGTGGCCGCGGCGGCTCGTGCGGCCGGCCTTCCCCGGCTTGAGCGCGACGTGGGACGACCGGAAGTCGCTCCCGTTCGCAAGCCTCGAGGGCGTGTCCGGCTGGGACGACTTCCTCGAGGCGCGCAGCCGCAACTTCAGGAGCCAGCTCGGGCGGAAGCTCAGGAACCTCGAGCGGGACCACGAGGTCGCGTTCCGAAGGGTGTCCGAGCCGGGTGAGCTGACCGCGGCTGTCGACACGTTCTTCCGGCTCCACGACCTTCGCTGGGGAGAGCGCGGCGGCTCATCGCTGCCGGTCGGCATCGCCCGCGAGTTCCATCACAGGTTCGCGGCGGCCGCCCTTGCCGCCGAGCGGCTGCGCCTGTGGCTCATGGACGTCGACGGGGAGACCGTCGGGGGCTGGTACGGCTGGTCCTTCGGAGGGAGGTATGCGTACTACCTCGCCGGCTTCGACCCGCGCTGGGCCAGGCACAGCGTCGGGCTGCTCCTGCTCGCCCGTACGATGCGCGACGCGATCGAGGAGGGAGCCGTCGAGTACGACATGCTGCTCGGGGACGAGGAGTACAAGCGGCGGTTCGCCGACCGGGAGCGGCTCGTGCGAACGATGGTCGCGACGCCGTCGCTGCACCCGCTGCACGCGCTCGCCGTGGCGGACGTCGGCCTGCGCAGGGTCGCGCGGCGTCTGCCGCCTCTTGCCCAGGATCGCCTCCGCGGAGTCGCCTCCGGGGTGCTCCGTCACCTGCCGAGCGCGCGACACCGCCAGTGACCCGCCGGGTCGTGCCGAACCCGTCGGCGCTGGGTGTCGGGGCCGGCACCGCCTTCATCCTGCTCGCGCTCCTGGCGCTCGGAACCGACGTCGGCGCTCGCCTCGACGAGGAGTCCTGGTCGGCGCTCTGGAGCCTCGGCGCGCGCGGACAGGTGGAGGCGCTCGACAACGCGTTCGATGCCGTCTGGCTCCAGGTCGCCTTCGCGGCGGCGCTCGTCGTGACGCTTGCGTTGCGTCGGCGTGCGGCGGACGCGCTCACAGCGGCCGCGATCGTCGCGTTGTCGATCGGCTTCGCCGAGGTGCTCAAGCGCGCCTGGCCGGAGGTCGGCCTGCGGGCTCACGGGTCCGAGCCGACCTTCCCGAGCGGTCACGTCGCCGCGGCCACCGCGACCTGCTGCGTCGCGCTCGTGCTCGTGGAGAGCCGGCACCGGTGGATTGCCCTGCTCCTCTGCGCCGGAACGGCGGCGACCGTCGGCGTGGCGGCGGCGGCCGAGGGCGGCCACCTGCCGAGCGACGTGCTCGGCGGCCACCTGCTCGCGGTGGCGATCGCCGCGGGCGTCGTGGCGATGCGGCAGCTCGCCGCCGAACACGGTCTCTCGGTCCCTCCGCGCCCGACCGCCGGTGGCCTGTGGCTCGCAGTCGCCGCGGCCGCGGTCGCAGGCGGCGCTCTCCTCGCCGGGCTGCTGTTCCCGGGCGGCGGCGGTCTCGGCTTCGTCGTAGTCGATCGACCCTCGACCGTGGCGGCGGCGGCGACACTCGGCGCCGCGGCGGCGCTGCTCGTGTGCCTGTTCGGCCTGTCCGTCGCCGAGGCGTGGGGACCGGCGGTCGACACGTGACCCGGTCAGAGAGACCGGAGCGCTGCGCGTGCGGCGAAGTAGCCGCACATGCCGTGCACGCCACCGCCCGGAGGGGTGGACGCCGAGCAGAGGTAGATCGCGCGAGCCGACGTCCGATACGGAGACGGCGAGACGACCGGCCGGCGGACGAGCTGGCGAAGATCGTGCGGGCCGCCGACGATGTCCCCGCCGATGTAGTTCGGGTTCGCCTGCTCGAAGTCCGCGGGTGTCCTGACGTTGCGCGCAAGGACTCGGTCGCGAAAGCCCGGGGCGAACCGCTCGATCTGGCCCTCGACCTGCTCGGTCACGTCGACGGTGGAGCCGTTCGGGACGTGGCAGTAGGCCCACGCGGTCTGATGCCCTTCGGGTGCCCGCGTCGAGTCGAAGAGGCTCTGCTGCCCGAGCAGGACGAACGGCCGCTCGGGATGCCCCCCGCGCGCGACCTCGGCTTCCGCTGCGACGATCTCGTCGAGCGTGCCGCCGAGATGGACGGTTCCGGCGCGCTCGCAGCCCTCCCGTCGCCAGGGGATGGGCCCGTCGAGCGCCCAGTCGACCTTGAAGGCGCCCGGCCCGTGCCGGTATGCCTCGAGCCGTCGGCGATAGCGGCTGGAGAGGCGCGGTCCGGCGATCCGGGCGAGCTCCCGTGGCGCCACCTCGAACAGGTGCGCCCGGGCGGGCGGCAGGTCGTCGATCGACTCGACCCAGGTTCCCGTGCGGATCTCGCCCCCGAGGGAGCGCAGGTAGTCCGCGAGCGCGTCGGCGATCGCCTGCGACCCACCGCGTGCCACCGGCCAGCCGACCGCGTGCCCGAGAGCACCGAGAAGGAGGCCGAAGGACGCGCTCGGGGGGCGGTCGAGCGGCAGAACAGAGTGGGCCGCGAGCCCGGCGAACAGCGCCCGCGCCCGCTCGCCGGAGAACGCTCCTCGCGCCACCCCGCGAGCAGACCGGATCGCTCGCAGGCCGAAGCGGCCGACCGCGAAGGGGTGGCGCGGGATTCGCAGCGGCGGCGCAAGGAGGTCGCTGACGAGCGACTCCGCGTTCGCCGTCAGGGGGGCGTAGAGCTTCGACCACGCGCGGGCGTCCGGCCCCAGTGCGGCGCTCGTGTCCTCGAGGGAGCGCTCGAGCACGACCGGGGGCTCGTCGTCGAGCGGGTGGGCGAGCGGCGCTGGGGGGTGAATCAGCTCCAGGCCGTGCTGGGCGAGCGGGACGCTGCGGAAGAACGGCGAGGCGAGCGCGAGCGGGTGAAACGCGGAGCAGACGTCGTGGCGGTAGCCGGGAAGCGTCAGCTCCGCGGTGCGACATCCGCCGCCGATCGTGTCGGCGCCCTCGAGCACCAGGACGGAGCGTCCGGCGCGGGCGATCTCGATTGCCGCGGCGAGCCCGTTCGGGCCCGAGCCGACGACCACGGCATCGAACGTCTCGCTCACACGTGCCCCTCGACGCCGTCCGAGAGATGGCGCCTGAAGGGGAAGACGCGCACAGTTGGCGTAGAATAGTGCGTGCGCAGCGGGAAGATCCTTTGAGCGGCGATCCCTCGGAAGTACGCGCTCGTGGCTCCGTGACGGAGCTCCTCGGCTCGCTCGCTGTCCGCGGAAAGGCAGGCGCCGCCGTCGGGCGCGAGCTCGACGCCGTCCGCACGCTGGGCCCCCGGCTCTATCGCAAGCAGGCCAAAGACTCGACTGCGAGCAAGCTCGCCGGCGCCGGGCGGGCGGCGGTCTACCGGCGGATCTGGGAGGAGGCCGCGGTCGAGGTAGGCGCCGAGCTCCGTGAGTACCCGACCGGCTACCTGGAGCTCAGCCGCGGCAACCGCGTCGTACGACTCTGGCGCCACCTCACGCCCGTCGACGACCCCGTCACCCTGCAGCTCGCGGGCGACAAGCCCGCGGCGCACGAGCTGCTGACTCGGGCGGGCATCTCGGTCCCGCCGCACACGACCGTCGCCGTCTCCGAGCTCGACGCCGCCGTCGGGTTCGTGCGTGGGCACGAAAGATGCGTCGTGAAGCCGGCCAGCAGCACCGGTGCGGGAAATGGGGTGACGGGAGCCGTCCGCGATCGCGCGGATCTCCTGCGGGCCCGTCTGCGCGCGGCGCGCTTCGACTCCGAGCGCCTCCTCCTCGAGCGTCAGGTCGAGGGCGACGAGTATCGGGTGCTGGTCTTCGACGGCGAAGTGCTGGGAGTCGTGCGCCGGCTGCCACCGCGCGTGACGGGCGACGACACGTCGTCGATCGCGGAGCTCGCGGAGCGGGAGAACGAGCGACGGCGGACGGCCGTCGGAGAAGCCGGGCTCTGGCCCATCAGACTCGACCTCGATGCGGTTCTGGCCTTGCGCGAGCAGGGCCTCACAGTCCGATCCTCGCCCCCACGAGGGACGGTCGTCAGGGTGAAGAACGCGACCAGCGAGGGCAGCGAGCGAGATGCGACGGCGATCGCGATCGACGATCCCGCCGTCGGCGGCATCGCCGCGGACGCCGTGCGGGCAGCACGCGCGCTCGGAGTAAGGCTCGCGAGCGTCGAGCTCATCGCGCCGGCGGCGGCGAACGCGGCGCCCGCCTCCGACGGGGTCGTGCTCGAGGTCAACACGACCCCGGGCCTCGCCCAGCACTACCTCGTGGCCAACCCGGGCGCGACGGAGCCCGTCGCAGTCAAGGTGCTCCGCGGGCTGTTCGAGGGCTGATCGAGATAGCGCCCGGGTCTTAACAGCCGCCCCAGAACGCACTAAGCTTTGAACGTGAGAAGCGGTTGCGGTTTGGGGAAACCGCGGTGAAGGGGGGGTTCTTGAGGCTTGCCTTTGCCGTGTGGGCGGTCGCGTTCTCGTGCGGCGTCCTTTTCCACGAATGGCAGACGGGGAAGCCTCCCTGGTCGATCCACGCCGTCGCCGCGCTCGCGGCGCTCGCTGTGATCCTCCGGCCGGCTTCCGTCCCCCGGGTGATGCTCCTGCTCGGGATCCTCGCGGTCGAGCTCCTCATCGACCTGCCGAATCCGTGGAACCACACGGTGCTCGCCGGCGTGGCCGGCGCGGCTGTGGTCATCTGGTGGCTCGCGCTCGCGTTCGGGTCGCGCGCGCGTGCGCTCGACCCCGGCTACGTGTTCGAACGGGTCTCGCCGTTTCTGCGCGTCGCGTTCATCTGCGCGTGGTACATCGCCGCGTTCGCCAAGCTCAACGAGGGCTTCGTCGACACGGACACGACGTGCTCCGTGTGGATCCTGGACCAGGTTCCGCTGCTGCCGCTTCCCGGCGACCTGCACCCGTTGCTGATCGCCGGGACGATCCTCGTCGAGTTCTCGATCCCGACCCTCCTGATCTTCCGGCGCACCAGGCCGCTCGCGATCGTGATCGGCTTCGGCTTCCACTTCGTCTCCGCGCTCGGCGGCCACACGGCGTTCTCGGGGTTCGCGTGGAGCTTCTACCTTCTCTTCCTCGCCCCGGGGACCCTGGCCCGAGCGGCCGTGGTGGCGCGGCAGACGTTGCCGCCGCAGGCCCGCACGCTCGTGACACGCATAGCCGGCTCGCCGCTTACCTGGCCCGTGCTGGCGGCCGTCTGGCTCGCGGCGCTCGGCCTCGCCCAGGCTCTTCCCGACGAGCAGTTGGCGCAGGCGAGGCGGTGGGGCGCTGCCTTCCCGTACGTCGCCTACGCACTTGCGTGGGCCTGGCTGCTGGTCGGCAACCGGCAACACCTTCTGCTCAGGCCGATCGAGGGTGCCACGCTGCGGTTCCGGCAGGTGGTGTTCGCGGCCGCCCTCCTGCTCATCGGCGTCAACGCGGCCAGTCCGTATCTGGGGCTCAAGACCCGCTACTCGTTCACGATGTACAGCAACCTGCAGACCGAGCCGGGCCGCTGGAACCACCTGATCGTGCCGGAAGCCGTGCGCGTCTTCGACTGGCAGGAGAGCACGGTCCATTTCGCGGACGTGGACGACGACAGGCTGGCGAGGAAGGTCGCCCAACACGGGGAGAGGAGCTTCGTGCTCCTCGACGCCCGGCGTCTCGTCTCCAGTCACCTCGACTCGTCCGTGCAGTACGAGCTCGACGGTGAGGCTCGGCAGGCGACGCCGCTTCGCTCCGACTCCGTGCTTGGCGACCCACCGTCCTTCCTCGTGCGCGAGCTCGGCGGCTTCCGGCCGCTCGCGACCGCCGATCTCTGCCAGCACTGAAGCTCCTAGAAAGCGCCACTACCATCGGCGGAACAATGCGAGCAGCCCTGTCGAGACGTCCTGCGAAGCTCGCGCTCGCCGCGGCGGCACTCATCATCCTCGCAGTCGCCGGATGCGGAGGCAGCGAGCCGAGCGAGCCGACGCCCGCGCGTCCGGGCCGCATGACATTCGTCGCCGCGGGAGCGGGCGCCGCGGGCACCGGCACGCGCCAGCACCCCTTCCCGACGATCCAGCAGGCCCTCGACACGGCACGTGCCGGAGACACGATCGAGGTCGCGTCGGGCACCTATCCGGAGGCGCTGACCGTCTCGCGCGGTGGCCGGCCGGGCTCGCGGCTCCGGCTGGTTGCGGCGGCAGGCGCCAGGCCCGTGATCACCGGCAGGCTGAAGATCGTCGGCGACTACGTCGTCGTCTCCGGGTTTCGGTTCCGCGGGCAGACCGCCGCCAATCCCGACGATGTGCTCGTGTACGTCTCGGGCGCCATGTCGGTGCGGATCGAGGGGAACGAGATCGAGCGCGCGGGTCAGTCAGGGGTGTTCGTCGGCGAGGGCGCGGTCGACGTCCAGATCCTCGCCAACTGGATCCACGACAACGGACGGGACCACTTCCTCGACCACGGCATCTACTACGCGGTCGGACAACGCGGCGTGATCGCGAACAACGTCATCGAAGCGAACGTGGGGTACGGGATCCAGCTGTATCCCAACGCCGACCTGGTCCAGGTGATCGACAACACGATCGTCGGCAACGGTCGGGCCGGGATCATCGTCGGCGGCGAGGAGGCAACCGCCGACGACAACACGATGGCGAACAACATCGTCGCCCGCAACGCCGCTCAGGGGATCCGCACCTACTGGGGTGGACCTGTCGGCACGGGGAACGTCGCCGTCAACAACCTCGTGTTCGCGAACGCGCAGGAGGACGAGCCGGAGATCGAGGCGCTGACCGTTCGCGACGTGCTCGTCGGCGACCCGCGCTTCGTCGACGTCGACGCCGACGACTACCGGCTCGGGCCGGGAAGCGCCGCGATCGACCGTGCCCTGCCCGAGTACAGCACCGCTGCCGACTTTCGGGGCGTGAGCCGCCCGCAAGGAGAGGGGCCGGATCTCGGCGCCTACGAGCGGTCCGCGGACGACCCGTGAGCTCCGTGGGCCACGAGACGATTCGGCTCGTGAAAGTGAGAAGCAGGCGGGCGGCCGAATGAAGGCGTCCTCGTTCGTCCGCTCGGCCGCGCTGACATACGCGACGAACCTGATCGTCGCGGCTCTCTCGCTCGTCAATGTGCTCATCATCTCGCGATCGCTCGGCCCGGAGGGTCGCGGCGACTTCGCCTTCCTGGTCACGGTGACGCTCGTCTCCGCCACGGTGGCGACGCTCGGGATCCACCAGGCGAGCGCGAACATCGCGGGGCGGGAGCCGTCGCTGCGCCCTTCGCTTGCGACGAACGCGCTCGTCTTCTCGGTCGTGAACGGCGGCCTGGCCGCCGCTGCGATCGCCCTGCTGGTCGTGCTCTTCCCGGCGGTTGGGGCGGATGTCTCGCCGTCGCTCCTGGCTCTGGCGCTCGCCTCGATTCCGATCCAGATCATCCGGTCGTACCTCACGTACCTCGTCCTCGCCGACTACGGTTTCGTAGCCACCAACACGGCCTGGCTGGCCGGGCCGGTCATGAACGTGATCGGGAACGCGGCGCTCGTGCTCACCGGGCACCTGACCGTGGGGACCGCCATGGTGGTGTGGATCGTCGGACAGGCGCTGGGGGTCGGGATCCTCGCCGTCTATGTCGCGGTCAAGCTTGCCGGCTTCGGTCGGCCGGACGTTGCCCTCGCGGTCCGTGAGCTTCGCTTCGGCATCAAGGCCCTGCCGGGCAACGTCATGCTCATCGGGAACTACCGCGTCAACCAGTGGCTCACGGCGTCGATCAGCGGGGCGCGCGAGCTCGGCTTCTACAGCGTCGCCGTCGCGTGGGCAGAGGGCCTCTTCTTCCTTCCGACCGCACTTGCGGCGGTGCAGCGCCCCGACGTCATCCGCGCCTCCGCGCGCGAGGCTTCCTCGCAGGCCGCCGCCGTGTTCCGTGCTGCGACCCTGCTCACGATCCCGCTGGCGCTGGCGCTGTTCGTGGCGGCGCCGTTTCTCTGCGGCACGATCTTCGGCCCCGAGTTCGCCGAGGCGACGGACGACCTGCGCTGGCTGATTCCCGGCGCATTCGGCGTCGTTGCCCTGAAGCTGCTCGGCTCGGCCCTGACCGCGCAGGGACGCCCCGGGCTCGAGAGCTCCGCCATCAGCGTCAGCTTCTTCGCGACGCTCGGGTTCGACGTGTTCCTGATCCCGCGCTACGGCGGCGAAGGGGCGGCGATCGCGTCGAGCGCCGCGAACTGTCTCGGCGGCGGCGTCGTCTGCGGCATCTTCGTAGCCGCCCTCGGCGGGAAGCTCGGCGACCTCGTACCGCGCCCTCGCGACGTCGCCGATCTCTACCGTGGCTTCAGGCTGCTGGCCAGGAAAGCAGCACTGCGTGGCACGGCGGTCTCGGGATCGGACGTGAAGTGACGGCGGGGCCGGGCGGTCGGCCAAGGGGTCGCCTCGGGGTGTACGTCGATGCCGTCTACCGCCGGGCCGGAGCGCGTGTCTCGACGGATCGCGCCTTCCTGCTCTTCGCGGCGGAGGTCGGCTCTCGCTTCGACGGCCTCGTCCTCTTCGGGCGTACGATCGAAACCCCGGAAGGCGCCGACTACGAGCTGCCGCCCGACGTCGAGCTCGTCGAGCTGCCGCACTACGAGAGCCTGCTGCACCCGGTACAGGTGGCCCGCGCGCTCCCGGGCACCGTCCGCGCGATGTGGCGCGGGCTCGACGCCGTCGACACGGTCTGGGTGATCGGCCCGAATCCGTTCGATCTCGTCCTGCTCCTCGTCGCGTTTCTGCGTCGGCGGAAGCTGGCCCTCGGCGTACGACAGGACACGGTCGCGTACTATCGCTCCCGCGCGCCGGGCAGGCTCTGGGGCCCCCTCGTGGCCGCGATGCGCGGCGTCGATCTCGTCTACCGGGTGCTGGCTCGCCGTGTCCCGACGACGGTCGTCGGAGAGGCAATCGCGGCCACGTACGGGGACTCGGAGACCGTGCTGCCGATGACGGTGTCGCTCGTCCGCGCGCACGACGTCGCTGCCGAGCCGAAGTCACGCGATTGGGGCGGCACGATCGAGCTGCTGACGGTCGGCCGACTCGAGCGGGAGAAGAACCCGCTGCTGCTCGTCGAGACGCTTGCCGAGCTCCAGCGGCGCACGCCGGGCCGGTACCGGCTGACCTGGGTCGGGCGGGGGCCACTCGAGGACGACGTGCTCGGTCATGCCGGGCGCCTCGGCGTCCGGGACCTGATCGCGTTGCGCGGCTACGTTCCCTTCGGCGAGGAGCTCTTCGCTGTCTATCGCAACGCGCACCTCTTCGTCCATGTCTCCCTGACCGAGGGCGTGCCGCAGGTGCTCGTCGAAGCCCTGGCGCTCGGCGTCCCGGTGGTCGCCACCGACGTCGGCGGCGTGCGCGGCGCGTTCGGCGAGGCCGAGGCGCTACTGCTCGTGCCGCCGGAGAGACGCGACGCGCTGGTCACGGCGATCGAGAGCGTCCTCTCGGACGCGGACGGACGCGACGACCGAGTGAGGCGCGGGCTTGCGCTGGCGCGGACGCTGACGCTCGACGCCGAGGCGGAGCGCGTCGCCCGCTTCATCGCCGGCGGTCAGTCGGGCTTGCGCAGCAGCCCGAGGTAGTAGGTGCGAAGCGGCGGGACGGCCGCGAGCACGGGGTAGAGCACGTCCGTCAGAGGGCCGAGCCGTCGCGCCACCTGCGGCACGACCGTGAGGGTGCGAAGCGTCGGTCGGAACCCGGGGAAGAGGCTCGACAGCTCGCGGCGGCGCACTCCTCGAACGTGCGGGTTCGAGGGATTGTCGTAGCGAAAGTCGTACCAGAGCACCCTTCCGCCCGGACGGAGGACGCGAGCGCACTCGCGCGCGACGTTGTGCTGCATCTCCCGGTCGAGGATCGACGAGAAGACGACGAACAAGAGCAGGAGGTCGAAGGAGCCGTCGGCGTACGGCAGCTTCTCGGCGTTCCCCGCTTGGAAGTCGATCTCGGGGAATCGCTCTCGAGCGCGCGCGACCCGATCCGGCAGCAGGTCGATTCCATGCAGGCGCTCGCGCTCGGCTCCGAGCTCCAGGAGGCCTGCGAGGATCCCGCCGGTGCCGCAGCCGACCTCCACGACGTCGATCCCGGAGAGGGGGAGAAGGCCGTGCTTCTCGAGCAGCCGCCGCAGGACACGTTGCCGCTCACGCAGGATTGCGCGGTTGCCCGCGTTGCCCTCCCCCCAGCGTTGCCCGGGGAGATCGCGCTCCTCGTAGTCCCGGTAGACCCGCTGGAGCCGCTCGACCTCGCCGCTGTCCGTCATCGCGCCGCTGCGGCGCGCGCAGGGGGAAGCAGGTGCGGAAGCGCCAGCGCGATCCCGGCCAGAATCCACACAGGGCGGCTCGTCTCGGAGGAGAGGAAGACCGACGCAACTCCCCAGCCGGCGAGGCCCAGGACCGCGGAGTTGAGCAGGCGCGCGAGGCCAGGGTCGCCTCGCGCGGCGGCTCGCCTGGCGCCGCGCAGGAGCCCGAGGACGGTGGTGACCATCACGGTGAGGTAGAGCACGACGCCGACGAGGCCGAGCTCGGCGAGCGAGCCGAGGTAAAGGTTGTGAACGGCAGTGCCGGTCGCCCGGAGGTCGAACCTCAGCAGGTCCGCGCCAGGCTCGCGCTTGACGAGCTCGTTGGACACGGTTGGAAACGCGCCGAAGCCGAGCCCGAGCAAGGGTCGTTCCTGCGACGATCCCCAGGCGGCCTGCCATTCGTTGAGGCGGCCCGACCCGGACGCCTCCCGGCCCTCGACGAGAGACGTGACCCGCAGCGAGATTGCGCTGTACGAGACGAGGAGTGCGATGGCGACGCCGACTCCGATCACGATGGCAGCGGCGGTCTTCTGGCTGAACGACCGGAAGAGCGAGCGGGCGGGGACGATCAGGATCAGGAGGCTGACGAGCGCGAGCGAGACGATGCCGCCGCGCGAGAGCGAGGTGAACACCGCCCCGACAATGCCGACGAGCGTGACCAGGCAGAGCAGGCGCACTCCACGCGTCCGCGACTCGGCCGAGAGTGCAAGCACGATAGGAAAGGCGAAGACCAGGTACGCGGCGAAGAAGTTCGGGTCACCGGTGAGCCCTTCCGCCCGCGTCGGGCCCGTGACGGCGTACGTCGCCATTCCGCCGACGCCGCTCAGCAGCGCGGCGACCGTGAGCCCGAGGTAGGCGGACTCGAGGTCACGGCGGGAGCGCAGGAGGGTGGCGAAGGCGAGCATGTAGGCGATCGACACGGCCAGGGATCCGACCTCGTGACGGGTGTGCTCCGGGCTCACCGTCCAGAGGTTGCTGGCGAGCGCCCAGATCGCGTACGCCGTCACGGCGATCAACGGCGGCCCGATGTCGAGCCGGGCGCGGCCGCGCGCCATCTCTGCGACCACCAGCCCGAGCGCGATCAGGCCGATGAAACGGCTGATCGTTGCGCCGCCGATGCTCGCCTGCTCGATGAACATCGACGCCGCGAGCAGCGAGAGGATCAGCGCCGGCCGGAACGCGATCGCGACGCCGACGCCGACCGCGACCGTCAGGGCGGCGGCGCCTGCCGCGCCGAGCGAGGCACCGAGCCCGATGGCCACGCCCGCCAGCCCGGCCGTGAGCGGCCAGCGCCAGCGACCGAGCGCCAGCCCGTCGGTGAAGCGTGCAACGCGTGCGGTCATCGTCGGCGGCGCGCGTGCAGGAGGCCGACCAACATGCCGAGACCGTAGCCGAGGTGGAACGTCGGAAACGCGGCGAGAACGCGGGGGAGGAGCGTCCAGCTCTCCGAGCGGCGACGGATGCTCCGGCCGGCGAAGCCGAGCCCGACGGCACCGTAGACGGTCACCTCGACGGCGAGCGCCCGACGGGCCGACCGGGAGGCGAGCGCGGCAGGCGCGAGCGCTGCGAGCGAGCCGGCGAGCGCCAGGGGCGCGAGGCTCCTGGCGCTGAGCACGCGGCGGTGCTTGGCCATCACCGGGATCTTCCAGCGCCCGTACTGGTAGTACTGACGGAAGGCGCCCCGATAGCTGCCGCGGGGGTAGATCTCCGACCGGATGTTGGTGTCCAGGACGAGCGTGCCACCGGTCGCGCGAATCCGGTAGTTGAGCTCGTCGTCCTGATTGCGAATGAGCGTCTCGTCGAACAGCCCCGAGCGCTCGAGTGCCTCCGGTCGGAAGGCGCCACAGTAGAAGTTGTCGACCTCCACGCGCGTCGCCGACTGCTCGAACCGCGTCCAGTGCACGCCTCCGAACGGGCTGTCGAGGGCGCACGCGATCGCGCGCTCGGTCACGGTTCGCCCCACGGGAACGGGAACGCCTGCGGCGGCGGCGGCCCCGGTTTCCTCCACGGCCAGGAACGACGCGCGGAGGTAGTCGCTCGGGTAGCGCGAGTGGCAGTCGAGTCGGACGATCAGATCGCCCGAGGCGGCCCGGATACAGCGGTTCAGGCCATGTGACACCCAGCGCTCGGGATTGTCGATCACCGTCAGCTGCAGGCCGGCGGCGTCGGCGGCCTGCCGGAGGCGATCGGCGCAGCCGTCGGTCGAGGCGCCGTCGGCGACCAGCACCTCCACTTCCCCCTGGAAGTCCTGCGCGGCGATGTCGGCGACGAGATGGTCGACGTGGTCGGCCTCGTTGTACATCGGCACGATCACGGAGATCAGCGGCGGGCGCTGTTGGGGCACTGCTTCGGCGAGGCTCACAAGGCCACGTACTGCTCGGCTTCCGTCTCCCAGAGACGGTTCGCCTCTTCGTAGTCCTCGTGCCGCCCGATGTCCAACCACGCGCCGTCGAACGGATACGCCCCGACGGGCTCGCGCGCCTCGAGCAGTCGCCCCACCAGCGACGGGAAGTCGAACGGCGTGCCCGCGGGGATGTACTCGAGGGCCCGCGGCTCGACGACGTAGATCCCCATGCTGACGGGCATGTACAGGGCGGGCTTCTCCTCGTAGCCGACGACTCGACGCGCGCCCGACGGCGTGGTGCCGTCCATCTGGAGCACGCCGTAGTCGATGCGAGTCTCGCGCACGTGTGTCGCGATCGTGAGTACATGGCCGCTCGCACGGTGCGTCGCGATGAGCTCGCGGAAATCGAGCGTCGTCAGGACGTCGCCGTTCATCGCCACGAACGTCTCGTCGAGACCGTCCACGAGTCGCAGCGGACCGGCCGTCCCGACCGGCTCGTCCTCGTTGACGTATTTGAGGTCGACCCCGTGCTTGGCGCCGTTGTCAAGGACGGCGCGGATCAGGTGCGAGAGGTAGCCGACGCAGAGCGTCACGTCCGTCAGCTCGAAGGACGCGAGCTGCGCCAGGACGATCTCCAGGATCGCGCGTTCACCCACGGGCATGAGCGGCTTTGGCAGCACCGACGTGTACGGCGCCAACCGGGTCCCCCGCCCACCGGCGAGGATCACGACCCGCGGCGTCGATCCGGCCCCGTTTCGGCTGTGGCGCTCGACGCTCAGTGCAGCGTTGAGGTCGTTCTCACCGTCGCTGAGCCACGCGCGGAAGTCGTCGACGGTGCTCATCTCGCCGCCTCCTGCGCGGCAGGCAGCTGCGCCTCGACAGCGTGACGCTGGTACGCCACGACGGCCGCGGGGCGGCGGCGCAGCCGCAGCGCGCCCGTGGCGCGGTTCACCGACACCCCGCGCCGGAGCCCCACGGTTACAACCGTCCAGAACAACACCCGCACGTTGACGACGATCGAGCGCCGTTTTGCGTAGAGGCAGTCGAGGGCGACCTTCTGCGGCAGGATCCGCGCGACGTAGTCTCCGACGCGATCCTCCGGATTCAAGACCTCGCCCTCCTTCGCGAAGGCAAGCTGGCTGAGCCCGGTGATTCCCGGGCGCACGGTCAGGATCTCGTCGTGGTAGGCGCTGTCGTAGAGCGCGACGAAGCGCGGATCCTCCGGGCGCGGCCCGACGAGGCTCATCTGACCGGCGAGCACGTTCAGGAGCTGCGGCAGCTCGTCGAGCTTCGTTCGCGCCAGAAACCGCCCGACCCGCGTAAAGCGGTCGTCCTCGCACAGCGTGAGGGCCGAGCCCACGGCGTCGGCGGTCATCTTGCGGAACTTGAGCACTGCGATAGACCGACCACCGAGGCCGGCACGCGAAGCGCGGTAGAGGATCGGGCCCCGGCTGTCGAGCACGACCGCGAGCGCGACCAGGACGAACAGTGGCGACAGGAGCACCACCAGACCGAGGGCAACGACGATGTCGAACAGCCTGATCGCCACACGATCGAGGACGTCAAGCCTTGCGGCCGGTGCCCCACCGGCCAACCCGGGGCGTCGCTGCGCCACGGGGCACGGGCCCTCCAGACGTGCCTTCACAGTTTCCCTCCCCCATTTCGGTGCTGTCCCGCCAACACCCCCGGCCCTCCCGCCGGGACGTAGCTCCTGTCAAATCATTCCTCTATCGGGGGTTCTCGTCAATGCCTGTCTCCAACCCATTGGTCGAATTGTCTTACGACCTTTGGTTAGGTCGAGATGGGCCGTCCCGGCGGGCTCCGTGAGATTTCCGGCGAGAGTTTTCGAGCGTCCTCGCAATCGGAGTCAGCCGGGACGGAGTCCGGATGAACTACCGATAGGATCCGTGGCGTGAGCCAGGGTGACGGCACGGCCCAGTGGCGCGTTCCCCTGTCCGACCTCCTCGTGGAGGAGGAGCACCTCGAGGCGGCCCGGGAGGCGATCGCCTCGGGCTGGTGGAGCATGGGCCCCCGGGTGGCGGAGTTCGAGCGCGCCTTCTCCGAGAATTGCGACGGCGTGCGCGCCCTCGCGGTGGCCAACGGAACAGCCGCGCTGCACCTGGCGCTCCTCGGCTGCGGCTGTGGCCCCGGCGACGAGGTGGTCGTCCCCTCGCTCACGTTCGTCGCTGCAGCCAACGCGGTCGCCGTCACGGGTGCGACGCCCGTGTTCTGCGACATCGTCGGCGAGCGAGACCTGAACGTGTCTCCTGCCGACGTCGAGAGCGCTCTCTCGTCGCGGACCCGGGCGATCGTCGTCGTCCACTACGCAGGCTTTCCGTGCGACATGGAGGCGATCCGGGCGATCGCCGATGCCCGGGGGATCGCAGTCGTCGAGGACGCCGCGCACGCGGTGGGGGGGCGGCTCGGCGGACGTGCCTGCGGCACGCTGGGCACGGTCGGCTGCTTCAGCTTCTTCTCCAACAAGAACCTCGCGGTCGGCGAGGGCGGGATGATCGTGACGGGAGACGACGACGTCGGGGAGCGGATACGCCTCCTCCGGTCGCACGGCATGACCACGCTGACGTGGGATCGGCACCGCGGGCATGCGGGCAGCTACGACGTCGTCGGCGCGGGGTTCAACTACCGGCTCGATGAAGTCCACGCGGCGCTGGGCCTCGTTCAGCTCCGCCGGCTGCACGAGGGAAACGTCGCCCGCGAACGTCATTGGCGCCGCTATCGCGAGCTGCTCGACGGCATGGACGGAATCGTCATGCCCTTCGAGGTCGAAGAGGGGGCCGAGCCCGCCTACCACATCGCTGTCGTGCTCCTACCACCCGGCGCCGACCGGGAGCACATCCGCGCACAGCTCGCCGCGGAGGGGATCCAGACGAGCGTCCACTATCCCCCGATCCACACGTTCTCCGCCTACGCCGCCGCCGAGCAGCGGCCGTTGCCGGAGACGGAGGCAGTGGCGAACCGTCTCCTGACGCTGCCGCTCTACCCGCACATGGACGAGGCCGCGGTCGAGCTGGTCTCCGGCACGCTGCGGCAGGCACTCGCCGTCGCCGTGTGATCCCGCGGCCACGAGGCCGCGTCCGTCGCCGCGCCGCGCGTCAGTCGGCCGGCGCGAGCCAGAGCGTCGCGAGAGGCGGGAGCGTCACAGCGGCGGAGAACGCGCTGCCGTGGAACGGCTCCTCCACGGCCTCGACCGCGCCCATGTTGCCGACGCCGGAGCCGCCGTAGGCGCCGGCATCCGTGTTCAGGACCTCACGCCAGCGACCCCCGACCGGCAGGGGCACGCGCCAGTGGTGGCGCACCACGGGCGAGAAGTTCGCGAGGCATGCGAGGGCCCGCGAGCCGTCGGCCGAGAAGCGCGCGTACGCGAGCACGTTGTCCTCGCGCGCGTCGCCGACGAGCCACTGGAACCCCTCCGGCCAGTGGTCGAGCTCCCAGACCGCAGGCTCCGCGCGATAGACCCGGTTCAGGTCGGAGACGCACCGGAGCACGCCCTGATGCAGGGGATAGTCGAGCACGTACCAGTCGAGCGACCCGCTCTCGCTCCACTCCGTCCCCTGCCCGAGCTCACCGCCCATGAACAGGAGCTGCTTGCCCGGGTGCGCCCACATGTGGCCGTAGAGCGCGCGCAGCGTGGCGAACTGCTGCCACTCGTCGCCCGGGAGCTTGCGCAAGAGCGCCCCCTTGCCGTGCACGACCTCGTCGTGCGAGAGCGGCAGCACGAAGTTCTCGTCCCACGCGTAGATGAGCGAGAACGTCGCGTCGTCGTGGTGCCAGCGCCGGTGCACGGGCTCCGTCGAGACGTACTCGAGGCTGTCGTGCATCCAGCCCATGTTCCACTTGAACGTGAAGCCGAGCCCGCCGCCGTCGGTCGGACGCGAGACCCCCGGCCACGCGGTCGACTCCTCGGCGACCATCACGACGCCCGGCTGCGCCGCGTGGACGACGGCGTTGAGCTCCTGCAGGAACGCGACCGCATCCAGGTCCTCGCGGCCCCCGAGGCGATTCGGGAGCCACTCGCCCGGCTCGCGCGAGTAGTCGAGGTAGAGCATCGACGCGACCGCGTCGACCCGCAGCCCGTCGGCGTGGAACTCCTCGAGCCAGTAGAGCGCGTTCGCGAGCAGGAAGTTCCGTACCTCGTGTCTCCCGAGGTTGAAGACGAGCGTGCCCCAGTCGGGGTGGGCCCCGCGCCGTGGGTCCGCGTGCTCGTAGAGCGCCGTCCCGTCGAAGCGCGCGAGGGCCCAGTCGTCCCGCGGGAAGTGGGCGGGGACCCAGTCGAGGATGACCCCGATCCCGCGCCCGTGCAGCGCATCGACGAACGCGCGGAGTTCGTCGGGAGTGCCGAGGGGCGCGTGCGGGGCGTAGTATCCGGTCACCTGGTAGCCCCACGACGGGCCGAACGGGTGCTGCATGACCGGCATCAGCTCCACGTGGGTGAACCCGAGCTCCTCCACGTGGTCGCCGAGCTCGTCCGCCAGGTCGCGCCACCCGAGCCCCTGTCGCCACGAGCCGGCGTGCACCTCGTAGGCGGACATCGGCGCGCGGAGCGGATCGGTCTCCCGGCGCCGTGTCAGCCAGTCGTCGTCCGACCACGTGTAGCGCGAGCGGTAGACGACCGATGCGGTGGCCGGCGGCTCCTCGGCACGGAACGCGAACGGATCCGCCTTGAGTCGCGTGACGCCGTCGGCGCCGTGAACCGCGAGCTTGTAGGCGTGCCCCTCGCGCGCGCCTGCCGCGACCCCTGCCCAGACACCCGACGACTCCTGCGGCTCGAGGACGTCCGGGCCGTCGGTCCAGGAGTTCCAGTCGCCCACGACCGACACGCCTCGGGCGTTCGGCGCCCACACTGCAAAGCGCACGCCGGCGTCCCCGGGGTCGAGCGGGTGTGCGCCGAGGCGCTCCCAGAGCCGCTCGTGCCGCCCCTCGCCGAGGAGGTGCAGGTCGAGCTCGCCCAGCACGCTCCTGCGGCTCATGTGACCGGCTCGAGCAGCCGCAGCATGCCGACGACGGGGATCGTCGCCCACTCCGGCCGGTTGCGCGTCTCGTACCGGAGCTCGTAGACGAGCTTCTCGAGCTCGTAGAGCTGGAGCAGCCGGTCGAACCCCGCCCGGCTCGACGGCAGGAGCCGCTCGTCCGCGGACGCGAGGTACCCGTCGAGGAACGCCTCGCGACACGCGTCGACCCATCCCTCCGGTGCCTCGACGCCCGAGAGGAGGAGCGCTGCGTCGCCCGCGTACGCGAACGACCGCGTCATCCCCGCGAGGTCGCGGAGCGGCGAGCGCTTCCGCCGCCGCTCCGGCAACGAGCGGGCCGGCTCACCCTCGAAGTCGATCACGACCCAGTCGCCGTCCGTCGGTCCAGAGAACCTGGCCGAGGTGGTAGTCGCCGTGCGTCCGGATCGCGAGCCCTGCCGGCCCGACCGACGCGAGCTCCTGGACGAGGTCGCGAAGGTCCTCGGCGCGGTGCGCGACGGCGCCGAGGGCGTCGTCCTGCGGCAGCGACGCGAACGTCGACGTGATCTGCTCCTCGATCTCGGCGGCGAGGAGGCCGAGCGCCTCGGAGCTCGGCTCCTCCGGCGCGAAGTGCGGGTCCTGCTCGTTCGCCGCCAGCGCCGCGTGGAGACCGGCCGTGACCTCACCGAGCCGCCAGGCCCGCTCGGGCAGCCAGGACGGGTCGTCGCGGAACGACTCCAGGGCGAGCTCCCAGCCGCCGCCCGCGGCGGGGACGACCCCCGTGACCGACACCAGCGCCGTCTCGAGCGGCGGCCCTTCCGTCGTCAGCGACCCCTCCAGCCTCGGGGCGTTCGCGAATCCCGCAGTCGCGAGCGCGCGGAGCACCTCGAGCTCGGGGTTCGGCCCTGCCTCGAGCCGGCGGTAGAGCTTGAGCATGTGGAGCTCGTCGAGCACGACCGAGCTGTTCGACTGCTCGACGCCGAGCGAACGGACGCGGGCGCCCTCTGCCGGGACCCCGGCGAGGGACGCGAGCCTCGCGGCGACCTCCGGCCGCTCGAAGGCGTCCTCCGCCGCGTCCTCGGGGCCAAGGGCGACGAGGTAGTGCTCGTGCGTCCCGGCGCCGAACCGGACCTCGACGATCGCCAGCGTCACCAGGTCGTCCTCGACCGGGACGCCGACGACCGCTGCGTCCTCCGGGACGCGGTCCTTCGCCGCGAACCAGCGGGCACCCGTCACGAGCGAGAGGAGCTCGACGCTCGTCAGCGTCCACGGGTCACGCATCGGCTTCCTCCTCCTGGAGGAGGAACCAGAAGAACCCGCGCGGCCCGAACGTGAGGAAGTAGGGCAGCTCGCCGATCGGCGGGAACGGCGTGCGACCGGTCATCTCGACCGGTGTCCGTCCGTGGAAGCGCGAGAGGTCCAGCTCGACGGCCTGGGCCGAGCGCGCGAGGTTGTGGACGCACAGCACGGTGTCGTTCTCGTGCCGCCGGACGTGCGCGAAAACCCTCGGGTTCGACGTCTCGAGCGACTCGTACGTGCCGAGGCCGAACACCGGGTGCTCCTTGCGCAACGCAACGAAGCGCTGGAGCCACCGCAGCAATGACGTCGGCGAGCGGAGCTGCGCCTCGACGTTCACGGCCTGGAAGCCGAAGACCGGGTCCATGAGCGGCGGGAGGTAGAGCTGCGCGAAGTCCGCGCGCGAGAAGCCTCCGTTCCGGTCGCCCGTCCATTGCATCGGCGTCCGCACCCCGTCGCGGTCGCCGAGGTAGACGTTGTCCCCCATCCCGATCTCGTCGCCGTAGTAGAGCACCGGGGAGCCGGGGAGCGAAAAGAGGATCGCGTGCATCAGCTCGATCTCGTCGCGCCCGCCGTCGAGGAGGGGCGCGAGCCGGCGGCGGATGCCGAGGTTGAGCTTCATCCTCGGGTCCATCGCGTACTCGGCATACATGTAGTCCCGCTCCTCGTCCGTCACCATCTCGAGCGTCAGCTCGTCGTGGTTGCGCAGGAAAAGCCCCCACTGGCAGTTGTCGGGGATCCGCGGCGTGCGATCGAGGATCTCGACCATCGGCCGCGCCTCCTCCCGGCGGAGCGCCATGAACATGCGCGGCATCACGGGGAAGTGGAACGCCATGTGGCACTCGTCTCCGTCGCCGAAGTAGTCCACCACGTCCTCGGGCCACTGGTTCGCCTCGGCGAGCAGCACGCGGTCGGTGTAGTGCGCGTCTACCTCGGCCCGTACGCGCTTGAGGAACGCGTGCGTCGGTGGGAGGTTCTCGCAGTTCGTCCCCTCCTCCTCGAAGAGGTACGGCACGGCGTCGAGGCGGAACCCGTCGAGGCCGAGGTCGAGCCAGAACCGCAGGCCGTCGAGCATCGCGTCGGCGACGTCGGGGTTCTCGTAGTTCAGGTCGGGCTGGTGGTTGTAGAAGCGGTGCCAGAAGTACGCGCCGCGGACCGGGTCGAACGTCCAGTTCGACTGCTCCGAGTCGACGAAGATGATCCGCGCGTCCTCGTAGCGGTGGACCGTGTCCGACCAGACGTACCAGTCCGACCGCGGGTTGTCGGCTCCCTGGCGCGACTCCTGGAACCAGGGGTGCTCGCTGGAGGTGTGGTTCATGACGAAGTCGCTGATCACCCGCATCCCCCGCTCGTGCGCCGCCTCGACGAACGACGCGAACTCGTCGACCGTGCCGAACTCGGGGCTCACCGTGAGGAAGTCGGCGACGTCGTAGCCGCCGTCCCGGAGCGGCGAGGGGTAGAACGGCAGAAGCCAGATGCAGTCGATGCCGAGCCACTGGAGGTAGTCGAGCTTCTGGCGCAGGCCGCGGAAGTCGCCCAAGCCGTCGTCCGACGAGTCGAAGAACCCCCGCGTGTGCAGCTCGTAGAAGACCGCGGTCTTGAACCAGTCCGGCTGCGCTTCGAACCAGTGCTCGGCGCCGGTGCCCGGCTTCGGCCGGCCACCTCTGGCCCTCGGGACACTCACCGCCGCACCTCGAAGACGTGCGACTGCCCCGGGCCGAGCCGCACGTAGTTGCGCTCGCCCCACGTGTACGTCTCGCCGGTGAGGCCGTCGACGACCTCGAAGCCGTCCGGCAGCCCGAGGACCGGGGGGATTGCGCAGACGCCGTCGTGGATCGCGTACGGGTCGAGGTTGACGACGGCGAGCACGAGGTCGTCGCCGAGCGACCGCGCGTAGCCGAGCAGGTGGTCCGACTCGGTCTCGAGCCAGGTGAGCCGCTCGAGCCCGGCGCCGGTCAGCGCCGGATGCGCCCGCCGGATCTCGTTGAGCCGCCGGATCAGCGGGAGCAGAGGCCCGTCGAGCCGCCGCTCGCGCACCTCGTACTTCTCCGAGTCGAGGTACTCCTCGCTCCCCGGTCGCACCGGGACGTTCTCGCACGCCTCGAACCCCGAGTAGATGCCGTAGCTCGGCGAGAGAGTCGCAGCGAGCACGAGCCGGCACTCGAACGCCGGCCGGCCGCCCTGCTGCAGCGTGGCGTGGAGGATGTCGGGCGTGTTCGGCCACAGGTTCGGTCGCAGGAACGCCGACCAGTCGCGGAACTGCTCGACGAGCTCCACCAGCTCCGGCTTCGTGTTCTTCCACGTGAAGTACGTGTACGACTGCGAGAAGCCGGCCTTCGCGAGGAGCGTCATCATCGCCGGGCGCGTGAACGCCTCGGAGAGGAACACCGTCTTCGGGTGCTTCTTCCGGACCTCGTCGATCAGCCACGCCCAGAACGGGACCGGCTTCGTGTGCGGGTTGTCGACGCGGAACGCGGTCACGCCGGCGTCGCACCAGCGGAGGACGACGTCGCGGATCGCCTTCCAGAGCCCTTTCCGGTCGGGCGTGTCCCAGTCGAAGTTGTGGATGTCCTGGTAGCGCTTCGGAGGGTTCTCGGCGTACTTGAGAGAGCCGTCCGGGCGCCGCTGGAACCACTCGGGATGCTCCTCGAGCCACGGGTGGTCCGGCGAGGCCTGGAGCGCGAGGTCGAGCGCGAGCTCCATCCCGTTCTCGCGGAGCGCGGCAACGAGCGCGGCGAGATCCTCCTCCGAGCCGAGATCGGGATGGATCGCCTCGTGCCCGCCTGCAGCGCCGCCGATCGCCCAGGGGCTCCCGACGTCACCCTGCGCTGCCCGCTCGGCGTTGTTCCGGCCCTTGCGGTTCGTCTCCCCGATCGGATGGATCGGAGGAAGGTAGAGGATGTCGACGCCGACCTCGGCGAGCTCGGGGACGACCTCGACGACACGCGCCAGGCCACCCCACGATCGGGGGAAGAGCTCGTACCAGACGCCCGCGCGGGCGCGCTCGCGCTCGACGTCCACCTCGAGCGGCGAGTCGCTCCGTGCGACGCCGTGACGGTCGCTCTCCCCGAGCCGCGGTGCAGCCTCACGCCACTCGTCGACGGTCCCGTCGCCGAAGAGAGCCACGCCCTCTGCGAGCTCGCCGGCGACGTCCGCTTGACCGGCGGCGACCTTGCGATCGTGCTCGTCGAGCCACCCGGCGGGGCGGTCGACCCACGCCTCGATCTCGAACCGGTGCCGCCCGATCGCGTCGACGGTGAACGCTCCGCGGTAGCGATCGTTGCCGAGAGCGACGAGCGGCTCCTCCCGCCAGCGCCCGCGCGGCCGGCGGTGACGGACGACCGCACGAACCGGCTCGTGCCCGTCCCGCACGATCGTCGCGGTCACCTGGACCGTGTCCCCGACGCACGCTTTCGCGGGCCAGCGCCCGCAATCGACGGTCGGTGTCACGTCGGCGATCGTGATTCGCTCGGCAGCCACCCACGCGACACGGTAAACAGTCGGCCGTGCTGTCGGGGCGGTCAGTCGGTGTCCAGCTCCACCCAACCTCGCTGCCGGGCGGCCGGCTGGGGCCGGAGGCGTACGCTTTCGTCGACTGGCTGGCGGCCGCGGGGGCGCGCTGGTGGCAGGTCCTGCCCCTCAACCCGCCGGACGAGTTCGGCTCCCCGTATGCGTCCGCGTCGGCGTTCGCGTCGTGGGGCGGCCTCCTCGCCGACCCGGAGGCGCGGGTCGAGCCGAGCGAGCTGGGGGCGTTCCGGGCACGGCAGGGACGCTGGTGCGACGACTGGGCGTCCTTCGCCGGCGGCGACGCCGTCGCGGAGCAGGTGCGGTTCGAGCGCGAATGGCTCGCGCTCCGCGGCTATGCGGCCGAACGGGGCGTCCGCGTCATCGGCGACGTGCCGATCTACGTCGCGGTCGACGGCTGCGACCACCGGACGCATCCCGAGCTCTTTCTCCCCCTCGACGAGCTCGTCGCGGGAGCGCCGCCGGACGACCTGAACGACCTTGGTCAGCTGTGGGGCAACCCGCTCTACAACTGGCCGGCGCTGGCGGCCGACGACTACCGCTGGTGGGTCGAGCGGATGCGCCGCGTGCTCGACCTCGTCGACGTCTTCCGCATCGACCACTTCCGCGGGTTCGCCGGCTACTGGACGGTCCCCGCGGGCGCCGAGACGGCGCGTGACGGCTGGTGGTCGCCGGGGCCCGGCCGGGCGCTGTTCCGTGCCGCGGAGCAGGCGCTCGGGCCGCTGCCGGTGATCGCCGAGGACCTCGGCGTCATCACCGACGACGTGCACGAGCTCCGTGACGCACTCGGGTTCCCGGGCATGGTCGTGCTGCTGTGGTCGCTCTCGGGCCCGGCCGACAACCCGCACCGCCTCGAGAACCACCGCGTCAACCAGGTCGTCTACACCTCGACGCACGACACCGACACGCTCGCCGGCTTCACCGGCGACGAGGACGTCTGGCCCCTCGTGGAGCGGGCGCTCTCGTCGCGGTGCGCGCTGTCGATCGTCCCGGCGCAGGACGTGCTCGGCCTCGGGAGCGAGGCTCGCATGAACCGTCCCGGCGAGGTCGGGGGCGGGAACTGGCGGTGGCGCCTCGCGCCGGGCCAGCTGACGGCGGCCCATGCCGCGCGCCTCCGCGCAGCGGCGGAAGCGAGCGGGCGGGTCTAGGGACGGGCACTTCGGTGCCCGTTCCCGGGCTAGAAGAGAATCTGCAGGGCCGTGTCCGCGGGGCAGCCGCGCTCGAGGAGCGAGACGGCCAGGTGCAGGTCGACGTCGCGGTCGAGCGCGAGGACGACCGCGGCCTCGCCGTCGTAGCCGGCCTGGAGCAGCCGCTCGACCCGCCAGGACGTCACGGTGTCGCGCTCGCGCTCGGCGCGGGTGGGAGCGATCAGGGTCTGAGTCGTCATCACACATCAGAGAACGCGGGGCATGTGTGGAGACCCTGAAGAGGGGTTGCCGCCGTGTGAGGCGCGTGTTGCGCTCACGTTGCGGACGAGGCGGCGCGTGCCCCTCAGTCCGGCGCGGGCTCGAATCGCAGCTTCGCGGCGACCCTGTTCCGGCCGCCCGCGCGATACACGACGTCCACCGAGTCGTCCTTCCCGTACGACCCCGCGATGCCGAGCACCATGGACGTCCACCGTCCCACGCCGACCTTCTCCTTCGCGAGCGGCCGGTCGAAGAGGAGCATCCCGTCGCGCACGGTGAAGTCACGGCCCTCGCGCTGCGCGACGCCGTTGAGGTAGACCTCGAACGGCCGCTCCACGTCGGCCGGGAGCCGCACGCGGGTTGCTCGGCGCGGGGCATCGACCACGTTCATAGAATGCCCGCACCGTGCGCTTCGGGAGGCACATCGCCGCCGTCGCCAGCGCGTCCGTCGCGCTGCTCGCCGACGCGTCGGGGGCGCTCGCGGGCAACGGCGGCTTCGCTCCCGTCCCGCCCGAGTCGCCGAACGCGGAGGGCATCAGCCAGAGCTGGTGGTTCGTCACCGCCTTCGTCCTCGCGATCTTCCTGCTCGTCGAGGTGCTGCTCGTCGTGTTCGTCGTCCGCTACCGGCGGCGAAACCGGCCGCGCGACGCGGACGGAGCGCAGATCCACGGCGCCAACCGGCTCGAGATCGCCTGGACCATCGCGCCCGTCGTGATCCTCTTCGCAATCGCCGCGTTCGTCTTCGCCAAGCTGCCCGGGATCCAGGACGTCCCCGCCGCGACCGGCGGCGAGGAGAACCTCGTGGTCGAGGTGACCGGAACGCAGTTCACCTGGTACTTCCGTTATCCGAACGGCGTTGTCACGGTCGACCGGCTGCGGGCGGCGGAGGGGCGAACGGTCGAGCTCGAGGTCACGGCGCCCGACTGGGACGTCGTGCACTCGTGGTGGATCCCGGCGCTCGGCGGGAAGATCGACGCGATCCCCGGCAAGGTCAACACGACGTGGTTCGCGGCGCAGCGCGTCGGCGTGTTTCCCGGGCAGTGCGCCGAGCTCTGCGGCCTCTACCACGCGAAGATGCTCGCGAGCGTCGAGGTGCTCCCCGCGGAGGAGTTCGACTCGTGGCTCGCAGAGCGGGAGGCGCAGCAGGCCGCCGGCACGTCGCCGCTCGGGCAGGAGCTGTGGGAAGGGTCGTGCGCGAAGTGCCACGGCCTCGACGGCGAGGGTGGCTACGGTCCGCGGATCGCCGGCACGGAGCTCGTGGACGACCCAAACGCGATCGAACGCATCGTCCGCGAGGGACGGGGCGCGATGCCGCCGGTCGGCCGCGACTGGGACGACACCGAGATGGACGCGCTGAACGACTACCTGGAGCAGAACCTTGGCGGTTGACGCCCAGCGGAACGTCCCTGCCTGGCACCGGGGCAAGGTCGCCGGCTGGCTCGTCACCGTCGACCACAAGCGCATCGGGATCCTCTACATCGGGACCGCCGGCTTCTTCTTCGCGCTGTCCGGCTTCCTTGCGCTTCTGATCCGCACGCAACTCGCCCAGGCGGACGGCGGCGTCATCACCGGCAACGCGTACAACGAGGTCGTCACGATGCACGGGACGGGGATGGTGTTCTTCGTCGTCGTCCCGATCCTCGCCGGCCTCGCCAACTTCCTCGTGCCGCTGATGATCGGCGCGCCCGATATGGCCTTCCCGCGCCTGAACGCGCTCTCCTACTGGCTGTACCTCTTCGCGGGGCTCGTGTTCTGCTTCTCGTTCTTCGCCGCGGGCGGCGCTGCGAACACCGGCTGGACGGCCTATCCGCCGCTCTCCGTGATCGCGCCGGGAAACGGGCAGGACCTGTGGATCCTCTCGCTCCACATCGCGTCGATCTCGTCCCTCCTGGGGGCGATCAACTTCATCGTCACGATCCACAACATGCGCACGCGCGGGATGTCGTGGATGCGCATCCCGCTGTTCGTCTGGTCGATCGAGATCTACGCCTGGCTCCTGCTGTTCGTGCTGCCCGTGCTCTCGGCCGGGCTGACGCTGCTCCTGCTCGAGCGGCAGTTCCCGGAGACGTTCGACTTCTTCGTACCCACCGGGGAAGGCGAGGGCGGCTCGCCCATCCTGTACCAGCACGTCTTCTGGTTCTTCGGGCACCCCGAGGTCTACATCATGATCCTGCCCGCGATGGGGATCGTGTCGGAGATCCTCCCCGTCTTCTCGCGCAAGCCGATCTTCGGCTACAAGGCGATTGCGTTCTCCACCGTGGCGATCGGCTTCTTCTCGATGCTCGTGTGGGCGCACCACATGTTCACGGTCGGCATGCCGACGTACCTGAACGTCTGGTTCATGCTCGCGTCGATGGTGATCGCCGTCCCCACGGGGATCAAGATCTTCAACTGGCTGGCAACGCTCTGGCGAGGGAACATCACGCTCGAGACGCCGATGCTGTTCGCGCTCGGCTTCGTCAGCGTCTTCACGATCGGCGGGCTCTCGGGCATCTACCTCGCAGCGTTCCCGATCGACTGGCAGGTGCACGACACCTACTTCGTCGTCGCCCACTTCCACTACGTCCTCTTCGGCGGCTCCGTGCTCGCGATCCTCGGCGGGCTCTTCTACTGGTGGCCGAAGATCTTCGGGCGCTTCCTCTCCGAGCGGCTCGGGAAGTGGTCGTTCTTCCTCATCTTCGTCGGCTTCAACCTGGCGTTCTTCCCACAGCACCTGCTCGGCCTGATCGGGATGCCGCGACGGGTCTACACGTACCGCGACGACGGGCTCTGGGAGGCCTACAACCTCGCCTCGACGATCGGCTCGTACGTGATGGGGCTCGGGATGCTGTGCCTGCTCGTCGCGATCGTGAAGAGCGTCAACGGCCGGCGCGCGGGGAACGACCCGTGGCAGGCCGACACGCTCGAGTGGTACACGACCTCGCCGCCGCCGCCGCACAACTTCGACCGCGTGCCATACGTGACGAGCGCGCGGCCGCTCTACGACCTGCGCCGCAGGTTGCGCGACGCGGAGTCCGGGGCATGAGGAGCGACGGGGCACCCGGGCCGCTCCTGCGACTCGCCGTCGTCGCGGCCGCGGTCGCGACGGGCGCAGTCGTCGCGAGCGCGGCGCTCGAGCTCGGCCGTGCGCACTGGGGCGCGGCGCTCGTCGCGCTCCCGCTCCTCGTCTGCGTCCTCGTCGCCGCGATCGTCGCGTACCCGCGTCTCGTGCCGCCGTCGACGCTGGCGCTCGTGCTCATGCTCGTCGCGATCGCCACCGGCGGGCTCGTCGCGTGGACGGACGACGCGACCTGGTCGATCGTCGTCCACGTCGCCGCTGCCGGCGCGTCTCTGGCCGCATCGCTCGTGACGCTGGCGTTGTCGTTCCGCGGCGAGCCGCTCCCGCTCGGGCCGTGGCGCGACTACGTGACGCTGACGAAGCCGCGGATCATGTCCCTGCTGCTTCTGACCGGGGCCGCCGGGATGTTCGTCGGCGCGGGCGGCTGGCCCGGCGGCGTCGAGCTCGCGACGATGCTCCTCGGCCTCGCCCTCGCGTGCGGTGGGGCGAGCGCGCTCAACCACGTGATCGACCGCGACATCGACCGGCTCATGGGCGAGCGAACCGCCTCGCGGCCCGTGGCGTCGGGCCGCGTCCCGGCGCCGCGCGCGCTCGAGTTCGGCCTCGTCCTCTCGGCGCTGTCGTTCGCGCTCCTCGCGACGACGATCAACGTCGTCGACGGCGGTGCTCGCGCTCGTCGGCAACCTGTTCTACGTCGTCGTCTACACCGGCTACCTGAAGCGGTCGACCGACCAGAACATCGTCATCGGCGGCGCGGCGGGCGCCGTGCCGCCGCTCGTCGGCTACGCGGCGGCGACCGGCACCCTCGCCCTCCCCGCCCTCTGGCTCTTCCTCATCGTCTTCCTCTGGACGCCGCCGCACTTCTGGGCGCTCGCCCTGATGATCAAGGAGCACTACCAGGCGGCGAACGTGCCGATGCTGCCGGGGACGCGTGGCGAGGACGAGACGACGCGCCAGATCCTGCTCTACTCGCTCGGCCTGGTCGCGTTCACGCTGCTCGTCGGCATCTGGCTCGGGCCGCTCTACACGGTCGCCGCGGCGCTGCTCGGCGCGTACTTCGTCCTCCTCGCCTGGCGGCTCCGCCGGGATGGGACGCGGCGGGACGCGGTCGTGCTCTTCCACTACTCCCTCGCCTACCTCGCCTTGCTGTTCGTCGCGGCAGCCGTCGACCCGGTGGTGATGTAGGTGTCCACGCCCGAGCTCGAGCGGAAGAACAACCGCCTCGGCCTTGCGCTGTTCGCGCTGTTCGTCGTGCTTTTCGTCGGGGCCTGCGTGATCGCGCTGATCTACCTCCAGGTCGACTAGCGAAGATGACGAGCGTGAGCCCGGACCTCGAGCTCGCGCTTCGGCTGGCGGACACCGCGGACGCGATCTCGCTCGGCCGGTTCCGCGCGCGCGACCTGCTCGTCGAGACGAAGCCCGACCGGACGCCGGTGACGGAGGCGGACCGGGAGGTCGAGAAGCAGCTCCGCGCGATGCTCGCTCACGAGCGCCGCCGCGACGCGATCCTCGGCGAGGAGGAGGGCACCGTCGGCTCGGGCCCGCGCCGCTGGATCATCGATCCGATCGACGGGACGCGGAACTACCTGCGTGGGGTGCCGGTGTGGGCGACGCTGATCGCTCTCGAGGTGGAGGGCCGCGTCGAGCTGGGCGTCGTGTCCGCGCCCGCCCTGCACCGCCGCTGGTGGGCCGAGCGCGGCGGCGGCGCGTGCGCGGGCGGCGACCGCGTCCACGTGTCGGCGGTGCGACGACCCGAGGACGCGGTCCTCACGTTCGCCCTCGAGCAGTCGCTCCCGAGCCTCGCGGCCAGGGCCTGGCACGCACGCGGCTACGGCGACTTCTGGAGCCACATGCTCGTGGCCGAGGGCGCCGTGGACGGCGCGATCGACGCCATCGGCGTGTCGGTGTGGGACCTCGCCGCCGTGCAGGTGATCGTCGAGGAGGCCGGCGGCACCTTCACGGACTTCGCGGGCGAGCAGCGGGTGGACGGCGGCAGCGCGATCTCGTCGAACGGGCACCTGCACCAGGAGCTGCTCGACGCCGTCGCCGACCTGAAGGGCTAAGCGCTCGAAGCGGCCGCCGCGCGCACCGCGGCCTCGTACACCGGATCGCGGGTGAGCGTGTCGAGCTCGGCCGACAGCAGCTCGCTTCCCGACGGCACCTTGCCGATCGGACGGCCGACGGCATCGCCGTCGGCGCGGATCGCCGTCACGGCGTCCGCCGAGCGCCGCGTGAGCGCGACGTCGCGGCGAAGGCGCGAGCGGAGCCAGCCGACGAGGAGCGACGCGTCCGCACGCGGCCCCTCGACCGTCAGCCGCTCGATCGAGCGGATGCCGGGCCAGCGCGCAGCGAGCGACGCCCGCCACGGGAGCGTGCGGCGCCAGGCGATGTCGGAGACCGCCGTGCGGGGGAAGAGGACGGCGAGATCCTCGTACGCCGACGGGACGGCGGACCACTCCGCCGAGTCGACCACGAGCCGGTCGCAGACGTCGACGATCTCCGCGAGCGCCGTCGAGTCCCACTCCGGCCGGCCGCGCCAGCGGCAGAAGGCGGGCAGATCGGAGATCAGCAACGGGAGCACGACGGACGCCGGGTGGTTCGCGGCGTCGCCGGAGAGCCGCAGCTCGATCACCTCGGACAGCACCTCGCGCCCGCCCGGGAGCTCGAAGTCGCGGATCGTCGCGTCCGCCTCGACACCGTTCCCGCGGCCGGGGATCGGCACGAGGATGATCGTGCGGGACGGATGACGCTCCGCGAGCCCCGCGAGGACGCGCTTCGCCGGCGCGACCCACTGCGGCGGCGCCCACACGACGTGGGTCATCGTGCTCGTGCGAAGCTCCGGCACGCCGTCCGCCTCCTGGGCGCACCGCTTCCGCGCCAACTGCCGCTCGATCTCGGCGACGACGCCCATCAGTGCCTCCTCAGGTGGTGCTGCCTCGTTCCTGGCGTGCGAGGAGCAAGCCAGGCTAGGACGCAGGGAGCGTCCATATCAGGAGATATGGACGCGACCGAGGACGACGCATGGCGCCGCTCATCGCGCGCGAGGGACCTGGTGGGCACCGCCTGAGGAGGCACTAGCTCAGTGCCTCCGCCACGAGCGTCCGTCGCGGTGCAGCAGCTCGTCCGACCGAGCCGGGCCCCAGCCGCCGGCGGGGTAATCCGGGAACGTCGGCCGGTCGCGTCCCCACGCGCCGACGATCGCGTCGACGAGCTTCCACTGCTCCTCCACCTCGTCCTCGCGTGTGAAGAGCGTCGCGTCGCCGAGCATCGCGTCGAGGATCAGCCGCTCGTACGCCTCCGGGACGCCCTCGCGGAACGCGCCGCCGTAGAGGAAGTCCATGTGGACGGTGCGGATCTGCATCCCCGCCCCGGGCACCTTTGCGCCGATCGCGAGCGAGACGCCCTCGTCCGGCTGGACATGGATCAAGAGGACGTTCGGCCGCAATCCTTCGCCGGCGATCGCCTCGAAGGGCGGATGAGGTGCGCGCTTGAACTGGATCGCGATCGTCGTCTCGCGACGCGCCAGCCGCTTCCCGACGCGGACGTAGAACGGCGTGTCCGCCCAGCGCCAGTTGTCCACGAAGAGCTTCGCGGCAACGTACGTCTCGGTCATCGAGCCCGGGTCGACGCCCGGCTCCTCACGATAGGCGGGCACCTCCTCGCCCTCCACCCACCCGCGCCCGTACTGGCCGCGGACGACCGACTTGGGGCCGGGCGTGTGCATCGCGCGCAGCACCTTCACCTTCTCGTTCCGCACCGCGTCCGCCGTGAAGTCGATCGGCGGCTCCATCGCCGTCAACGCGAGGAGCTGCAGGAGATGGTTCTGGAAGATGTCGCGGATCGCTCCCGCGCGGTCGTAGTACCCCGCGCGTCCCTCGATCCCCATCGACTCGGCGACGGTGATCTGCACGTGGTCGACCATCTGACGGTTCCAGATCGGCTCGAAGATCCCGTTCGAGAACCTCAGCGCCATGAGGTTCTGCACCGTCTCCTTGCCGAGGTAGTGGTCGATCCGGAACACCTCGCCCTCGTGGAACCAGCGCTGCACCATGCCGCTCAGCTCGCGCGCCGACGCGAGGTCGTGCCCGAACGGCTTCTCGACGATCACGCGGGCCCAGCCCTCGCGCTCGCGGCGCTCGCCGATCTCGCGGACGACGGTCGGGAACGCCTGCGGCGGAACCGCGAGGTAGTGGAGGCGGTTGCCCGCGGTTCCTCGCGTTCGGTCGAGCTCCTCGAGCGCGGTGCCCACCTTGTCCTCGCCGGTGTCGTCGTCGAACTCGGTGGCGACGTACCGGACGCCCGCGGCGAGCGACTCGAACACGTCGGAGCGGAACGGGTCGCGCGCGTGCTGCTTGACCGCGGCCCGCATCCCGGTGAGGAACTTCCGGGTCGTCTGCTCCGTGCGGGCGACGCCGACGACCGCGAACCGGTCGGGCAGAAGGCCCCGGTACGCGAGCGCGTAGAGGGCGGGAAACAGCTTGCGCTTCGTCAGGTCGCCCGAGGCGCCGAAGACGACGAGGGCGCACGGGTCCGGCTTGCGCCGGAGCCCGAGGCCGGCCGCGAGGGGGTTCGCCACTACTTGGCCGTGACCGCTTCGAGCTTGGTGGTGATCCCGTCCAGGAGCCCGCTGAAGGAGTCGGCGAACTTCTCGACGCCCTCGCGCTCGAGCGTCTCGACGACGTCGTCGTAGTCGACCCCCGCGGCGTCGAGCTCGGCCAGGAGAGCGTGCGCCTCGTCGAGCCCGGTCTCGAGCGTGTTGCGGACCTCGCCGTGGTCCTGGAAGGCCCTGACGGTCTCGAGCGGCATCGTGTTCACCGTGTCCCGGCCGACGAGCTCCTCGACGTAGAGAACGTCCCGATACGCGGGGTTCTTCGTCGACGTCGAGGCCCAGAGGCAGCGCTGCGTCCGCGCGCCCTTTGCCTCGAGTGCCGCCCATCGCTCGCCCGAGAAGACGTCCTTCCAGTGCGCGTACGCCAGCTTTGCGTTGGCGATCGCGAGCTTCCCCTGCAGGTCGGTGCGCCCGACGTCCTCGAGCCGCTGATCCGCCTCGGTGTCGACGCGCGAGACGAAGAAGCTCGCCACGGAGATCACCGAGCTAGGATCGCCGTCCTCCGAGACGAGCCGCTCGAGCCCGCGCAGGTACGCCTCGACCACCGCGGCGTAGCGGTCGAGCGAGAAGATCAGCGTCACGTTGATCGAGCGCCCCTCGGCGATGCAGTCCTCGATCGCGCCGAGACCCGGCTCGGTCCCGGGGATCTTGACGTAGAGGTTCCGCCGGTCGACCTCGCGGTGGAAGCGCATCGCCTGCTCGTAGCTCGCCTCGCGGTCGTAGGCGAGCGTCGGGTCGACCTCGAGCGAGACGTAGCCGTCGACGCCGCCCGTGCGCTCCCAGACCGGGTCGAGCAGGTCGCACGCGTCCCGGATGTCCTCCTGTGCGAGCGCAAAGAAGAGCTCTGTCGGATCGTCGATCTCGGCCGCCGCCGCGCGGAGCTGCTCGTCGTACCAGTCGCCCTCCGAGAGCGCCTTCTGGAAGATCGTCGGGTTCGAGGTGACGCCGACCACGGCATCCTCGGACATCAGGCGGGCGAGCGCGCCCGTCTCCAGCATCTCGCGCGAGAGCGAGTCGATCCAGACGCTGACTCCGTGCTCGCTCAGCTCGTGCAGTCTCGACCGGTTCATGGCATCTCCCATCTCAGCCGTCGACGAGCTTCTCGAGCTCCTCGACCTTCTCCAGACGCTCCAGGTAGCGCCCCTCGCCGATGAACGAGGCGCCGAGAAAGCGCCTGACGAGCTCGTACGCCAGCGACGGCCCGACGACCTCCGAGCCGAGGCAGAGGACGTTCATGTCGTCGTGCTCGACGCCCTGGGCCGCGGAGTACGGGTCGTGGCAGATCGCCGCCCGGATCCCGGGGATCTTCGACGCGGCGACCGAGGCCCCCACGCCCGAGCCGCAGACGAGCACTCCCCGCTGCGCGCGACCCGAGCGGATCGCCATGGCGACCGCGTGCGCCACGTCCGGGTAGTCGACGCGCGTCTCGTCCGTCTCGACACCGAGGTCGACGACGTCGAGGCCCTCGTCCCCGAGGGCCGAGAGCACCGTCTCCCGGAGACGCACGCCGCGGTGATCGAACCCGACCGCCACCTTCATCCCTCGCTACGTTACGCAATCGGGAGAGCGGGAAACACCGACGAGGGAGCCCTGATGGACGAGCGCGAGCGTTGGCGGGAGTTGGGACAGCAGCTGCGGGTCGACGCGGTTCGGGCGAGTGCGAAGGCCGGCTCCGGGCACCCGACGTCCTCGATGTCGGCGGCGGACCTCGCGGCGGTCCTCCTCGCGGGGCACCTCCGCTACGACTTCGACGCGCCGCACGATCCGCGGAACGACCGGCTCGTCTTCTCGAAGGGCCACGCGTCGCCGCTCGTCTACGGCCTGTTCCGTGCCGCAGGCGCGCTCTCCGAGGAGGAATTCGGGACCTACCGGCAGCTCGGGTCCCGCCTCGAGGGGCATCCCGTCCCCGTCCTCCCCTGGGTCGACGTCGCGACGGGGTCGCTCGGCCAGGGTCTGCCGATCGGCGTCGGGATGGCGATCGCCGGGAAGAGGCTCAACCGCCTCCCGTTCCGCGTCTGGGTCATCTGCGGCGACAGTGAGATGGCCGAGGGATCGATGTGGGAGGCGGCGGAGCACGCCGCCTTCTACGAGCTCGACAATCTCACCGCGATCGTCGACGTCAACCGGCTCGGCCAGCGTGGCGAGACGATGCACGGCTGGGACCTCTCCTCGTATTCGCGCCGGCTCGAGGCGTTCGGCTGGCATGCGATCGAGATCGACGGCCACGACGTCGAGGCGATCGACGCCGCCTACCGCGAGGCCGAGTCGACGTCCGGACGGCCGACGGCGATCGTCGCGCGAACGGTGAAGGGCAAGGGGTACTCCAAGGTCGAGAACGAGAACGGCTGGCACGGCAAGGCGGTCGCCGAGGAGGCTGTCGAGGAGCTCGGCGGCATCCGCAATGTCCGGGTCGACGTCGCGAAGCCGGAGCCCGGGAGCTCGCACCGCTTCGAGACGACGACCGCGTCGTGGCCGGCGTACGAGGTCGGCAGCGCCGTCTCGACCCGCAAGGCGTACGGCGAGGCGCTGGCCGCGCTCGGCGCCGAGGACGGCCAGGTCGTCGCGCTCGACGGCGAGGTCTCCAACTCGACGTTCGCCGATATCTTCCGCGACGCCCACCCGGAGCGCTTCGTCGAGATGTACATCGCGGAGCAGCAGATGGTCGCGGCCGCCGTGGGGATGCAGGTGCTCGGCTGGAAGACGTTCAGCTCGACGTTCGCCGCCTTCCTCTCCCGGGCGTACGACTTCGTGCGGATGGCTGCCGTGAGCCGCGCTACGCTCCGGCTCTGCGGCTCGCACGCGGGCGTCTCGATCGGCGAGGACGGCCCTTCGCAGATGGGGCTCGAGGACCTGGCGGAGTTCCGCGCGATCCACGGCTCGACGGTGCTCTACCCGTGCGACGGCAACCAGACGACGGCACTCGTCCGCACGATGGGCGACCTCGACGGCATCTCGTATCTCCGCACCACCCGCGGCGACACGCCGGTCGTGTACGGCGCGGACGAAGCGTTCCCCGTCGGCGGCTCGAAGACGCTCCGCGAGGGCGACGACGTCGCGATCGTCGCGGCCGGCATCACCGTCCACGAGGCGGTGCGCGCCGCGGAGACGCTCGCCGAGGAGGGGATCTCCGCCCGCGTGGTCGACGCCTACTCCGTCAAGCCGATCGACGGCGAGACCCTGAGCGGGCTCCGCATGCCGATCGTGACCGTCGAGGACCACTGGGCCGAGGGCGGCCTCGGGGAGGCCGTGCTCTCCGCCCTCGCGGCGAGCGGCACCGAGGCGCGCGTCGTCAAGCTCGCCGTCCGCGAGCTGCCGCACTCCGGCAAGCCGGCCGAGCTTCTCGCAGCGGCGGGCATAGACGCCGAACACATCGCCGAGGCAGTGCGCGCGCTCGTCCGCGAGCGCGCAGGCGTCTCGTAGCGCGGCGTCGCCGGCCGCACGCCGCGGACGGTCAGACGGCGACGGCGTCGGCCGGGCGCAGGCTGTCGTCCGCGAGGCGGCTCGGGTCGTCGACGACGGGCTTCTCGCGGATGAGGGCGCCGAGCTCGGCGACGACGTCGGCCGACTCGCCGTGGACGACGGCGCCGACGAGACGGTTGTCCTCGGCCAGGTGGAAGCCGACGAGACGGCCGTCGGCGAGCGAGCCGCGAAGCACGCACTCCGCAGCCGGCTCGACGTCGCCGAGGACCTGAAGCTTGCGATCGAAGAGCTGGGTGAAGAAGACGGGTAGCTCGTCGTAGGCGGCGCGCGCGCCTGCGAGCTGGCGGCCGAGGTGCGCCCCCTGCGCGTCCGCGTTCGACCAGTGCTCGATGCGCCGCATGCGGCCCGAGGTCGGATCCGGGTACCGGGCGACGTCCCCGATCGCGTACACGTCGGCGAGCGATGTCCGGAAGCGCTCGTCGACGACGATCCCGTCATCGACGTCCGCGCCGGCGTCCTGCGCCAGCTCGACGTTCGGGACGACGCCGACGCCGACGATCGCGAGGAAGCCCTCGAGCATCCGGCCGTCCGCCGTCCGAGCACCGGTCAGAAGGCGCCCGTTGCCCGTCAGCTCCTCGAGCTGGGTCTCGAGCAGGACCTCGACGCCCTCGCTCCGGTACAGCTCGACGAGCTCCGCCTGGAGGGCGGGGCACCGGAGCTGGGGCATGAGGGTCTCCCCCATCTCGACGATCGTCACCTCGAGGCCACGCGCCCGCAGCGAGGCGGCCGTCTCGGCGCCGATGAAGCTGCCGCCGATGACGATCGCGGCGTGAGCGTCCTCGGCCGCCCGGATGACCGTCTCGGCGTCGCGCAGCGTCCGATACGTGTGGACGCCCACGAGGTCGGCGCCCGGAAGCGGGAGCTGCCTCGGTCGCGCGCCGGTTGCCAGGACGAGCGTCCCGTAGGGGAGGCGCTCGCCGCCTGCCAGCTCGACCTCGTGCGCGTCCGGGTCGATCCGCTCGGCCGTCGTCTCGAGACGAAGCTCGACCACGTCGTCGTCGTACTCGGCCTGCGGACGGACGAGTGGACCGTCACGGTCCATCTCCCCGCGCAGGAACCCCTTCGTGAGCGGCGGCCGGTTGTACGGCGGGTCGGGCTCGGAGGCGACGATCGTCACCGACGCCTCGCCGCCCGCCGCGCGGTACTCGGTCGCGAGCCGCGCGGCCGCGAGACCACCCCCGACGACCACGATCGGATCGACCGCCATGACCAATGAGTACCCGTTATCGCGCCGTTCTTACCCACGGGCGGTTTTCCGCACGCGGACGGCCGCCCGCGCCGCCTACCCTTCGCCCGATGGCGGTGCTCACCGCATCCGGCCTCCGCAAGGAGTTCTCCGGCGACCCCCTCTTCGACGGGGTCTCGTTCCGGCTGCGCCGCGGCGACCGCCTCGCGCTCGCCGGAGCGAACGGCACCGGTAAGACGACCCTGCTCCGCACGCTCGTCGGGGAGTCGTCGCTCACCGCAGGTGAGCTCGCGTTCGCGAAGGACACGCGCGTGGCGCTGCACGACCAGCGCCCGCCGCGCGGTAAGGGCCTGACGCTCCGCGAGTACTCCCTGTCGGGCGCCGGCGACCTCGTCGCGTTCGAGCAAGAGCTCACACGGCTCGAGCAGGCGATGGCGAACGGCGACCATGCGCCCGCAACCCTGCGCCGCTACAGCGAGGCACAGGCTCGGCTCGAGCACGCGGGCGGGTGGGCATGGCGCGATCGCGCTGCGTCGATCCTCCGCGGGCTCGGGTTCCGCGACGCCGACCTCGACCGGCCGCTCGACACGTTCTCCGGCGGAGAGCTGACCCGGGCCTCGCTCGGCCGAGCCCTCTCGGCCGACCCCGACCTCCTGCTGCTCGACGAGCCGACCAACCACCTCGACGTGGAGAGCCTCGAGTGGCTCGAGCGCGAGCTGACGTCGCTCGACGCGGCGATCGTGCTCGTCGCGCACGACCGCTGGTTCCTCGAGGCGGTCACGACCGCCGTGCTCGAGCTCGGCGGGCCGAAGCCGTTCTTCTTCGACGGCCCCTGGCACGCGTGGCGGCTCGAGAAGGCCGCGCGCGCTTCCGCGGCGGCAACGCAGCTCGACCGCGTGAGCGACGACATCGAGCGGCTCGAGCGCTTCGTCGCCCGGTTCCGCTACAAGAAGTCGAAGGCAAAGCAGGCGCAGGCCAAGCTCAGCCAGATCGGGCGGCTCGAGAAGGAACGGCGCGCCGCCGCGGAGGAGCTCGAGTCGATGACCAAGCGGCGCCGGACGCTCGGCTTCGAGTTCTTGAAGCCCGCGCGGACCGGCCGCATCGTGCTCGAGGCGGACGATCTCGTCGTCTCCGCCGGCGAGAAGCTCCTGCTCGAAGGCGCCTCCGTCGTCCTCGAGCGGGGGGAGCACGTCGCGCTCGTCGGGCCCAACGGATCGGGCAAGACGACCCTCCTCGAGACGCTCCTCGGCTTCCGGGAGCCCGACGAGGGCCGTGTGAAGCTCGGCCACGGCGTCGTTCCCGCCTACTTCTCCCAGCACGAGGCGGAGCTGCCGGACCGCGGCTCGATCCTCGACGTGACGGTCGCCGAGACCGGCCTCCCGCGACCCCAGGCGCAGAATCTCCTGGGCCGGTTCCTCTTCTCCGGGTGGGAGACGCACGAGAAGCAGGTCACGGTGCTCTCGGGCGGCGAGCGGCGACGTCTCGCGCTCGCGCTCGTCGTCGCCTCGGGCGCGAACCTGCTCGTGCTCGACGAGCCGACCAACCACCTCGACCTCGAGAGCCGTGAGGCGCTCGAGGCGGCGCTCGAGGCGTTCCCCGGGACGGTGCTGCTCGTCTCGCATGACCGCGCCGTCCTCGATGCCGTCCCCGACCGCATCGTCGCGGTCGAGGACCTTGCGCTCCGCTCGTACGACGGCGGCTGGGCGGACATGGTCCGCGAGCGCAGCACGTCCCGCGACGCGGCCGCATCGTCGGAGCCGGAACGGCGCGTGGCGAAGCGCGCACCGAAGCCCGCTCCCGCCCGGCCGAAGCCGTCCGAGCTCGACCGGGTCGAGAAGCGCATCTCGGAGCTCGAGCCGCGTGTGGCCGAGCTCGAGAATCGGCTGGCGGAGAACTGGACCGACATGGACCTGCTCGCGTCGTACACCGCAGGCCGCGAGGAGCTCGACGGCCTGCTCTCGCACTGGGAGGTGCTCTTCGCCGAGGCGCAGGTCGCGGCCGAATGAACGAGACTCCCGGAACGACAGCCCCGCGCGAGGAGCCGCGAATGCCGTCGGACGGACGGTTCAGAAGCTACGACGAGGCAGTGGCCGCCCACGAGTGGAATGTCCCGGAGCGCTACAACATCGCCGCGGACGTCTGCGACAAGCACGCGCCCGACAAGCTCGCGATGCTCTGGGAGGACTACCGCGGCAACGAGCGGCAGGTCTACTGGGGCGAGCTGCAGGATGCGAGCTCCCGGCTCGCCGGCGTGCTCGGCGAGCACGGAGTCGAGGTCGGCGATCGGGTCGCGATGCTGCTCACGCCGCGGCCCGAGACGGCTGCGGCGTTCCTCGGTGCGTTCAAGGCCGGGGCGGTCCTCCTGTCGCTGTCGGTGCTCTACGGCGACGAGGGGATCCGGCACCGCATCAGCGACTCGCAGCCGAAGGTGCTCGTCACCAACGCCGAGAACGTGGAGCGCGTGCGCGCCCTTCGCCTGCCCGTCGACCACGTCCTCGTGCTGGACGAGCGTCTGATCGCGGACGGCGACCCGAGCTTCGAGCCGATCGACACCCGCGCCGACGACCCGGCGCAGCTGTACTACACATCGGGCACCACCGGGCTCGCGAAGGGGATCCTCCACGCCCATCGGTTCCTCCTCGCGCACAACGAGTTCGAGCTCTGTCACGACGTGCGCGACGGCGAGCGCTTCCACGGGATGGGCGAGTGGGCCTGGGTGGCAGGCATCGTGCCGCTGCTCGGTCCCTGGCGGTACGGAGCGGTACAGGCGGTGTACGAGCGGGAAGGTGGCTTCGACGCTCACAAGCAGCTCGCGTTCCTCTCGAAGTACGAGGTCACGAACGTCTTCAGCACGCCGACGGCGATCCGCTCGATGATGTCGATCGGCGACGCCGGAACGCGGTATCCGCAGCGATTCCGAATCGTGTGCGCGGCGGGCGAACCGCTGAACCCCGAGGCGATTCGATGGTTCCGCGAGCAGTACGGCGTCACGATCCTCGACTTCTACGGGCTCTCGGAGAGCTATCCGCTGTGTGCCAACTTCCCGTTCATGGAGGTGCGCGAGGGCTCCATGGGACGACCGACGCCGGGGTGGGACGTCGCGATCCTCGACGAGGACGAGCAGCCGGTTCCGCTCGGCGATCGCGGCGAGATCTGTCTGCGCGCCCGAAGCAACCCGCACTACCCGCTCGGGTACTGGAACAACGAGGAGGCCGCCCGCGAGACCTTCGGGGGTGCGTGGTTCCACACCAAGGACGCTGCGCGCATGGACGCCGACGGATACGTCTGGTACGAGGGTCGCGCCGACGACGTGATCATCGCGGCCGGGTACCGGATCGGCCCGTTCGAGGTCGAGTCTGCGTGCCTCGAGCACCCCGCCGTCGCAGAGGCGGCGGCGGTGGCGTCACCGGACGAGCGACGCGGGAGCGTCGTCAAGGCGTTCATCGTCCTCGCGGAAGGCCACCAGCCGAGCGACGAGCTCGCCAAGGGAATCCAGACCCACGTGCGAAAGCGGTTGAGTGCGTACCACTACCCGCGTCTCGTCGAGTTCGTCCCCTCTCTCCCGAAGACGCTCACCGGCAAGATCCGCAGGATCGAGCTTCGCGAGGCCGAGGCGCTCCGCGTGCGAGCAGCGGAGGACGTGTAGGCGGATCCCGGAGGCGCAGGCTCCTGTGACACGCGAAGGAGACGGCGGCGTAGAACGGTCGTGCACGCGATGACCGTCGCTCGCCCGACCGCTCGGGCTGCAGTCCGCCCGACGTTCGCCGAGGTCGCCGAGGAGCACCTCGACGACGTGTTCGGGTACCTCGCGTACCTGACGCGGGACCGGGGGCAGGCCGAGGATCTCGCCAGCTCGACGTTCGAGAAGGCCCTACGGCTGTGGGAGCGTTTCGACCCCCAGCGCGGAAGCCCCCGGACGTGGCTGCTCGGCATCGCCCGCACAACGGCACTCGACTGGTTCCGCGCCGAGGCGAGGCGCCGGAAGCGGGAGGAGGCGGCAGCGCTCCCCGAGCGGGTCGACGAGGCGTTCGTCGAGGGCCTCTCGCCCGCGCTGGAGGCGGCGCTCGCGACGCTCTCCGCCGGTGAGCGCGAGGTGCTTGCGCTCCGCGTGGTGCTGGAGCTCGACGGCGACGCGACCGCACGCGTGCTCGGAATCAGCCCGACGGCCGTCTCCACGCGGCTGAGCCGGGCCCTGAAGCGACTCGAGGAGAGGGTGAGCGAGGGATGAGCATGACCGAGATCGTCGACGAGCTTCGTGCAACGCGGCCACGCGCGAGCGACGCGCTGCGGCTCCAGGTGCTGACGGTCGCGTCGCGGCCGCCCGAGAGACAGGCGTCCTTCCTCGACCGCATCCGCGGCCGCCGGCTCGCGCTGCTCGTCCCCGCGGCCGCGGGGCTCGCAGCCGTGTCAGCCGTCGCGATCGGCGTCACGCGACCGCAGCCGTCCGCCAGGGACGCCTTCTCCGGCGCGACCACGGTCGAGCGTTCGACGGCCGAGTCCGGCACCGCTCTCGTCGCGCCGCCCGCCGCCGCCGACTCGTCTGCCGCGCAGAAGGCGGCGCCCGGCCCGCTGACCGGCCGTGCGCAGCGCTACGTCGCAACGCTCGCGCTCGCGGTCGAGGACACCGACGCGCTCTCCGAGGCAACGCAGCGTGCGCTCGCGATCGCGCGGGACCTCGGCGGCTACGTCGTCAACGTGCAGTACGCCACGGGCGCCGACGGCACGTCGTCCGTCACGCTCCGCGTCCCGTCGAGCCGCGCAGGCGACGCGGTCACCCGGCTCTCGGCGCTCGGCACGATCGTCGCGCAGAACGTCCAGATCCAGGATCTCCAGGAGTCGCTCGACGGCCTCGACCGCGAGAGCGAGAGGCTTCGCGCGCGGATCGCCGCGCTGACCGTCCAGATCGAGCGGGCGACGACGTCGGCCGAGCGCGCGCGACTGCTCGAGCAGCGCGCACAGGCGCAGGCGCAGCTCCGAGAGCTCCGCGCGAGCCGCGCGGCCACGGCCGCCGAGGCGCGGAACGCCACGATCCAGCTCGAGCTCCGAACCGAGGAAGGGAGCGGTGCGGTTGCCCCCGGCTCGCGACTCGACCGGGCGCTCGACCGCGCGCTCGAGGTGCTCGCCTGGGAGGCCGTCGTGGCGCTCGCGTTCGCCGTCGCGGCTGCCCCGCTCGTGCTCGTCGGCGCAGCCGTCTGGACGACCCGGCGCACACGCCGGCGCCGCGAGGACGAGGAGTTGCTCGCCGCGTCCTAGCCGCTCAGCGCGTATCCAACGTGGCGATCAGCGCCTCGGCGACGACCTTGAGCGGCCGCCCCGAGATCTGGCTCGCCTTGCGGAGACGCGCGAACGCGTCCTGCTCGGTGAGGCCTTCGCGCTCCATCAGGAGCCCCTTCGCGCGTTCGATCGCCTTGCGGGCGGCAAGCGCGTCGGCGAGGGACGCCGCCTCCTCGCGCAGCGCCGTGAGCTCGTCGTGGCGTGCGCGCGCCGTCTCGATCGCCGGGAGCAGGTCGGACTCGCGAAACGGCTTCACCAGGTAGCCGAAGACGCCCGCCTCGACGGCCCGCGCGACGAGCTCCTGCTCGCCGTACGCCGTGACCATCACGATCGGGATCGGCCGCTCGTCGAGGATCCGCCGGGCGGCGTCGATGCCGTCGAGCTTCGGCATCTTCACGTCGAGCAGCGCCAGGTCGGGCTCCTCGCTCCGCGCGAGCGCGATCGCCTCCTCCCCGTCGCGCGCCTCGGCGACGACCTCGAAGCCGCTCTTCTCGAGCAGCTCCCTCAGGTCGAGCCGGATGATGGTCTCGTCTTCGGCGATCAGAATCCGCATGACTTCTCTCCTCAGGCAGGGAATCGCACCTCGACACGCAGGCCGGCCTCGCCGAAGAGCTCGATGGTTCCGCGGAGCTCGTCACGGACGAGCGCGCGGACAATGGAGAGCCCTGTTCCGTCGGGGGCGTCCTGCATGCCCTGGCCGTCGTCGGCGATGGAGAGAACGGCGTCGTTCCCCTCGCGCCCTAGGGTAATGGAGACGCGCTGTCCGCCGTGCTCGAGAGCGTTCGACAGGAGCTCCGAGAAGACGAGCGCGAGCGCTGTCGCACGGTGGCCGGCGAGCTCGACGGGCTCGAGCTCGGCGCTCACGCCCTTCCCGCTGACGAGGCCCTGCACGAGCATCGCGCGCAGCCGGTCGATGAGCTCGGCGAGGTCGACGACGTCGCCGCGGTGCTCGGTCAGCTCCTCGTGGACGGCGGCGATCGCGAGGATCCGGTTGACCGAGTCGCCGAGCGCCTTGCCGGGATCGACGTTCTCGGCCCGGGCCTGGAGCCGCAGCAGCGAGGCGACGGTCTGCAGGTTGTTCTTGACCCGGTGGTGGATCTCCTGGGCGAGCACCCCGCGAAGCGCCATGCGGCCGTGCTCGAGCGCGACGGCGGCCTGGTTCGCGATCGCGTCGAGCAGCTGCCGGTCGTCGTCCGAGAACGGCGTATCCCGGTCGACGACGAGCTCGCCGATCGTCCGCCCGCGCCAGCGGAGCGGCAGCCGTACCGCGTGCGCGCCGGCCCGGCCCTCGGGCCACGCGATCCTGCCGTCCTCGAGGACGACCGCCGCCCCGGTGGCGCGAAGGGACTCGACCGTCGTCCGCACGATCGCCTCGAGCGACTCCTCGAGGTAGAGGGACTCCGAGACGGCCTCCGAGATCCGTGCGAGCGCCTCGAGCTCGTCCACGCGTCGCCGTGCCTGCGCGTACAGCTTCGCGTGCTCGATCGACTGGCCGACCTGCGAGGCGATCGACGTGAGGAGCGCGATCTCGGCGTCCGTGAACGGCCGCGGGTCCCGCGTGCGCACGTTGAGGGCTCCCTCGAGGACGTCGCGCGCGAGGATCGGCACGGCGAGGATCGACTCGTACTGGTCCTCCCGCAGGTTCGGGAACGCCTTGAAGCGCGCGTCGAGGTGCGCCCGCTCCGCGATCATGATCGGCTCGCGCTCCGCCGCGGCGACGCCCGTGATGCCCTCGCCGCGCCGCATCCGCGGGGCGCTGGTCGCGTCCTCGACGCCGGTCCCGTGCGTCGCACGTAGGACGAGCTCGTCCGCACGCTCGTCGTAGAGGTAGACGAAGCATGCGTCCGTCTCGAGCGCGGCGGCGACCTCGTGCGCGATCGCCTCGAGCACCTCCTGCAGGTCGAGCGAGGAGTTGACCACCTCGGTGGTGCGCGTCAGGAGCGCGAGATGGCGGGCGGCGTCGTTCACGGCTTCTCGCTCAGTCCAACGTCGTCAGCACGACGGCGCCGAGGATCGGCACCGCCAGGGTCAGTGCGAAGTTGAACCAGCCGACCACGACGAGGCGGCGGCGCGTCGCCGGTGCCGACGGGTCGGCGTCGCGGAGCTCGCGCTGGAGCCGCGGCCCGAGCGCGTAGTCGTGGAGCAACGCTCCGACGACGAGCAGCGCGACGAGCACCGACTTCACGATCAGGGTCCGGTCGAAGTCGGTCTCGAGCGCCGCACGCGTGAAGCCGCCGTTCAGCTCCGTCAGCCAGAGCCCCGAGAGGATCGCGACCGCCATCGCGCTCCATCCGAGTGGCCGCCAGCGACGACCGAGGGCGCGCATCGCGGTCGCGCGGGCCTCGCCTTCGAGCTTCCGGATCGCCGGGACGCCGACGAAGACGAGCGCGACCGTCCCGCCGACCCAGACGGACGCCGAGAGCACGTGGAGCACGCGGAGCACCGTCAGCACGCTCGCAGGCTAAAGGCTTTTCTCACGTCCCCCGTGACGGCATCGTGGCGGCCGGAGCCGGCCGTCGCCCGGCGGGAGGCCGTGCACCGACCGCCGTGCACGACGCGGAGAAGGGGAAAAAGGGTTTCCCGAACGCAGAACGACCACGGGCCCCCACAGGGGACCCGCGATCGGCCGTCAGACACAGGCGTTGCCGCTCGCCTTGCAGCTCGGCCTGCGTCAAGGATCATGCGCTTTTCGAGCGCCGATGTCCAGTGTCGCCGGCCACGATCTTCTCGCTGCAGCTCCAGGGGTTTCGCAGGCCGCGAAGCAGGGCGCGTCAGGCGTGTACCCCGGCGCAGGCGGGGGTTTCGCGGCGGGGATCCGCACCTGCGGATCCCCGCTTCGCGAAGAGCTACAGGGCGCTCAGGTACTTCTCCTTCTCCCACTCCGTGACCTGGATGCGGTACTCGTTCCACTCGCGTCGCTTGAGCTCGACGTAGCGCGGGAAGATGTGCTCGCCGAGCGCGGTCTTCATCAGCTCGGAGCCGGCGAGCGCCTCGACGGCCTCGCCGAGCGAGCCCGGCAGCGCGACGATCCCGCGCTCCCCCCGCTCCGCCTCCGTGAGCCGGTAGAGGTTCGTCGTCATCTCGTCCGGCAGCTCGTAGCCACGCTCGATTCCCTCGAGGCCCGCCTGGAGCAGGGCCGCAAACGCCAGGTAGGGGTTGCAGGCAGGGTCCGGGCAGCGGATCTCGGCGCGGGTCGCCTGCTCGGCGCCGGGCTTGTAGAGCGGGATCCGGATCAGCGCCGACCGGTTCCGCTGCGACCAGGCGACGTAGACCGGCGCCTCGTACCCGGGGACGAGCCGCTTGTAGGAGTTGACCCACTGCGCGAGCACGGCGGACATCTCGCGCGCGTGCACGAGCAGCCCGGCGATGAACGCCTTGGCCGTCTTCGACAGGTGGTGCTCGTCCTTCGCGTCGAAGAACTGGTTCCTCCCGTTCTTGAAGAGCGACATGTGCGTGTGCATGCCGGAGCCGTTCTCTCCGAAGAGCGGCTTCGGCATGAAGGTCGCGTAGTAGCCGTGCCAGGCTGCGACCTCCTTCACGATCAGCCGGTAGGTGATCGTGTGGTCGGCCATCGCGAGCGCGTCGGCGTAGCGCATGTCGATCTCGTGCTGGGACGGCGCCACCTCGTGGTGGTGGTACTCGATCGGGATCCCGACGGACTCGAGCGCATGAATCGTGTCGTTGCGCACCTCGGTCGCGGCGTCCTGCGCCGTCATCGCGAAGTAGCCGCCCTCGTCGAGCGTCTTCGTGTCCTTGTCGTCCTCGAACAGGAAGTACTCGAGCTCGGGGCCGACGGCGAAGGTGTCGAAGCCGAGCTTCCGCATGCGGTCGAGAGCCGCGCGAAGGACGTAGCGCGGGTCGCCCTCGTAAGGGACGCCGTCGGGCTTGACGACGTCGCAGATCATGCGCGCGACCTTTGCGCCGAGCTCGTGGCCGTGCTCGTCCACCGGCCGCGGCATCACCTGGAAGGTCGCGGGGTCGGGGATCGCGACCATGTCCGACTCCTCGATCGCGTTGAACCCCGTGATCGACGAGCCGTCGAAGCCCATCCCGTCGTCGAGCGCGCCCTGCATCTCGGACGGCGTGACCGCAAACGACTTGAGATGCCCCTCGAGGTCCGTGAACCAGAAGAGGACGTGCTCGATGCCCTCGTCCTTCATCCGCTTCAGCACGGCTCGACGCGACGCCACGCTCGACGTCGCCCTGTCCTTCGACTTCACCATCGTCGAGCGGCTCGTCGTCGCGCTCGCTCTCGGTCGTGCCATCAGCTCTCTCCTCCCTTGAAACGGCAAAAGCCCCGGGAGCGGTCGACCCGCACCCGAGGCTCCGTTGCCCCGAAAGACATGCGAGACGTTAGCACCGGATCGCGACGGATGTGTCGACGGTCGCCCGACGGGGTACTGACCGTCCGTTGACTTCCGTTGACGGCTCCTGACCTGCGTGACCACGCTAGAGTCCCGACCTTCAAGTCCCGGCTTCGAGCCAGAGAAGCCGAAGACGTCGCCATGGCACGCACGCCGGAACCCCCCACCGGATGCAGGAGTCGCGCCTTGCCGTGCCGTGGACGCGTATCCCGTCCCCGAGACAGGAGACCCCCCGCGCATGACGGAGCAGACGCTCGTCCAAGAGGCGTTCGACCTCCCCCAGCGAGAGGCGAGGCGCTGGCGCCACATGCAGATCGAGCAGGAGGACCTCGTCGGCGACGGGTACCTCGGGCTCGCGAGGGCGGCCCGCAGGTACGACCCGTCGCGTGGCGTCCCGTTCACCGCGTTCGCGCGCCATTACGTGCGCGGGGCGATCGTCGACACGATTCGCATGCTCGTCCGTCGTGACCACCTGGGCGGCGGGGTCTACGCGGACGTCCGGGCCTTCTCCGACCTGACGGCGCCCGGGACGGACGCCGCTGCGTACGACCCACCCGACCCCGGGCCAACGCCGGACGAGGCGATCGAGAGCCGCGAACGGCTTCGCGCGCTGGCGACTCTCCCGGAGCGGGAGCGCATCGCGTTGATCAGGACGGTCGTCGACGGCAACACGGCGGCGGAGGTGGCGGAGGAGCTCGGCGTGTCCCCCAAACGCGTGTACATGCTCGTCCACGACGGCTCCGCGCGCGTCCGCAAGCGGGCGGCATGAGATGACGACCCTTCTCGCCGAGATCCTCGAGGGGGAGCCCCTGAACGACCGCGAGACGGAGATCCTGGCAGGCGTCGCCGAGGGCGAGACCGCTGCTCAGACCGGCGCGCGGCTCTACCTCTCGCCGGAGACGGTGAAGAGCTATCGCAAGCGGATCATCGCGAAGCTCGGGGCGCGGAACGGGACGCACGCGGTGGCGCTTGCGCTCCGCGCCGGCAAGCTGCGGTAACGGCCGCTCAGGCGGTCGCGATGAGGGTGTGCCACTCGTTCTCCAGGCGGAATCCGCCTCGTGCGGACCGAAACGGCGCCAGCGCCTCCAGCAATCCCGCCCGGAGCTCCGGCTCGCGCTCCGGCCCGGCGGCGTCGCCAACCCCGCCGGCGGAGAGCATCCCGCGGAGCAGCGCCTCATCGTCCTCGTAGACGTACGGCCACGAGACGTCGTACGCCTCCTTCGGCGTCAGGCCCGCCGCGGACGCGATGCCCTCGAGCGACCCCGGGGCGGCAAGATCGGGCGGAGGCGGAGCCTCGGGGTCGTAGCCCGGGAAGAAGGGCCGGACGAGCGGTTTGATCGCGTCGAGACTGCACCGACCGTGGCCGCCCCAGACCTGGATCACCACCGGAGCGCCGAGCTTCGCCACGCGCCCTGCCTCGCGGATCGCGGCGACCATGTCGTCGGCGAAGAAGAAGGCGTTGAAGCCCGCAACGACGTCGAACGTGTCCTCCTCGTACGGTAAGGACTGCAGGTCGCCGAGCGAGAGCTCCGCCTGCGGAACGCGCGCGCGGGCCAGCTCGAGGAGCGCCGGTGACGCGTCGACTCCGACGACGCGGGCACCGCGATCGGCTGCGGCACGAAGGAACACGCCGGACCCGCACCCGACCTCGAGCACACGGTCGCCCGCGCCTACGCCGACGCGCCGGATCGCCTCCTCGTACGTCGGGAGCTGCTGCTCCTCGGTCTCCGCCCAGTGTTCGGCCCGAGACCCCCACCGCGATCCCCACCGCTCGGCACTCCCGATCCGAGTCGTCGTCGCCGTCATCTCCGCCACCTCCTCAAACTATGTTTCATAGATATATACTATGGAACGTAGCTATGTCAAGCGACGAGCTGAGCCTCTTCTCCTACGAGATCCTCGGGCTGGTCGGCCGCGACGGCGCCGGCGCCCACGACCTGCTGCGCATGGCGCGCCAGGGGCGGATCCTCGACTGGGCCGGCGAGAGCCAGTACTACACCGAGCCGAAGCGGCTCGCGCGGCTCGGCTACCTCGACGCGCGCACCGAGCCCGGCAGGACGCGGGCCCGCACGGTCTACACCCTGACCGAGCTCGGCCTCGACGCACTTCGCGCGTATGCGGTGACACCGGTGGAGCTGACTCCGCTCAAGAGCGAGCCGCTCCTCCGGCTGCTGCTCACGGACCTCGTCGGCGAGGAGACGACGCGGGCGAGCCTGCTGACGCTCCGCGACGACATCGCGGACGTCCTCGAGCGGCTCGAGGAGAGCGAGACGAGCGCCGCACTCCTGCCGCACCGGAGCAAGTACCTGAGGATGGTGACGGCGTTCCTCCGGAGCTACGTCGAGCTTCACCGCGACCTCGTCGACGAGGTCGAGCGGGAGCTGACCGCTGCGGATCCGCCGCCGGTCGGTCGGCGCTCTCGACCGCCGCGGCGGTGAGCGGCGCGGGACGGCGCCGCGCCACGCGGCCTCAGCCGACCGGGAGATCGGCGCGGACGGTGATGCTCACGCCTCGGTAGACGTACCCGAGGCGCTCGTTCAACGTCCGCATGCCCTCATTGGCGGTCTGCGTCCACGTGTAGACGTGGCACACGCCGTTCGCGGCGCCGAACGCGAGCGCCGTCTGCTTGAGCGCCGTTGCGATCCCGCGCCCACGCCAGCCGCGAAGCACGGCGGTGAGCGCGTTCTCGGCGCGCAACGGGTCGTCATCGTCCCGTTCGAGCCCGGCGCAGCCCACGACCTCGCCGCCGACGAGCCCGACGAACATTCCCTCCGGCCAGGCCAGCCAGTCGCGCTCCCATTGCTCCCCGGTCACGACGACCGGCCGGTACGTCGCCATGTCGGCGAACGCCTGCAGCGCGAGCGGGTCGTACGCCGCCGCCCACAGCTCGGGGCGCTCGGCGACGGAGACGATCTCGAGCCATTCGGGAACGACGGGCGCGAGCTCCTCGCCGACGTCCCGCACCTGTTCGAGCTGACGGTCGACCTCGACGGCGCCGAACCGCTCGGCGAACGCAAGCGAGCCGGGATCGTCGACATTGGTGCCGGCCTGCTCGAAACCGTGGTCGGCGGCGTGGGCAGCCAGGGCCCGAAGCAGCGCGGTGCCGACCCCCCGACGCCTGAAGGCCGGCAGGACGCGCGGATGCAGACCGGCGTAGCCGAAGTCCGACCGGCCGGACAGCCCCGACCCGGCGACGACACCGTCGACCGTCGCGAGCAGATAGACCCGCCCCGGGGACATCGTCTTGCGCATCCACTCCACGGTGGCGCACCGCTCGTCGGGGAGCACGGCGATCCGCACCTGACGCCACGCCTCGAGCTCGGCATCCGTCTCGGCGACACGAATCTCGATGCTCATCAGCCGCTCCGCTTGAGCTTGCCGTGCCGCTTCGCGTACACCTCGCCCCGGTTGAAGATCCAGAGGCCGAGCGGGATGCAGGCGGCGCCGATGATCAGGAGCGGCCAGATGTCGCCCCAGAGGTCCGTGACGCCCGCGCCGTCGAGGATTGCGGCGCGGATCCCCTCGAGCGCGTATGTCGCGGGCGAGATCGTCGCGAGCCACTGCATCCACTGCGGCAGCACCTCGACCGGGTAGTAGACGCCCGAGACGACGAGCAGCATCCCCTGCGCGACGAACCCGAGCTGGGCGCCCTTCTCCGGCGAGATGAGCGGCAGGACGGCGGTCATCATCCCGATCCCGAAGAACGACACGGACGCGACCACGAGGATCACGAGCGCGGCGGCGAAGTTCGCGTCGTCGAACTGCAGGCCGAAGAACGCCGCGACGACGATGAACAGGAGGATCGCCCGCACGAGGCCGTACAGCACGGCGAAGACTCCCGAGCCGCCGAGATGCATGGCGCGAGAGAGCGGCGCCATGAACGTGTACTCGATCGTCCCCTCCCAGCGCTCCCAGGCGACCGTCTCCGTGATGAACTCGAAGATGATGCCGAGGTACGCCCAGACGACCGCGCCGATGAGCAGCGTCGTGGTCGCCCGCTCGACGTCGATGTCGCCGCCGCTCGCCTCGATGCCCTCGGCGATGAAGACGATCGTGAGCGTGTTCGCGACCGTCCAGACGAAGAACGCGAGGTCCCAGTAGATGTAGCGCCGCGTGAGGTAGACGTTCCGCTCCACGACGCCGGCCAGCCCGATGAGCTCGTGCTTGAGCTCGAGCGCAATGGCTCTCATGCCAGCACCGCCCTCTCCTCGGCGTCCAGCTCGTCCGCCTCGTCCTCGAACCCGCGACCCGTCGCCGCGAAGAACGCCTCCTCGAGCGTCTCCGCCGCGTACCGCGCCTTGAGCTGGTCGGCGGGCTCGAGCGCGAGCAGCTCGCCGCGATCGAGGATGCCGACGCGCTCGGCGAGCGACTCGGCCTCGTTCAGGTCGTGGGTGCAGAGGAGGATCGTCGAGTCGTGCAAGGCCCGCATCTCGCGGATGAAGTCCTGCACCTCGAGCTTCGAGCGGGGATCGAGGCCCGTCGTCGGCTCGTCGAGCAAGAGCAGGACGGGCGAGGTGAGGAGCGCCCGGGCGAGCGCGACCTTCTGCTGCATCCCGCGCGAGAGGTTCTCCATCGGCTCGGTGCGCCGGTCGGGCGGGAAGCCGACCTTCTCGAGGATCAGCGGGATCCGCTCGCTCGTCTCCGACGGCCCCATCCCGTAGAAGCGGGCGGCGTAGTGGAGGTTCTCCGACGGTGACATCTTCTTGAAGAAGCTCGCCTCGACCGACACGCGGTTGACGAGCCGTCGCACTGCCTTGTGCTCGCGGACGACGTCGTAGCCGAACACGCGCGCCTCGCCGCCGTCCGGCAGGAGCAGGGTGGACAGGAGCCGGACGAGCGTCGACTTGCCCGACCCGTTCTGGCCGAGGATCGCGACGCACTCCCCGCGGGCGAGCTCGAGCGTGAGGCCGGTGAGAGCCGGCACGCGCCGCTTGCCGCGCTTCTTGTCCTTGCGGACGAACTCCTTTCTCAGCTCCCGTGCCTCGACGGCCAACGCGTCGGGCGGAACGGGCGAAAGCTCTCTCACGGCGCTGCACTCCCTTCGAACGAACGGTCTCCGGACAGGCCAAATCAGGCACGCACCAGGCGGGCCTCGGCAACGGGTGTCCTAGAGGTGAGCCAGCATCCTGGGCCGAGGGTAACACCGTCCCCGGCGAGGGCGTAGTGCGGATTTCCGTACTCCTTCGCCGGTTCGGAGTTGCGGATCGGCCGGATGTCCGTCTATGGTGGAGCGCAGGCAGGGACGCCGACGTCCCCGCCGATGGCAATGGAGCCTCATCTCTCCCGTGGCGGGAGTGGTGGGGCTTTTTGTGTTGGACCGAAGAGAGGAGACGGCGGTGACACCAACACCGATGGCGCAGGCGGCGGCCGCCAAGGCTCCGACGCCCGTGCGGAGGAGCGCCCGGCACTTCCGGCCCGGCGGCCGGATCTCGGTCGTGTCGCGGCCGCCGACGGCCGGAGACGGTCGCGAGCAGAAGGAGGGGTCGCCGTGATGAAGGTGGAGGCGGTCGTCGTTCGCGACCGCGTGGAGACCGTGATGGAAGCGGTCGAGGAGCACACGGGCCACGTCGGCGTGACGGTCGTCGAGGCGGTCGGCCACGGGCGGGAGAAGGGGATCACGCACGAGTACCGCGGTCGGGTCTTCGAGTCGCGGTTCCTGCCGAAGGCGCACCTGACGTTCGTCGTCCGCGACGAGGTCGCCGAGGACGTGATCGAGGCGATCACCGACGCGGCCAAGACGGGCCATGTCAACGGCGACGGGATCTGCTGGATGTCGCCGGTCACCAACGTGACCCACAACCGGACGGGTCAGAAGCTGGAGGAGGTGGAGCGCGTATGAGCACCGAAGAGCTGGGCCTGGCCGCGAGCACGCTGTGGGTGGTGATCGCAGCCGTCCTCGTCCTCTTCATGCAGGCGGGCTTCGCGTTCCTCGAGGCCGGCCTCACCCGGATGAAGAACGTCGGCCACATCGCGGCGAAGAACGCGCTGGTCCTCGGAATCGCCGCGATCGTGTTCTACCTCGTGGGCTTCGGGATCGCCTTCGGTGACGGCGGCAACGGCCTCGTCGGCGGCTCCGGGTTCTTCCCGTCGGTCGACGAGATGCTCGCGGTGGGCCAGGAGCCGTTCTCGTGGTTCGGGTCGATCCCGGGAGGTGCCGCGCTGCTCTTCCAGACCGCGTTCGCAGCGGTCTCCCTCGCGATCGTCTGGGGCGCGATGGCCGAGCGGGCCCGCCTCTGGGTCTACATCGTGTTCGGCGTCGCCTACACCCTGATCTACTCGGTCGTCGCCCACTGGGTCTGGAGCGGCGACGGCTGGCTGTTCGCGAAGGGCATGCAGGACTTCGCGGGCTCGACCGTCGTGCACTACCAGGGCGCGCTCGCGGGCCTCGCGGGAGCGCTGCTGCTCGGGCCGCGGATCGGGAAGTTCGTCGGCGGCAAGCCGCAGGCGATCCCCGGCCACAACATGGCCTACACGACCCTCGGCGTCTTCATCCTCTGGTTCGGGTGGTTCGGCTTCAACCCGGGCTCGACACTGAGCGTCGACTACGGCGGTGTCGGGTTCTTCGCGTACATCGCGCTCAACACGAACCTCGCCGCGGCGGCCGGCGTGATCGGCGCGATGACGACGGCGTGGATCGTGATCCGGAAGCCGGACCTCTCGATGATGCTGAACGGCGCCATCGGCGCGCTTGTCGCGATCACCGCGGCCTGCGCGTTCGTCGCACCGTGGGCGGCGATCCTGATCGGCCTCGTCGCCGGCGCAATCGTCGTGCTCGGGGTGCTCCTCGTCGAGCGGGTCGGGATCGACGACCCGGTCGGCGCGCTTGCGGCGCACGGGATGGCCGGAGTCTGGGGGACGTTGTCGCTCGGGTTCCTCACCGTGCCGAAGCTCGCCGAGAACCTCGAGTGGGGCCAGGGCGGGCTGCTCTACGGCGGCGGGCTGCACCAGCTCGGTGTACAGGCACTCGGGCTCGTGTCCGTCGGCGCGTTCACGCTCACCGCATCGTTCCTCATCCTCTGGGTGATGAAGGTGACGGTCGGGATCCGCGCCGAGCCCGAGGTGGAGGCGGCCGGGCTCGACGTCTCCGAGCACGGCATGTGGGGCTACCCGGAGTTCTACATCCCGGTTCCCGGCGGCTATGGGACGGAGCACCACGCCCACACCGTGGTCACGGCCCCGAAGGAGGCGCCCGCCGCGGCGAGTACCCCGGCTCCCGCGACGGGCTGAGGGAGCGGTGGGCGGAAGGCGCTTGTGACAATCTGTTGCAAGCGCCTTCCGCGCCGCCGCCCTCAGCGCAGCTCGTAGGTGACGCTCACGCTCGCCGCGGTCTCCTGGGGGCCGGAGACGACCGGCGTCGCAGCGTCGGCGGCGCGCTCCGCCTTCGCGGCAAAGAGCGGCGAGTCGGACGCGCCCGACTCGACGATCGCGGTGACGCGGCCGAGCTCGCGCCCGGCGGCCTTTGCGAGGAGCGCGGCGCGGTCCTTCGCGTCCGAGACGGCCTTCTCGAGGGCCTGGCGGTAGAGCGCGTCGGCGTCCGAGCGCGAGAGCGACGGGCCGTAGATCGTGTTCGCGCCCGCGGCGACGGCCGCGTCGATCAGCGTCCCCGCGCCGGCGAGCGTCGTCTCGGCCGAGACGACGTTGGTGGCGACGAAGCCGCTGGGCTGGCCCTGCTCGTCGAACGCCGACGCCAGCGACACGGTCTGCGTCGTCACGTCCTTCCCGCCGCGCGACTCGAGCGCATCGATGACCTTCTCCATCGCCGCCGCGTTCGCCTGGATGGCGCCGCGCGCGGTCGCCGCGCGCGACTCGACACCGGCGGAGACCTCGGCCCGGTCGGGCACCGATGCGACGATTCCGGTGCCGGTCACGATCACGCTGTCCGTCGTCGGCGCCGGGTCGACGGCGCTCGCGCCCTCCGGACGTAGGACACCGGCGAGCGCGGCCGCCACGAGCACGAGGCCGGCCGCGAATGCGATTCGTTTCATGGGATGACGTCCTCCAGGTGGTGGGTTTCACCCGAGGTACGTCGCCGGCCTGTCGCGCCGTCACCGAGCGCCGGGGTCGGACTTCGGTCCGACATCCCGGACCAGCGCGGCTTCGGTCGCCGTCAGCGGCTCGCGCCGAAGCGCCTGCGCGCGGCGGCGATGGACTCGAGAACATCCCCCGGCCCCGGCGCGGCGCGCGAGGCGACGCTCTCCGCCGCCGACCCGGTTGCCCGGTACGAGCCGTCCCGCACGGACCCGGCGACCTGCTCGTGCGCCTCGCGGAACGGGATGCCGCCCTTGACGAGCTCCTCGGCGACGTCGGTGGCGAGCAGGAGTGGGTCCCCGACCGCCTCGGCAAGGCGCTCCCGGTTCGCCTCGAGGCCGCTGGCGAGGACGGTCATACCCTGGAGCGCGAGGCGGACGTCGCGGCGGGCCCCGAAGACCGGCGCCTTGTCCTCTTGCAGGTCGCGGTCGTACGACAGGGGCAGGCCCTTGACCGTCGCGAGCAGTCCGGTGAGCCGCCCGATCGCGGTCCCCGCCTTGCCGCGAACCAGCTCGGCGACGTCGGGATTGAGCTTCTGCGGCATCATCGACGAGCCCGTCGCTGCGTTCTCGGGGAGTCTCACGAACCCGAACTCGGACGTCGACCAGAGCACGATCTCCTCGCCCATCCGCGACAGGTGGCCGAACAGCATCGCGGCCGCGTAGAGGTAGTCGAGCGCGAAGTCGCGATCGGCGACGGCGTCGATCGAGTTGCGCATCTGACCCTCCGGCGGGTCGATCCCGAGCGTCGAGCCCGCGACCGCGCCGGCGCCCAGCGGGCTCGGCGTCGCCGCCTCCCGCGCAGCGTCGAACCGCGTTCGGTCCCGCTCGAGCATCTCGACCCAGGCGAGGAGATGGTGCCCCACGGTCACGGGCTGCCCGCGCTGCAGGTGCGTGTACCCGGGCATCAGCGTCTCTGCCTCGGTCTCGGCGAACGAGAGCGTGACGAGCGCGAGTGCGTCGATCTCCTCGCGCGCCTCGTCGCACGCGTCGATCACGTACAGCCGGAAGGCGGCCGCCACCTGGTCGTTGCGCGAGCGCCCGGCGTGGATCTTCCTCCCGACGTCGCCGAGAAGCCGCTCGATCGCCGAGTGGACGTCCTCGTCCTCGTCGAGGATCCCGGACGGCTCGTGCGCGATCGCAGAGAGCCGCTCCTCGACCTCGTTCAGCTCGTCGGCCGTGAGGAGCCCGGCGCCGTAGAGGCGCCCGGCGTGCTCGGCCGTGGCCGCGCAGTCGTACGGCAGGAGCTCGGCGTCGTTCGCGTGCAGGAAATCCCACACGGCGGGGTCCAGCGACCCACCCACGCGTCCCGACCAGAGCGTCATGTGGGCGATTCTCGCGAATCGCGGCTACCCGTGCGCGAGGGCGCACCGGAAGGCGGGCCGGGACTAGGGTGCATCGATGCCCGAGGCGCCGCTCAGGGAGACGAGGTTCGGGCTGGTGGCCGACGTCGACGGATGGTTCGTCGTCAACGCCCGCGAGGCGCGCTGGCGCGAGTCGGCGTCGTTCGGAGTCTGGTGCGACTTCGAGGGCAAGCGTCCTTTCCGCCAGCTCGGGTTCAACGTCAGCGTCCTCCGGCCAGGCCAGAGCCTGGGCTACTACCATCGCGAGAGCGCCCAGGAAGACTTCCTCGTGCTCGCCGGCACGTGCCTGTTGCTCGTCGAGGACGAGGAGCGGACGCTCGAAGCCTGGGACTTCGTCCACTGCCCGCCGGAGACCGCGCACATGATCGTCGGCACGGGAAATGGTCCCGCCGTGGTGCTTGCCGTGGGCGCGAGGGGGCTTCGACGGAAGGGCATCGTGTACCTCCCGTCGGAGGTCGCGAGGAAGCACGGAGTGTCGGTCGAGAACGAGACGACCAAGTCTGCAGAGGCGTACGCCGATGTCTCGGGCTCGGCACGCGTCCCGTACCGCGACGGTTGGTTGCCCGACGGGTAGCGGCGTCGTGGCGTGTCATACAGTGTATGCTCGATGTATGACGATGCTCAGCTTTCGAGTCGATCCGACAGACGCCGAGCACGCGCAGCGCTGGGCCGAGCGGCTCGGGCTCGACCGCTCCGCACTGCTTCGCGACGCGCTCCGCCTCCATCTCGTCCGGCTTGCCGGAGAGAACGACGCCGACGCGTGGGTCGCCCTTCCGTCGACCGAGGACGAGGGCGCCCTCAGTGCCATCGCCGACTGGGGGCCTGCAGAGGACTGGACGGACTGGGCGGATGCGACGCGGTGAGATCTGGTTCGCCGCCACGCCCGGAGGCGACCGCCCCGTGCTCGTCCTCACCCGCGACCCGGTCGCCGACCGGATCGGAAACGTCGTCGTCGCCGCGCTCACGCGAACGGTACGAGGCCTCGTTTCCGAGCTCGAGCTGACACCCGCTGCGGACGGAGTCCCGACTCCGTGCGTCATCAATTTCGACAACATCCACACGCTCGGGCGCGGCGCGCTCCGCACCCGAGTGACGATGCTTACTCCCGCTCGGATGGGTCAGGCGTGCCGCGTCCTGAACGACGCGCTCGGCTGTTGATCGGCCTGCGTCGCGCACGCGTCGTCCCTGTGAAGCCGCGCACCACGATTTGCAGCGTGGTTCGCCACGCTTCCTCCTCACCTGCTTCGGGAAGGACGCGGAGCACGTTCCCGCGCAGCTCGGCATTGCCAAGGCCTTCGAGCGTCGCGTTGAAGGCGATGGCCGCCTCCTCGACGGTCACCTCGCGCAACATGCCCGCCGTGTCGAGTCGCCCGACCTTGCCGAGCAGCTGGTTCCAGGCTCGCTGCCGCGCCGCGGTGAGCTCGGGGCCGGCGGAGAGGCCCGGAACGACCCGCTGGAAGGCGATGCGATAGAGGCCGGGATGCTCGAGCACGAGCCTGCGGTATGCGCGCACGCCGACGGCGACCAGGTCGGCGGCCGGGTCGTCCGTCTCCTCGAGCGTCCCGATCTCGGTGTGCAGGAACTCGAACGCTTGCCGCGCGATCGCGTCGACGAGAAGGCCGTCCTTCGAGCCGAACAGGCTGTACACGGCGCGAGTTGTGGTGCCGGCCTCCTCGGCGACAGCGCGGACGGACAGCGCGGCCGCGCCCCCGCGCGCGACGAGTCGCTCCGTCGCCTCGAGCAGCGCTGCGCGCGTTGCCTCGTCGTGCTCCCGGGGCCGTCCCATCCCTTGACCTTTATAGCGTCACCTGTTACGTTACATGTAACGTAACACGTTTCGAAAGGAGGGTCGCATGTTCGTGATCGTCTGGCATGAGCTCGTCGATCCCCCCACGGCCTTCGAGCGTGGGGACCGTCTCAAGCGCGGTGAAGAGGCGCCCGAGGGGACCAGGGTGCTCCAGTTCCTTCCGGGCACCGACGGCCGATCGGTGACGTGCCTCTGGGAGAGCGACTCCGTCGAGGACGTCCAGTCGTATGTCGATGCGACGCTCGGCGACGCGAGCCTGAACCGATGCTACGCGGTCGAGGAGGGAGTCGCCTTCGCCGACCTCCCGGCCGGCATCGCGCGCTCCGCGGCCGCCGTCTCGGCCTGACGGCCCGGGGCCCTGATGCAACGAGGGGCCGGCTCGCGCCGGCCCCTCGAAGCCGTTCCAGGAACTTCGCGCAGCGAAGTTCCCTACATCATCCCGCCCATGCCGCCCATGTCGGGCATGCCGCCACCGGCAGCTGCCTTCTCGGGGGCCTCGGCGACGATCGCCTCGGTGGTGAGGATGTTCTTCGCGATCGACGCGGCATTCTGCAGCGCCGAGCGCGTGACCATCGTCGGGTCGATGATGCCGGCCTTGACGAGGTCCTCGATCTCACCCGAATCGACGTTCAGGCCGAAGCCCTTCTTCGCCGAGCGAACCTGGTTGACCACGACCGAGCCCTCGAGGCCCGCGTTGTAGGCGAGCTGGCGCACCGGCTCCTCGAGCGAGCGGAGGATGATCGCCGCACCGGTCTTCTCGTCGCCCTCGAGCGACTCGAAGCTCTTCTTCGCCGTGTCGGCAGCGTTCAGGAGCGCGACGCCGCCGCCGGCGACGATGCCCTCCTCGAGCGCAGCGCGGGTCGCCTGGAGGGCGTCCTCGACGCGGTGCTTCTTCTCCTTCATCTCGGTCTCGGTCGCGGCACCGACCTTGACGACCGCGACGCCGCCGGACAGCTTCGCGAGGCGCTCCTGGAGCTTCTCGCGGTCGAAGTCGGAGTCGGTGTTCTCGACCTCGGCCTTCAGCTGCTTGATGCGGGACTTGATCGCCTCGGAGTCGCCGGCCCCGTCGACGATCGTGGTCGAGTCCTTGTCGATGACGATCTTGCGGGCCTTGCCGAGCTGCGAGAGCTTCGTGTTCTCGAGCTTGAGACCCATCTCCTCGGTGATCACCTCGCCGCCGGTGAGGATCGCGATGTCCTCGAGCATCCGCTTGCGGCGGTCACCGAAGCCCGGCGCCTTGACGGCGACGGCGGTGAAGACACCGCGGAGCTTGTTGACGACGACCGTCGCGAGGGCCTCGCCCTCGACGTCCTCCGCCACGACCAGCAGCGGGCGACCGGCCTGGATGACCTGCTCCAGAACGGGGAGGAGGTCCTTGACCGCGCCGATCTTCTGGTTGGCGATCAGGACGTACGGGTCGTCGAGCACGGCCTCCATGCGCTCGGCGTCGGTGATCATGTACGGCGACAGGTAGCCCTTGTCGAACTGCATGCCCTCCGTGAACTCGAGCTCGAGGCCGAAGGTCTGGCCCTCCTCGACGTTCACGACGCCGTCCTTGCCGACCTTCTCGATCGCGTCCGCAATCACGTCGCCGATCTCGCGCTCGCGCGACGAGATCGTGGCGACCCGGGCGATGTCCTCCTTGCCGGACACCTCGACCGACTGCTTCTTGAGGTCCTCGACGATCCGCTCGACGGCCTGCTCGATGCCCCGCTTGAGGCCCATCGGGTTGGCGCCGGCGGCGACGTTCTTGAGGCCCTCGCGGACGATCGCCTGGGCGAGCACGGTCGCGGTCGTCGTGCCGTCACCGGCGACGTCGTTGGTCGCCGTGGCGACCTCGCGGACGAGCTGCGCGCCCTGGTTCTCGAACGGGTCCTCGACCTCGATCTCGCGGGCGATGGTGACGCCGTCGTTCGTGATCGTCGGGGCACCGAACTTCTTGTCGAGGACGACGTAGCGGCCCTTCGGGCCGAGCGTCACCTTGACCGCGTCGGCGAGGGTGTTGACCCCCCGCTCGAGCGCGCGGCGCGCGTCCTCGTTGAACTTCAGCTCCTTGTGAGCCATATCTCTCTCTTCCTCCTGAGCGAAGCGCTAGGCGGCGGCGCCGGCGAGCTTGCGCTTGCCCTTGCCACCGGTGGTTACGACCTTCGCGAGCACATCCGACTCGCGGAGGATCAGGACCTCGTCGGCGCCGAGCTTGATCTCGGTGCCGCCGTACTTGGAGAAGATGATCTCGTCACCCGCCTCCAGGTCCATCTTGATGTACTCCCCGTCCTCGTCACGCGGGCCGGGGCCGACGGCGAGGACCTTGCCGCGCTGCGGCTTCTCCTGCGCCGTGTCCGGCAGCACGATGCCGCTCGCGGTCGTGGACTCCTCGTCGAGAACCTCCACGATGAGGCGGTCACCAAGGGGCTGCAGATCCATACGAATGCCTCCCAGACTGTTGCTTGAGCCCTTTACTGTTCTGGCACTCGAACATCGAGAGTGCCAACACCTGGGTTATAGCAGGTTCGCGGCACGCGCTGCACCGATGATCTAAGTCGAACCGACTCAGATACTGGAAGCGAGCGAAATCGCGACACTTCGGGCGTGCGCCGCGAGTTCTCCGCCGGGGGAGTCGTTGTTCGCCGCATGCGCGGGCGCGTCTGGGCGGCGGTCGTCCGGCCGCGGCGCGAGCACCAGCGGCGCCAGGTGTGGGCGCTGCCGAAGGGCCTGATCGACGACGGCGAGCGGCCCGCCGAGACGGCCGTCCGCGAGGTCTACGAGGAGACGGGTGTCCACGCGGCGGTCGACCGGAAGCTCGGCGACGTCCGCTACGTGTACACCTGGGACGGCGAGCGCATCTTCAAGGTCGTCTCGTTCTTCCTCCTGCGCGCGACCGGCGGCAGGATCGGGGTGCTGCCGCCCGGCATGGAGATCGAGGTCGCCGAGGCGCGGTGGGTGCCGCTCGACGATGTTCCGTCGCTCCTCTCCTACGGAGGCGAGAAGCAGATGGCGCAAGAGGCGCTCGAGGCGCTCGGCGGGGGTTCCTCCTAGCCCCGTGACCCGTTAGGCTCGCGCCAGGTGCCGACCTTCGCCCTCAACTTCTACTCCCCGGTCGTCGCGGACCAGCTGCGCACCGGCAGGAAGACGGCCACGATCCGGCTCGGCGACAAGTCGGCCAAGTACCGCAAGGGGATGATCGTCACCGTCCTCGTCGGCGCGCGCTACGGCCAGCGCGAGAAGGTCTTCGACGCCGTGATCGACAAGGTCGACGTGAAGCAGATCTCGGAGCTCTCGCCGCGCGAGATCGAGCACGACAACCCCGAGATCCGCCGCCTCGACGAGTTCACCGAGTGGCTCGCGCGGCTGTACAACCGGCCCGTGGCGGATGAGGACACCGTGACGGTGATCCGCTTCTCGCAGATCGTCGGCACGATGTTCTAGCCCGGCCCAGGGCGCCTGCACCTCGGCAATGGGTCTCTGACACCGAACTGCGCTACCGCTTGGCGCGCCGGATCGCGCCGCCGAAGAGCTCGTTCGGCCGGAGCTCCGCCCCGCACTCCTCGCACTCGACCTGGAAGGCGGAGGGGAGCCGCGCGTCGCACGCGGGGCAGCGCGCGAGGAGCTCCCCGGAGCACTGCGGGCAGGTCGTCTGACGCTCCTCCTCGTGCTCCTCGAAGTAGCGCGCGACGTGCCCGCAGCCGGGGCAGAATGCCACCCAATCGCCGAGCGTCCGGCGGCGCTCCTCCTGGATCCAGTTCCGCTTCGCGCGCGCCACGGCGTCATGGTACGGCCGCCGCCCGAGCGGATACAGTGCAGCCGGACCTGACCCGAGGGGAGAGCGACGCATGGCAGTGAGAGAAGCCGAGCCCGTCGAGACGCTGCAAGAGGTGAGGGAGGCGGGCCTCGACCGCGAGGACCTGCTCGGCATGTATCGCAACATGCTGACCACCCGCGGGATCGAGGAGCGCGGCCACATCCTCTACAAGCAGGGGAAGATCCCTGGCTCCTTCTACACCGGCCGCGGCAACGAGGCGTCGGCGGTCGGGGTCGGGACCGCGATGGGCCCGAACGACGTGGGGACGCCGCTCCAGCGCGACATGGGCGTCCACGTCACGCGCGGGATCGAGCCGTGGCGTGTCTTCGCCCAGTACATGGGTCGGGTCGACGGGCCGATGGCCGGTCGCGACGGGAACGTTCACATGGGCGACTCGCGACTCGGGCTGTACGCCATGGTCAGCCACCTGCCGGCGATGCTGCCGGTGGCGGTCGGCATGGGTCTCGCCTTCATGATCCGCGAGGAGAAGCGCGTCGCGATCGCCTGGTGCGGCGAGGGCGCGTCGGCGCGCGGCGATGCGCACGAGGGCATGAACCTCGCCGGCGTCCGCCGCCTGCCGGTCGTCTTCGTGATCGACAACAACCAGTGGGCGTACTCGACGCCCTCGCACCTCGAGTACGCCGTCGATCATCTCGCCGACCGTGCCGCCGCGTACGGCTTCGACGGCGTCGTCGTCGACGGCACCGACGTGCTCGCCGTCTATCGCGAGGCGAAGCGCGCGATCGAGAAGGCGCGCGAGGGAGGCGGGCCGACGCTGATCGAGTCCGTGACCCTGCGGATGGAAGGGCACGCCGTCCACGACGACGCGTACTACGTGCCGAAGGAGCTCTTCGAGGAGTGGGCGCAGCGCGATCCGCTCGAGCGGTTCCGCGGCTGGCTGCGCGACAACGCCTCGCTCTCGGACGAGGAGGAGGACGAGATCCGCGACGGCGTGAAGCGCCTTCTGAACGAGGCGATCCAGCGCGCGGAGGAGTCACCGCTCCCCGATCCGGCCACCCTGCTCGACGGCGTCTTCGCGACCGCCGAGGAGCTCGAGACCCCCCATCACAAGTAAGAGCCTCATGGCGGAGAAGACGTACCTCCAGGCGATCAGCGACGGGCTCCGGCAGGAGATGCGTCGCGACGAGCGGGTGTTCGTGCTCGGCGAGGACGTCGGCGTCTACGGCGGGGCTTTCAAGGTGACGCAGGGCTTTCAGGAGGAGTTCGGCGCGCATCGGGTCCTCGACATGCCGCTCTCGGAGACCGCAATCGTGGGCGGCGCCACCGGGGCGGCGCTGATGGGCCTGCGGCCCATCGCCGAGATGCAGTTCGCCGATTTCGTCTCGTGCGCCTGGGATCACCTCGTCACCGTCGCCGCGAAGCAGCGCTACCGGGCGGGCACGCCGATCCCGATCGTCCTGCGCCTGCCCTCCGGCGGCGGCTTCTCGGGCGGGCCGTTCCACTCGCAGAACCCCGAGTCGAGCTTCGCCCACATCCCGGGGCTGAAGATCGTCTGCCCGGCAACGCCGGAGGACGCGAAGGGACTGCTGGTGACGTCGATCGAGGACCCGAACCCGGTCCTCTATTTCGAGCACAAGCACCTGTACCGGCGGATCAAGGGCGAGGTGCCCGACGACCGGTACACGACGCCGTTCGGCAAGGCGCGCGTGCACCGCAAGGGCGACGACGTGACGCTGATCACGTGGGGCGCGATGGTGTACACGGCGGACGACGCGGCGGCGAAGCTCGCGGACGAGGGGATCTCCGTCGAGGTCCTCGACCTGCGGACGCTGATCCCGTGGGACCGGGACGCGGTCCTCGAGAGCGTCGCTCGCTGCTCGAAGGCGCTCGTCCTCCACGAGGACACCAGGACCGGCGGCTTCGGCGCGGAGATCGCGGCGACGATCGCGGAGGAGGCGTTCGAGCAGCTCGATGCGCCGGTCCGGCGTCTCGCCGCGCCCGATGCGCCGGTTCCGTTCGCGCCGACACTCGAGAAGGCATACATCCCGCAGGTCGAGGACGTCGCAGCGGCACTCCGCGACCTGGCGGCGTACTGAGGACGGCGAGCCACGCCGCCACAGGAGGACAGATGAGCACGGGAACCCAGGTCGAGGTCGTGATGCCCCAGATGGGCGTCTCGGTGTCCGAAGGGACGGTCACGCGCTGGCTCAAGCAGGTGGGCGAGGAGATCGCACTCGACGAGCCGCTGCTCGAGATCTCCACCGACAAGGTCGACACCGAGGTTCCGAGCCCGGGCGAGGGCGTCGTCGCCGAGATCCGGGTCCAGGAGGGCGAGACCGTCGAGGTCGGGTCCGTGCTCGCCGTCATCGCGCCCGCCGGCGCGGTGCCCGAGCCTGCCGCGCCCGAGGCCGCGCCGCCTGCCGCAGCCGAGGAGGCGCCCGCGGTCGAGGCTCCCGTCGCAGCCGCCGAGACCCCGAGCGCACCCGCGGAGGAAGCCGCTGCTCCCGCTGCCGCCCCTGCGCCTCCGAGCGCCGCACCCGAGCCCGACCCCGTCGCGGCCGGCAACGGGAAGACGTTCATCTCGCCGGTCGTCGCGCGGATCGCCGCCGAGCACAACGTCGATCCGGGCGCGATCGCGGGGACCGGCCAGGGCGGCCGCGTGACGAAGAAGGACATCCTCGCGTACATCGAGTCCGGAGCCGCGGCGGCACCGCCTGCGCCGGCGGAGGCCCCTGCCCCCACGTCCGAGGCCGTTGCGCCCGCCCCGGCCGCCCCGGCCCCCGAAGCGGCTCCTGCACCGGCTGCGCCTCCCGCGCCGGCAGCTCCGGCGACAGCGCCGGCCGCCGCCGCGCCGCCGGCCCCGCCCACACCCGTCGCGCCCACGCCGGTCACCATCGCCCCGAGCGTCGGCGAGCAGGAAGAGCCGATGAACGCGATGCGACGCGGGATCGCCGAGCACATGCGCCGCTCGCTCGACACGTCCGCGCACGTCACGAGCGCGATCGAGGTCGACATGTCGAAGGTCGTCGCGGCGCGCGAGGCGCTGAAGAAGGAGTATCAGGCGAAGCACGGCGTCAACCCGACATACCTCGCCTTCGTCACGAAGGCGGCGATCGAGACGCTCCGCGACTGGCCATGGGTCAACGGCGAGATCCGCGGCGAGAAGATCGTCACCCGCTCGTTCGTCAACGTCGGGATCGCGGTGTCGCTGGAGGAGGGGAAGGGCCTCATCGTCCCGGTCATCCGCAACGCGCAGGACCTGAACCTGCTCGGCATCGCGCGCGCGATCGGCGACGTCGCGGAGCGCGCGCGGACGAAGAAGCTCATGCCGGACGACGTCCAGGGCGGGACGTTCACGATCACGAATCCCGGTGGGTACGGGACGTTCCACGGGACGCCGGTGATCAGTCAGCCGCAGGCGGCGATCCTCGGAACGTACGCGCTCGTCAAGCGGCCGTGGGTCGTCCAGGACGAGCTCGGGCAGGACGTGATCGCGATCCGGCCGCTGATGAACATCACCCTCACGTACGACCACCGCCTCGTCGACGGCGCCTACAGCGGTGGGTTCCTCCGCGACCTGCGGGCCCGGCTCGAAGCCTGGAGCGATGCCGGCGCGTAACACCGGCGGGCGGGTCGCCTCCATGCAGGGCAGTTGCCTGTGCGGCGGGGTCCGGTTCGAGCTCACCGCGCCGTTCGACGGGGTCGTGCACTGCCACTGCGCGAGCTGCAAGAAGCTCTCCGGCGGAGGCGCCACGACGAGCGGCCTGATTGCCACGAGCGAGATCCAGATCCTCGAGGGCCAGGAGCTGCTCCGCACCTTCCAGCCCGCGGACGGCAAGGCGAAGACCTTCTGCTCCGCATGCGGCTCGAACCTGTTCGGCGCCGGGTTCCCGGAGTCGGATGCCTCGGCGGTGCGGCTCGCGGCGCTCGACTCAGGCCTCGAGCAGCAGCCTCGAGCGCACATCTTCGTGCGTTCCGTCGCCCCGTGGGAGACCCTCCCCGACGACGGGCTGCCCCGCTTCGACGAGCGCCCCGGCTAGAGGCGTCGCGATGCAGCGGATCGTCCCGATGATCGCCTACGAGGACGCCGCGGCCGCGATCGACTGGTTGACGGATGCGTTCGGCTTCAGCGAGCGCCGAGAGCAGCGCTACGAAGACGACGACGGCACGGTGACGCATGCGGAGCTCGAGTGGGACGGTGCCGTGGTGATGCTGGCCACCCCGAACGCGGACTACCGTGGGCCGAAGCGTCACCGGGAGACGTGCGACCAGGCACGACTCTGGCAGGACAACCCCTGGGTCGTCGACGGCCTCTTCGTGCAGGTCGACGACGTCGACGCGCACCACGCGCGCGCCGCGGCCAACGGGGCAACGGTGATCCGCCCGCTCGAGGACAGCCCCGACGCGGGATTACGCCTCTACACCGCCGAGGACCCCGAAGGTCACCGATGGATGTTCGGCCAGCGGCTCGCCGCCGATCGCACCGCTGATCACGGCGTCTAGGCTGTCGCCGATGGCAGGCGCCTACCTCGTCTCCCTTCCCGGGTCTGACGCCGTACGCTGAGGCGCTTCGACGCTCCAGCGCGTCGATCGCCGAGCGCGGTGATCGAAGGGGCGCTCGAGGACACCGTGCTCCTGCTCGAGCACGAGCCCGTCGTGACCCTCGGACGTCGGACGGACGAGACGGCGGAGCTGCACCTCCCGGCCGGCGTCCACGTCGACGTCGTCGAGACCAACCGCGGCGGCAAGTCGACGTATCACGGCCCCGGCCAGCTCGTCTGCTACCCGATCCTCGACCTCAACCGCCACGGGCGCGATCTCAAGCGGTACGTCCGCGACCTCGAGGAGGCGATCATCGGGACGCTGGCCGCGTCGGGGCTGACGGGCGATCGCATCGAGGGGCTCACAGGCGTCTGGATGCCGCCCCGCGACGGTCAGGGGCCGCGAAAGATCGCGTCGATCGGCGTCCACGCGTCCCGCTGGGTCACGACCCACGGGTACGCGCTGAACGTCGACCTCGACCCGTCCCCGTTCACCGACTGGATCACCGCCTGCGGCCTCGAGGGCGCGCAGTTCACGACCATGTCACGCGAGCTCGGACGACCGCTGACGGTCGACGATGTCCGGGCGGCCGCGGCGGCCGCGATCGCGGAGGTCTTCGGGCTCCGGTTCGACGGGCTCTCCGTCGACCGGATCATGGCTCTCGTCGGGCAACCGGTCGCGCCGTAGCCGCCTACTCCGGATCTAGACTGGGTCAGATGCAGACGTCGCTGCCCGTCGCCGAGCGCCCGCGCCGCCCCGAGTGGATGAAGGTCCGCGCGCCGAGCGCCGACGGCCGCTACTACGACGTGCGCAAGCTGCTCCACGGCGCGAGCCTCGTCACGGTGTGCGAAGAGGCACGCTGCCCGAACATCGGCGAGTGCTGGGGGCGCGGCACGGCGACGTTCCAGATCCTCGGGGACACATGCACGCGTGCGTGCCGCTACTGCTACGTCAACTCCGGCAGGCCCGAGCATGCGCCCGACCCGCTCGAGCCGCTCCGGCTCGCTCAGGCCGCCGCGACGATGGGGCTCAGGCACGTCGTGGTCACCTCCGTCGACCGCGACGACCTCGAGGATCGTGGCGCCGGGCACTTCGCCGCGACGATTCGCGCGCTCAACGCGAAGCTCCCGGACTCCTCGGTCGAGGTCCTCACGCCCGATTTCCTCGGCGTCGAGGAGGCGGCGCTCGCGACGGTGCTCGGCGCGCGGCCCGAGGTGTTCAACCACAACATCGAGACGGTCCGTCGGCTCCACCGCAACATGCGCGGGGCGAAGGCAACGTACGACGGCGCCCTTTGGCTCCTCCGTCGGGCGAGGGAGGTGGCCGACTATCCGGTGATGACGAAGTCCGGGATCATCGTCGGCCTCGGGGAGACCAACGAGGAGGTCGTCGAGACGATGCGCGACCTCCGCGCGAACGGGGTCGACGTCGTCACGATCGGCCAGTACCTCCAGCCGTCGGCGAAGCACGCGCCGATCGACCGCTGGGTGCACCCGGACGAGTTCCGCTGGCTGCGCGAGCAGGGCGAGGCGCTCGGCTTCGGGTCGGTGTTCGCAGGCCCACTCGTCCGCTCGAGCTACCGCGCCGACGAGCAGAAGCACGCCGCCGAGACCGGTCGCGGCGCGGTTGCGTACTGAGCCCGGCGGCGATACCGTCGCGACATGGCTCTCAAGGACACCATTCTCGGCTGGCTCGGGCAGACGCCCGAAAAGAGCGACGAGCTCGCGGACGCGGAGATCGACGCGGCCACGAAGGAGTACTCGGCGGAGCGCGCGGACGACATGGTCGACAGGCGCTTCCGCGCGACCCCCGACGAGTTCGAGTCGGACCAGTCGGCACCGCGGCATTGAACGACCGAGGGCCGCCCGCGGCGGCCCTCGGTCGAACGGTGAGCGGCGCGACTATGCGCCGCCCGGCTGGACGATGCCGTTGACCGTGAGCTGGTACGGCGCGTACTGCGTCGATGTTTCGCTCGGGTCGTTGTACGTCACAACCGCGCCGACGAAGTCGGCCTTCTTGTCGATGTACTTCTGCACGTTCGCGTTTCCGCTGAGGGCGAAGTCGCCCGTGAGCGGGAAGCGCTTGATCGTGATCTTCCGGCTCTTCGAGTCGATGCTGAGCAGCGTCACGGTGAAGTTCGACACTGTCGTCGGGCTCGTCTCGGAGAGCGACTTGAACGGCGCCAGTGTCGACCCGTTCGAGATCACCGTCCCGTTGACGGCGACGTCGTCGATGTACAGGCCCGGCCGTGCGAGGACGCCGTTGCCCTGCACCGACGGGTCGTTGACGACCCGGAAGGAGAGGAGCACGGACTGACCGGCGTAGGCGGCCAGGCTGCACGACTGCGGAGCCCAGACGCCGGTGTCCCCCGAGACCCCCGTGAAGCCGGGCAGCTTCTCGACGACCTCGGCAACTGCGCCAGGATCATGCTCCGACGTCGTGTCGGTGCACTCGATGGACGTGTAGGTCTTCCCCCCGTCGGTGGAGATCTGGACGAAGCCGAAGTCCCAGCCGACCTCCAGGTCGTAGAGCGCGTCGAACGTGAGGGTCGCTGAGCCGGAAGGCACCGTGATCGGCGTCACGATCGCCTCGTCGCGGTCGTCGCCGGTGCCGGAGTACAGCACCTGATTTCCGGCGAGCAGCGGATCCGTGACGACCGTCCAGGCCACCGGCGAGGTCGGCAGCGTCGTCGCGCCCTTGAACGCGATCGAGCTGATCTGATCACCGGTCAGCGGCGTGCCCGCGGCATTGCGGAGCTGGACGTAGTCCGACCCGTTGGGCGGTGCGCCCGGGGACGAGTACGCGTGCGGATTGCTCCAGAGGATCGTCGCGTCGAGCGTCGGCACGGAGAAACTGCTCTCCTTCGCCGACCCGACGGTCTTGTAGCCGTCGTCGAGCAGCCCGTCGATCGCGACCATGATCGTCCAGTCGTAGAAGATCGACTGCACGTCCGTCTTCCGGACGCCTTCGGTGCCGAGCGCCTCGGTGACGCCGGAGAAGCCGTTGGCGTCGCCGCGGTGCAGAGCCGACATGAAGTCGCTCCCGTACCGGCCCGCGAGGAGCTCCATCATCGTGTACGCGGCCCCGTAGTCGGCGAGGATCTCCGCAGGGCCCTGGTCCTCCCAGCGTGTGAGCGAGTTCTCGGGACCGCACGCCGCCCGGGGGTTCGGGTTCACGGGCGTCGCCACGGTGAGCCAGCCGAGGAAGCACTGGACGTGGCTGTCGAAGCCCTTGTCCGTGATCGGCAGCGCCGGATTGACGTACCCGGTGAGGGTCTGCGCCCAGTCGGCGAGGCCCTCGTTGATCCAGTTGACCTCGTCCGGATCCTCGTAGCCCTCGAGCAGGTGCTGGTACTCGTGCGCGAAGACACCCTCGTAGAGACGGGGGCGTGCGGGTGCGGAGGTGCATGCATCCGTGCGACGGGTTGTCGGGCGGGTTCGCCCCCGTTCGATGCAGCCAGTCGAACGCGTCGATCGTCATCACGTTGCGATCGAAGAAGCCGTTGATCTGCGACGAGAAGAAGCCGGCGATGTACGTGTGTCGGTTCGCGTTGTTCGTGTCGTAGAAGTTGTCGTCGCGGACGTTGGAGACGAGCGTCACGATCTTGTCGCCGTCGCCGGCGTAGTAGTCGGCTGGCAGCCCGAGGAGCGGCGGCAGCACCGCGCCGTTCGTGCCGTCCCGGGTCGGGGGCACGCTGAACGCAGCCGACTCCTTCGGGTAGATGTTCGTTGTCGAACTCCGCGACCATCGCGGCGATTTGCGCGTCGGTCAGGACGTTTCTGACGCCGTCGTTGCGGCAGTCGCCAACGGGAAAGTTGATTCCCGCCACGCCCTGAGCGTCGAGCGGCTGGCTTTGCACCCACACCTCGATGTGCTCACCGAGAGCGCGGAGCGTGAACTGGCGAATCCGGTACTGGCCGCTGGTGTCGTCGAGGACGGGCATGAGGCGCACCGTGCCGATCGGTGGGTCGGCCGCCAACACGGCCGCGCCCGCCTGGCGCGACGCGCTGCTCGGGCGAGCCGAGCTACGCGTCTCGACCGGCAACGTGCCCTTCTGGACGACGTCCCTCGCGTGCTTCACGTTCACGTCGACTCGGGTCGCCGTCGTCGCGCCTCCCGCAGCGGTGGCCGAGATGGCGACTGCGACGGCAGAGAGACCGACGACGAGCGAGAGCCAGGAAGCTCTCTTCACGTTCACTCCTCTCCCTTCGACGGGGCCCTCGCCCCGAGAGGTCCGTCTTGTACCCGATTCCTTCCACAAATATGCAACTCTTTGTCTCTATGCGCGCGCTCGTGGGGATCGGGCTCGGGGCACTGGCGCTCGTAGGCGCGAGCGCGGCGGCGCCGTCTGTCCCTCGCCTCGCGCTCGTTGACCGGTCGCCGGTCGTGCTCGAAGGGAGCGGCTTCGACGCGCACGAGCGAGTGCGGTTGATCGTGACGGCCCCGTCGCTCCGCATCGACCGCGTCGTTCGTGCGGGTGCGACCGGCCGGTTCCGCACCACCATCCACAAGCTCGACCTCACCGGGCAGCTCCGCTGCGCGATCGGCGTCACCGTGGTCGCTCGGTCACCAGGCGCAGGGATCGTCCTATGGCGACGCCCGCGGCTGCCGGACTGTTCGGCGCCGCTGCCCATCCCGGCCTGACACGGCCTTCCGAAGAGACAGGCCGACGCCCGCTGCGGCGCCGAGCTCGACTCAGCCGTGCGGCTTCGCCATCGCGTGAAAGTCGAGCGCCTCGTCGAGCACGCTCTCCTCCACGCCCGCGTCGCGCGCGACGTCGCGCAGCGACCGTCCCGACGACGACGCTTCCTTGACGATCTCCGAGGCCTTGTCGTAGCCGATGAACGGGTTCAAGGCCGTCGCGGCGCTCAGCGTGCTCTCCGCGTACTGCTCGTTGCGCTCGCGGTTCGCCTGGATCCCCGCCACGCACTTGTCCGCGAGGAGCCGCGACGCGCTCGCGAGGAGGCCGATCGACTGCAGCAGGTTCCGGGCGATCAGCGGCACGTAGACGTTCAGCTCGAAGTGGCCGTTCATCCCGCCGATCGTGATCGCGGTGTCGTTCCCGATCACCTGTGCAGCGACCTGGGTCACGACCTCGGGGATCACCGGGTTGACCTTCCCCGGCATGATCGACGAGCCCTTCTGCAGCTCGGGCAGGAACAGCTCGGACAGCCCCGCGCGCGGCCCGGAGCCCATCAGCCGGAGGTCGTTCGCGATCTTCGTGAGGGAGACGGCGACGACCTTCAGCGCCCCGGAGGCCTCGACCAGGCCGTCTCGGGCCGCCTGTGACTCGAACGGGTCGGCGGGCGCCGCGATGGGCAGGCCGGTCGCGGCGTGGAGCAGCTCGCGCACCTTCGCGGCGAACTCCGGGTGGGTGTTGAGGCCGGTGCCGGTCGCCGTGCCGCCGAGTGGGATCTGACCGAGGCGCGGCAGGGCGTCCTGCACGCGGGCGATCCCCTGGCGCACCTGGGCGCCGTACCCCGAGAACTCCTGGCCGAGCGTCACCGGTACGGCGTCCATCAGGTGGGTGCGGCCCGACTTGACGACGTCGTCGAACTCCTTCGCCTTGCCCTCGAGAGCGTGCGCGAGGATCTCGAGCGCCGGGAGCAGGTCGGCAACGACTCGGTCGAGCGCAGCCAGGTGGACGGCCGACGGGAAGACGTCGTTCGAGGACTGGCCCATGTTGACGTGGTCGTTCGCGTGGACGTCCTCCCCCGCGACGGTCGCGATCACCTCGTTCGCGTTCATGTTCGAGCTCGTCCCCGACCCGGTCTGGAAGACATCGATCGGGAACTGGTCGTCGAGCTCGCCGGCGGCGATCCGGTCGCCGGCCGCAGCGATGCGCTGCGCAAGGTCGGGGTCGAGCAGACCGAGGTCGGCGTTGGCCCGCGCAGCGGCCGCCTTGATACGGCCGAGCCAGTGGGCGACGGCGACGGGGATCGGCTCGCCCGAGACGGGGAAGTTGGCGACCGCCTTGGCGGTCTCGCCACCCCAGAGCTCCTGCCGCTCCGCCGTCCCGCTCACGGCGGCGAGTCTAGCGGCGGCTGGGTCGGTCAGCTGCCGGAGGCCCGGGCGGCCGCAAGGAGCTCGTCCCAGCTGCAGAGCTTGACGCGCGGGCGGCCACGCGGCTCGCCCGCCGACCGCTCCGCCGAGTCGATCGCCTCCCAGCCCGGGTAGAGGACGTGGTCGACGGCGCGCTCCACGAGGAGCTCCTCGAGCTCGCCTCCGCTCGCCGTGGGCAGCTCGCCGGTCCGCGCGTCCGCGAGGAGGAGCTCGACGGTCTCCGTCGCGTCCTTCTTGTTCGTCCCGATGACGCCGCTCGGACCGCGCTTGATCCACCCCGCGACGTAGAGGCCCGGTCGCACGCGGCCGCCCTCGTTCGGGATCGTCCCGCTCCCCGCTTCGAAGGGGACGCCCGGGAGCTCGACGCCGCGGTAGCCGACGCTCCGGAAGACGATCCCGCACGGCACGGTCTCCGTCTCGTCCGTCGCAACGGCCCTGCCGTCGACCAGAACGTTCCGGACGAGCTCGATCGCCTCGACCTTCTCGTCTCCGAGGATCGCCAGGGGAGAGGCGAGGAACCGAAGGCGGATCGCGCGCGGCTTTCCTTCGGGCTGCCGCTCCGCATAGGCCCGGAGATGGTTCACGTTGCGCTTCACCGTGGGGGGCGCGGCCTCGAGCTCGGCCTCGCTCGCGGGGTCGAGCCGCAGGTCCCGGGGATCGACGAGGATGTCAGCCCCTGCGAGCTCGCCCAGCTCGCCGACCTCGACCGGCGTCCACGCGGCCTGCACCGGCCCGCGCCGGCCGATCACGAGGATCTCCCTGACACCCGCCGCGTTGATCGCGTCGATCGCGGCGTCCGTCGTGTCGGTGGGCGCGAGCTCCTCCGGCGTGAGCGCCAGCATCCGCGCGACGTCGAGCGCGACGTTGCCGTTCCCGATCACGACCGCGCGCTCGTGGCGGAGGTCGAACTCGAGCCCCTGGAAGTCGGGGTGGCCGTTGTACCAGGCGACGAATGCGGTGGCCGGCCACGAGCCCGGCAGGTCCTCGCCCGGGATCCCGAGCTGGCGGTCGGTCTGGGCACCGACGGCGTAGAGCACGGCGTCGTAGCGCTCGGCGAGCTCCTCGTGCGTTACGTCCCGTCCGAGCTCGACGTTGCCGAAGAACCGGAACCCCGGCTGGGCCGCGATCTTCTCGAACGCGCGCGAGACCGCCTTGATGTTCGGGTGGTCCGGCGCCACCCCGAGCCGCACGAGCCCCCAGGGCGTCGGCAGCCGCTCGATCATGTCGACCTCGACCCGTGGGTCGTCGCTCGCGAGGAGGGCCCCGGCCGCGTAGAAGCCGGCAGGCCCGGACCCGATCACGGCGGCGCGCAACGGGGGATCGCTCACAGCGTGAATCTAGTCAGGTCGGCTCAGGGCGAGCGGAGCACGTCCGGGCCCGTGGGCCGGGGGTCGCCGTCGCTCGGCTCGGCGCTGACGATCAGCACCGGGAACAGCGCCGGGTCGACCGCGGCCGCGAAGCGGACGTGTGACCGGCCGTCCTCGTCCGGATGGAACGTTCCCGCCGAGATCCGGTTGGGTCGACCGGGGCGGTCGCCGGGACCGACGAACCAGAGCTCGTAGTACTCGCCCTTCGGCAGGATCGGCAGCGAGTCGCTCCGGAGCGTGATCACGCGGCCGATCCCGGTCTTTCGTACCTCCACTTCGGCGCTCGCGGCGCCGCCGGTCGTCGCGGCGAGCGTCGTCTCCAGCTCGAACGGAGCCGGCGCCCCCGGCCTCCACACGAGAGCGATGACGGCTGCGGCGGCGGCCAGGGCGCAAACGCCCGCGGCGACCGGGCGGCGGGTCGATCCCCTCGTCCGGAACCGGGCGGGGGCGGCGGCCCGGCGGCGGCTGCAGCACGCTCGACGGCGACGAACACCCTGCCTTCGAGACCGACCGGAGGCTCGGCCGAGGAGCCCGCCACGGCGAGCAGTCCGGCGGCGCTCTCGAGCTCGCCGAGCTCGGAACGGCACACCGCGCATCCTGCGAGGTGACGCTCGAAGACCAGCCGCTCGCCGGCCGAGAGACTGCCGAGCACGTACGGGCCGAGCTCGAGGTGTCCGTTCTGGTCAGTCAAGGAGACCACGCTCCTTCAACTCGTGCCCCAGCGCGCGCAGTGCGTACAGCGTGCGCGACTTGACGGTGCCGAGAGGGATGCCGAGACGTGCCGCGACCTGGGTCTGCGTGAGGTCGCCGTGGTACTGCAGCTCGAGCACCTCCCGGTGAGCGGGGGACAGCGCATCGAGCGCCTCGCGGACATCGAGGCGCCGCACGAGGTCGGCGAAGGCGGCGTTTCCCGCGGGGTCCTCGGGGTCTGGCGCATGGTCCCCCAGGGGAAGCGCCCCGTCGCGCCTGCGCCAGAGGTCGACCGCAGCGCGGCGGGCCAGCGTGAACACGAACGTGCGGACGGTCGCGCGCGAGGCGTCGTAGCGGCCGGCCGCACGCCAGAGCCGCACGAACGTCTCCTGGACGAGGTCCTCGGCCAGGCCTTCGTCATGCAGGAGCATGATCCCGAGCCGGTAGATCGGGCGACCGTGGGCGGCGTACAGCCCGGCCAGCGCGTGCTCGCGGTCACCGGTTGCAAGCTCCGAGAGAAGCGCTGCCTGGGCCGCGTTCTCCCGGGCTCGCGGAGAGGCATCGACGGAAACGGCCACCGGCGGGGATTCGCACGTGCGGGCGGTTGCGGTTCAGGGGCGGGCCGGAGCCCACCCCTGAATCCGTCTCGGCCTGCGAGCCTCAGCTGTCCTGCCAGGCGGCGAGGCCGGTGATCGTCGCGTCACCGCGTCCGATCCTTCCCAGCCGCCGGGTGTCCCCGCTGGCGAGGTCCACCTGGTAGAGCTGCGCGCCGTCTCGCCCTGCAGACGTGCCGGCGACGTAGCCGACGTTGGCGGCGCCGGCGATGTCGAAGCCCGCGTCGCGCCCCAGCTCGAGCCCGATCGAGACGGGCGTCACGAGTGTCCCCGCGTTGGCGGGGTTCTGGACCCACAGCCGATCAGGGCTCGAACCGACGTCGAGCGCGTAGAGCGTGGTCGTCGTCGGACGCGACGCGAACGCCGCGAACGAGGAGTTCGTGTACGCCGAGCCGACAACCGTCACGTTCGCCGGCGTCAGCTTCGTGTCGTTCATGAGCAGGCTGCCCGGATCGGGATCGAGCCGCAGGTTGTCGTCCGCGTCGCTCGTGACGCGGATCTTGTCGACCGTCGGATTGAAGTCGAAGCCGATCCGGTCTCCTGTCAGCGCGGTCGGGGCCGCCTCGAAGGCGGGGCCTTCGGCGACCGCGATCGCCGTGGTCGGGTTGACGCGGTACACGACCCGGTCGCTGCCGAGGGCGTACAGGTCACCGGTCGCGGGCCGGAAGTCGATGCCCTTCAGGACGACACCGGCGGGCAGCCCGGTGATCTTCCTGGTGTGCACGACCTGCGGTGCGATCGCGCGAAAGCGGTGGAGGTTGCCCCCCGTGTCCGTCGCGAAGAGCACGCGTTGGGCGGCGTCGCGGATGTCCGTCCGCTTGCCGTGGCCGCCCGCACCGGCCGCGATCGGCACGAGGAGGGCGAGGGCGAGCGCCGCAGCCGCGATGGCAAGGCGAGAATGACGCATCTGGGTCTCCTTTCCCAGCAGGGGTGAGACCCACAGTTCGCGGTAGACGCCCGCCGCGGTTCAGCCGCCGGGCTCCCGGCTGCGATTCAGTGACTGCAGCCGGAGCCGCAGCCGCCGACCTGCGTTCCCTCGGGGAGCTCTTCGCCCTCCTCGACCTGGAACGAGTGGCCGCAGCCGCAGGAGGAGACTGCGTTCGGGTTCTCGATCTTGAACCCGGACTCCTGGAGGCCGGTCAGGTAGTCGATCGTCGCACCCTGCAGGTACGGGGCGCTGAACGGGTCGACGACGACGCGGACGCCCTCGAGCAGGAGCTCGTGGTCGCCCTCCGCCGCACCCGAGTCGAAGCCGAGTCCGTACTGGAAGCCCGAGCAGCCGCCTCCCTGGATCGCGACCCGCAGGACGAGGGACCCCGCGTCGGGCTCGTCGGCCATCAGCGCCCTGACCTTCTCCGCAGCGAGCGGGGTCAGGTCGAGCACGACGTCGGTTGGGCGCTCTGCGATCTCCATAGCCCTGATGGTAGCCAAGACGTCACACGGCGCCAGAGGGTCGACTTTGTGACACCCGAAACGCGCTCTCCGAGCGGGATGGACTGCCAGCTCGTGCCGCCCCGCGAGAGTGGTAGGTTTCGCGACGACCGGCCCCCGACAGCGACCAGAGGACAGCGTGCTCTCCGACTGGCTCCCGTTTCTCATCTACGCGGTGTTCGCGGCGGCGATCCCGGCGACGATGATCCTCTTCTCGTTCGTGTTCGCGACGCGCCCCCGGGACCGGACGAAACAGCGCATGCTGCCGTTCGAGTCCGGAGTCTCGGAGGAGGCGCCGGGACAGCAGCGCCGGTTCACCGTGAGCTTCTACCTCACGGCGATGCTCTTCATCCTCTTCGACATCGAGATCGTCTTCCTGTACCCGCTCGCGGTGCAGCTGGAGCTGCTCGGCTGGTTCGGCTTCGTCGAGCTGCTCGTGTTCGTCGCCATCCTCGCCGTCGCGTACGTGTACGTCTGGCGCAAGGGGGCGCTCGAGTGGCACTAGCGCGCAAGCTGCCGATGGTCTCCGATCGTCCCGCCGCGAAGGCCGGCCTCCGGACGGAGCGGACGCTCTGGCCGGACAAGGGGCCGGGCACCTTCGAGCAGGAGCTCGACGTCGATCGAGGACGCCCTCCTGATCACGACCGTGCAGAAGGCGGTCGCGTGGGCGCAGTCGAACTCGGTGTGGCCCGACACCTTCGGGCTCGCCTGCTGCGCGATCGAGATGATGTCGATCGTCTCGTCGCGCTACGACATCGCGCGCTTCGGGATGGAGCGCTTCAGCTCCTCGCCGCGGCAGGCCGACCTGCTGATCGTCTCCGGCCGCGTCACTCACAAGATGGCGCCGCCGCTTCGCCAGGTCTACGACCAGATGCTCGAGCCGAAGTGGGTCATCGCAATGGGTGCGTGCGCGAGCTCGGGCGGGATGTTCAACAACTACACCGTCCTGCAGGGCGTCGACAAGATCGTCCCGGTCGACATCCACGTGCCGGGCTGCCCGCCGCGACCCGAGGCGCTGATGGAGGGCATCGTCCGCCTCCACGAGAAGATCCGTGCGGGCGTGCCTCCGGCGTACGAGATCCGCGGGGTCGCAGAATGAGCACCGGGCGGTCCCCGGCCTCGTCGAGACGGTCGAGGAGCACGGCGAGACGACGCTGGTCGTCGACCCGGCACGGATCGTCGAGGCCTGTACCCACCTCCGGGACGAGCAGGGCTTCAACGCGCTCGTCGACCTCTCCGGGGTCGACTACCTCGGCTGGGGCTCGATGGACGTCGCCGGCTACATCGGCACCCCGACCGGCCGCGACCTGAACGCGGAGGGCTCCCAGGGCTTCCAGCGCGTCCCCGACCCCGAAGGCGAAGCGCTTCGCGGTCGTCTACCACCTGCTGCGGGTCGCGGACGAGCCGGCCCGCCTTCGCGTCGAGGCGCGCCTCGCCGACGGAGCGGAGATCGACTCCGTGGTCGGCGTCTGGCCGTCGGCCGACTGGAACGAGCGCGAGGTGTTCGACCTCTACGGCATCGGCTTCCGCGGCCATCCGAACCTCGTCCGGATCCTCATGCCGGACGACTGGGAGGGCCACCCGCTCCGCAAGGACTATCCGCTCGGCGGCGAGCCTGTCCGCTTCTCGGGGGAGGCGTAGTAGTGCTCCCTCAGGCAATGCCCTCCAGGTCCCTCGCGCGCGATGAGCGGCGCCATGCGTCGTCCTCGGTCGCGCACATATCTCCGGATATGGGCGCTCCCTGCGTCCTAGCCTGGCTTGCTCCTCGCACCCGAGGAACGAGGCAGCATCACCTGAGGGAGCACTGATGGCCGTCATGCCGGCCACCCGGATCTACGAGGGAACGCGGATCCCGTCCCCGTGCCCGACGATCCTCCGGATCGACCCAGCGAAGCACGACCTGGACGACATCCTCCGGATCAACTTCGGGCCGAACCACCCCTCGACGCACGGGGTGCTGCGTCTGATCGTCGACCTGGACGGCGAGCGCGTGGCGGGGATCGAGGCGGTGATCGGCTACCTCCACACCGGCTTCGAGAAGACAATGGAGCACAAGACGTACTGGAAGGGGATCACGTACCCGGAGCGGATCGACTACCTCTCCTTCCAGGCGAACGAGCTCGTCTTCGTGCTCGCGATCGAGAAGCTGCTCGCGCTCGAGACGCCGGAGAAGGCGACCTGGATGCGGATGTGCCTCGCGGAGCTCAACCGGATCCACTCGCACCTCGTCTGGCTCGGGACGTCCGCGCTCGAGATCGGCGCGATCTCGATGTTCTGGTACGCGTTCCGCGAGCGGGACATGGTGCTCGACCTGTTCGAGATGGTCACCGGCGTCCGGATGCACACCCGCTACTTCCAGGTCGGCGGGCTGGCGGAGGACATCCCGGAGGGCTTCTACGCGCAGGCCCGCGCGCTCGCGCGGCACATGCCGAAGGCCGTCGACGACTACGAGGGCCTGCTCGACCGGAACGTGATCTGGCTCGAGCGGACGAAGGGCATCGGCCTCCTGTCGGCGGACGACGCGCTCGCGCTCGGGCAGTCCGGCCCGATGCTGCGCGCCTCCGGCGTCGACTGGGACCTCCGGCGGAACATGCCGTACCTCGCGTACGAGGAGGTCGACTTCGACGTCCCCGTGTACCGAACGGCGACGTCTACGACCGCTACAAGGTGCACATGGACGAGATGCGCACCTCGGCGCGCATCGTCGCCCAGTGCGTGACGCGCCTCGAGGAGCTGCGGGGCGAGCCGTGGATCGCCGACGACCGCAAGGTCGTGCTCCCGCCGCGCGAGGAGCTCCACACGTCGATGGAGTCGCTCATCCACCACTTCAAGATCGTGACCGAGGGCTACCGCGTCCCCGAGGGCCAGGTCTACGTCGCGATCGAGTCCGCGCGCGGCGAGTGCGGCTGCTTCCTCGTCTCCGACGGCGGCACGAAGCCGTGGCGCGTGAAGTTCCGCGCGCCGAGCTTCGCGGCGCTCCAGGCCACGGCGACCTGCGTCCAGGACGCGGCCGTCGCCGACCTCGTCGCGGTCGCTGCCTCGCTCGACCCCGTCATGGGGGACGTCGATCGATGACGTCCGCCCTCTACGACGAGATCCAGCAGGTCAAGAAGGCCTATCCGAACCCGCGCTCGGCGATCATCCCCGCGCTCCGGCTCGCCCAGGAGGCGCACGGCGGCTGGCTGCCCGAGGCAGGCGTTCCGCGAGGTCGCCGACGCACTCGACGTGACGCCGGCGTACTGCCTCTCGATCGCGTCGTTCTACGACATGTTCCACACCGAGCCCGTCGGCCGTCACGTGGTCGAGGTGTGCACGAACGTCTCGTGCGCGTTCTCCGGCGCGCAGGGCGTCGTCGAGGCCTTCGAGCGTGAGCTCGGCATCCACGTCGGCGAGACGAGCGAGGACGGCGGCGTGACACTACGTGCCGTCGAGTGCCTCGGCGGCTGCGGCTGGGCGACGGTCGTCGCCGTCGACAACCGCCATCGCCTGCATGTCCGCTCCGGGGACGTGCCGGGGATCGTGAAGGACCTCGATGAGCAGTCCTGAGATCGTCTTCGGGGGGACCGGCGGCGGCGCGATCACCGAGCTCCGCGACTACGAGGCAGGCGGCGGGCTCGAGGCGCTCCGGCGCGCCCGCGAGATGACGCCCGACGAGATCATCGCGGAGCTGAACGCCTCGAACCTGCGCGGCCGCGGCGGCGCCTTCTTCCCGACCGGCCGCAAGTGGAGCTTCGTCCCGAAGCCCGAGCAGAACCCGCGCCCGCACTACCTCGTCGTCAACGCCGACGAGTCCGAGCCGGGCACGTTCAAGGACCGCGAGATCATGCTGCGCGTCCCCTTCCGGTTCCTCGAGGGGTGCCTCATCGCCGCGCGTGCGATCCAGTCGACGCACGTCTTCGTCTACATCCGCGGCGAGTACGAGCGCGAGTTCGAGGTGCTCGTCCACGCGCTCGGGCAGCTCCGCAAGGGAAAGCACCTCGGCGATGTCACGATCGTCGTCCACCGCGGCGCCGGCGCGTACATCTGCGGCGAGGAGACGGCGCTCCTCGAGTCGCTCGAGGGCGAGCGGGGCCAGCCGCGCACGAAGCCGCCGTTCCCCGCGATCGCCGGGCTGTACGCCTCGCCGACCGCGGTGAACAACGTCGAGTCGATCGCGACCGTTCCCCCGATCATCGAGATGGGCGGCGCCGAGTACGCAAAGCTCGGCCTCGAGGTCTCGACCGGCACGCGGGTCTTCTCGCTCTCGGGGAACGTCGTCAGCCCGGGCAACTACGAGCTGCCCCACGGATTCCCGCTGAAGGACCTCATCCACGACGTCGGCGGCGGGATCCCGGACGGCCGGACGCTGAAGGCCGTGATCCCCGGTGGCTCCTCGACGCCGATCCTCACCGCGGCCGAGGCCGAGCGCGTGACGCTCGACTTCGACTCGCTCTCGCAGGCGGGGACGATGATCGGCTCGGCGGCGGTGATCGTGATCGACGACCGCGCCTGCATGGTGCAGCTCGGGATCCGCGTCTCACAGTTCTACGAGCACGAGTCGTGCGGCAAGTGCACGCCGTGCCGGGTGGGCACCCGGTGGCTGACGCAGATCCTCAAGAAGATCGAGGCCGGGGCCGGGACGCACGCCGACCTCGAGCTGCTGCTCGACGTGGGCGAGCGGATCAACGGCACCTGCCTCTGCCCGCTCGGCGACTCGGACGCGATTGCCGTCGCGAGCTACGTCGCGAAGTTCCGCGAGGAGTTCCTCGCGCACGTCGAGGAGGCCGCCTGCCCGTTCCACGGGACGTCGTCTCTCGACGGGATCGTCGCCCCGACGGACGTCCACGCAGCGCACGTCGGCCCGGCGGAGATCACCCGCCCGCTCGAGGTCGTCGCGTGAGCGAGCTGATCACGGTCACGATCGACGACCGCGAGGTCGAGGTCGCCAAGGGCACGGGCCTCGTCGAAACTGCCGCCGCCGCGGGGATCGAGATCCCCGTGTTCTGTTACGAGCCGCGGCTCGGGCCGCCCGTCGGCGCCTGCCGGATGTGCCTCGTCGAGATCGAGGGGCTGCCGAAACTCCAGGCCGGCTGCACGCTGACCGCGCAGGAGGGCATGGTCGTGCGCACCGCGACGACGTCGCAGCGCGCGGCGGACGGACAGCAGGGGACGCTCGAGTTCATCCTCGTCAACCATCCGCTCGACTGCCCCGTCTGCGACAAGGGGGGCGAGTGCCCGCTGCAGGACCTGACGTTCCGCTACGGGCCGGGCTCGACACGGATGACCTTCCCGAAGATGACCTTCGACAAGCCGATCCCGGTGTCGCCGCTGATCGCGCTCGACCGCGAGCGCTGCATCCTCTGCTACCGGTGCACACGGTTCTCGAGCGACGTGGCCGAGGACGGTCAGCTGATCGCGCGGAACCGCGGTGCGCACTCGGAGATCGCGACGTTCGGCGAGGACCCGTACCGGGCGCCGTTCTCGGGCAACGTGATCGAGCTCTGCCCGGTCGGGGCGCTGACGTCGACGCAGTACCGGTTCCAGGCGCGCCCATGGGAGATCCAGGACGTGCCGACCGTGTGCGGTCTCTGCCCCGCGGGCTGCAACGTCCGCGCGACGACACGCGAGGGGCAGGTCAAGCGGGTGCAGTCGCGCAACCACCCGGAGATCGACGCCGGCTGGCTCTGCGACAAGGGCCGCTTCACCTTCCCGCACCTCGGCGCCTCCGACCGCGTGATCGAGCCACTCTCCCGCGGCGAGCTCGGGCTCGAGCCGATCGCCTGGGAGGCCGCGCTCGACCGCGCGGAGGAGCTGCTCCGCGGGGCGGGCGGCGGCATCGTGACGGCCCTCTCGGGCTCGGAGACCACCGAGATCGCGTACGGGCTGGCGGTGCTCATGCGGCGAGGGCTCGGCGCGCACTCGGCCGTCCTCCACGAATCGACGTCCGCCGCGCTCGACGCGTTTCGCGCGCCGCTGTCCACGATCGGAGCCGCCGAGATCGCCGTCGTCGTCGGCGACGAGGCGGTCGTCGATCGCGCGCCCGCCGTCGACCTGTGGCTGAAGCAGGCGCGTCGGAACGGCGCGGAGATCATCACCATCGGAGCCGCGGGCAGCACGCCGACGTCACCCGGCAGCGCCGCCGATGCGCTCCAGGCCCTCGTCGGCTCGCGGAGCGCCGTCGGCAAGCGCCTGCGTGACAGCGAGCGGGCGGTGCTGATCTGGTCGGGCGCCGGCGGTGGCGGCGGCGCGCGCCTCGCCGAGGCGGCGCACGCGCTCGGGTTCGAGACGAAGCCCGGCTGCGCCGCGTTCCACCTTCCGGCCACGCCGAACGCGCGCGGTGTGGCCGAAGCGTGGGCGGCTGCAGCCGACGAGGAGGAGGTCGAGCTCGAGGGGATCGGGCTCCTCGTCGTCTCGGGCGACGAGGCGGCCTCCGACCCGGGCGTCCGGGCGCTGGCCGAGAAGGCCGACCGGGTGCTCGCGATCACGATGTTCCCGTCCCTCGCGACCGGCTGGGCCGACCTCGTGCTGCCCGGCACCGCGTCACTCGAGCGCGAGGGGACGTCGATGAACCTCGAGGGCCGAGTGCAGCGCCTCCGCCGGGCAGTCACGCCGCCCGTGCCCGACGAGCTCGCCTGGCTCGCGAAGCTCGCCGCCCGCTTCGACGCGGAGCTCTCTCCCCACCCGGCCGTCGTCTTCGGAGAGCTCTCCGGGCGAATCTACGACGGGCTCGAGCTGTCGACGCTCAGTGAGCGCGCTCCGTTACCCGCGCGCGCGCCGTATGCGGCACCGGCCCCGGCACGGGAGACGCCGGCGCCGCAGGGCGACGCGCAGACCGACCACTTCGTGGGCACGCTCAGGCTCCTGCGCTACCGGCCGCTCTTCTCCGGCCATCACGTCGAGCGCGTGCCCGAGCTCCAGTTCCAGCGTCCCGAGCGCGAGGTCGGCCTGTCGGCGGCGGACGCCGACCGGCGCGGGATCGGGACCGGCGACCTCGTCTCACTCCGCTCGAACGGCACGTCGGTGGAGCTTCGCGCCCGCATCGACCGCAAGCTCGTCGAGGGGGTCGCCCGCGTCGCCGAGGAGCACGCCGCCGACCTCCATCTCGACGTCGAGGTCGTGCGCGCATGACGTGGCTCCTCGCAGCCGCCGGCGACGCCGGCGAGCCGTGGTGGATCGCGCTCATCAAGTCGCTCATCGTCATCAACCTCGTCCTCTTCGGGTTCGCGTACCTGACGCTCATCGAGCGCAAGGTGATGGGGCGGATGCAGCTCCGCTACGGGCCGAACCGCGCGGGGCCGTACGGGCTGCTGCAGCCGATCGCCGACCTCGTCAAGCTCATCCGGAAGGAGAGCTTCTTCCCCGCCGCCGCGATCGACGGGCTCTACATCCTCGCTCCGTTCCTTGCCGCCTTCACCGCGCTGACGACGTTCTCGGTGATCCCTTGGGGCCCGGGCTGGGAGATCGCGGGCTACCAGGTGAACGGGTACGTCGCCGACCTGCCGATCGCGCTGCTCCTCATCTTCGCCGTCGGCTCGATCGGGATCTACGGGTTCATCGTCGGCGGCTGGGCGTCCGACTCGAAGTTCTCGCTGCTCGGCTCGATGCGGACCTGCGCACAGCTCGTCTCCTACGAGGTGTCGCTCGCGCTGTCGGTGCTCGGCGTGATCCTGATGGCCGGCTCGCTCTCGCTCGTCGACATCGTCGCCGCGCAGGAGGCGGAGCTCTGGTACGTGCTCCCGCAGCTCGTCGGCTTCGCGGTGTTCATCCTGGCCGGCACCGCCGAGACCTCCCGCGCCCCGTTCGATCTCCCGGAGGCGGAGCAGGAGCTCGTCGCGGGCTATCACACGGAGTACGGCGGGATGCGCTTCGGGCTCTACTCGATGTCGGAGTACATCAACCTCATTACGCTCTCGGCGCTCGCCGTGACGCTCTTCCTCGGCGGCTGGCACGGGCCGTGGCTCCCCGGCCCGGTCTGGTTCCTGCTGAAGCTGTGCCTGCTCCTCTTCTTCTTCATCTGGATGCGCACGACGCTCCCGCGGCTCCGCTACGACCAGCTGATGCGCTTCGGCTGGAAGGTCCTGCTCCCCGTCGCCACGATCAACGCGGTCGTGACGGCCCTCCTGGTGGTCTGGATCTAGGGTTCCGACGCTGATGCAGCCGTTCGGGACACTCAAGGGCTTCGGCGTCACCTTCAAGCACATCTTCAAGAAGCCGATCACGCAGCAGTACCCGGAGTTCAAGCGCCCGGTGTACCCGCGGTTCCGCGGCCGGCACAGGCTCCACCGGCACGTCAACGGGCTCGAGAAGTGCGTCGGCTGCTCGCTCTGCGCAGCGGCCTGCCCGGCGGACTGCATCCGCGTCGTCGCCGAGGAGAACACGCCCGACAACCGGGTCTCCGCGGGCGAGCGCTACGCGCGCATCTACGAGATCAACCTCTCGCGCTGCATCTTCTGCGGGTACTGCGAGCTGGCGTGCCCGTTCGACGCGATCACGCTCGGCAACGAGTTCGAGCTCTCGGAGTACTCGCGCGACGACCTGATCTACACGAAGGACATGCTCCTCGCGGAGCCGATCAAGCGGATCCCCGTGCAGGACCCCGAGCTCTTCGACACCCCGATCCCCGCCTACAAGCGCGAGTCGTAGACCAGAGATGGAGAACGTCATCGTCTGGGTGATCTGGCTCGCGGCGGCCGCTGCGTGCATCGCGACGGGCCTCAAGGTCGTGACGGCCTCGAACCCGTTCTCGTCAGCGCTTTCCCTGATCGGCAACCTCGCCTCGCTCGCGGTGCTCTACCTGCTCGCGTCGGGCGAGTTCGTCGCCGTCGCGCAGGTGCTCGTCTACGCCGGCGCCGTCATGGTGATGTTCCTCTTCGTGATCGCCTACCTCGGCGGGCGCGCCGACGCGCCGTGGGCCGGCGGCACACGCTTCATCCAGACGGCGTCGGTGATCGCGGCGGCATCGCTCCTCGCGGTCACGCTCGTCGCGATCATGCTCGACGCGAGCGACCGCCTCTCGGACGAGGCCGACATCACGCGCGCGTTCGGCTCGCCCGCGGAGATCGGCCGGCTGTTCCTCACCGACCACCTGCTCGCGTTCGAGATCACGTCGATCGTGCTGCTCGTCGCCGCGATCGGCGGCGTCGTCCTCGGCATGCGCTCGGAGGCCGAGGAGCGGCTGGACGCGGAGACCACCCGGTAATGCTCGGCCCCGGCGTTCCCTGGTACCTCGCGATCTCCGCGATCCTCTTCGCGACCGGCATCGCGGGCGTGCTGCTCCGCCGCAGCCCGCTGATCGTGCTGCTCTCGCTCGAGATCATGCTCAACGCGGCGAACCTCGCGTTCGTCGGGTTCTCACGCCTCTACGGCGAGCTCGACGGGCAGATCTTCGCGCTCGCCGTGATGGCCGTCGCCGCGTCCGAGGTGTGCGTCGGGCTCGGGCTGATCGTCGCGATGGCGAGGCGGAACCTCGCGCTCGACGTCGACCAGTTCACGGAGCTCCGGGGCTAGTGACCTCCTGATGGTTGTCGGCGGCTGGCTCTGCCTCCTCGCCCCGCTCGCGGGGTTCCTCGCGATCGTGCTCGCCGGGACGCGCATCACGCGGCGGCAGGCGGGCCTCATCTCGACCCTGTCGGTGTTCGTCGGGTTCGCGGGAGCGGTCGCCGCGTTCGTGGACTCGCTCGGCCGCGAGCCGGACGACCGCGTCGAGCTGACGACGGCCTGGACGTGGCTGAAAGCGGGCGAGTTCGAGGTCGGGCTCGAGCTCCTCGTCGACCCGCTCTCGCTCGTGATGATGCTCATCGTCACCGGCGTCGGCGGACTGATCGTCGCCTACTCGAACGGCTACATGGCCGGCGACGACGAGGAGCGGCGCTACTTCGCGTACATGTCGTTCTTCGTCTTCTCGATGCTGATGCTCGTCCAGGGCGGGAACCTGCTGATGCTGCTCATCGGCTGGGGCCTCGTCGGGCTCGCGTCCTACCTCCTGATCGGCTTCCACCACGAGCGCCGCTCCGCCGTCGAGGCCGCGAAGAAGGCGTTCGTCATCAACGCGCTCGGCGACGCGATCATGGCGCTCGGGTTCTTCCTCCTGATCTTCCACGTTGGGAGCCTCGACTACGGCGTCGTGTTCGACGCCGCCGAGTCCGGGGAGCTCTCGGACACCGTCGTGACGCTCGTCGCGCTCGGTCTTCTCGGCGGCGCGGTCGCGAAATCGGCGCAGATCCCCTTCCACACCTGGCTACCCGATGCGATGGAAGGCCCGACCCCGGTCTCCGCGCTCATCCATGCCGCGACCATGGTCACCGCGGGCGTCTACCTCATCTGCCGCACGCACCCCGTCTTCGAGGCGGCGCCGGAGGTCCAGCACCTCGCGGCGATCCTCGGCCTCGTGACCCTGCTCGTCGCAGGCGTCGTCGCGCTCGTGCAGTGGGACATCAAACGGGTGATCGCGTACTCGACGATGAGCCAGATCGGCTACATGTTCGTCGCCGCGGGGATCGGCGCGTACGGCTTCGCGATGTTCCACCTCTTCACGCACGCGTTCTTCAAGGCGCTCCTCTTCCTCGCAGCCGGCGTCGTCATCCACCACTCGGGCGGCGAGCAGGACATCCGGAAGATGGGCGGGCTGCGCGCGAAGCTGCCGTACACCCATGCGACGTTCCTGATCGGCACGCTCGCGCTTGTCGGCATACCGATCTTCGCCGGGTTCTGGTCGAAGGATGCGATCCTCGCCGCGACCCTCGCCGAGGGCGGCGTCCTCGGCTGGACCCTCTTCGTCGGCGGGCTCGTCGGCGCGCTCCTCACCGGCATGTACGCATTCCGGCTCTACTTCCTCGTCTTCCGCGGCAAGCCGGCCGAGGTCGCGCACGTCGACGACTCGCACGCCCACCACGGCGAGGGCTCCCGTTGGATGCTCGTCCCGGTCGGCGTGCTGGCGGTCGGCTCGACGGTCGCGGGCCTGCTGCAGATCCCGGGCGTCTGGGACCCGTTCGACCAGTTTCTCGATCCGGTCGTGGAACCGCTCGTCCACCCGACCACCGGGCAGGAATGGCTGACGAGCGCCATCGCCGTGACGCTCGGGCTCCTCGGCTCGTACCTCGCCTGGCGCGCCTTCGAGGCGGGCCGCGAGCTCGTACGGGACGGCGCCATCCGGACGACGCTGGAGCACAAGCTCTGGTTCGACGAGCTCTACGACGCGGTCTTCGCGCGCCCGGCACGCGCCCTCGCAGTCCTGCTGCGCGACCGGGTCGAGACGCCCGTCGTCCAGGGCGGGCTGGACGAGGTCGCGGACGGGACGCTCGATGCCGCCGGCATCGCGGCGCGCGCCCAGAGCGGGCTGCTGCGCACCTACGTCCTCGCCATCACCGTCACCGTGTCGATCCTGGCCCTCGTCTTCCTCGTGGTGCGCTGAGCCGTGCTGACGACCCTTCTCATCGTCGTGCCGCTCGCCGCCGCTCTCCTCGTGTGGGCCCTGCCGCTCTCGCGCGAGACGACCGGAGGGCTCGCGTTGATGGCCGTGCTCGCGGAGGTCGGCCTCTGGGTGGGCGCCGCACGGAACTTCGACTTCGCGAGCGACGCCCAGCAGTTCTCGACCGAGCGGGAGTGGTTCTCCGAGCTCGGGATCTCCTACGCAGTCGGGCTGTACGGCTTCCAGTACTGGCTCGTCGGGCTGACCGTCGTCGTCGGCGCCGCCGCCGTCGGCTACGGGCTGTGGGCTGGACGCGAGCGGCCGCGCGCCTACTACGGCCTGATGCTGTTCCTCATCGGGTCGCTCGTCGGGGTCTTCGCGGCCCAGGATCTCATCCTCTTCTACATCTTCTTCGAGGCGATGCTGATCCCGATCTACGTCCTGATCGGCGTCTGGGGCGGCCCGGCCCGCGTCAAGGCGACGGTGACGTTCGTGCTCTACACGATGGCCGGCTCGCTGCTGATGCTCGCGTCGATCATCGCGTTCGGGATCACGCAGGGGACGTTCCTCCTCTCGCAGATCGGGACGAGCTCGAACGACTGGGTGTTCCTCGGGTTCCTCGCGGCGTTCGCGGTGAAGGCGCCGCTGCTCCCGTTCCACGGCTGGTTGCGCACGGCGTACACCGAGGCGCCGCCCGAGCTCGCGGCGATCCTCTCGGGCGTCGTCTCGAAGGCGGCGGTCTTCGGGCTCGTCTGGATCGTGCTCCCGCACTTCCCGGAGCCGGTCGACAACTTCCGTGAGCTCGTGCTCGTGCTCGCGACCGCGACGCTCGTCTACGGCTCCGTCCTCGCGTTCCGCCAGCCCGACGTCCGCGGGGTGATCGCGTACTCGTCGATGGGCCAGATGGGGCTGATCGTGCTCGGCATCTTCGCCGTCACCGACCTCGGCCTCGACGGGGCGGTGCTCCATTCCGTGAGCCACGGCCTCGTCTCCGCGGGCCTCTTCCTCCTCGCGGCGATGATCGAGTCGCGCACCGGGACGGGGCGCTTCGCGGAGCTCGGCGGCATGGCGAAGGGACGCCCGATCCTCGCGACCCTCGTGCTGACGCTCGGCATGTTCACGCTCGCCGTGCCCGGCTCGGCGAACTTCGCGGGTGAGTTCGCGATTCTCGCCGGGGTGTTCTCCCACGGCTGGGGCTACGCGGCGGTCGGCGCCGCGGCGATCGTGCTCGCGGCGCTCTATGCGCTGCGGCTGATCTCGGCGATCCTCCACGAGCGGCGTGGAAGCGCTGTCGGGGAGGACGCGGGCGACCTCGTGAGCGGCGAGCTCGCGCTCGTCGTCCCGCTCGTCGTGATCCTCGCGGCCCTCTCCGCCTGGCCGGCCGCGATCAGCGAGCGGTCGTTCCCTGCGGACGATCCCGCCGCGTTCATCTCGACCCAGGGCGGCGGGGGGCTCGAGTCCGGATGATCGACACGCCGAACGTCGACTGGCTCGCGCTCTCGCCGACGCTGGCGCTGCTCGCCGTCTCCGCTCTGACGCTGCTCGGCGGGGTCTTCTACCCCCGGCACGCCGTCCGTGCGTTCGCGGTGTCCGTTTCGGTCGCCGGCTTCGCCGCGTCGGCCGTGCTGTCCGCCGTCGTCTTCGACCGCTCCGAGGAGGGGTCGTCGCTCATCGCCGAGTCGATGACGCGCGACCGCTTCGGTGCCGCCGCGGCCGTCGTGATCGCGCTCGTCGGCCTCTGCGTCGCTTTGCTCTCGTGGGGCGACGGGCGCCGCGACCACGTCGGCGAGTACTACGCGCTCATGGCTGCGTCCGCGGCCGGGATGGTGTTCTTCGTCTCCGCCGACAACCTCATGACGATGTTCCTCGCGCTCGAGTGGTTCTCGATCGCGCTCTACGTCCTCTGCGCGCTCGACACGCATCGACGCGAGTCGCTCGAGGCGGGCCTCAAGTACCTCATCGTCGGCAGCTTCGGCTCCGGAATCCTCCTCTTCGGCTGCGCGCTCGTCTACGGCGCGACGGGCGAGCTCGGGTTCTCGGCGATCCAGGAGGCGCCGGGCGCCGACGATCCCCTCTTCGTCACGGGGATGGCGATGATCCTCGCGGGGCTCGGCTTCAAGGTCTCGGCGGCGCCGTTCCACATGTGGACGCCGGACGTGTACCAGGGGGCGCCGACCTCGGTGACCGCGTTCATGGGCGCGGCGACGAAGGTCGCAGGGCTCGCCCTGATGTACCGGATCCTCGTCACCGCGTTCCCCGAGCAGTCCGAGATCTGGACGATCGCCGTCGCGGTGCTCGCAATCGCCTCGCTCGCGATCGGCAACCTTGCCGCGATCGCCCAGAGCGACGTGAAGCGGATGCTGGCCTACTCCTCCGTCTCGCACGCCGGGTTCCTGCTCATCGCGGTGGCGGCGAACAGCCAGAACGGCGCCACCGCGCTCCTCTATTACTTCGTGCCGTACGCGGCGGCGACGATCGGGGCGTTCGCCGTCGTCGCGGCGCGCGAGCGGGAGCAGGGACGCGCGGTCACGCTCTCCTCGCTCGAGGGGCTCGGCTGGGAGCGGCCGTTCCTCGGCGTCGCGATGTGGATCTTCGTGCTCAGCATGGCGGGCTTCCCGCTGACCGGCGGCTTCCTCGGGAAGCTCCTCGTCTTCTCGGCGATCTACGACGCCGGCTGGTGGTGGCTCGTCGTGATCGGTGTCCTGGCGACGGCCCTCTCGCTCGCCTATTACCTGAACATCGTCCGAGCGCTCTTCATGCGCCAGGGCGGCGAGCTGCCGGAGGGCGTCGTCGCCGCCGGCGGCTCCCCGCGTCGCGACCACCTGCTCGACGCCGCGGTGGGCGCGGCGGTCGTCGTCACGATCGGCTCGTTCTTCTTCGTGCAGCCGCTCGTCGACCTGGCGCGCGACGCGGCCGAGGCGCTGCCGCTCTAGACGGGCGCTACGCCGCCTCCGCGACCCACCGCATCGGGTCGCCCGCCTCGAGATCGGTGATCCCGGACGAATGGAGCGCACCGATCACGAGCGTCCGCCGGTGCGCGGCGAACGTGAGGACGTGCCCGAGCATCCCTCCGTACGTGAACACCCGCGGCGGGTCGCACGTCGCGTCGACGAACGTCTCGTCGAGCCGGTTCTCTGCGATCACCTCGTCGGCGTGCGCGAGGAACGCCGGCCCGGCGCTGTCGAGACGTGCGCGAATCGACCGCAGCGACTCGCCGCGCTCGACTTCGAAGTCGTACGCACGGCTCTCCATCGCCGCGTTCCACATGTCCATCTGGCCGACGAGCCGGGAGAGCAGCGACCGAAGCGTCATGTCGTCGTCGATCCCCTCGACGGAGACCGTGATCGGCTCGTCGAGCCGGTCGTCCGGCAGACGTCCAGCTCGGTCGACGATCTCACCGACGAGCCAGACGTGGTGCTCGAGGAGCTTCGCGAGTAGGTCCATGGATGTCACCTCGTCTCGTGCGGGCAGCCGGAGGCCGCCGGGTGGATGGAAGTGGACGCCGTTGGGCGTGGTGAGCTCGATGCGTCCGGGCTGCGCCCGCCAGGCGGACGGCGCGGCGCCGTACGCCCGCCGGAACGCCCGCGTGAACGCCTCGTTCGAGGAGTAGCCCGCCTCGTGCGCGACCTCGAGGACGCCGTTCCCGCTCGTCAGGAGGCGGTACGCCGCGCGTTCGAGGAGCACGCGGCGCCGAAGCCGGGCCGGACTCTCTCCCGCGGTCGCCACGACGACTCGATGGAGGTGGAACCGCGAGAGGAAGACGCTCGACGCGAGGTCGCGACCGGTCGCCGCGTGATCGTCGAGGCGGTCGGCGAGCTCGTCGACGAATCGTGCGAACGTGTCCACCGCGGGCAGCGCCATTCCCCGCAGCCTGCCCGGGCGGCCGCGCCGGCGCTTGATCGTTCTTGCTGCGTTACGACTGGACCGGCGTCGTCGAGCCGTCGACGCGACCACGCGGGGCGAAGTCCTCCGCGGCGAGACGCTGTCCGATGGGAAGCCTCGGCGGCGGCGCCGCGAGGCGCGGCGTCTCGTCGGGTGAGCTCGGGGACGACGCCTGCGGCAGTGTGACGCCGACCACGGCCAGCGTCATCAGCGCGACCGTGACGTTCGCCCAGGGCAGGCGCCGCGCGTCGTGGCGGGCGACGGCGACGTCGCACCGGTGCGGCGCGAGCGGCGTCCCCCGGACGGCCGACGCGGCGGCCCTCATCCCCGCGACGACATCGGAGCACTCGGGGCAGCGCGTCAGGTGGCGCTCCAGCAGCAGGAGGTCGAAGTCGTCGTCGTGCGCGTCATCGAGCGCGAGCGACGCCCTGAGACGCGCGGCCTCGCAGGCCCCCCCGACGTCCGGTCGAAGCGACGGCATCACGTGAACGACGCTCGCGGGCTGAGGGCGATCCCGACGAGGACGAGGCTGAGCCCGAGCCCGACGAGGAGCGCCGAGAGATGGAACGCGTCCGACCAGCTCGCGAGGCCGCCCGGGGAGACACGGCGCGTTCGTCGCTCGCGCTCGCGTGCGCGGGCCGGATCGCGGAGGCCGACGAGCGCCCCCGCGGTGAAGAGCAGCGAGCCCGTGAGCAGGTAGCCGCCGGAGAGGGCCCGCACGGCGGACACGTCGGCGGCCAGCCCGATGAGCAGCGAGGCAAGCGCGGTCACCCCGAAGGCGCACACCAGCGCGATCGCAAGCGAGCGGAGCCCCCGGAGGATCACGGCGCCGCCACCTCCGCCGCGACGGACTCGTCCGGCGCGATGCGCCCCGTCGGTACGAGCTCGCGCTCCGGACGGCGCATCTGCTCCGCCGTCAGCGGCCACCGTTCGAGCGGCAGGAAGCAGGCGGTCTCGTGCGCCTCGCCGTGGAGGACGAGCTCGGGGTCGTCGATCGCGCACGCCTCTGCGGCCCGCGGGCAGCGAGGGTGGAACCGGCACCCGCTCGGCGGGTTGATCGGGTTCGGCACGTCGCCGGTGAGAACGAGCGCGCTCCGGCCTCGCCCGCGGCGCGGGTTCGCGATCGGCACCGCCGACAGCAGAGCGCCGGTGTACGGATGGCGCGGCGCGCGGTACAGGTCGCGTGAGCGCGCGAGCTCGACGACCTTCCCGAGGTACATGACCGCGACGCGGTCCGAGATGTGGCGGACGACGCTCAGGTCGTGGGCGATGAAGATGTAGGTCAGGCCGAACTCCGACTGGAGGTCCTTCAGCAGGTTGAGGATCTGCGCCTGCACCGAGACGTCGAGCGCGGAGACCGGCTCGTCGGCGACGATCAGCTTCGGGTTGACGGCGAGCGCTCGCGCGATGCCGATCCGCTGGCGCTGACCGCCGGAGAACTCGTGCGGGAACCGGTTGTAGTGCTCGGGGTTGAGGCCGACCACCTCGAGCAGGTCCTGGACGCGGCGCTTCCGCTCGGCCTCGGTGCCGAGCCCGTGCACCTCGAGCGGCTCGGCGACGGTGAACCCGACCCGTCTACGCGGGTTCAGGGACGCGTACGGATCCTGGAAGATCATCATCAGCTCGCGGCGGAACCGCCGCATGTCCTGCTGGTCGAGCTGCGTGATGTCGGTCCCGTCGAAGCGGACCGTCCCGCTCGTCGGCTCGAGCAGGCGCAGGATCACGCGCGCCAGGGTCGACTTCCCGCACCCCGACTCGCCGACGATCCCGAGCGTCTCGCCGCGGCGCACGGTGAGGGAGACGCCGTCGAGCGCCCTGACCGACGCGACCTCCTTCTTGAAGACGATCCCCTGCGTGATCGGGAAGTGCTTCGTGACGTTCTCCACCTCGAGCAGGACGTCGCTCATGCCGCTTCCTCGGCGAGACCGAGCTCGCGGACGACGCGAGTGGACTCCTGGCGCTTCCGCTCCTCGGAGAGGAAGCACGCATCGAGGTGGTCCGGGTCGAACGTCGCCGGCGTCGCCTCGGGCAGCTCGGCGCGGCAGCGGTCGAAGGCGTATCCGCAACGCGGCCGGAACCGGCAGCCGCTCGGCGGCCGCAGAAGCGACGGTGGCTGTCCTCGAATCTGCGCGAGCCGCTCGAGCTCGACGTCGAGGCGCGGAAGCGAGCCGAGGAGCCCCCACGTGTAGGGGTGCTGCGGCTGCTCGAAGAGCGAGAACACCGGCGCCTGCTCGGCGACGCGCGCGGCGTACATGACGACGATGTCGTCCGCGGTCTCCGCCACGACGCCGAGGTCGTGGGTGATGAGGACGACCGCCGTCCCGTGGTCTGCCTGGAGCTGCTGGATCAGGCCGAGGATCTGCGCCTGCGTCGTCACGTCCAGCGCGGTCGTCGGCTCGTCGGCGATCAGCAGCGCCGGGTCGTTGATGAGCGCCATCGCAATCATCACGCGCTGGCGCATGCCTCCCGAGAACTGGTGGGGGTAGTCGTCGATCCGGCGCTCCGGACGCGGGATGCCGACCTCCTGCAGCCCGGCGATCGCGAGCTCGCGCGCCTGCCGGGACGTGACGTCGCGGTGCAGCATGACCGCCTCGACGAGCTGGTTGCCGATCGACAGGACCGGGTTCAGCGACGTCATCGGGTCCTGGAAGATCATCGAGATCTCCCGCCCGCGCAGGGTGCGCAGCCGCCGCTTCGACGCCTGGAGGAGGTTCTCGCCCCGGAACAGCGCCTGCCCGGTCGAGATCGACGTGTGCTTCTTCGTGCCGTGGAGGAACGCGTCCATCTGCGGCCCCGGCGGCGTGCCGTCCGCGAGCGACATGCGGCCGGGCTTCGGGTTGAGGTCGAGGATCGACATCATCGTCACGCTCTTCCCCGAGCCGGACTCGCCGACGACGCCGAGCGTCTGTCCCGACCGGACGGAGAACGAGACGCCGTCGACGGCCCGGACGATGCCGTCGTCGGTCTTGAAGTACGTCCGCAGGTCGCGCACGTCGAGGAGCGGCGCCTCCTCGCCGTCCGTCTGCTCGAGAGGCTCGGCGGCCGTGGACGTCATACGAGCCGGATCCGGGGGTCGATGTACGCGTAGACGATGTCGACGATGAGGTTCAGGAGGATGATCGCGAGCGTCGCGAACACGATCACGCCCTGCATCGTCGGCAGGTCGAGGTTGAGAACGCTGTTGAGCGCGAGGCGCCCGAGCCCCGGAAGGTTGAAGATCGCCTCGGTGAAGATCGCGCCACCGAGCGCGACCCCGATGTCGAGGCCGAGCATCGTCACGATCGGAAGCAGCGCATTCCGCAGCACGTGGCGGCGGACGACGACGCTCTCGGGGGCGCCCTTCGCCCGCGCGGTACGGACGTAGTCCTCACCGAGCGTGTCCATCACGTTCGACCGGATCATCCGGGCGTAGCTCGCTGCAAAGAGGATCGCGAAGGTGAGCCAGGGCAGGATCATGTGGTACGCCCAGTCGGCAGGCCCGCCGCACGAGGCGCCCTCGGGCGGGTCGATGACGTCGCAGTACCCGGCGTTCGGCGTCAGGCCCCAGCGGAAGCCGACGAAGTACTGGAGGAGCAGCCCGATCCATACGACCGGGGCGGAGATCCCGATGAGGATGAAGATCATCGCCCCCCTGTCGAGCAGCGATCGCGGCCGGAGGGCCGAGAGGATCCCGATCGGCAGGGCGATCAGCATCCAGAGGACGGCGCCGCCGAGGACGAGCGCCGCGGTGACGGGGACCGCCTCACCGACCATCTCGTTGACCTCGCGGCGGTTCGCGTACGAGCGCCCGAGGGACTGGTCGACGACGAGCCGCTTGAGGAACAGCCCGTACTGCTCGTGCACGGGGCGGTCGAGCCCGAGCTGGTGCGCGACCCGCTCGACGTCCTCCGCCGTGGCCGACTTGCCCGCGGCGAGCCGCGCCGGGTCGGCCGGCAGAAGGAAGAAGAGGACGTACGTGATGAGCGTCACCCCGAGGAAGAGGAAGCCCGCCCAGAGAATGCGTCGTGTGAGGTAGCTCAGCATGTCGTGTCGTGTCGGTGAGGGTGGGCCGGCTCGGCCGGCCCACCCTCGGGTTCGGTCGTTACTTGATGCACACCGCGTTGAGGACCGGCCCGCTGCCGTGGGCCTCGTTCACGGTGACGCAGCCGACGCGGGACGACAGGAAGATCCGGTCGTTCGAGTTGACGAGCGGAGCCCAGGGCGGGTTCTCACGCATCATCGCGCCGTCGAGCGCTGCGTACGCCGTGCCTCGCTTCGACCCCGTCAGGAGCGACGCGGCCGTCATCTGGCGGTTGTACTTCGCGACGTTGAAGTACGCGTAGTTGTTGTGCTGCGGGTTCGTGACCTGCGCCCCGTCGAGCAGGATGTTCACGAAGTCGTACGGGTCGGCGTAGTCCGAGCCCCACCGCTCGATCGTCATGTCGAACGTCGCCGTCTGCGGGTTGCCGGCGTTCGTGAACTGCTGTGCCCGCGGGAGCAGGCGGATCTCGGCGTCGAGGCCGATCTGCTTCAGGTTGTACTGGATCAACTGCGCCTGGAGCGGCGCGATTCCCGAGTTCGACGACCAGAGGACGGCCTTGCCGCCGCGGAGGTTGCCCTCGGCGAGCTTGCGGGCCTGCTTGTTCGTGTTCCCGGTGAGCCGCAGCGGGTAGACGCCCTGCGGCTTGTAGCCGAGCATCCCGGGCGGGAGGATCTGCCCGGTCCGCTTGCCGTAGAGGTACCCGCCCTGGGCCGAGAACGCCTGGCGGTCGACGGCCCAGTTGACGGCCTTCGCGAGCCCCGGGTTGTCCTTGAAGAGCGGCCGCGAGTGGTTCATCGCGACGTAGCGGATGTCCAGGAGCGAGCGGACCTGCACGCGGCCGTCCTTCCTGTTCAGCCCGTACTTGGAGACGACGTTCTTCCACTCGGTCGGCGGGATGCCGGTCGAGGCGTAGTCGGACGTGCCCCGCTCGACGTTCTGGTACTGCACCGCGATGTCGTTGCCGACGTTCACCTGGATCGTGTCGACGTTCGCCGCGCGGCCGCCCTTGTAGTTCGGGTTGCGCTTGAGCGTGATCGAGCGGCCCGGTGTCCGCGACGAGAAGTAGTACGGACCGCACGACGCGTACTGGTTGATCCCGTTCGCGTCGATCTGGCGGGCGAGGTTGGTGTCGATCGCCTGCATGAACGGCATGGTCAGGCGGGCGAGGAAGTCCGGCGACGCCTTGGTCAGGCGGACGACGAACTTGTTGCCCTGGGCGCGGACGCCCGAGATCGTGCGGGCCTTGCCGTCGACCACGGCCTGGGCGCCCTGCACGATGTCGAGGAACTGCACGCCCGTCGACTGCATCCGCGGGTTCGCGAACCGGTTGAAGGAGTCGACGAAGCTTCGCGCGGTGACGGCCTGGCCGTTCGAGAACCGGAAGCCCGGCTTGATCGTGAACGTGTACGTCTTGCCGTCCCGGGAGACGACGGGGAGGCCTGCGGCCACTTCGGGCGTCGCTACGGCGCCGGCCGCACCTTCCTTGTCCGGCCAGTTCATGAGCTTGCAGGCGGTCGCCGCCTCGAGCTTCCACGTCTCGCCGTAGTACGAGAGCTGCGGATCGATGTAGTCCACATCGGTCGAGATCTCGAACGTGAACGTGCCGCCGCGCTTCGCGGTCGGCGCGGCGGTCGACGCCGCTGCGACGAGCAGGGCGATGCTCGAGATCGCGAAGACGACCCCGAGCAGTCGTTTGCCGAACATGTCGCTCCTTTCAGTCGGATCAGTCGGACGGTCGGAGAGCGGGGGCATCAGCGAGAGCCCCTCGGGTCGAAGGCGTCGCGCAGCCCGTCGCCGAGCAGATTGAAGGCGAGCGTCGTGAGGAGCAGCGCGATCCCGGGCCAGACCATCAGGAGCGGCCGGGAGGTGTAGTACTGCGGGGCGTCCGCGAGCAGCGTCCCCCAGCTCGCGGTCGGCAGCTGGATCCCGAGCCCGAGGAACGAGAGCCCGGCCTCGGCGAGGATGAACGCCGCAACGTTGAGCGTCGCCAGGACGATGAGCGGCCCGACGAGATGCGGGAAGACGTGCGAGCGGACGATCCGCCAGTTGCTCGCGCCGACCATGCGGGCTGCCTCGACGAACTCCTTCTCGCGAATCGACAGCGCCACGCTCCGCATCACGCGGGCCGAGTAGAACCAGCCGAGCAGCCCGAAGACGAGGACGAGCGTGACGACCCCCTCGCCGAGGAACCCGAGGGTCACGCCGTTGAGCCGCGTGCCGAGGGTCGCGGCGAGCGTGATGACGAAGAGGAGGTACGGGAAGGCCATCGTCAGGTCGACCATCCGCGAGATCGTCGTGTCGGCCCAGCCGCGGAAGAAGCCGGCGATCGCGCCCAGGAGCGTCCCGAGGAAGAGCGAGAGGAGCGTCGCTCCGACGCCCACCTCGAGCGACACCTGGGCTCCGTAGAGCAGCCGCAGGAACTCGTCGCGCGCGAGCGTCGAGTCCGAGCCGAGCACGAACAGCTGCTGCTCGATCTCGCCGTCCTCGGTCAGCTTCCCGACGTACGTCCACGGCCCGGCGGGGAGCTGGTCCTCGTCGAGCCCGCCCGAGACGAGGAACGGCTCGTTCGGCCCGTGCCCGAGCATCCGCTCGGCGATCGGCGCGCCGGCGAACGCGACGAAGAACAGCAGGATGATGAACACCCCGCCCGCCAGCGCCAGCCTGTCGCGCCGGAGCCGCAGCCAGACGCCCGCCCAGTAGTCACGCGCTTCGACCTCCGGCCCGTCGACCACCTCGTCGAACAGCACGTCGTCGGACGTGCCCGGGAGGACACCGGGCAGGAAGGGCGTCGCGCGTCCGTTGGCTGCGGCTTCGGCGCTGTCGGCGACGTTGCTCATCGCGGCACCACCGCCGACGCTCTCGGCACCCAGTTGTCGACTACCCAGCGGGCCCGGGAGCCCGAGCCGACCTTGACGAGGCCGAGAAAGAAGACCTGGGCCCGGACGCCGGACCCCTTGCGCGGGAGGAGCGCGACCTCGATCAGGGCGCTCGTCTCGTATGACTCGTCCACCTTGTACGGAGCGACCTCGAGCTTGGCGATCGGGTACGGCACGACCGGGTTGTTGCCGGTCAGCCACTCCTTCCGGGTGAGGCCTCCGCGGAGGTTCGGGCCGACGAGCGTCCAGGCCTCCTCGAGGTCCTCGCGCGCGACGGCGGTCTGGATGAAGCGCACCGCCACCTGCCGCGCCTCCTTCGGCAGCGGCGCCTCGACCTGCCGCTCCGGCTTCTGAGCGGGGACGTTGGAGATGCGCTGCTTCGGCGCGTCCGTGTTCGGGCCGAGCACGAGGAGCAGGACGACGGCCGCACAGACAGACCCTCCGGCGAGCACCCACGCAACGCGCCGCCGTGTGCGCGGCGCGGCCATCTCAGACGAGCTCCCCGGTGGGCACGACCGCCGTCAGGGGTGCGATCGCGGCCCGGCTCTCGTCTTGTCGCGTCGGTGCCTTCATGGTCGCTCGCCGTCGTTGTCGATCGGGGAGATCCGGCCCGGGGGTCAGTCCGCGGGCCGGATCGACCCGATGTCTGTGCGGCGCTCGCTGTTTACATCAGCGACGACGGGATGCCTAGGAAACGTCGAAATGTTCGACGTTTCTGAAGAAGGTGTAAGCGCCGCCCGCGAGGGCGGCAGAGGCTCAGCTCGCCGGCGCGGTCGGCGGCGAGCCGGCGTCCCAGCGCACGAGGCCCGGCACGAGCCCGCGCTTGCGTCCGGTGCGGCCGACCGCGGCAACCTGCGCCTCGGCGTTCTCGAGCAGGCGGAGCACCGCGCGGCCGTGCGCCACGACGATCCCCCCGGCCGGCGTCACCGTGACGGACCGCGAGCCGCTGCCGCGGACGAGGAGCGAGACGCCAACCGCCGTCTCGAGCTGCGCGATCTGGTGGCTGATGGTCGAGCGGGAGTAGCCGAGCCGCCGTGCGGCGTTGACGAAGCTCCCCTCCTCCGCGACGACCACGAGGGCATGCAGCGCCCGCACCTGCAGGCCGAGCCAGCGGGAGTGCTCGAGCGGGCGGCGCTCGGTGTCCTCCTCGACCGAGCGGCGGTGGAGCTCGCGCGCCTCGTCGGCGCGCTCGCGCGCGACCTGGATCGCCCACTGCCGGCGGAAGGTGTCATCCATCGCGCGACACCCTCCCGGGATCGAGCCGGGGACGCCGGCGGGGAGGCCGCATCGCGGCATAGCCCCTGGGTCTTACCGAGGAGAAGCCCGAGGTGACTGATGCGACGTGAGACGACGCCGATCACGGTTGGTTTGCACATCAATGTTGAGATTGGATGAAGGGTGCGACATCTCCTGCAAGTGGGTACGCTCGCGCCGATGGCGACCACGCTCACGTGGCTCGGGCACGCGGCGTTTCGCCTCGACACGCCTGCCGGTACGCGCATCTACGTCGATCCGTTCCTCGAAGGCAACCCCTCGTGCCCCGGAAGCGAGCAGTCGCCCGAACGGTGCGACCTCGTCGTGCTCACCCACGGCCACGACGACCACGTGGGCGACACGCTCACGCTCGCGGAGCGCTTCTCCTGCCCGGTCGTCGCGCAGGTCGAGCTGCGCGGCTGGCTCTCGACCAAGGGCCTCGACCAGGACATGGGCCAGTCGCCGAACAAGGGCGGCACCGTGCGATTCGGCGATGTGCAAATCACGCTGACGGACGCGAACCACTCGACCAGCACGTTCGAGAACGGATCCTTCACGTACCTCGGCGAGCCCTGCGGGCTCGTCCTCCGGCCCGACGACGGCCCGTCGCTCTACTTCGCGGGCGACACGAACGTCTTCGGCGACATGGCGCTCATCCGGCGCATCTACGCCCCGGACATCGCCGTCCTCCCCATCGGCAACCACTTCACGATGGGGCCCGAGGAGGCAGCCGTGGCGGCCGAGCTCGTCGGCGCTCCTCGCGTTGTCGCCTCGCACTACGGAACGTTCCCGCTCCTGACCGGAACACCCGATGCTGTTCGGGCCCTGCTGCCCGACGGCATCGAGCTCCTCGCTCCTGCGGCAGGCGAGACGGTCGAGCTGTGACGACGCGCTGGTTCGGGGCGACCGGCCGGCGCGTCCCGGCGATCGCCCTGGATGGGACACTCGACGTCGACGGCGCGCTCGTGCTCGAGTCGATCGACGACCCGGCCGAGCTGGAGGCGGCGCACGCGGCCGGCACGCCGGTCGTCGTCCGGGCCGTCGACGCGGCCGGCGTGAAGGCGGCGCTCGCGCGACCCGAGGTCTCGTGCGTCCTCGTGGACGACCCCGGCCTCCTCGAGCTCGACCTGACGGAGATCACGTATGGCTGAGGCGCCCGTCGCGACGTACTCCATCTGCGCGTGCGATCTCGAGGCGGGCCAGTGGGGTGTCGCGACGCAGTCGAAGTTCCTCGCCGTCGGCTCGGTCGTCCCGTGGGCAGCGCCGCACGTGGGCGCGGTCGCCACGCAGGCGTATGCGAACCCGCGCTACGGCCCAGAGGGGCTGGCGCTCCTCGCCGAGGGGCTGTCCGCGGAGGAGGTCGTTGACCGGCTCACCGGAGCGGACGACGAACGCGCGATCCGGCAGCTCGGCGTGGTGGACGGCGAGGGTCGAGCCGCGACCTTCACGGGCGCGGAGTGCCATGCCTGGGCGGGCGGGCGCACCGGCGACGGATACGCGGCGCAGGGCAACATCCTCGTCTCCGGCGAGACGGTCGACGCGCTCGCCGCCATGTTCGAGGTGACGGCGGGGACGCCGCTCGCCGTCCGGCTGATCGACTGTCTCGACGCCGCCGAGGCCGCCGGCGGCGACAGCCGCGGGCGGCAGTCGGCCGCATTACTCGTCGTCGAGCGGGACGGCGGCTACGCGGGCCTCTCCGACACGCTCGTCGACCTGCGCGTCGACGACCACGTGGACCCGCTCGGCGAGCTCCGGCGGCTCCACGGCATCCACGACGACCTCTTCGGCCAGACGCCGCGCGCGGAATGGGTCGTCGTCGACGACGCGCTGCGGGCGGAGCTCGACGAGCTTCTCGGCCGCGCCGGGCACACCACCCTCGCCGGCTGGGCCGGCGTCGAGAACCTCGAGGAGCGGGTCGACGGCGAGGACGAGATCGACCCCGTCGTCCTCGAGCGCCTCCGGGAGGCTGGATGAGCGACCGCTACGCAGTCGTCGCCCTCCGCGACCTCGGCCACGTGACGGTCGGCCAGGCGCACTGGCACACGATCCGCTCGACGCTCGACATCCGCGCCTTCGGGATCAACGCCTGGACCGCGACCGAGGACGGACAGCAGTTGATCGGCGAGCACGACGAGGCCGACGGAGAGGCCCACGAGGAGCTCTACGTCGTGCTGTCGGGCGACGCCACCTTCACGCTCGACGGCGAGACCGTCGACGCTCCCGAGGGGACGGCGGTGCACGTCCCGGATCCCGCCGTGAAGCGGGGCGCGACCGGTGCGAGCGGGACGACCATCCTCGCGGTCGGCGCGAAGAGGGGTGTGGCATTCACCCCGTCGAGCTGGGAGCGCTCCGCGGAGGCGCTCCGCTACTGGCCGACGGAGGAGTGGGGCAAGGCGATCGCAGTGCTCGAACGCCATCTCGTGGAGACGCCCGACAACGGCGGAGTCCACTACAACCTCGCCTGCGCGCACGCGCGCGCCGGTCACACCGACGCGGCGCTCGACCTCCTGACGCGCGCGGTCGAGCTCGAGCCCCGCTTCGCCGGGTACGCGCAGGCAGACGAGGACCTCGCGCCGCTCCGCGGCGACGAGCGGTTCCCGCCTCCGCCGGCCGACTGAGCGACGGGTCGCGCGCTCGCGCTTCGTCGTCCTCGCGTTCACGGACGACGGTTGTCACCCGCGCTGCGATTCGCGAGACTCGAGCGCAGGGACCGAGCCGAGGAGGAAGACCATGGGCGAGACCGTCAAGTACACCCTCGACGAGAGCCGGCTGCCCGAGGCCTGGTACAACATCGTCGCCGACCTGCCCGAGCCGCCGGCACCCGTGCTCCACCCGGGCACGGGCGAGCCCGTCGGGCCGGACGACCTCGCGCCGCTCTTCCCGATGGAGATCATCCTCCAGGAGGTCTCGACCGACGAGCGCATTGCGATCCCCGAGGAGGTGCGCGAGGTCTACCGGCAGTGGCGCCCGACGCCGCTCTACCGCGCGCGCCGGCTCGAGAAGGCGCTCGAGACGCCCGCGCGGATCTTCTACAAGTACGAGGGCGTCTCGCCGACCGGGAGCCACAAGCCGAACACGGCGGTCGCGCAGGCGTACTACAACGCGCGCGCGGGCGTGAGGCGCATCACGACGGAGACGGGCGCCGGCCAGTGGGGCTCGTCGCTCGCGTTCGCCGGCGCGCTGTTCGGCCTCGAGATCGATGTCTACATGGTGCGCGTCTCGTACGACCAGAAGCCGTACCGCCGTGCGCTCATGGAGGCGTTCGGCGCGCGTTGTGTCGCGAGCCCGTCGCAGGAGACGGCGTCCGGGCGGGCGATCCTCGAGGAGCGCCCCGACTCGACCGGGAGCCTCGGGATCGCCATCTCCGAGGCGGTCGAGCAGGCGGCGCAGCGCGACGACACGAAGTACGCGCTCGGCTCGGTCCTGAATCACGTTCTCCTCCACCAGACGGTGATCGGCGAGGAGGCAATCGCCCAGATGGACATGGCGGACGCCTACCCCGACGTGCTGATCGGCTGCACCGGCGGCGGCTCGAACTTCTCCGGCCTCGTCTTCCCCTTCGTCGGCCAGAAGCTCCGCGGCGGCCGCGACGTGCGCGTGATCGCCGTCGAGCCGGCGGCGTGCCCGACCCTGACGCGCGGTGAGTTCGCCTACGACTTCGGCGACACGGGCCACCTCACCCCGCTCGTGAAGATGCATACGCTCGGATCGACGTTCGTGCCGCCGGGGTTCCACGCCGGTGGGCTCCGCTACCACGGGATGGCGCCGCTCGTCAGCCACCTCCACGAGCTCGGGCTGCTCGAGGCGCGCGCGTACCAGCAGACCGCCGTCTTCGAGGCCGGCGTCCAGTTCGCCCGTGCCGAGGGGATCCTGCCCGCGCCCGAGGCGAACCACGCCGTGAAGGCGGTGCTGGACGAGGCCGTCCGCTGCCGGGAGGAAGGGCATGCCGAGACGATCCTCTTCAACCTCTGCGGCCACGGGCACTTCGACATGCAGGCGTACATCGATCACTTCGCCGGGAAGCTCGAGGATCGCGAGTACGACGAGGCGGAGCTCGCAATGGCGCTCGCGGGGCTGCCGGCGGTGGCCGTCTAGGCGCGGGGGTCGCCGGGCAACCGGAGCCCGGCGGCGAGCTCGCGGAACGCGGGCACCGGGTCGTGCTCGGCCCGCGCGGCCAGCACGATCGCACCGTGCTCGGGTCCCGCCAGCGCGCCGACCAGGAGCTCGACGCCTGCGGCGAGCGCAAACGCCTTGTGGGCCTGCGGGCCACCGAACGGGACGAGCTCCTCGGGTCGCGCGGCGCCCGACAGGACGTCGCCGTGGGTGACCGCGCCCATGGAGACGTCCGCGACGAACGGGGCGCCGTCCGATGACGGCACGGCGATCGCGATCGGGTTCGTCCCCGTCAGCGGCGTGCCGCCGCCCGGATGAGGGAGGCGCCGCGGGGACGTCGCCGTCACGACCGCCACCAGGCCGTTCCCGGCGAGCCGTCTCGCCCAGGCACCGAGGACGCCCGTCGGGAAGCATCCCTCGCAGACGACGAGCCGCGCCCGCTCCGGCCGATCGGCCAGCAGCGCGTCGCAGACGGCGTGCAGCGTGACGTAGCCGAGCGCACCCCGACCGTGCCAGCGCTCGAAGCCGTCGCTCCGCTCGAGCCGCTCGGGTCGCCCGGCGGGATCGACGTCCGCTCCGAGCAGCCGCTCGAGCCAGGGGATCCGCCCGAGCCCGTGTCCGGGCTTGCCGGCCGCGTCCGCCTGCTCGAGGTGGTCGACGACGACCGCCGTATCCTCCGGAGTCAGCCCACGAGCCTGCAGACGCGAGACGGCTTCCGCTCGGAGCACGGTTTCAAGCCTAGTGACGGCGGGTACTTAACACAGTCCTCACAGTGAACCTGCGAGGATGTAGCTGGATGGCCGCGCCTCCCCCCGGCGCGGACGTGCAGCGACGGCACCGGCCCACCGCCGCAGGGCTCGCCGTCGACGGAAGGGAGCCCTCGGGCTCCCTTTCCGTGAGAGGACTCCGGAGCTAGAGAACGGTCAGCGCCTTGCGGATCTGGCCCTGACGGCGCGCCTGGATGGCCTCTGCGAGGGCGCGGATCGCCTCGCTCGCCTCCGCGGCAGGCGCCGTCTCGAGCACCGGGATGCCGGCGTCCGCCGCCTCGCGCAGCGCCGGGTCGAACGGGATCCGCGCCAGCAGCGGCGCGTCGATCTCGGCCGCGAGCGCGTCCCCTCCGCCGGCGCCGAAGAGCTCCTGGCCCGTGCCGACGAGCCACGACATGTTCTCGACCACGCCGACCACCCTCATCCCGAGCTTCTGCGCCATCACCGCGGCGCGCACGGCGACCTGCTGGGCTGCGGGCTGCGGAGTCGTCACGATCACGGCCTCTGCCCGCGGCAGCAGCTGCCCGATCGACATCGCGACGTCGCCCGTCCCGGGCGGCATGTCGACGACGAGCGTGTCGAGCTCGCCCCAGTGGACGTCGGAGAGGAACTGCTCGAGCGCCTTGTGGAGCATCGGCCCGCGCCACATGATCGGCGCGTTGTCCTCCGCGAAGAGCCCGATCGACATCACCTTCAGCTCCCCGCGGACGGGCGGGACGATCATCGAGTCCACGACGATCGGCCGCTGCGAGATGCCGAGCATGTGGGGGATCGAGTAGCCGTAGACGTCGGCGTCGAGCACGCCGACCCGCTCGCCGCGCTCCGCGAGCGCGGCGGCGATGTTCGCCGTCAGCGTCGACTTGCCGACCCCGCCCTTGCCGGACGCGACGGCGACGACGCGCGTCCCGGGGTCGAGCCGGATCTCGCGCTCGGGGCGACCGCCGCGGAGGCGGGTCGCAAGCGCGGCTTTCTCCTCCGGGCTCATCACGTCGAAGTGGAGCGCCACGCGCGAGACGCCCTCGACGCCGCCGACGTGGCGCGCGACCTGGTCCTCGAAGCTCGACCGGAGCGGGCAGCCCGCCACGGTGAGCGCGATCGTCACGTCGACCGCGCCACCCTGCCGAGACGACGACGTCGCGCACCATCTCGAGCTCGGTCACGGGCCGCTTGAGCTCGGGGTCGATCACCAGCTCGAGCGCCTTCAGGATCGCGTCGCGGTCGGGGGTCATCGAGGTCAGCGTAGCCTCTCGGAGTGGCCGATCCGCGGTCAGGCTCACCGATTTCGCGCTCGGGCCTCCCGGCGCGCAGGAGGACTTCCCCTGGGGCGAGCGCGTCGTCAAGGTGCGCGGCAAGATCTTCGTGTTCCTCGGCGGAGCCGCAGCCGACGATCACGGTCAAGCTCGTCGAGTCGCACCCGCACGCGCTCTCGGTCGAAGGCGCCGAGCCCACGGGCTACGGCCTCGGGAAGGCGGGCTGGGTGACTCTCCCGGTCTCCGGCCTCCCGCTCGGGACGCTGAGGGACTGGGTCGAGGAGAGCTACCGCATCGTCGCCCCGAAGCGCCTCGTGGCGGAGCTCGACGGCCGCGACACCCGCTCGTAACAGATCGTCACAAGCAGCGCTCGCCCTCGCGGCCCTTCTCGCCACGCGCACGGGCGCGGCGGCAGGGCTTGCAACCGATCGTCACATGCCCGGCGTCGGAGGCCGACGGGCCACCGGCTACGCGTCCGCGAAGACCGTCGCCCAGTCGTCTCTGATGCTGACGACCGTCCAGCCCTCGTCGCGGGCACGGTCCAGCGCGGTCTCCGAGCCCTTGACGTAGTCGAACTCGCGCTCGGCATCGTCGTGAAGGACGAGGAGACGCAGCGCCGGCCGATCCTTGCCGCCCGTCCAGCGCAGCATCTGGACATCGCCGTTCGAGTTTCCCGCGGCGACGATCGGGCGGCGGCCGATCCGGCTCCAGATGCGCACCGGCTTCACCGGGCCGTCGTCGAAGACATCGGGCTGTGGCGAGGTAGGCGAGCGAGCCGCCGTGCTCGTCGTCGGTGTACTCCAGGCCGTTGGAGCTACCGACCACGCGCTGTGGCGGGACACCGTAGAGCTCTTCGGTGATCGCGCGCATGAAGTCACGGCTCCCGCCGGAGGCGATGAAGCACGTGAAGCCGTGTCCCTCGAGGAAGCGAAGCAATTCGATCATCGGCACATAGGCGCACTCGCGGAGAAGCCGCCCGAGCGTGGGGTGCGGCGCCTCCGAGAGGAATGTCGCAGCGGCCGATGTGTACTCGTCGACCGTCTGGCCGGCGAACGCCTGCAGGACACCGCCGAGGAGCACCTTGACGTCGCCGTCGTCGCCGGCGTAGTGCTTGTCGATCGCCCCGGCCAGGAAGGCGTAGTCCTTCTCGTACGCCGCCTTCCACGGCTGCTTCTCCCGGAGCGAGACGTCCGCCTCCGCCATCTCCGCCCACCGCTGCAGGATGAAGCCGAGCTCGATCGGCATCGGCTTCTCGCACCAGAGCGTGCCGTCGTTGTCGAATACGGCGACACGCTCCTCGGGCGGCACTGCCTCCGCCGCGGACTCCGCGAACTCGAGAATCGCCTCGCGCGTTGCCGTGTCGTTCCAGGATGCGAGGCCCGCCATCAGTCGTGCGCGCCGCTTGCGGCAGCCTCCATCCGCTCGAGCGCCTGGTCGATCGTGAAGCTCGCGGCCTTCTGCCGCGGCGGGAACTCCCTGAACGTCGCGAGGAACTCGACGACGAGCGCCTGCGCGGCCATGATCAGGTAGGCCTTGGAGATGTACCAGTCCCAGTACGTGTTCGAGGTCGTGTCCGCACGCTCGAACGGATCGGTGCGCAGGTTGAAGAGCTTCGGGAATACGGAGCGGGACGAACGGCTCCGCCCACACCTCGAGCGTGCCGCGCGCCCGTTGCTCCATGAAGACGAGCTTCCAGTTGTCGAAGCGGAGCGCGACGAGGTCGCCGTCGTCCGAGAAGTAGATGAACCCCTGGCGCGGGCTCTCGCTCTCCTCACCCGTGAGGTACGGCAGCAGGTTGTAGCCGTCGATGTGCACCTTGAAGGTCTTGCCGGCCGCCTCGTGGCCCTGCTTCAGCTTCTCCACGACGTCCGGCTCGCCCGCGGCCGCGAGGAACGTCGGCAGCCAGTCGTGGAGCTGCACGATCTCGTTCGAGACGACGCCCGCCGGGATCGTGCCCGGCCAGCGCACGATCTGCGGCACGCGAAACGCGCCTTCCCAGTTCGTGTTCTTCTCGCTGCGGAACGGGGTCATCGCGCCGTCCGGCCACGAGTTCATGTGCGGCCCGTTGTCGGTGCCGTACAGGACGATCGTGTCCTCGGCGATCCCGAGCTTGTCGAGCAGGTCGAGCAGCTGACCGACGTTCCTGTCGTGGTCGATCATCGTGTCGTGGTAGGGCGACTGCCACCGCCCGGCCTGGCCGAGGCTCCTCCGCTTCGTGTGCGTGCGGAGGTGCATGTGGGTGAAGTTCACCCAGCAGAAGAACGGCTTCCTCCGGTTGTGCTGGCGCTGGATGTAGTCGCAGGCGGCGTCGGCGAACTCGTCGTCGCAGGTCTCCATCCGCTTGCGGGTCAGCGGTCCCGTGTCCTCGATCCGCTGCTTCCCGACGCGACCCCACCGCGGATGCTCCTTCGGATCGTCCTTGCCCGTCGCCCTGCAGCGGAGCACGCCGCGGGGGCCGAAGCGGTCGTGGAACCCCTCGAAGCCGTGCTTCGACGGATAATCGGGGTCCTCCGGGTCCTCCTCCGCGTTCAGGTGGTAGAGGTTCCCGTAGAACTCGTCGAAGCCGTGCACGGTCGGTAGGAACTCGTTCTTGTCCCCGAGGTGGTTCTTGCCGAACTGGGCCGTCGCGTAGCCGTGGTTCTTGAGGAGCTCGGCGATCGTGGGGTCCTCGGCCTGCAACCCGACCGGCGCGCCGGGAAGACCCACCTTGCTGAGCCCGGTGCGGAAGACGCTCTGGCCCGTGATGAACGCCGAGCGGCCCGCCGTGCAGCTCTGCTCGCCGTACGAGTCCGTGAAGCGCATCCCCTCGTTCGCGATCCGGTCGATGTTCGGCGTGCGGTAGCCCATCAGCCCGTCGCTGTAGCAGCTGAGGTTCGTGATCCCGATGTCGTCCCCCCAGATGACGAGGATGTTCGGCTTGTCGGGCATCAGGCGGTCGCTCCTTCCGAGGCGGGGGCTGGCCCACGGACGATGCAGCGGAAGCCGAGGTGCGACATCGACGTGTCGATCATCTGCGGCTGGCGTGCGGCGGGCCGGTAGCGGAGACAATAGTTCGGTGCGCAGAGGTGCGAGCCGCCCTTGATCACGCGACGCGGGATGTGCTCCCCGGGCTGGCCGGCGTTGTAGCTCTCGTCCGGCGCCGTCACGCGTGGGTTCGACGGCACGCAGCACGGGCTGGCGACCTCGTCGGGATGCCGGGGCACGTACCAGTCCGAGGTCCATTCCCAGACGTTCCCCGTGATGTCGTAGAGGCCGTAGCCGTTCGGCGGGAAGCTGCCGACCGGCGACGTGCGCTCGAAGCCGTCCGTGCTTCAGGTTCTGCCAGGGGAACTCGCCCTGCCAGCTGTTCGCCATCGCCTTCCCGTCCGGGAAGTGCTCGTCGCCCCAGGCGAAGACGGCGCCCTCGAGGCCGCCGCGGGCGGCGAACTCCCACTCGGCCTCGGTCGGCAGCTCCTTGCCGGCCCAGGCCGCGTACGCCTCGACGTCCTCGTAGGCGACGTGCGTGACCGGGTGGTTGTCGCGCCCGTTGATCGTCGTGCCTTTCCCGCCCGGCCGCTTCCAGTACGCGCCGGGAAGGTACTCCCACCAGTTGCGGTAGTCGTCGAGGTTCACCGGGCCGCTCGATCCGCAGAACACGAGTGAGCCGGGGACGAGCAGGTCGGGATCGGCGTCCGGGTACTGCTCCGGGTCGAGCGGCCGCTCGGCGACCGTGACGCACTTCGTCTCGCGCACGAACCGGCGGAACTCGGCGGCGGTGACCGGGTGCTGGTCCATCCAGAATCCGTCCACCGAGACCTGATGGACGGGACGCTCCTCCGGGTAGTAGTCCTCGGAGCCCATCGCGAACGTCCCGCCGGGGACCCAGCGCATGCCGGCGGCCGGCGACGGACCCGTGCCGGTCTGCTCGGCCGACGACTCCCGGGTCGTCATCGGCGGCCGGCGCTTGCGGCGATGAAGCCCCTCAGAACGAACTCCGCACCGAGTCACGGATGTCGACCTCGATCGTGCCCTTGAAATCCCTCGCCATACCGCACCCCGCGTCGTGCGTCGACGGCCGTCGGCTTCCGCTCGACACTAACGGACCGGTGGCGGAACGCTGTCAGTGTGGTGATCGCGACGCGACGGCGTCATCGGGTCGAAGCTTCGACGCGCAACCGTGGCACCGGGCCGCGTCTGCGCAACAGTTCGAGCGTCGGCGCCCGGACCTCAGCGAAGCGGAGCTCGATCCCGTCGACGGCGAGTCGGTCGGACGGAAAGCTCCGCCGGCGCGTTCGAGGACCTGGACGTCGAGGTCGGTGTTCGTTGACGGGTCGAGAACGAGCGCGTCCTCGAGCGCCGCTGACACGCCCGATGCGGGGCCGTACTACGATGTCGCAGCCCTGCTCGGGACGCCGTCGCGAGCACGGGCTGTCGTTGACCCCATGCTCGGAGAGGTAGGTCGCAGTGGTCGCAGCGGATTACCCGTTCCTCGACGTCCTGTGGACGATGCTCGTCTTCTTCATCTGGATCGCCTGGTTCATGATCCTGTTCCGGGTCCTGATCGACATCTTCCGCCGGCACGACATCGGCGGTGGAAGCAAGGTCCTCTGGATCGTCTTGGTGATCCTCGTGCCGTTCCTGGGTGTGTTCGTCTACATCATCACGCAGAGCCACCACATGGCCGAGCGCGACATGAAGCAGGCCGCGAACGCGCAGGCGCAGTTCGACGAGCACGTCAGGTCGGTCGCGGGCAGCGGCGGGCCGGCCGCCGAGATCGAGAAGGCCAACGCGCTTCTCAGCTCGGGCGCCATCACGCAGGCGGAGTTCGACGCGATCAAGCAGAAGGCGCTCGCGTCGTAGGCACGTCGGCGACGGCGGGCCGGCAACGGCCCGCCGTCCTCACTCGAAGGCGCTGATCGCGAAGGCGGTCGCGAACCCGACGGTCGTCAGGACGCCGACCCACTTCCCGCCCTTCTCGTACGCCTCGGGCATCATCGTGTCGGCGAGCATCGTCAGGATCGCGCCGCCCGCGAACGCGAGCACGAACGCGATCACGGACGGCGAGGCGTCGTCGAACAAGGTGAAGCCGAGGAGCGCCGCGAGCCCCGAGACGCCGACGACCGAGCCCCACAGGAGATAGATCCGGGACGCGCGCCAGCCGGAGGCGGCGAGGCCCGACGTTGCCGCGACCGCCTCGGGAAGGTTGGACAGGAAGACCGCGACGAGCATGGCGACGCTGATCGCGCCGCCGTTGATCAGACCGAGACCGAGGACTGCCGACTCGGGGATGCCGTCGAGGACCGTGCCGAGCACGATGGCGAGTCCCGAGCTGCCCTCGCCTGCGCCGTCCATGTTCTTGCGCGCTGCGCCACCCATACGGTCGATCAGCGCGTCACCCAGCGTGAACATCGCGCATCCCGCGAACAGGCCGAGCGCGACGTCGGTGAGGAGCCCCGACGTCTCGAACGCTTCCTCGACGAGCTCGAAGGCGACAGCGCTGAGCAGGACGCCGGCGCCGAAGCCCATCACGAGGCCGAGGACGCGCCTGCTCACGGGGAGCCGGAGCGCGATCGCCCCGCCGATCAAGAGCGACGAGCTCGCAAAGGCCCCCCACCAGAGCGCCTCGAGCACGGGCTACGGAGCGGCGACGTCCGGCGCGGGCGCCGCGTCCGGCGCAAGCCGTTCGGCCGCGCCCCGGACCTCCGCGATCCGCGCGCGGCGCGCCCTCGTGACCTCCTGCAGGACGAGCTGCAGCGACGCGGTGACGGGAACGGCGACGAGCGCGCCGAGCACGCCGAGCAGCGCGCCGAACAGCGTCACACCGAGGATCACGAAGAAGGGCGAGATGTTCACCGCCTTGCCGTAGATCGTCGGCGAGAGCAGGTTGTTCTCGATCTGCTGGTAGACGAGGACGACGACGAGCATGATCACCGCGGCGGTGATCCCTTCCTCCGCCCAGAGGACCGGCACGAGGATGAACGCGGCGATGGTGGCGCCGATGTTCGGGATCAAGTCGAGGAAGCCGGCGATCAGACCGAGCGCCACGGCGTAGCTCGAGCCGAGCAGGAAGGCGGTCAGGCCCTGGGTCGTGCCCGCGATCAGCGCGATCGTGATCGCACCGATCGCCCACCGCGAGACGTTCTCGGTGATGTGCTCCCAGACGGCGAGCCAGCGATCGGCGTCGGCCGGCAGCAGCATGCTCCGGGCCGTCTCCTTCAGATTCGACATGTCGACGAGGAGGAAGAGCGCGAGGAAGAGGACGGTGAAGAGCGCGAGCCCGATCGAGAAGGCCTCACCCGCGAGGCCGAGGAGGGCGCTGATCGCGTCCGGCACCGAGCCGGCCAGGTTGTTCGCCCCTTCCTGCACGTTCTCGGCCGACCCGGAGTCTCCGATCGAGGAGAGCTCGTCCGAGTCCCGCAGCTGGGCCACGAGCTCCGGCAGGTCCTTCAGGAAATCGCGCACGGAGCTCACCAGCGGGACGAGGAGGATCAGAGCCAGGACGGTCGCGCCCACCGCCGAGCCGAGAACGACGATCGTGGCGGAGAGCCCGCGCCCACGCCCCGTCTTGCGCATGAAGGCGCGCACCGGGATCTCGAAGACGAGCGCGAGGAAGATCCCGAGGAAGACGAGCAGAAGCGCATCGAGGATCGAGACGACAGCCGCAGCGAGGCCGACGATCAGCGCCGCGATCAGCAGCGTCCGGACGGTGATCCCCGTCTCGAAGGGCTTCCGTCTCATCGACACCGGGCGAGCATAGAAGGTCGGTCAGCCGGAGCGGAGGTCAGGAACGGGCGGGACGCAAGGCGGCCGCCAGCGCGGCGCACTGCGCGTCCCCCCGCGCCGCGACGACGCGTGACCGCTGTCCGAGGTCGAGCGGCGCACCGCCGAAAGGCGGGTCCTCGAACAGCTCGATCGCGACGCCGCGCTCGCGGACGAGGAGCTGCGCCGCCGCGATGTCGATCGAGCGCGCCGGCTTCAGGCAGCAGACCGCGTCGACCCGACCGGCGGCGAGATGGCAGAGCGACAACGCGAGCGAGCCCATCACGCGCACGCGGTGCGCCACGCCGAGGAGGTCGGGGACGACGAGCGCGATCGCCTCGGTCGTCGTCCCCTCGAGGGAGAGGATCTCGATCGTCTCCTTCGGGCCCGGACCCGTGAGGGGCGTGCCGTCGAGGAATGCCCCACGGCCGCGCTCCGCGACCCACTCCTCGCGCGAGCCGAAGTCGTGGACGAAGCCGAAGGTGACGTCGTCCATCGTGTCGCCGTCCGCGACCGCGAGTGAGAGGGAGAAGAAGGGGATGCCGCGCTTCGCGTTCACGGAGCCGTCGATCGGGTCGACGACGACGCGAAGGCCGCCACCGCTGCCGAACGACCGGATGCCGAGCTCCTCGGAAACGAGCGTCAGGTCGAGCCCGAGCGCGTCGAGCCGCCCCACGATCGCGTCCTCCGCGGCGGCGTCGATCGCCGTCGTGTCGTCGCCGCCCTCCCCCGCCCGCAGCACGGGCTCGCGCTCGTCGCGGGTCGGCAGAGCGTGGAGCGCCTCCTCGAGGTCGCGGACGCAGTCGCGGCAGAACGCGAGCCAGTCGTGCGCCTCGGCCTTCACGGCTCGAGCGGGTGGAAGAGGAGGCCCGACAGCAGCTTCGGGAAGAAGTAGGTCGCCTTCGGCGGCATCGTGCGCCCGTGCCGGGCGCGGTCGAACACGTCGGCGATCCGGAGCGGCCGGAGGAGAAACGCGCAGTCGGCCTCGCCGCTCTCGACGCGGCGGAGCGCCTCCTCCGCATCCGGCGTGTACGAGAGACCGGTATGCCCGAAGCGGTCGACGAGCTCGACGTCGAGCTCGCCGGGCTCGCCGCGCACGAGCCGGGGCCCATCCGACCCGACGAAGACCGCAGACGGGGCGCCGCTCGGCTCGCGGTCGAGCGCGGCCCGGGCGTCCGCAACGGTGGGATGGGCGTCGCCCTGAGCATCGATGTCCGGCCGGCCGGTGAACACTCGATGGGTCGGGAAGACCTGGAGCCCGGGGTCGTCGGTCGAGACGAGCACGACGAGCATCCGGTCGGCTCCGTCCTCTGCGGCGAACGCGACCGCTGCCTCGTAGCGGTGGTGGCCGTCGGCGATCAGGAGCTGCCGCGTGCGGAAGAACGCCTCCACCCCCTGGTCGCCGGCAAGGCGCCAGAGCCGTGTCCCTTCGATGTCGCTGTCGGGCTCCACGGCAGGTCGCGTCAGCGGCGGCGCGCCCTCGTAGAGGAGGAAGATCGGCTCGAGCTGCGTGCGCGTCGCGCGCAGGAGGCGCAGACGACCGGCGAGCGCCTCGGCGTGGGTGCGCTCGTGCGGCAGAACGGCGCCCGCCGAGTACGGCTCGACACGGAGCGACGCGACGATCCCGTTGCGCCTGCGTGCGATGCCGTCGGGCCCGACGAAGTCCTGCTCGAGGAACCAGACCGCGGGGGTCGGGTCGCGAACGAGCGTCCCTTCGGCGAGCCAGCGCTCGAGCCGCTCCGCCGCTCTCCGCTCGTCCGTCTCGGACGTGAGGTGGACGACGTTGTGGGTGTCGCGCGCCCGAAGCGCCTCGCACGCCTCCGGGTCGATCACGTCGTACGGTGGAGCCGTCTGCTCCGCGCTCGGCCGTGCGTAGCGGACGGCGCGAAACGGGCGGACGTCGGCCACCGATCGAGCCTACAGGCCTAGGAGGGCTCGGCGAAACAGGCTCGATGTCTCCAGCGGAGCCACCGGATCGCCGTGATGCCGCGTCCTCGGTCGCGCCCGTATCTCCGGATATGAACGCTCCCTACGTCCTTGCCTCACGACGACCGGCGGCACCCTGGAGACGTGGCCCGTTCCGCCGAACCCTCCTAGACTCAACCCGTGGCATCGATCGCAGACCTCGTCGAGGACCGCACCGTCGACGGGGTCTTCGCGGTTGCGCGCAAGCGCCGGCTCACGACGAGGAGCGGCAAGCCGTACCTCGCGCTCGAGCTCGTCGACGCGAGCGGCCGGATCGAGGCCCGCGTCTGGGACGACGTCGAGCTCCTCGACCGGCGCTTCGAGGAGGGCGACGCGGTCCGCGTGCTGGCCCGCGTCGAGCGCTTCGACGGCCGTCTCCAGCTCCAGGTCAGGACGGTCGAGGCGTCCGAGACCGACCCGGCCGGCCTCGCCCCCGCGATGCGCAGGGACGCCGACGAGCTGGACGGCTTCCTCGAGTTCCTGGCTGCGGAGCTCGCCCACCCGGGGCTCGCGGCCCTCGTCGGCGGCGTGCTCGAAGACCGCGGGATCCGGGACGGCATGCGCCTGCTGCCCGCCGCGGGAGCGGACGGCCATCACGGGTACGCAGGCGGCCTCCTGGAGCACACGGTCGGCGTCGCGACGCTCTGCCGCGAGACCGCCCAGCTCCATCCACGACTCCGCGGCGATCTCCTCCTCGCGGCGGCGCTCCTCCACGACGTGGGACGGGTGAGCGAGCTCGGACGGGGACCGGCGTTCCGTCCGACGCCCGAGGGCGCCCTGCTCGGCCACGTCCAACTCGGCGTGCGGCTCGTCGACGAGCGCGCTCGTTCGCTCGATCCGACGGTTCGGGCGGAGCTCCTGCACGCGATCGCGTCGCACCACGACCGCGGCGCAGGCCGGACGGCGGAGGCGGTCGTCCTGTACCACGCAAACCAGCTCGACGCCCAGGCTGCAACCCGGCCGGTCGGCGACTGACGCCCGTTGGGCTTCGCGCTGCTCGCGCTCCTCGGCGCGTCGTTCTGGGGCATCGGCGACTTCCTGGGCGGGCTTGCGTCGCGCAGGGCCCATGTCCTCACGGTGCTCGTGCTGTCGCAGGCTGTCGGGCTCCTCGGCGCGGCGACCTGGGTGCTCGTAGCCGGCGAGGGCCGGCCGTCCGTCACCGCCCTCGGGCCCGCCGCGGTTGCCGGCGCGGCGGGCGCGATCGGCCTCGCGGCGCTCTACCGTGGCATGGCGATCGGCGCGATGGGCATCGTGGCGCCGATCTCGGCCGCGAGCCCGGTCGTCCCGCTCGCGGTCGACGTCGGGCGGGGCATCGTTCCGAGCGCGCTCCAGTGGCTCGGGATCGCGGTCGTGCTCACCGGCATCGTGCTGCTGGCGCGTGGGCCTGGTGGCGCGGGCGGCTCCGGGCTCGCCGCGGGCGTGGCGCTTGCCCTCCTCGCCGCTCTCGGCTTCGGGCTCTTCGTCGTCGGCCTCGATGCGGCGTCGGACGACGGCGTCGCCTGGACGATCCTCGTCGTGCGGACGACGTCGACGCTCCTGGCCCTCGTCGCCGCGGCGGTCGTCTCGGCGCCGCTCCGTCCGCCGGCGCGGCTTCTCCCGATGATCGTCGCCGTGGGCGCGTTCGACACGCTCGCGAACGTGCTCGTGGCCTTCGCGACCACGCGGGGGCCGGCGGGCATCGTTGCCGTGCTGAGCGCGCTGTACCCCGTGACGACGATCCTCCTGGCACGCGTCGTGCTTGCCGAACGGCTCGACCGGGGCCGCCGAATCGGCGGGGCGCTCGCGCTCGGCGGGGCCGCGGCCGTCGCAGTCGGGTGACCCCAGCGGCCTTGCCACCCTCCACTCGCCGGTGTACGGTCAGCGGCTTCGATCCGTCAGGCTCCGAGACCGAGGAGGGAAGATGATGAGAGCGCAGCTGCGCGTCGCCCTCGCGCTCGCCGTCGCGGCCCTAGCCGCAGTGGGCGCCTCACCGGCTCCGGCCGGCACGCACGGGACGGCGTCGTTCGCCTGCACGCCGGCGGTCTTCGACACCCTGTCCGCGCTGACCGGGTCCGGCACCGCGAGGCTCGGCGACGACATGCCCCGCAAGGAGAAGGACACCGAGAGCTTCACGGGCGACCCCGCAGACTCCGTCGATCAGACGGCTCCCGGTAAGCCGACGAAGGGAGCGATCCCCGTCTACTTCCACGTCGTCTACGCCTCGGACGGCACCGGCGACGTCTCGCGAGACGTCGTTCGGCGACAGATCGACGTCCTCAACATCACCTTCGGCGGCATGACCACGGGCCACGACACGGGCTTCCGTTTCCGGCTCGCCGGCGTCGACCGAACGCGGAACGACGCGTGGTTCGAGCAGGCGACGCTCGAGGACGAGGTGGCGATGAAGAGCGCCCTCAAGCGGGGTGGCTCGACCGAGCTCAACATCTACTCGACGAGCGGCGGCGGCTTCCTCGGCTGGGCGTACCACCCCAGAATCGTCGCGACGAAGGACGTCGTCCTCGACGGTGTCGTGATCCACTACGGCTCGATGCCGGGAGGGCCGATCGGGAACTACAACCTCGGGTACACGGCGACGCACGAGGTCGGCCACTACCTCGGGCTTGCCCACACGTTCCAGAAAGGCTGCAAAGCCCCCGGCGACCGCGTCGACGACACGCCGTTCATGCTCGAGCCGACATCGGGCTGCCCCGCCGACGGCACGAAGGACACGTGCCCGAAGAAACCCGGCTTCGATCCGATCCACAACTACATGGACTACTCGTACGACATCTGTTACACGGAGTTCACGGAGGGCCAGGCGGAGCGCATGCAGAAGCAGTACGCCCGCTGGCGCCTGAGCAACGTCTGACGGTTGCTGCCGGGGGAGAGCAGTGCGCTCTCCCCCGGCTCTCACCCGGCCGCAGCGCGCTCGAGCTGGGCGATGTCGAGCTTGCCCATCTGCAGGATCGCAGCCATGACGCGGTCGACCTTCTCCTGGTCGGCGTCGAGCAGCATGTCCTCGAGACCCACGTGGGTCACCTGCCACGAGACGCCGAAGCGGTCCTTGAGCCAACCGCACGGCCCGGGCTCGCCGCCGTCCGCCGTGAGCCGCTCCCAGTAGTCGTCGATCTCGTTCTGGGAGCCGCACCTGATCTCGAGCGAGAGCGCCTCGTTGAAGGTGAACTCCGGGCCGCCGTTGATCGCGACGAAGCGCTGCCCGTCGAGGTCGAACTCGACCGTCATCACGAGCCCGGCCTCGCGAGGCCCCGCCTCGCCGTAGCGGGTCACTGCCACGACGCGCGCGTCGGGGAACGTCGACGTGTAGAACGCCGCCGCCTCCTCGGCCTCGGTGTCGAACCAGAGGTTGGGGACGATCCTCGGCATCGCTTTCTCCTCTCCGTCTCTCGATCGGCGTGGTGCATCTACCCGTCGAGAGGACGCCGCACGCCGCCGGAACTCATCGCTCCTCAGACGTTGAAGCGGACGTTCAGGACGTCCCCGTCCTGGACGACGTACGTCTTGCCCTCGAGGCGCTGGGTGCCGCGCCGGGCGGCCTCGGCGTGCGAGCCGGCCGCGAGCAGGTCGTCGGCCGAGATCACCTCGCAGCGAATGAACCCGCGCGCGATGTCGGTGTGGATCGTCCCTGCCGCATCGAGCGCGGTCTGGCCGGTACGGAGCGTCCATGCACGCGTCTCCTTGTCGCCGGCGGTGAAGAAGGTGATCAGGCCGAGAGCTTCCGAGAGGCGAAGAACCACCTCGTCGAGCGCGGACGGGCCGTCGCGGAACTCCGCCGCCTCGGCCTCGGGCAGCTCCGCGAGCTCGGCCTCGAGCTTGCAGTCGATCCCGCCCGGGCCATTCTCGAGCGCGAGAAGGGGCTTCGTCGTCAGCGGATCGAGCTCGGCGGGCAGCTCGCCGGTCCAGTCGGCCAGCGTGAGGCCCGCGTCGAGGTGGTCGAGGAGCCCTGCCAGCGTCTCGACCTCGACCCGCTTCGCCTGGTCGCCCGACTTCGCCTCCTTCGCCACCCGCTCGGCGCGGCGCTCCACGTGGTCGCGGTCGGCGACGAGCAGCTCCAGCTTCAGTGTCTCGAGGTCGTCGGCGGGCGTGGCGTCCGCCGAGAACCCGTCCAGGACGGCGAGGATCGCATCGACCTGTCTGAGGTTGCCGAGGAGCTGCGGCCCGGTGCCCGGGACGTCGACGACGCGGACGGCCGCAGGCGTGACCTTCTTCGCCTCGACGAGCGCGGCGAGCCGGTCGAGCCGGTCATCCGCCATCGCTGCCATGCCCACGTTCGGCTTCTCGGTGACGGATGCGTACGCGGTGATCTCCGCACCGGCGCGCGTCAGCGCGTTGAACAACGTCGTCTTGCCGCTGTTGGGCAGACCGACGATCCCGACCTCGAGCGCCATCGCGTCAGGGTAGAGGAGGCGCGCCGGAGCGAGCCGTCCGAGCTGCACCACGCGCCGGTGCCTCGCTCCAACCTCCCCCAGGGGCACTCCCGTGTCCCTGACGTCACGCTATCGCGGATCCCGTGACGCATGTGTGCCGGCTTCGTGCCAGGTTGCACATGCGCCTTCGCCCGCGTGAAGCCTGCGAGCACGTCGGCGCCGCTTTGCGGCCGCAGGCCTCCGAGCAGCGCCGAGCCATGCGGTATGCCGGGACCAGGCACGACCCCGGGAGCGGGCGGCGAGAAAGTGCACCGTCGGAATGATCCGTGCGGCCTACTCCGCGGCGAAGCCCGGCTGCGAGCCCTTCGTGAAGCGCTTGAGGTACACGACGCGCGGGACGACGATCGCGATGCGGCCGTCGACGGTCTCGAGCTCGACGGTGCCGACGGCGCCGGAGTTCACCGCGCGCTCGACGTCCTCCGCGGCCTGCGGCGTCACCATCGCCGCGATGATCTGCCCGCCCTCGAAGGCGAGCTCGATGCGAACCGAATCGTCAGGCAGGGGACACCACCTCGGTCAGGACGCCATGGAAGGCGTCGGGATGGACGAATGCGACCTCGAGGCCGAACAGCCCGCGGCGCGGCGCCTCGTCGATCAGCTCGAGCCCCGCGGCGGCCAGGTCGTGCAACGCGGCTCCGACGTCGCCGACGGCGTAGGCCACGTGGTGCATCCCCGGGCCCCGTTTCGCGACGAAGCGCCCGACGGGCGTGTCGTCGCCGGTCGCGGCGAGCAGCTCGACGCGACTGCCGCCGACGAGCACCGCGGCTGCCTCGACTCCCTGGTCGGCGAGCGCCTCCCGGTGCTCGAGCGTCCCGCCGAGGACGTCGACGTACGTCGCGAGCGCCCGGTCGAGGTCGTCGACCGCGACGCCGACGTGATGGATGCCGAGCGCTCTCACGCCGCCGATGCTACTTCCCCGCCCACCCCCGCAGGCGCCTCGAGCACGCCGTCGATGAGCCCGTACGCCACCGCCTCTGCCGGCGTCATGAAGCGGTCACGGTCGATGTCCTCCATCACCTGCTCGACCGGACGGCCCGAGTGCATCGAGAGGATCTCCGCCATCTGGCGCGTCGTCGACTCGATCTCGCGCGCCGCGATCGCGACGTCCGACGGCGCTCCGCGAAAGCCCGCGGAGCCCTGGTGGATCATCAGCTTCGCGTGCGGCAGCGCCAGGCGCTTGCCGGGCGCGCCGCCCGCGACGATCATCGCGGCCGCCGACATGCCGATCCCGTAGCAGATCGTCTTCACGGCCGGCCGGATGTGCTGCATCGCGTCGTAGATGGCCATTCCCGCATACGCGTCGCCGCCCGGCGAGTTCACGTAGAGGTTGACATCCGCGTCCGGGTCCTCCGAGGCGAGAAACAGGAGCTGGGCGACGATCAGGTTCGCGATCTCCTCGTCGACCGGTCGGCCGAGGAACACGATCCGGTCGCGCAGGAGGCGTGAGTAGATGTCGAACGCGCGCTCGGCGCGGCCGTCCGCCTCGACGACGGTGGGGATCAGCGGCACGGTGGCCTCCCTTCGCGGTATCGTGCAACCATTGGGTTGCCAGAACTATACGCAACTTGGAGGTTGCGCATGGAGATCACCCGCGAGATCGTGCTGCCGACCACCCGCGAGGATGCCTGGGACGCGTTGACCGACCCGGAGCGACTCGAGGAGTGGTTCGCGAACGAGGTGTCCCTCGAGCTCCGCGAGGGCGGCGCCGCGGAGTTCCGCTGGGACGACGGTGACGTCCGGCGCGGAGCCGTCGAGACCGTGCGCGAGGAGGAGCTCCTGGTCCTCCGCTGGGACGACGACGGCGTGGTCGAGCTGACGCTCACCGACGCGGTCGGCGGCACCGCCGTGCGCGTCCGCGAGACATCGCCGGAGTGGAGCACCGCGCTGGAGATCACCGCGCTCGCGTCGTGGGCGCACGCGTAGACCTCGTCTTCGCCGCCCTCGCCGATCCGAGCCGCCGGTTCGTGCTCGAGCGGCTGGCGCGCGGGAGCGCGAGCCAGTCCGAGCTCGCAGGAGAGCTGCCGGTCACGCGACAGGCGGTCGCGAAGCACCTGGCGACGCTGCGGGCGGCCGGGCTCGTCCACGTCGAGCGACGCGGGCGCGAGACGCGCTACGAGCTCGAGTCCGCCCCGCTCGGCGATGCGGCCGCCTGGCTCGAGCGCGTCGGCACCGAATGGGACGAGCGCCTGGCGGCGCTTGCGCGACATGTCGACGCGGCCGAGCGTCGACGTGTTTGACATTCCGGAACCGCCGTCACGAACGCCGCCACGGAGCGTCGTGGTGGTCGCGATCGTGCTCGTCATCGTGGGGCTGGTCGCGGCCATGGTCGGCATCGCCGCATCGGCGGTGGACTTCTGCTGCGGGTCACCGGAGCCAGGTGATACGACGCCGACCTTCGTCGGTCTCGGGGTCGGAGGGGCGACGATCCTGTCGGCCGTGCTGCTCTGGGTCGGCGGGACCTCTCGTTGGCCCGTCCTCGTTGCGGCCGCCGCCGTCCCCGTCGCATGCCTCGTGGCAGCAGGGTCGTCCTCTGACCTCGCTGCCGTGGCGGCGTTCGCCGTGGTCGGCTGGTGCCTCCTTGCCGTCTTCGTGAGCCGCGGACGGCCCGCAGCGTGGCTCTCCGGGCGTCGCGACGGTGGAGGCTAGCGCCGAACGACGGCGACGAGCATCAGCGCATCGCCTCCCGTTCCGAGCATCGTCGCAGCCACGCGCGGGTGCCCGAGCCACCGCTCGCGTCTCGGGTCGCTGCCCTTCCGGCTCGCGGAGAAATCGTCCATGGCGATGGTCGCACCAGGCGCCGCGACCAGCCCCAGCACGGCGTCCGGGTCGTCCTTCGCTCCAACGCCGTCGACGAACAGCAGGTCGAAGGGCGCGTGCGGCGGCAGCGTCTGCCGCCAGTCACCCGGTAACACGTGGACGTCGGGGTCGTCGGCGAAGATGGCCGCCGCGGCCCGCGCCAGCCCGGGCTCGAGCTCCGCGGTGAAGAGCGGGGTGCCGGGTGGGAGGGCGGACGCGATCCACGCCGCGCCGACACCCGTGCCGGTGCCGATCTCTGCGACGCGTTCGACACCGCGGCGACCTGCGAGCACGTGGAGGAGCAGCCCGTCCTCGTCGCGGCAGCTCCTGTCGAACCCAAGCGCCACGGCCGCCTCGCGGGCGCGCGCGACGAGTGGCGGAGGTGTCACGGGGTCGTCGCGACGACCTCGTCGGTCGTCGTGAAGCGCACGCCGCGCGTACGCCACTCGGCGAGCGACGCCTGCACCCGCTCGTCGGAGAGGCCCCGCGCGGCGTCCTCGACGAACGCGACGCGATAGTCACGGTCGCGAAGGCCCACAACGGCTGCGTGGTTGCAGACGTCCGTCGCGACGCCGAAGAGGATCACCTCGTCGGGGGCGAGCACGCCGAGCAGCGGCTCGAGATTCGGGTTCGAGAACGCGCTGTACGTCTTCTTCAACAGCAGGAGCTCACGCCGCCCTTCCACCAGCCCTCGCACGAGCCCGGGCGGGTACGGAGTCAGCGAGAGTGGCAGCGGATCGCGCTGCTCCGTCTCCGGGATCTTTGCCGCGCCGCGCGTGCCGCGCAGGCAGTGGGGAGGGAAGGTCGTGGCGAAGTCCGGCGCGTCGGCGATCTCCGGATCCGTCAGCTCATGGTCGTCGGCCGTCGCGAGATGCGTCACACCGTGCTCCGCCGCCCAGCGGACGAGTCGCGCCATCGCCGGCGCCACGCTCTCGGCATCCGGCACCGGCAGCTTGCCGTCCGCGTGGACGAAGTCGACCTGCGTGTCGACGTCCCAGAGCAGCGGCCCGCTCAATGAACGAGCTCGAGCCGCGCGTTCGGTCTGAAGCGCCGACCGACCTTGCCCGCGGGACGACCGTCGGTCAGCACGATGTCGGCGGTGAAGTCGTTCTCGCCGCGGATCAGCGAGGAGCCGACCCCGTACGCGTCGATCGGCACGCCGCTGTGCTCGAAGCGCTCGATCTTCTCGACGGTGAACCCGCCGGACGCGACGATCCGCACGCGCTCGAAGCCGTCCTCGTCGAGTGCCGCCCTGACCTTCCGCACGAGGCGCTCGTTCACCCCGCGGGGGTCGAAGTCCCCCAGCTCGTCCCACAGGGACCGGTCGACGAGCTGGCTCGACGTGTCGAGCCGCACGCCCCAGAGCCGGGGGCCGAGCGCTCGGGCGACGTCGAGCGCGGTGCGCACCGAGTCGTTCTCGAAGTCGACCAGCACCGTGATGCGGAAGTCCTCCGGCGCCCACTCCGCGAACTTCGTCGCGGCGAGCACCGTGTTCCCGCCGTAGGCGGCAATGAGCGCGTGCGGGACGGTGCCGAGGCCGCGACCGCCCCACCACGACGCCTGGGCGTCCGATGTGACGCCGATCTCGGCCCCCAGCACGGCGCCGGCGACGAATGCGGCGTAGCCGTCCCCGGTCTGCACGCGGTGGTGGTCGTGCCGCGCGGGCATGAAGATGATCGGCTTGCCGTTCGCGGCCTCGACGACGCGTGCAGTGTTCGTCGCGATCAGCGTTCGGCGGGCGAGCGTCCCGAGGACGACGGTCTCGAGGTGGCCGAACGCCGTGTAGTCGCCCTCGATCGTCATCACGGTCTCCCACGGCTCCGCCCGGTCGCCGTCGTGGAGCGCGTGGACGACGAGGCCGGCCCAGTCGTGGGAGCAGAGCTTGAGGATCGCGATCGACTCGTCCATCCCGCCGACCATGGCGTGCTTGCGCTGGAAGACCTGCGTCACGACCCGGGGCCGGCGGTCGTCGTGGAGCAGCGCCGCCCGTGTGTGGTTGAAGTACGCGTCGGTGTAGTAGCCGTCGCGCATCTTCTCGACGGGGAGCTCGAAGATCTCAGGGTCGAGCCGCTCGCGGCCCGTTCGGGGCGTGACGGCCGTCACGCGGCGCCCTCCGCTTCGAGGCATGCCCGGATGGCCTCCTCGGCGACCTCGAGCTGCGCGTCGGACGGCTCGCTCGTGGAGAGACGACGCTGGAGCTCCGTGCCGGGCCGCGCGAGGGCGCGCGCGAGCCGACGGTCGGGGTTCCGGCTCATCCAGCCGAAGATCTCGACGGCCGCGCCCAGGGCGGCAACCGTGCCGGCGAGCCGTGCCGTCATCCGATGGCGACCGGGCGCGCGCTCGGCCGCAGCCGCGGCCAGCGCCGTCGTGATCGCCAGCGGTCCGACGAGGTGCGACCCGCAGCGATCGTGCTCCTTCGGCGCCCGCTCGCCGGTCTCGTACGTCCCGATCGAGACGTGCTCGGCGCCGTGGTACGACGTCAGGTCCTGGCCTCGGAGCGCGACGAGCGCGGGAGCGAGCGAGGCGATCAGCACGGTCGCCTCGCGGGGCACGGTCGGGAGGGACGAGCGCCGGGCGATGGTGGCGCCCGCGCTCGCAGCGACGAGAGCGACCGCGACCGAGGGCCGCTCGAACGGCATGCGCGCCTCGGGGAGCGCGCGCTTCACGACCGGGAGCACCGCGAACGCCTCCGCGAGCCCGAGCGGGCCACGGACGAACGGCAGCGACGTGCGGGCACGCAGCCGGGGCTTGGAGCCGGACGCCGACTTGATCGTCCCGTCGGGCAGCCGCACGGCCGCACCCCAGGCCGTCGGCCCGTGGACGAGCACCCCATTCTGGAGGGCCATGCCGCCGAGGCGGAGCTTCTCCATGTCGCTGAGGGTAGCGTCAGGTGCCGCGGCCGGGCCGCTTGCGCACGCCTCTCGGCGCAGTCAGTGGCGCGCCGCGCGCCGGAGCGCCCGCTGGAGCGCCTCCGCCGCCTCGCGACTGGCGTACGCGCGTTCGTCGACCGCGGCGACCGGCATCACCTCGCGGACGGACGACGAGGTGAAGGCCTCCTCCGCGCCGAGGAGGCGGTCGAGGCGGTAGATCCCCTCCTCGGTCTCGTACCCGAGGGACGACGCGAGCCCCAGGAGCGCCGACCGTGTCTCCCCCGCCAGGATCCCGAGCTCGAGGGCCGGCGTCAGCAGGCGCGTGCCCTCGCGCCACCAGACGTTCGTGACCGGCCCCTCGAGGACCGTCCCGTCGAGGTCGACGAGCACCGCGTCGTCAGCGCCACGCCGCTTTGCCTCCGCCTCGGCGGCGACGTTGGTCGCGTAGCTCACGGACTTCGTGCCGGGCAGGAGCCACGGTGCCGAACGCGCGGGGAACGCGAGCGAGACGAGCCGCTGGCCGCGCTTCCGCGCCGGCTCGATCCACTCGGGCACCGGCGAGACGAGCACGACCGCAGTCGCCTCGCCGCCGGGCGGGCCGGGCGTCCAGTAGAGACGGAGGGCCGCGTCACCGTCACGGCTCCCGACCGCTGCCAGCGCAAGACGGGCAAGGTCGCTGACCTCGGCTGCGTCCGGCGCCGGAAGCCCGATGCGCTCCGCCGACTGCACGAGCCGGTCGACGTGCTCCGCAAGACGGAACGGTGCCCCGTCGTAGACGCGCAGGGTCTCGAACGCGGCCCGGCCGCGCGCGAAGCCCTCGTCGTCGCAGACGACCACGGCGTCATCCGGGTCGACGACACCGCGCCCCGAGACGGCCGCCGCAAGCGGCCTCGTCACCTCCGGGCTCCCCCGACCTGCTCGACATGCGCAGGACGCTGCGGCCGGAGCGGGGCGCCGATCGCGTCGAGCAGTGGCCCCGCCTTCGTGAGCGACTCCTCGACCTCCTCTTCCGGGTCGGAGTCCCAGACGATGCCGCCGCCGACCCACAGGTGGAGGCGCCCGTCGGCGATCGCGAACGTCCGGATCGTGAGGGCGAGCTCGAGGTCGCCGTTCCCGTGCACACGTCCGAGCGCCCCCATCGACGCACCGCGACCGACCGGCTCGATGGCCGCGATCATGTCGACGGCCGCGATCTTCGGCGCGCCGGTGATCGACCCGCCCGGGAAGGTCGCACCGAGGATCTCGGCGAGCCCCACACCAGCCCGAAGCTCGCCCTCGACCGTGGACACGAGGTGCTCGACGCCGGCAAGCGGCTCGGGCGCCATCAGCTGCGGCCAGCGGACGCTGCCCGGCAGGCAGACCCGGGAGAGGTCGTTCCGCTCGAGGTCGACGATCATCACGTGCTCGGCCGCGTCCTTGCCCGAGGCGAGGAGCTCGGCCCGACGACCACGGGGCCGCGTCCCCTTGATCGGTCGCGTCCAGATCCTCGAGCCGCGCCGGGCGAGCAGCAGCTCGGGCGTGGCGGAGACGATTGACCAGCGTCCCCCGTCGAGCACGCGCCAGCCGGAGTCGGCGAACGGCAGCTCGTTCGGTTGTGTCAGGGTCCCGAGGCGGGAGGCGAGCGCGCGCGGCGTGCCTGCGAACGGCGCGGAGAGGTGCTGGACGAGGTTGACCTGGTAGACGTCGCCGCGACCGATGGCGGCGCGCACGGCGCGCACTGCATCGGCGTGGGCGGCCGGATCCCACGTGCGTTCCCACGCACCGATCTCGAGCTCGTTCGTGCCGTCACCGCGACGCGCCTCGTTGGCATGTCGGACACCATAGTTGTCGGATCGGACGACGCAGGCCGCGAACGGGAGCGGACAGGGCTCGGGCGGGGGTGGCGTCGCGGTCCGGCGGATCGTCGACGAGAGCCCATAGCCGAGGTACAGGTCAGCGACCAACGACTCGCCTCCCGGGGCGAAGAACCCCTGGCCCCGCAACCAGTCCTCGAGCCGCTCGAACGCCCCGTCCGGCTCGTCGATCTCGAGCATCGTCAGCCCTCGTCCCGGAGCCGCCGGATCCGCTCGACGAGCGCCGCGGTCGAGCCGTCGAGCGGCTCTGGTGGGTCCTCGCCTGCGATCACCGGCGCGAGACCCACTGCGAGCTCCTTGCCGAGCTCGACGCCCCACTGGTCGAACGAGTCGATCCCCCAGACAGCGCCCTGGGTGAACGTGACGTGCTCGTAGAGGGCGACGAGCGAGCCGAGCGCGAAGGGCGTCAGCCGTGGAAGCAACAGGAAGGTCGTCGGACGATTGCCGGGCATCTGCTTGTGGGGGACGAGGCGATCGGGGACCCCGTCCGCGCGGAGCTCGTCCTCCGTGCGCCCGAACGCGAGCGCCTGCGCCTGCGCGAGCGCGTTGGCGAGCAGCAGGTCGTGGTGCCGGCCGAGCGGCTCGACCGCGGCGGCGAACGCGATGATGTCGCACGGCACGGGGACGGTGCCCTGGTGGAGCAGCTGGTGGAAGCTGTGCTGGCCGTTCGTCCCCGGCTCGCCCCACACGACGGGCGCGGTGTCCACGTCGAGCTCCTCGCCCGCGAGCGTCACGCGCTTGCCGTTCGACTCCATCACGAGCTGCTGGAGGTAGGCGGGGAAGCGCGCGAGGTACTGCTCGTAGGGCAGCACCGCCTGGGTCTGCCAGCCGAAGAGGTCGCGGTACCAGACGCCGAGGAGCCCCATCAGGAGCGGGAGGTTCCGCTCGGGCGGTGCCTCGGCGAAGTGCCGGTCGAGGGCATGGAAGCCGGCAAGGAGGTCGCCGAAGCCCTCGGGGCCGATCGCGATCATGGTCGAGAGCCCGATCGCGGAGTCCATCGAGTACCGGCCGCCCACCCAGTCCCAGAAGCCGAAGGCGTTTGCGGGATCGATCCCGAAGGCGGCGACGGCCTCGAGGTTCGTCGACACGGCGACGACGTGCTTCGCGACCGCCGTCTCGTCGCCCCCGAGCCCGTCCAGGAGCCACTGCTTGAGGCTCGCGGCGTTCGTCATCGTCTCGACGGTCGTGAAGGTCTTCGAGCTGACGATGGCGAGGGTCGTCTCCGGGTCGAGGTCGCGGACCGCCTCGAGAAGGTCCGCCCCGTCGACGTTCGACACGAAGCGGAAGGCGATGCCACGGTCGCTGTACGCGCGCAGCGCCTCGTGCGCCATCGCCGGCCCGAGGTCCGAGCCGCCGATGCCGATGTTCACGACCGCCTGGATCCGGCGGCCGCTGTGGCCACGCCACTCTCCCGACCGCACACGCTCCGAGAACGCGCGCATGCGGTCGAGCACCTCGTGGACGTCACGCACGACGTCGCGACCGCCGACGACGAGCGAGCGGTCGCGGGGAAGACGCAGGGCGATGTGCAGCGCCGGGCGATCCTCGGTCGTGTTGACGTGCTCGCCGCGGAACATCGCGTCGCGTCGTGATGCGACGCCGCGCTCGTCCGCGAGCGCGAGCAGCAGCGCGACCGTCTCACCGGTGACGCGGTGCTTCGACAGGTCGGCGTGGATGTCCGCGGCCTCGAATGTCAGCCGTCCGGCGCGACCGGGGTCGGTCGCGAACAGCTCACGCAGGTGGACGTCGCGAGCCGCGGCGTGGTGCCGGCGGAGCGCCTGCCAGGCGGGGCTGTCGCTGAGCGTGTCGGCCATGGTCGTCGCGCCGCGGGTCGTGATCGGCGGGCTCTCGTAGACTCGGATGACTGTAGACGGTCGATCGCGGGAGGGAGCGATGGCGACGGGCACGCCGATGGAGCTCGGGATGGTCGGTCTCGGCCGCATGGGCGCGAACCTCGTCCGGCGCCTGCTCCGCGACGGCCACCGCTGTGTCGGCACCGACGTCAGCGCCGATGCGGTCCGAGCCGTCGCAGACGAGGGGATGACCGGCGCGGCCACTCCGGCGGAGCTCGTCGCGGCGCTCGAGCGGCCGCGCGCGGTGTGGGTGATGGTCCCGGCAGGGGAGATCACCGAGCGCGCGGTCGGGGAGCTGGCCGAGCTCCTCGAGCCGGGCGACACGATCATCGACGGCGGCAACACCCGATACCACGACGACATCCGGCGCGCGCGAGAGCTCGGCGAGCGAGGGATCCACTACGTCGACGCCGGCACGAGCGGCGGCGTCTACGGGCTCGAGCGCGGCTTCTGCCTGATGGTCGGCGGCGAGGACGAGGTCGTGGGCCGGCTCGCGCCGCTCTTCACCTCGCTCGCGCCGGGCTTCGAGGCGGCCGGCAGGACCCCGGGTCGAGCCGGCGAGCCCGCCCCCGAGGAGCTCGGCTGGCTCCACTGCGGCCCGGCGGGTGCGGGGCACTTCGTGAAGATGGTCCACAACGGGATCGAGTACGGCCTGATGGCGGCCTACGCCGAGGGCTTGAACCTCCTCCACCACGCGAACGCGGGCGCGACGGAGCGGACGCACGACGCGGAGACCGCGCCCCTCGACGAGCCCGAGCACTACCGCTACGACCTCGACGTCGCGGCGATCGCCGAGGTGTGGCGCCGCGGCAGCGTCGTCGCGTCGTGGCTGCTCGACCTGACCGCGACGGCGCTCCACGACTCACCGGCGCTCGAGGAGTTCGACGGACGCGTGTCCGACTCCGGGGAGGGCCGCTGGACGTCGATCGCCGCGATCGAGACGGGCACGCCTGCCCCGGTGCTCACAGCCGCGCTCTTCGAGCGATTCTCCTCCCGCGACGAGGCCGACTTCGCGGACCGCGTGCTCTCCGCGATGCGCAAGCAGTTCGGCGGCCACGCCGAGAAGCCGCACTGAGCGCGCTCAGACGCGGACGAGCAGCTCCGGGCCGAGCTCGCCTGGCCCCGCCACGCCGGTGAGGGCCAACGTCAGCTCGAGCTCGGCCAACACGCAGCGGACGACGTGGCGCACGCCGGCCTCGCCGCCGAGGCCGAGGCCGTAGACGTACGGGCGCCCGAGGAGCACCGCCCGCGCGCCGAGCGCCAGGGGCTTGACGACGTCGGCGCCCGTGCGGATGCCGCTGTCGAACAGGACCTCGACCCGATCACCGACCGCCTCGACCACACCGGGGAGCGCGTCGAGCGACGCGATCGCGCCGTCGACCTGACGGCCTCCGTGATTCGAAACGATCACCGCGTCGATGCCGGCGTCCGCCGCGCGCCGCCCATCGTCGGGGTGCTGGATCCCCTTCAGCGCGATCGGGCCGTGCCAGTGCTCGCGGAGGAACGCGAGGTCGTCCCAGGTCAGGGTCGGGTCCCCGAAGGTCGCCGCCCACTGGAGGACGGCCGGGCCGAGGCGGTCCTCGTCGACGGCGCCGCCGAGCGCGCGCTGGAAGACCGGGTCGGCGAAGTAGTTCTGGTTGCCGACGCCCCTGAGGAACGGGAGGAACGCGCCGTCGAGATCGCGCGGGCGCCAGCCCATCGTGTACGTGTCGAGCGTGACGACGAGCGCTCGGTACCCGGCGGCCGCCGCGCGCTCGAGGAAGCTCACCGCGAGCTCGCGGTCCTTCGGCCAGTAGAGCTGGTACCAGCGAGGGCCGTCGCCGGACGCCTGGGCGACATCCTCGAGCGTCGTCGCGGCCGCCGTGCTGACGACCAGCGGGAGACCCACGCTCGCCGCCGCGCGGGCCACAGCCGACTCGCCGTCTGGGTGGACGATGGACAGCACGCCGACCGGCGCGAGCACGACCGGCGCAGGCATCCGCGTCCCGAGCACGGTCACGGACGTGTCGAGCGCGGAGACGTCTCGGAGCATCCGCGGCACGAGCCTCCACGCCTCGAACGCGGCCCGGTTCGCGCGCGCGGTCGACTCCGACCCGGCGGCGCCCGCCACGTACGCGAACGATGCGGGTGACATTCGCTCCTCCGCGAGCGCCTCGAGCCGTGTGAGGTCCGTCGGCAGGTCGGGGCGGACGTCACCGAGCCCGGCCATGTAGATCTCGTTCTGGTACCCGGCGAACCCGCTCACTGCGGCGTCCAGTCTCGCACGTTGCCGTTCGGGCGCCACGGGCGGAGCCGGGGCCACCAGGCGGGGACGGCGCGGCTGTACGCCTCGTACTCCGCGCCGTAGCGCCGCGCGAGCGTCGGCTCCTCGTACAGCCGGACGAACGCCAAGAAGGCGGCGCCGATCACTGCGGCGTATGCGAGCAGGACGGCCCGTCCGAGGAGGAGTGCCTGGCCGAGGATCGTCGCCTCGACCGCGAGGTACATCGGGTTGCGCACGTGCCGGTAGAGGCCGCCGACGACGAGCCGCTCGGTCGGTGCGACCGGCGCGGGCGTGCCGCGTCCCTCCCGCACGAAGCGCGCGAACGCGTCGAGCAGCACCACGATGCCCCCGGCGAGGAGGAGCCCGCCAAATGCCCTGAGCATGGTGAGATCGCCGAGCTCGTCGTCGGACTCCCAGCCGGTGAGAAGCCACGGGACGAGACCCGCGACGAGGCCGGGCGCGACCACGAGGAAGAGGACGCTGCCGGCGGCCGCCCGGGAGCTACGCACGGCCCTCGAGCGTCGTCGCGCGCCGCAGGAGGAAGAGCGGGATGCGCGCCCGCCGGTACCCGTCGGCGTCGGGAAGCGGCGGCTCGCGCAACGCCTCGATCGCAAGCGCGGCGTCCTGGAGCGCGCGGGAGTACGCCTCGAGCGGGTACCGCCGGCTTGCGAACTCGAAGCCGGTCATTACGGCCCGAGCGTGGTGGCGACGTGCCGAAAGAGGTCGACGCCCGCCGCGAGGTCGTCGACCGCGATGCGCTCGTCGGCGGAGTGGACGAGACGGGCGGCGTCCTGCGGCGCCATCGCTCGAAGCGGGAAGAAGCCGTACGCGGTCGTGTCGAACGCGCTCCGGAGGTAGTGGCTGTCGGTGAAGCCGGCGAGCACGATGGGCGCCAGCTGCGCACCGGGCTCGACGTGGTCGACCCACGTCTGCAGCGCGCGCCAGAGCGGGGTGTCGAGCGGCGAGCGCGTCCCGCCGACCTGCTCCTCCAGGATCCACTCGAGCTCCCACTCGCCGGGCACGCCGGCGCGCAGCAGCGACTCGATCTCGGCGGGCGGCTGGCCGGGAAGCAGTCGGCAGTCCACCTCGATGACGCAGGAGCCGGGAATCACGTTCCGCTTGCGCGATGCCTCGATCATCGTCGGCGAGAGGGTTGCAGCGAGGAGCGGCGCCACGAGCTCCCCCGCAAGCGGGTGGAGCGCACGGGCGCGGTCGAGCGCCACGTCGAGGGTCGGAGCCTCGCCGGTCACGGTCTCGAGGAAGGCCCGCACCTCCGGGAGCAGCGAGCGGGGAGGCTCGAGCCGCGCGAGGGCCTCGAGCACCGGGGCCGCCTTGAGGAGCGCGTTGTCGGCCGTGTGCGGATCCGACGCGTGGCCGCTCCGCCCCCGGAGCCGGAGCCGGAACGGCGCGGTCGCCTTCTCGGCGACCGAGCAGAGGTAGTAGGTGCGGCCCCCGAGGACGCAGCGCTCTCCGCCTCCCTCGTTGAGGGCGAATTTCGCGCTGACGAGGTCCGGATGCTCGGTCGCGAGCCACGACATGCCGAAGTCGAGCCCGACCTCCTCGTCCGCGGTGAGGGCGAGCAGGACGTCACCCGGCGGACGCACGCCGTCGCGGACGAGGGAGGCGAATGCGACGGCGGCCGCCGCGACGTGCCCCTTCATGTCGAGCGCCCCGCGTCCCCAGATCTCGCCGGCGACGAGGTCACCCGACCACGGGTCCCGCTGCCACTCGTCCGGGTCCGCGAGCACGGTGTCCGTGTGGGCCATCAGCAGGAGGCTCGGGCCGTCCCCGCCCGGCAGGCGCGCGACGAGGTTCGCGCGCTCCGGGGTCTTCGCGACGAGCTCGCTCGCGACGCCGTTGTCCGCCAGGTACCGCTGCAGCAGCGTCGCCGCCCGCGTCTCGTTCCCTGGCGGGTTGACGGTGTCGAGGCGCAGGAGCGCCCGGAGGAGCTCCGTCACCTCGTCGCGGAGCGTCAACCGGATTCGGCCTTCGACCGGGCCGTCAGCTCGTTCCGGACGTCCCACAGCTCGGGGAAGACGACCGTCTGCACGAGCTTGCCGAGCACCTCGACCGGCGTCCCCTGCGTGCCGACGACGCTGTCGCCGATGACCCGCGCGACGACGCGGTAGTGGCGGACCCGCCACTGCTGGCACCACTCGTCGAGCTCGATCAGCGACTCCGCGAGACGGTAGAGCGCGTCGTGGTCCCGCCGCTTCACGTAGAGCTCAGCGATCGAGAGCCCTGCCTCGCGCCGGCGGGCGTGGAACGCCTGCCCGAGACGCGGCAGCGCCTCGCGCAGCCCTCGCCAGCCGGGGGAGTCGAACCCGCTTCCGTGCCCGAGCACCTGGCGGATCTCCTGGTACTCCCAGGGCGAGAGCTCCTCGAGCATGTCGAGCTGGTCGGTCGCATAGCGCAGGCAGCGCAGCGGGCGTCGCAGAAGGCGGGCCCCCTCGGCGGCGTCCCCCTCCGTGACGAAGCGCGTCGCCTCGTCGACGTCGCTCGTCGCGAGCTTCAGCCACAGCTCCGAGGACTGGTGGACGACCTGGAAGAGAAGCTCGTCGCGGTGAACCCACTCGTCCGGCCCCTTCTGGAGCGAGAGCAGCTCCGCCGTGTTGAGGTAGCGCTCGTAGTCGCTCGGCGCGCTGCCCGCCAGGATCGGCGTGTCGAAGTCCTCGTCCGCCTGGGACATCGGGCCTGAGCATACTGGCGCGCATGGGCGACCTCTTCAGCGAAGCCGCGGCCGAACGGTCGGCGGCGAACGCGCCGCTCCCCCAGCGGGTGCGACCGCGGTCGCTCGACGAGCTCGTCGGGCAGGAGCACGTGCTCGGGCCCGGAACGGCGCTCCGCCGCGCGATCGAGGAGGGGCGGGCTCCGTCGATGATCCTCCACGGGCCGCCGGGCGTCGGGAAGACGACGATCGCGCGGATCGTCGCCGAGGCGACCGACGCGACGTTCGAAGAGCTGTCCGCCGTCTCCGCTCGCGTCGACGACGTCCGGGGCGTGATCTCCCGCGCGAAGGACCGGCTCGGCGGGAACGGCACGCGAACGCTGCTCTTCATCGACGAGATCCACCGCTTCGACAAGCGCCAGCAGGACTCGGTCCTGCACGCGGTGGAGGACGGGCTCGTGACGCTGATCGGCGCGACGACAGAGAACCCGTACTTCGAGGTCAACCAGGCGCTTCTCTCACGCTGCACCGTGATCGAGCTCGAGCCGCTGACCCTCGAGGAGCTCGCCCAGGTCGTGGGGCGCGGCGCCCGCGAGCTGGGAGCGGCGCCCTCCGCGGACGTGGTCGCCGAGCTCGCCGCCGTCGCGGGCGGCGACGCCCGGACCGCGCTCCAGACGCTCGAGCTCGCGTGGGAGACAGCCGGCGCGGCCGACGAGGCGCTGACGCTCGAGCACGTCCGAGACGCCGCGCGGAAGCGCCCGCTCCGCTACGACCGGGCGGGCGACCGCCACTACGATCTCGCGTCCGCATTCATCAAGTCGATGCGCGGGAGTGACCCGGATGCCGCGGTCTACTACCTCGCCGCGATGCTCGAGGGAGGCGAGGACGCTCGGTTCCTTGCCCGCCGCATCGTGATCGCCGCCAGCGAGGACGTCGGGAACGCCGACCCGCGCGCCCTGCTCGTCGCCGTCGCGGCCGCGCAGGCGGTCGAGCACGTCGGGCTTCCGGAAGCGCAGCTCAACCTCGCGCAGGCGGCGATCTACATCGCGCGGGCGCCGAAGTCGAACGCCTCCGCCCGCGCCATCTGGGACGCGCGCGCCGAGGTCCGTCGTGACGGCATCGCCGAGCCGCCGGCCGCGCTCCGCGGCTCCGGATACCGCGGGGCGGAGACGAGGGGGCACGGCGTCGGGTACGTCTCGCCGCACGACGATCCCGCCGCAGCCGGCGTCGACCACCTCCCCGAAGGCCTGCGCGGACGGACGTACTATGTTCCGTCCGGGAACGGCGAGGAGTCGGAGGAGGAGGCGGCGCGTGGCGATCGGGACCGGTGACAGAGCGCCGGAGTTCGATTTCGAGGAGGCGGCCGGCAAGCCGCGGGTCAGGCTCTCCGACTATCGCGGCCGCTCCAACGTGCTCCTCGTCTTCCACCCGTTCGCATTCACGGCCGTCTGCGCCGAGGAGGCGATGGACCTCCAGGAGAACCTGGAGTCCTTCCGCAACGCGAACACGGAGATCGTGTTCGTCTCGTGCGATGCCTCGGCAGCCCGACAGGCGTGGAAGAAGCAGCTCGGCGCCGAATACACGTTCGCCTCGGACTTCTGGTCGCACGGCGAATCGGCGAAGCGCTACGGCGTCTTCGACGAGACGACCGGCGCGCCGATCCGGGGCACGTTCCTCATCGACCGGGACGGCACCGTCATCTGGTCGCTCGTGAACGACGGCGACATGCGCCGGACCGAGATGGTCCCCGACTCGCTCGAGACCCTCCACGAGACGGCGTGAGCGCCCCCGGGCGCGGTCGAGCGCCGGCCAGACCGTCGGCGCGTCGACGGTCGTCGCAGGCACGAAGTCGCGACGAAGTCGGCACACCGCCGTCACGGGTTCGCCGATACCGTGACTCCAGGGGGTCTCGCTCCCCCACGAGGGGGGCGCGGACCGACGTGCGGGTTCAGACGGAGGGGCGGACCGGGACGTCGCGGCCGGCCGGGCCCGGGGCGCCGCGCGTAGGCCCGTGAGCGCGACCGGCAGCATCCCGCGGCCGCTCCACGTCCGCTCGTACGGGGAGGCGGACGCCCCGGAGATCGTCTGCCTCCACGGCGTCACGTCGTGGGGCGCGCACTTCGCGGAGCTCGCCGAACGGCTCGGAGGCACCCACCGGGTGCTCGCGCCGGACCTCCTCGGTCACGGCGACTCGCCCCGGGAGCCGCCGTGGCGGATCGAAGACCAGCTCGCGAGCGTCACCGCCTCGCTCGCCGCGAACGGGCCACGGACCTGGCTCGGCCACTCGTTCGGCGGGCGGCTCGCGTTCGAGCACGCGGCGACGCACGCCGACGAGGTCGACCGCCTCGTCCTGCTCGACCCGGCGATCCTGCTGCCCGGGCACGTCGCGCTGTGGGCAGCCGAGAACGCCCGGCCGGATCGGCGCTACGCATCCTTCGAGGAGGCGATCGACCGGCGGTTCGAGGAGAGCCAGCTGCAGCGAGCATCTCGTGGGCTCGTCGAGAAGGAGCTCCGCGGCCACCTCGCGGAGGACGCCGACGGGTGGCGCTACCGCTACACGCAGGCCGCCGTCGTGACGGCGTACGCGGAGATGGCGACCACACCGCCTCCGTTCCGGGCGGCGCGCCTTCCGACGCTGCTCGTTCTCGGGGCGGACTCGTACCTCCCGTACGACCACCTCCTCGACGCCCACCGGGACGCGCTCGACGACCTGCTCGAGGTCGTCACCGTCCCCGGCGGCCACACCGTCCTCTGGGACGCGCTCGACGAGACGGCGAGCGCGATCATGCGCTTCCTGGCCGAGCCGCTCCGTCAGCCCGTGTAGTGCTCGTCCGCGAGCGCGAGCACGTCGTCGAGGATCGCGACGCCCTCCTCCGCCTCGTCGCGGGTGATCGTCAGCGGCGGCACGATCATGATCACGTTCCAGTGGGTCATGAGGTAGAGGCCGCGCTCGAGCGCCGCCTTCGCGATCCCGGCAACCGGCGCCGCTGCCTCGCCCGAGGCGTTGAACGGGACGAGCATCTCCTTCGTCTCACGGTTCTTGACGAGCTCGAGGCCGAAGAAGCAGCCGAGCCCACGGACGTCGCCGATCGACGGATGCCGCTCCGCGAGCCCGTCGAGCGCCGTGCGGAGCCACGCGCCGGTCGCAGCGGCGTTCTCGACGACACCCTCCTCCTGGAACGCCTCGATCGACGCGATCGCGGAGGCGCAGGCGAGCGGATGCCCCGCGTAGGTGAGGCCGCCGGGAAAGAACCGGTCGCGGATCGCGTCGACGATCTCGCCGCGCGCGATCATCGCGCCGAGCGGCACGTAGCCCGAGTTGATGCCCTTGGCGACCGTGAGGATGTCGGGGACGACGTCCCAGTGCTCGCATGCGAACCAGCGCCCCGTGCGCCCGAAGCCGGCCATCACCTCGTCGAGGATCAGGAGGATCCCGTGCCGGTCGCACACCTCGCGAACCGCCCGGAGGTACCCGTCGGGCGGGACGATGACGCCGTTCGTCCCGACGACCGTCTCCAGGATCACCGCGGCGACGGTCTGCGGCCCCTCGTACTCGAGGATCTCCTCGAGATGGGGTGCGCCCGAGCAGACGGGACAGGGATCCGGATGGCCGGCCGGGCAGCGGTACGTGTAGGGGTCGAGCATGCGCACGACGCCGGGCATGCCGGGCTCGACCGCCCAGCGGCGCGGATCGCCCGTCAGCGTGACCGCGCCGTTCGTCGCGCCGTGGTACGAGCGGTACCGCGCGACGATCTTGCTGCGGCCCGTGTAGAGGCGCGCGAGCTTGACGGCGTTCTCGTTGGCCTCTGCGCCGCCGTTCGTGAAGAACGAGACGGAGAGGTCACCGGGCGTCACCTCGGCGAGCATGCGGCCGAGGCGTGAGCGCGACTCGTTGGCCATCGGCGGGCCGATCGTGCAGAGCACGTCTGCCTGGTCCTTGATCGCCTGGATGATCTTCGGGTGCTGGTGGCCGATGTTGACGTTGACGAGCTGCGAGGCGAAGTCGAGGTAGCGCTTCCCCTCGTAGTCCCAGAAGTGACGCCCTTCGGCGCCGGCGACCGCGATCGGGTTGATCTGGCTCTGCACCGACCAGGAGTAGAGGACGTGCTCCTTCGCGTCCGCGACGATCTGGGCACCGAGGTTCGGGTTCGCCTCGACGATGGCCATCTCCACGCTCCTTCGCTTCGCTCGCTGCCGATGGTATCGCCGTTTCGGCGGGCGTCTCCCGGTGGGTTGTGGCGGTCGGTGATTCGCGGCAGGATCCAGTGATGGCGATCATCGCGTCCGCGTCGACGGACGTCCTCCTCGAACGCGAGGAGGCGCTCGCGCAGCTCCATGACGCGTTCACGGCGACGGAGTCCGGCCGAGGACGATTCGTTCTCGTCGGCGGCGAGGCGGGTGTCGGCAAGACGTCGCTCGTGCGCCGGTTCTGCGACGAGCTGCCGAGCGGGACGGCGGTCTTCTGGGGCGGGTGCGACCCACTGATGACGCCGCGCCCACTCGGGCCGTTCGTGGAGATCGCCGAGCGCGCACGGGGTGGGATCGACGGGGTACTCGATCCGTGGAGCGCTGCACACGACGTCGCCGTCGGGCTCCTGGAGCTCCTCGGCGAACGGCAAGCGCTCGTCGTCGTCGTCGAGGATGCTCACTGGGCGGACGAGGGCACCCTGGACGTGCTGCGGCTGCTCGGTCGCAGGAACGCGACCACCCGCTGCCTCGCGCTCGTCACCTACCGCGACGACGAGCTCGGCCGCGCGCATCCGCTCCGCATCGCTCTCGGAGATCTCGCGACCGCGGCCTCGGTCGAGCGGCTCGCAGTCCGGCCACTCTCCCGCGACGGCGTCGCCCGGCTCGTCGAGGGCGGCGACGTCGACGTCGACACCGTCTGGCGGCTCACGTCGGGCAACCCGTTCTACGTCACGGAGCTCCTCGCTCACGGGGCACACGAGATACCCGGCTCGGTCCGGGACGTCGTGCTGGCGCGGGTCGCGCAGCTCGGCCCACAGGCGACGGCCGTCGTCGAGGCGACGGCGATCGCGCCACCCTCGCTCGATGCCGCGCTCCTGCTCGCCGTGTGCGGCGAGGCGATCGACGCCGTCGACGAATGCATCGCGAGCGGCGTTCTCCACGCCGCCGGAGGCAGCGTCGCATTCCGGCACGAGCTCTCGCGCGCGGCCGTCGAGGAGTCGCTGTCCCCTGCCCGGCGACTGGCATTGCATCGCTCGGTGCTGCTGGCGCTGACGGGCTCGCCTCGTGCGGACGCCGACCTGGCACGCATCGCGCATCACGCCGAGGAGGCGGCCGACCGCGACGCCGTGCTCCGGTTCGCACCGGCCGCTGCCGAGGAGGCAGCCAGGGCCGGCGCGTACCGTGAGTCAGCCGCCCAGTATGCGCGCGCCCTCCGCTTCGGCGGCGACCTCGCTCCCGGTGCCCGCGCCGACCTTCTCGAGGGACGTTCCCGGGCGTGCTACCTCGCAGACGACCAGACCGAGGCCATCGAGGTCGTTCGCGAGGCCATCCGCTGCCGACAGCAGGAGGGCGCCCCGCTCAAGGAAGCGCGAGCGCTCACCGAGCTCACCGACTACCTCTGGTGCCGCGGCTACTACGGCGAGGCGGCCGAGACCGTCGACCGGGCGTCACAGCTCGCTGCGGAGCGTCCCGAGCAACGCGAGCACGCGTACGTCCTCCACACGCAGGCCCTCCAGGCCCTGTACCGCGGTGACGTCGATCGGTGCTTCGAGCCCGCCCGCCGTGCGATCACGATCGGTGCGCGCTTCGGCGACGAGTTCATCGCCGGCCATGCGCGGGTCACGATCGGCAGCGCAACCGCAGACGGCGACCTCGAGCACGGCCTCGGCCTGATCGAGGAGGCCGTCCAAACCGCACGTCGGAACGGCGAGCACGAGGTCGCGGCACGAGGCATGAACCACCTCGTCTTCTGTCCCATGCCGTGGAACCGCCACGACCTCGTCGAGCGGTACATCGACGACGCGATCGAATACTGCACCGAGCACACGCAGGACCTGTGGCGCATCAATGTCCAGGCGATCGCGGCGCGCTGGGCCCTCGATCGCGGTCGCTGGGACGACGCCGTCCGGTATTCCCGCGCGGTCATCGACGATCCGCGAGAATCGCCCTGGACGCACCACGAGGCACTGTGCGTGCTCGCCCTCGTGCGCGCGCGACGGGGCGACCCGGGGGCCAGAGACGCGCTCGCCGATGCCGATGTCGTCGGAGTCCCGCTCGAGGTGCAGTTCGCCCATGTGGATCTCGCGGCCGCCCGTGCCGAGGTCGCATGGCTCGAGCGCGCGGTGGCCGACGTCGACACCGCAACCGCAGCGATGCTCTCCGGGCCCGCCGAGCCGGTCGACCCGGAGGCGGTCGCGCGGCTCCACTTCTGGAGACGACTCGCCGGCCTCGGCGTGGGCGGGCCCGCCGAAGGATCGGGGCCGTATGCCCTTGCGGTCTCCGGCCGCTGGCAGGAGGCAGCCCGCGAGTGGACGCGGCAGAGCTCGCCCTATGAGGCGGCGCTCGCGCTGTCGCAGACAGGTGCCGTCGAGGCGCTGCGACATGCGCACGCCGAGTGCCGTCGTCTCGGCTCCGTGCCGCTCGCCACGATCGTGGCGCGGGAGCTACGCGAGCTCGGCGTCCGCGACCTCCCGCGAGGGCCGCGCCAGACGACGCGGGCGAACGAGGCCGAGCTGACGACCCGCGAGCTCGACGTCCTGGTCCTCGTCGCCGAAGGCCTTCGCAACGCCGACATCGCCGAGCGGCTGTTCGTCTCGCGCCGCACGGTCGACCATCACGTCTCCGCGATCCTCCGCAAGCTCGAGGTCTCGTCACGGGGCGAGGCCGTGGCCTCGGCCACCCGTCTCGAGCTTCTGCAAGACCGGTAGCGCAGCGCCGTAACGTAGGCAATTCCACCGATTTCGCGCGGCGCGCCTCTCCCTAGCGTCCCTCTCGTCAGCAACGAGAGGAGACGAGCATGGAGACGTACGTGATCCTGCGCCGTGGCGGCTGGGCGACGGCCGACGACCTTCGCGACGCCGCAGCGCGCTCGACCGCCGAGGGTGAGCGGATGCCCGACGACGTCCGCTGGATCCGGAGCTACGTGACGGCCGAGCCCGACGGCTCCGTCGGCACGGTCTGCATCTACCAGGCCTCGAGCCCCGAGGCGATCCGGGAGCACGCCAGCCGCGCGGTCCTGCCGGTCGACGAGATCGTCAAGGTCGCCGACACGGTGATGGTGCGACCCGACCCCGTCCCGGCGACGGTCTGAGAGAGGGAGGAGAGATGGACAGAAAGCTCATCGGAATCGCGATCCTCGGGGCGGCGATCCTCGTCGTCGCGGGAGTCGCGCTCGCCGGCAACACCAGTGACCGCCTCGTCGCGAAGCAGGCGACGACGACGTTCCAGCAACTCGCCAAGGCGAAGGCGGCCGGCTACGCGCTGGAGCTGAAGACGACCCCAGCGAACGGGGCGAAGTCGTGCATCGCCGACGCCGCCGGCGGCATGGGGATCCACATGGTGAACACGAAGCTCCTCGACAGCGCGATCGCGCTCCGCTCGCCCGAGGCGCTCGTCTACGAGCCGCGCGGCGGCAAGCTCCAGCTCGTCGCCCTCGAGTACGTCGTCGATCGGAAGGCCTGGCACGACGCCGGCAACACCAAGCCGCCGAAGCTGTTCGGCCGACAGTTCTCGCTCACGACGAAGAACCCGTTCGGGCTGAAGCCGTTCTACGCGTTGCACGCGTGGGTCTGGAAGCAGAACCCGGCCGGCTGGCTCCAGCCGTGGAACCCGAGCGTCTCGTGCCCGTCGTAGGCGGGCGCCGCGAGGCGCGAGGTCGCTGAAGCACCGGAGGAAAGGCCCGGGCCGGTCACCGGCCCGGGCCTCATCACCTAGGAGTCGTCGAGGAGCCCGAGCGCGGCTGCGGCTGCGGCTGCTTCACCGCGTGAGCGGACGTCGAGCTTGCGCAGGATCGCCGACACGTGGTGGTCGACCGTCCGCGTCGAGACGACGAGCGTCGCCGCGACGTCCGCGTTCCGCTTGCCTGCAGCGACGAGACGGAGCACGTCGAGCTCGCGCGCGGTCAGGCCGGCGGGGTTCGCCTGCGTCGCCGAGCGGGGGCCACGAGGGACGGCGGCGCCCAGCTCGCGCAGGCGTTGCCGGACCTCGCGCGCGGCGGGCACGGCACCGAGCCGCTCGAGCTCCGCAAGCGACGCCAGGAGCGCGTCCTCCTCGTCCGACTCGGCGAGGGCGCGCGCCGACTCGTACGGGCAGCCGCGGGCGCTCCAGGCATCCGCGGCAAGGCGGGCCGAGCCCTCGAGCTGGAGCCGGTACGGCTCGGCGATCCAGTCAGGCCACCGGTCGAGCGCGCCCGCCTTCCATTGCCAGTACGCGAGCTCCCCCGCGAACCAGAGGTGACGCTTCTCGACCGCGAGGGCATACGCGGCCGCGGCCTCGGTCAGCGTCCGATCGGGCCGGCCTGCGAGCCAGGCGGCCTCGGCGCGTGCGGCGTGGACGTGCCCCAGGCGCTGGAGGTGCCCGCCCGGGCGCGAGAGCTCGAGCGCCTCGTCGAGGGCCTCCGGGGAGCCGGGGTCGCCGCGACGCGCACGCACGCGGCCGAGAGCGATCAGCGCGCTGATCCGGCTGATCAACTCCGGCGACTGTGCGAGGACCGCCTGCGCGCCGGCGGCGCCGGCATCCCAGCGTCCGCGGTAGACGTCGACGAGCGCGAGCCACGACCGCGAGTACAGGGGCCACAGGTCGTGCTCGTCGGCAAACGCGATCTGCTCGCGGAGGTACCGCTCGGCGCGCTCCAGCTCGTACATCTCGCCCAGCCCGCTGCCGAGCATGCCGAAGGCAGACCAGATCCTGAGCTCGTTCCCGTCTCCACGAGCGACCTCCAGGCTCTGCAGGAGGTGGTCGATCCCCCGCTCGATCTCACCCGCCATCACGTACGAGGTGCCGACCATGTTGAGCCCGAAGGCGAGAGTGTCGCGGTCGTCGAAGGCGGCGGCCAGCTGGACGGCCTTCTGTCCCCAGGCGACGCCGTCCGCGTTGTCGCGGCTCAGCATCCGCGCGTACGCCTGCGCCGCGTAGGCGCCCGCGAGCTCCGTGCCTGGCGGGAGCGCCTCGAGGAGCTCGATCGCCGCGCGGCTCGCATCCTCGGCCTCGTCGTTCCGGCCGACAGAGATGAGCGGGATCGTCAGCTTCGAGAGCGCCAGTCCCTGCCGGAGCGGATCTTCGAGCGACGCGAACAGCTCGCCCGCCTCCCGTCGCGCAGCGATCGACGCGTCGGGGCGCCCGATCACCTGCGCTTCCTGCGCGAACGCGTCCAGCAGCGATGCTCGCTCCTCGACCGGAAGGCCGCCCGCGTGCCGCAGGGCACGGGCGTACTGCGCCGCCGCCTCCCGATGGGCGCCCGCCGCGGCCGCGGCGATCGCGGCCGCAGGCGCGTACTCGAGCACCGCCGGCGCGTTCCCCGCCTGCTCCGCATGGTGGGCCAGCCGCGACAGATCGGGGTCACCGCCGGGTGGGCTCGCGAGTGCCTCCAGCAGGCGTCGATGGGCCGCGCGGCGCCGCTGCGCCGGGACCGAGCTCTCGATCGCAAGCCGGGCGAGCTCGTGCCGGAAGGACACGGCATCGCCGTCCTCGAGCAGGATCCCGGCCGAGAGGCAGGCGTCCAGCTGCTCGAGCTCTCCTCGAGCGACGGACTCGAGAAGCCAGAGCTCCACCTTCGACGGCACCAGCGCGACGACGTCGAGGAGGCGGGCCGCGGGGGCGCCGAGCGCTGCCGCGCGTGCGAGCACGGCGTCGCGCACGGTCGCCGGAAGCTCGACGCCTCCGCCGGCGAGGATCTCGGTGACGTAGAACGCGTTCCCCTGCGTCAGCGCGTAGACCGCGCCGGCGTCTGCGCCGTGGGGCTCGCACAAGGCGTGGACGGCGTCCGCCGTCAGCGGTGGAACAGAGAGTCGCGCGACGCCCGGGGCCGTGGCGAGCTCGCCGAGCACGAGGCGGAGCGGGTGGTCGCCGACGACCTCGTCGTCTCGGTACGTCGCCAGCACGAGCGCGTCGGTGGAGTCGATCCGCCGCCCGAGGACGCGCAGCGCGTCGAGGGTCGCCTGGTCCGCCCAGTGCACGTCCTCGAGGACGACGAGCGCTGCCGTCGAGAGCTCCGCGAGCAGCGCCCGGGCTGCCGTTCGTGCGTCCGCCTCGTCCGCGAGCGCGGTCTCACCGCCGACCTGGGCGGCGATGTCGGCGAAGGGCCCGAGCGGGGTGGGCGTGGTCAGGCTCTCGCACGAGCCCCAGAGGACGCGGGTGCCGGTCATTTCGGCGAAGGCGCGGACGAGCGCGGTCTTGCCGACACCCGCCTCGCCGCCCACGAACACGAGCCGTCCCCCCTCGCGGCGGTCCGCCTCGAGCCGCTCGAGGAGCACGTCCCGTTCGAGAAGGGTGGCCACCCCGCGATTCTCGGTGCCGGGGGAGCGCGCTTCAACCGGTGGTCGTGGTCCGTCGGCGAACGGATAGGCTCGGGCCGTGAGAGCTGCGCTCATCCGGGAGGTCGGCGCAAGGCCCGAGCCGGGCGAGGCGGACGCGCCGCAGGGCGACGACGTCGTCGAGGTGCTCGCGGCGCCCATCAACCCGATCGACCTCGCCGTCTCGCGTGGCCTCCTCGCGACGGGGCACCCCGAGCTGCCGTACGTCCCGGGCTGCGAGGTCGTGGGACGCTCGGCGGACGGCCGCGTCGTCTGGGTGTTCGGCGGCGGCTTCGGCCGCACGCAGCACGGCGGGATCGCCCAGCGGGCGGCGATCGGAGACGCGCTCGCCATCGACGTCCCGCAGGGCGCCGATCCGGCGGTCGCGGCCGGGCTCGGCATCGCAGGCCTCGCGGGCTGGCTCCCGTTCGCCTGGCGCGCGCCGCTCGAAGGAGGCGAGAACGTTCTCGTGCTCGGCGCGACGGGCTCGGTCGGACTGGTCGCGGTGCAGACGGCGAAGCTCCTCGGCGCGGCACGCGTCGTTGCTGCCGGACGCAGCCCGGAAGGGCTCGAGCGCGCGGTGTCGCTCGGGGCCGACGCAGCGCTACGGCTCGACGAGACGGACGACCTCGTCGCTGCGTTCAAGGACGCCTTCGGCGGCGACGGACCGAGCTACGTCTTCGACCCGCTCTGGGGAGCGCCCGCTGCGGCCGCCGCCCAGGCCGCCGTGCCCTGGGCGACGATCGTCAACCTCGGGCAGTCGGCGGGGGCCACCTCGGAGCTGGCGTCGGCCGCCGTACGCTTCAAGAGCCTCTCGATCCTCGGTCACACGAACTTCGCGGTCCCTGCGGACGAGCTCGCCGAGCACTACCGGCGACTCGTCGAGCACGTCACCGCCGGTGACATCGTCTTCGAGGTCGAGCGCGTTCCGCTCGACGACGTCGGCGCTGCCTGGCAGCGCCAGGCAGACGGCGCCGGCGCGAAGCTCGTCGTCGTTCCCTAGAGGCTCTAGTCTCTCGCCCGTGGCACTCCAGCCTGCACGGGTCGTCTCGCGTCTCGAGGAGCTCCGCGCGCTGACGGGCGACGAGAACGGCGCGCAGCGGATCGCGTGGACGGAGACCTGGGCGCGTGGGCGGGCGTGGCTCGCGGAGTCGCTCGTCGACCTCCCGCTCGAGGTCGAGCGAGACGCGGCGGGGAACGACTGGTACACGCTGCGCGGGGACTCGGACCGGGCCGTGCTGATCGGCGGCCACATGGACTCCGTCCCGAACGGCGGCTGGCTCGACGGCTGCCTCAATGTCCTCGCCGGCGCGGAGGTGCTGCGCCGCATCGCGGAGGAAGGGACGCCGCCCCTCACCGTGCGGCTCGTCGACTGGGCGGACGAGGAAGGCGCCCGCTTCGGGCGCTCGCTCTTCGGCTCGTCCGCGGCGGCAGGGTCGATGGCCGACCAGGACGAGCTCCGCAAGCTCGTCGACCGCGACGGCGTGGCGCTGCCGGACGCGATCGGAGCGTTCGACGTCGACCTCGACGGCGCAGTCGAGGCGCGCTCGCAGCTCGACTCGGCAGCGGCCTACCTCGAGCTCCACATCGAGCAGGGGCCGGTGCTCGAGTCGCTCGACCTGCCGCTCGGCGTCGTGCTCGGCACGTTCGGCGTCGAGCGCTCGCGAATCACGTGGACGGGCCAGGCGGCGCACGCCGGCTCGACCCCGATGGACCAGCGCCGGGACGCACTCGCGGGCGCGGCGAAGCTCGCTCTCGCGCTCCGAGATGTCGCCCGCGAGACGGGCGACGGCGCCGTCTGCACGTCGGGCGGCGTGATCTGTCGGCCGGGGATCGTCACCTCCGTGGTGGAGACCGCCGAGCAGCTCCTCGATCAGCGTCATCTCGACGCCGGGAAGCTCGCGGCGATGCTCGCCCGGGTGCAGGAGCTGGCGCGGGGATTCGCCGAGGAGGAACGACTCGACGTCGACTGGGAGCGGATCTGGTCGATCGAGCCGATCCTCTTCGACGAGACCCTGGTCGAGCTGGCCGACGAGGCGATCCGCGAGGTGACCGAGACCTCGTACCGCCTCCCCTCCGGCCCGCTCCACGACGCGGCCGAGGTCTCGCGCGCCGGCGTGCCGACCGTGATGGTGTTCGTCCAGAGCCTCCGCGGGCTCTCGCACACGAAGCTCGAGGACACGAGCCCCGAGCACCTGGAGCTCTCCGTCGCGGCACTCGACCGTCTCGCGACGAGGACGATCGCGCACGTCGCGGCGGGCGCGTAGCGCCGGCCCGGTCCCAGCTCCGACCACACTCCCGACGACGGGCTGATCCGCGCAGCCAAGGTCCGGCTCACCCTGACGAGGACCGGTCTCATGGCCGGGCTCGCCCTGCGCGCAGCTCTAGAGTGGGCGGCGATGCACGCACCCGCGTGGCCAATTCGCACGGAGCGCCTGCTCCTTCGCCCCTACGAGCCGCACGACCTCGACGCACTTCACGAGATCCATTCGGACGCGGCCGTCGCGCGCTGGCTCTACAACGAGCCGCGGACGCTCGAGGAGACGCGCGAGCTGCTCACCTACAAGCTCGACGCAGCCGCACTCCGGGCCGAGGGCGAGTGGCTCAGTGCCGCAGCCGTGCTCTCGGAGACGGGCGAGTTCGTCGGTGACGTCTCGTTGTGCTGGGCGAGCGAGACGCACCGGCAGGGCGAGCTCGGCTTCATCGTCCACCCCGCGCATCAGGGCAAGGGATTCGCGACCGAGGCGTCGCGGCCGCTCCTCGCGTTCGCCTTCGAGACCGTCGGGCTGCACCGGGTCACCGGCCGCCTGGAGCAACGGAACACCGGCTCTGCACGCGTGCTCGAGAAGCTCGGCATGCGCTGCGAGGCGCGCCTCGTCGAGAACGAGTGGGTCAAGGGCGAGTGGCAAAGCGAGCTCGTCTACGCGATCCTCGCGCGCGAGTGGCGCGACGGCTCGGCTGGCGGCGGCGCAGGCGACGGCGGATACTGAACCCTCGCGAACGACGGAGGATCACGACATGGCACTCTCATTCGGCGTCACCGTCCTGCCCGACCCGCCCGTGTCACGGCTCGTCGAGCTGATGAAGCTCGGCGAGGACAACGGCTTCGAGATCGGGTGGACCTACGACTCGCACGTCCTCTGGCAGGAGTCGTTCGTACAGCTCACGCTGGCGATTCAGGCAACGTCACGCCTGAAGTTCGGCCACCTCGTGACGAATCCCGGCACGCGCGACCCGACCGTGCTCGCGAGCCTCTACGCGACGATGCACGACATCTCCGACGGCCGCATGGTGATGGGGATCGGCCGCGGCGACTCGGCCCGCCGCTACATCGGGCAGCAGCCGGTCAGGGTCGCGGAGTTCGAGCGGCGCCTCGAGATGATCAAGCCGTTCATGAACGGCGAGGAGGTGCACTGGAACGACAAGGATCTCCAGCTCAAGTGGGTGCGGTCGGAGCTCCCGGAGATCCCGATGTGGGTCGCCGGCTACGGCCCGAAGGCGCTCGCCGTCGCGGGACGCGTCGGCGACGGCGTCATCATCCAGCTCGCCGACCCGGAGATCATCCAGTGGATCATGGGCACGGCGCGTGCGGCGGCGGAGGAGGCGGGACGCGACCCGTCCGCGCTCAAGTGCATCGTGTGCGCCCCGAGCCACGTCGGCCCGGTCGAGGACGGCCGCGAGCAGACCCGTTGGTTCCCCGCGATGGTCTCGAACCATGTGAAGGACCTGATCGAGCGGTACGGGACCGACGGCTCGGTCGTCCCGAAGGCGCTCACCGACTACGTCGAGGCGCGGAAGTTCTACGACTACGACGAGCACTCGCGCGTCGGCGCGAAGCACGGTGAGTTCGTCACCGACGAGATCTGCGACCGCTTCTCCGTCCTCGGCGACGTGGAGCAGATCACGACGAAGCTTCGCGAGCTCGAGTCGATCGGGGTCGACCACTACTCGATCTACCTCATGACGCACGGGCAGGAGGAGACGCTCGACGTGTACGGCACGGACGTGATCCCGCAGTTCACCGGGGCTCCCGCATAGACGTCCACCACGAGAACGTCGAGGCCTGGCGCTCGGTCGCAGCAGGCTGGGAGCGTCAGCGCGAGCTCATCTGGTCGTCCACACGCCCGGTCTCGGAGCGACTCGTCGAGCTGCTCGCTCCCGTCCCGGGCGAGTCGATCCTCGAGCTCGCCGCCGGCCCGGGTGACACGGGGTTCCTGGCGCTCTCGCGGCTGCAGCCCGGCGGGCGGCTCCTGTCGACGGACGTCGCTCCGGAGATGGTCGACACCGCTCGTCGGCGTGCCGCGGAGCTCGGAGTCGACGGCGTCAGCTTCGCGGTCGAGGACGCGGCGGCGCTGACGCTCGAGGACGGCTCCTTCGACGGCATCCTGTGCCGCTGGGGGCTGATGCTCGTGCCGGACATGGAAGGCGCCGCGGCGGAGATCGCCCGCGTCCTTCGCCCCGGCGGCCGCGCCGCGGTGGCCGTCTGGGCGAGCCCGGACGCGAACGACTGGATCACAGCGTCCGGGAGGGCAGCGCTCGAGCTCGGCCTGATGGAGCGACCGGACCCGAGCGCCCCGGGCCCGTTCCGCCTCTCAGAGGACGGAATGCTCGAGCGGGTCCTCGCCGGGGCCCTCGAGGTCGACGTCGTCGAGGACGTGCCCATGACGTGGACCGCGCCGTCGCTCGGTGCCTGGTGGGAGATCTCGCGAGACATGTCGCGGATGCTCGCCATGCTCCTCCAGCGGCTCACGCCGTCAGAGATCGAAGCCGTGCGGAGGGGCGCCGAGCGTCGCCTCGAGCGCTACGTCCGGCCCGACGGGTCGCTCTCCGTGCCCAGCCTGGCGCGCGTTGCGCGCGCGATCCGGACCTAGATGATCGATTCCGAATAGGCGCACACGTGGCTGGTGGCTGTGACGGTCACAGCCATCCCCACGCACACGCCCTTTGGAATCAATCATCCAGAGGGAGGAAGTGGCGAGGGCCGGACTTGAACCGGCGACACCACGGTTTTCAGCCGTGTGCTCTACCAACTGAGCTACCTCGCCTCGGAGGCTGAGTGTAGCGAGGCCCGGAGGAACCGATTACCGTCCGCGCGGTGGCTGCGACGCCGAAGACGGTGACAATCGTGGGGGCGCCGCTCGACCTCGGCCAGGGTCGGCGCGGTGTCGACATGGGCCCGTCGGCGATCCGGTACGCGGGGCTCGAGGAGCGCCTGTCGTCCTTCGGTTGCCGCGTCGTCGATCGCGGCAACGTGACGACGGCCGAGCCGGAGTCGCTCGCAGTCGCGGACGAGCGGGCTCGCTTCCTCCCCGAGATCCTCGAGGCGTGCTCGCGACTCGCGTCGATCGTCGCGGAAGTCGTGACGGAGGCCGCCGTCCCGCTTGTCCTCGGCGGCGACCACTCCGTCGCGCTCGGGACGCTGGCCGGCCTGCGCGCCGCCGGGGGCGAGCCCGGCGGCGTGATCTGGATCGACGCGCACGGCGACCTGAACACGCCCGAGTCGAGCCCGTCGGGAAACGTCCACGGGATGCCGCTGGCCGCCGCCCTCGGCGTCGCGGGCGACCGCTTCGCGCACGCCGGCCTCGCGTTGCCGGCCGTCGACCCCGAGCGGGTCGTGCTCGTCGGCCTGCGCTCGCTCGACCCCGCGGAGCGGACGTTGATCCGCGAGCGCGGCATCCGGGCGATCACGATGACCGAGATCGACCGCATCGGGATCGAGGCGGCGATGCGCGAGGCGATCGACCGCGCCTCCGGTCCAGGCTTCGTCCACGTCTCGCTCGACCTCGACGCGCTCGACCCGGAGATCGCGCCCGGCGTGGGCACTCCGGTGAAGGGCGGCCTGACGTACCGGGAAGCACACCTCGCGTGCGAGGACCTCGCCGAGGCAGGGATCATCGGCTCGCTCGAGCTCGTGGAGGTGAACCCCATCCTCGACCGCGAGAACGGCAGCGCCGCAATCGCCGTCGAGCTTGCCGCGAGCGCGCTCGGCCAGTCGATCCTGTGACGGCGGACGCCGAGCCGGACGAACGCGAGTTCCAGCGTCTCTGGGGGCCGTGGGCCGAGGTGGCGCCGGCTCGGGCGGCCGAGCTCTTCGACGGATTCGCCCGGCCGTGGTGGATCTCGGGCGGCTGGGCGATCGAGGCGTTCACGGGTGTCGGCCGTCCCCACAAGGACGTCGACGTGACGATCTTCCGCCGCGACGTCCCGGAGCTTCGACGGCGCTTCCAGGGCAGGTACGACCTCTGGTCGGCCGGGAGCGCGACACTGCGGCCGCTCGACGACCGGCATCCGCTCCCGCGGTGGTCGGGCCAGGTGTGGGTGCGCGCGGAGGCGCTCTCGCCCTGGATCCTGGACGTGGTGCTCAACCCGGGCGGTCCGCGCCGGTGGGTGTTCAAGCGCGACCGCTCGATCTCGTTTCCGCTGGAGCGGGCGACCTGGGTCGCCGCCGACGGGATCCGGTACCTCCGGCCCGAGCTCGTCCTCGCGCACAAGCTCCGCCAAACGCGGGAGGTGGACGACGCCGATCTTGCGTCGACGCTCCCGCTGCTCGACCCGGATGCGATCGCCTTCCTCCTCGAGCTGGCGACGCGGTCCGACCCCGCGCATCACTGGCTGCCGCTGCTCGGGGGCACGGTGCGCTGACGCGGCGAACGCGCTACAGAGCCTGTCCGAAGGCGATGTCGTGCTCGTCGAGGTCCTGGATGCCGAACTCGCGGGTACCCCACGGCGTGTCGTACAGCGTGAAGTCGATAGGGGCGCCGCGACCCTGCAGCTCCTCGTACAGCGACGCTGCATCATCGACCCAGATGTACGCCTGATTGGCCTTGTCCACAACGCGCCAGTTCGGCGGTGGAGGCTCCGTGCCCGGATGAACCTGGAGGAGCATGACCGTCACGGCGTCGCGCGTGGGCATCGCGAAGTTCGGCGGGTCGCCGTGGATCGCATCCGCTTCGAACCCGACCCGCTCGCGCCAGAAGAGAACGGACGCCTCGACGTCCCGGACGAGCAGCACGGGCGCGATGCGCAGCATCCTCATCGGTCCGACGCTACCGAAGGGAAGAGCGTCCGGGCCGGCGATCCGCGCCACGAACGCTCTTCGGTGGCCCGACCTTAGCGCACCGAGACCGCGGGGCCAAGCGTGCGGATCACGAGCGGCTGCCCCGGCGCGGCGTGGAGCATCGCAGCTGCGCTGCCGCGGTTGATCGCGACGGACATGTTCCCGTAGCTGTCCTCGTAGAGGATCACGTCGCCGGGGCGCGCGTCCGCGAACGTCCGCGCCATCACCGCGTAGTAGCCCTCGCCGGAGAGCAGGAGCTCGATGCGCGAGCCGGGGGCGACGCCCGCCGTCTCGACGTCGTCGCGGGTCAGGTTCAGTGCGATGTTGCCAAAGCTGTCGACGTAGAGCATGGTCGCGTCGATCCGCTCGTCGCGGAAGCTCGGCACGGGCAGGTCGAGCCGGACGAGCGCCTCGGGGTCGACCGGCGGCCCGAGCTCGGTCAGCGCGACGCCGTTCGCCAGATGCGCCGCGGCCGGCGCGAAGAGGTCGCGGCCGTGGAACGTCCTCGAGATGGACTCGAGCGCGTACTCGGGGTTCGCCAGCTCTCGCGCCTCGACGATGCCGGCGCGCTCCGCGGCGGGAAGCAGCAGGCCGTTGTCCGGGCCGACGAAGAGTCGGCCGTCGGCGTCCTTCAGGGCGAGCGGACGGCGCGCACCCCCCACCCCGGGGTCGACGACGGCGAGGTGCACGCCGGCGGGCATGTACGGGAGCGTGCTCGAGAGGACGAGAGCTCCCTGGAGGACGGCGGTGGCGGGGATGCCGTGAGTGACGTCGATCACCCGCGCGTCGGGCGCGATCCGGGCGATGACACCGTGGCACGTGCCCACGAAGTCGTCCTGGAGGCCGAAGTCGGTGAGGAAGCAGATCACCATCGACCCGAGTCTACGACGTGGCGAGCGCCTCCTCGACGGCGGCGACGACACCCTCGAGGTCGCTTCGGGACGCCTCGATCGCGACCGTGACCCCCACGTCACGCGCCGCGCGGGTCGTCTCGGGGCCGATCGAGACGGCCGCCACGTCAGGGGCCACGCGCGCCAGCGCGCGGGCGGCGGACGGTGACATCAGGACGACGAGGTCGGCCGCCGGCCAGTCGTGCGGCTCGAGCTCGATCGTGCGGTAGAGGTGCACGACATCCGCGCCGAGGGCCTCTGGCAGCAGGCGCCTTGCGCCCTCCGCCGCGGCGAAGAGCACGCGGCCGGGCGCCTCGGGCAGCGCGTCGAGCAGGCCCTCCTGGGTCGACGTCGTGGCCACCAGGTCTGCACCGCCGAAGGCGTCGGCGGTCGACTGCCCGATCGCGGCCACGCGCGCAGGCGTGCCACGCATCCGGCGGCGCAGCTCACGCGCGCCGTTCGCGCTCGTCAGGACGACCCAGTCGTAGCCCGTGACGTCGATGGGTCCGTCGCCGAGCGCCTCGATCGCGACGAGCGGCACGTGCGCGGCCTCGTGCCCCAGGGCCCGGAGACGCTCGACGAGCGCGGACTCCTGGCCGGCCGGGCGCGTGACGACTACGCGCGCCACGGTCCTGTGTCGTCCCCGTCCCAAGCCCCCTCCCACCCGCGGGGACCGAAACGGTATGCGCGACGGTGTGCCGGGTCTGTGCCACCTGTGGGTCGGTTGTGTGACGGCCGCACCGACATTCGCATGGAACCGATGGTGAGGCTCATCGGGCGAGCGATGCGAGCTCGCGGCCCAGCGCCTCCGGGTCGTCGCCCTGGAGCCGCTCGACCCAGCTCCCGTCCTCCGCCGCCACGAGCGCCGTCAGCGTGACGCCGTCGTGATGGGCCGCGACCGGTGCGAGACAGCCGCCGCCGACGACTGCAACGCATCGCCGCTCCGCCTCCACGCGGCGCCGCGTCTCCGGGTCGTCGGCGACCACCACGAGCTCCTCTTCGCCGAGGCGGACCTGCATCGCGAGCGCGCCCTGGCCGGCCTCGGGGAGCATCACAGCGGGCTGGAGCCGCACGCCGATCTCGCGGCCGAGGCCGAGGCGGTCGAGACCGCAGGCGGCAAGCACGACCGCGTCGAGGCCGCGCTCGACGCGCTTGCGGAGGCGCGTGTCGACATTCCCGCGTAGCGGTTCGACGGAGAGGCTCGGCTCCAGCGCGAGAAGCTGGGCGCGACGTCTGACCGACGCCGTGCCGATGCGCATGCCGGGCTCGACGGAGGCGGCCCCGCACAGCGCGTCACGCGGGTCCTCTCGCGGCGGGTAGGCCCCGACGACGAGCCCCGCAGTGTCGGTCGACGTCATGTCCTTCGCCGAATGAACGGCGACGTCGATCCTGCTCTCGAGGAGCGCCTCCTCGAGCTCCTTCACGAACACCCCGCGGCTGCCGATCTCACCGAACGGCCGCGTCCGGTCGCGGTCGCCCGCGGTCGTGATCGGAACGAGGGCGATCTCGACTCCCGGCCGTCGCAGCGCCTCGACCGCGCGCTCGGCCTGGGTGAGCGCGAGCCTACTGCCGCGCGAGCCGACGCGAACCAGCACGACAGCGGCGGGCGGTTTGGGTCGCCGGAGCCCCGCAGGCACGCCGTCCACGCGGCCGGATGCGGACGAACGCGGTCGGGACGAGGAGCGGCAGCGGCCGGCTCCTGAGCCTCTCGATCGGTCGCGTCACGTCTCGGTCTCCTCCCCCAGCCCGAACAGGTGGCGAACGACGTCAGCATAGAGCACCCCGTCGGGTGTGATCGCCGCCTCCTTCATCCGCACGGTGGGCAGATGCAGGAGCTTGTTGACGATCTGCGCGGTGACCGTGTCGACGACGTCTCGGTCGCCCTCCGGCAGGCGGCCGAGGCGAGCCTCGATGCGGGCGAGCTCGGCTGCGCGGATCTCCTCGGCCCGCGCGCGAAGCGAGGCGATCGCGGGGACGACGGCCAGCGAGGCCTGCCAGGCGCGGAAGCGCTCCGCCTCCTCCGTCACGATCCGCTCCGCCTCCACCGCCTCGCTCCGGCGCCCGGCCAGCGACGCCGTCACGATCGCCTCGAGGTCGTCGAGGTCGTAGACGAAGCACCCGTCGATCGCGGCGAGCGCCGGATCGACGTCCCTCGGCACCGCGAGGTCGACGAGGAGCAGCGGGCGGCCGCGGCGGGCGCGGACGGTCGCGGAGAGATCGTCCGCCGCGAGGACGAGCCCCGGCGCGCTGGTCGAGGAGACCACGACGTCAGCGTCCACAAGAGCGCCGGCGAGCTGGTCGAGCGCCGCGGCGCGCGCATCCAGCTCCGTGGCGAGCTCCTCCGCGCGCTCGAGCGTCCTGTTGAGGACGACCGCGACGGTCGCGCCGCGCGACCGGAGGTTCCGCGCCGTCAGCTCGCTCATCCGGCCGGCGCCGACGAGGACGACGCGGCGACCGTCGAGGCGCTCGAAGACCTGCTGCGCCAGCGCCGCCGCCGCCGCGGGGATCGACGCCGGGCTCTCGCCGATTGCCGTCTCGACGCGGGCACGGCGCCCCGCGTGGAGGGCCATGCGAAACACCCGGTCGAGGAGCGGGCCCGGCGCGCCCACCTCGAATGCGTCGCGCACCTGTCCGAGGATCTCGCCCTCGCCCGGCACCATCGAGTCCAGCCCCGCCGCGACGCGGAAGAGATGGAGAGCCGCGGACTCGTCCGCCAGCCGGTACGCGACCGGCGCAAGCGACTCCGCCGCCGGGCCGGCAAGCGAGAGCAGTGCGCGGTCCGCCAGGTCGGCGAGCCCCTGCTCGTCCTCGGACGCCAGGTAGAGCTCGGTGCGGTTACAGGTCGACAGGACGACGGTCTCGTGCGCGGCCTCGGCGGACGAGAGATCGTGCGCGAGCGCCCCGGCGGTCTCGAGGTCGACGGCGACGCGCTCGCGCAGCTCGAGCGGGGCGCGGTGGTGCGAGACACCTGCGAGCGCGAGCCTCATGCCGCGAAGTGGGTGAGGGGGAGCACGACCGCGACGAGCACCGCGCCGGCAACGAGAGTCCAGGCGAGACGACGCCCCTGCAGGCCCGCCTCGCGGCGCAGCAGGAGCGCGAGCCCGTAGAAGGCCCAGATCGCGATCGTCACCGTCATCGCCGCGTCGAGCCCGTCCACGTCAAGCCAGGCGAGGCCGACGAGAATGCCGCCCGAGAGGAGAAGGAGCCCGGCGAGGACGACGCGCGCGGAGAGGCGCTCGAGCCCCTCGAGCGACGGAAGCCGAAGGCGCAGGAGACCGGTGTCCCGCCGGCTCAGACCGCGGTCCTCGTAGAGGTAGAGCAGCGCCGTGGCTGCGGCCAGCACGAAGCTCGCGAACGCAGCGAGCATGAGGCAGGCGTGCACGGCGAGCGCCCAGCCGTCGCCGTCCGACTCGTCGACGCCCGTCCCCCCGCCGGCCCACGCCAGCACGAGGAGCCCGGCGGCCACCGGCATCACGCCGAGGCCGACGAGGCGGTACCGCGGCTTGCAGCCCCAGACGAGATAGGCCGAGACGACGAGCCAGGACAGGAGGTTGAGCGCCCCGGCCCAGGTGCCCCAGGGGAACCCGTCCGCGGACAGCGCCTGGACCACGAGGAGCGCGGTCTGCGCGAGCCAGCCGATGCGGACGCCCCAGATTCCTATGCGGCCGTAACGGCCGGATCCCCGAAGCTCGCCGGCGTACGCGACCGCGGCCTCGCCATAGGCGATCAGGGCGGGCACGACGAGGAGCTCAGCCATCGGCGTGGTCGCCTGCGGCGGGGCGCGCCCGGGCAAGCCGTGCGAGCTCTCCCGTCTCCCGTTCGAGCCGCGAGAGCTTCGCGGCGAGGATCGCGACCCAGACGAGCACCACGACGACGAAGACGCCGTAGGCCGCCGCGACGTACTTCTCGCCCGAGCTCACGGCTGAAGCGCCTCTCGGAGCTCGCGCAGGTTCGCGTCGATCCGCTTCCCCGCAAGCTCGACGCGGTACATCGCGTAGGCGAGAAGCGTGATCGACGCCCACGAGACGCAGAACGCGAAGAACATCTCCCCCGTCATCTGCGGGCCGTCGCGGGTGAAGACGGTCGGGTGGATGAAGTCGTTCGCGAGCCGGATCGCGAAGAAGCTGACCGGGATCAGCGCGACGCCGAAGAGCGCGTAGACGGCGGAGATCCGCTCCCGGCGGGGTCCCGGCTCGATCGAGAAGCGGAGCATGAAGTAGGCGCAGTAGAAGAGGAAGAGGACGAGGAAGAGGACGAGCTGATTCGAGCTCCACGTCCACCACACGCCCCAGGACGCCTTGGCCCAGATCGCGCCGGTGACGAGCGTGAGCACGCCGAAGATCGTCCCCAGGTGGACACCGGTGTAGCTCTCCAGGTCGTAGCGCTCGCCGCGCGTCGCGAGCAGGCGGTACGCCTTCCACGCGCCGAGCCCGAAGCAGGCGTAGGCGGTCAGCGCGATCGGGACATGGACGTAGAAGATCTTCTGCGAGAAGCCCTGGTCGGCGTCCTCGGGCGCGACGACGAAGATCAGCAGTGCGGAGAGGGTCACCAGAGCCGCGGCGACGGACGCCAGCGCTGTCAGGGATGGCTTCGTGATGCTCATCTCGAGGGGGTCACTCGGTGACGACGTACTCGAACGCCGCCCACGAAAGTATCGCGAAGACGGCGTCGTAGAGGCCCAGGAATGCGAGGTACGTGCCTGGCTCCTCGGAGATGCTCGCCCCGACACCCCCCACGACGAGCGGGATCGCGAGCGGGAGAAAGAGGAGCGGCAGCAAGACCTCACGGCCTCGCGCGGCGGCGGCCATCGCCGAGACGAGCGACCCGACGGCACAGATCCCCACGGACGCGAGCGCGACACCGAGGAGCGCGGACGCGTCGAGGGGGGCAAAGAAGACGACGAACGCCGGCAGCGCGACGAGCTCCGCCGCGGTGAGGAAGGCGAGCGTCGCGAGCGACTTGCCGAGCCAGATCGCGCTGCGGTCCGACGGCGCCAGGACGAGGCCGTCGAGCGCACCGGACTCGCGCTCCGCGACCCAGGCCCGCGCCAGCCCGAGCAACGCGGTAAAGACGAGCGCCACCCACAGCAGGCCGTACGCCGCGTCCTCCCCCGCGTCCGCCGGCAACGCGAAGTGGAAGACGACGAGCGTCGACAGGACGAAGAGGAGCATCGCGGGCAGCGTGTCGCGGGCGCGCAGCTCGAGCTTCAGGTCCTTGCGGGCGAGCGCCGCCACGTCGGAGAAGTACGTGCTCACACGCGCTCCAGCGCCAGCCGCTGGGTCGCGAGCGGGTCGAGGCGCGCCGGCTCGTGCGTGGCGACGACGAGGGCGCGTGCCTCGGCGAGCGAGCGGAGCTCTGCGTCGAGGAGCGCCGCGCCGTCCTCGTCGAGGGCCGAGTGCGGCTCGTCGAGCACGAGCAGCTCCGGCTCGTGGAGCAACGCGCGGCAGAGTGCGAGCCGCTGCGTCATGCCACGCGAGTACGTGCCGACGCGCTCGCCGCGTGCGTCCCACAGCCCGAAACGCTCGAGCAGCATCCCGATCCGCTCGCGCCGCTCGGGGACGCGGTAGAGGCGCCCGAAGAGATCGAGGTTCTCGAGCGCCGTGAGCTCGCGGTAGAGGATCGGCTCGTGCCCGACGTAGCCGACGTCGCCGCGGTCGAGCGCAACCTCGAGGGTCCCGCGCGTCGGGGCGGCGAGGCCGACGAGCATCCGGAGGAGGGTCGTCTTCCCGGAGCCGTTCGGCCCCGTGACGACGAGCGTGCCGCGCCGTGGCACTTCGAACGAGACGGGCCGGAACACGGTGCGCGCGCCGTAGCGCCTCTCCAGCGCCTCCGCGCGGATCAGGGGCTCAGCCACCGGGCCAGCTCCTCCACCGCCGAGCCGACGACGGCAACCACCCCCAGGGGCACCCCCGGTGCCCTGACGTCACGCTATCGAGAAAGGTGTGCCGCATGGGTGCCGTGATCGTGCCGGAAGTGTCGCTGCTGCGTACCGCCGCCGCGCCGCCGCCGCCATCTTCGCAATCATGTCGTGCGCGCACATGGACCGGCTCGGCGCGACCCAACTCGACCTCCTGGCCCGTCATCGCGCACGGTCGCTCGACGTCCTGCTGACCGCGTCGGCGGCCTACCGCGGTGGCGTCCGCCTTCGTGACACGCCGGAGGGGAAGGCGATCCTGGCCCAGCCTCGCGACATGCTCGTCTCGGTCGCGATCTCGGCGGCCGCGGCTTCGGTCGAGCGTCGTCGGCTCGAAAGCGCCGACGCCGCAGGCCGCAAGGTGTTCGGCTTCGAAGCGGTGGACACGTTCCCCGGCCAGGTGCTCTCGCTGCTCAGGCGACGGCGCCTCCCGTTCTCACAGGGCGACGTCCGGCTGCTTCTCGATCTCGGCACGTTTGCGCTCGATCGCGAGTTGCCGATTGCGCGCTCGTTCGAGCCGTTGTCGTTCGCGGTGAGAACAGTCGAGCGGCTTCTCGACGCGCAGACGGCGTCCGCCTCCCTCCTCGCCGCGCTCGAACGCGCGGGCCAGGCGATCGAGGCGCTCGGGGTCGCGCCGCGCAGCGCCGGCGCGGAGCTCCGCCGCCGGATCCGGGCGCTCACTGCGACGCAGGTGCCAGGCGGGCTGCTCGACCTGCTGATCGTCGATCCGCGCGACGCATGGGCGGAGCCGGCGAAGGAGATCCTCCGGACACACGCGGAGCGGTGGGAAGGGATGCAGGCACTCGTCGCGCTGCTCGCCCGCGCTCGGAGCCCTCGGCCGACGGAAACGTGGCGGCGCGAAGCTGCCGCGATCGCCGCGCGCTACACGGGTCTGGGCGAGCTGCTCCGAGGGCTTCTGGAGCCCGTCATCCGGATCGATCTCTCCTCGTCCGGCGTGGCCAGCCCACCCGCGTGGCTCCTCGCGCCCGACAACGAGGCATTCGTCCGGGGGACGATCTGGGCGGCGGCCGAGATCGACGAGCCGTGGGTCGTGCCGCTCCTCGGGCAGCTCGCGCTCCGCGGCGCAGCGCCGTCGCCGCACGCGGCCGTGACGATCGCCCTGTCGCGTCCCGTGGCGAGCGCCGCCGTCGAGGCGCTCGGCATGCTCGGCACGCCGCAGGCGACCCGCGAGCTGCGCACGCTCCTCGCGGAGATCCGCCGGCGCGATCTCCTCAAGCGGATCGCTGCGATCGTCGGCGAGCCGACCCCGGAGACCCACGCACGCGACGAGCGGATCCGGCGCGAGAAGCGCCGCGCCGTCCAACGGCGCGCCGACCCCGAGCCCCAGGAGCGCCAGCGTGTTGCAACGTCTGCCGTTCGCCGCGATCTCGCCCCGCTCCTCCGCCGGGGTGGGTTCGCGGACTCCGCCGGCCGGACGTTCTGGCGTACGCTCGACGACCGCGTCGAGGTGATCCACGGCAAGGCGGGGAGCGGCGGGCTCACGCTCGAGCTCGGCCTCTGGTTCCGGTTCGTGCCCCGCCGCGCGGCAGTCGCCGAACGCGGCGGTCGGCTGAGGCCGTCCGCGCATGCGTGTGACCTCCTCGGCAATCTCCACGCGTGGGACGGAGACCTTCGCGTCGCCGGCGAGAAGGCGGAGGCCTGGTTTGCCCGGTGGCGCCCGCTCACGGCAGTTCTCCGCTGGCTGCTGGTCGGGTCGCCGTCGGACGTGGTTCACACCCTCGGCCCACGCGGCTCCGCCACGCATGCGCTCCTCACCGGGTACGTCGCGATGCAGCTCGAGGAGACAACGGTGGCGCGGCGCCATCTCGGCCTCGCGGCGGCGTCGTACCGCGAGCAGTCCGACGACCGGCGGGCGCGCGAGGCGCGAGGCGGCGACCGCGACTGGGATGCATGGGTCGCTCGTCTCGAGGCGGACGCCGCGCTGGTCGGCGCCACCGCACGGTCGGACGCAGGCCACCCACCACCCGCTCAACCACCCCCAGGGGCACCCCCGGTGCCCTGACGTCACGCTATCGCGGATTGTGTGCCGGGTGGGTGCCGTCTCTGTGCCGACACCGTGCCGAGGCGGGGGGTGTCCGCCGATGGGAGGTTCGCACTCGCGCGCGATGCACGAGGGACGACGCACCGGCGTCAGAGGTCGAGCCGCTCGCCAGGCGCCGACGCCCTCGACGAATCCTGCGGCGTGACGGCCGCACCGCATCCGCCGCGTTTCCGCCCTCAGGAAATCGCGTCGAGCGCGACGAACGCAAAGAACGCGATCGAGAGGACGCCGTTCACCGTGAAGAACGCCGCGTCGAGCCGGCGGAGGTCGTCGGGACGCACGATGAGGTGCTCGTAGGTGAGTAGTCCGAGGACGACCGCCACCCCCGCCCAGTACCAGACGCCGACGTCGAGCCCGATTCCGGCGAGGACGAGCAGGAGCACCGTTCCGCCGTGCATCGCCCGTGCGCCTGCGAAGACTCCCCGGACGCCGAACCGCGTGGCCCACGAGTGGAGTCCCACCGCGAGATCGTGCTCGCGGTCGAACAGCGCGTAGAACAGGTCGAATCCGGCGACCCACAGGCACACGGCGCCGCCGAGGGCCCACGCCTGCCAGGGGAGGTCCCCTGTCACCGCAGCCCACGCCCCCACGGGGGCCAGGCCGAGTGCCATCCCGAGCCAGAGGTGACAGAGCCAGGTCACCCGTTTGAGGTACGGGTAGACGACGAACAGCACGACGGGGATCGGCCAGAGCCACCGCACGAGCGGGTCGAGCTGCCATACCGCGACGAGGTAGACGACGAGCGCGAGGACGCAGAGCGCGGCAACCTGCGCCCGCGTGAGGGCGCCGGCGGGGATCTCGCGCCCGGCGGTTCGAGGGTTCCGCGCGTCGACGTCGGCATCGACGAGCCGGTTGAGGCCCATCGCCAGCGTCCGCGCCCCGACCATCGCGAGCGTGATCCACGCCATCACCTCGACACCCGGCCAGCCCTCGACCGCGAGCAGCGCCCCGACGTACGCGAACGGGAGCGCGAAGACCGTGTGCTCGAGCCGGACGAGGCGGGCGAGTCGAACGGGCAGCGGCGCCGCGACCGTGCTCATGCGGGTTCCTTCGCCTTCGACACGAGCACGATCTCGTCGATCCGCATCGCCTTGTCGATCGCCTTCGCCATGTCGTAGACGGTCAGGCCCGCGACCGCGACGGCCGTCAGCGCCTCCATCTCGACGCCTGTCTGCGCCGTCGTCTCCGCGGAGGCCTCGATCACAACCCCGTCGCCGTCGATCTCGAGCGAGACCTCGACGACGGTGAGCGGGAGCGGGTGGCAAAGGGGGATGAGCTCGCTCGTCCGCTTCGCCGCCTGGATCCCCGCGATCCGCGCGACCGCAAGCGCGTCGCCCTTCGGAAGTGCGCGGAGGCGCTCGGCGGTGGCAGGTGCCATGCGAACGCGCCCGCGCGCGACAGCACGCCGCCGCGAAAGGGGCTTGTCGCCGACGTCGACCATGCGGACGTCGCCGGTCGATTCGTCCACGTGCGACAGGTCGCTCAGCGCAGAGCCTTTCCTGCGAGATGGACGAGGCCGCGACGGTGGGCCCAGAGACTCGCGGCACGCGACAGCGCGCCGTCCGCGTACAGCCCGCCGAGGACGCCGCGGAACCCGTCGACCGAACGATCCGAGTAGGGGAACCACCAACCCGGCGTCAGTCGGCCCCGGTCGGCGTCGGAGAACGTGGGCCGCGACAGCGCGTAGAGGCCATGCCGCGAGGCCGTCGTGCCGGGCCCCGACGCACGGCGCCCACCCCACGGTGCCTGCCCGGCGCCGAACGAGTAGGCGTGGTCGTTCACCCAGGTCATGCCGACCTCGAGTCGGGACGCGACGTCGCGCGCACGTTCGACGTCCTCCGACCAGACGCTCGCACCGAGCCCGTACGGCGAATCGTTCGCCCAGCGGATCATCGCGGCGTCGTTGTCTTTTTCGACAACCACGACACCCGGGCCGAAGAGCTCCTCCGTTCGGATGCGCGCGTCGCGCGGCTCGCCGACGAGCACGGTCGGCTCGTGGAACCAGCCCGGCAGGCTCGTCTGCGGACGACCGCCGCCGCCCGCGACCGTCGCTCCGTGCTCGACGGCATCCGCCACGAGCCCCTCGAACCGCTCGCGCTGCTCCTTCGAGACGAGCGGCCCGAGCTCGACGAGCGCATCGGTCCCGTGGCCGATCCGAAGCTCCGCGGCACGGGCCGAGAGCCGGTCGACGAACGTGTCGTGGAGCCCCGGTGGGACGACGATCCGCTCGATCCCGGCACACGCCTGGCCGCAGTTCGCGAACGCCCCCCAGAGGGCTCCCTCGACCGCGCGGTCGAGATCGGCGTCGTCGAGGACGAGCATCGGGTCCTTGCCGCCGAGCTCGAGCACCGCCGGGCAGAGCCGCCCCGCCGCCGCCTGTGCGACGGAGCGTCCGACCTCCGTCGACCCGGTGAACACGACACCGCCGATCCCGTGGTGGCGGACGAGGGCGTCCCCGACGGTCTGGCCCGGGCCCTGGACGACGCGGACGAGCCCCGGCGGGGCGCCGGCACGTCGGAACAGCTCCTCCACCCAGGCGCCGGAGTGCGGCGTCAGCTCGGACGGCTTGAGGACGACGGCGTTGCCGGCGGCGACCGCGGCAGCCGTGTGCCGAAGCGGCAGCGCGAGCGGGAAGTTCCAGGGCGCGATGACCGCGACGACGCCCAGCGGGTCGTGTCGAATCGACCCCCGCTTGTGGCGGAGCACGAGCTGCGAGAAACGGAAGCGCTCCTCGGCCAGCACCCGCTCGAGATTCGCCGCAAGCCAGGTGCAGGCGTCGGCCGAGACGATCAGGTCGTGGACGTACGCCTCGGCGAGCGGCTTGCCGGACTCCGCGACGATGGTCTCGGCAATCAGTCGGTCGTCCTCGACGAGCGCGTGGGCGACGCCCTCGAGCAGCCGGCGACGAGAGGCGAGCGGCTCTTGCGCGAACCGGGCCTGAGCCATACGCGCCTCCCCGACCACCTCGGCGAGCTCCTCGGGCGGGGTGATCGCGACCCGCCCGACGAACTCGAGGGTCGCGGGATCGAGGGGGACGAGCTCCCGCGCGACGACGTCGGGGCCGGCGCTCACCGTCGCATCGTAGCCCGGCTGCGGTGCCTTCTAGCCTGGCGTGCGCGCCTCGAGCTCCGCGAGCTCGCGGTCGACCCACGAGCCGAGGTCGTGCTCGCGCACGCGGGCACGAATCCCTTCGAGCCGCGCGCGCCGCTCGTCGGCCGGCAGCGCGATCGCCCGAGCGAGCGCGTCGGCCTGGTCGTCGACGTCGAGCGGCTCCACGCCGAGCGCCCACGCGCCGAGCTCCGCGAAGGCCCCTGCCTGTCGCGAGAGGACGAGCACGCCGTTCCGATCGTTCACGAGCGGCGCCTCCTTCGCGACGAGGTTCAGCCCGTCCATCACCGGATTGATGAGGAGCACGTCGTACTCCGTGTACGCAGCGACCGAGGCGGGGAAGTCGTCGCGGACCTCGAGCCGGACGGGCCGCCAGCCCGGTCGCCCGAAGCGCCCGTTCACCTCCGCAGCGGCGCGCTCCGTCGCGTCGCGATAGTCCACGTACTCGGGAATCTCCTGCCTCGACGGGTCGAGGAGGGCAAGGAGCACGACGCGACCGTGGAGCGAGGGGTCGCGCTCGAGCAGTCGCCCGAACGCCTCGAACCCGCGGACGGCGTTCTTGGACGGATCCGTGCGGTCGACCCGGACGACGAGGATCTCGGGGCGGTCCTCCTGGATCTCGTTCCTGCGCTCACGGACTGCCTCGCTCGTCGCGAGCGAGTCGAACTCGGCGGTGTCGACGGCGATCGGGTTCGCGTGCGACACCTGCTCCGCATCCTCCCCGCGACCGAGGAGGGTCTCGCAGGAGGCGACGAAGGCCGAGCGCCACTGCTCGGTGTGGAACCCCACGCTGTCGCACGCGAGGAGGCTCTCGTGGACCGCCCGCGCGATCTCGGGCGGCAGGACGGCCCAGGCGTCGGGGCCGACCCACGGGATGTGGACGAAGAAGGCGATCCGCGCGTCCGGGCGCACCTCGCGGACGAGCGACGGGACGAGGTAGAGGTGATAGTCGTGGACGTAGAGCGCCGCGCCGGGAGCCCGATCGAGCTCTGCGACCGCGGCGTCCGCGATCGCGCGGTTGGCGACCGCGTAGCCGTCGCGCCACGGCACGGTCAGGTCGGCGTCCGGCTCGCGCTTGAGGCTCCACAGCCCGTGTTGCACGAACCAGAGGACGGGGTTCGCAACGACGCCGTAGAACAGGCGATATGCCTCCGCGTCGTGCGCGACGAGCCTGAGCCGGAACGGCGTCCCGGCTGCGGAGCGCTCGTCGCGGGCTCCGGCGGTCCCGAGCTCCTGCTCGACATCTCCCATCGCGCTCGCGACCCAGGTGACATCGCCGCGATCGACGAGGGGGCGCAGGGCGGTGACGAGGCCGCCTGCGCCGCGCACGGTGGTCAGCGCGCCGTCCGCGTCGCGGCGAAAGCCGACCGGGCCGCGGTTCGAGACGACGACGAGCGGCCCCCTCAACGGGGCGAGTGCCCGTTCAGGTGATGCTGCCTCGTTCCTCGCGTGCGAGGAGCAAGCCAGGCGAGGACGCAGGGAGCGCCCATATCCGGATATATGGGCGCGACCGAGGACAACGCATGGCGCCGCTCATCGCGCGCGAGGGACCTGGAGGGCATCGCCTGAACGGGCACTCAGCGGCTCTCGAGGGGACGGTCGGCGAGGGTGACGTCGAGCGCCGTCCTCCGGCCGCCGCGGATCACGGTGAACTCGACCGTCTGGCCGGGCCGGAGCTCCGTCACGATCCGCGAGACGTCGTCGGAGCCGCCGACCTGCTTGCCGGCGATCGCGACGATCAGGTCGCCGCCGAGGGTGATGTCCTCGCCGTTCAGCGCCTCCGTGCGCGACCCGCCGCGGAGCCCTGCCCGGGCGGCCGGGGCGCCGTCCTCGACCCGGGTGACGAGCGCTCCGCGCTCGGCGCCGAGGTCGAACGCCGAGGCGATCCCGGGCGTCACGTCCTGGGTCCGGATGCCGATGTACGCGTAGCGCACGCGCCCGGTCCGCACGAGCTGGTCGAGCGAGCGCCGTGCGATGTCGATCGGGATCGCGAAGCCGACGCCCTCGGCCGTCCCGGTGGTGCTCTGGATCTGGGCGTTGATGCCGATCACGCGCCCGTCGGCGTCGAAGAGCGGCCCGCCCGAGTTCCCCCGGTTGATGGGCGCGTCGGTCTGGATCGTGTTCGCGACCGTGAAGCCCGACGTGAGCGAGTCGATCGAGCGGCCGGTGGCGGAGACGACGCCGACGGAAAGCGACGTCTGCTTTCCGAAGGGGCTCCCGATCGCCGCGACCGGCTCACCCACCACCACGCCGCCTGAGGTACCGAGCGGGACCGGCGCGAGCGCGTGATCGGCCGGCGTCACCCGGATCACGCCGACGTCGCTGAAGAGGTCCCAGCCGACGACCTTCGCCGGGACGCGCTCGCCGTCGGAGAACTCGACGTACACGGCGCGCGCGGCGCGGACCGGTGCCGCCGACCCGGGCTCGAGCTCTGCGACGTTCGTGATGACGTGAGCGTTCGTCAGGATCGCTCCGGTCCGGTCGACCACGAAGCCGGAGCCCTGCGACGAGCCGTTCGCGCCGAGGTTCGCGTAGATCGTGACCACGCCGTCCGCCCGATCCGCGTAGAGCGCCGCCGGATCGAACGTCCCGGCCGCCGGGGCCGGACGGACGGAGGTGCTCGGCGTCGCCGGCGCCGGTGCAGCCTCCACGACCGTGGTGGTCGAGTCGCCGAGATCGGCGGCCGTCACGACGAGGATCGCCGCGCCTGCCCCGACGGCGGCGGCGAGTGCGGCGACGGCAACTGCGACGGATGCCCGCATCGAGCCACCGTAGCAGCGGCCCTTTCGACCGCCCGCGTGCCCGTTCCACGTGGAAACGGCTCACGCGGCCGGGTTTTCACGTGGAAACAGCGAGCTCCGCGACGGCGACCGCGGCGGCCGGGAGCGAGAGCGTGAACGTCGTCCTCCCCGGCATGCTCCGGAGCTCGACCGTGCCGTCCATGTGGGCGGCGAGCTCACGTGCGATCGCGAGACCGAGCCCGCTGCCCGACGCCTGTGCCCCGTCGACCCGGTAGAAGCGGTCGAAGACGCGCTCCGCCTGCTCGGGCGGGATCCCCGGGCCGTCGTCGTGGACGGCGAGGAGGACCCGGTCGCCGGCTCTGGTCGCCGTGATGACGACCTCGGTGCCGGAGGGGGTGTGGGAGAGCGCGTTCGCGATCAGCGCGCGGCCGATCTGGGCCACCCGCTCCTCGTCGGCGACCGCCCAGGCGTCGGCGTCCGCCTCGACCGTCACCGTGTGCCCGGTCGCCTCCGCGAGCGGTGCGAGCTCATCGACCAGCACCCGTGCCATGTCGGCAAGCGCCACCTCCTCGCGTTCCACCCGGAGCCGGCCCGCGTCCATGCGCGAGAGGTCGAGCAGGTCGGCAGAGAGCTTCGTGAGCCGCTCCACCTGCTCGCGGGTCGTGGCGAGGAACCCCGCGCGTGTCTCCTCGTCGAGGTCCTCGTCCGCCATCAGCTCGAGGAAGCCGGCAAGCGAGAAGAGCGGCGTGCGGAGCTCGTGCGACGCGTTCGCGACGAACTCCTTGCGCGCCGTGTCGAGCTGAGCGAGCTGGACGCGCATCCGCTCGAACGCTGCCGCCAGCTCGCCGAGCTCGTCTCCCCCGAGGTCGACGACGGGCTCGTCGAACTGCCCCTGCGCGATGCGGTTCGCGGCGCGCTCGAGACGCCGGATGCGCCGGGCGTGAAGCGACGCCGCGGCGCCTCCGAGGATCGCCGCGATCGCGAGCGCGACGCCCGTGGCGTACAGCAGGCGGCGCTTCACGACGCGCACGGTCGCGAGCTGGTCCTCGATCGGGGTCGCGAGGAGCAGGACGTCTCCCGAGAGGAGCGGCACCGCCACCTCGCCGAACGGCCGTCCGCGGCGCTCGACCCGGCCGCGCGCGACCCTCGACGTCTGCGCGGTCTCGAGCGCGACGGTGTCCGCGCTGATCGAGCCTGCGCGGGGAGAGGAGTCCGCGAGTGGGCGCAGCGAGAGCGGGGAGGGCCCGAAGACCTGGAAGACGACGATGCGGGCGTCCGCGAGGAAGGCCTCACCGACCACGAAGCCGTCGAGCGCGAACGGCTCGCTGAGGTCGGTCCGCGCGTACGAGTAGGCGGTCGCCAGCGCCTCCTGCTGGAGGTCGTCGAGTCGGTTCTCGACCAGCCGCCGCTCGAGCGACGGGACGACCATCAGGTAGGCGCCGCCGAGCGCACCGCCCACGATCGCGAGCAGCGCGATCGCGATCGTCGTCCGGATGCCGCCGGGGAGCCTCATCCCAGTGCGACGGCGCCGTCCCGGAACCGGTACCCGGCGCCACGGACGGTGAGGATCAGCTCGGGATCGCCCGAGTCGCGCTCGATCTTCTCGCGCAGGTGCCGTACGTGGACGTCGATCGTTCGCGGCTCGCGGTAGTCGGCGCTGCCGCGGATCCGTTCGAGCAGCTGGCGTCGCGTGAACACGACTCCCGGCTCGGAGGCGAGCAGCGCGAGCAGCTCGAACTCGACGAACGTCAGCTGTACCGCCTCGCCGCGGACCTCGACCGTCCTGCGGGGCAGGTCGACGACGACGTCGCCGCGGTCGATGAGCTCGTCCCGGCGGCCGGAGAAGTGAGGCGTCGCGGCGCGACGCAGAAGCGCGCGGACGCGCGAGCGGAACTCGCGGATCGAGAACGGCTTCGTGATGTAGTCGTCCGCCCCGAGCTCGAGCCCGAGCACCTTGTCGAGCTCGTCGTCGCGGGCCGTCAGCATGATGATCGGCACGGTGCTCTCGGACCGGAGCCGACGGCAGACCTCGAGCCCGTCGACGCGCGGGAGCATGATGTCGAGCACCACGAGATCGACGTCCTCCTCCGCGAAGCGCCGCAGGGCCTCGTCCCCGTCACGCGCCTGGACGACGCGGTATCCATCGCGCTCGAGCGGGTACGTCAGCAGTGACTGGATGGCGTCCTCGTCGTCGACGAGGAGGATTGTCGAGGAATCCGGCATTGGAGCGATGAGGGCGGCGACGCCCGGGGCGTGATCGCCTGCGCGGCCGTACTATAGCCCCCCGAATGGAGCCCGCCCGCCTCGGCACGGCAACGCGGAGGCCGCGGCGCGGCTCCGTCGAGCACCCGGTCGACATGCGCCTCGTGCGCAAGGTCTCGCTCGTCCTCGTCGCCCCGCTCGTGCTCCTCGTCCTCACCTTGAACCGCTCGGGCCCGCTGCCCGCGCCGACGCTGCCGCCCTCGTTCGACCCCGCCGCGGCGGCAGCGCTGACGACCGAGCTCGCGAGCCTCAATCCGAGCCGCGTGCCTGGCTCACCCGAGGCCGCTGATGCCGTCGAGTGGTACCGCGAGAAGCTCGCGCTCTACGGGCTCCCCGTCCAGGAGGACCGCTGGGAGGACGACGTCCCGGGCGTCGGTCGCGTCGAGCTCGTGAACCTCGCCGCCGTGGTTCCCGGCACGCTCGACGAGACGATCGTCGTTGTTGCTCATCGTGACAACAACGGCAGGACGGCTGGAGCGAACGACAACGCGAGCGGCACCGCCTCCCTCGTCGAGCTCGCGCGCCCCTACGCGACCGTGGGGACGACCGAGTCGGCGCGGACGCCCCTCCACACCCTCGTCTTCCTGTCCACGGACGGCGGCGCGTACGGCGCGCTGGGTGCCGAACGCTTCGCCGCCGGGTCGCCGCTGGCCCGACGTGCCGTCGCGGTGATCTCCCTCGACGGCCTCGCCGGCACCGCTCCGCCGCGCCTCGAGCTGTCGGGCCTGGACGGACACTCGCCGCCGCCGGCGCTCGTCGCGACCGCGGCTCGGCGCATCGCGAGCGAGACGGGCAGCGCCCCACGTCGCCCTGCCGCGCTGACGCAGCTCGTCTCCCTCGCGTTGCCGTTCGGGTACGGAGAGCAGTCGCCGCTCCTCCGCGCCGGCGCACCCGCGATCCGCATTGCGACGGCCTCGGACGCGGGAACTCCACCGGGCAGCGACGAGCTCGAGGGGCTCGACCCCCGCCGGCTGGGACAGCTCGGGAAGGCGTCCGAGACGCTGCTCAGCTCCCTCGACGCCGCGGTCGAGGTCCCGGTCTCCACCGACGGCGCCGTGTTCCTCGGCGGCCGTGTGGTGCGAGGCTGGGCGCTCCAGCTTCTCCTGCTCGCGGCCGTCCTGCCGTTCGGCGCGGCGACGCTCGACCTCCTTTCGCGTTGTCGACTCCGACGACTGCCGCTCGGCGCCGCGTGGCGAGCGCTTCGCGCACGCGCCGGCGTCTGGCTCGTGCTCCTCGTCCTGCTCGGCCTCGCGGGGGTCGCCGGCGCACTTCCGACCGAGCCGCGGCTGCCGCCCCCGCCGGATCAGCCGCCCGTCGACTCCTGGCCGTTCGGCGTCGCGGTGCTCCTCCTCGTCGCGGCGGCGCTCGTATGGCTCCGCGCGCGAAGGCGGCTCGTCCCGCGCGTCCGGGCGACGCCCGAGGAGGAGCTCGCGGCCTACGCCGTCGCGTTCGTCGCGCTGCTCATCGTGTGCGGCATCACGGTCCTCGTCTCGCCGTACGGCCTCGTATTCGTGCTCCCGTCGCTCTATGCGTGGCTCTGGCTGCCGCAGCTGCGACGTGCCTCGGGCTGGGTCACGGACGTCGTCTTCGGGATCGGTTTCGTCGGCCCCGCGCTCGCGCTCGTCGTGCTCGCGGAGCAGCTCGACCTCGGCGTCCGGGCGCCGCTGTACGCCGCGTCACTCGCGACCACGGGTGTCGTCCCGTGGCCGTCCACGCTCGCCTTCGCCGGGTGGGGCGCGATCGCGGCCCTCGTGGGCGCGATCGCCGCGGGCCGCTACACGCCGGTCGCGCGGTCGAGCGCCAGGTAGCGAACGGGGGCGCCGACGGCCAGCTCGCCGTCGCCGCGCGGCACGTGGACGAGCGCGTCGGCCGCCGCCGCGCGGACGATCATGTGGGACTCCTGCCCGCGCACCGGGTGGAGCACGACCGTGTCGCCCGCGAGCTCGAGCCGCGCCCGCTGGTAGTCGTCGCGGTGAGGGCCGCGTCGTGCCGGCGCGCCCAGCACGCCGAGCGAGAACCGGGCTTCCGGCTCGCGAACGCCCTGGAGGGCGCGGATCGCGGGCTGGACGAACAGGAGCGTGCCGACGAGGGACGAGACCGGGTTTCCCGGGAGCCCGAAGACGAGCGTGTCGCCGCGGACGGCGAACGAGAACGGCTTGCCCGGCCGCATCGCAATGCCCCAGAAGACCTCCCGGGCGCCGAGCTTCGCGACCGTCCCGCGGACGAGGTCGTGCGGGCCGACCGAGACGCCGCCCGACGTGACGAGCACGTCCGCCTCGAGGCCCCGTGCGAGCGCTGCCTCGTGCGACGCCTCGTCGTCGGCCACGCGCTCGGAAACCTCGACCACGGCACCTGCCTCGCGGCAGAGCGCGGCGAGCATCAGGCCGTTCGACTCGTAGATCTCGCCCTCGCCCAACGGATCGCCGGGCCGCCGGAGCTCCGTGCCGGTCGCGACGACCGCGACACGAGGCCGGCGTGCGCACCTCGGCGCCGCGACCCCCGCGGCGGCGAGCGCCGCGAGCCGCGAGGGCGTCAGGATCGTCCCGGGCTTGAGGACCGGCTCGCCGGCGACGATGTCGCCTCCGCGGGGGCGGACGTTGTCTCCAACGGAAGCGGCCTGGGGGACCACGACGGTATCGCCGTCGTCAGTGACGTTCTCGATCGGGACGACCGCGTCGGCGCCCTCCGGGACGACGCCTCCCGTCGCGATCCCCATCGCCTCGCCGGCCGCGAGCGCGCGGGACGCCGGGCGACCTGCGGCGACGCGGGCGACGACCGGGAGCGTTCCGGGCGTGTCGGCCGCACGAAGGGCGAAGCCGTCCATCGCCGAGCTCGGGAAGCGCGGCAGGTCGACGACCGCCCGAGCGTCCTCCGCGAGAACGCGACCCGCGGCGTCTTCGATGGCCACCTCCTCGGCCGGAAGCGGCTGAGCCCGCTCGAGCACCCGGCGGAGCGCCTCGTCGACGGTGAGGAGGTCGGCCACGGCGATGACGCTACACACGGGGTACGCTCGGGCGCGTGATCTCGGTCGTCGTCCCCGTCCGCGACGAGGAGCACACCGTCGACGAGCTGCACGAGCAGCTGGTCGCCGCGCTCGAAGGGCGGGGCGACCCGTGGGAGGCGGTGTTCGTCGACGACGGGTCGCGCGACGGGACGCATGCGGCGCTCGTCCGGCTCCACGATCGCGCGGACAACATCAAGGTCGTCCGGCTCCGCCGGAACGCCGGCAAGGCGGCAGCGCTCGATGCCGGGTTCCGCGAGGCGGAGGGCGACGTCGTCGTCACGATCGACGGCGATCTGCAGGACGACCCCGCCGAGATTCCTCGGCTGCTCGCGAAGCTCGACGAGGGCTACGACCTCGTCACGGGCTGGAAGACACGTCGCAACGACCCGGCCGTCCGGCGTCTCCTGTCGCGGGTCTTCAACACGGTGACGGGCTGGGTGTCGGGCCTGCGTCTCCACGACATGAACTGCGGCCTCAAGGCGTTCCGCGCCGAAGTCGCACGCGAGCTCGACCTCTACGGTGAGCTCCACCGCTTCATCCCCGTTCTCGCGCACGACCTCGGGTTCCGCGTCACCGAGATCGCCGTCAACCACCGGCCGCGCGAGCACGGCCGCAGCCGCTACGGGGTGGAGCGCTACGTCCGCGGCTTCCTCGACCTGCTGACGGTGACGTTCATGGGCCGCTACCGGCACCGGCCGCTCCATCTCTTCGGCGGGCTCGGGCTCGTGCTCTCGACGATCGGCGGCGCGATCCTCGTCTACCTCACGATCGTGAAGATCGGCGGCGAGGCGATCGGGCGGCGCCCGTTGCTCCTGCTCGGCGTGCTGCTGGTCGTGGTGGGGATCCAGTTCCTCTCGCTCGGGCTCCTCTCCGAGCTCGTCACGAGCCAGCATCGCGAGCGCATGCGGGCACTCGACGATCGCGCGTCGCGCCTCGTCGACGAGATCCTCCGCTGACCGGCACGGCAATGAAGGTCCTCTACTTCGGGACGTACGACCGCGTCGCGCCGCGCAACGCTCAGGTCATCTCGTGCCTGCGTGGGGCGGGCGTCGAGGTGGTCGAGCGCCACCGCCAGGTCTGGGGCGTCCAGAACTGGTCGCTCGGCCTCCGGCAGCTCTCGCGGGTGCTCCGGGCCGAGCGCGACCTCGCGCGGGACGAGGAGCGCGAGGCGGACGTCGTCGTGGTGGGGTACCCCGGTCACTTCGACCTACGGGCGGCGCGGCGGATCGCGCGCGGGCGCCCGATCGTCTTCAACCCGCTCGTCTCGCTCCACGACACGCTCGTGGGCGACAGGAAGCGGTTTCGCCCGTGGTCTCCGGCCGCACGGATGCTCCGGCTCGTCGACCGCGGCGCGTTCCGTGCCGCCGATCTGGTGGTGGCCGACACCGAGGCGCACGCGGCGTTCTTCCGCCGGGCGTTCGGGCTCGCGGACGACCGCGTCGACGTCGCGCTCGTCGGCGCCGAGGAGGCGCTCTTCCGCCCGGGCTGGCAGCCTCCCGAGCCGTTCCGCGTCCTCTTCGTCGGGAAGCTGATCCCGCTCCACGGCCTCGACACGATCCTCGCCGCGGCCGCGCTCGTCCCGGAGATCCCGTTCCGGATCGTCGGCGACGGCCAGCTCGCGCCACTCCTCGCGAACCGCCCCGCGAACGTCGAGCACGTGGAGTGGATCCCGTACCCGGAGCTGCCCGGCGAGTACCAGCGCGCCGGCTGCGCGCTCGGGATCTTCGACACGGGGCCGAAGGCGGCGCGCGTGATCGCGAACAAGGTGTTCCAGGCGCTCGCGTGCGCCTGCCCGGTGATCACCGCCGACACGCCCGCGGCCCGGGAGCTGCTCACGGACGGCGTCGACGCGCTGCTCGTGCCGCCCGGCGACCCGGCCGCGCTCGCCGAGGCCGTGCGGCGGGTGGCGGGCTCCGCGGATCTCGCGGCAGGGCTCGCGGACGCAGGACAGGCGACGTACGACAAGCGCGCCTCCGAAGCCGTCCTCGGCGCGCGCTGGCGCTCGCTCCTCGAGGGCGTCGTCGCGGCTCGATGAGGCGACCCCCTTTCCTGGTCGCGGCGGGGGTGGTCGCATTCGGCGCAGGGCTCTCGGCCCTCGCCGTCCTCCAGCATCGCGCGTTCTGGACCGGCCGCTTCGACGTCGGGAACCTGACCCAGGCGGTGTGGTCGACGGCACACGGCGACCTCCTCGCCGTCACGGGCCTCCGGGGCCAGCAGTTCTCCCGGCTCGGCGCGCACTTCGACCCGATCGTCGCCGCGTTCGCGCCGCTCTGGTGGGTGTGGCCCGATCCGTCGCTCCTCCTCGTCGTCCAGGCGGCGGCGGTGGCGACGGGCGCGGTGCCCGTCTACCTCCTCGGTCGACGCCACCTCGCGTCCGACTGGGCCGCGACCGGGTTCGCGCTCGCCTACCTCCTCCATCCGGCGACGCAGTGGCTCGTGCTCGACGACTTCCACCCGGTCGCGCTCGCGACACCGCTCCTCCTCTGGGCGTTCTGGTTCCTCGACGGCGGGCGGCTCGTTCCCTTCGCCCTCACCGCGGGCGCTGCATGCCTCACGAAGGAGCAGATCGGACTGGTCGTCGCGGCGATGGGGGTGTGGTACGCCGTGCGTCCCGAGGGCCGACGGGCGGGCATGGCGATCGCCCTGGCCGGGACGGTCGTCTCGCTCGTCGCCGTGTCCGTGGTCGTGCCGCATTTCGCGCCGGGCGGTGGCTCGCCGTTCGCGGGGCGCTACGAGTCCGTCGGCGGGTCGCCGGGCGGGATCGCCGAGACCGCCGTCACGGACCCGGGCGCCTTCCTCGGCGCGGCGAGCGACGGTCGCGACCTCGCGTACCTGGGCGACCTACTCCTGCCCCTCCTCGCGCTGCCGCTCCTGGCGCCGCTCGCGGCGCTGACCGCGCTCCCGGAGCTGGTGCTCAACCTCCTGTCGGACACGCGCACCCAGACCTCGATCCACTTCCACTACACCGCGGGCGCGATCCCGGGGCTCATGGTCGCTGCGGTGCTCGGCGCGGCTCGCCTGCGGCGCCGCTACGCCTGGGCGCGACGGCCGGAAGGGCGCGCGATCGTCGTCTCGACGCTGATCGCGGCCATCCTCCTCGGCCCGCTCCCGCTGTGGTCGCAGGTGCCGTTCGGATCCGACCTCGCCGCGCGGGAGCACGTCGTCGGTCACCACGCCGAGGTCGTGGTGCGCGCCCTCCGGGTCGTCCCCGACGACGGCGCCGTGAGCGCGACCAACACGCTCGGCGCGCACCTCTCCGAGCGACGGCGGATCTTCAGCTTCCCGGTGCTCCGAGAGGCAGAGTGGATCGCTGTCGACCGGACGCGGCCGAGCCATCGCGACCGTGCCGTCGCACCGCAGGCGTTCGCGGCGGCGCTCGCCCGGATCGAGGCGTCCGGCGACTTCGAGCCCGTGTTCGACGAGGACGGGGTCCTCGTCCTGCGCCGCGTCTCTACAGCGGGATCGTCTGCGGGAGCAAGTACGCCGTGAGCGCGAGCGCCGCGAGCCGGGCGGCGCGATCCTCGTCCGCCGCGGCCAGCGGGACCGCCCAGGCGAGGTACCAGACCGCAAGGTACGGCGTCGTCAGGAGGACGAGGCACGCGGCGCGGCCGAGCCGTGGCTCGCCGCGATGCGCCCCGCGCGCGAGGACGAGGAGACCCGCGGCCGCCGCACCGAGCGCCACGGCGAGGGCGGCGCCGTCGGGCATTCCCAGCTGCTCGAGGCGCGACGGCAGGGCATAGCTCGTCTCGAGGACGGCGTTGTCCGCCAGCGGTCCGAGCACGCGCAGCCAGTCGAGGCCGTAGCGCCACGTGCCAATGGCAGCCACGACGAGTGCCGCCACCGCGATGCCCCGTCCCCCGGTCGCCGTCCCGCGGGCGCGGGCGGCCAGGGTCGCGAGGGCGAGAAACACGAGCGGGATCCACTTGACGAACGCCGCCAGTACCCAGGCGGCTCCGGCCAGGTCGTTTCGACGCCGGATCGCGAGCGCGACTGCGAGGGCGGCGAGCCCGCCGACGAGGGCGTCGTTGTGGCCGCCGCCGGCGGCGTGCACAGCGAGAACCGGGTTCCAGCCGACGAAGGCGGCGGCGAGTGCGGGCCGCGACGCGACGCGCGCGACGGCGGCGACCGCGGCGACGATCGCCACGGCCGCGAGCGCCTTGAAGAGCCACGCTGCGACGGCCGACGAGTCGCCGGAGACGACCGCAATCGGCTCGGAGAGCAGCGTGAACGCCGGCCCGTAGACCGTTGTTCGATCGCGCCAGTCGGCGCCGAGGTACGGCGCAGCCGGGCTTTCGGGGAAGTCGGCCGGCGGATCGACGTAGGGGTTCCCGCCGCCCTCGGCGCCGATCCAGCCGTAGCCCCAGTACGTCCAGGCGTCCGTTGAGAGAAGGAGCGGCGCAGCGAGCGGGACGAGTTGGATCGCGACGGCGAGCGCCACGACCCATCGTGTCGGGCCGATTCCGCGACGGAGGAGCGCGAGACCCGAGGCGTAGGTGACGAAGGCCGCCGCGAGCAGGATCGCGAAGGGCCACGCGGTGCCCTGGTCGGCTGTCCCGCCGTCGCGCGGGACGAGCGGCGAGCCGTCCTGCCAGGCGAGCGCGCAGGCGCCGGCGACCAGAACGAGGGTGGCGGCTCCGGCCGCGAGCGAGCGCTTCACGCCGCGATCATCGCGGACGTGATGATCAGGGGTCGAGCGGCTGCGCCGGGCTCGAGGGCGGGCCGCCGGCACCGGCTGCGCCGTTCGAGGAGCTGCTCGCTGCGCCGCCCGGCTTCGGCGTCCCGGCCGCCGGAGCATCCGCGTCGTCACCGTTCTTCTCGGCGTCGTCACCCTTCTTCTCGGCCTCGTCCTCCTCGGGCTCTGCGGGCGTCGGTGGCGTGTAGTACGGGTCGTAGCTGAGTGCCGTCGGCCCGCGCTCCCACGTCTTGAACGAGACGGGCCGGCGCGGCTCGGGGAAGTCGCGTACGGGTTGACCCGCGAGCGCCGGCTCCATGAATCGCCGCCAGATCTCGGCGGGGAACGAGCCGCCCGAGACGGAGATCCCGTGGACGTTCCGCATCGGGATCTCGCCGCGGGTGTACCCCATCCACACGGCCGTCGCGAGCCCGGGGGTGTAGCCGACGAACCACGCGTCGGCGTGCTCGTCGGTCGTTCCGGTCTTCCCGGCGGCCGGCCGCGAGAGTGCGGCGCGCGTGCCCGTCCCCGAGCGGATGTTGTCCTCGAGGATCCGCGTCACGACGTCCGCGACACCGTCGGGGACGACCCGCGTCCGGCGGTGCCTGGTCGCCCAGCGGTCGTCGGGCTTCCCGTTCGGGAAGACCACCTTCCGGATCGCGGTCGGCTTCGTGTAGATGCCGCCCGCCGCGAGCGTCGCATACGCGGACGCCATGTCGAGCGGCGAGACGGCGACCGAGCCGAGCCCCATCGCGGGCGGGTACTGCCCGCCGGAGTGAAGCGGCGTCCGCACGCCGAGCCGCTGGGCGAGGGACGCGACGCGACGCGCCCCGACGTCGAGCGTCAGCTGCGCGAAGACGCTGTTGTCCGAGCGCAGCGTCGCTCGCTCGACCGACGTCCAGCCGACGTAGCTCGAGTCGTACGTCTTGACGCACCACCAGCTGCCGTCGTCGCAGTTGCCGTCGTCGTCGGGACGGAACGTGAAGGGAGCCGAGACGTAGTACGTCGAGCCCGGGTCCATGCCCTGCTCCACGGCGGCCGCGAGGACGAAGGTCTTGAAGGTCGAGCCGGGCTGCCGCCGTGCCTGCGACAGGAGGTTGAACTGGTTGTTCGCACGGCCCGGCACGACGGCGCTCATCGCGCGGATCGCCCCGGTTGCCGGGTCGATCGAGATGAGGGCCGCGGCGGGGTCGTCCGGAGCCGTCAGCGTCCCGCGGATCGCATCCTGCGCGAGCTTCTGCCAGCGGGGCCGGATCGTCGTGTAGACGCTGAGCCCGCCGGAGCGGACCCGCTCGACGCCGTACGCGCGCACGAGCTCGTCGCGGACGTACCCGAAGAAGTACGGCTCCCGGATCTCCGCGTAGAGCCGTCCCGGCACGAGGCCGATCCTGCTTCGCCGCGCGTACCGGTACTGCCGCTGCGTGATCGTGCCCTGGTCGCGCATCGCCGCGAGCACCTCGTTCCGCCGGGCGACTGCCCGGTCGGGGTCGGCCATCGGGTCGTAGACCGAGGGCGCCTGTGTCAGGCCTGCGAGGAGCGCCGCCTGCGGCAGCGTGAGCGAGCGGGCCGATCGCGAGAAGTACGTCCGCGCAGCGGCCTCCGCCCCGTAGGCGAAGTTGCCGTAGAAGACGGAGTTGAAGTACTGGGCGAGAATCCACTGCTTCGACCGCCTGTCCTCGAGCTTCACCGCCAGGCACGCTTCCGTGATCTTCCGCTCGACCGTGCGCTCGTTCGAGATGTAGAGGTTGCGGACCAGCTGCTGCGTGATGGTCGAGCCGCCCTCGACAACGCGCCCTGCCTGGACGTCCCTCCAGAGCGCCCGCGCGATGCCCTCGGCGTCCACGCCGCCGTGGGAGTAGAACCGGCGGTCCTCGATCGCGACCGTCGCCCGAGTGAGCCACGGCGAGATCTGGCGATACGCGACGACCTGGCGGTTCCGCTCGGCCGGGATCGCGCCGAGGAGCGAGCCGTCGGCGGCGTAGACGAAGGAGTTCTGCCCGATCTTCACGGGCCGGAGCGCGGAGAGGTCGCACCGCTCGCCGAAGGTGATCACCGCAGCGCCGGCTGCGACTCCGGCCGCAAGCACGAGGACGGCGAGCGAGCCGACGAGGACGAGCCGCTTCCCGTGGCCGCGCGAGCGCGCACGGCGCCGGGGACGCGCCCGGGGCGGCAGCGGCACGGGACCGCGCCGTGGGCGGGGACGCCGCGAGGGGCTCATTCCGCGATGGTAGCCACGTCCTGTTTGGATTCTCCGCGGCCGGTCGCGTCCCTCGAGGCTTGATGTGAGATTGGAGTGTGTGCGGGGATGGCCTGCACCAAGCAGCGTGGTCGGCTCGCTCGGGGTGCAGGCTGGTTGCCTGGATGCCTTGCGAGACGGCCGCGATGCGCCGTGTGCAGGCCACCATCCGCGCGCGCTCCGATCTCACGTCAAGCCTCGGCACCGATATCGTCGCGCCGTGCGCGGCGCCCTCGCAGCGTCGTGGCCGGCCCTCCGTGTCTTCGCGTGGAGCCGGCTCGCGCTCTGGGCGGTCGCCGCCACGACGGTGCTCGTCTTCGAGGACGAGCTCAACCCGAACCGCGGCCGCTGGGACAGCGCGCGCCAGCACGAGCTCGGGGCGGCGGTGGACGTCTGGTCGCGCTGGGACAGCGAGTGGTACCTCCGGATCGCCGAGTCCGGGTACGACTGGCCCTCCTCGACACCCGCGTTCTTCCCGCTCTACCCGCTGCTCGTCGGAGGGCTCGGGCGCCTGCTGGGCGGTCACTTCCTGCTCGCCGGGCTCGTCGTCTCGCTCGCGGCGTGCGCGATCGCCTTCGCCCTCCTGTACCGGCTGGTTCGTTCACGGTTCCGGTCCGACGACGCGCTCCGGTCGGTCGTCTACCTCGCGCTCTTCCCGACGTCGCTCTTCCTCGGCGCCGTGTACGCCGAGTCGCTCTTCCTCGCGCTCGCGCTCGCGACGTTCGTGCTCGTGGAGGAGCGGCGCGCAGGCTGGGCGTCGGTCACTGCCGGGCTCGCGCTGCTCACGCGGCCGTACGGCGTCGCCCTGCTCCCGGCGCTCGCCGTCTACGCGTGGCGCTCCGACCGGCGGGGGCGCGACCTCGCTCTCCTCGCCGTCCCGGTCGGGCTCTTCCTCGCATTCCCGCTCGCGCTCGAGCTCTCCGTCGGGCACGGGCTCGCGTTCGTCGACGCGCAACGCGTCTGGGACCGGTCGCTCGCACCTCTCGGCCCCCTCGGCGGGATCGTCCAGGCGGTCGGCGAAGGAGACGTGCTCGGACCTCTCCTCGCGATCTCGCTGCTCGCGCTCGCGGTCGTCGCCTGGCGGCGGCTCGGGACGCCGTACGGCGTCTACGCGGTCGCTGCGGTCGCGCTGCCGATGGCACTGCCGTCCGAGCGGCTCGGCGGCCTGTACTCGTTCCCGCGACTCGCGCTGGCCGCGTTCCCGTGCCTGATCGCCCTGGCGCTCCTCGGCCGCGACCGGCGCGTCCACCTGGTCGCGGTCGCGGTTCTGGCTTCGTGGCTCGCGGTCAACGTGGTTCGATGGGCGCTGTGGTACTGGGTCGCCTGACCGAGGTTCCCCGCTCGCGGCTGATCGGCTGGGCGGCGCTCGTCGCCGTGCTCGCCTCGATCTCGTATGCGGCGAACTTCCTCGCCTCGACGGACACGGAGGTCGTCGCGGCGACCAACACGGCGCCCGTCGAGATCACGACGGACGGCGAGCACGGCTTCGCCACCGGCGATGCCGTCACGGTCCGCGACGTCGAGGGCAACACGGGAGCGAACGGCTCGTGGACGGTGACCGTCCGCAGCAAGACGACCCTCGTGCTCGACGGCTCGGAGGGCTCGGGTGCATACACCACCGGCGGCACCATCGCCCCCGGTGACCTGCTCTACCGCTGGTCGACCGTGATCGGCGGCGTCGTGCAGTACGGGATCATCCTCGCGCTCGTGCTCTTCATCGCGCGCGGCCTGGCGCCGGCGGTCCTCGGGCTGCGCGCGCCGGAGTCCTGGCGCGCCGCCGCAGGCTGGATCGCAGCGTCGATCGTCCTGATCTGGGTCATCGGCGCCGCGCTGAACCCCTTCCTCGAGGCAGGAGAGGAGCAGGGCCTCGTGCCGGACGACTGGGATCCCGACCGGGCGGCCGCGTTCGCGGCGAACTTCGTCATCGTGGCGCTCGTGGCCCCCGTCGTCGAGGAGCTCACCTATCGCGGGCTCGGGTTCGCCGCGGTGCAGCAGTTCTTCGGCGGAGGCGCCGCCGTCGTGGTCACGGCCCTCGCCTTCGGGCTCGCGCACGGGCTCGTCATCGCGCTGCCGGTGCTGACGATCTTCGGGCTGATCCTCGGCTGGCTCCGCCTGCGCACGAAGAGCGTCTACCCACCGATCATCCTCCACTCGATCTTCAACGGGGCGGCGCTCCTTGCGTCGGTGGCCGTGTGAGCGAGCACGACGACCCGCTGGCCGAGCTCCGTGCGCGCATCGGCGCCAACGACCACGCGATCGTCGAGGGCGTGAACGAGCGGCTGCGACTCGTCATGGAGCTCTGGCGGATCAAGGACACGCACGGCGCCGAGCGCTTCGACCCGGACCGCGAGCGGAGGCTCCGCGACGAGCTGGCTGCGGCGAACGGCGGTCCGCTGTCCCCCGAGGGCCTCGACGAGCTGGTGAGCGCGCTCCTCGCCCTGACGAAGCGCGAGCTCGACCGCTAGCGGGGGTCGGCGTCTACGAGGTCGGGTCGTCCTGGCCGGTCGCGAACTCGTCCGGCGTGACGGTGTCGAGGAACTTCCGGAACTCGCCGAGGTCGACCTCGCCGAGGTCCTTCACGTCCTGCGCGTAGGCGAGATCGGGCACGTCGCCCTCCCACACGACGCCGGACTCGTCCATCACCTCGTCCGCGGCGAAGATCTTCGCATCGGCCCGGATCGCGAGAGCGATGGCGTCCGACGGCCGCGAATCGATCTCGATCTCGGCCCCGTCGCGGACGAGCGTGATCCGCGCGTAGAACGTGCCGTCCTTGAGCTCGGTCACCGTGATCCGGTCGACCTCGGCGTCGAGCGACTCGACGAGCGAGAGCGCGAGGTCGTGTGTCAGCGGGCGCGGAGGCTCCTGGCCCTGGAGCCGCATGAGGATGGCCGCCGCCTCGGGGTGGCCGATCCAGATCGGGAGGTACATCGGCCCCTCCGCAGCCCGCAGCAGGACAATCGGCTGCTTGCCGACGAGGTCGAAGCTCACCCCGTAGACCGTCATCTCGTGCATCGAAGCCCTCCCGCTCAGTGTAACCCCGGCCTCGTTTGCGCAAGCCGCCGGCCTCCAGCGGTGTCAACGACGCCCGGATCGGCTTCGCTACACTCGTCAGCCGCGCGGGCGATTAGCTCAGTCGGTTAGAGCGCCGCTCTGATAAGGCGGAGGCCCCTGGTTCGAGTCCAGGATCGCCCACCTTTCCTCACCGCGGAGATAGGGATCCGCCGTGGCGGATCCTTGTCCGCGAACGGCCGCGCTACAGCGCCTCGAGCGCCTCCACCAGCTCCTCGAGGCCCGTCTCGTCGCCGAAGTGGAGCTCGAGCTTCCCCGCCGACACGCGCGCCGGCAGGCCCGTCAGCCGCTGCGCGGCGTCACGGGCACGTTCCGCGAGGGCCGGGTCGACGCGGGCCGCGCGGGGTCGCCGCTTCGCGCCGCCCTCCTGGGCCGCACGCTCGGTCGCACGCACCGTGAGGCCGTCACGGGCGACACGGCGGGCGAGCCGCCGGCGGCCGTCGTCGTCCGGGATCGAGAGCACCGCGCGCGCGTGGCCCTCGGTCAGCTCACCCCGCGCGAGCATCCAGAGGACGTCCTCCGGCAGCTCGAGCAGACGGAGGCGGTTCGAGACACCCGGCTTCGACCGGCCGACGCGCTCCGCGACCTCTCCGAGCGAGAGCTCGAACTCGTCGACCAGTACCGCGTACGCGCGCGCCTCCTCGACGGGAGAGAGATCCTCGCGGGCGACGTTCTCGACGAGACCGAGGAGCAGCGCCTCCCGATCGTCGCTCTCGCGGACGAGCGCGGGCAGCGTCTCGAGGCCCGCCTCGCGGGCCGCGCGCCACCGCCGCTCCCCCGCGATGAGCTCGTACCCTCCGGCGCTTCGCGGCCGCACGACGACCGGCTGGAGAACGCCCTGAAGGCGGAGCGACGCGGCGAGGCCGGCGGTCGCGTCCGGCTCGAACCGCTTGCGCGGCTGTCGGGGGTTCGCGTGAATCGCGTCGACGGGCAGCTGGAGCAGCTCGGCGCCGCCCTGGCCGCCGACGAGCAGCTCGAGCCCCCGGCCGAGCCCGCGGCGCGGGGTGGGGGTCTCAGGTGCGCTCGACAAGCTCCATCGCCACCTTCCAGTAGGCCTCAGCGCCGGCGGAGCGCCGGTCGTAGGCGATCGCGGGGACACCGTGGCTCGGGGCCTCGGCGAGACGCACCGAGCGCGGCACGGTGGTCGTGAAGACGAGATCGCCGAAGTGCGAGCGAACCTCGGCCTCGACCTCCCCCGCGAGGCGCGTGCGTCCGTCGACCATCGTCAGGAGGATCCCCGCGACGCCGAGGCGGGGGTTGAGCCGCCGCTTGACGAGGTCGATCGAGCCGAGGAGCTGGGAGAGCCCCTCGAGCGCGAAGTACTCGGCCTGGACGGGTACGAGGACGCGATCCGCGGCGGCGAGCGCGTTGACCGTCAGCGGGCCGAAGGCGGGAGGGCAGTCGAGGAAGACGAACCCGTACCCATCCGTCGTGGCGCCGGCGAGGGCGTCCGAGAGGTAGCGCTCCCCGCCCTCGAGTGCCGAGAGGTGCACCGTCGCCGCGGCGAGCTCGGCCTTCGCCGGCACGAGGTCGAGGTTCGCGAACGAGCTCGGCGTCACGAGCTCCGGCAGCGGAGCACCGTCGAGGAGGTCGAGCGTCGAGTGGCCGTTCGCGCGGCGGCCGAGGCCGGACGTGGCGTTCGCCTGCGGGTCGAGATCGACGAGGAGGCAGCGCTCCCCCGCCTCGGCGAGGCACGCGGCGAGGTTGATCGCGGTGGTCGTCTTGCCGACGCCGCCCTTCTGGTTCGCGATCGCGTAGATCCGGGCCGCCACGCGGGTCACGGTAGCCGCGAGGCCGGACGATTCCGACTCAGACCGAAGCGCGCTCGCGATGCTCGCGCGCCTGCACCATGAGCCGGTCCTCGGCTGTCCTCAGGTGGCCGAGCGACGCCCAGGCATGGGCGGTCCCACGCGGCACATCGCCGGCACGGAAGTGCTCCGCGGCGCGTCGTGCGTGGGCCGCTGCGAGCTCGAACTCGTCCGCCGCCGACTCGTAGAGCAAGGCGGCGGCCTCGAGCCTCACCTGACGCTCATCCTCGCCCATGGCTCGCGTGTTCGGGGTCGCTGAGCCACCTCCTCGCGCCGCCGGCACCCCTCCGAAACGAGCGGCGGGCGGGAGCCTGCCGAGAGGAAGCGCGCGCGCCGGGGGCGTGCCGCTTGCCACTTCTTGTCACAAGCCCTCTTGCAGCCTGGGGGCGGTGACGAGAGCGCGTCGGCGGAGCCTGCAGCTGGTTGCCACGAGCACGTCAGGCGAGCGGTCGCTTCTTCGCCATCCCCGCGCGACGCGGGAACCCGGGCGGCGTCGGTCCGGTCTTGCGGATCTGCGCGAAGCGCAGCTCGGGCACGGCGAAGAGCCCGTAGGACAGCGTGCGCGTGATGTCCACGGGCGCAGACAGGGGCCCGGCCAACCGCTGGATCGCAGCGTCGACGACTTCGCGCCGTGCGTTGCCGGAGAGCGAGATGCCGACGGGGACGGGCTGGGCGCGCAGCCGCACCTGAGTGCCCTGGGGATGGGGCAAGCCGAACTGGAGCGAGCCGCCGATCTGGTAGCTGTCCACGGTGAGCGTGACGTCGTACCGCTCGTTCGCCTCGGGGACGAAGATCCGGCCCCGCACGCTCGCCCGGACCGCGAGCCCGAAATTGACGGTCTGTCCGGGCGGAGCGAACACGAAGCGTGGCGCGCCGAGCAGCTCGAGCCGCACCCGGTAGAGCCGCTCGAGGCGCGCCTCGAGGCCCTGGACCAGGCGGGTCAGCTCGGGGCCGATCCAGGTGTCGAGCTCCCGCTCGACCTGCGCGCCGGCGCGCTCCATCATCTCCGGCGTGAAGCGGAAGAGGCCGCGCTCGCGGAAGATCTCTCGCAAGTTGCTCGACACGATCCGATTGCTCGCGTCGAAGTCGATGGTTATGACCGCCCCCTGCCAGGGCGACAGCGTGTCGTTGGCGCCGTCCGCGGTGCCGAGCTGCCGCGTGTAAGTGGCCACGTCGTAGTCGGTCAGGTAAAAGGCGGGAGAGCAGCCGCCGAAGGCGAGGAGGAAGAGCCCTAGCGCGACGAGACCGTGCCGTGTCCGTGCACGCCTCGGCGCCCTCATGGTCTCGGCACCAAGGTGAACTCGATCCAGACTTGCTCGCTCGGGTCCGGCGGCGGGAAGCCGTCGTCCGCGCTGAACTCGACCCGCCACCTGAGGCGGGCACTGGCCTGGCTCTCCGCAGAGAGCTGGTTCGGCGTGACCTCGATGACGCTGAAGTGGGGCCGGCAGAGGGATTTCCTGGCATCGGCAGGATCAGGACTCAGATCGATATCGCCGTCGGGCGCGCCCATCAGGCCCCGGCAATCCTGATTCGCAACACGCACGTAGTGGGGGGCGACCACGCGTGTCCGCGTGAACGCGGGGTCCATCAGCGCGTCGTCCCCGCACTCGTCCCCCTTGGGCGAGGCGCCAGTGAGGCTGCATGTGCCGACGAGCACGCGGACCTTGCCCACGCGTAGCTTGGGATCGAACGCTTCCTTCACCGTACCCGTGTCGCCTCCCTCCCGGCCCATCCACTCCCACGTGTTGTCCCCAGCCGGCATCATGAGGCGCGGGGGCATCACGAACGGGCTCGAGAGCACCTTCATCGGGAACGGCGCATTGGGCTCGCTGGGGAAGAGACCCTGCTCCGGCACGTTCTTGTCGAGGAGGATGAAGGCGAGATACTCGCCGGTCGCCGTCGGGACAAAGACCGCTGGATCGCCTTCCCGTTCTCCGATGCAGCCGGCCAGAGCGCTGAAGCGTGCGTCGTCGACGTAGTCCGCGTTGAGCGCGGCCCGATGACGCACCAACACAACCGAGGAACCTATGGGTGCGTTCTCATTGCAGCTGCTCCGGAGGCATCGATTGCACCCGCTGGCGAGGTAGAGCTCCTTCCACGTGACGGCGACGGATCGGTTGGGGGCCAGCCAGTAGCGGACCTGGGCTGGTGGACTCGCCTTCTGGGTCACGAAGTCTGGAGTGAACGAGACTTCCTTGAGATGCGTGTTCTCCGGCGTGGCGAGGCTCACCTCGTAACTTGGGCACGCGATCTGCGTGAGTAGGAGTAGCGCTGCACCGAGCCACATGGGAATCTCGAGCGCCATCCGCCACGGTGGCCGGCGCGCCGGCCGCTCGCCCGCGTTCTGCATGCCTGGCTCCTTCATGCGGTCGTGACCTGAGTGTGGAGCGATCGGCGCTGGAGATAGACCGAGCCGCCGAGCCCGATCAGCGCGAGCGCGGCGGCGATGACCTGAGCCTCGGTGAGCCCGAAGGCGACGGGCGGATTCAGACGGAGGAGCTCGATCGTGAAGCGCGCGGCGCTCGACAGCACGAGGTAGAGGGCGAACACACTGCCGTCCACCGGCGAGCGCCGCGCCCACATGAGCAGCGCGACGCAGATGAGGACGGCGAGCCCCAGCTCGTAGAGCGGGGTCGGATGGCAGGGGATGTCGTCCGGGACCCGGCCATTCGGGAAGGTCGCCACGAGATCGGGAAGTCCCGCGAAGGCGCGCGAGGGCGGCACGAGCCCCCGATCGTATCGGACGCCCCACGGCAGATCGGTCGGACGCCCGTAGTCGCCGTCACCCGCGAGGTGGCAGCCGAGCCGGCCGATACCATAGGCCAGCATGAGGGCGGGGGCACCCGCGTCGGCGATGCGCGCGACCGGGTATCCACGAAGCCCTACGTAGAGGAAGATCGCCGCCACCGCGGCGAGCAGCCCGCCGTAGAAGGTCATGGTGTCGCGCCAGGCCCCGTGCCACGCCGGCAGGGACGAGGCCCGCCCCGCGTCGAACAGGCTCAGGGCCTTCGAGCCGACCACGCCGAAGACGATGGCGATGAGCGTGATATCCCTGGCGAGATGGGCGTCGATCGCCCTTCGGCGCAACTCACAGGCAAACAGTACGGCGCCCGCGACGAAGGCGGCCAGCAGCATGGTGCCGTAGCCGTATACGGGGAGCGGGCCGAGATGGAACAGAATGGGCGCCATCCCGGCAGGGAATATCTCACCACCGATAGCGCTGCGCCAGTGGGCTCCGGAGAACTATTGCGCCACGGTTACCAGGCCAGCGCGTAGGTGGGACGGCGCGGATCGGCGCCGGCGGAGAGCACACCCGACTCCGGGTCGCGGTGGGTGACCACCGCGCCGATTCCGCAGGCGCCGATCTCCGTCACGGTGTGGCCGAGCGCGGTCAGCTCCGCGCGCGTGGCGTCGGGGATGCCCGGCTCCACGTTGAGCACGCCTGGCTTGTACAAGCGCGGGTAGAACGAGTTGACGAGGGTCTGGGTGGAGAAGCGCGGCGCCTCGACGGCCTGCTGCGGGTTCATGCCGAAGACGAGGAGGTTCAGGATGATCTGGAGATCGGCCTGCGCCTGGTCGTCGCCGCCGGGGCAGCCGACGGTGGTGGTGGGCACGCCGCCGTCGCAGATGAGGTAGCTCACCAGCGTCGTGCGCGGCCGCTTGCCGGGAGCGAGCGCGTTGGGGTGGCCGTCCTCGAGCACCAGCATCTCGCTGCGTGTGCTCAGCGTGCAGCCGAGCTCCGGCGCGAAGGCCGACTTGCGGAACACGCCGCCGCTCGGCGTGAGCGCGATCATGTTGCCCTCGCGGTCGATGGCGGCCACGTGGGTGGTGCCGTCGGGCACGGGCGCGGCGGCGCCGGTGTCCACGGTGTGGGCGCCGACGCCGGTGCGCGCGCGGGCCGCGCAGTCCGGCCAGAGCTCGCCGGGTGCCGGCGCCTCAGGCGCGGCGCGCTCCATCTGGATCAGCCGCGCCCGGTCGGCCGCGTACGCGGGGGCGAGCAGCTCGGCGAGTGGGACCGAGGCGTGCAGGGGATCGCCGTAGTAGCGCTCGCGGTCGGCGAAGGCGAGCTTCAGGGCCTCTGTCACCGCGTGGATGTAGGGCGCGCTGTTGTGGCCGAGGGCGCGGAGGTCGAAGGCGCCGAGCATGCCGAGGGTCTGCATGAGAACAGGCCCCTGCGTCCACGCCGACTGGCCCAGAATCTCGCGGCCCGCGAAGGCGATCCGCACGGGGACCTCGAGGCGCGCGCGATAGCCGGCGAGGTCCGAGACCCGCAGCAGGCCCCCGAGCCGCGTGGAGAAGGCGCCGATCGTCTCCGCGATGTCACCTTGATAGAAGCGCTTGCGGGCCGCGGCGATGCCCGCCGTCCGATGTCCGCGCGCGCCCCGATCGGCCTCGGCGAGGCGCCGCAGCGTGCCCGCGAGCGCCGGCTGGGTGAGAAGCGCGCCCAGCACCGGCACCGCCCCGCCGGGATAGAACACGTCATGGCCGCCGGGCGGGTACACGTCGAACTGGCTCCGCGACTCCGGGATCGCGAGCATCCGCTGCATGTACTCGTACATCGGGAAGCCGCGCTCCGCGTACTCGAGCGCGGGCGCCAGCGCCTCACTCACCGTGCGGGTGCCGTACGTCTCGAGCAGGGTCAGGTAAGCATCCACCGCGCCGGGCACCGTGAAGGAGAGATGCGCGTCGCTCCCGGGCCCGGTGGGGATGCGGTCGAAGCCGCGTTCGCGGAAGAACGGGATGGTGGCCAGCGCGGGCGCGGTGCCCTGGCCGCTCAGCGCGCGCGTCTCGCCGCGCCGCGCGTCGTACACCATCGCGACGCATTCTCCGCACAGAGTATAGGAGGCGGTGGGCTCCACGACGGCGGCGGCGAATCCCGCGGCGGCGGCGGCGTCGAACGCGTTGCCCCCCGCCAGCAGCATGCGCATGCCCGCCATGGCGACGAGGGGATGGCCGGCCGAGACCACGCCCTGCGTGCCGGCAACGACGGGCCGGGTGGTGGCGCGCTCCGCGGTGTGGTGCTCCAGCTCGTGAATCCGTCCGGGGGTCGTGGGCATTCGCGGTAGCGCCTCCTCGCGCCCCCCGATCCTGAGCACCTCCGGCTTGACACGATCGGACCGCGCCACGTATAAGAGCCGAACCATGTCCTCACGGCTGAAGCGCGCCACCGAGAAGAGCCGGCTGGGGTCCCGCTATCCGGGACGCCCAGCGACGGTGGTGGCGCGCGCCGGAGGAGAGCCCTAGCTCGGCATCTCCACGACGTTCCGGACTCGAGGCCCGCGACCACCCGGTCGCGGGCCTTTTTGCGTTTCACATTTGACAGCCATGGAGGATGCGCGCATGACGGACATCTCGGGAATCTGGCTGCCGATCATCACGCCGTTCCGTCGACGGCGCGGTCGACCTCGTCAGCTACGAGCGACTGCTCGACGCACTATCTGGCCCGGGGGTCAGGGGGATCTTCCCGCTCGGCACGACCGGCGAGAGCCCGACGCTCGACGACGACGAGATGGAGGCGATCGTCGACCGCACCGTGCGCGTGGTCGCGGGACGGGTGCCGGTGTTCGTCGGCATCGGCGGCAACGCCACCGCCAAGGTGCGTCAAGACGCTCAAGCGGCTCGAGCGCTACGCCTTCGCCGGCATCGTCTCCGTGTGCCCTTACTACAACCGGCCGGGCCAGGACGGGCTGCGCGAGCACTTCACGCGCATCGCCGAGGCCACCGACGCGCGAGATCCTCATCTACAACATCCCGTACCGGACGAGCGTGAACCTCGCCAACGAGACGCTGCTGCGCCTGGCCGAGCTGCCCGAACATCGTCGGCGTGAAGGACTCGTCGCGGCAATCTCGCCCAGTCCCTCGAGCTGCTGCGGCGCCGCCCGAAGGGCTTCGCGGTGATGACCGGCGATGATGCCCTCGTTCTACACGATGCTCGCCCACGGCGGCGACGGCGGCATCCTCGCCGCCGCGCATCTCGCCACCGAGCGCTTCGTGGCGGTGCACGAGCGGATGGCCGCGAACGATCACCGGGGGGCGCGCGCGACCTGGGCGCGTCTCGAGCCGCTGGTGCCTCTGCTGTTCCGGGAGGCGAATCCGATGCCGATCAAGCACTGCCTGTGGCGGCAGGGCCTCATCGCCTCGCCGGAGTGCCGGCTGCCGCTCACGCGCGTCTCCGCCGATCTCACCGACGCGCTCGACCGCGCGCTGAAGGCGCTGGGGGAGGAACGGTCATGACCATACGCGATGCCGTGCCGGGTGACGGCCCGACGCTGGCCCGACTGAACGAATTCGTACACGGGCTTCACCTGGACGCCCGGCCGGACTTCTTCCGGCGGCTCCCCCGACGAGGCCGCCGCGTGGTTAGCCTCCCTGACCGATGGGCCGGCCACACGCATCTGGATCGCCGAGGCCGATCGGGACGCCGGTGGGGTACGTCCTGGCCTACTTCCACGAGCGCCCCGCGCGCCCGTTCACCCATGCCCGGCGCTGGTGCGAGATCGATCAGATCGCGGTGGATCCGCGCTGGCGGCGGCAGGGAGCGGCGCGCGCCCTGACCGACGCGGTGCTGACGGAAGCCCGCCGCCGCGGCATTCGCGACATCGAGCTGAACTCGTGGTCGTTCAACACCGCTGCGCACGCCGCCTTCGGGCGGCTCGGCTTCACGCCCAAGCTCATCCGGTTCGAGCTCATCCTTCCGGCTTGAGCCAGCGGAGGCGCGAGCGCGGCCCGGGATCGAGGAGGACCTCCTCGGTCGGGCCGCGGAGCAGGCCGGTGGCGGCAAGCCGCGGCAGGAGGCGCTCGGCGAGGGGGCGATAGCCCATCTCGATCATCCGGTCGTTCTCGGCGAGGCCCAGCCAGACCAGGTGGGGGCCGTCCGTGCGGACGGGATGGCGGGGAAAGTTGTTGGGTACGTCGAGGGTGACGAGCACGCCCAGCTCGTGGAGGCCGGCCTCGCGGTAGCAGGAAAAGGCCGTCTCGGCTTCACGCGCGAAGGTGGCGAGCGTGCCGTCGGCCAGGGTAAAGATCTGGGCGACCATGACGCCGCGGGCGCCGGCCCCCTCCTGGATCGGATCGACCGCGGGCAGCACGGGGAGGCCGCGCTCGGGGCTCAGCGGGTGAAGGAGCAGTACGTTCGTGTGGTCGAGCAGGCGGGCATTGGTGGCCTCCGCGTGCTCCCGCCACAGCGGGCCACCGTAGAACGCCTCGTTGGCGGCCAGGCGCGTGGCCATGTCGGGGTAGCCGCGGAGCCACGTGAACGTGGCGGCGGGACCCCGCTCCACGAAGTCGCCGAAGATGATGGCGCCGAGCTGCTGAAGGGCCTCGGGGAAGAAGCTCTCGAAGCCGCGCGCGAAGGCGTGGGCTTCGCCCTCGCGGATGGTGTAGCGCCGGAGCTCGACCACTGGGAAGCGCGTCATCGCCGCGCCATCTAGGCGAACCGCTCGGTCCGCGCGACGTCGAGGGCATGATCGATCAGCGGCTCGACCGTCTCGATCAAGCGAACGGTGTGGGGCAGGCCGGCATGATGCTCGAAGGCCGCTTCGTCCTTCCACCGCGAGTGCACGTAGAAGAGCCGCGGATCGCGAATCGACCGGAATACCTCGACGCCCAGGCAATCCGGTTCCCGGCGGGTGAACGGGGTGGCCTCGCGGAACGCGTCGGCCACCGCTTCCTCGTGGCCGGACCTCGCGTGAAAGCGTCCGAAGATGACGAGCTCGGCGCCCCCTACCGCTCCCATCGGGTCATCTCCATGATCCAGTTGGTTTCCCAGGTCTTGCCGCCGTCGGACGACAGCGCCTGCTCCCACCGGCAGGCGGTGGCGGTGATGTCGGACCAGACGAAGCGCGCGTAGACCGCCCGGCCCTCGTGGAGCTCCTGGTTGTAGAACTCGCCGCGCCCGTTCTCGAACCGGCCGACCATGGGGGCGTCGAAGACGCCGGTGGCGCGGTTGGCCCAGTGAAGCCGCCACTGTCCGGCGGCGGCGTCGTAGAGCCGCACCGTCATGCCCTGGATGAGCCCGAAGGGCGCGTGGCCCTCGTACTCGTCCACGTTGGCGAGGCCGCCCCACGCGGGGCGGACCACGACCGTCGCGTCGAACTCGTCCCACTGCGTCGAGCCCTTGAGGCGCTCGCGCAGCCGCCGGTTGCGGATCTTCCAGGTGCCGGTCAGGAAGTCGAAGTCCTTCTGGCCGTCGCGTGTCATGGTGTGAGCCCTCCTTCCTCCCGAAGCCTAGGCGCGGTTTGGTATGCTCACAATGACCATTTCTGGAGGAAACTCCATGACCACTATCCGAGCGCGGCACGTCCCCGAGGCCCAGGTCGTGCCCTTCGTGCCATTCGTCCGCCCCTCGGCGGTGCCGCTCTATCGGCAGATCTACGACGCCTACCGCTCCGCCATCCTCACGGGCCGGCTCCGGCCCGGGCAGCGGCTGCCCTCGACGCGGGCGCTCGCCGACGAGCTCGAGATTTCGCGGCTGCCCGCGGTGAACGCCTTCGAGCAGCTGCTCCACGAGGGGTACATCGAGGGCCGGGTGGGCGCCGGTAGCTACGTGGCCGGCGACATTCCCGACGACCTCACGCGCGCGGGGACCGCGCCGGGGCCAGCCGCGTCTCCGTCGTCCCCGCCGACACCCCGCGACGAGGGCGGGATGGGCCCGTTCCGCGTGAGCATGCCCGCCCTGGATCACTTCCCGCATCGCGTCTGGGGGCGCCTCCTCTGGCGACACGGCAAGCGCCAGTCCAGCGCGCTCATGGCCTACGGCGATCCCGCCGGCTATGTCCCGCTTCGGGAAGCCATCGCCGAGTACCTCGGCGTCGCGCGCGGGGTGCGCTGCGACGCCGCGCATGTGCTCATCGTGTCGGGCTCGCAGATGGCGCTTCAGCTCTGCGCGATGGCGCTGCTCGCGCCCGGCGACGCGGTGTGCGTCGAGGAGCCGGGCTATCCCGGGGCGCGCGACGCCCTGCGCACCTCCGGGGCCACCGTGGTGCCCATCCCGCTGGACGCGGAGGGAATCGACGTACGGCGTCTCGCCGCCCAGGGCCGTCGCGCCCGCCTCGTGTACGTGACGCCTTCGCACCAGTACCCGCTCGGCATCTCCATGACGGCGGCGCGCCGGCTCGCCCTCCTCGCCTGGGCGCGGGGCGGCAACCGCTGGATCGTGGAGGATGACTACGACAGCGAGTATCGATACGCGAGCCGGCCGCTGGGCGCGCTCCAGGGGATGGATCGCGGGGCCCGCGTGATCTATGTCGGCACCTTCAGCAAGGTGCTGCTTTCCCTCGCTGCGGGTCGGGCTACGTGGTGGTGCCGCCGCGCTGTGGGACACGTTCGTCCGGCTCCGCGAGGCGCTCGACATTTTCTCGCCGACGCTCACGCAGGCCGTCCTCGCCGACTTCCTGCGCGAAGGCCACTTCGCTCGGCACCTCCGGCGGATGCGCAAGCTCTATCTCGGCCGCCGCGACGCTCTGGTCGAGCGGATTCGCGCGCATCTCGGCGACGTCCTCACCATCCACTGCGCGGACGCGGGCTTGCACCTCTCCGCGTTTCTGCCCGCCGGCGTCGACGACCGCGAGGTACTCCGCCGGGCGGCGGCGCGGGGAGTCACCGCGACCGCGCTCTCCGCGTGCTACGCGGGCCGGCCGGCGCGCCGTGGTCTCGTGCTCGGCTTCGGCGGGTCGGACGAGCGCCGCCTCGCCGCCGCGGCGGACGAGCTCGGCGACGTGATCCGCGAGCTCCGGTGAGGGTATGATCGCTGCTGCGATGCGTCCCTGCGCGCTGCTCCTCGTTCTTGCTGCGGCCCTCGCCGGCCCGGCGCCCGCGAGCGGCCAGGCCTTCTTCTCGGAGACGCCGAGCCCGGACCTGCGTATCGCGCCCCTGGCCATCCGCGCGACGGTCAGCCCGACGGAGGGGCCGGTGCGGGTGCGTCTGCTCTGGAGCGTCGTGGCGCCCCCGGGCACGCGCGTGCCCGACCTCTATCTGCTTTGGCCCGGCGACGTGAAGGGCGATCCCACCCTCGGCCCCCCCGACACGGCCCTCGCTCAGAAGGTGGCCGGCCTCGGGTTCGAGGTGGTGGACGAGGGCCGGTTGGCCTACCGCGCTCGCCGCATCGGGGGCGGGGGGGACCCGGCGGCGCGCGAGCCCGTCCCGGGCGGGGCGCCGTTCGTCACCTTCGTGCAGACCGGCGGCGAGCTGGGCCTGAGCGCGCCCGCCACCTGGATCCGCATCCCTGCGACACCACGGCTCACCGACCCGGACTGGCTCGCGGTGCTGGAAGTGCCCAGCTTGTCCGTGGTGAAGGCCAAGCCCGCCACCTTCCTGGAGCACTGGCTACTGGGCGAACGGCGGACCTTTGCCATCACCTTCAACGAGGTGCGCGGCCGGCCGCTCTTCCGCATGTACCTCGCCCATCGCGACCGGCTGGTGCGGCTGGGCGATGCCCCCGCGGAGATGGTGGTGAGCTTCAGCGAGTCCCACCACCTCAAGATCGACACGGTGGCGCCGCCCGGCGCGGTCCGCGGGGTCAGTGAGACGGCGGAGAGCACGGAGACCGTCTCGCTCTTCCTCGAGAGCGGCGAAGGGATCGCGCCGCAACGCCTGAGCGTGCAGTACGGGTACTTCTCGCGGGCCCAGGCGGCCGCGGTCGTCGTGGTGCCTCTGGTCTTGCTCGGGCTGGGATACTCCATGGGGCCGCTCATCGGCCGCGGCGTGCTGCTGCTCGCGCAGCGGCTGTCCGGGCGCTTTCACGTCGGGTGGAATCGGGTGCCGCGCGAGCGGCGGGCGGGCGTGTTGCTCACGACGGATGTGCTCGCCCGCATCCGGCCGGGCGAGACGACCCACGACGAGGTGCTCCGTCTCTGCGGCACCGAGGTCGAAGTTGCCGAGCACTTTCCGTCCGACGACCGGCGCACCCTCTTCTACCGGGGTCGCCGCATACAACCGCAGACGCGGCGGCTCGTGGGCTGGCTCTCCGCGGTGCATCACCTCGAGGTGGAGCGCCACGAAGTGGCCATCGAGCTTGCCGGTGACGTGGTGCAGGACGTCAAGGCCGATGTCCGACGCTCGCGCGTGGGCGTGGGCGAGGTCGCCCGAGCCACGCAGCCCTGAGTCCACAAGGAGGAGCGCATGACCGGTAGCGTCGTCACCCCCGAGCGGTTCGCCAAGGGCATGACCTTCGAGGAGTACGCGCGATACGTCGGCAGCCCGGAGAACCTCGCCCGCGAGGCCTGGGGTGGGTATTTCCCCGACAGCGGCTCCAAGCCGACCATTCGGAAAGACAACAGCACGGTGTTTCGCGAGCGCTACGCGCGCGCTCGGCTCAGCGAGCATCAGACCGCCGCCATCAAGTGGCGGGTGACCCAACCCGACGCGCCCGCCCACATTCTCGCCATCTCCGAGGACTGGTCATCGGATTGCCGCCGCGACATCCCCATGCTCGCGCGGCTGGCCGAGGCGGGCGGGCTCGAGTTCCGCATCTTCAATCGCGACGGCAAGAAGATCCTGGGCACCCGGCGGCCCGATCCCGCCGCCTACCCGGACGGCAACCACGACATCATGCTCGAGCTCCTGAACCGGAAGGACGGAGGCGAGTGGGCGTCGCTGCCGGTGGCGGTCGTCTACACCAAGGACTTCCGCGAGCTCCACCGCTACGTCGAGTACCCCGCCATCTACCACAAGGATCGCGTGCGCGGGCATCAGCAGGCGGCGCGGCCCGGCGAGACGGAGGAGCAGCGGAAGGAGCGCGACGGGCGCGAGTTCCTCGCCATGCAGCGCTCGCCCTTCTTCGACATCTGGGCCTCGGCCATGGTGGACGAGATCCTGAGCGCGCTGTTCGAGCGGCACGTGCTTGCCGGCGGGAGGCCCTGACCATGCCCCGGTTCTGGCGGCTCTACAGCGGGGCGGATGGCCAGTCGAGGATCGTGGAGGAGAAGCCGGACCTGCGGCCCTTCACCGACACCGAGGGCGCCCACGGGGAAGGCACGCCCATGCGGGCGGCCACCGGGATCTCGTTCCGGACGGCGCCGGCGGGCTACGTGCTCTCCTGGCACTGCGCGCCGCGGCGCCAGTACTCGATCACGCTGTCCGGTCAGGCCGAGATCGAGGTGGGCGACGGCACGGTGGCGCGCATCGGCCCCGGCGACGTCGTGCTCGCCGAGGACCTCACCGGCCAAGGCCACATCACCCGCGTGGTCGGAGACGCCCCGCGCCTCTCTGTCCTCGTCCCGCTGGCGTAGCGGGAGCGCAGCCGGAGGGATACGCCGCAGTCGCGGGGCAGGCGCCGCCGGGGGCGGGGCGCGCTCGCGGGGACGCGCACCGTCTTTGCGCGTCAGGGCTTCTTGACGAGCCACGAGATGGGGGCGTGCGCCTTCGGCGATCCGCAGAAACCACGGTCCCCGCGAGCGCGCCCCGCCCCCGGCGGCGCCTGCCCCTTCGGCCGCCTCTTCCGCGCGCGTCACCCCATCGGGTCCACGTCGGGGAAGCCCAGCCGGATCTGGCCGAGGCGCTCGTAGGCCGAGTCGCTCACCATGAGGTGCTGCGCGCCCGCGTTGATGTCGCGGAGGCAGCGCTGCAGCACGCCGGTGCGGTAGAGGGCGCCGCCGCCGGCCGCGCGGAAGAGGCCGGTCACGACCTCGACGGCGGTCTCGGTCGCGTAGGTCGCGACGCTCCGCAGCTCGGCCTGCTGCTGCCGCGTCAGGGTGCCGCCCGCGCCGACCGCGGACCAGGCCGCCTCGAACAGCTCGACGGCGCCCGCCCGCACCGCGCGCAGGCGGATCTCGCCCTCGCCGAGCCGCGCCTGGAAGGCGGCGCGCGCGGCCAGCGGTGACGCGGTGACGAGACCGCGCGACTTCGATTGCGCGAGCTCGGCGGCGGCGCCGAGGGCGCGGCGCATGATGCCCAGCGCGAAGGCCACGTGCTCGTAGGCCACGAAGGCCGGCATGCCCAGGCGGAACAGCGCGCCGCCCCGACGCGGCTTCGCGGTGGCGGGATTCCAGACGAAGGCGGCGGGCACGAAGCAGTCGGTCACGGAGAAGTCGCTGCTGCCGGTGCCCTCGAGGCCGGCGACCTGCCAGTTGTCGTGGATCTCCGCGGCGGCGGCCGGGATCACCACGATGTGGCGCTCGCCCGGGTCCTGCGCGTCGCGTCGGACCATCGCGCCGGCGGTGAGCCACTCCGCGTGCCGCACGCCGCTGGCGAAGGGCCAGCGTCCGGTCAGCCGGTAGCCGCCGTCCACCGGTGTCGCGGTGCCGGTCGGCAGGATGGCGACGGCGGCGGGCGGGACGCGGCCGCCCGCCAGGATCGTCCCGATCGCCGCGTCCGGCAGAAAGCCGGCGGGCAGGCCCACCGCGGTGGTCGCGACCATGAGGCACCAGCCGGCCGAGGCGTCGATGTGGGTGAGCGCCTCGAGCACCTCGAGCTGGGTGATCGGGTCGGCCTCGGCGCCGCCCAGCGACTCGGGCACCTTCAGCGCGAACAATCCCGAGTCGGCGAGCGCGCGCACCGTCGCGGGCGGCAAGGTCCGGAGGCGCTCGCCTTCCTCCGCGCCGGCCGCGACGACATCGCGGATGGCATCCACCGCCGCAAGCAGGTGCGCGCGCTTCGCGGCGCGCTCGCTGGCGACGGTCCGCTCATCGGCCGGCCTGGCTAGAGCGTGAGGTCGACCAGCACCTTCATGACGGGCCCACCCTTGAGGGCTTGCTCCATGCCCTCGCCGAGGGCTTCGAGCGGGATCTTCCGGCTCACCAGCGGCCCGAGCGTCACCGCGCCGGCGGCGGCGAGGCGAATCGCTTCCTCCCAGGCTTCCCACGTGTAGAGCCGGCTCGCGTGCATGTTGAGCTCGCGCGAGAACATCGCCAGAAGATTGACCGGCATCGGTTCCGAGTGAATGGCCACGATGCTGATCGTCCCCCAGACGCGTACGACGTCGGTCATGAGACGCACGGCCTTCGGATTGCCCGTCACCTCGAAGGAGACGTCGACGCCCTCGCCCTGCGTCCAGTCCTTCACGAACGTCATCACGTCGCGATCCGGCCCCACCACCTCGAGCCCCAGGCCCTTCAGCATGTCGACGCGAAACGGATTGATCTCCGCCACCGCGACACGCGCGCCGCGGTGGCGGCACACCATGGCAATGAGGGCGCCGACGGGCCCGCCACCGAACACGAGCACCGCGTCGCCCGGCTTGACCTGCGCGCGCGTGACGTCGTGGGTGGCGACTGCCAGGGGCTCGATGAGGGCGGCGTGATCGTCGCCGAGCGAGTCGGGCACCTTGAGCAGCCGATCTACCGGCACGGGGTAGAGCTCCCGCATGCCGCCGTCCACGTCAACGCCGCGGACTTTGAGGTTGTAGCAGACGTAGGCCGCGCCCATCTTGCACGCGCGCGGCATTCGCCGCAGGACACCACGGGATTGATCACCACGCGGTCGCCGGCGCGGACGGGCGCGCCCGCGGGCGCCTCCACCACCTCGCCGAAGGTCTCGTGGCCGATGATGCGGCCCTGGCCGTACGCGCGCGTCCAGATGCCCCTCGAAGATGTGGAGATCCGTTCCGCAGATGCCCACGCGCCGCACGCGGAGAAGGGCCTCGCCCGCGCCAGCTGCGGGCACCGGCGCGGTACCGGGCACGAAGCGCCGCGCGCCCCGGTAGAACTGGGCCCGGATGGTCTTTCCCGCCGTCGGGCTCGCCGTCATGGCCGCGCCCCCTTCGTGCCGCGAATCTCCGCGTTGTGCTCGCCGAGCCCGGCGGGCGCGGCGGATACGCGGCTTCTCGCCGTCGAAATTGAGGGGCAGCGCCACCAGCTCGAGATTGTCCGCGCCCGGCACCGGCTGCAGCATCCCGATGGCCTTGGTCTGCGGGTGCTCCACGATCTCGGGCAGGGTGTGGATGGGCGCGCACGGCACGCCGGCCGCCTCGAGGATGTCCACCCACTCGCCCTTGGTGCGGGTGGCGATGATCTCGCGGATCTTGCCGAGGATGTCTTCCTTGTTCGCCGAACGGCCGGTGTTCTTGGCGTAGCGCGGGTCCGTGGCCCATTCGGCGTGCCCGAGCGCGGCGGCGAGCTTGGCGAAGAGGCGATCGTTGCCGGCGGCGATGATGATCTCGCCGTTCTTGGTCTCGAAGCCCTCGAAGGGGATCAGGCGGCTCGAGCCGGTACGATGGCGCACCGGTACCTCGCCTGAGATGCGGTACGAGGCGTAGTGGCCGGTGAGCCAGCCGAGCGCCGTCTCGAGCAGCGAAGCGTCCACCACGCAACCCTTGCCGGTGCGCCCGCGCTGGATGATGCCGGCGAGCGC
>CAWFDO010000021.1:0-97500 GCA_963814565.1 uncultured Actinomycetes bacterium
CCAGGGCCGTCCCTGCGAATTCTGCGGAGAGCTCCTTGGCCCCCCGGCGAGGAAATGATGCGGATTGCCGACTCCCTTCACTAGGCGCGCAGCGACGCCTTCGGTGCGCGGCCGTCATCGACCGGAGAAGCGCCGGTGAGCATCGTGTTGATCGCGACCGAGACCAGCTCCACGTGGCCGAACTCCTCGCGGTGATGTTCGCGACCAGGTCGTAGAACGGCCGCGCACCCTGGCGGCTCCTGAAATTGAACGATCGAAACGTGTAGTTGAGAAAGGTCGACATCTCGCCGAGGCGGCCACCCAGCAGCTCCTGCACGGCGGCCGCACCGGCAGGGTCGGGGTCGGACGGAGGCGGCAGCTCAACGGCAATGCGGTCAATTCGGCGGATCATGGGAGACCTCCGGTAGGAACGGGGAAAGGGACAGCGTTCGGCGCCGCGTCTACGCGGGTTCGTTCGGATCCTCTTCGGCGGAGAGCTTCAGGCTCGCTTGCTTCACGCCGGCGAAGTGCCGCTCTTGGATCGGAAGCGCCCACTCCACGAGATCGACCAGCTGCCGGTTGCCGGCATCGCGGGCAAGTACCTCCAGCACGGACCAATGTCCGACCTCGCTCGGCCTCCGCCATCGTCAGAAACTCGAACCGTCCAGCGCGTCCGAATCTGTGTCGAGATAGGTCGACATCATCTCGGAGGCCTTGTTCTTCGTCGCCTGCGCCTCTTCGAGAATCGCGGTCTTCTTCCCGTTGAACCCGCCGGCTAGCTCCGCGCAGCGTCGCTCCGTCTCGGCCGCCTCCTCGTTCATCCGCTCCAGGTCCACATGAACTCGTCCGCCCCGTCGTCCTTGCACAGAGAGACAACCTTCTTCGTCGCCGCCTGCGCGGCCATCGCCAAACCGGTCACCTCGCCAAGCTTCGACTCAAGATTCGTCAGCTCCGCCATCGCTTGTTGCCTTTCTCTCCGGGAACAGTGCTGCAGCGTCTTTCCCACTCCCACCGAGTCGCTAACACGAAGACCGCGAGCCGGCGCCCATCCCATCCGGGCCGTACAGCTCGACGCGTCCCTGCGCCGCCTAGCCGCCCGACCCTCGGCCGCGGCCAGTTATCGGTTAATCAAGCAATACACCGCACTGAAGAAAAGGAAGCCGAGGTCGTAGACCAGTTCATGCTCGCCTTCGCGCACGTGATGGACGGTCAGGACGTGGCGATCCACGACGCCTTCCACAAGGTTGAAGAGACCCCAGCCGACAAGCATCCAGCCGATCAGCGCGCGTCCGCTGAGCGCCCAGCGCCATTCGCTGCTGCGGCGCCACAGGAGATAGAGCCCCGCCGCGACGGCGAGCCAGGTCGATGCGTGAAACAGCCCATCCCAGAGGGTGTTCGTCTCGAGGCCGGCCACCGTGTCCGGCGAGTAGGAGCCTTCCGCTCGTGAGCATGTGATGCCACTGCAGGATCTGATGCAGCACGATCCCGTCCACGAACCCACCCAGCCCGATCCCCAGAAGGATCCCGGGCGCTCGAGGGCCTCGTTCCGAATCAGGCGGAGGAGGGATCGCAGCCGCCGAGCCTACGCCGGAGGTTCATCGGGGAGATCACCGCAGGCAAGGACCTTGGTGCCAGTCTCTGCAAAGAGCACCTGGACTGCGTAGTCGCGTTCGTAGAGACGGTCGATTCCCGTATCGATCTCTGTCTCGGAAACCGCTCCGTCCAAGGGGCGCAGCTCGTACGCCACCGCCCCGGGTTCCTCACACGGAGCCGACAACGATACCAGTTCGGCGTTCGGCCCGCGCCGCTCCGCGTTCCGCGGCGTCGAGCCCGTCGATTGCGACCAGGGTGCGGTCGTCGGCGACATAGCCGAACACGGCACGCGCGCCGGAGATGTTCGCATCGTTTTGCCCCTTCAGATCGACGGACACCTCACCGGCTTCCTGCTGGCCTTGCTCATATTCCCGCTGCTGAACCGGCACCGACAATGATGAAGAGCACGACGCAGGCGACAACCACCGATCGCAGTCGCGCATTTTCGAACACAGTGCTGCGTCCTTCAGGCTCGCGATCCTCCGTGGCGGTGGATTCGCTGGCTCCAGCCCTAGCCCACGGACGAAACGCTCAAACGCGGAGTCGAGCGTCACCGGCAAAACAGCGCCGCGGCTGCACGGAGCACTACGAAATCGCAGCGTATGAGGGTCCCGTGACGATGGCGACGGCCATGGGCGAGGAGGAGGTCGCGCGATTGCTCAACCAGAACCTCGAGCAGGAGAAGACTGCGCTCAAGAAGGTTCAGACAATCGGCGAGCGGCTCGCGAGAGACGGCGTAAAGGCAACGGCGTAACCAACAGCCGAAGGGCGCCGGGGTGAGATGGACCTCGGCGCCCCACGCGCAGGAATCAAGCCCGCGTCGAACGACGCCGCGGGCAGGCCCATGGCGAGGGTGGTCGCGCGGATGGCCTCCTGTTCGCGGAGTCGGATCGCTCCCGCCATGGGAACCAGCCTCGGATGAGGGGCTCCGCGATACCAGGCTGCCTGACGACGCCTGCTGGGACAGCGCCTGCGGGGGCCTGTACCGACCCGCCTGCGAACCGTCCGAGCCGCGTCGGGCGTGCAGGGGCCAGTCTCAGACGGGAGTGAAGGCCGACCAAAGACGCCTCACGTTTTGGAAAGAGGGAATCGGGGATCCTTCCCGCTCCCCGAAATGAGGAGGATCGAGATGGATGAGGATCGCGTTGAGGGAACGCTGAAGCAGGCTCAAGGCAAGGCGCAGGAAGCTTGGGGGAGGGCAAGGAGAAGGTCGGTGCGGACGGTGCGGCTGACCAGGCCGAGGGCAAGGCCAAGCAGGGCGAGGGGAAGCTCCAGGAACCTTCGGCGAGGCGAAGGACAAGGCCGGGGAGCTTTGGACAAGGCCAAAGGCACGCTCGCCGGCGACGACAAGGCCAAGACCCCGTAGCTTTGGTGACATAGGCCCGCTCACCCCGTGTGGGCGGGCCTTGCCATGCGATTCAAGAAGCTACTACTCCAGGTGACGTCGGGCCTGTGGTTTGTGCCCGTTTTCTGTGTGCTCGCAGGGGCTGCGATCTCGTTCGGAACGATCGCGCTGGATAGGTACTTCGATTACGAAGCTCTCCCTAGCAACGTGGTGGGAGGGCCGGAGGCGGCTACTGCGATCCTGGCCACCGTCGCCGCTTCGATGGTGAGCCTCGACGGCGCTCGTCCTGACGATCACGATGGTCGTGGTCCAGCTCGCGATGGGCCAGTTTTCTCCGCGGATCGTGCAGCGCATCCTTCAGGACAAGCCGAGCCAAGCTGGCGATCGGACTGTTCGTGGCGACTTTCGTCCACGCGATCCTCGCGCTCCGGGAAGTCACGAACGAGGGCGACGGCACGGGCAACGTCCCGGGGATCGCGGTCGTGATGTCGTTCGTGCTCGTCCTCGTCAGCATCGCCGTGCTTGTCATGTACGTCCACCACATCGGCCAGTCATTGCGTGTTTCCTCGCTGATCGAACTCGTCGGCAAGGACACCCGCAAGCTGCTCGATCGCGAGTACCCCGATCAAGGCCCCGCCGTGAAACTCGACGACGACGGTCCCGCTGTCGTGTGCGCTCGACGTTCAGGCGTCGTCATCGGCATCGGTCACGACGACCTGGTCGATGAAGCAAGACGGGTCGCGGTCCGACTGGAGCTCGTTCCCGCGCTCGGTGAGTTCGTACCCGCAGGGGCGCCTCTGTTCCGCGTTCACGGAGAGGCGGGCGGCATCGACGAGGAGCGGCTCCACAAGTCACTGATCCTGGGGCTCGAGCCGACACTCGACGAGGATGTTGCGTATGGCATCCGTCTCCTTGTCGACATCGCCGAGCGCTCGCTTTCCGACTCACCGTTCCAGGACCCGACGACCTCGGTTCAGGCGCTCGATCGTCTGCACGATGTCCTCCGGCAACTCGCGCGACGGCCCTTCCCGGACGGACGTCACCGCGACTCGCAAGGATCGGTCCGGCTGATTGTCCGCTCGATGAGCTGGGAGGCCTACATCACCTCGCATTTGACGAGATCCGCATGGCGGAGCCGGCTCACCCCAGGTCGCTAGACGGCTGAAAGCGGCGCTCGACGACCTTAAATCGATCGCGTTGCCGGATCGCACCCAGGTCATCGACGAACAACTCGAGCTACTCGAGGCGGCCGATCGAACAGGAGATGGAAGGCGAGCGTGACGCCGACTTCGCTTTGCACCCCGACCGAGAAGGCATCGGCGCAGCAGTCGCGCCGGAGCGCTGAAATCGACTCGTTCTACGAGGCGTAGAAATACTGCGCGGCTCGACCAGGGGGAGCCCGTCCTTGCGTCGGCGCCCCCTCCGTTGTGCAGGTCGAGCGTGTGTGATGTGTGGGCGGCGTGACGACGGGGAAGGCCAGTCGAGTGAGCGCGCTCACCACGTATCTCCGCGACCACCACGCGGCGGGCTGCGCCGGTTCGCGGCTGGCTCGCCGGCTCGCGTCACGTGTTCCCGCCGGCTCTCCGCTGCGCGGGGTAGCAGTGCAGATCGAGGACGACCTGATCATGCTCGAGGAACTGATGCACGAGCTCGGGGTCGGGCCAAGCCGAGCGAAGGATGTACTCGCCCGGGTTGCAGAGCAGGTGTCACGCGTGAAGCAGAGCGCGCCCTTCGATTCGACGAGGGCCGTCGACCTGATGGATTCGGAGACGCTCGTCGTCGGCATCACCGGCAAGCGCGCGCTCTGGATCAGCCTACGAGAGGCCGACGCGGTGAGCGATCGGGAGCGGCTGGAGGCGCTGATCGAGCGAGCGACTGCTCAGCTCGAGATCGTGGAGGAGTTCCGTCGGGTCGCGGCTCGAGAAGTGTTCGTGCGGCGATCTCTCTCGAGCTAGCCGCTGATCCGCCAATGCTCGGCAAGCCCCTCATCTCCTGCGGCGGCTGACGCGAATGTTTCGCGTCTCCGAGGGTGGGGAGTTACTCCTCGTCCACGAGTGGAGGCGCAGACATGATTGTGATTAACGACAGGGTGGGCACGGCACTGCGCTTCCCGACGTGCCCGACCCCGCCCGCGCGACCTGAGAACGCACGCCGCGCCTTTATGGACGACCTAAACGAGGACGCCGAGGCTCTGAGGAAGCCAGGGCTCACGAACAGGCGGAGCACGACGACGCGATTGCCGATCGCATCTCCCGCCGTTGCCGGAAACGCTTCCCTCATTCCAGGGGATACGGAAGCGAGTAGATGACCGGGCGTCTCCGCCGAGCTACGAGAAGGCCCTGCCCACAGTGACGATTCTGCCGAGCGATTCATCGGAGCCACGCGAGTCACCGGATGCGGTCAGGCCGGAGCCGCGTCTCGTCACGATCCGCCCGGGGCCTGTTCTCCTCGTGCTGGGTGTCGCAGTCCTTGTCGGGTTCGGCTTGATTCTCGTCTATCTCGCGTGGGAGGTGCTGACGTGGGTCCTCGTCGCGGTGCTTCTTGCCTGCGCGCTGAATCCAGGGGTGGAGGCGCTCGAGCGACGAGGCATCTCCCGCGGATATGCGGCCGGGATCGTCTTCCTGCTCGCGCTCCTGCTCATCACCGGGGTCGGATTTCTGATCGTGCCCCCGCTCATCGCCCAGGTGAACGACCTCGTCGACACCGTGCCGGACCTCGTGGACGACCTCACGAAAGGACGAGGTCCGCTCGGCTGGCTCCAGGACGACTACCAGATAGTCGATCGCATCCGCGAAGCGGTCGAAGCCCAGGGCGCCGGTGGGGTGCTCGGACTCGGCCTGCCCGTCCTCGACATCGTGAGGAGCGTGGTGACTGTGGTCGTCGCGGTGATCACGATCGTGTTCCTGACCTTCTTCATGCTCCTCGAAGGCCCGCGCACCATCCGCGGGGCGCTCGATCTGCTCGCCCCGCAATACCGCGTGCGCTACGAGCGGGTGGGCTACGACATCTACAAGACGATCAGCGGCTACGTGACCGGGAATCTGCTGATCAGCCTCGTCGCAGGAGTGACATCTGCGGCCGTGCTCTTCGGCATCGGCAGCGAGTTTGCGATTGCCCTCGGACTGCTCGTTGGGATTCTGGATCTCATCCCGCTCGCCGGGGCGACGCTGGCCGCGATCATCGTCTCGACCATCGTCCTGATCGAGAGCGGCTGGCTCCGCGCCCTCATCGTCATCGGCTTCTTCCTTGCCTACCAGCAACTCGAGAATCACGTCCTACAACCCCTCGTCTACGGCAGAACGGTGCAGCTCTCACCCCTCACCGTCTTGCTCGCCGTCTTGATCGGCGCCCAACTCGCAGGCGTCCTCGGCGCGTTGATGGCGATCCCCGTCGCGGGAACGCTCCTCGCGATCGCAAAGGAGCTTCTCCATTACCACCGCACCGCAGTCATCGAGACCCCACCCGGAGTCGACCTTGCCATCGACCGGCCCGCCCCCGAGAGCTGACCGCGAGCCGAATCCTCGTGCTGCGAGAGAAAGATGGAGCCTCGCGGCAACCATCGAACGTGCGTCTGCGACCGGCAACGCCGCCCGGGGGATCAGAGCCCGCCAGGACGCTGTCGGGAATCTCGGCGACGGACGGGATCGAGTTCGACGAGCGGCGGCGCCGGCTGCGGCGATCTACCGGCCGATTCGGCGACGCTCGCACCGGGTAGAGCGGGATGGTGACCGACGCCGTCAGTGCCGTTCCAGACGCGGAGCGCTGGTCGTATGGCTCGTTCGAGTTCGACCGCGCGACGGGACGCCGCACCGTGCCGCTCGTACGAGACGACGGAAAGGCGGCCGCGTTCACGATCCCGGAGTTCGTCAGCGAGCCGGGTGACCTCCAGGCGATCGCACGGATTGTCATCGCGGCGTGCGAGCGTTGGGAGAACCGACAAGGAGTCGGCGGCTGACCGAAGAGCCGAACACCTTGGAGGAACCGGAGCAGACGATCCCGCCGCCGAGCGGGCGCCGGCTCCAGCCGCCCGCGCATCCCCGCTCGTCGGACGAGGTCGGCGAAGATGCGGCGGACGAACGCACGTCGCCCTTCCCGTACGCGGAGAGCTTCGACGATTGGGTCGCCGACGAGACAGCGGCTTCCGATGGGGAGCATCGGCGCGAGTCGGGCGACGGGGATGACTAGCCTGATCAGACCTGCCGCCATCCGCGAAGCGCCATCACCCCGGTGAGTCGCAGACGACCACGATCACCAGCGCAGCGGCGCCAATCCCACAAAGGTGCCCTCCCCCTCGCGATGCGGCAGGCGCTCTTTCAGGGCGCACCGGGCGTCCTCGCAAGTCGGCCGAACTGCACGGCACAAGTGCCTCGATTGGCGAGGAGATGACCGTGGCGCAGACGCGGCCGTTTAGGAGCTGCTGCAGACGCTCGCAAGCCGCTCCCCGGACGTCGTGGCAACCAAGCTGATGGAACGAGTCGGCGCCCCTGGACCAGGCGTCGGCGGCTTACAGCTCTTCCAGGAGGAGGAGGACAGGGCGATCAAGATGGTTCTTGAGCCGTAGGAGCGAGCAGGGGCGACTTTGAGCAGCGTGAAGCCTCCCTTGAGCGGCACGGACGATGCAGCGCAACGTGCGCCTGGCCTCTTCGGACGAGCTCTTCGCCGCGGCCCTGATCGCAAGGCTCTGACCCTATGAGGAGCAGCATCGGGTAGTTCCTGACGGGTGTCAGTCAGGACGAAGCCAACTAGATCCAATGGCGGTTCCGGGCGGTTGAGAGTACGAGCACGGCGATGCCGAGCATCGCGCCGATCACCGCCCAGAACATCCACACCCAGTCGAAGAGGCCGACCTTGAAGTTCATGCCCATCACGCCTGCGAGGACGCTTGCAGGCAGGAGGATGACCGTGACGACCGTGAGCAGCTTGACGATGTCGTTTGTCCGCTGTCCGATGCGGGCGACGAGCAGGTCGAATGAGCCGCGGGTCGACTCCTTCGCCTCTCGGGCCGACTCGACCGCCTGGGCGAGCCGGCTCTCGAGCGCGGCGAACCGTTCCGCCGAGCTCTCGCTCGAGAGGAGGTCGAGTTCGGGGTGCCCCAGCGCGACGATCACTTCACGGTGCGGGGAGAGCGCACGCCGCAGAGTCCCGATCGAGCGTCGCAGCTCGACCAGCCGTGCCAGCTCGTCGGCGACGTTCTTGGGGGTCTCGGACATGACCTTCGCGTCGAGCTCCTCCAGTTCGCGCTCGACCTCCTCGAAGGCGCGGAAGTAGCTGTTAACGACCCAATCGACAACCGTCGCGACAAATGACGGTGAGTCGAGTTCGCCGATCTGGCTGCCTCCTTCGGCGCGTTCGCGGAACTCCTCGAGCACCTCGATCTCGGCCTCGTGAGCGGTCACGACCCACTTGGGGCCGATCACGCATTCGACCGGACGAAGAACGGGTTCGCCCTCCTCGCCGCTGGCCACGTAGAGGGTCACATGCAGGTGCTCGCCTGCGTCCAGCAAGGAGGCGCGGCTCGGGTTGCTCGAGCAGTCTGTGTGCCTGCTCGTCGCTGAGTTCGAACACTTCCTGGACGGTCGCGACCTCCTGATCGGTCGGGTCGCGTAGTGCCACCCATAGCAGCGCTTTCTTTCCGAGCTGGTCGAGCGCCGGTTGCAAGTCGTCCACCTGCGTGGACTCGCGCTCGTCGAACACGAAGACCGTGAGCATCCCCTACAGCCTTGTGATCAACGCTACGGCGCCGAGGAAACCGGCGGCACCGGCAGCTACCAGCCACAGGCGGTGCGCCCAGCTTCGCCGCCGCGCTTTGCGGCCACCCGTAAGCACGTTCACGCCTCCCCCGATTCAGGAGCGGGAAGCGTCACACCCGGAAGCGTCGACTCAGAAACACACACGTCGAGCTCCAGATCCGACAAGACAGGCCAGCCCCCAACGTCCGAGAGCTCCGCTCCGGCGTCATCGCTCGGAGCACCCGCCTGTACGGATTCCTCCCCCTCGGCCACAGGGCAAAATCATTACCCCGTCACCCTCCGAGCAAAACGCGTCGCATCGTTATGGCGGCTTCGTCCTTCGTGCCCGTCTCCCCACACGTTGGACATCGCGCCGGTGCGGTGGCGCGAGGCGCGACATGCGCCGCCCGAAGGACGAAGCCTCTTTGCAGGGCACGGGATTCACCCGTCGACGAACTTCGAAACGTCCTTCGGTCCAAGGGTCGTTGGGTGGGCTCCGGCGCGAACACCCCGTTGCCGTGGAACTGTTTTGTGGCCCCGACGACTGGGTAGGCGGCGGGTTGCTATCTGTCCGTTGTCGACCAAGGAGGGGGCAAGACGATGGGTATCGGCGTAAGTCTCATTCTCATTGCGGCAGGCGCAATCCTCACGTGGGCCGTCACGGCCGAGGCGTCGGGCATCGACCTGACGACCGTTGGCGTGATCCTTATGGTCGTCGGAATGGCCGGTGCAGTGCTTTCACTCGTGTTTTGGTCGAGTTGGGGCGGCTTCGGCGGCTACCGCCGCGAAACCGTCGTGCACGACCGCGACGTGATCCACGACCGGTAACCGGCAAGCCAGCGATAACGGAGCCGTCGAAACGAGAGGCAGAGACGGCGCGGGCCTAGGCCCGCGCCGTTCTCATTAAAGGGTCGGATTGAGGCGTCTGCGTCGCCTCGGGGTGAGCCCGATGTCGTCTCACTCACGTGAGTGGCGGCACCGGCGGGGCACCACCGGGCCCGGAACCAATCAGTGCCGCTCGACGCCCCAGTGCTCGAGGTGCCGTACGGCGCGAAGCCGCCGCGGGTTACCCCGGCGATGCGGCGGTGGTGGCTCGACCGCTACTCGCTCGACGAGCTCCGCGAGATGGCCGACCCGATGTGGCACTAGAGGACGCTGAGAAGGGGTTGACTCGGGGTGTCCGCGATAAGGTCGCCCATGAGCGAGATCGAATCGGCCCTCCGCATATTCGGTGGCCTCGCCGTTTTCGCGGGGACGATCCTGGTGGTGTTGCAGCTCAGGGTGAACGCGAAGAACGTCAGATCGCGCAACGCATTCGACCTCCTCGCACGAGTGATCGACCCGTCGTTTGCGCAGCGACGGCATGGGTTGTACGAGGTCGCGGCGAAGCACGCCGATGGTGATTGGACTGGCTTCGACCGCAGTCTGCAGGACTTCGAGGTGAGGAACTTCGCGAACGTCTACGAGCAGCTCGGCCTTCTCGTTCGAAAGGGCGTGATCGACTTGCAGGACGTGTTGAACGCCCTCTCAGCGCAGCCGTTGGCGGACTGGAACACCTTCCTGCCCATACGAGCGCACATCATGGACGAGGCCGGTAAGGCGTTTCCGCCCCTAGCGGGCAACCAACCCGGGCTTGACGACATCTACTGGCCGAACTTCAGATGGCTTGCGGACGAGAGCCGAACCTGGGTGCTGCAGCGCGCGTCAGCGGGTGCGGCGCCAGAGCGCTCCGGCTAGCTGGCGACCAGCTCAAATACCGGCCCGTGCGTGTCCCCAGCGTGTCCCAAACTCGCGGGTGAGCCTCTACGGAGGCATGGGGATCAGGGCCGCCGAAACAGCCCTGATCCCGCATGGTTGCTGGCGTTAGTCGTCGACCGTTGCCGCTAGTCGGGGCTGTCGGGACGGCTTGCCATGCAGAAGGTCGAGGGTTCGAGTCCCTTCATCCGCTCTCCAGAAAGCCCCGCAAATGGCGCTTTTTGTTTGCTGGCGTCGTCGCCTTCGAGCGGATGAGTCCCTTCGGTAGGAGTCGGCTCGGGTTTGACGCGCCAGAGCGGAGCTCTCCAGCTCTCTCCGCTTCGGCCCTGGCCATGACGACCCCCGCGCTCGGGACCATGAGGGACGTTTAGCCTCGCGAGGCGCGCGTTATCCTCGTGCGGTGCAACTTCGGAGGGACGCGAAGCTGGAGCTGTTGAAAGGCGTGCCGCTCTTCGCAAGCTGCTCGAAGTCGGATCTCAGGCGGATCGCAGCGCTCGCCGACGAGGTCGACTTCGACGAGGGCAGGACGCTGATCCGCGAAGGCACGCGGGGAAGGGAGTTCTTCGTGGTGGTGGACGGCGACCTGCGCGTGACGCGCGACGGCAAGAATGTAGGCGATCTTGGCGCCGGCGACTTCGTTGGTGAGATGGCCCTCGTGGCGGATGTTCCGCGTACGGCGACGGTGACTGCGTCCACGCCCGTCCGACTGCTCGTGCTCACAAACAACGGCTTCCTCGAGTTGCTCGACCAGTGGCCATCGATCGCGACAAGGGTTCTCCAGAGCCTTGGGGAGCGACTGCATTCAGATGCGTCGGACAACCGGTAGGAGTCACTGACTCGTTCGAAACCGTGAACGTGCGTCTGCACGACGCAGGTCGCTGGGACGCCGTGTGGCCTGAGCGTGTGTCGCGAGCGTTACGAACGCTATGTCGCGGACGACGGCGACGGCGGCGTAGCCGCTTCCTAGGCTTGCCACATGTCGAACGGTCACTGCCGACAGTCTGAGGCAGCCCACCGAGCGGGAGCTTGATCATGCTCCCTGGCGACATCTACGTCCGGCAGATGTTGGCGCAGCACCATCGTGTCGCGCTCTCACGCGACTCTCGGGTACCGGCCTGGGAGCATCGCCCTTCAGCGTTGCGCTCGATCCCAGAACGAAGACGCGGCCGCCACCTGCGGCTGGTCATGCTCCGACTTCGCCCCGGACACGGCGGGTTGTGAACCTTGGCGAGCCGACGCGCTGGCCGTAGCCCGTCGCCTACTCCGAGAACGGCCTTATGCAGCCAGACACGGGCCGCAGGTCGGGGCTCACAGCCGTTCGCGCGGCATGAGCATGCAGTTAGCAAGCCGTTAGCCCGGGCTCGTACCTTCGGCACGCTGCGGAGAAGGCCAGGGCAGATGGCCTCCAGGGGCCGGGAAGGAAGTGTGAGATGAAGGGCTTGTTCGTCGTTGCGCTATGCGTGGGCGCGTTGGTGACGGCGGGCGTGACGTCGGCGGCGCCACCGACCCGCCATACGTTCGACGTCGCGCTGGCGGTCGTCCGGGGCGGGTCCACCGCGACCGAAGGCATTGTTCGGGATGCTCCCCTCTACTTCGGCCACACGGGGACGGCGCCGTGGAGCGGTGAGGTGGGCGTGGAGTTCGCGCGCATCTTCAACGCCAGCCGGCTTCGCGGCCTGGTGACCGGAACGATCATCGTGGTCGGTCCCTCCATCCGGTGGGAGGGCAAGATGTTCGGAGTGATGACGCCGGAGGGCGTGTCCGGTTGGCTGGTGGCGAAGGAAGAGACGTTCGCAGGCGCGGGCTCCACGCCGACGGGACGGAAGTTCGTCGGGTCGTGGGGGTATACGGGCCACCCGGACCAGAGTCGCCCGCACGCGATCACGATCCATTTCGACGGATTGCTCCTCGAGTAGCGGAGCACACCTCGCGCCCCGAAGATTCGACCTCGCCCTCCCCGCAGGGGAGGGCGAGGCTCCGGCGTACCCGGACTCCATGCCTCACACGGGCTTCGGCGGCGGACCCGAGGATCCGGAGTGGCCTAGCCCATCAAGGGGCGAAGCGACGCGCGCGCGGCCCGCGGAACAGGCGTGCGCGCAACCCGCTCGACCGCGCGGGCGACGTTGTCTGTCGGGCAGGTCACGACCTCGGCGTCCGAGCCGTCGAGGTGGAGGACGATCACCGCCCCGTGGTCGGCGAGCACGTGCGCGCGTGTGCCGATCTCGTGGATCTGGCGCCCCGCACGCACCTCCGTCAACAGGAACACCGTCTCGCCCGGTGCAAACCGCTCGCCGCTCTCCCTCATACCTCTACGAGACGTCGAGAGAGAACGTCGGTTGCTGCTCCGAACCATTTCCTTACCGGCACGGCACGGCCGGCCCTCGTCAACGGCCGTGTGCGGATGTCGTTAGCGGGCTGTTAGCCGCTCGGCCCACACTCATCCCGTGGCTTCTTGTGCGGATCGACGAGGGGAGAGGAACGTGTCGAGCAGACAACGTGCGATCGATGGCAAGTCGCGGATCCGACATCCGCACTGGGGCCTTTCGTGGCGTTCGGGGCGATTGCTCACCAACTGCGGCGTGGGTAGGGTGCGCCCGGTGCCGCGGACTTTGGGGTCAGGACGCAGGCTCGGAACGGCGCTCGTGCTCCTGAGCGCCGCTTTCGCGTTGCTCGTCGCCGCGAGCGAGGGCCGGAGCGCGCAGGGGGCTGCGGCGACCAACAGCGCCACCTTCCAGGACTCGACGGGCGAGGACACATCCGCCCCGGACATCACCTCGGTCACGGTGGCAAACGACGATCAGGCGAATCTCACGTTCACGATCAACGTCGCGAACCGGCCCACGTTGACGGGCGACATGGTCTTCCTCGTCCCGATCGACTCGGACGCCAACCCGTCGTCCGGGTCGGCCGACTTCAGCGGCGCCGACTACATCATCGAGCTCGACGGCCCGCTCGACGGTCGGTCGACAGTTGCGCTCTTCCGCTGGGACGGCACTGACTTCACGGCGACCGGTGTGTCGCAGTCGACGCTGATCTTCTCGTACGCGAACGGTCCGACACTGAAGCTGAACGCATCGGAGATCGGTGGGACAAGGCGTTTCGGCGTTTCCGTGCTCGCGCTCAGCGGGCTCGTGCTCGGTCCGGACGGCGAGCCTGTGTTCACGAACGTCCGCTCCGACCCTGCGCCGGACCGCGGCAGCTTTACCTACGACGTGAAGATCACGCCTCCGAGCCTCGTGCTCGGGAACGGTGGCTCGCGTCCGCTCAGGCCGGCCGCCGGCAAGGTGTTCTCGCAGTTCGTGTCCGTCGCACGGAGTGATGGAGCCGCCCTGCAGCGCGGCTCCGCCACGTGCCGGGCGACCATCGGAGGTGCGCGCGTCGCCGCACGGGCAACTGTCGTCTCGGGCACCCGCGCGAGTTGCACCTTCCGGGTTCCCAAGACCGCGAAGGGCAAGATGAGCCGCGTGACGGTCGCGGTCAGCTCCGCTGGCCTGGGGGCGACGAAGAGCTTCTCGGCACGGGTCTCCTGACCCCCGCCGGTACCATCGCGCGACGGATGTCGATGCGTGTACGGCGCCGCCGAATCACGAACCTGGCGAGTGCGGCGGCGCTGACGGCGCTCGCGCTCGTGGCCGTCTCGGGCGCCGACGGGCGCTCGGGTGCATTGCCGCCCGTCGAGCCGGCGGAGGTCTTCGTCGAGCCGACGTTCGAGGAGCTGCAGACGACCGGGCTCGCTCCGCTGCCGCACGCGCGCCTTCGCCTCGAAGCGGTGCGCGCCGCCGGCGCCGCAGCCGCCGTCATCGGTGACCGGCGGCTCTGGCCGGCACTCGACCGGCGGTCGAACAACCTCTACATGAAGTACTTCACGCTCCGCTCGATCGGGACGTATCTCGAGGTGTGGGTCGCCAGCGACGACGACGGGATCTCGAAGGGGCTCGAGTTCCCCCCGGGCGACTGTCGCAACGACGATCGCGTCCAGATCTCCGATGCCCAGGCGCAGACGCTCGTTCAGCAGTTCGACGGCACGATCTACCCGCGGGAGTCGGCGGCATTCAGCGTGCCCGCCCCCCGGGACGGAACCCGTGCGCAGCTGCCGGCGCGCTCCGGGCTCGCTCCGGACTACTACACGGGCGACGGGCGGCGCGTGGTCGCACTCGTCGACAACATCCGCGACGAGGGCTTCTACGACGTCAACGTGCGCGTGGGCGTGGGCGGTGTGTTCGTCCCGTCTCTCGACGATCAGGTCGACCGCAACGTCATCACGGTAGACGGTGTCGACTGGCTCCACCGGATGGGCGCGAATCCGCCGCACAATCCCGTTCCCGGCGACCTGTGCAGGAGTCGCGCCGGTCGTCCGTTCCTGATCGAGGCGACGTTCGCGCACGAGTACCAGCACCTGCTCGAGTCGTTCCAGGACGCCGACGAGGCGACCTGGATCAACGAGGGCCTCTCGATGTACGCCGAACAGGTCACGGGCTACGTCGATAACCGAAAGCCGATCACCGACGTCGGCTTCAGCGGCAGCGTGCAGTGCTTCCTCGGTCATAGCGTTCGCCGGACGGACGCCAACCCGAACCCGACGCCCGGCGGGCCCGAGAACTCACTCACGCTCTGGGGCGACAAGGGCGACGAGCAGATCGTCTGCGACTACGGCGCTTCCGAGACGTTCATGCACTATCTCGCCGGGCGCTTCGGCGTCGGCTTCATCTCGGCTCTGCACCGTGATCCCGACCCTGGGCTCGTCTCGGCTCGCAGGCTCGCCTCCGCCGCGGGCGCCGACGCGGGAGAGGTTCTTCGCGCCTGGGCGGCGATGATCGCTCTCGACGGCGTGCTCGACCGGGGCTACCGGCTTCGCGGGGCACAGCCTGCGCGCTACCGCACCTCGACGCTGGCGAGCGAGGTCAACTGGGCCAGCGTCGACGCGTACGCGAAGCCCGGCGTGCCGCCGAACGGCTCCGACTACGTCCGCCTGCGCAACGGCAGCACGTTCCTGCGCTCGGCGCAGATACGCTCGATCGCGTTCGACGGCTCGCTCGCCTTCCCGCGCCGGCCGGTCGAATGGCAGGTCGACCCGAGCCCGATCGACCACAGCGGCAACCCCGCGTTGCACTCGGGCGGCGGCGGCGGGCTCGACCGCGGCATCGTCCGCAGGGTGCAGGTGCCCCAACGCGCCAGGTTGACGTTCGCGACCCGTTACGACCTTGCCACCGGGCGCGACTTCGGCTTCGTGCAGGTCTCGACGGACGGTGGCAAGAGCTGGCGAAGCCTCCCCGGCAATCTCACGACGACGTCCGCAGACCCGACGGTCGCGGCGTCGACACGGCGGAATCTGCCCGGACTGACCGGCCGGTCCGGAGGAGGGACGCTGCCGATCTGGACGACGGCCGGCTACGACCTCTCGGCCTACGGCGGGCGCTCCGTCCTGCTCGCGTTCCGCTACGTCAGCGACCCCCGCGTCGCGTTCCCGGGGTGGTGGATCGACGACGTCCGAGTCGGCAATCTGACGCTCACGGACGGTTCGGGGCTCGCCGGCTGGCAGTCCTTCTCCCGGCTCAGCTCCGCGCCGCTCGTCGGGCTCTCCGTGCAGCTCGTCGGCTACTCGGGCGATGCCGCCAAGCGCGCGTTCGTCCATCGGCTCCGCCTCGACGGTGGGCTGCGAGGCGAGCTCTCGGGGGCTGCGCTGCGCAGCCTGCTCGCCCCGGGGTACGACGTCGTGGCGGCCGTGGTGACGTACGACGAGCCGACCGAGGGCAAGTCGGCGAACGTCCCCTACGTCCTTCGCGTCAACGGCGTTCTCCAGCCGGGCGGCCGACGGCCGTAGACATCTCCTCGGGCGTGGCCGGGCGCCCGCCTCCGACGCCGCAGGTCACGGCCCCGGCGCGCACGTCCGCGATTGCCGCCCGATACGCGGCGAAGGAGGGCTTCGGCTTCCAGTCGGCCCAGAGGAGCCCCGACTGCCAGCGGCCGAGCGACGGCTCGTCGACGAGCAGGAAGTTGAAGTACGCCGTGACGCGCGGCTGGCAGAACGCGAGGCGCAGCGCGGCTGCGAGCTGCTCGGCCTGACGCGCGCCGGAGACGGCGCCGACCACGCTCTCGTGACCGGCGTACAGAGAGCGTCGCCGGGTCGCGACGCTCGTCTGGAAGCCGTTCTCGAGGTACCAGATCGACGTCGGCGGCTGCGCCGTACCGGCGAACGAGAAGTCGAGCATCGACACGAGCCGGGCGTGATCGCCCTGACCGACGTAGACGGGGTGGACCGCGTCGGGAGCCTCGTCCGGAGAGAGGGGATACGGGTTGTGGCCGACCGTGTCGAAGAGCGGCCGGGAGCGGCCGCCTGCCCGGTATGCGCCGGCGACCGCGCCGAGGAAGCCCACCGGATCATGGCTCGCAGCCGTCGTCGTGATGACGTTCACCCCCGGCACCGACGCGTGCAGGAGATCCCAGCAGCGAGCCAGCAGCGCCGCGTAGGCAATCGGCGCCTCCGTCCCGTGGGGTCGCCAGAAGGCGTCGGAGTTCGCCTCGTTCCAGATCACCACGTCCCGGATCTCGCCGTAGCGCAGCAGGATGTTGCGGACGAAACGGCAGTAGTCCTCGCGGGCGCGCTGCGTGCTGGGCGCGTCGTCCGCCCGCCCGTAGACGCCAAGGACGATCCGAATACCGTGCCGGTCGGCGGCCACCATCCGCCGGAGCTCGTGATGGGCGCGCACGCTCGGGTTCCGGCGCCCGGGCCGCCACGCGAGGGTCACGCGCATCCCATCGAGCCCGAGGGTGCGGACGGCGGGAAGGATCGGGTTCGGCTGAGTCCTCCACTTGATCTGGTCCTCGTGCACGCCGACGAGCAGGCCGGCCTCCGCCCGGGCGCTCATCGGAGCCACCAGAACGAGCGCAACCAGCGAGATCCAGACCGCCGCAGCCCCCCTCACTGTGCGCGATCGTAGGAGCGACGAGACGAGCGTCACACGGCCGGAAGGCTCGGTTCGGTCTAGCCCAACGGGTGTTGCAGCGGCGCCCAGTCTCGCAGGCTCGTGCGCGGCCGCCCGCGGGTCGGGTCTGTCGTCGCTAGGGTCACCGGGTTGGGCGAGCAGGGGGACACTGGCGAGACGAACGACCGGCCGGGCGGAGAGTCACTCCGCCGGCGGCTGAAGGTCGCCTCGGGCGCGGCCGCCCACACCGTGGGCGAGGGCGTGGAACGGGCCGTCTCGTCCCATCACCGGCGCCGGCTTCGCAAGGTGGGCTGGGAGCATGCGTTCACCGCGGACGAGCTCGGATTCGTGCGCGGCGCGACGTTCGAGCCCCGGGCCGGCAACCGCGTCGAGGTGCTCGTCGACGGGTCGACCTACCTGCCCGCAGTGGCCGAGGCGATCGCCGGTGCCAGGTCGCACGTCCACCTCCTCGGCTGGTGCTTCTCCCCCGAGCTCAATCTCACGCGGGAGGAGGAGCCGGTCGTGCTTCGCAACCTGCTCTCGGACGTCGCGCGCCGGGTCGACGTGCGCCTGCTGGTGTGGGAGGGCGCCCAGCTTCCGGTCTTCCGCCCGACGAAGCGGGACGTGCAGTCGTACCTGAAGGTGTTCACGCGCGGAACGAACATCCAGGCCGAGACCGACTCGTGTGTCCGGCTCAAGTACTCGCACCACGAGAAGATCGTCGTCGTCGACGACGAGGTGGCCTTCGTCGGCGGCATCGACCTGACGCTCGACGGCGGTGACCCGTTCGACACGCCGAAGCATCCGTCGCGCGGCTGCATCGGCTGGCACGACGCTGCGATGCGGATCGAGGGTCCCGCGGTCGCCGACGTCGCGAACCACTTCCGGCTTCGCTGGCGCGGACCGGGCGAGGAGCGCCTGCCGGAGCCACTCCCGCAGGAGGCCAAGGGGGACGTGGAGCTGCAGGTTGTGCGGACAGTCCCCGAGAAGGTCTTCGTATCGCTGCCGAAGGGCGACTTCAGCGTGTTCGAGTCCTACCGGCGCGCGCTCCGGAGCGCTGAGCGCTTCGTCTACCTGGAGAACCAGTTCCTGTGGTCGCCGGAGATCGTCACGATCCTGGCCGACAAGCTCCGGGACCCGCCGTGCGACGAGTTCCGCGTCGTCGCGGTCCTTCCCGCCCACCCGAACGACGGTGCCGACGTCTCACGCGGCGCGATCTCGGCGCTGATCCACGCGGACGACGGGAATCACCGTTTTCTCGCGTGCACGCTCTACGCCAGGACAGGCCCGCTCCGCGACCTCGTCTACGTCCACTCGAAGATCGGGATCGTCGACGACCGCTGGCTGACGATCGGCTCGGCGAACCTGAACGAGAGGTCGATGTTCAACGACTCGGAGGTCAACGTCGTGACGCTCGACGAGGAGCTCGCGCGACGCACCCGGCTCCGGCTCTGGGAGGAGCACCTCGAGACCGAGGACGTCGACGGGGACCCGACCCACGTCGTCGACGAGCAGTGGCGTCGCATCGCCGCCGAGCAGCTCGAGCACCTCGAGCACGGGCGCCCTCTCACGCATCGACTCGTGATGCTGCCGGGGGTCTCGAGGCGGGCCCGCCGGATCTCCGGCGTCGTCAAGTCGCGCGTCTACGACGGCTGAGCGCCCGCGACGGCCGGTTGCGCGCGGCTCTCCTCGGGATCCGGCTTCACCGGCTGGCGCACGCCCGCGCGAACCGCCTCCAGCTGCGCCGCGACCGCCACGCCGAAGAGGATCGCGACCGCGGAGAAGAGCGACCAGAGCTGGAGCGCGACGATCCCGGCGAGCGGTCCGTACGTCTCGCCGAAGGAGGAGCTCGCGTTGAAGAGGACCCCGAAGGTCAGCGTCACCGCGGTCCAGAGGACGACGCCGATCCCGGCGCCGAACGCGAGCCACGACATGTTCGGCTGGTGCCGTCGCGGCGCGTACTGGAGCAGCCCCGTCAGCGCCAGCCCGGCCAGCAGCAGGCCGGCGGGCCACCGGACGACCATCCAGACCGAGTGGACGAGATCACCGTCGCGATCGATGTCCCGACCGAACGCCAGGAGCACGAACGCAACGGCGAACAGGAAGCCGACGCTGAGCGCGAGCAGGAATGCCCTGCCGTACTTCACGAGCGCGGGGCGGTCGCGCTCGACCCCGTAGATCCGGTTCGTCGCGCGCTCGACCTGGCCGAGCGCCGTCGTCGCCGTGATGAGCGTGCCGACCAACCCGACCGTCAGCGGGAGGAAGCGGTTGCTGGCGCCGACCTCCCTCGCCTGCTGCACGGCGTCCGTGAGCAGGCCGCCGGCGAGGCCCGGCATCGCGTTCTGAATGGTGTCGACGATCACCCGGCTCACCTCGAGGTTGCCGAACGCGGCCGCGAAGCCCACGAGCGCGATGAGCCCCTGGACGAACACGAGCGACATCACGAACGCGAGCGAGCGCGCGTGACTGAAGCCGTCGGCGTAGCGCAGGCGCGCGAATGCGTCGACGACGAGGCGCAGCCGCCCGGTGTCCATGAGCGTCTTGCGGGCGTCGTCGCCCGTCAGCTCCCACGTCTCGGGTACGCGGGTCGCGGTGCTCACGACGCCACCGGGACGCAGATCTCGACCGCAGCGGGCTCGACCTCGATCTCGAACGACTTCACCTTCTCGCGGTCGCCGCCGTCGAGCTGGTAGAGCACCTTCTTGCCGAGCTTCACCTCGATCGAGCGCGCACGGGTGATCCGGACGAACGGCGACTTGCGCGGTCGTGCCGACGGCCGTGCGGGCGAGCGTGCGCGCCCATTGCGAGCGCGCTCTCGGCCGTCACGACGCCGAGCTCGAGCATGCCGTCGTCGGGCCGCGCGTCGTCGAAGGCCTCGATCCCGCCGAAGAGGTTGCCGACGTTGCCGACGAGGATGCAGCTCGTCGTGTCGTCGAACCACGTGCGCGCCGTCGACGCGGATCTTCGCCTTGAACGGCTTCACCGCGATGTTCCTCGCGCCCGTCCAGACGTACGCGATCCGCCCGACGCGGTCCTTGAGCCCTGCGTCGGCGTCGCGGATCATCGCGGCGTCGAAGCCGGCGCCGGCCATGACGCCGAAGCGTTCGCCGTTCAGCCGGCCGACGTCGATCGCGCGCCGCGCGCCGTGAAGCCCGGTCGTCGCACGGCCTCCTCGATGTCGTCCGGGATGCCGAGGTTCGTGGCGAGCAGGTTCGCCGTCCCCGCTGGGACGATCGCGAGCGGCGTCCCGGTGCCCGCGAGGACGTCGAGGCAGCGCTGGACGGTGCCGTCGCCGCCCCAGGCGAAGACGAGCTCGGCGCCTTCGTCCGAGCGCCCGCTTCACCTGCTTCGGCGCCTTGCGGCTCTTCGGCACCTCGTACCAGAGCGGATCGTCGACGCCGGCCTCCTCGAGGACGCGCCGGAGCTCGACGAGCCCGCCTCCGACCGTCTTGCCGGAGTGGGCGACGACGGCGACGCGCGTCATCGGGCGCCCGCCGTTTCCTCGCGCCGGGCGAGCGCCGCGCCGGCGACGCGGCACGCGAAGACGACCACGACGATCGCCGCGATGCCGATCGGCACGGCGGCGAGGGCGTCGATCGGGTGATGCATGCCGCGGTAGATCCGCGACAGCGCCACGATCGGGGGGATCGCGAGCGCGACAGCCCACACGGCGACGCGCCACGGCCCGCGCCGCGAAGCGCGACGTCACCAGTAGGGCAAGCCCGGAGTAGAGGGCGATCGACGCGGCCGTGTGACCCGACGGGTAGCTGGCCTCGACGGGAAGCGACTCGAGCCGCTCGACCTCGGGCCGTCGCCGCTCGACGAAGAGCGTCGTCGCCCGGTAGGTCGCGGACTCCACGGCGACGGCGAAGAGGACGTAGGCCGCGATCCGCCACTTGCGCAGGACGACCATCGCGAGCCCTACGACGCCGATCGCGATCGGGATCAGGTATCCGCCTGCCAGCTCGGTCCCGACCCAGGACGCGTCGGTCAACCCGTCCGTGCGCTCAGCCTCGAGCCAGTGCGGGAAGCGCTCGTCGAAACGCTGGACGGAGTCCACGTCGAGCAGCACGTCGGTGACGAGGAGTCCCAGCGCGATCGAGGCGAGAGCGAGGAGGAGATACCCGGAGATCAGCGCGACGAAGAACGCGACGATCGGATGACGGTCGCCCAGGGCGTTCGACAACCGCTCCGCCGGACCGCCGGGTCGCGGCTCGAACAACGGGATCCCGCCGTCCGTCCTCTGTCGTGCGGCCGATCACGTTCATGTGCGGCTCCGCCGCTGCCACGTTGGCCTCCACGACCACTCCTTCCCCCTGTTCAGGACGCCGCCGTTTGAGCCGGCGCGATCCGGGCCACAATGTCTTCGAGCTCGTACCCGTTTCGTGCTCTCGAGAGAACCTCATGCCGATCCTTCTCCTCCTCATCGTCGCGCTGACCGCCGGCGCAGCCGTGACCGTCGCCGTCTGGCGCTTCCCCACGGCGCCCTTCGTGCCGACGTAGGCCGACGCCAGACGGCGACCGAGGCGGTCGGGCACACGCTCGCGCACCACAGCAGGCTCCGGCGGCTGCTCGTCCAACGGCTCGACCCCGAGGTCGCGACCGGGCTCGCGCTCACGCTTGCGCTCGCGGTGCTGATCGGCGGAGGGCTCGTCCTTGCAGTGCTCGCGTACCTCGTGCGGTCGAGCAGCGCGCTCGTGGGACTCGATGAGAGCGCCGCCGAATGGGGGTTCGATCACGCGAGCGACCTTTCGGACGACGCGCTGAAGGTCGTCACGACGCTCGGGGAGACGTGGTTCGTCGTCGCGGCGGCGATCGCCCTTGTCGTCGTCGAGCTGGTCCGGAGGCGGCCGGCCCGCTGGGTCGGCGCCTACCTCGCCTGCGTCGTGGTCGGCCAGAACGTCCTCACCCGGACGATCAAGGACCTCGCCGACCGGGTGCGACCTGACCTCAACCCGATCGCCGAGACGCTCGGCCCATCGTTCCCGAGCGGTCACTCCGCGACCGCCGCAGCGTTCTACGCGGCGGCCGCGCTCGTCCTTGGCCGTGGGCGGCCCCGCCCGACGCGGGCCCTGCTCGCGGGCGGGGCGGTCGCGATCACCCTCGCCGTCGCGGGGAGCCGGGTGCTCCTCGACGTCCACTGGCTCTCGGACGTCATTGCCGGTGTCGCACTCGGCTGGGCGTGGTTCGCGGTCTGCAGCGTCGCATTCGGCGGTCGTCTCCTCCGCTTTGGCGCTGCTGCGGAGCGCGCCGCGGAGCAGGCGGTCGTCGAGGCGCGCACGGTTGCGCCCCGTGGCAACGTGGCGTCCTAAGCCCGACGGCGATAGGGTCGGAGCGGATGGTGCGGCGGCGGCACGTGCTCGTGATGGCTCTCATCGTCCTGCTGCTCGGCATCACCGATGTCGCCGCGGCGACGCCGGCGGGGAGCGGGTCGACAAGGCTCACGGTCGGGAGCGGCACCGAGTTCGACAGCGCGGTGACCGCGCTCCGCCGAACGGGCGGGACGATCGTCCTGCGCCCGAGGCTGTACCGCGAGCTCGTGATCCGCTGGCGCACCGGGAGGCCGCTCCGGATCGTCGGCACGCAGGGCACGCGTGTCGGCCGCGTCGTCTTCGACGGGGCGTCCCACGTCTCGTTCGGGAACGTCACGGTGGGGCCGATCGGCGGCGAGGCGATCGTCGACCTGCGTGCGTCGCGCTACATCGTTCTCCACGACCTCGTCGTCACCGCGCGCGGATCCCGCTCTCGAGCGTACGTCCGTATCCCGGATTCGCGCGACGTGACGATCCGCGACAGCGACTTCTCCCATTGCGGCGACCGGTCGCCGAGGTTCGCCAATTGCGTCCTGCTCTGGCGTTGGTCACACGACGTGCTGATCGAGGGCAACCGGTTCCACGACTGCCGGGGGTGCGACTTCGTCCACGGCCGCTTCGGGACGGATCTCACGATCCGGTCGAATCGCTTCGATCGCGCGCTGCCGTGTCACATGGACGCCTACCGGTGCGGCCACAACGACCTCGTCCAGCTGTTCTCCGGTCGCCGCCTCCGGGTCGAGCAGAACCGCTTCGGGGTTTACCGCTCGGGCGGCGCGCAGCTCTACCTGACGAACGACGTCGACCACGCGACGATCGTCAACAACATCTTCGTGGGCACCGACCCGCGCATGCCCGGGTACCACGCGCGGATGGGCATCATCGTCGGTAGCGCCGCCTCGAAGCGCCTGCCGCTCTACGCGAAGGTCGTGAACAACACCATCCTCACCGGTGCCCGGCGCCGCGACGGGTACGCGGGGTCGATCCGGATGAGCTCGAAGTACGGCAGCGTCCTTCGCCGGAAGCGGCCGATCGTCGCGAACAACGTCATCGCCCTGCTGAGGACGCGCATGCACATCTGCAGCGCTGCGCAGCTGTTTGCCCGCAACATCGTCATCGACGGGACGACGTGCTCGGCGTCCGATCGCAGCACGCCGGCCGGGCTCGACGGCAGGGGTCGGCCGACCAGGACATCGTCGGTCGTCGACGGGGCGTTCCGCCGGTATGCGCCCAGGGACGACCTGACGGGCCGGCCGCGCCGCGGTGCGCCCGACATCGGGGCGCTCGAGTACCGGCGCGGCTGAGGGCGTCGCATCGGCAGACTGGTCGCGATGGCCACCTGGCTCGTTACCGGCGCGAACCGCGGGATCGGGCTCGAGCTCGCACGCCAGCTCCATGCGCGCGGCGACACGGTGATCGCGACCTGCCGGTCGAGCTCGCCGGAGCTCGACGTCGTCGGGTGTCGCGTGCTCGAGGGCATCGACGTCGGCAGCGACGGCGTCGGCGAGGCGCTCGACTCGGCGCTCGAGCCAGGCGAGACCATCGACGTCGTCGTCAACAACGCGGGCATCGGCGGCTGGGACTCGCTCGAGCGGCTGGACCTCGACCTCGCGCGGAGGCAGTTCGACATCAACACGCTCGGCCCGCTCCGCGTGACGCTTGCGCTGTTGCCGCGCCTCGAGCGCGGCGCGAAGCTCGGCTTCGTCTCGAGCAAGGCGGGCTCGATCGGCGACCGACCGTCGGGCGGGAACTTCGGCTACCGGATGTCGAAATCGGCGCTGAACATGGGTGCCGCGAACCTCGCGGCCGAGCTGGCGCCGCGCGGGATCCACGTCGTCGTCCTCCATCCGGGGTTCGTCCGCACCGAGATGACCTCGGGCGGCGGCAACGTCGACCCGCCGGAGGCAGCGGCGGGCCTGATCGCGCGGCTGGACGAGCTCGACGCGTCGGGCAGCGGGACGTTCGTCCACGCGAACGGCGACGCGATCCCCTGGTAGCGCCCGCTACTTCAGGAGCAGCTTCGCGAGCCGCCGGTCGGCGAGCACGAGGAACACGCCGGTCATCGCGACGAGGTACGCGATGTTCAGCAGGACGCTCCAGCCGACGTCCCCGAGCGTGAACGCGCGGAGCATCTGGACGCCGTGGTACAGCGGGGTCAGCGGCACGATCCACTGCGCGACCGGGGGGTAGTCCTCGATCGGGACGAACGTCGCCGAGAACAGGAACATCGGCAGCGTGCAGAGCTCGACGAAGGCGAAGTCCGCCCAGGAGCGCATCAGCGTCGTCGCGAACACCGCCGGCGCGGCGAACGCGGCCGAGACGAGGACGGCGCCGGGCACGGCGAGCAGCGCCCACGGGGAGTCGACCAGGCCGAGGACGAGCATCACGGCCACGAAGCCGATCGCGTAGACGGTTCCGCGCATCAGGGTGTAGATGAGCTCACCGACCGCGACGTCGCGCACCGTCATCGGCGTCGCGAGGACGCCCTCGTACGTCTTCGCGTACTTGAGCTTGAAGAAGACGTTGCCGGACTCGTACACGGCGCCGTTCATCGCCGCGGACGCGAGGAGCGCCGGCGCGACGAACTCCCGGTAGGAGACGGACTCGCCGCCGAGGTCGAGCGTGCCGACGAGCGCCCCGACGCCGATCCCGAGGGCGAGGAGGTAGAAGAGCGGCTCGAAGAAGCCCGAGACGACGACGAGCCAGCCGTCGCGCGAGCTCGTCAGGTTGCGCTCGACGAGCCGCCAGGAGCGGTGCGTCCCGAGCGTGATCCGAGGGAGGATGCGCAGGGCGGTGTCGTGCGTGCTCATCGCCGCAGCCTCGTCTCGCAGGCGCGGACCGCGATCGCCGCTCCCACCACCGTGAACACCACGAGGTAGGCGACGTTGACGGCGATGAGCGGGCCGTCGATGTCTCCGGTCGCAAAGCCGCGCGAGAGCTCCACGCCGTGCCAGAGCGGGGTCACCCAGGCGAGCGGCTCGATCCAGTCGGGCAGCTGCTCGACCGGGAAGAACGTGCCCGAGAAGAGGAAGAGCGGCACGAGCACGAACCGGAAGATCGCGACGAGCCACTGGTCGGCGTCGGTGCCCGAGCTCACCGCGGCGAGCCCGGCCGCGAACGCCAGCCCGCAGAGCAGCCCCGCGAGGGGCGACAGGGCCGCCATCGGCGAGGTGAAGGCCCCGCCGATCGCTGCGACGAGGACGAACAGCACGCAGGCGACGATGACCCGGACGCCGGCCCAGACCAGGACCCCGGCGACGAGCTCCCGCACCCGGACGGGCGTCGCGACGACCGCGTGGTAGGTCCGCAGCCACTTCAGGCCCGCCTTGACCGGGTATGTCGTCACGCTGGCCGCGGTCTGCATCGCCGTCGCGGCGACGAGCGCCGGCGCGACGAACTCGAGATACGTCAGGCCGCCGAGGTCGGGGTCGGAGCGGTCGACGAGCGTCCCGAGGAGGACGCCGATCGAGACGAGGAAGAAGATCGGGTTGAGGAACGAGACCGTGATCGAGCCGCGCCACATGCGGCGGTACGCATGGGCGTGCCAGCCGACGACGCTCAACACCCTCCCGACCGTCGGCATCAGTCGTTCAGGCTCCGTCCGGTCAGGCGCAGGAAGACGTCCTCGAGGGTGCTGCGCCGGACGAGCACCGTCTCGGGGTGGAGGCCGCGCGCGTGCACCTGGTCGACGACGGCCTCGCCGTCGTCCGCGCCGATCACGATTCGATCCTGGAGCACCTCGACGTGGTTGCCGAGGTCGTCGAGGGACGGATGGCCGTTCTGCGCGCCGAAGCGAAGCTCGACGACCTCGCGCTCGACGAACTGCTCGATCAGCTCACGCGGCGAGCCCTCGGCCACGATCTTGGCCTGGTCCATGATCACGAGCCGGTCGCAGAGCTGCTCCGCCTCGTCCATGTAGTGGGTCGTCAAGACGAGCGTGACGCCCTGCTGCTTCAGGCGATAGAGGCGGTCCCAGAGCGCGTGTCGCGCCTGCGGGTCGAGACCTGTCGTGGGCTCGTCGAGCAGCATCAGCTCCGGCGAGTTGACGAGGGCGCGCGCGATCGTGAGCCGGCGCTTCATGCCGCCGGAGAGGGAGTCGACGCGGGCGTCCTTGCGGTCGGCGAGCTGGACGAACTCGAGCAGCTCGGCCGAACGGCGCCGGATCTCGTCGCGCGGCAGGCCGAAGAAGCGCCCGTAGACGAGCAGGTTCTCGCCGACGTCGAGCTCGAGGTCGAGGTTGTCCTCCTGCGGGACGACGCCGAGGCGCTGACGGATCTCGGAGCCGTCGCGATCGGGGTCGCGGCCGAGGACGCGCAGAGTGCCGCCACTTGCGGGCGACACCGCGCCGATCATCCGCATCGTCGAGCTCTTGCCGGCGCCGTTCGGCCCGAGGAAGCCGAACGTCTCGCCCGCTTCGACGGCGAAGTCGATCCCGTCCACCGCGGTGAAGTCGCCGTAGCGCTTCGTCAGCCCCCGCGCCTCGATCATCGGCTCTCCGTCCACGCGTTGACGCTAGCGGAGCCCCGTCCGGACGGCGGTGCGGAAAACCCGCAGGTCGTCGGTGGACTCCTCGGATGGCGTCGGGGGAGGCGCCGCCTACCGTCCAGGGCAAATGAGCAATCACCGTGCTTCCAGGAGGATCAGATGAGCACCCACACGGCGCCCGGCCCGAGACGATTCGACCGACGACGGGACAAGAAGGGTCTTGGCCCGCTCGCCGCGGTCGTCGTGCTGCTGCTCGCATTCGCAATCGGCGCGCTCGCGATCGCCGCCGTCGTCGCGGCCCAGGCCGCAGACGAGGCGCGGGACGACGTGGTCGCCGGTGGTGTCGCGACGTCGTCCGAGAGCCACGCGACGCACGCCGCTACCGCGAACCAGGCGCTCCCGCTCGAGAGCTTCGCCGGGAAGACAGCGCCGAACGCCGAGAGCCTCGCCAAGGCGCACACCGCGTATGACGCGACGATGCCGCCGATCCCGGCCGGCGACCTCGTGAAGGTCAACATGACGCTCAAGGACATGGTCGTCGAGATCGCACCGGGCGTGAAGTACAACACCTGGGCGTTCGACGGCCACGGCGCGCCCGGGCCGATCGTGCACGTGCGCGAGGGGCAGACCGTGGAGATGACGCTCACGAACGGCGGCTCGATCCCGCACTCGATCGACTTCCACGCCGCCCGGATCGCCCCGAACCTCGCGTTCCGCGACGCGAAGCCGGGGGAGTCGTTCAAGTTCCGCTTCGTCGCAGGCGATCCGGGCGTCTACATGTACCACTGCGGCACGAAGCCGGTGCTCGCGCACATCGCCAACGGCATGTACGGGGCGATCGTGGTCGAGCCGAAGGCCGGCCTGCCGCCCGTCGACAACGAGTACGTCCTCGTCGGCAGCGAGTGGTACATGAACGGCGACGGCATCGCGACGCCCGCGTCGCTGGACATGACGAAGGCACGGATGCGAATGCCGGACTGGGTGACGTTCAACGGCTACGCGAACCAGTACGTCACGCACCCGCTGACTGCGAAGCCGGGGGAGACGACGCGGTTCTGGGTGGTCGCGGCGGGCCCCACCAACAACGTCAACTTCCACGTCGTCGGGACGATCTTCGACCGTGCCTGGGTCAACTCGGATCTCACCAGCCCACCACAGCAGGGCGTCCAGACGGTGGTCGTCCCCGCGGGCGGCGGCGGGGTGTTCGACGTGAAGGTCGACGACGTCGGCCTCTACCCGGTCGTCAGCCACGCTTTTGCGGACGTCGACCTCGGCATGGTCGGCCTCCTCAAGGTGGGCAACCCGAAGGGGACGATGAGCCACTGATGGCTGCTCGGCCCCGGAGGATCCTCGTCGGCTACGACGGCTCGAGCGCCTCGCGGCGGGCGCTCGAGGCCGTCGCCGACCTCGCCGGGTACGGCTCGACGGTCGCGGTCGTCGCGACGCCGTCGGAGGCCGAGCGCCCGGAGGCGGAGCTCCGGCGCCTGACCGACGAGGCGCGCGAGGCGCTGCTCCTCCGGCACGTGGCGGCCCGCTGCTTCTCGACCGAGGGAGATAGCGCCGAGTCCCTGCTGGAGGTCGCGTGCGATCTCGACGTCGACCTGCTCGTCATCGCCCGGCCGAGCGCGGCTGCCGCGACGGCCGTCGACCGGGCGGAGTGCGACGTGCTTCTCGTCGCCTAACGTCGCGTGGCACGGCGCGGTGGATCGGGTCGTCACCCTCTGCGCCCGACCGCCGTCGGACCACGAAAAATGCCGAACCCCGCGACTCCGAAGAGCTACGGGGTTCGACGCGGATGATCCAATCAGGTCCTTTCGGGCCTGTCAAGCGGGAACCGTCAGGAGCCGATCGCGAGCGGGAGCTCGGCGCGCACGCACGTCCCCTTCCCGCGGGGGCTCTGGACGTCGAAGGTGCCGTCGAGCGCCTCGACGCGGTCCTTCAGCCCGCCGAGCCCGGATCCGGCAGCCGGGCGCGCGCCGCCCCGTCCATCGTCCGTCACCTCGACCGTCAGCCGGTCGTCCCGGGTGAGCACGCGAATGGTGGCCGATGTCGCCTCCGAGTACTTGAGGACGTTCGTCAACGCTTCGGCGACGACGTAGTACGCGGCGCTCTCGACGGGCGGCGACCAGCGCTGCGAGTCGTCGATGGTGATCACGGTGACGGGGATCGGCGCCCGACGGGCGAGCGAGCGGACGGCGACGGCGAGGCCTTGCACGGTGAGGATCTGCGGATGCAGCCCGCGCGCCAGCTCGCGCAGCTCCTCGTGCGCCGCGTTGAGCTCGACGAGAGCCCGCTGGAAGTGCTCCTCGGCACGTCCCGGATCCTCCTCCAGCAGGCGAAGTCCCATGTGGACGGCGTGCGAGACGCTGACGAGGTGCTGCTGTGCCCCGTCGTGCAGGTTGCGCTCGAGCCGCTTCCGCTCGGTATCGCTGGCCGAGATGATCCGCGCGCGCGAGCGTCGGATCTCCTCCTCGACGTGCTTGCGCGCCGTGACGTCGAGGCCGCAGAAGAGGTAGCGCAGCCGGTCCTCGGCGTCGTGGACGACGGTCGCCGTCCAGTCGACGACGAGCCGCTCCCCGTGGGCTGCGACGTGCTCGTACTCGACGACGCCGGGCGGGTCGTCGTTCCGGAGCCGGAAGAAGTCCTCCTGGGCGCGCGGGACGTCCTCGTCGGCGATGAAGAGCTCCCAGAACGTGCGTCCGACCCACGTCTCCTCCGGGATGCCGGAGGCGAGCTCGAGGGCGCGGTTGATGCCGAGCAGGGTGCCAGTCTCGTCCACGAGCGCGAGGAAGCTCGGCGTGGAGCGGACGACCGCGTAGCTGAAGTCCCGCTCGCGCTCGAGCTCCCGCGCCTGGCGTCTCTGCGCCGTGAAGTCGCGGACGATGAAGACGAACTCGTCGGGACCGCAGGCGACGAGCCGCCCCTCGTAGTCGCGGAGCTCGTCTCCGACGGCCAGCGAGTACTCGATGTGCTGCAGCTCGCCCTCGGCCACGGCTCTGCGCCCGGCTGCGAGCACCGCCTCCGCGATGTCCGACGGGAGCCGCTCGTGGACGGTGCGACCGATCACGTCGTCGGGCGACGTGAGGAGGTCTCGCTCGGAGTCGACCTTGAAGCCCCGGTAGACGCCGTCCGTCCCGATCCGGAAGATCGGGTCCGGGATCGCGGCGACGAGGGCGCGCGCGGTCGAGTCGCTCGTCGCCGGCCGGTCGAGATGCTCGTTCCTGGGCGGCCCTGTCATCTGTCCCCTTGTAGCACGGCCGCGGGCTGCAGTTTGCGACCGGGAAGCGGGCGCCTTCAGGGATGTGCCCCGCCGTAGGCGGGAATCAAGCGGCGGGAATCCGCGGGAGCGGATTCCCGCTCGCGCAGCAAGCTCAGTCGAGGACGAACGAGACGCGCATCGTGACCCGGAACTCGGTGACCTGGTCGTTCTCGACGACGACGCTCTCCTCGGAGACCCACGCGCCCTTGATGCCGTGGACCGTCTCGGCCGCCTTGGTGATTCCCACCTTCACCGCCTCGGCGAAGCTCGTCGGCGAGGACGCGGTGATCTCGATGACCTTTGCGACGCTCATGCGCGCTCCTTTCGTGGATGGTCGCAACGTGCATACCCCGCCTGGCTGCACCTGACGCGTGCTCGTCCAGCGCCGGTTCAGCGGACGTCCAGCGGCCCGTTCGACGATTCCGGAGCGGCACGAGGCCACAGGCGAAGGAGGAGCGATGAGGCGCATGCGCACAGGCCGACCGTCGTCGTTGCATGCGGCAACGAGTTCGTGCAGGCTGTCACGAGCGGCGTGAGGATGGGGCGATGGCGGTAGGAAGGCACATCGCGCCTGGCGACACGATCGCCGGGTACGAGATCGAGGCGCTCGTCGGACGGGGCGGCATGGGCGAGATCTATCGTGCCCGTGACTCGAGGCTCGAGCGTCGCGTTGCGCTGAAGCTGCTCGCCGAGCGGTACTCGGAGGATGCGGAGTTCCGCGAGCGCCTCCTGCGCGAGTCGCGGATCGCAGCGTCGCTCGACCACCCGAACGTGATCCCCGTCTACGAGGCGGGGGAGACCGACGACGGGCTGTTCATCGCGATGCGGTTCGTCGACGACGACGTCCAGGCGCTTCTCCGGCGCGACGGGCCTCTGGAGCCGGCGCGAGCCCTCGCGATCGCGTCCCAGGTCGCGGACGCGCTCGATGTTGCGCACGACCGCGGGCTGGTTCACCGCGACGTCAAGCCCTCGAACGTCCTGCTCGACCGCCAGGACCGGCGCGAGCATGTCTACCTCGCGGACTTCGGGCTGACGCAGAGCGTCTCCGACCGCGGCCCGACCGACGGCCATCTCGTGGGTACGGTCGACTACGTCGCGCCCGAGCAGATCCGCGGCGACGACGTGGACGGGCGCGCTGATGTCTACGGGCTCGGCTGCGTGCTCTTCGAGGCGCTCACGGGCACCGTTCCGTTCTCGGGTGTCTCGGATGTGGCCGTGATCTACGCGCACCTCGAGACGCCTCCACCGCGCGCGAGCGAACGCGGGGACACGCTCCCGGAGACGCTCGACGACGTCCTGGCGCGAGCGATGGCGAAGGATCCGGACGAGCGCCAGCCGACGTGCAGGGCACTTGTCGACGAGGTTCGCACGGCGCTCGGCCTCGACGCGCGCAGCCGTACGCCGCGACTGCTCGTCGCCGCCCTCGCGGGCCTGACGCTCGCGCTGGCGGCGGCTGCGCTCGGCACGCTGCTGGTCCTCCGTGACGACACCGCGGCGGCGTCCCCGGGCGGTGCAGTCGTCCGGATCGACGGAGCCACGGGTGACGTCGTCTCCACGACGCCGACTGCCGCCAACCCGACGCATGTCGCCGTCGAGAGCGGGCAGGTCTGGTTTGCCACAACCGACACCGTGTGGCGCCTCGATCCCGACATCGGCACGCCGGTGAAGGTCGAAGCGGTCGGTGCTGTCCACGATCTCGTGGGCCTCGACGGCAAGGTGTACGTCGCACGCGACGGCGAGAAGCTGCTCGAGGGCTTCGTCGTCCCCTACGACGCCAACAACGGCTCGAGGGCAGACGGCGTCTCCATCCTCGCCTGCAGCATGACGGCATCGCCGGCGCTCGGTCTCTGGGCGGCCGGTTGCCCGAACGTCCAGCAGCTCCGTATCGAGCCGAATCGCATCACGAAGGGCCATCTGGTGCAGCTCCCGTTCCTCGAGCCGACGACGGCGGCGAACGCGCGTCAGTGCCTCTGCGCGATGACGACCGGCGCGGGTTCGGTCTGGGTCGTCGGTGACGCTTCGGACCGACGGGTGTTCCGCATCGCGCCGACCGGCCGCGTCATTGCCGTCGTGATGCTCCCGGTCGCGCCACGAGGCATCGCCTTTGCGGGCGGCTCGCTGTGGGTCGGTGCGCCGCTCGACGACGTCGTCGTTCGGATCGATCCCGCGACGAACCGGGTCGCCGGGCGGTTCGCGGTCGGCCGCGCTCCCACAGCGCTCGCGGACGGGCCAGGGGGTCTGTGGGTGGCGCTCCACGTCGACGGCCGGGTCGCCCGGGTAGACCCGAAGTCGGGCCGGGTCGTGGAGACGGTCGACGTGGACGGGTACCCCGACGACATCGCGGTTGCGGGCGACGAGCTGTGGGTGACGAGCGATGCGCGCTGAGCGCACTCTCGCGGTAGCGGTTGCGGCGCTGTCCGTGACGGCCGCGCTCCTCGGCGCGGGCTGCAGCGCGGAGCGCGAGCCAGTCCGCGTCGGCGTCCTGCTGGAGTGCACCGGCCTCCTCGTCGGCACCCGCGAGTCGGTGCTTGCAGCCGCGTCGCTTCCGCTCCTCCAGCGCGGCGGCCGGCGCACATCTGACCTCGTCTCGGGGAGCGCCGGTGGCCGGCGCGTCGAGCTCGTACCGACCTGCACGGAGTTCACGTACCCCCACAGGGTCGTCCTCGCAACGCGTCGACTGATCGAGGCCGACGGCGCCGATGTCGTGGTCGGTCCGATCGGGGGCGCCGAGAACATCGCGTTCCGCGACCTGGCGAGACGGTTTCCGAGCGTGACCTTCCTCGCTTCGGAGATGGGGTCGCAGGAGACGACGCTGCGCGACCCGCCGCCCAACCTGTTTCACTTCGCTCCGACGGGCGCCCAGACGACGGCTGGTCTTGGGACGTACGCGTACCGCGATCTCGGCTGGCGCCGGGCGGTGGTCGTCGCCGAGGACTGGTACCCGGGCTGGGAGTCTGCCGCCGGCTTCGTCGCGGAGTTCTGCGCGCTCGGCGGGAACGTGGTCGAGCGCGATTGGTACTCGCTCTTCGTCCCCGACCCGACAAGCGCGGCGCTCCGCCACGCGGCGAGTGCGGACGGCGTGCTCGTGATCGCGACGACCGGCACCCAGCTTCCGTACCTGACGGCGTACCTCGGCAAGGCGAAACCGGCACGCACAAGGCTGCTCCTCAGCGGTTGGGCGTTCTCCGACCCCGGGAACCTGCAGCCGCGGGGTCTCGACCTCTCCGGCGTCGTGATCGGTGGCTCGATCCCACGCGCAACGCCGTCGGAGGCCATGCGCGCGTATCGCGCAGCGTTCGAGCAGCGGTTCCCGGAGCTGCCCGCTGTGGTTGCAGAAGGGCTTGTCGAGATCCCCGCCTACACCTCCGTCGAGGCGCTGCTCACCGCGCTCGAGCAGACCGGCGGCGAGCTCGGCCCCTCGCACGAGTTGCTTCGCTCGACCCTCACCGGCCTCGTGCTCGATGCGCCTCAGGGGGCGGTCCGCCTGGACCGGAAGCGTCAGGCGTCGGAGGCGATCTACCTCGAGCGGATCCAGCCCGCGAAGCGCGGTGCCGGGCCCCGGACGCGGTCACTGCGCCGGCTCGACGGCGTGGAGCAGACGTTCGGCGGCATCTTCGACGAGGCGACGCCGTCGCCGTCCAAGACCAACCCGACCTGCGAGCGCCGGCCTGCGCCACCCTGGGCGACCTAGCTCAGCCGGCGACTGTCCAGGTGAACCGCGTGGCGGCGGAGTCGGGCGCGAGCCCTCCGGGTCGGAGCCCACGCCGCACGAGGAGCGTCGGATGGTGCGGTGAGGTTGCGAGCGCCGTGCGTGCCCGGCCTACGCCGTCGCGACGCCACCGATCGGTGAGGCCGACGACGACGAGGCTCGCGCTTCGCGCCGCCTCCATGAGCGCTTGCGGCGTGGGCTCGACCAGCAGCGGCTCCGCGTGGACGCCGAGCGTCCGTTGGACGGCGAGTGAGGCGCTGGCGAGGAGCCTGCTCGCGTCGCGACCCTCTGCGGACGTCGCCGTGCCCGCAAGGACGAGCTCGCTTCCGCGAGCTCGCGCGAGCCACGCCCCGAGCTCGATCGCCGACCAGTCGTGATCCGCGCCGGCGAACGGCACGAGCACGTTCCCCGGGCGAGCCTCGCCCCCGACGAGCACCGCAACGTCGCAGGGAGCGTCGTCGAGCAGGGTCAGGAGCCGCGCGTCCTCGAGGAGGCCGGCGGGCGCGTCGACGAGCAGGAGCTCGGCGTCCTGCTCACGGGCGAGCCGTGCAAGATCCGCCCCCGGGGTCAGCGACGTGAACGCAGCAGAGCGAACCGAGGCACCCCTCTCCGCGAGCGACTCACGATGCTCGCGGAGCCGTGTCGATGCGGCGGCGAGCGCACCGGGCTCCGCGACCGTCGAGGCGATCACCAGCTCACGTTCGTCCTCGACCGCCAGCGGCTCCGCGAGAGCGACGAGCGAGTCGACCGCGTCGAGGTCGAGAAGGGCGACGACCACCGTGTGGCCGGCGGGTCGGTGCCCGGGAGCCGGCGAAGCCTGACCGCCCAGCGACGGATCGTGGCGCAGGATCGCCTGCTCGAGCTCCTGGAGCGCCGAGCCCGGCTCCAGGCCGAGCTCCTCCACGAGCCGCGTTCGGGTCGTCCGGTAGACCTCGAGCGCCTCTGCCTGGCGCCCGCACCGATAGAGCGCCAGCATGCGGAGCGCGTGAAGCCGCTCGCGCAGCGCGTGCTCAGCGGTCAGAGCCTCGAGCTCGCCAACGAGCTCGGACTCCCGGGCGCACGCGAGGTCCGCCTCGATCCGGCGCTCGAGAGCAACGAGGCGTAGCTCGTCGAGCCGTGCCGCAGCGGGCCGCAGCACGTCGCCCTCGCTGACGTCCGCGAGCGCGTCGCCGGTCCATTCGGCGAGTGCTTCCCGAAGGCGCTCCGCCGCGACCTGCGCCTGACCGGTTTCGAGCGCGCGGGCCCCTTCGGTCGCCGCACGCTCGAAACGGTGGAGGTCGAGAGCGTCACGCCCGATGTGGATCGCATACCCCGGCTCTCTCGTCGCGACGACCTCGCGACCGAGCGCCTTGCGCAGCTGCGAGACGTAGCCGTGGACGATGTTCGGCGCCGTCGTGGGTGGATCGTCACCCCAGACGGCGTCGACGAGGCGTGCCGCCGGTACGACGTGGCCTGCGTGGAGCAGCAGCATCGCCAGCACGGCGCGAGGTTGCGGGGCGAGGCGCGCGGGACGGCCGTCGATGACTGCCTCGACGGGGCCCAGCAACCGGAACGCCGCGGTCACGCGGCGACCGTACCACCCTGTACGCGAGCCTCTGGAGGCGCTTCAGCGAACGTCCAGCGGGCGCACAGCGCGAGAGCCGATCGTGTGCTCGACGACGCGACGGTTGGACGCGTCACGGTCGAGGAGGGATGAGATGAGAATGGTCAGACGACTCACGTTCATGGCGGCGGTGTGCGCGGCGGCGCTCGCGACCGTCTCGCTCGCAGCGGCGGCAGAAGCCCCGAAGCCGCTCGTGCTGAAGGGGAAGCAGACTGTGGTGGACCAGCAGAAGGGCATCTACAAGATGACCGGGAGCCTGGTCGGCGACTGGAACATCACGGCCTTCAAGGTGGAGTACGGCGACGCCGAGGGCCGGTTCGTCGGGAGCGGCAAGGAGCTCTTCAAGGGCTGCCACGACACCGATCGCAGCGGCGCTTGCGACGCCGGTGAGCCGAGCGGCACGCTCCGCTTCACGTTCATCTACTGGGCGAACTACAAGCCGGGCACCGAGACGCTCATCAAGGGGCGGTGCATCCATCCGGTCGCGGGCGGGACCGGCGGGTTCGCGAAGGCGAAAGGCGTGATCGAGATGGTCGACGTCCCGACCCCGAGCGGTGTCCGGACGACGTATTCCGGGGCACTCACCGTGCCCGGCATCTCTGCGGCCTCCACCGCTGCGCCCTCGGCGGGCCGTCAGCTCGCATCGACGAGCCGAGCAGCAATGGCCGGTTGCGGCCACTGACCCGTTGTGCGGGAGGAGCAGGCGTCCGGCCCCGCTCGGGCCCTGCTCCTCCTCCGATGTCAGTGCAGGTACGGGCGGAGCGCGTCGCGGGCAATCAGGAAACCGCGCTTCACGAGCTCCTCGGTCCGCTCGAACGTACGGTCCTCGTGCTCGACGGAGACGACGCCGTCGTAGCCGATGCGGTAGAGCTGCGAGAGGAACCGGTCCCACCGCACCTCGCCGAGACCCGGAAGGCGGGGGATCTGCCAGCCCATTCCCTGTGACGCGGTGCCATGCCGGTAGAGGCCGTCGCGGTCGATCTCCATGTCCTTGGCATGGACGTGGAGGATCCGCGAGGCGTAGTCGCGGACGACCCGCTCGTAGTCGATCTGGAGCCAGACGAGGTGCGACGGGTCCAGGTTGAGGCCGAACCGCTCCGAGGGGACGAGCGAGAACATCTCGTCCCAGGCCGCCGGCGTGGAGGCGAGGTTCGTCCCGCCGGGCCATTCGTCCCAGCTGAAGATCATCGGGCAGTTCTCGATCGCGATGTTCACGCCTCGGTCCTCCGCGTGGGAGACGAGGCGCGGCCAGACCTTGCGGAACTCGCGGAAGTTGTCCGGGACGTTCTTCGTCTTGTCGCGCCCGACGAACGTGCCGACGGTCGGGACGCCGAGCCTGGCGGCGGCGTCGATCACCTTCCGGAGGTGGGTGTTCGCCGGGCGACGCTCTGCCGGATCCGGGTGGAGGTTGTTCGGGTAGTAGGCGAGCGACGAGATCTCGAGCCCGTGCCGGTCGAGCGTGTCCCGCACCTTGCCCGCGTCGAGCCGGGCGACGTCGATGTGCGAGACCCCGGCGTAGCGGCGGCGCTCGCCGCCGGCGGCGGGCCAGCAGGCGACCTCGATCATCTCGAAGCCGTTCGTCGACGCCCACGTCGCCACGCGCTCGAGCGTGAGTCGTGGGAACGCCGCCGTGAGGAGCCCCAGCCTCAGCCGCTCACCTCCACCCACCGTCGCTCCGCATTCGACAGCGCGATTGCGTCGCCGAGCACGTTCGCCCGGTGCCCGTCCGCGAACGTCGGGTAGTCGGGCTCCTTCGGCGGCCCGCCCGCCGCAACGGCCACATAGACGCTGCGGTACAGCTCACGGAACGTGTCGACCCAGCCCTCGGCGTGGCCGGCGGGGAGGAACGTGTGCGCGGCGGAGGTGGGCCGCATCTGCGCCGCGTTCCGCTGCAGCACTGCGCTCGGCTCGTCGCGGCGCCCCAGCCACAGCTCCTCGTGGCGTTCCGCGTTCCACGCGAGCGCCGCCTCGGAGCCGTCGACCTCGATGTGGAGGTAGTTCTTGCGCCCCGCGCTCCCCTGCGAGACCTTGAAGGCGCCGCGTGCGCCGCCGTCGAAATGGACGAGCACGTGCCCGAGGTCCTCGGTCGTCATCGGGGCATCGGCACGCTCGACGTCCGCGGCGCTCGAGAACGTCTCGACCTCGCCGAGCGGCCTGCGCCGGACGGGGATCGTGGTGTGGAGGTCGGCGCACACCTCGACGATGCGCTGCCCGCTGACGAACTGCGCCATGTCCATCCAGTGCGAGCCGATGTCGCCGATCGCGCGCAGCGCGCCGCCCTTGTCGGGCTCGAGTCGCCAGTTCCAGTCGGTCGGGTAGAGGAGCCAGTCCTGCAGGTAGCCGCCGTGCACGTTCCAGACGTCGCCGACCTCGCCGTCAGCCACACGAGCGCGGGCCTCGTGGACGAGGGGGAAGAAGCGCAGGTTGAAGTTCGTGCAGTGGACGAGCCCGCTGTCCTCCGCGAGGGAGAGCAGCTCGGCCGACTCCTCCGAGGTCATCGCGAGCGGCTTCTCGCAGATGACGTGCTTCCCGGCCGCGAGCACCTGCTTCGACTGCGGGTGGTGGAGGTGGTTCGGGGTCGTCAGGTGGATGACGTCGACCGAGTCGTCGTCGAGCAGCTCCTCGAGCGAGGAGTACACCGCCGCGAGCCCCTTCGCCGCTGCGCGCTCGGGCGACGAGCCGACGACGCCGGCGATCTCGACGCCCAGGAGCCGGAGCGCGTGGACGTGCACGACGCCGACGAATCCCGTACCGACGACGCCGGCGCGGAGCGCCGCGAGAGGCCGTGTGCCGTTCGTCGTTGACACAGGTGCGTACGCTACTCCGCGCCGCCGGGCAAGGCGGAGAGAAGGTCGTGGACGGAAGCCACGAAGACGAGCTTGAAGCCGCGGCGCCCGATCCCGACCGGCATCCGGTCACCCGTCGGGTGGAAGCCCGCCTTCAGGTAGAGCGCCTGCCCGGCCGTGTTCACCTCCTGCACGAAGAGGACGACGCGGCGGGCCCCGACCTCGCTGCCCCATGTCGCGACCGCGCGGATCAGCGCCTGCGCCGCCCCTTTCCCGCGCGCCCGCGGGTCGACCCACATCGAGATGAGCTGCACCTCGGTCGGGTCGTGGCGGCGGAAGGCGCCGACGACGCCGGTCCACCCGTCCTCGTCCTCCGTGACGAAGAGCGCCTTGTCGGCGCCGTCGGCAGCCTGGGCGGCCCAGTCGCGCCAGGCCGACTCGGGCTCGCGGACTGCGTCCTCGTAGCGCGACGAGAAGAACGGCGCCTCCTCCCGGAGCAGCCGCAGCCGGGTGTCCCGCCAGCGGCGCCACTCGTCGGCTCGTATCCGCCTCGTCTCGATGAGGGCGAGGCTAGATGACGGATGGAGCAGGGCGCCCCGGAGTGGGGCGCCCCGACTCCGGTGCCCGGGCCGCGTGCCGGTGCGTGGCGCGGACCGGACCTCTGTCAGCGGCTGAGGTCGACCGGGAACGACACGAGCCGCCGGGTCGAGATGCCGCCGAGGAGGTTGCCGCCCGGCTCGCGACCGCGGACGAACATCACGAGGAGCTGCTGCCGCGGAGTCGCCGGGTACCCGCGGAGGCGGTTCATCCGCAGCTCGGCCCATCCGTCGCCACCGGTCGTCGCCTCGGGCGGGATGGAGAACATGTTGTACGGCACAGCCGTGACGTACACGAGCGCCCCCTGAACGGGCTTGCCGTTGCAGGCGGTGATGCGGAAGCGCGCCACGATCTCCTGCGTGGAGCCGCCGACCACGCTCGGCGAAACCTGCTGACCCGCAATCGACAGCCGCTCGGGTGGCTTGAGCTCGGTGGCGATCACCGGGCTCTTGTCGCACGGGTTCGTGGTGGGCGGAGGCGGCGTCACCGCGGCGCGGATCACCGCGGTCGGCACCGACGTGGCCGTCGTGCGGCCGTCGGCGTTCTGCGCCGTCACGCGGACGCGGAGCGTGTTCCCCTGGTCGACCTGCTTGAGCAGGTACGTCCGCTCCTCGGCGCCGCTGATCAGCGAGCAGCTCCCGCCGTCCTGATCGCAGCGCCGCCAGGCGTAGTCGTAGTCGGTCGGGCTGCCCGTCCACGTGCCCTCGCGGGCGGTGAGCGTCTTCCCGACCTCCGGCGTCCCGCTGACGGTCGGCGGCTGTGTGTTCGTCGGCCTCGCGGTCGAGGCCGCGACGCCGGTCCCCGTCCCGCCGAGAACGACTCCGACCGTGCCGGAGGCGAGCGCGAGCGCAACGAGCGGTGTCAACCTGCGTGCTGTTCGTCTCATTGGATGAGCCCCCTTCGTGGCTTGTCCGCAGTTGGACGCCCGAGGGGCTACCCGTAGCGCCATCCCGCGAATCGGGGCCGAGTGAAAGCTCACGATTCGCTTACAGGGCTGCGCCCGCGACTTGCCGCGCTGGGGCTTCTACCGTCCGGGTCGCTGGCAGCGCGACCATGCGAGGAGCCGACGAGCGGATTCGAACCGCTCGATCCATCCGCGCGCGCCGGGATGCACGGACGTCGTGGACGGGTGGTCTCGGCTGTGCAAGTGTGCGGGCCTTGAGATCCGCTACTTCGGCAACGTCGAAGGCGGCGCGCCTGCTCGCGCGTCGTCGCGGCGACCTCCGGCCACGTTGTCTTGCAGGCGGGGTCCGGTGCATCCTCGAGCGCCCGGTCTGCAGGGCGAACGACGAGGCGGATGCCGCACCTTCCATCTGACTCGACGGCTCTGGAGAGACCGCTCTCCGCGACTCGAGTGCACGTGGTCGGCGCGGGGCCGGTGGGTCTCTTGCTCACCGCGCTGCTCCAGGCGGTGGACGGCTTCTCGGTGCGCCTCTACGAGAAGCGGCGCGAGTACACGCGAACGCGGATGGTCCAGCTCGCACCGTATCTCGTGGCGGATTCAGTCGAGGGCTACCGAGCCGATCGGATCGACGGAGATAGCGTCGAGGCCATCTTCGATCCAAGAGAGCTCGACCAGGCGCTCGCGTTCAGACAGGCGATCCCTTCGGACCTGAGCTCACTCCTGAAGAGCTGGGTGCTCGGGTTCTGCCCGCTCAACTCCATCGAGCAGTCCATCAGCGATCTGATCGATGCGCGCGGGCTGAATGGGGTGGAGCGCACCGCGGGGGTCGTCACGGCGGAGGACGCGATGGCGATGCTCCAACCGGGAGATGTCCTCATCGACTCTACGGGCAACAGGTCCCTGCTCCGAGATCACCTGGTTCCCGGCTCCGCCGACGTGGCCGAGGGCGGAAACACGCTCAAGGTCAGGCTCGAATACGCGCTCGTCATCACCTTCTTGTATGGGCAGCCCTACGACTGCAACGAGTACTGCAAGTACTACAAGAACATCGAGAATGCCCACTACAAGTTCATCCCGATGGTGCACCGCACGCACTACGACGGCAGCGTCAGCCACGTCACGGGCATCGTCAACATCAGCGCCGACGACTACGAGGCGATGCCCGCACGGTTCGACGGTGAGTGGCTTCGCAGCAACGTCCCCGGTGTCGCACAGTCGATGGACAGATTCATCGACAAGATCAGGCAGGAAACGCACGGGGAGATACTCGGCGATCTGGAGATCGTCCGGATACCACTGGATCTGTACCGCGCGCGCAACGCGACCAGTCGTCAGCTGCTCACAGCGGGGCCGATTGGCCACCCCCTCGCTCAGTCGCCGGTTTTCCTCGCCGGCGACTCCGCCATCGGCTCGCCCTACTTTCAGTCGATCTCGCTCGGCTTCGAGTGCGCGATCTTCCTGGCGGGGCTCATCGCGGAACGTGACCTGCCGCTCCGAGACGTGCTCGATCGCTATGAGCTGCACATCTACAAGCAGTGGCTTCGCGTCTACATGCGCAGCAAGATGATCAAGCACAACAAGGATCTGTTCGAGTCGCTCGACGACCCGCTTGCACTCCTGGAGAAGTTGCACATCTACTAGTCGGGTTCGTCGTCCATCGGCCGATGCTCACGCGGCCTACCGGGTCTAGTTCACCGGGCCCGGGTCGCTTCGCGCCGGCAGTCGAGGCGACCTCCGAGGGTCTCCGCTGGGTCGCAGTCGGTCGCTCTCTGTGGCACGATCCGCGCCGGTGGACATGAGTTGGATCGCAGCAGTTCCGCTCATTGCCGATCTTCCTGCGGCGGAGCTCGACGAGCTCGCGGCCGCGGTGAGTGAGGTCGAAGTCGAAGCGGGCGCCAAAGTCATCTCGCTCGACAACTACGGAACCGCGATCTACTTCATCGAACAGGGCCACGCCGATGTTCTGCCCGACGGTGGGGAGGCGACCCAGACTCTAGGCCCCGGCGACACGTTCGGTGAGATCGCACTCCTTCTCACGGGAGAGCGGACGGCCAGCGTAGTCGCGCGCACGCCATTGCGGCTCCGTTCGCTCTCTGGCCAGGACTTCGAGCGCATCCGGGCACGCGTACCCGAGCTCGAACGCTCGCTACTCCGGCTTGGCGTTGAGCGCGCGGGTCGTGCGTCCTAGGGTGCAAATGGCCCAGGCCGGACAGCCCTCGCCGTCCCTCCCGGACCCGATCCAGGTACTCGACGGGAGCAAGGTGTTCCTGATCGGCCACGCAACCGGCGTCCAGATCTACTCCTGCAACGGCACCGAATGGAGCTTCGTCGCACCCCGCGCGAACCTCTTCGACGACGAGGGCGAACTCATCATCACGCACTTCGCCGGGCCGACGTGGCAGGCAAAGGACGGCAGCATGGTCGTCGGCCACACCGAGGCCAGCGTCAGCGTCGATCCCACCGCCATTCCAGGGGTGCGGCTGTCCGCGGCTTCAACGACTCCCGGCCAGCTCGGAAGCACCACCAACATCCAACGAATCGCCACCACCGGCGGGCTCGCTCCCCCTGCCGCGGACTGCAACGCGATAAGGACGGGAACCGTGGCCGAGGTCCCCTACATCGCCGACTACTACTTCTGGAAGTAGACGGACCGGACACAACGCAGTTCGCCGTCCTCGATCTCGTTGGTCGACGCGTATTTGGGCGACGCGTCCGCCTTCGCGACCCGATGCGCCAGCGATGCGTCTGCAGCATTAGGTACGCCTCGTCGGGCTTCGGCGTAGGGTTCGACCGTGGCCGAGTGGGTGTGCGCGATTTGCGGGCGGGGCAGCGACGGTCTCGACTCCTGGCATACCGTCGTCACCCACTCGCTCGTGGCCGGCACCGAGTGGGAGGAAGGTCACCGCGTCGAGGTCTGCTCGTGGAGGTGCCTCAGGCTTGCCTACATGACCGACGAGCGGGTGCCCGATGCGGTACGCCCGTACTACGAGGACGCGATCCGTGTCCTCGAGGACGTGGGAGCACGGGCATCCCACGTCGATGAGAAGACGGCACGGCGGGCGCTGCAGTTCACGACCCCGATCCTTCGGAACCTCTTCGAGATCCCCACTGAGCCTGCCGGTGCCTCCGATCGCCGAGAGTCGGAGATAACCACGGGTCTGTCGTGAAGGAACCAATCCGCGCCGCTACGGGCCTCGTGCGTTGTCGCGCCCGGCTGTCGTCGACTTGCCTCTCTCGACCCGACGGGAGAGCGTCCTGGACGCGAGGCCTCGAGCCAACGAAGGCGACGAGCGGATTCGAACCGCTGTACGAGGCTTTGCAGGCCTCTGCCTAACCACTCGGCCACGTCGCCAGGAGACGCATCGTAGCCCCGGTCAGGGGAGGGGCACGTGCGGCACGCCGATCACTCCGAGGCGCGCCAGAAGCTCGTCGCTCTCGGCGCGGGCGGCCTCGTCGCCCGCCGTCTCCGACAATGAACGCAGCGCCAACGCCCGCTCGAACGCGGTCCCGTCGGCTCGCGCGAGCTCGAGGCTGCGTCCCAGATGCTCCGCAGCCTCCTCTCCCCGGCGCGCCTGGGCGAGGGCATAGCCGCGCAGGAGCTCGGTCGTGGTCGTGGCCGCGCCAGGCAGATCCGCCGCGAGGGCATCGAGCTCGGCGAGCGCGCGCGCGTGCTCGCCGGCGAGGACGCAGCACTCGACAACCCGCATGCGCGTCTCGAGGACGAAGCTCTCGGCGCCCATCTCCTCGAACCCGACGAGCGCCACGGCGTACTGCTCCTGCGCATCGCTGAAGCGCCCGGACCGGGCGGCGACGCGCGCGAGGTTGCCGATCCCGACCAGCGCGCCGAGCGTGTAGCCGGCGGCCGTACACGTCCTGACCATGTCCTCGAAGAGGGGAAGCGCCTCGTCGAGCCGGCCCTGGTCGGAGAGGATCTCCGCCTCGTTGTTGACGGTGATAGCGGCCCCGATCACGTCACCGGCGCGCGAGCGGGCCTCGCGGCTCGCGCGGTACGCGTCCGTCGCCTCCGCCCATTGCCCCTCGCCGTGACGCGTCACGCCGACGTTGTTCAGCGCCCGGGCCTTGCCGACGAAGTCGCCGAGCGCGTCATAGATCTCGACCGCGCGCTGCACCTCCACCATCCCATCCCGGCCGAGCTCGGCAAGCACACTTCCGGTGAGGTACAGCGCGTGCGCGAGCGCGGCGCGATCGCCGGCCTCCTCGGCGATCGCCGCCGCCCGCCCGGCCCAGGTGAAGCAATCCTCGTATCGCGCCTGGCGATACAGCACGCCGGCGCGCCCGAGCTCGAGCCCGGCCCGGGTTCGTACCGAGGTCGAGTCGGCACCGAGCTGATCGAGGGCCGCGTCGTAGCGGGCGATCGCCTCGTCGTACCTCCCGGCGCGCTCCTCGAGCGTCGCGAGCTTCCCTTCGAGGCGCGCGACGTCCACGCGGCGGCCGCCGGACACCGCAACGGCCCGCTCGTAAGCGGCCGCGCTCCGCACGTAGTCCGCAAACCGCTCGCACGTGTCGCCGAGCGCCTCGGCGAGTCGCGCCTGCTCCTCCTCCGGGACCGCGTCGACGCGCTCCGCAGCGTCGAGCGCGCGCTCGTACAACCCGGCGGCATCGACGTTCGCGAATCCCGCCGCCGCCCGGTCGGCCGCGACGGTCGCGTAGCGACACGCCTTCTCGTACGAGCCCGCCTCGTGGAAATGCAGCGAGAGGAGCGCTGCCTCGTCGAGCTCGCGACCGGCGGACCGACGTTCCAGCACGTCCCCCACCCGTCGGTGGATCGCCCGACGTCGCCGGAACGAGAGGCCCTCGTAGGCGGTGACCCGTATGAGATCGTGACGGAACCGGAAGCCGTCTGCGCCCTCGGGCAGCACGAACTGCGCCACGGCATCCCAACGGGAGCCTCCCTCGAGCTCGTCGCCGAGCACCTCCTCGACGAGCGACCGGTCGAAGCTCGGCCCGACGACAGCGGCATGGCGGAGAAGCATGCGGTCGGCCGGGGCAAGCGTGTCGATCATGGCCGTCAGCAGGCTCTCGACCGTCTCCGGGAGCGCATCGATGGGCTGCCCGGCGGCCGCGGCGACGACGAGGGCCCGCACGAAGAGCGGGTTGCCGCCGGAGCGGGCGACGAGCGCCGCGAGCGTCTCCGCAGAGAGCGGCGAGTCGCTGACGCCGAGCGCGAGCTCCGCCGCCGCTTGCTCGCCGAGTGGCTCCAGCTCGATGCGCGTGCACGGGCTGTCGTGGCCGGCGAGCGACGAGCGACGTCGGGCGGCTTGTCGCGAGGACGAGCCAGGGTCGGGCGGCAGGACGGGCGACGAGGTGCGCGAGGAAGAAATGCGAGGCGTCGTCGAGCCAGTGCACGTCCTCGACGACGACGAGGGTCGGCATCATCAGGAGCCGCTCGAGTAGCGTCGCGAGCACTTCGTGTCGCCGGTCCCGCGCCCCTGCCGGGTCGAGCGCGTCCACCTCGGGCGTCGAGTCGAGGACAGCGTCGAACGGGAGCGCGAGGAGCGGTAGCCAGGCGGCGAGGTCGGGTGCGACGGAGCCGACGAAGAGCGCGAGCTGCTGTCCGGCCTGCTCGCGCGGCGCGTCGGCCGTGAGCCCGACCAGCTGGCGGAGAAGCGGTCGAACGGCCGCGAACGGCTCGCCCTTCGCGTACGGCTCGCCGACCACTTCGAGCTGCTGGAACCCCATCGCGAGAATGCGCGCCTCGGCGACGAGCCTCGACTTGCCGACGCCGGGGTCCGCGACGATCTCGAGCAGCTGCAGCTCGCGCAGCCGCGCTCGCCCGATCGCATCGCGAAGCACGTCGAGCTCCGTCTCGCGCCCGACGATCGCGCTCGCATCGATCGACGACCGCGGGCGGCTGCCGCTCGGCTCGCCGACGGTGTGGGCCAGGATCGCGGCCTCCTTGCCTTTCACGAGCAGCGGCTCCACCTCCGTCGCGTACGTCGTGCGCGCGCGGTCGAGAACGTCTGCCGTCGTGAGGATCGTCCCGGGCGCCGCCCGGGCGGTCAGCCGCGCGGCGAGGTTGACGGCGTCGCCCATCACCGCGTATGTCCGTCTCGACGACGAGCCGATGTCGCCGGTGAAGACCCGGCCGCGGTTGACGCCGGCCTTGAGCGAGAGCCCGACGTCGGCGGCCACGATGTCCCGGAGGGCTCGGAGCATCGCCTCCTCGTCCTGACCGGTCGTCGAGGGAGCGCCGGCGGTGAGGTACACCTTCGCAGCGTCGGTGTCGATGTCCGACTCGAGCCACGTCAGCCCGTAGCGCCCGCAGGCGTCGGCGACGACGCCTGCCAGCGTGTCGAGCCGACGGGCGATCTCGGCCGGATCCTCGTCGGCGGCGTCGGTGCCGGACGCCTTGACGAACGCGACGGTGACCTGGCGGTGCTCCGCCTCGCCGCTCGCGACGGCCAGGTGGTCGCGCAGGGCACGCGGGACGTACGCCGGAAGGTCGCGGCCGCCGACGGCCTCGGGTGGCGGTATCGGGCTCGCGCCGTGCGGCAGCGGTCCGAGCAGGTGGCCGTCGTCACGGGATCCGGCGAGCCACGCCGCGTCGACCCGTCGCGGCGGTCTCGGCGCTCAGAACGACCTCGCCCGCCTCGGCGAGGTCTTCGAGGGCGAACACGCGCGATGCGGCTCGCCCGGCCACGAGCAGCTCGCGCTGCGGGACCTCGGTGAGGAAGACGTGTACGTCGCCCGAGTGGACGCCGCACGCCATCCGCAGCTCGATCGAGCCCACCGACGTCTGCCGGCCCGCCATGGACTCGATCGCACGCTGCATGTCCGATGCCGCACCGCACGCCCGCTCGGGATGGCGGTCGCCGAGGAAGAGCAACAGCAGTGCGTCGCCGCGGAACTTGAGCACGTCGCCGCCGTGTCGCTCGGCCACCTGGATGAGTCCGTCGAAGACGGACGAGATGGTCTCGACGAGCTCTTCGGCGCCTTCCCGCCCGCGCGCGGCGAGACGCTCCGAGAGCGCGGTGAAGCCGGAGACGTCGGCGGACACGAGCGAGCCGTCGAGAACACGGACTCCGGGAGGCATCGCGCTCCTCGCTCCATGCGCGCACCAGACGCGGGACGTACGGGACGAGATCGGCGTCGCGCGCAGCGCTCACGGGGTTTTCTCGTCCGCCCGACATCAACGACAATCGATTGTGCCGGTTGCGTCTCGGGCAAACGGTTGTATCCTCCGCTCGGGAGAGCGAAGCAAGGGGGCTGGGGTTTGAGTATGCGGCGCACGATCGTGACGGTGCTGGTGTGCGCCGGTGTCGTGCTCGTCGCCGCGCCGGGAGGCATCGCGGCGACCTTCACCGTGACGACCACGGACTTCGCGCCCACCGGCGGGTGCGACGCCGCGTCGTGCAACCTGACCGAGGCGATCCAGGCTACGAACGGCAGTCCCGGCCCGGACACGATCCAGATCCCGAGCGGCCTGTATCAGCCTCCGGGCGGGCTCCCGACGCTCACCGACGTGAGCGTGGTCGGCCAAGGCACGCCCCGGCCCGCGGATCGATGGCGCCCTGGCCGGCAACGTGAACGGGCTCCTGTTCACCGGCACTCCCGGCGCAAGCAGTGTCACGAACGTGACGATCACGCGCTTCCAGTCGCAGGGGATCAACGTCACGAGCACCGGCCAGTCGGTGACGATCACCGGGAGCTTCATCGGGACGGATTCCACGTTCGCCGCCGGGCTCGGCAACGGCGACGGCATCTTCCTCGGCAGCTGCGGGCTCGGTCGTGGGCGGGAACACGGTCGCGGAGCGGAACGTGATCTCGGGCAACACCGGGTGGGGGGTGATGCTCCAGGTCGGCAACGCGAACAACCAGATCCTGGGCAACGTGATCGGGACGAACGGCGACGGATCGGCGGCGCTCCCGAACGGCGACGGCGGGATCTGGGTCCTCAACACGCCGGGCACGCGCATCGGCAGCGGAACCGCCGGCGAGGGCAACTCGATCAGCGGGAACGGCGGGGAGGGAATCCTCGTCCAGGGGGCGACGAGCGCCGGCGCCGTGATCGAGGGCAACGAGATCGGCGTCGATCAGCCCAACACGGCGGACGGGATCCACCTCGGCAACCAGGCCCTCGACGTGACGATCGGCGGGGCCGGAAGCGCAGGCAACACGATTCGCTCCAACGCGGGTGCGGGGATCGCCGTCTTCGGCCCGAGCTCGCCCGCGAACGAGATCGAGATCCTGGGCAACTCGATCTCCCTGAACGGGGGGCTTGGAATCGATCTCGGCTCCGACGGCGTCACGGCGAACGACGTCGGGGACGGCGACTCGGGGCCGAACGGTCTGCTGAACTTCCCGGTCGTCTCGAGCGCGATGTCGCTGCCGGCGGGGGCGTCGACATCGAGGGCACCGTCGACACGAGTGCAGGGACGGGCTCGTATCGCGTCGACTTCTTCCGAAGTACCGCCTGCAACGCGGGCGCACCGAACGACTTCGGCGAGGGCCAGGTGTACCTGGGGTCGCAGACGCTCACCGCGGCGGCGACCACGGGAGTGGGATTCGACAACACGCTCTTCAGCGCTCCGACGGGGTCGTTCATCACGACGACGGTCACCTTCAACGGGTCGACGTCCGAGTTCTCCCAGTGCCGGGTCGTAACCCCCGGCGTGACGGTCTCGAACGTGACCACGGGCGTCGCGGTGTCGCCCGCGACCATGCTCGCGGGGGGCCTCGCGACGGCGACCGTCACCTTCACCAACACCTCGGGCGCGGCGGTCAATCTCACCTCGTTCACGGCGACGCTGCCGCCGGGCTTCTCGCTCGTGCGGAACTCGACGACCGTCGGCGGGGTGTCGACGACCGAGCCGACGTCGAGCGAGCCGGCAGCCCTGGGCGGCTCATTGGTGTGGCCGCGCTCTGGTGGGAATCCCCCGCCCCAGTGGCCGCTACAGCTTCCCGCCGGTGGCTCGCGCGTGATCACGTTCGGGCTCTCCGCGCCCGCCACCCCCGTCGGGCCCGCCGCTCTGACGGTGGGGGGAACCGCGACAGGCTCGTCTGTAAGCCCGTCGTCGACGGACATCTCGGCAGCCGCCTCCGTCGTCAACTCCCTGGTCGTGCCGGCCAGCGAGGACACCTGGGTCAACGAGGGGGACACCGATGCGAACTACGGCGCCGACCCGACGTTCGACGTCCAGGGCGGGAATGGGACGCCCAACAGCCGCCGCCGCGCACTCCTGAAGTTCGACCTCAGCGCGATTCCGGCCGGGACGACGGTCACCGGGGCGAAGCTGCGAGTCGGCACCATCGGCGGGTTCTCGTACGACGGTGACATCAACCACCACGCGCTCGCGATCCCCGACGGCTGGAGCGAGGGCACGGTAACGTGGCTCACCAGACCGGCAGACGGCGTCGGAACCGTTGCCTGTGCATTCGCCGCGACCGGCTGCGACGACTCGAGCGTCCTCGCCGAGACGAACCCGGACTACCTCGGGAAGGACGACGTGTTCTACGGGGGGCCCTACGGAGTCTTCGACCATCTCCATACGATCCCGCGCCCGCCGGAGACCGGCACGCTGGCGTCGAGGCTCGCGCTGCGCGTTCAGTCGGAGCGCTCGCTGCCGGGCGCCGCCCTCTCGATCGAGATCATCAATCCATGCTGCGGGCCCCCCGACGAGGGCTACCTGGCGAACTACGTCTCGAGCGAGAACGCGACCCGGCCGGAGTTGCGACCCGCCCTGGTCCTGACGCTCACGGCCGGCGGGGGCGGCGGGTCGACGGTCGTCACGACGACGGCCGACGCCGGCGCAGGGTCGCTGCGCCAGGCGATCCTCAACGCGAACGCGCAGGCCGGAGCGCAGACGATCTCCTTCAACATCTCGGTTCCGGAGGTCGGGCCAAAGGTCATCGCCCTCCAGACCTCGCTTCCGGACATCACGGGCCCCGTCACGATCGACGGTACGACCCAGCCGGGATACGTTGCGGCGCCGAACACGCCTCCGCTGATCGTGCTCGACGGAAGCGTTGCAGGCGTCGTCGGGAACGGCTTGACTGTCGCGGCGGGCGGCAACGGCTCGGTCATCCGAGCGTTGTCGATCACGAACTTCAGTCCGGCGCCGGCCGCTGCGATCGACGTCGGCGCAGCGGACGTCGTCGTCGATCGCAGCTACATCGGCGTGCGCCCGAACGGTACGACGGTGGGAGCGAACGGCGTCGGCATCCGGGTCCTCGGGCCGGACGCGGTGATCGGCGCCAACACCGGGATCGGCCTGGGAAATCTGATCGTCGCCAGCCAGGTCGCCGGCGTCGAGTTGGAGAGCAACGACGCGCAGGTCGTCGGGAACATCATCTCGGCTGTCACCGGCGTCGCCGGGTCGGGGAACGCCGTAGGGATCTTCAACGACGGGGCCACCGGCTCCGTGATCACGGCAAACGGGATCACGTCGTCGACGACCGGGGACGGCGTCGTCCTCGGCGGCGCGAGCGCGGGGGTCGACATCCTCAACAACGGCATCTCGGCCAATGCCGGCCTCGGGATCGACACGCGGAACGACGGCGTAACGGAGAACGACCCGCCCGGCCCCGTCGACCACGAGAACTTCCCGACGGTCGTGAGCGCGACGCCGAACGGCCCCAACCTCGACGTCGTGGTCCAGTTCCTGGCCCGAGGCCGTCTCCCCGCCGAGTCCTACCGCCTCGAGCTGTTCCGGAACACCGCGTGCGACCCGAGTGGCAACGGCGAGGGCGAGCAGCGGCTCGGCACGGCGAGCGTGACCACGAACGTCGACGGGTTCGCGACCAGCACGTTCGTCGTCCCGGGTACGACGACGGGGGCGCTGACCGCGACCGCGACCCCGCTTGCCGCCGGGAACAATCGCTCGACGTCCGAGTTCTCCGACTGCCTCGTCATCGGCGGAGGAGGCGGCAACCTCGTGCTCGACGCCGTGCAGGCGAGCGTCCCGTCGACGGGCAGAGTGCCGCTCGCCAGCATCCCGGGCTCGGCGCTCGTCGCGCGTCCGGCGGGGAGCACCGAGGCCTCGCCGATCCGCGACATCCCGATCCGCGACATTCCGATCCGGGACATTCCGATCCGGGACATTCCGATCGCGGACATCCCGATTCGCGACATCGGCTTCGCCGACGGCAACGTGCTGCCGCTGCTGTCGTCGTTCTCGCTGTCCGACATCCCGCTGCTTCGCCCGGGCGGGTGGCCCGCGGCGCTCGCGACCTCGACGCTCGCGACCGCGCCGCCGCAGAACGTGACGCTGCGCGACGTTCTCGCGCTGAACCTGCCCGGCCTGGCGAACCTGAGCCTCGCGGACCTGGACCTCAGCCGAACCGCGCTCGGCCAGGTGCCGGCCGCCGCCGTGGTCCTCGGCGCGGTGCCGCTCGCCCAGCTGGAGCTCCCCGGCGGCGCGGACTGGTGCCAGCTCGCCGGCCCCGGCGTCACCTGCTCGCCGTCGAGCAACGTGCTCGCGATCTCGATCCAGGGCGCGCCGATCGCGGACATCCCGATCGCGGACATCCCGATCAGGGACATCCCGATCGCGGACATCCCGATCGCGGACATCCCGATCAGGGACATCCCGATCGCGGACATCCCGATCAGGGACATTCCGATCGCGGATATCCCGATCGCGGACATCGACCAACCCCACGAGCATCGTCAACTGCAGCGTCGTCCCGAACTGCCTGACGACGGCGACGCTGTACGACGCTTTCACGTTCGGGACCACGACGCCGAACTCGGCGTTCGTGGCCGGCGCGACGCTGGGCGACCTGCTCCTCGCGCTGCCGTTGCAGAACGACGTGACGCTCGCCGACGTGCTGGTCTTGCTCTTCTCCAGCACGGCCGCCGTCGGCTGGGAGCACATCGACCTCGAGACGGCCGGGCTCCAGGCGGCGGCAGGCGGAGCCAACGCGATCGACTGGAACGCCGACGTCCAGCTGTCCGGCTCTGCGACCGTCGCGACCGTCGTCCTCCCGAAGGGGTCGATCTTCGACCCGAGCGTCACGCCGACCGTCCGCGTGCTGCCGGCGGGCGCGCCCATCAACCTCCCGGCACCCGACATCGGCACCGACCAGACCGGGAAGGTGACTCTCGAGTGGGCGCTCGTCGGCGCGCCCGGATCGACGTTGCGGATCGCGTTCCAGACGTTCCCGCCGTTCCGCGTGGGACCGCAGTCGGGGACGGTGGAGGCGACGGCGGGCGGCCCTGCCGCGACCTCGGATCCGGCGCCGATCTCGGTGACCGAGACCTTCGAGCCGAACGGCGCCGGGAACCCGCCCACGCCGGTTAGCACCGACTCCCTCTACGTCTCGTACGTCACGCAGGCGGACGACCTGGACTTCTACGCGCTTCCGACGCCGCCGGTGGGATCGACGATCCGCGTCTACCTCAGCCACCTTCCTACCGATCTCGACCTCGCGGTCTATGCGCCGGCGGACGCCCAGCTCCGGCCCGAGGTCACCGGCACGGAGCCGCTCGACTCCCCGCCGCTCGGTGACGAGGGCGTGCCCCTCACGACACGGCAGGACGCGCTGCCGCCCGAGACCCTCGACGACCTCCGGCTCGACCCAACCCGGCCGCTCGTCGGAGTGTCGGCGAACCGTGGCCAGGAGGACGACGTCGTCGTCGCGGTCTCGGGCGGAGGCACCGGCAACTACCTGATCCAGGTCACGCCGTACAACGGCGCGACGAGCGACGAGCCGTACGTGCTTCGTGTCGAGATCGAGCCGCCGCGGCTCAACCTGTCGGCGGCAGCCCTCCCGGCGCAAGCCGGGACGGCCGGCACGGTGCCGGCGCTGCCGGCGGGGACGAACACGCTCTTCCTGTGGAACCGCAGGCAGATCGAGGCGCAGTTCCCGGGCTCCACCGCGGCCCTGCTCACCGCCATGCAGCAGACCCAGACGACGCTCAACACGCTCGGCTTCCCGAGTGCCATCGTCGGGGTCGACGGCAACGCCGCCGTCGCGGCCGCGTACACCGCGTGGAACGCCGACCCGGGCGATCCGAACAAGGCGAACGCCGTCGTGCGCTCGATCAACGCCGTCGTCGACACGCTCCGCGGGCAGCCGAACGGCGCCGGCATCAAGTACCTCGTCCTCGTCGGTGGCGACCGGGCGATCCCGTTCGGCCGGCTCGAGGACTACGTGACGATCTCCAACGAGTCGGGCTACGCCCAGTCCGTCGGGGCGAACAACGAGCTCTCCGCCGCCCTCGGCGCGGGGAGGATCCTCAGCGACGACCCGTACGCGGACACCACGCCGGTGCAGTACCTGAACCGGCAGCTGTTCGTCCCCGACCTCTCCGTCGGGCGGCTCGTCGAGTCGCCGACGGAGATCGTCGCGGCGCTCACCCGGTACCGGACGTTCAACGGTCAGCTGAATCCCACCACGGGAACGGTGTTCGGCTACGACTTCCTGAGCGACGGCGCGACCGAGGTCCGCACGGCCCTCAACGCCCGGCCGGGCATGAACGTGCCGGCCAGCGCGACCTTCATCAACCAGACGTGGACCCAGGCGAATGTGATCAGCGCGCTGCTCACGACGGCGCCGAGCGTCGCATCGCTCAACGGCCACGCAGATCACTTCCGATTCCAGCCGCCGTCGGTGCCGAATGCGCTCACCCGACCCGTTCCCTTCACGACCGCCAACCTGACCGCGACCGCCGCGGCGACGCTGCCGAACCGGCTCGTCTTCAGCATGGGATGCCATGCGGGCCTGAGCGTCGGTGACGCGCTCGTGACGCAGCAGGCGCTCGACTGGCCGCAGGGATACAGCCGTGAGGGCGCGACGTACCTGGGCAACACGACCTTCGGCTACGGCGACACGAACGTCGTCGCGTACAGCGAGGAGCTCAACCGACTGCTCGCCGAGCAGGTGCGGGCGGGCGGCCAGATCGGCGACGCACTGCGGCTCGCGAAGAACGAGTACTTCTCGACCCGCGGCGTCTTCGGCGTGTACGACGAGAAGGCGATGGCGGCGTTCACGCTCTACGGGATGCCGATGTGGTCGATCGGCGCCCCGATGCAGCCCGCCTCCGTCGTGACCGGCGGCATCCAGCCGCTCGAGGCGGCCTCCGGCGCCTCGACGCTCGCGATCCCCACGACCACCGTCGGCACCGACCCGGTCACGGGCCTCCCGATCGAGAAGTTCGATGCCTCGCCGGCCTTCACGCAGGTGCCTCCCACCGGGACCAGCTACTACCTGCGCGGCGACTCCGGGGTGCAGGTGAGCCACCTGCGGCCGATCCAGCCCAAGCTGGTGATCGAGCTGAGCGGGACGCAGGCCCACGGCGCGCTCGTCACGGGCCTCACGTCGTCCGATGCCGGCGGCGTGAACCCGGTGTACGCCCGGCCGATCGTCGACCAGAGCGCCAACGAGCCCGAGCTCTCGTTCAACGACGTGGCCTACCCGTCGAAGCTCCTGACGGTGCGTACCTTCCAGGTCGCGGCCGGGAACCGGCAGCGGCTCGTGGTCGGGACAGGCCAGTTCTTCGGCAATGCCGCCGCCGTGGACGCCAACGGCAGCGGCATCCAGCGCCGCTACACGCGAGTCGAGGGCCACGTCTACCGCTCGGCGAGCACCGACCGGGTCGCGCCGACGTTCACGAAGATCGACGCCTTCACCGTCGCGGGCAACGCTGCGTTCGCCGTGGAGGTCGCCGGCGGCGACGCCGAACGCGTGCTCGTCGGCTACCGCTCCGGAACCGCCAGCGTCTGGCAGTTCGTCGACCTCGCCGAGGGCGCGGGCGGCAACTGGAGCGGTGGCGGCCCCGTGGCCGCGAGCACCTTCGAGTACTTCGTCCAGGTCGTCGACGAGGCCGGCAACGTCGGTATCTCGACGAACAAGGGCTTCTACTTCGACGGCGCCCCGCTGCCGCCGGACCCGACGCCGAACAGCCCGCTGGAGCTCGACCCGCCCGACCCCGGCCCCGACGGATGGTTCACGGCCAGCGTCGTTGTCGGCGTCGAGGGGCCGGAGGGCGTCCCCGTGCAGGTCTCGGTCGACGGCGGCCCGTTCGTCGCGCCCGGTGCCGACAACCAGGTCACGGTGACGGGCGACGGCGTCCACCGGGTCGAGGCTCGCGATGGGACCGGCGGGACCGACGTGATCCTCGTCCCGATCGACGCGACGGCCCCCGAGGTGGCATTCGGCACGCCCGCAAACGGCAGGACGTACGACCCGGGCTCGACGCAGCTCGCCGACTACGAGTGCATCGACCGCGGCTCCGGTGCCGTCACCTGCAACGGCACGGTGAACGTCGGGCAGCCGATCTCGACCACGCTCGGGACCAAGACCTTCTCCGTGACGACGAAGGACCGCGCCGGCAACGAGGCGACCCGGACGATCACCTACAACGTCGCGTACCGCAAGATCCTCTTCACGAGCCAGCGCTCGGGTGCGGGAGACATCTACGCGGTCGGGCGCGACGGCTCGGGCCTCACCCAGCTCACGACGAGCAGCGCGGTGGACACCGAGCCCGCCTGGTCGCCGGACGGTCGGAAGATCGCGTTCGCCAGCAGGCGCGGCGACGGCATCGACCTCGACATCTTCGTCATGGATGCCGACGGCTCGAACGTCGTCCGCCTGACCAACGCCAGGGGCGACGACACGGCCCCGGCATGGTCGCCCGACGGCAGCCGAATCGCCTTCCAGTCGTTCCGCGACAGGAACGTCGAGCTGTACGTCATGAGCTCGACCGGCGCGAGCCCGTTACGCCTCACGAACAACTCGATGCTCGACACCAACCCGACGTGGTCGCCCGACGGCGCCAAGATCGCCTGGACGCGGGGCACGCTCACCCAGACGCAGATCTACTCCATGAACGCCAACGGCACGGGCGCCGCCACACTGCTGACGAGCGACGGGCGGGATCCGAACTGGGGCTCGAACGGGAAGATCGTGTTCACGCGGAGCGTCGTCGGCGCATTCGTCTGGGAGGTCTTCACGATGACCTCGAGCGGCGGGTCGGTCACGCGGCTGACCACGGCCAGCGGGCCCGACTTCGACCCGGCGTGGTCGCGAGACAGTCAGCAGATCGTCTTCGCGAGCGGCCGCGACGGGGGCCTCAACCTCGAGCTGTACGTGATGAGCCCAACGGGTGCGAACCAGCAGCGTGTCACCACCCACGCGGCTATCGACCGGACGCCGGACTGGTAACACTCGAGGCGTGGTCGCCGACCCCGCCGAGCACCTTCGACACGCCGCCGAGCTGGAGCGTCGGGACGACGAGGTCGCGCGCGAGCTCGCGACGATCGGCAAGCTCGCCGATCGCGCCGGAATCGTTCGGAGCCGCGCGGCGGAGGTGCGCGAAGGCCTCGTCCGGATCCCCGAGGAGCTCGATCACCTCGTCGTGCGCCGGGCCGCCCTCGAGACGACTGCCGCGAGCGCCCGAGCGGAGCTCGCCGCCGCCGAGTCGAGCCTCGCCGCCCTCGAGGGCGCTCGCCGGAAGCGGACGGACGAGATCGAGCGCGCCCGCAGCGAGGTCGCCACGGCCCGCGAGCAGGTCGCCGATGCGGAATCGGAGCTCGGACGCCTCGACGCCCATGAGAGCGAGCTGCGCTCCCTCGAACGGGAGCTGCGTGCGGAGGCCGCTGCGCTCCCGCGCGACGCGGCGAGCGTCGCCGCCGACCTCCGAACGGTCGCGCGCATCACCGAGGGCGCCCGTCGCGAACCGGCCGCGAGCCTGGAGGACGTCGAGGAGTGGGGGGCACGCGTCCGCTCGGCGCTGTTCGTGGCGCGCGGCACGCTCGAGACGGAGCGGGAGCGGATCGTCGTCGAGGCGAACACCCTCGGCACGGCGGTCCTCGGGGAGAGCCTCGGAGGATCGAGCGTCGCGGTGATCCGCCGGAGGCTCGAGGAGCGCCTCGGCTAGCCGTTCGACGCCGCGTCCGCGAGGAACGCCTCCAGGCGCTGCCGCTCGTCCTCGAGCTCGCCTCGCTCGGAGCTCGACAACCTCCCGAACGGCGTGACAACGACGCGGCCGTCCTCGACGAGCCAGGTGCCCGCGACGAGCCCGTCGACGAGGAACGTCTGCGCGACGTCGCCGTTCGTCCGTATGACGCGCTTCCGGTAAGGCTCGGGGAGTACGCGGGTCCGGTCCTTGAACGCGAGCAGGACGTTGTCCCACTTGGGCAGGAAGCGGACGGGGGCCGGCGTGTCGGGAGCCGGGAGCAGGCCCCGAGGCACGTCGAGGAGCTCGCGGCCCTGCTCGTCGCGGAAGCGGCGGAGCGGCTCGAGCCGCTCGAGCGCGGGCACGATCTGCGGCATCCGCATCATGCTCCAGACGTCGACGTCGCTCCGCGACGCGGGCCCGAAAGCTTCGAGATACCGGCGCAGCATCTCCGTCCGCGCCTCGAGCGGATCGTGGACCTCGGGCTCCTCCAGGGCGACGAACCGCCCGGGGCGTGCGTCCCAGAGCGCCGTCTCGTGGTGGTGGAGGACATGGGTGCGCATCCGGGCGCCCTGCCATGCGCGCCGCGCGTCGACACCGGCGAGCCCGTGCTCGCGCTCGATCAGCGCGAGCGCGTCGGCCGTCGTCATCGGGCCGCCCTCCGCGAGCATGCGAATCGACGGTGCGATGCGCTTCGCGCTCGGCCACTGATCCGCGTGGTTCGACTCGCTGATCGCAGCGCGGAGGAGCCCGTAGTCGCGCCGCGTGACGAGGTGCAGCGTCATTCGCATCAGGTTCGCCTTGACGACCGCGCCGCGCGCGAGATCGCGCTCGAGCGCTCCTCGGCGGAAGCTGGTCGTACGGGTCCAGATGCCGACGTACGGCGCAGGCGGCCACTGCGCCTGCACGCCGACCAGTCGCTCGACCACGGTCGTCGCGGAGAGCCGCTTTCGCTCGAGCAGGAGCTGCCGGGCGAGGGTGGCGCGGTTCAGCTCCCTGAGGGTCAGAACGCGCTCGGCCACGACGCGCAATCTAGGGAAACCGCGGGTCCGCCGGCCGCCGGTCGAGAGAGCCTCGGTCGCGGCACTCCCGGGGGAGCGCGTAGGCGACCCGGATCGCGCTGCGCTCGGCGAGCCGCCGGTCGTACGCGCGCTCGAGCATGCGTCGCGCCCGGTCGTCGCCGATCCCGAGCCGCGCGGCGAGCGGCACGGCCGCCTGGAGGGCCAGGCATTCGGTGACGCCCTCGCGGCGCTCACCGGAGAGGTGGACCGCCTCGTGGGCGAGCACGACGAGCGCCTCCGCCGTCCGCTCGTCGTGCACGGCGCCGTCTGCGATGAGGTCGTGAAGCGTGCGGCAGACGCCCTGGTCGAGGTACGCGATGGCCGAGCGTGGGAACGCGATGCCGAGGGTGTCGCTGCCGGCGCCGGTGAAGGCGTACCCCTCGTCGCAGCGGATCGTCACCGGGCGCCCGGCGACGATCGCCGACTCGGAGGTGAGACGCGAGACAATGCGGGCCCGCTCTGCGCGTGACAGCGACGTCCACGTGGCCGCGCGATCGGCGCGAGCCGCGAGCACGAACAGCGCAACCACGGCGACCGCACCGACCGCCCAGAGCGTCCGCCGGCCGCTGCGGGCGGCGCGGGTGGGCGGCGGCACATAGCGGTACCCGTCGTCCTCCTCCACGAGCTCGCCGAAGCCGAGGTCGGCATCCTCGGGCCCCGGCGCTACACGACGGCGAGGAGGGCGGGGGGCCTCGAAGCGACCGCGCAGCACGAATTCGGTCTCCGCGGCGAGAAGGACGACGAACGGCAGCCAGAACGGGACCTCCTCACGGAGTCGCTCGACGAACAGCCACGCGACGACGAACCCGATCGCGGCGACGCGGAGGACGACCTGCGCTCCGTCCCGGTCGATCACGCGACTACGGTAGTGGCGGCGTAGCATCAGCGCCCGCTCGATCCGAGACGCTGACCGGCATCGCGGCGCGGCGCGCGAAGTAGAGTCGCCATCCATGGCCGCGACCCTCATGGACGGAAAGGCGCTCGCCGACCGGATCCGTGCGAACGTCGCGCGCGAGGTCGCGGAGCTCGGCCACGTCGGGCTCGGGACGGTGCTCGTCGGCGACGACCCCGCCTCGCACGTCTACATCTCGGGCAAGCACAAGGCAGCGACAGAGGCGGGGATCGACGCCCGTGACGTCCGGCTGCCGGCCGACACCTCGGAGGACGACGTGCTCGCCCTCGTCGATGAGCTCAACGCGGACGACGAGGTCGACGGAATCCTCGTGCAGCTTCCGCTGCCGGAGCACATCGACGAGACGAAGGTGACGTACGCGGTCGCGCCGCACAAGGACGTCGACGGCTTCCATCCCGTCAACGCCGGCAACCTCTACCTCGGCACGCCGCTCCACGTCCCCGCGACGCCCGTCGGCTGCATGGAGCTCCTGACCGCGTACGGCATCGACCCGACAGGCAAGGAGGCAGTCGTCATCGGCCGCAGCGAGATCGTCGGCCGGCCCGCCGCGATGCTCCTCCTGCAGGCGAACGCGACCGTCACGATCTGCCACTCGCGCACGGCCGACCTCGGGGCAGAGGTGCGGCGCGCCGACATCGTGGTCGCCGCGGTGGGCGTGCCCGGCATCGTGACGGCGGAGATGGTCAAGCCCGGCGCGGCCGTGCTCGACGTCGGGCTGACCCGCACCGAGGACGGGATTCGCGGCGATGTCGACCCCGCCGTGGCCGAGGTGGCGGGGTACCTCACGCCGATGCCGGGCGGTACCGGCCCGATGACCATCGCGATGCTGCTCGAGAGCGCCGTCAAGGCCGCCCGCTACCGGCGCGGGCTCCTTGCGTACCCCACCGTCTAGCGCTAGCGTGTCGCCGTTCGTGCATCTTGCATCGACCGTGGTCGATGCTGGTCTTAGGAGGACGTTCGTTGTCTGCAGAGACGGGCACCGTGAAGTGGTTCTCGAACGAGAAGGGTTTCGGGTTCATCGCGCGCGAGAGCGGCGATGACGTCTTCGTCCACTTCTCGGCAATCACCATGGACGGCTACAAGTCCCTCACCGAGGGGCAGAAGGTCCAGTTCGAGGTCGTCCAGGGGCCCAAGGGCGCCCAGGCCGCGAACGTCACCGCAGCCGACTAGCGGCGGCGGTCACCGGTTCTCGCGGCGGGCCCCAAGAGGGCCCGTCGCCTTTTTCGCGCGTTCTGGAAGGATGGATCGACATGGCGATCTCGAGGGATCAGGTACTCCACGTGGCGCGGCTCGCACGACTCGATCTGCGCGACGAGGAGGTCGAGCGGCTGACGGACGAGCTCGGCGCGATTCTCGACGCCGTCTCGAAGGTCGCCGAGCTCGACCTCGCGGACGTCCCGCCGACGTCCCATCCGCTCGACCTCGTCAACGCCTGGGCCGAGGACGAGCCGCACGAATCGCTGCCGCTCGACGTCGCCTTCGCCAACGCGCCGGCGCGCGAGGGCGACCTGTTCCGCGTGCCCCCGACGGCATGAGCGCCGTGGTCGACACCGTGCGGCTCACCGCGGAGGAGGCGCTCGGGCTCGTCGAGCGGGGCGAGATCTCCTCCGCCGAGCTGCACGCCGCCTACCTCGAGGCGATCGGAGAGCGCGACGGCGAGCTCCACGCGTACCTGCGAACCGTCGACGAGCCCGAGGGAACGAGCATCCCGATCGCGCTCAAGGACGTGATCTCGACGAAGGGGGTCGAGACGACCGCCGGCTCGCGGATCCTCTCCGGCTACACGCCCGTCTTCGACGCGACCGTCGCGGCCCGCTGCAAGGGGGCCGGGCTGACGCTCCTCGGGAAGACGAACACCGACGAGTTCGCGATGGGCTCGTCGACGGAGAACTCGGCCTTCGGGCCTTCGCGCAATCCGTGGGATCCGACCCGCGTCCCCGGCGGCTCGGGTGGCGGCACGGCCGCGGCCGTCTCCGGCGGTCTCGCGCCGTGGGGGCTCGGCTCCGACACCGGCGGCTCGATCAAGCAGCCCTCGGCGCTCTGCGGGAACGTCGGCCTTCGGCCCACCTACGGCACGGTCTCGCGCTTCGGCGTCGTCGCGTTCGCGTCCAGCCTCGACCAGGTCGGGCCGGTCGCGAAGACGGTGCGCGACGCGGCGCTTCTCTACCGCATCATCGCGGGCCGGGACCCGGCGGACTCGACGACGATCGACCTCCCGTCCCCCGTCGAGCTGCCGGAGAGCGACCGGCTCGACGGCCTGCGGATCGGCGTCCCGCGACAGGCGGTGGCGCTCGAGGCGATCGAGCCGGGCGTCCGGGAGGAGTTCGAGCGATCGCTGGAGCTCGCGGCGGAGCTCGGCGCGGAGGTGGGCGAGTGCGACCTGCCGCTGTCCTTCGACTACGGGATGCCCTGCTACTACCTGATCGCGCCGGCCGAGGCGTCGTCCAACCTCGCCCGCTACGACGGCGTCCGCTACGGACCGCGTAGCGAGGGCGCCACGTACCGCGAGATGGTCGAGCGCACACGCGACGAGGGGTTCGGCGCCGAGCCGAAGCGCCGCATCATGCTCGGCACGTACGCCCTCTCGGCCGGCTACTACGACGCGTACTACGGTCAGGCGCAGAAGGTGCGGACGCTCATCGGCCGCGAGCATGCGGAGGCGTTCGAGCGGTTCGACGTGCTCGCCACTCCGACGTCACCGACGGTCGCCTTTCCGATCGGGGAGAAGGCCGCCGACCCGCTCGCGATGTACGCGTGCGACCTGCTCACCATCCCGTCGTGCCTGGCGGGGCTGCCGGGCCTGAATGTCCCCTGCGGCCTCTCCGAGGGGCTCCCTGTCGGTCTGCAGCTGATCGGCCGGCAGTTCGCCGAGAACACCCTCTTCCGGGTCGGGCACGCGCTCGAGCAGGCGCTCGACCTCGATCTCGTCCCCGCGCGCCTGCGATGACGACCTGGGAACCGGTCATCGGGCTCGAGATCCACGTCCAGCTGAAGACGCGGACGAAGATGTTCTGCCGCTGTCCGGCCGGCTTCGGTGCGGGGGAGAACACGCAGACCTGCCCCGTCTGCCTCGGCTTTCCCGGTGCGCTGCCGGTGCCGAACCGGGTTGCGCTCGAGTGGGTCGTCAAGCTCGGGCCTTGCGCTCGGCTGCGAGATCGCGCCGCGGGCCGTGTTCGCACGGAAGAACTACTTCTACCCCGACCTGCCCAAGGGCTATCAGATCTCACAATACGATCTTCCGTCTTGCATAAATGGTATGATGCTAGTGCCACTGCCAGAAGGTGATCATGCGGTGGGCATCGTTCGCGCGCACCTCGAGGAGGACGCCGCCAAGAACGTGCACGTCGGCGGTCGCACGGGCCGGATCGGCGGGGCGGAGCACACGCTCGTCGACTACAACCGCGGCGGCACGCCGCTCGTCGAGATCGTCACGGCACCCGACATCCACTCGGCCGAGGAGGCGAAGCGGTTCCTCCAGCTGCTGCGGCAGACGATCGTCGAGCTCGGCATCTCGGACGCGGAGATGGAGAAGGGCACGCTCCGGGTCGACGCGAACGTCTCGGTGCGCCCCGCCGGCACGGACGAGCTGCGGACGCGCTGCGAGATCAAGAACATGAACTCGTTCACGCACATCGCGCGCGGCATCGAGGCGGAGATCGCACGCCAGATCGGCGTGTGGGAGTCGGGCGGCGAGGTCGAGCAGCACACGTACGACTTCGACGTGGCGACCGGGACGCTGACCCCGCGGCGCGCGAAGGAGGAGGCGGACGACTACCGCTACTTCCCCGAGCCCGACCTCGTGCCCGTGGAGCCGCCCGCGGAGATGGTCGAACGGCTCCGCGGTGAGCTCCCGGAGCTCCCGGCAGCGCGGATCCGGCGGATCGGCGAGGTCCTCGACCACGAGCGCGCGCTCGTTCTCGTCACGGGAGGGCTCGAGCGGCTGTGGGAGGCGACGGTCGCCGCCGGTGCAAACGGCGTCGCGGCGAGCAATGTGATCGCGAACCAGCTCGTCGGCGCCGGCGTCGACCCGTCGGCGGTCGACGCGGCGGAGCTCGCGAAGCTCGTCGCCGCGCGCGAGCGGATTCCGCGACAGGCGCTCGACGAGGCGATCTCCCGTCTCGGCGAGCCGGGCTTCACGGCCGAGCCGTACCTCGCTCGGGAGGCGGTCTCGGACACTGCTGCGCTCGAGCCGATCGTCGATGCGATCCTCACCGCCAACGCGGCCCAGGTCGAGCAGTACCGAGCCGGCAAGGACGGCCTGCTCGGGTTCTTCGTCGGTCAGGTCATGAAGGAGACGAAGGGCCAGGCGGACGCGCGCGCCGTCAACGAGCTCGTGCGGGCGAAGCTGGAGGCCTGAGCCATGCCGCTCGCATCCGAACCGGGGATCACGGTCGAGGAGCTGCGCCTCGCGGCGCGGAACCACGCGATGCCCCTCGAGGCGCTCCGCTGGGCGATCACGCCGCCGGGTCTCCACTATCTCCTCGTCCACTACGACGTCCCGCTCGTCGACCCGGCGACCTGGCGGCTCGAGATCGGCGGAGCGGTCGAGCGCCCGCTGCGGCTCGGGCTCGAGGAGCTCCGCGCCCGGCCGGCGGTCGAGATCGCCGCGACGATGGAGTGCGCCGGCAACGGACGCGCGCTGCTCGATCCGCGCCCGCTCAGCCAGCCGTGGCTCACGGAGGCCGTCGGGACGGCGCGGTGGCGGGGAGTACCGCTCGCCGCGTTGCTGGAGGAGGCGGCGCCGACGGCGGAGGCGGTCGACGTCCTCTTCGCGGGGCTCGACCGGGGGGTGGAGGCTGAGGTCGAGCAACGCTACGAGCGAAGCCTGCCGCTCGTGGAGGCGCTGGAGGCGGGCGCCGTCGTCGCGTACGAGATGAACGGTGCGCCGATTCCGCCTCAGCACGGGTTCCCCGTGCGCCTCGTGGTCCCCGGCTGGTACGGGATGACGAACGTGAAATGGCTGAGCGAGATCGCGCTGCTGACCGAGCCCTACGAGGGATACCAGGTCGCCACGGCGTACCGTTTCCGGCAGTCCGAGGACGAGGAGGGGCGTCCCGTCACCCGGATGCGGCCACGGTCGCTCATGGTCCCGCCCGGCGTGCCGGACTTCTACTCGCGCTCGCGGATCGTGGACGCGGGGATGGTGGGGCTCGAGGGACGCGCGTGGTCGGGGCGCGCACCGATCGTCCGGGTCGAGGTCAGCGTCGACGACGGCTCGACGTGGGCGGACGCGGAAATCACGCGCGAGCTCGACGGGCCATGGGCCTGGTGCGGCTGGTCGTTCGCGTGGGGCGCGTCGTCCGGCGAGCACGTGCTCTGCTCTCGCGCCACGGACGAGACCGGCGACGTCCAGCCACTCGAGCCGGAGTGGAACCTCGGCGGCTACGAGAACAACGCGATCCAGCGCGTGCCGGTGCTCGTGCGCTGACGCGGTGAGGCCGCCTGTCGTCGCCTCTCCACCGTTCGTCGGCAGATCAACCTAAACCCGCCACACGGCACCCAGCGGTGATGCAGTGTGCCCAGGGCGACTGGCATCATCCCGGGCGATGGCGCGTCGGATGCTCGCGTGGGCTCTCGTCACTCCGGTGTCCGCCACAGGCATTCTCGCCGCCCACGCCCTCGCCTACACGCTGACGGGGACCGACCCCGGAGCGACTCACGCGTACCTCGCGCACGCCCCGCAGGTCGTCGCCGTCCTGGCGACGATCGGGCTCGTCGCGCTGGCGCTGCAGGAGCGCGGCGTCGGGCGGCGCTCGTTCGCCTCCTTCGCGCTCCTCGCTCCGCTCGGGTTCGCCTGTCAGGAGCACCTCGAGCGGTTCGCGCACACGGGCGAGCTGCCCTGGCTCCTGACGACGCCTGCCTTCCTCGTCGGCGTCGCCTTCCAGGTTCCCGTCGCTCTGTTCTGCGTCGCCGTGGCGCGGCGCGTCGCCCGCTCGCTGACGGGATTCCGTCTCGCTCGGCCGGGCCGGATCGGCCAGGCGTGGCTGCCGCTCTCCGTCACGGGGGTCGCGACGCCGCACGTAGTCCGCCTCACGCGCCCCACGGGTCGCGGCCCGCCGCTCGTCCTCGGGTCCTGAGCGAACCCGCCGCCGGCCCGCCGGGCTGCGGCCGACCGAGGAGAGTCAGATGAAACGGATCGCAATCGTGCTCGCCGTCGCGGCGAGCGCCGTGGGCCTCGCGGGATGCGGTGGCGACGACGGCGATGTCGCGGAGACGACCGAGCCTGCCGTCACGACGACGGCGCCGACCGAGACCGAGACCACGGTCGACACCGACACCGACACCGAGACCACCGTCGACACCGACACCGACACCGAGACAACCGCCGAGACCACCCCCGCGAAGCCGAAGCCGAAGACGGTCACCATCCGCGTCGTCGGAGGCGTACCGCAGGGCGGCATCGCGCGCCCGAAGGTGAAGAAGGGCGATCGCGTCGTGATCGTCGTCCGCTCGGACACCGGCGAGGCCGTGCACATGCACGGGTACGACCTCGAGCGCCCGATCACTCCCGGGAAGCCGGTGCGGCTGCCGCTCACGGCGACCATTCCCGGGCGGTTCGAGGTGGAGCTCCACCACCCGGATGCGTTGCTCGCCGTGCTCACGGTCAATCCGTGAACCTCGTCGCACATGGGATCGGCTCGGTCCAGGACCTTCCGATCCCGGCGTGGATGTTCTACTGGGGCGCGGCCTTCGTCCTCGTCGCCTCGTTCGTCATGCTCGGGGCGCTCTGGAAGCGGCCCGTCCTCGCGGCGCACGAGCGGGGGAGACCCGTCGGCGACGGGCTCTCCCGGTTCGTGACAGGACCGGTTCGCATCGCGGCCCAGGTCGTCTCGGTGGTGCTCTTCGGCCTCGTCTGGGCGGCCGCGCTCTTCGGTGACACGGATCCGTTCAGGAACCTCGCGCCGACCTGGATCTACGTGATCTTCTGGCTCGGCGTCCCGCTGTTGTCGGTCCTGTTCGGCAACGTGTGGCGGGCTCTCTCGCCCTGGCGGGCCATCGCCGACGGGTTCGTATGGCTGCGAGAGCGGACCGGGGCCGAGGCGCAGCCGCTCGCCGAGTACCCGGAGCGACTCGGGCGCTGGCCGGGCGCCGTCGCAATCTTCGCGTTCGCGACGCTGGAGCTCGCGTACAGCGACTCGGCGAGCCCCCGGGCACTCGCCTTCGCGATCGCGCTGTACACCTACGTCGCGCTCTTCGGGATGGCGGCGTTCGGTCGGGACACGTGGGACCGCTCGGGGGAGGGCTTCGCGGTCCTGTTCGGCCTGCTCGCGCGGCTCGCCCCCCTCCACGTCGTCGACGGGACGATACGCCTCCGGTGGCCGTTCACCGGGCTCGCCGGCGCCGACCGCGTCCCGGGAACGGTCGCCTTCGTGGCCGTCATGCTCGGCGCCGTCCTCTTCGACGGGTACAGCCGGACGACGACCTGGCAGGACCTGATGGTCGAGGTCGAGGCGCCGTACCTTGCAGACCAGCCCCGGCTCGGCGAGCTGCTCGTGACGCTCGCCTCCATCGGTGGGCTGCTCGCAGCGGTGCTCCTGGTCGCACTTGCGTACGTCGCGGCGTGCGCCCTCGCGCGTTCCTCGGTCAACGCGCCGCGGTCCCTCGTGCCCGACTTCCTCCGGTCGCTCCTCCCGATCGCCTTCGTCTACGTCGTCGCGCACTACGCGACGACGTTCATCAACCAGGGCCAGTTCGTGATCCCGCTCCTCTCCGACCCGCTCGGGCGCGGCTGGGACCTGCTCGGTCCCATCGACTACGTTCCCGCGGTCAGCGTCCTGACTCCGAACCAGACGTGGTACCTCCAGGTCGGCGCGCTCGTGGCCGGCCATGTGGCGGGTCTCGCCGTCGCCCACGATCGGGCGGTGACGATCTTCCCCGACAGGCGGAACGCGCTCGTTTCCCAGCTCGCCTTCCTCGGGCTGATGGTTCTCTACACGGTCGGTGGCCTGTGGGTGCTCTCCCGCGGCTGATCGCCCACCACCCCGATGCCCTCACCCTCGCGATCGAGGGCGCCGTCGTGCTCGTGCTGATCCTGCTCCTCGGCGGGATCTGGCTACGCGAGCGCCGTCGGCGCGCGAATCGCTCGCGTCCGCCGGCGGAGATGCGCGAGTAGCCGCCGTCAGCGCCTGCTGACGAAGCCGCCGTAGAGCAAGACCGCGGCGAGAGCGGCGAAGACGGCACCACCGCCTTCGCCGAGGCCGGCAAACGCGCTTCCCGCTGCCGCGACGGCGACCCCGGCGATGATCAACCCGTTCCCGACGGGTCGCCTCCGGATCCCGGCGAGGGCGACGCCGACCGCGGCGATGGTCCCGGCCACGTTGCCCACGATCGCCAGGGCGCGCGCCGGGAAGAAGGCGAGGTGCTCGGCCGCGTCCGGGATCTCGCTCCCCGAGACGGCCGGATCGAGCGGGACGGCGATCGCGACGCCGATCGCAACGCCCGCGTAGACGAGCGCGACGGGGCCGGCGACCCGCACTCCGGCGCGGAGGAGCGACCCCGCGCCGAGGAGCGCTGCGGTGAGCAGGCCGCCGAAGAGGTAGAAGGCGCGGAAGGCTCGGTCGTCCCAGCCTGCAGCCGCGCCCCACGCGAGCGCGCCGGAGGCTGCGGCGAACGCGGTGAGCGATGCGGCCCAGGCGAGCAGCTCCGGCGCTCGCCGCGAACGCCAGGCGCGGACGAGCTCCGCAGCGAGACGAAGCGTGACGAGCGCGGCCGCAAAGGCGAGAAGAACGTCCATCGAGCGGCAAATCTACGTCTCATACGTACAGTTCCTTCTCTCTTCGCCCACTCCGACAACGGAGGAGCCCAGTGCCACGCGCGTTCGTCGCTCTCGGTCTGATGGTCGCGACCGCCGTGACGACCGCGGCCGCCCTCGCGGCAGGCCCGAAGGACCACGCTGCGCAGGCCTGGAACGTGCTCCCACCGGGCCAGGCGGGCGGTGTCGCGTTCACGAAGAACTCGACCGACCAGATCGCGCTCTACGAGGGGCTGACGCTGCGGCGCGACCGGGTGACGGACGCCGACCTCAGGCGCTACTTCAAGCGCGAGACGCTCGGTCTCGGAACGGAGAAGGCTGTCCGCACCGAGCGCCCGCGCGCCGGCGTGACCGTGACGCGCGACCGGTGGGGCGTCCCGCACGTGAAGGGCCGTACGGCGGAGGACGTCGCGTTCGGCGCGGGCTGGGCGACCGCCGCCGATCGGCAGCTCATCATGGAGCTTCTCCGCGGCCCTGGTCGCATTGCGGCGCTCGACGCGCCGGGGATCAACGCATTCTCGTTCGCCCTCTCGGGCCAGAACTTCCGGCCGAGCGCTGCGACGGAGGCGCGCCTCGGGCAGCAGTTCGACCTGCTCCGCGCGCAGGGTGCGCCGGGGCGCCAGGCGATCCGCCTGATCGACGCGTACGTCGCAGGCATCAACGCCCAGTACAGGAAGGCGGGGCTGCCGCTCCAGCGCTGGACACGGAACGACGTCGTCGCCGTCGGCGGCCTGATGGGCGCGGTGTTCGGGTCGGGAGGAGGACAGGAGGTTCGCCGCTCGCAGTTCCTCGCGATGCTCCAGGCCAAGCTCGGCGCCGAGATGGGGCGCCGGGTGTGGGAGGACCTCCGCCAGCGCGACGACCCGGAGGCGCGGGTCGCAGTTCCCGGCAGCTTCGAGCGAAACGTGCGCCAGGTGAGCGAGGTCGGCAACGTCGTGGTGGACGCGGCCAGCTTCTCGCCCGCGGGCCTCGGTGGCGCCGAGACGACACGCCTGCCGATGTCGAACGCGCTCCTCGTCGGCGCCCGGCGCTCGTCCACGGGCAAGCCGCTGTTCGTCGCGGGCCCGCAGGTCGGCCACTTCTACCCGGGCATTCTCCTCGAGCTCGATCTCGAGGGCGGCGGGTTCAAGACGCGCGGCGCGGCGTTCCCCGGGATCTCGTTCGGCGTCCTCCTCGGACGCGGCATCGACTACGCCTGGAGCGCGACGTCCGCCGGATCGGATCTCGTGGACGAGTACGTGGAGACGCTCTGCGGCGGCGACACGAGCTACCTCCACCGCGGCGAGTGCCGGCAGATGACGACGTTCGTCGCCGGGACGATCGTCGGCCGGCCGGGCGAGCCGGATCGGCAGCTCGTCTTCCGCGAGACCGTCCACGGCCCGGTGAAGGGGTATGCGACGGTCGGTGGGCAGCGCGTCGCGATCACGTCGAGGCGCTCGACCCGGGGGCGCGAGCTCGCATCGCTCCGCTTCTTCCTCGACCTCTCGATGAACCGCATCCGCTCGGCAAGGGACTTCGTGCGGGCGGCGGCCGGCATGGAGCTCACCTTCAACTGGCTCTACGCGGACAATCGCGACATCGCCCAGTTCACGAGTGGTCGCCTTCCGGTGCGGCCCACGACGGTGGATCCGGGGCTTCCGACGAAGGGGACGGGCGAGCACGAGTGGCAGGGCTTCGCGCCGGCCGCGGCGCACGCGCAGACGATCAACCCGACGTCGGGCGTGATCCTCAACTGGAACAACAAGCCCGCTCGCGGATACGCGGGCGCGGACGACGAGTGGACGTGGGGGTCGGTGCAGCGGGTCGACCTGCTCTGGGACGGGATCGCGCGTCGTCAGAAGCACACGCTGGCCACCGTCGTCGGCGCGATGAACGGCGCCGCCACCCAGGACCTGCGCCTGGTGCGCGTGTGGCCGATCGTCCGGGACGTGCTCGCGCGCGGGGCCGGGACCCCACGCGCGGCCGGTGCCGCCGCGCGGCTCGACGCGTGGCTCGCGGAGGGTGGAAGCCGGCTCGACGCCGACCTCGACGGCAAGGTCGACGCCGCGGGCGCAGCCGTCCTCGACACGGCCTGGCCGAAGCTCGCCAACGCCGTCTTTTCGCCGGTGCTCGATGCCGAGCTCCGCCAGGAGCTGGCCCGTCTCGTCCCGCACGACCCCGCGCTGCAGACGGACGGCTCGAGCGCGTACAGCGGCTGGTGGTCGTACGTCCACAAGGACCTGCGGACGCTGCTCGCGCGACCCGTCCAGGGCACGTATGCGACGCACTTCTGCGGCGGCGGCGACGTCGGGCGCTGCGCGGCGTCGCTGTGGGCGGCAATCGACGAAGCGGCCGCCGAGCTCACGGCGGCGCAGGGCGCCGACCCGTCGACGTGGCGCGCCGACGCGACGAAGGAGCGGATCGTCTTCGCGCCGGGCATCCTCACGCGCACGATGCGCGGCTCGAACAAGCCGACGTTCCAGCAGGCGATCACGTTCGCGACGCACCGCTGACGGTCTGCTCGAACTTCGGCACGAAGCCGTCACACTTCTGTTGCACGACCGCAGATAGCGTGACATCAGGGAAACGGATGCCCCTGGGGGGTGTTTGTGCGTCGGAGTGGGCGGGAGCGGCTGTACGCTCACGGCGTGGCTCCTCGCCCGCAGCAGCTCCTGACGCCCGGGCCGACCGCGGTGCCGCCCGAGGTACTGAGCGCGCTCGCGCGGCCGGTGCTCCATCACCGCTCGCCGGACTTCGCCGAGGTGTTCGCGCTCGCCCAGGAGCGGCTTCGCGCGGTGTTCCGGACGGAGAGCGAGGTGCTCGTCTTCACCGCCTCGGGGACCGGCGCGTTCGAGTCCGCGATCGTGAACCTGCTCTCGCCGGGCGAGCGCGTCCTCGCCGTCTCGCAAGGCGAGTTCGGCGAGCGCTGGCAGGCGATGGCGCGCGCGCTCGGATGCGATGTGATCCCGCTCACGTATGCCTGGGGCGAGTCCCCGAAGGCGGACGATCTCCGCGCGGTGCTCGACGAGAGTGGCGCCCGCACCGTGTTCCTCGTCCATTCCGAGACGTCCACCGGCGTCGTCTGCGATCTCGAGCCCCTCCTCGCCGTCTGCGCCGAGGCCGAGGCCGTCTCGATCGTCGACGCAGTCTCGAGCCTCGGTGCGGTGCCGCTCGAGACCGATGCGTGGGGCGCCGACGTCGTCGTGACCGGCTCGCAGAAGGCGCTGATGACGCCGCCCGGCCTCGCCTTCGCCGCCGTCTCCGACCGCGCCTGGGAGCGAACCGGCTCGGCGACGCTGCCGCGGTTCTACTGGGACTGGCAACGGCAGCGGAAGGGTCAGGAGAAGCTCTCGACCCCGTTCACGCCCGCGACGTCGACCGTCGTCGCGCTCACAGAGGCGCTCGGGCTCGTGCTCGCCGACGGGCTCGAGGCGGCCTTCGCCCGCCATCGCGCGCTCGGCCGCGCCTGCCGTGCAGGGATCAAGGCGATGGGCCTCGAGCTGTACTCGCCCGACGACGACAGCGCGGCAGTCCTGACCGGCGCGCTCACGCCGGACGGGATCGACGCCGTCGCGCTTCGCCTCGCGCTGCGTGACCGGCACGGGATCACGATCGCCGGAGGTCACGGGGAGCTCGTGCCGCGGCTCTTCCGGATCGGACACATCGGCCACGTCTCGGTCGAGCAGATAGCGGGCGCGCTGACGGCCATCGAGGTCGAGCTGGCGGCGGCGGGCGCAGACGTCGAGCAGGGCAATGCGGCGCCGGCTGCGCTCGAGGCGTTCGGGACCGCCGCGCCCGCCTGAGGTCGGCGACGTGAGCTACCGCGTTCTCGTCCGCGAGCCGATCGCCGAGGCAGGCGTCGAGCTCCTGCGGAGCCGTTTCGACGTCGACGTCGACGCCGACTCGCCGCTCGAGGAGATCATCGACCGCTACGACGCGATCGTGATCCGGTCGGCGACGCGTCTCACGCAGAGCGTGATCGAGCGCGCAGACCGGTTGAAGGTCATCGGCCGCGCGGGCGTCGGAGTCGACAACGTGGACGTCGCCAGCGCGACGCGACGTGGGATCGTCGTCGCGAACGCGCCGGAGTCGACGGTCGTCTCGGCGGCGGAGCAGACGATCGGGCTGATCCTCGCACTCGCGCGGAACATCCCGCAGGCCCACGCCGCTCTCAAGGACGGTCGGTGGGAGCGCTCGCGGTGGAGCGGGATCGAGGTCTCCGGGAAGACGCTCGGTGTCGTCGGCTTCGGGCGGATCGGCCAGCAGGTCGCCCGTCGCGCGCTGGGGCTCGGGATGACGGTCGTCGCGTACGACCCGTTCGTTGGCGTCGATCGCTTCCGGGACCTCGGCGTCGAGCAGGCCGACACGGTGGAGGAGTTGCTCGCCGCGTCCGACGTCGTCACGCTCCACTCGCCGCTCACCGACGAGACGCGCTGCCTCATCGACCGCGAGGCGATCGCCCACATGCGCGACGGCGCCCGGCTCGTGAACGCGGCGCGGGGCGCGCTCGTCGACGAGGCAGCGCTCGCGGAGGCGATCGCGTCAGGGAAGCTGGCCGGCGCCGCCCTCGACGTGTTCTCGACCGAGCCATACGACGGGCCGCTGCTCGGGCTCGACGAGGTCGTGGTGACGCCGCACCTCGCCGCTTCGACCGACGAGGCGCAGGACCGCGCGGGTGTCATCGTCGCCGAGCAGGTCGTCGCTGCCCTCGACGGCGGCATCGTCACGAACGCCGTCAACATCCCCGTCGTCGATCAGGCCGACCTGGAGGTGCTCGGGCCGTTCATCCCGCTTGCTGCGCTGCTCGGGCGGATCTCGGTGAAGCTCGCGACCGGGCGGCCGCGGAAGATCACCGTCGCCGCGCACGGCCCGCTCTCGCAGTTCGACACGCGGCTCCTCACGGCCGCCGCGCTGAACGGCACGTTCCAGGAGCGCGTCGACCAGGTCGTGAACGTCGTCAACGCGCCCGTCCTGGCCGCCGAGCGTGGGATCGAGGTGGTCGAGGAGCGCAACCGCGCCTCGCGCGACTACACGAACGCGGTCGAGGTGCGGGTCGTCTCGGACGGGGAGGAGGCGACCGTCTCCGGCACGACGATCGGGCCCGAGCCGCGGCTCTTCCTCGGCGGCGCGCTCGGGTTCGGGATCGACATCGAGATCGCGCCGCACATGGTCTTCGTGCGCTACGCGGACCAGCCCGGCGTGATCGGGCGCGTCGGCTCCATGTTCGGCGACGCCGGCGTGAACATCGCCAACATGGCCGTGTCACGGACGAAGGAGGGTGGGGAGGCGCTGATGGTGTTCTCCATCGACACGCCGGCGACCGAGGAGCTCGAGCAGGCCCTGCACGCAATGGGCTTCGACGACGTTCACTTCGTGGAGCTCGGATGAGCGCGGAGACCCAGGCCTGGCCGGAGCCCGTCGAGCGGGTTGCCTCGTTTCTCCGCGAGGTCGGGGCGGAGGCACGGCTCGAGGAGCTCCCCGAGGAGACCCCGACCGCCGAAGGCGCGGCGGACGCGATCGGGTGCACCCTGTCCCAGATCGTCAAGTCCCTCGTCCTTCTCTGCGACGGTGTGCCGGTCGTCGCGCTCGTCCCGGGCGACCGGAAGGCGGACACGGGGAAGGTCGCACGCATCATGGGCGCGCGGCGCGCAGCCGTCGCGAGCGCGGCGGAGGTGGTCGAGGCGACCGGCTTTCCTCCGGGCGGCGTCGCCCCCTTCCCGCTGGAGCGAGTCGCTTCGGTGCTCGTCGACCGCTCGCTCCTCCGACACCCCATGGTGTGGGCCGGGGCGGGCTCCTCTCAGCACGTCGTAGGCCTCTCGTCGTCCGAGCTCGTGCGCCTCACGCGCGGTCGCGTCGAGGACCTCGTGCTCGAATCACCATAATCCGAAGGAACCGGCGCGAACGGAGGAGACCCGATGCAGGAGACCGCGAAGATCTGGATGAACGGCGAGCTCGTCGACTGGGCGGATGCGACCGTCCACGTCGGCGTCCACGGGCTCCACTACGGCACCGGCGCCTTCGAGGGCATCCGTGCGTACGAGACCCCGCGTGGTCCGGCCGTCTTCCGCCTCGCGGACCACCTCCAGCGGCTGCACGACAGCGCGCGCCTTCTCTACATGGACGTCCCGTTCACCGTCGAGGAGCTCCGGACCGCGACGCACGACCTCGTGCGCGCGAACGGCCTCCCGGCCTGCTACCTCCGGCCGATCGTCTTCTTCGGCTACGGCTCGCTCGGCGTGCACACGCGCGGCAACCCGGTCGAGACCGTGATCATGAGCTGGCCCTGGGGTGCCTACCTCGGCGAGGAGTCGCTCGCGAAGGGCATCACGGCGAAGATCTCGTCCTGGACGCGGGTCGGGCCCAACGTCATCCCGCACGTCGCGAAGGCGACCGGGATCTACCTGAACTCGATGCTCGCCACCACCGAGGCGCAGCGCGCCGGCTACGACGAGGGGATCCTCCTCACCGACCAGGGCTTCGTCGCAGACGGCCCCGGCGAGAACATCTTCGTCGTCAAGGACGGCAAGATCACGACGCCGCCGCTCTCGACCTCGATCCTGCCCGGCATCACCCGCGACTCCGTGATCCAGCTCGCGCAGGATCGCGGCTACGTGATCGAGGAGTCGGACATCATCCGCACCGATCTCTACCTCGCGGACGAGGTGTTCATGACCGGTACGGCCGCCGAGGTGACGCCCGTGCGGGCGATCGACGACATCGAGGTCGGCGTCGGCCCCGTCACGCTCGAGCTCCAGGGCGCGTACCTCGACGTCGTCAACGGCCGCTCCGACGAGTGGAGCCACTGGCTCGACGTGGTCGAGGTGCGAGACGAGGTGGCGAACGTCTGACGCGACCCGGCTGGTGCCTGGCGCTCAGCCGGGCACCGTCGTCCGTCGCAGCGCCAGCACGGTCGCGACCACGCGATCCTGCTGCTCCTCGGTGAGCGCCGACCCGCTCGGCAGGCAGAGTCCACGCTCGAAGAGCCGCGCCGACACGTCGCCGCCGAAGGTCGTGTGCGACGCGTAGATCGGCTGGAGGTGCATCGGCTTCCAGATCGGCCGCGCCTCGATGTCCTCCACCTCGAGCGCGAGCCGGATCGCCTCGCGATCGGCGCCGAACGCGTCCGGGTCGACGAGGATGCACGTGAGCCAGGCGTTGCCCTCGCCGTACGAGGCCTCCGGCATGAGCTCGATCCCGGGCACGCCTTCGAGCAGCGCCCGGTAGCGGTCGCGGATCCGGCGCCGCGTGACGACGCGCTCCGGGAGGGACTCGAGCTGCGCGCGACCGAGCGCGGCGAGCACGTTGCTCATCCGGTAGTTGAAGCCCACCTCGAGATGCTCGTAGTGGACCACCGGCTCGCGCGCCTGGGACGAGAGCTTCCGTGCGTGCTCGACCAGCTCGGCGCTCTCGGAGACGAGCATCCCGCCGCCGCTCGTCGTGATGATCTTGTTGCCGTTGAACGAGAACGCGGCCAGCGCGCCCTGCCGACCCGCCGGCGCGTCGCGGTAGGTGGCGCCGAGCGACTCGGCGGCGTCCTGGACGAGGACGACGTCGTGGCGCTCGCACACCTCGCGGATCGCCTCGTAGTCGCAGCACTGGCCGTACAGGTCGACCGCGACGACGGCGCGCACCCGCGACCCCGCAGCGTGTCGCTTCGCGATCGCGCCGTCGAGCAGCTCGGGGTCCATTGTCCAGGTCGCCTCGTCACAGTCGACGAAGAACGGTGTCGCGCCCGTGTACGCGATCGCGTTGGCGCTCGCCGCGAACGTCAGGTCCGAGCAGGCGACCTCGTCGCCGGCGCCGATCCCGAGGACGACGAACGCCAGATGAAGCGCGGCCGTGCCGCTCGAGAGCGCGACCGCATTGGCGACGCCGGCGACGGCCGCGAGCTCGCGCTCGAAGGCGTCGACGTGCGGCCCGAGCGGAGCGATCCAGTTCGACTCGATCGCTTCCGCGACCAGCTCTGCCTCGCGGCCGGAGAGGTGGGGTGGGGACAGGTAGATGCGGGACACCGCGCGCCGAGCGTACCCGCGGCGCAGGAGCTTGCGCCGACGGCGATACTTCCGGCGTGGCAGGGCACGGGATGATCTTCCTCGGGTTCGGGAAGTACGTGCGGGCCGACCGGATCTACGCGCTCGAGCCCATCACGGGCGACGACCGCGGGAGCGGCTCGAGGACGCTCGTCTGGGTGGAGGGGATTCCCGAGCCGGTGGTCGCCTCGCGGACGCAGGAGACGATTCTCACCGAGATCGAGGTGGTCGCGGACCCCTCGACGTCTTCTCGCCGCTCGCGGACGGGGCGGGGCGCGCTCCGGGCCCACCCGCAGCTCTTCGAGGAATGACGTTCGCGGAGCTCGTCGCCGGGAGCGTCCACGACGCGGCGCCCGGGCTGATCGGCTGGACGCTGCTCCTCGACGGCGTCGGCGGGAGGATCGTCGAGGTCGAGGCCTACGCCGCCGACGACCCGGCGAGCCACTCGTACCGGGGTAGGACGCCGCGCACCGAGGTCATGTTCGGGCCTCCTGGGCGGCTTTACGTCTATCGCTCGTACGGGCTCCACTGGTGCGCAAACGTCGTCTGCGAGGAGGACGGGCGCGGCGCCGCCGTGCTCCTCCGCGCGCTGGAGCCGACCCACGGCATCGATCTCATGCGCGCACGGCGCGGGCTCGACGACCCGCGTCTGCTGTGCGCCGGGCCCGGGCGCCTGACGCAGGCGCTCGGCCTGACCGAGGTGCACAACGGCGCAGACGTGACCAGATCGCCGTTTGCACTCGTGGCGCCGCCGGCGCCGGTCGCCGTCGAGCAGACGCCGAGGATCGGCATCACCAAGGCGGTGGAGAAGCCCTGGCGCTACGTCGAATCAGGGTCTAGCTGGTCGAGCCGCGCCCGACGAGCAGCGTGATAGGAAGGCCGGGACGGCTGGCGATACCCGGCTCGAGGCTCTGCTCGAGGACGGTCCCGGCCGCCCCGTCGGCGTAGCGGATGCGGAGCGTGAGCTTGAGCTTCCGGCTCCGCTCCCGCGCGTCCGGGAGGCTCGAGCCGACGAGGTTCGGGACGAGGCCGTCCCTGGCGGTCGACACCCAGAGCCGGACGCTCCCGTTCGCGGAGAGGAACCCACCTCGCGGCTGCTGCTTCACCACCTCGCCCGGGCGCGTACGCGGCTTCGCCGGGACGTAGATGACATCCGCCGCCAGCGGGACCGACGCCAGCGCGACCCGCGCGGACTCCACCGAGCGGCCGATCACGACCGGCACGGAGACCTCGTTGGCGTAGCAGGCCGCCGTCTTCGACGGCGCGCGGCCCGCGAAGTACGAGATCAGGCGCGTCCCGGGGCAGTACCCGTTGTCGAGCCGCCAGCCGCCACCGCGGTTGACGACGCGCACGTCCCATGCGGGGATGTACGGGGCCGAAGTGAACGACTGCGGCTCCTCGTCGTCGAGCGCGCGCGTCATGAAGGCCTTCCAGATGAGTGCCGGCAGCGTCCCGCCCGAGACGGGCTCCCCGTTGAACTCGGTCTCCATCGGCTTGAGCTCGTTCGGGTAGCCGACCCACACCGCGACCGCGAGCTCGGGCGTGTAGCCGACGAACCAGGCGTCGCCGTAGTTGTCGGTCGTCCCGGTCTTGCCGGCGGCCTCGCGACCGACGAGCTGCGCCCGTCGGCCGGTGCCCTGCCCGACGACATCGGTGAGGATCGACGTCAGCGTCTCCGCCTCGCCCGGCGATAGCACGGTTCTCTGGACGGGCGCGTTCGCGCGGGTCTTTCCGCTCTTGCGGAACCGGACTGCCCGCACGACGCGTGCGACGTCGCCCATGATCGCTCCGTCGACGCGCTTGCCGTCGTTCGCGATCGTTGCGTAGGCGCGCGTCATGTCGAGCGGGTTGACGGCGACGGCGCCAAGGCCGATCGAGAAGTACGCGGGCAGCTCGGAGCGGATGCCGAGCCGCCGGGCAGTCTCGACGATCGCCCTCGGGCCGACGACCTTCGTGAGCTGCGCATACACCGAGTTGTCCGACGAGACCATGGCGCGGGCGAGGTCGACCTCTCCGAGGTAGGAGCCCTCGTAGTTCGAGACCTTCCAGATGCGGTCGCCTGCATCGATCTCGATCGGCTTCGAGGTCAGGCGCGTCGACGGTGCGATGCCCTGTCGGAAGGCGCTCGCCAGCACGATCGGCTTGAACGACGAGCCCGGCTGCCGCTCCGCCTGCGTTGCGAGGTTGAACTGGCTCCGCTGGAAGTTCGTGCCGCCGAACATCGCACGTACGGCACCCGTCCGCGGGTCGATCGCGACGAGCGCCGCCGCAGGGCCGTCCGGATCGTCGAGCACCTTCTGGATCGCCTCGCGGGCGCTGTCCTGGAGGTCGAGGTCGATCGTCGTCGTCACCTCGAGCCCGCCGCCGAAGACACGCTCGGCTCCGTACTTGGCGACGAGCTGGTCGGTGACATACCCGACGAAGTACGGCGCAGGGCCGCGTGTGCCGGGAAGCCGGATCTCCTCGGGCTTCGGCATGGGCGTCGCGTTCGCACGGCGGAGCTCCGCCCGGTTGATGCGCCCCTGCTGGTACAGCTGGTCGAGCACGAACGACCGTCGATCACGGGCTGCCTTGAGGTGGCGAACGGGGTCGTAGCGCGCCGGGCTCTGGGGGATCCCCGCGAGGAGCGCGGCCTCCGGAAGCGTCAGCTCCGCCGCGCTCTTGCCGTGGAAGTAGGTCCGGGCGGCCTGGAGGATGCCGTAGGCGCCGTTCCCGAAGTACACGGTGTTGAGGTAGGCGGTCAGGATCCGGTCCTTCGGCCACCGCTGGGTCAGCTGCCATGCGAGGGCGGCCTCCCGCACCTTCCGGCCGATCGTCACGTCGTTCCGGCTGTACGCGTTCTTCACGTACTGCTGCGTTATCGTCGATCCGCCCTCGACGACGCTCTGGCTGCGGATGTCCTGCCAGAGCGCGCGGAAGATGCCGCGGAGGTCGACGCCGTTGTGCTCGTAGAAGCGCCTGTCCTCCACGGCGACGATCGCCTGCTTCATGATCGGCGCGATCGCCTCCGACCCTACGAGGACGCGGCTCTCGTCGCCGCGGAGGATCGAGAGCACCCGCCGCTGCCCCGACGCGTTCGGCGCCGAGTAGATGACCGTGTCGACGTCGCGCTGCGGGTGCGACGGGTCGAGTGCGGCGATCTCGCTCCGGACCGCGGTCACGAGGCCGAAGCTGAAGGCTGCACCCGACAGCGCGAGGAGGACCAGCAGCAGCGCTGCGAAGCGCCGCTTGCGGATCCGGCCACGCGGCGGCGTCGCGTCCGTACGTCTTCCGAGCCGCAAAGCCGAGGAATTGTAGCCCCGGCGGGGAGCGCCGTCAGCCGGCGGTAGGAGTCTTGATGCGAAATCCGAGCACGCACGGATGGTGGCCTGCACACGGCGCATCGCGGCCGTCTCGCTCGGCATCCAGGCAACCAGCCTGCACGCCGATCGAGCCGACCACGCTGCTTGGTGCAGGCCATCTCCTCACGCACTCGGATCTCACATCACGCCTCCAGCAGCGCGAGAAGCTCGTCGCCGTACCGCTCGAGCTTCGTCGGGCCGAAGCCGCGGATCGCGGCGAGTTCCCCCGTCGAGCGCGGGCGCCTCGCAGCGAGCTCGTCGAGCGTCGCGTCGTGCAGGACGACGTAGGCAGGCACCCCGTCCTCCCGGGCGCGGGTCGTGCGCCATGCGCGAAGCTCCGCGGCGAGTGGCTCGGACGCTACCGCCGCCGCCGGCGGCGCGAGCGACGGAAGTTGCGCAGCCGCCGACGACGCCCGGAGGACGCGGAATCCGTCCGTCTCGACCTCGTCGAGGGCCCCTGCCACCTCGAGCGCCCGGACCCAGCGCGTCACCTGCGCGTCGGACGCCGCGGCGAGGGCGCCGAACGCCGCAGAGCGGCGTGCGCTCGGCGGCGCCTTGACGGAGCCGCGGAGGAGGGCCACGAGGCTCCGCCGTCCGAGCGGCCACGTCAACCCGCGGACCGCATCGACGATCGCCTCCGCGGGATCGGCCGGGAGCGGCGGCGCGACGGCGACGGGTTGGGGTGCCACCGCGCGGGGCGCGCACACGTCGCACGCTCCACACGGGATCGCCAGCGTCTCGTCGAAGTGCTCGGCCACCTGCAGATGGCGGCAGCGGGTCGAGTCCGCGAACGAGACGATCCGCTCGACGCGGGCCGCCGCCTCGCGTGCGAGCCGGTCGAGCAGGCCGTCGACCACCGCGCCGGCGCCGTCCTCGACCGGCAGCAGCTCGACCCGCATCGTGCGTCCGGCGTCGTAGCCGCGCCGGACGATCCCCGCCTGGTCGAGCATCCCGACGAGAACCCGTGGATCGTGGTCGTCGCCGAGCACTCCGGCGACGGCCTCCGGATCGACCGTGCCGCCGCTGTCGCGCAGCACGCGGTACACGCGGCGCAGGAGGTCGGGGGTCGGGACGTCCCGCAGCGCGAAGCGGCGGAGCGCCGACGCGTCGGCATCGCCGGCGAGGAGCACCGTGTCGCTCGGCGCGCCGTCCCGTCCCGCTCGGCCGACCATCTGTACGTAGCTCTCGAGCGAGTCGGGGAGGTTCACCAGCGCGACGAGCCGCACGTCGGCCTTGTCGATCCCCATCCCGAAGGCGGTGGTCGCGACCACGACGGGCGTCTGCCCCGAGACGAACGCCTCCTGGACGCGCGTCCGCTCGTTCCGCCTCGAGCCCCGCGTGGTAGTGCTCGGCCCGGACGCCGTGACCGACGAGCGTGCGCGCGATCTCCTCGCACGAGCGGCGGGACCGCGCGTAGACGATCGCCGCGCCGTCGAGCCCCCGCAGCCGGCGGAGCAGCGCCCGCAGGCGCTCCTCGCCGTTCTCCGCGCGCTCGATGTCGTAGCGGAGGTTCGGGCGGTGCACGCTCGTGCGCACGACCTCGAACGACCGGCCCAGCGCCTCGGCGATCGCTTCGGCATTCGTCGGCGTCGCGGTCGCGGTCATCCCGAGCACGGCGGGCTCGCCGAGCACGTCGAGCGCGCGACGGATGAAGAGGTAGTCGGGCCTGAAGTCGTGCCCCCACATGCTCACGCAGTGCACCTCGTCGATCACGACGAGCCCGACGCCGATCCGGCGGAGCGTCTCGACGAACCTCTGCTGCCGCAGCCGCTCCGGAGCGGCGTAGAGAAGCCGGGTCTCGCCCGAGGCGACCGACGCGAGGCGCGACGACGCCTCGTCCGGCGCGAGCGAGGAGTTGACGAAGGTCGCCGTCGCCGCAATCTGCGGCGGGAGCTTGTCCACCTGGTCCTTCATCAGCGCGATCAGCGGCGAGAGGACGAGCGTGGGGGAGGGCCGCAGCATCGCGGCGAGCTGATACGTCAGCGACTTGCCGGCGCCGGTCGGCATGAGCGCGAGCGTGTCCCTGCCTTCCACCGCGGCACGGACCACGTCCTCCTGCCCTGGGCGGAAGTCGTCGAAGCCGAACTGCTCCCGCAGAGCAGGGCGAAGGTCGCTCACCACCGGCACCCGAACGAGTGTACGGGCCGGTCGGAGCGCGTTCGTGCCGTCTCTGTGCCGTGATCAGCTCACGAGCCGAGCCAGTCGGCGATCCTCTCGGCGATCGCCACGGCGGTCAGGTTCGTGTTCGCACGTGGGATCGTCGGCGCGATCGAAGCATCGGCCACGAACAGCCCGTCGATGCCCAGCACCGCGCCGCGCGGGTCGACGACGGCGCCGATCGCGCACGTGCCGGTCGGGTGGAAGATTCCCCTGACTTCGCGTTGGAGATACGTGTCGAGCGAGTCGACGTCGCCGGGTCGGATCTCCTCGCCGGCTCCGGCCTCCTCGGCCAGGCGGCGCAGGAGCTCGACGCCGCTCTCGAGCCGGTCGTGGTCGTGCCGCTCGGTGAGGAACCCGTGGTCGATGAGCGGCGGATCCCGCGGATTGGTCGAGCGAAGGGTGACCGAGCCGCGCGAGTCCGGCTTCAGGAGATAGACGACCGCGGTCGTCCGCCAGCCGTCCCCTTCCTGCTCGAGCCACGGGAGGAAGTGGAGGTCCCACGAGTCCTCCGGGCACGAGCCGCTGCGGGCCCGAACGATCAGGGACGTCGCGAACACGGGTCCACGCTCGGGCACGTGCGCGTCGGCGGCGGCCCATTCGACTCCGACACCGGGATGATCCGCCAGGCCCTGACCGACGGGCAGGCCCGAGACGGGAGCGATGCCGAGACGGGTGAGGTCCGGAGCTGGGCCGATACCGCTGCGGAGCAGCACTGCAGGCGATCCGTACGCTCCCGCCGCCACGATCACGGTGTCCGCCTCGAAGCGACCGCGATCGGTGAGGATGCCCACTGCGCGCCGGCCGTCGAGCTCGACGCGATCGACGAGCGTCTCGGCCGCGATCGTCAGGTTCGGCCGCGGTCGCGCCTCGTCCAGGTAGGCGAACGACGTGTTCCAGCGGACCGCGCCGCGGGCGTTGACGGCGGCCGGCGCGACGCCGACGGTTGCGTCAAGGTCGTTCGGGTGCTCGAGGAGGGGCAGTCCGATTCGTGGACCTGCCTCGAGCAGCGCTTGGTGGAACGGTGACAGGTCGCCTGCGCGATGCGTCCGCGTCTCGAGCATGGTCTCGGCTCGACGGAGGTACGGCTCGAGTTCGACGAACGACCAGCCGTCGCCCCACTCGTCGTAGTCGGCGCGCGACCCCCAGACGACGAGGCAGGCGTTGTGCGCGGAGCAGCCGCCCATGATCCTCGCCCGTGAGGCCGACCGATCGTCCGGCTCGTTCTCCCACAGGTGGGACATCGGCAGGTTCCGGGCGTCGAGCATGTCCGCCGGCCAGCGCCGATCCGCGTAGCGTCCGTAGTCCGGGCCGGCCTCGACGAGGCAGACGGTTCGCTCCGCCTCCTCGCTGAGCCGGGCCGCCAGCACGCAGCCCGCTGTTCCACCTCCGACGACGATCACGTCGAAGTGGCCCGGCATCCCGCCACTCTACGCCGTTTGCCGTCCGGCCTCTAGTGCTCGCCCGGCTCCCGACCGAGGATCTCGTCGATGAAGGCCACGACGCGCGGGTAGGCGTCGAGGCGGTTCGGGAGCTTCTGCAGCCCGTGCCCCTCGTCGTCGTAGACGAGGAGCTCGGAGCGGACGCCTCGCTCGGCGAGCGCCCGGTGGATCTGCTCGGCCTCGCCCAGCGGCACGCGCGGGTCGTTGGCGCCGTGGATCAGGAAGAGAGGCGCGCGGATCCGGTCGACGTGCGTTATCGGCGAGGCGTCGACGAGGAACTCGAGATCGTGCTCGAGCGAGCCGTACTCCCGCTCGCGGAACGCCCTCCGGTACTCCGAGGTGTTGCGGAGGAAGGTGACGAAGCTCGAGATCGGCACGACGGCGACCCCGCCGGCCCAGCGCTCCGGCTCGAAGGCGAGGCACGCGAGCACCATGTAGCCGCCATACGAGCCCCCGTAGAGAACGGTGCGCTCGGCGTCGAAACGCCTGTCCGCCATCAGCGCGTCGTGCAGCGCGGCGACGTCGCGCACCGTGTCGAGCCGCAGCCGACCGTCGTCCAGGTGCTCGAAGCGCTTTCCGTAGCCGGTCGAGCCGCGCACGTTGGGCTGTACCACGGCGAGACCCTGCGCGACGAGGTACTGGACGAGCGGGATCCACATCGGCCGGCGCTGCGCCTCCGGGCCGCCGTGGATCTCGAGGAGGACCGGCGCGCGCGCCTCCGATGCGGGGCGGTAGACGATGAACGGGATGGGCTCGCCGTCGAACGACGCGAAGCGCTCGACGGTGGGTGCCACGAGCGCGTCCGCGGCGACACCGGTCGGGCTCTCCGTCAAGAGGCGCGACGCACCGGTCGCCGTGTCGAGGAGCCACGCGTTCCACGGCGACCGCGGGGACGAGAACCCGTACGCGAGGCTGTGGCCGGACGACGACACGACGAGGCTGTCGAGCATCCCCCGATCCGGTAGGGCGACCGTGTGTCTGCGCTCCAGGGTGGCGGGGTCGTAGAGCTCGAGGCGGGAGCTCCCGTCGACGTTGGCATGGACCGCGAGGACGCGGCCCTCACGATCGCCGAGGCAGTCGAGGTCCCAGTCGCCCTCGATCACGTAGTCCCATTCGTGTGTCGTCATCGCGTAGCGCGCGATGGCGGCCGTGTCGCGGCCGCTGCTCGACGCGAAGAGGAACGACGCCGAGTCGCTCGCCCAGACGGGCGCGCCGAACATCGCGTCGTGCTCGTCGGGCGCGACGAGCACGACCGTGCCCTCGACGAGGTCGACGAGATGGAGGTCGTTGTCCCCGGTGTTGCCGGTCAGCTGGAGAACGCCGAGCCAGCGCCCGTCCGGCGAGAAGCCTGCGACCTCGCAGTACCCGCCGCGGTCGAACACGCAGTGCTCCTCGGCGGTCTCGAGATCGTGGAGAAAGACGTCCAGATCACGCCCGTTGCGCCGGTTGCACGCATACGCGAGCCGGCGGCCGTCGGCGTCGAGGCGCGGCGTCTCGTGCAGGTACTCCGGCTCGACCACGAGCGGCTCGGCAGCCGCGCCCGGGCGCGCGTCGAGGAGGTAGAGCTGCGCTCTCTCGTTTCCTCCGTCGTCGAACGCGAGCAGGATGCGATCGCTCCCGGGGACGAATCTGCCGGAGGCGGGCTCGCCGAGGTCCGTGAGCTGCACGGGTTCCCCGCCAGGCGGGACGAGGTAGAGCTGGAAGCTGCCCGGGACGTTCCAGCGGACGAGCGCGGTGCCGTCGTCCCGCACGTCGGCGGGCAGCGCCCAGCTGACCTCGAGCAGCTCCCGGAGGGACGCCACGCTATGCGGCTTGCGAGACGACGATCGGGTCCGAGGTGGGCGCGTCGACGCCGCCCTCGTTCTCGACCGTGACCAGCACGACGGATCCGTCGCCGACGGTCTCATCGACGGGTACGACGTCGCGCTCGCCGTCGCCCTCGAAGACGCCTGCGCGCACCGGCACCCCGTCGTTCGCGACCCAGACCTCGTACGTCTTACCGTCCGGGGCGGGCGCCATCGAGCTCAGAACGAGCACGGCCGAGCCGTCTTCGTCCACGACGAGCCGGCCGTCCCCGGTCTCGAGGTCGACCACTCGTGCATCGGGATCGGAGAGCACGGCCGTCGCGGCCCGCTGCCGCTCGAGGGCGGCCCGGGCGCCGTCGAGGTCACGGGAGGCACCGGCGCCCCAGATCCCGAGCGCCAGCGCCGCCACGGCGGCGAGCGCGGCGGTCGCCGCGAGCGCCGGTACGACGCGGGACCGCCGGTATCCCTCGAGCGAGACGACGTTCTGCGGCTCGGCGCGCGCGCCGTCGAGGATCCGGTCGCGGAGCTCCGGCCGCGGAGTCGGACCGGAGGCGGCCGTTGCCATCGCGGCCGCGACCTCGGAGTAGGCACGAAGCTCCTCGCGGGCCTCCTCGGACGTCGCGAGCAGCTCCTTGGCGCGGGCGTGGTCGTCCGGCTCGAGCGCGTCGAGCGCGTATCCCGCGATCAGCTCGTGAGTCTCGGCGTCCACGATCCCTCGGATTCGGTGTCGTCCAGGAGCTCTCGCAGGCGCGCGAGGCCGGCGAACATCCTGCTCTTGATGGTACCCAGCGGCACGCCGAGCCTCTCGGCCAGCTCGGCCTGCGAATACCCCCCGTAGTACGCGAGCTCGAGGGCCTCGCGCTGCGCGTCGGGCAGCGTGCGGAGGAGCTGTTGGATGCGGTCGCGCTCGAAACCGAGCCAGGCCTCGTCTTCTGCCGAGCCGGCCGGGTCGGGCGCGTCGCGCTGCTCGAGATCGAGAGGCTCAGCGCGTCGCCGATCCTCGCGCCGGACGAGATCCACGGCTCGTCGGTGCACGAGGGTCACGATCCAGGTGCTCGCCTTCGCCCTGTCGGCCCTGAACGTCGCGGCCGAGCGCCAGACGGCCAGGAACCCCTCCTGCACCGCGTCCTCGGCGAGCCGGTCGTCCCGCAGGATGCGGAACGCGATCCCGTACGCGATCCGGCCGACGCGGTCGTAGAGCTCGGCGAGGGCGGCCTCGTCCCCGCGCGCGACGAGCGCCACGAGGGCCTCGTCGGACAGGTGCGCATGCTGCTTTCGCATCGACCAGACGACCGGCGGCGCCGGCACGGCGGACCGTACCACGGACTCGATACCCGCACTCATCGGGCTTATTCGGCGCGAGCCCTCCGAGTGGTTCACCGAACCGACGGCGACGACTCGGCGAACAAGCCCCGTTGATCGACCACCCCGACCGAAGGAGTACGACGATGCGCAAGGGCATCGCAATCGCCGCGCTCACCGCGGCTGTTTGCACGGCCGCGGTCGCCGCGGCCACCACGCTCGGTCCGGGCGACGGAACCGCGTCCAGCCATCGCGAGGCGCCGCTCATCGCGGACGACCCCGCGGCGGATCTCACGGACGTCTACGCGTTCCGCAGCCCCGACAAGGCAAGCACCGTGACGATCCTGGCGAACGTGATCCCCGCCGAGGATCCGGGCGCCGGGCCTCTCTACTACACGTTCTCCCCGAGCGCTCGCTACAACCTGAAGATCGACACCACCGGCGATGTCCGACCGGATGTCATCTATCGGTTCCAGTTCCAGCGCAGGACGGGCCAGTTCTTCCTCGGCGATACCGCCCAGCCGTACACGGTGACGCGGATCGCGAAGGGGAAGACGACCGTCGTCGCACGCGGCACGACGCCGCCGAACAACATCGGCAATCGCTCGACCCCGGGCTACAGGAACATGGCCGCGAAGTCGGTCGCCTCGTTCGACGGCGGCGCCTCGAAGGCGTTCGCCGGCCAGCGCGACGACCCGTTCTTCGGCGACATCGGGGCGATCTTCGACCTCGTCGCGATCCGCAAGGGGACGGGGAACATGGGTGGCGGGAAGGACTTCTTCGCCGGCTACGGCGTTCACACGTTCGCCGTGCAGGTCCCGATCGCGGGTCTCGCTGCGAAGAACGGGACGATCGGCGTCTGGGGCTCCGTCGACCGGCGCAAGGTCACGACACGCGGTGCCACGACCCGCGACAGTGGCGCGTGGGTGCAGGTGAACCGCCTGGGCAACCCGCTCGTCAACGAGGTCATCATCCCGACGGGCCTCAAGGACCGCTGGAACGCCCTCCAGCCGTGGAGCGAGTCGGAGTTCCGCAAGTACTACACGGAGCCGATCCTCGCCGCGGTGATCAACAAGCTGTACAAGCTCGGCGCGCCCGAGAAAGGACGGGACGACCTCGTCGCCGTCCTCCTCACCGGCGTGCCGAAGCTGAACTTCACCGGGCCGAAGCTCGCTGACGTGCTCCGGCTCAACCTCACCGTCCCGGTCACCAAGAGCCCCAACCGGCTCGGCGTGCTGGGCGGCGACACTCAGGGCTGGCCGAACGGCCGCCGCCTCGGTGACGACGTGATCGACATCGCGGAGCAGGCGGTGGGCGGATTCCTGAAGGACGTGAAGCTCCCGCTCGGCGACGGCGTCAACGGCGACGACGTCGCTCTGCTCGGCGCGTTCCCCTATGCCGCCGACCCGAAGGCGGGATTCGACAACACGAAGGGGCTCCAGAAGTAGAGGGCACCTGTGGGGCCGGTCCGAACCGGGCCGGCCCCACACGCGAAGCAGGATCGTCGTGCGCACCAGAGCCAAGCTGATCACCTCTGCTGTCCTCGTCCTGGGCCTCGTCCTCGGATCGCTCCTGGGCGGCGTGCTGCGCGACGGCGACGCCGCGTCCGGCGCTCTTCCTGCCTCGTCGGGAAGCACCGCGTTCGCCGCCGATCGCGTCCTGGCGGGGATCGCGTCGGCCGGCGGCGGCGCCGACGTCCGCGAGCTCGAGCGAACCGTGCGGGCCGAGCCCGACGACGGACGGTCGCTCGTACTACTCGGCTACGCCTACCAGCAGCGCTGGCGCGAGACGGCCGACGCCTCCAACCTGCCTCGCTCCGAGGCCGCGCTCCGGCGCGCGCTGCGCCTCGACCCGCAGGACCCCCTCGCCGTGACGGGCCTCGGCTCGCTCGCGCTGATTCGACACGACTTTCGCTCCGCGCTCGACCTCGGTCGACGCGCGCAGCGCCTCGCACCGTCGAGCGCCCGCGGCTACGGGGTCGTCGGCGACGCGCTGATCGAGCTCGGCCGCTACGAAGAGGCGTTCCGCGCCTTCGAGCGGATGGTCGCCCTCCGTCCGAGCGTGGCGTCCTATGCCCGGATCGCGTACGCCCGTGAGCTGATCGGGGACCTTCCAGGCGCCCGTCAGGCGATGCAGCTCGCGGCAGACGCCGCATCGGCCCAGCGCGAGCCTGCCGCCTGGGCGAACGTCGAGTTGGCAAAGCTCGACCTACGAGCGGGCCGCGTCCAGCGCGGCGAACGGCACCTACGGGCCGCTCTGGCCCTTCTGCCGGGATACGTGTACGCGTCCGAGCAGCTCGCGCGGGTTGCGGTCGCGCGTGGGGACCTCCGCGGCGCGATCCGCTACGCGCGCGTCGCTGCCACCGCCGTTCCCCTTCCACAGTTCGTCGCCCTGCTCGCCGATCTCTACGATCGCGCGGGACACCGCCGCGCCGCTCGGGAGCAGGTCGCGACCGTCCGCGCGATCGACCGGATCCTCACCGCGAACGGGGTGCGTACCGATGTCGAGTCCGTGGTCTTCGACGCGGACCACCGGATCGGGACGGCGACGCTCGTGGCACGCGCACGCGCTGCCCGTGCGGCGCGGCCGTCGATCCTGGGAGACGACGCGCTCGCATGGGCGCTCGCGCGCACGGGACGTTGCGGCGACGCGCGGCAATGGTCGGAGCGCTCGCTCAGGCTGGGTACCCGCGACGCGCTCGTCTTCTTCCATCGCGCCGAGATCGAGCGCTGCGCGGGCAACCGGGAAGCTGCCCGCGACTGGGCGCGCCGTGCTCTCGCGCTCGATCCGGCGTTCTCCGTGCGCTGGGCGCCGGTCGCCCGGCGTCTCGCGTCCTGACAGCCCGAACCGTCCGCGGCCGCGGCAGCGAACAACGCTCGACCGCACCGACAAGGGAGGAACCCCATGACGGTCAGGAGACATGGCCTCGCGCTGACGCTGATGCTCGGTGCCGTGGCCGCGATCGCCGCCCTGTTCGCCGGCCGCGTGACGCCCGATGGCGCGAACGCGGCCAGCCACCGGGAGGCGCCGCTGATCTCGCTCGATCCCGCAGCGGACATCAGCGACTTCTTCATGTTCCGCAGCTACGAGACCGGGAAGTCCGATCGGGTCGTGCTGATCATGAACGTCAACCCCGGCGAGGAGCCGAGCTCGGGCCCGAACTACTACGGCTTCGACCCGAGCGTGACGTACTCGATCGGGATCGACAACGACCGGGATGGCAAGGCGGACGACGTCCGCTTCGACGTCCGCTTCAAGAACGAGCTCCGCGGCCTCACCAAGGACCTCGGTCTCCCGCTCCGCTATATCGGCGGCGGCCCGCTCCCCGTCGTCGACGACGTCGACGATCCGGGCAACGGCCTCCGGCAGACCTACGAGGTCTCGATGAACGGGAAGAAGCTGCACGACGGCTCGCTCCCCGTACTTCCGGACAACGTCGGCCCCCGCACCACGCCGAACTACGAGGCAAGCTTCCTCTCCGAGGGAATCAAGTCGCTGTCGGGCGGGATCCGCGTGTTCGCGGGCCCGCGCGACGATCCGTTCTACATCGACCTCGGTGCGGCGTTCGACACCCTGAACCTCGCACCCTTCTTCGGCAACCCGCCGAAGCCGGGCATCGACATGCTCGCGGGTCACAACGTGCACACGATCGCCATCGAGGTGCCGATGGCGATGATCTCGAACGGCTCGAACGTGATCGGCTCCTACGGGTTCACGACGCGGCCGAGAGTCACGATCCGCACGGAGCGCGGCTTCGACGTGTCCTCGGGCGGCATCGCGCGCGTCCAGGTGCAGCGGCTCGCGAACCCGCTCGTCAACGAGCTGATCATCGGGACGGGAGACAAGGACCGCTGGAACGGGACGAAGCCCGACGACGAGTCCCAGTTCCTCAACTACTACCTCAAGCCGCGCTTCGCGCTCGCCGAGCAGCTCGTGTTCGGCGTGCCGACCGGCTGCCTCATCGCACTCCCCGGTTGCACGCCGAGCCCACCAGCCAACACCGGGCTCGACCTGGCCGGCTTCAACCGCACCGACCTGCAGGCGCTCCTCCTGCAGTACAACCCGATCGTCTATGGGGCGGGACGGGGCGGAGCCAACTCCGACCTGCTGCGGCTCAACCTGGCGACGCCTCCGACACCGCTCGGCCTTCAGTCGAGCGTCCCCGGCGCGCTCGGCGGTGACGCAGCCGCGTGGCCGAACGGTCGGCGTCCGAAGGACGACGTGACGGACATCGCCGCGAAGGCCGTCGGCGGCACCAACTACGTGCCGCTCGCGACCATCGACGGTGTCGAGTCGAACGACAAGGCGTACCCCGCGACGTTCCCGTTCCTCGCCTCGCCGCACGACGGCGTGACGCGAGTGCATCAGAACCGGTAGGGGCTCGCTCACGGTGGACGGGTCCGAGGTTGGAGCCGGGCCCGTCCACCGAACCGCACGCGTCCCGCGTGCGAACACGTCCTGTCGGAAACGAGAGAGGAGCTCGTCGATGCTTCGCAGGACCGCCGCAACGCTCGCCGTCACGATCGCGGCCGTACTCGCATTGGCGGGCACGGCGAGCGCGCACCCGCTCGGCAACTTCACGACGAACCACTACGCCGAAGCCGTGCTCTCGGGCGACAGGGCGTACGTCGTGTACGTCCTCGACCTGGCCGAGATTCCGACCTTCCAGGCGAAGTCGCGGGTCGCAAGCGCGGGCCGGAAAGCCTACGCGGCCGACCTGGAGGGCACGATCGCGGCGGGGTTGCACCTCGAGATCGACGGCGCCAGGCGTCCCCTGATGCCGCTCGAGCGCATTCTCTCCTTCCCTGTCGGCGCAGCGGGCCTGAGGACTACCCGCCTCGAGCTCGTCCTCGACGCAGGTCGCGTCGAGCCGGGCCGGCTGCACGAGCTCACGATCCGCGACGTCACCTTCGCGGACCGTCTCGGTTGGCGCGAAATCGTGATCCGGGCCGAGCGCGGCGCGGTGCTCGTGTCCTCGTCCGTGCCGAAGGCGACGGTGAGCGACCGCCTCCGCGCCTATCCCGGTGACCTTCTCACGAGCCCGCTCGACGTGAGCTCGGCGCTGGCCCGCGTCGAGGCGGGGGATGACGCAGGTGTCGCTCCGCTGCTCGAGCGTCCATCGGAGGCCGGTGCGAGCCGTCCGGCCTCGGCGAGCGAAGGCGGCTTCGCAGCGCTCATCGAGGAGCAGGAGCTCAGCCTTGGCGTCGTCCTTGTGGCGCTGCTCGTCGCGATGTTCTGGGGCGCCGCACATGCCCTGACTCCCGGCCACGGGAAAGCGATCGTGACGGCCTACCTGATCGGGACCAGAGGCCGCCCGCGCGACGCGCTGATACTCGGCGGGATCGTCACCGTGACGCACACCATCGGTGTCTTCGCGCTCGGTTTCGTGACGCTCGGGCTCTCGCAGTTCATCGTCCCCGAGGACCTCTACCCCTGGCTCAACCTCGTCTCGGCCGTCCTCGTCGTCCTCGTCGGTGTGGCGGTCTTCCGCCAGCGGATCCTCGCGGCGCTCGCACCCGCCGGCCACGATCACCACCACGGCCATCACCATCACGGCGGCGCGCATCATCACCATGCGGGCATGACGGACGAGGAGCACGCCCAGGCCCATCTGCCACAGGAGGGAAGCGGCGCGCGGGGGCTCGTCGCCGTCGGCGTCTCGGGTGGTCTGATTCCGTGCCCCACCGCGCTCGTCGTCCTCCTCGCCGCCATCTCGCTCCATCGCGTGGCATTCGGCCTCGTGCTGATCGTCGCGTTCAGTGTGGGGCTGGCCGCGGTCGTCTCGGGCATCGGACTCGTGGCGATCGCCGCCCGTCAGACCTTCAGCCGGATGAGCTTCGAGGGGCCGCTCGTGCGGGCGCTCCCGACCGTGAGCGCGCTCGTGATCCTCGTCGTCGGTGTCGCGATGACCGTGCGCGCGCTTCCGGGCATCGTCTGATCCGTGTAGGACTCGCAACTGCGATCGAACCGCAATTGCGATTCCGACGAATGAAGGGCGTCCGATGACCGCCTCGCCTCTCACGCCACTGGTTCACGTCGAGTCCGTCGAGGCCGCCGAGGCGGCCCTCCGGAAGCGCGGTCTCCGCGTTTCCGCCGCCCGCCGGATCGTGCTCGCGGCCCTCTTTCACGCCGGTCGACCGCTGGCGGCCGAGGCGATCGCAGACGGCGTCCAGGGACACGTGCCCCGCTCCGACCTGGCGTCCGTCTACCGCAACCTCGAGACGCTCGAAGCGCTCGGGCTCGTCCGGCACATGCACCTCGGTCACGGGCCCGGCCTCTACGCGCTGACGCGTGACACCGAGCTCGAGTACCTCGTGTGCGACGCCTGCGGGACAGTCGTCGCACTCGAGGCAGGCGAGTTCGACGACGTTCGCACGCTGATCCGCGAGCAGCACGGGTTCGTCGCCGAGTTCCGGCACTTCCCGCTCGTCGGCCTGTGCGCGTCGTGCGCCGAGTGCCGCCACACGTCTCCGACCGACCATGGAGGATCAACCGCATGACCGAGCTTCTCGCACTCCACATCCCGGACGGCTTCCTCTCGAACGGGGTCGCGGCGCTCTGCTGGATCCCGACCGTGATCGCCGTTGCGATCGGCCTTCGTAAGGCGTCGACCGACCTCAGCGAGGCGCGCGTGCCGCTCTTGGGCGTCACGGCAGCCTTCGTCTTCGCGGCCCAGATGCTGAACTTCCCGATTGCGGGAGGGACGAGCGGTCATTTCCTCGGCGCTGCCCTGGCGGCCATCCTCCTCGGCCCCTGGGTCGCCTGCGTTGCGATGGCGGTCGTGATCACGATGCAGGCCTTCGTGTTCGCGGACGGGGGCATCACGGCGCTCGGCGCCAACATCCTCAACATGGGGGTGATCGGCGCGCTGCTGGTCGGCTACCTGATGCTCGGTACGCGCGACGTGCTGCCGAAGAGCCGCGGCGTCTTCCTCGGCATCACGGCGGCCGGAGCGTGGCTCGCAGTGATGGTCGGAGCGACCGCGACGGCGATAGAGCTCTCGCTCTCCGGCACGGTGCCCTTCGCGACCGTCCTCTCGGCCATGCTCGGCGTTCACGCACTGATCGGGCTCGGCGAGGCGGTGATCACCGTCGCTGCGGTCGGTGCCGTGCTTGCCCTGCGTCCCGACCTGATCGCGGTGAACGACCTGACCCCCGACGAGCTCGGGCACGTGCCCGGGCTCGCGACTCCTGAAGGAGCCTGACGATGCGCCGGATCTCCATTCTCGCTTTCACCGCGCTTGCGCTGGCAGTGGCCGTCGGACTCGCTGTGGCCGTCTCACCGTACGCGTCCGCTTCCCCGGACGGCCTCGAGAAGGTGGCGGATCAGAAGGGCTTCCTCGAAAGCGGCCGTCTCGCGCCGCTCCAGGAGGGCTCGCCGATCCCGGACTACGCCTTCCCCTGGATCGAGAACGAGCGCCTCGCAACGGGGGTGGCCGGGTTCGTCGGGACGCTCGCGGTCTTCGGGATCGCGCTCGGGCTCGGCCGGATCGCTCGGCGCCGGTCCGACCCCGGCAGACACCAGGCACCGGTAGGCGCGTGACCGCCTTCTGCAATCACGCCGTCGAGTTGACGGGGCTCGCGGGCGATCCCGCGAGCCCCGTGCATCGACGCGATCCCCGTGCCAAGGTGATCGGATTCGTCGCCGTGACCCTGGTTGCGGTCTCGACGCCGCTCGCGGCCTGGCCGGTGTGGATCGCCTGCGGCGCCGTCCTCGCGACCCTGGCTGCCCTGGCCCGGGTCGGGCCCGGTGTCATCTGGCGGCGCACGCGCGTGATCCTCCCGTTCGTCCTCTTCGTCGCCGCGTTCGTGCCGTTCGTGCGGGGCGGCGAGACCGTCGCCGTCGGCCCGCTCCATCTCTCCGTCGAAGGGCTCGAGACGCTCGCGACCGTCGCGGCGAAGGCGTCGCTCGGGATCGTCAGTGCCGTCCTTCTCGGTGCGACCACGACGTTCCCGGCGGTGCTCGCGGCCCTCGAGTCGCTGCGAGTCCCGCGCCTCTTCGTGCTCATCGCCGCCTTCACATACCGCTATCTCTTCGTGATCGTCGACGAGGTGCAGCGCATGCGGGCGGCGATGGCGTCGCGCGGCTATCGGCCGCGCAATCTGCTTCACGTAGGTCCCGTCGGTCGCGTGGCGACAGCGCTCTTCCTGCGCACGTACGGCCGCGGCGAGCGCGTCTACCTCGCAATGCTGGCGCGGGGGTACGACGGCGTGATGCCACGGCTCGTGCCGCTCCGCTTCGCACGGAGCGATGCCCTCTTCCTCGCGGCGATCGGCGCTGCGCTCGTCCCGCTTCGGGTCGCGGCGGTGCTGCCGTGAGCTGCGCCGTCCACCTCCGGGGCGTCGGGTACCGCTACCCGAACGGCCATCCGGCCCTCGATGGTGTCGATCTCCACGTCGAGCACGGCGAGCGTGTCGCGCTGCTCGGCCCGAACGGCGCCGGCAAGACGACGCTCGTCTTCCAGCTGAACGGATTGCTGCGCGGCACCGGCCGGCTCGAGGTGGCCGGTGTCGAGCTGACCGACGCGACGGTCCGCGAGGTGAGGGCACGGGTCGGGATCGTCTTCCAGGATCCCGACGACCAGCTCTTCATGCCGACCGTCCGCGAGGACGTCGCCTTCGGCCCGCTGAACCTCGGGCTCACGGGCGACGAGGTCGAGGCGCGCGTGGACGAGGCACTCGCCACGGTGCGAATGCTCCACGTCGCCGACCGCGCTCCGCACCAGCTCTCGATGGGTGAGCGCCGGCGCGTCGCGATCGCGACGGTGCTCGCGATGCGCCCCGACCTGCTGGTCCTCGACGAGCCGTCGGCGAACCTCGACCCGCGATCGCGCCGCGAGTTGCTGGACGTTCTCGCCGAGATCGAGCGGACGATGCTCGTCGTGACGCATGACCTGCCGTTCGCGGCCGAGCTCTGCGAGCGCGCCGTGGTGCTCTCGTCCGGGCGTATCGTCGGCGACGGCCCCTGCCACCGGATCCTGGGTGACTCCCGGTTCCTCGCCGGCCATGACCTCGAGCTGCCGGCCGGCTTTGCGATCGAGCGCGTCGCGCGGCGACCGCGACCCGGAAGCGCACCTGTAACGGCTCGGCTGTTCGCCCCCGTTTCGATCGAAGGAGCAGCATGAACGAGCACACGCACGACGAGCCCCACGCCGATTCGCACGTGCACGCGGACGGATCGTCGCACGACCACCCGGATCACGACCACGCTCACCCGCACGCACATGAGCACACCCATGCCGACGGGATGACTCACAGTCACGAGCACTCGGACCACGACCATCCGCACGGCAAGCGGCCGGGGTTCCTCGCGCGGCTGTTCGGCGCACGCTAGACCTCTGGACGACGTTGTCGCGTCGCGAAATACTCGCGGGGCAATGGGGAGGACGGTTCGGGACCGTGACCTGAGGGTCGTCGCCGCCGCCATCTGCCTCTCGGCGCTCGGCGACGGGGTGGCGCTCGTCGCGCTCGCGCTCCGCGCCAAGGAGATGTCGGGCGACGGGATGGGGGGCGGCATTGCCATCGCTGCGATGTTCATCTGCCTCTGGGCGCCGGTGGTCCTCCTCGCCGGTCACGTCGGATTGCTCGTCGACCGTGTCGAGACTCGGTCCCTGCTGATAACAATCTCGGCCGCGCAGGCCGTGGTCGCGGTCGCCCTCGCGTTCGTCGGCTCGCAGCTGCTCCTCTACGTCCTGGCGGCGCTGCTCGGGGTCGGGATCGCCGTCACCCAGGCGGCCGAGTTCGCTCTCGTCCCCGTCGTTGCGGGCGCGCGGTCGTTGCAGAGCGCGAACGGAACGGTCGAGACGGCCCGGGCCCTCGGCTTCACCGTAGGCCCGCTCTGCGGCAGCCTCCTCGTCGCGGCCGGAGGGACGGCTGCCGCGATGCTCGTCGACGCAGCGTCGTTCGTCGCGGTCGGCATCGCCGGTCTCCTGATCGCGGGTCGCCGGATCGGCACGCACGAGTCGGAGGGCGAGAAGCGGCGCGCGCGGGACGGCATCGGGTTCCTCCTCGCAGATCCCGTCGTGGCGCTCATGGTGGTCGTCGTCTTCGTCTCGTTGCTCTTTATGTCCGCATCGATCCCGGCCGACCTCGTGTACATCGAGGACGTCCTCGGCGTCGAGAACATCGGGATCGGGATCGTGCTCAGCGGCTGGACGCTGGGGATGCTGATCGGCTCGAACGTGATCGGGCGGCGCGTCGGGGTCGGTGCACTGGCAACCGCCGCCTGCCTCGGTGTCGCGGTCCAGGGCCTCGGCAAGTTCATCGCGCCGTTCTGGCTCGCCTTCGGGTTCATGGTGGCGATGTACGTCGTCGGAGGCATCGGGCATGGGGTCAAGAACGTCGCCTCGCGGACGCTGATCCATGTTCGGGTCGCCCCCGAGCGGCATGGGCGCGCGTTCGCCGCCTGGAACGGCGTTCGGAACGCCGCGGAGCTCGGAGCCCTCGCGGTGGGCGGCGTTATCGTGGGCGCGCTCGGAGCGCGGGAGACGCTCTGGCTCGCGGGCGGCCTCTCCGCCCTTACCGGTGTCGCCGGCCTTCTCGTGCTCGCAGGGAGGCGCGGCCGGGCCCCGGAGCCCGAGCCGAGCGCCGGTACGATCGGCTCCCCGTGAGCACCGACACGTCTATCTCGGCACTGGCCCGGAATGCGGTTCACCTTCTGCCCGAGAACGGGCTGACGGAGAAGCTGAAGCTCGGTCGCCCCCTCCGGGTGAAGCTCGGCATCGACGTCACCTCGCCCGACATCCACATCGGGCGGGCGATCCCGCTTCAGCGCATGCGCGCGTTCCAGGACGCCGGGCATCTCGGTGTGCTGATCATCGGCGACTACACGACGCGCATCGGCGATCCGTCCGGACGGTCGACGGAGCGGCCGATCCTCGATCCCGACGAGATCGACCGCAGTGCGCGGACGTATCTCGACCAGGCGATGGTCATCCTCGATCGGGAGCGGACGGAAGTGCGTTACAACGGCGAATGGCTGGCCGGTCTCGACTTCGCGGATGTGCTTCGCCTGACCCGCACGACAACGGTTTCGCAGATCCTCGAGCGCGACGACTTCGCCAAGCGGCTCGGCGCGGGTGAGCCGGTCTCCGTCTCCGAGCTCCTGTATCCGCTCATGCAGGCGTACGACTCGGTCGCGGTCGAGGCGGACGTGGAGCTCGGTGGCACGGACCAGCTCTACAACCTCCTGGCCGGCCGGACGGTCATGGAGGCGTACGGCCTCGAGCCGCAGGTGGTCCTCACCACGCCTCTCCTACTCTCGTGGGACGGAGCGAAGATGAGCTCCTCCGTGGGCAACAACGTGCCGCTCACCGCGCCGCCCGAAGAGCAGTTCGGGCGGACGATGCGCATTCCCGACGAGATGCTCGAGCCGTGGTGGGAGCTCATCGCCGAGCAGCCCGTACCGGACGCCGAGCCCATGCAGGCGAAGCTCGAGCTCGCGCGATTCATCGTCATGCGCTCGCACGGAGAGGACGCGGCCCGCGCTGCGGAGGAGCACTTCACGCGGGTGGTTCGCGAGGGCGGGACGCCGACCGACATCCCCGAGCATGCACTGCCCGCCGACGATCCCGTGCACGTCCCGGCCGTGATCGCGTCCGCCTTCGGCCTCTCGACGAGCGAGGCACGCCGAATGATCTCCCAGGGTGGCGTGAAGCTCGACGGGGAGGCGGTCGCCGGGCTCGACCTGCCTCGTTCGGACATGCTCGGCAAGGTCCTCCAGGCGGGCAAGCGCCGCTTTGCGAGGCTCGCCGATCCCGCAGCTTGACAGGGATCCGGCGGCTGATACACTCCTTCGGCCGCCCGCGAGGGAGGCAAGGAAAGCCCTGCGACACTGGAGCGCCTTCGTTCGATTCGGATACGACCTTTTTCGTACCCCG
>CAWFDO010000022.1:0-31625 GCA_963814565.1 uncultured Actinomycetes bacterium
ATCGCCCGCAACCGCCACTGGATCTAGCGCGGCTCCGACCTGACCGACAGCCGTCGGAAACTATCGATGCCGCTCCATGATCGGTCAGAGCCCCGCGATCAAGGCTGCGGCGCCGACGACACCGGCGGCCCGCCGGCACCTGCCGCCCCGAAGTCGTATGCACCGCAAGACGTAAGCGGGGCGCCCACCGGACGCCCCGAGATCGCTCGTCTAGCGTCGCCCGTATCCCACCCCGCCGAACAACACGAGCACAAGCAGAACGATGAGCAGAACCCAAACCCAGATCGGCATGTCCTTCACCCCTTTCGGTCGACTCATCGCGTGGCTATCCCGTCCGTCCGGTCCGCAAACGCATGACGGTGCATGCTCCCGTGTCGTCGGAGGTCCACTCAAAGCTGCCCTCGCTACAAACGCAGCCTCTATGGGTCGAGATCGCCGACTTCCTCCGCTCCTCCCTCCCCAACATCGAGGAGTGCACGATCGACGGCGTGGGTCATCACCTGCAGATCCAGCGTCCCGAGCCAGTCGCTCGAGCGATGGCGGGGTTCATGCAGCGAAACCGTATGGAAGGGGCCCGGGCACCGACTACACCTCGTCACAAGCGGGATCCGTCGCCGAGTAGCCCTCTGGCGCGCGGTCGGGTCCCCATCACCATGACCATCGCGAGGGGGAGGGGTGCCCTCGAGCCGCGTCACTCCCTCGCGTGCGCGCGCGTGCGCGCGAGAGATGGTGGTGGGCATTCGGGACGGCTACGTCGTTTGACCTTGCTCATGAATCATTCGCACCGCCTCTTGCCGGTCGTGTGCTCGGGGTAGTACTTGCTCGATTCGCGCGATCTCGAGGGCGCGCTCAACGATGGTCGCCGTGCCGAGTTGGATGACCATGTTCTGCTCTCGTCGACCGGCCGACCGCGAGGCGCTGATGATGACTCTGATGACGCTGGAGTCGATGAAGGTTGCCTCGCTGAGATCGAGGATCAGGTCGTTTCCGCGATCGAGCGCTTGCTGGATCTGATCGTCGAGGGCCGAGGCGTTTGTGAGGTCGAAGACTCCTTCGAGGCAGACCGCGACGATGTCGTCTGTCTCCAGGTCAACGCGGATGGCTCCTTGCGGGTGCTCGGAGCGGGAAGCTGAAGCGGGCATCTGTTCCTCCCTTTGGGCGAGCCGGAATATCGGCCAGCCCGGATGTCCGGTTCCGCCTGGGCATCCAGGCTGGCCCGTCCCGGTTCATGAGGAACGTTCAAAGTGGCGTCCGCTTCTTGAGGCCGCCGGGTCGCGGGTGTTGAATCACCCGCAGAGGAAGTCTATACCTCGCAGAGTGTGACCTCGAAAACGCCAGGGAGAAGCGTGATGCCGCCTGAGCCGGAAGCTCGCCTGCGCGTGCTGATCGCGAACGAGGGAGACGCCAGACTGGACACCATCACGGGCATCGTCGAACGGCTTGGCCATGAGATCGTTGGCGGCGGCGTCGAGATCGCCGATGTGGGGCCGCTCAGTCGAAGCACGGGCGCAGAAATCGCCTTGTCGGTCTTGGCCTTGATGGCGAGCAGGCACTCGAACAGATCTCCGCGATCGTCCACGAAGCCGCTTGCCCGGTGATCGCAGTTCTCGATGCGAAAGACCAAAGCTACGTGCATGAAGCAGCCAAGCGAGGTGTCTTTGCATACGTGATCCTCGACGGGGCCGACACCAGCGAGCTGGAGACCGCCCTCGACATCACGCTACGCCGATATGCCGAGTTCCGGAGCCTGCAAGGCGCGTTCGGGCGCCGCGCGATCATCGAACAAGCCAAAGGCATCCTGATGGAGCGAAACAGCATCGACGCCGAAGCCGCCTTCGCCCTGCTGAAGTCGCACTCACAAACGACCGGCGACAAGCTCATCGACGTCGCAGAGGCGGTCACGCAAACCCACTCCCTTCTCCCATCCGCACGACCAGCAGACAAGCGGCAACCGGATTAACTCGGAGCTACCCGAGAAGGCGACGATGCTTGCCCCGGGATCAGGCCCCGTTGCCATGACGATCCCGAGGGGGATGGGTACCGTGGTGCACCGACTCGCCGAGTCGGGTCGCCGCTGATCGCCGACGGATAGACGCGCCGCGCAGCAATGTCAGACGGATGTCAGATCCGGACGCGTGCTTCAGCCTGCCTCGCTGTCGTCTGGCTGTCGGGTTCGATGACAACGTGCATCACGATTAGGTGCTACGAGTCCGACGGCACGACGTTCGCGGCGGGTCGCAGGAGCGCACGGCCGATCTCGCGGGCGTGCGGCGGCGACCACCTGTCTCGATCGGCTGGTCGAGCCGCTCGGTTACTGACAGCGTTTCGAGGCGGGCAGCGTGCGCCAGTTGGAAGCGCCAAGGCGTTCGGGCAAGCCCCACCCGGCCCGCGCGATCAGCTTGCGGGGCGCGCCGCGCTGCTTCGTGGGGGAACGCGTTACGCACCGGCAGACCGCGTTGCATCCGCCGCGGGGCTTAGCCAGTTTCGCGAAGCCCGCGCGCACTGTTCTTCGACTGCACGAGCCATTGCTCCGTCTGCGCACGCACATACTCCGCGACCTCGAAGTGGGCTAGATTCGGGGGGCATTGAGAAGCGGCACGAGCAAGCGCCAGGAGCGCCTGCTCAGGCGGCACGTCGTGCGAAGCGGCTAGGTCAACCGCATACGACCGGAAGGTGCGGTAGATCCGCTGCGCGTCCATGCGCTCCGCTCTGTACCCCTCGCGCCATACTGCAAAAACATGCGGCCACGTTGCAGGGGAACGGGCACCTCGCTGAGACCGCGCTCACGAACCGGGTGATCGTCGCCCGTGGCGGCTGGCGCGAACTCGATGAGGCACTGATGCCGTAGCCCGGACTCAGCGGCGTCAATCAAACCACACCGTGGCGAGATCGAACGCCCGCGCGGAGCGCCGCGCCCGTCTAGCTCGCGGCCGAAAGACCCAATCGTGTCCTATACGGGACTGCCGGCGGCACCTAGCGTGGCCCTGCGAGTCCGGTGCCGGCCCGCCCGCACCAAGGTGGATCCTCCGAGGCCACCTTGCAGGGGCGTACCCGACGGCATACCCCTGCGCGCGAGCGGGGCGGCGCCGCTCGCCAATTTAGGCTTCGGGAGAAGCCCTCGGGCGGTGGCATCGAACTTGCCGCCGCGCGAGCTCGATGAGGCGCTGATGCCCTGAAGCGGAGGCCGGGTTCGGGACCACGATCGAAACGACTCGCGGGTCCTCCGTCGCCTCGGCCGAGACGATCAGATACGGCTCGTACCGACCGTTTGGATCCACTTTCGGCTCTCGATCTCATACTCAACGACGACATGGCTTGGGTCAGAATCGACCCAACGGTCTCTCGCCGCTTGGAGTTCGTTCAGGTTCTCTACGGCCCGTCTGAGTTTGAACCAGTAGCTCGGACAAGGCACGGGAGCACCTCATCCTGAAGCCGCACTCCCGCGCAAGGCTATTTCCCCAAACCCTCCTAGGCGCAGGAACGCACCGCCGTTTCCCAAGCCTCCTGCGCGGCTGAGGCACGCTCGCGGTAGCCCTTCCCTCGCGGGCCTCTCGCGGGCCTCTCGTATCTAGTAACCGGGGGGTCCAGGGGTCCGCAGGGGTCCAGCTAGCGTTCGCTCCTGATCGCCTTAACCCCGCATGGGTACGGGGTTTTTGGCTTAAAACGCTCAGCAGGGGCGACAGGACTCGAACCTGCAACCCCCGGTTTTGGAGACCGGTGCGCTACCAATTGCGCCACGCCCCTGGGCTGCGGAGCGCAGTGTACCCCTGCCTCGCTTGTGACACTGTGTCACGAGCAATGCAGCGGTACGCGCTTGCAGCCCTGTTCGGCGCCATCGCGCTCTCGCTCGCGCTCGTCGCGGTCTGGTCGGCGCTCGAGGGAGGGCGCGCGTGGATCGTCGCTCTGGCCGCGGCGGCGATCGCCGTTTGGATGGGGGACCTCGCTAGGCGGGTCTGGCCAAGCCGATAGGGCGATCTGGCCATCCCGCTGGGATGAGTCCGGGGGTCGACGGCGTATTCTGCTGGGGTGGTAGCGGCGACCAGCTTCCGTCGAGGCCCTGCTCCGGCATGAGCACGCAACCGGTCGGGGGGGATACTCAGACGCTATGGCACGAGTACCGCGCGACGCGCGATCGCGGTGTGCGCGACCGCCTGATCCTGACCTACGCCCCGCTCGTCAAGTTCGTCGCCGGTCGTCTGGGCTCAAGCCTGCCGTCGCATGTCGACGAGCAGGACCTGGTCTCCTACGGCCTGCTCGGCCTGATCGGGGCGATCGAGCGCTACGACCCGGACCGGGAGATCAAGTTCGAGACGTACGCGATCCTGCGCATCAAGGGCGCGATCATCGACGAGCTGCGCTCGCTCGACTGGGTGCCGCGTTCGGTGCGCTCGCGTGCCCGCGAGATCGAGCGGGCGATCGTCGAGCTCGAGCGCACGCTGATGCGGGCGCCGAGCGACGAGGAGATCGCCGGCAAGCTGGGCATCTCGGGCGAGGAGCTCGAACGCAACCTCTCGGAGATCTCGCGCTCCTCGATGGCGGCGCTCGACGAGCTCTGGACGCCGCAGGGCGGAGGCGACCAGGTCGCACTCATCGACACCATCGAGGACACGGCGATCCCGGCCCCGGAGTTCTCGCTGGAGCAGACGGAGCTCAACGAGGCGCTTGCCGAGTCGATTGCCCGCCTGCCCGAGCGCGAGAAGCTCGTCGTGACGCTCTACTACTACGAGGAGCTGACGCTGCGGGAGATCGGAGAGGTGCTCGGCGTCACCGAGTCGCGCGTCTCGCAACTCCACACGAAGGCGGTGCTCCGCCTCAAGGCACGCCTGTCGGGCGGCGTGCGCGCGACCGCCGACGCGTAGGGCGTCCTAGCGCGGAACCTCGACGGCCAGCGCCCAGTGCGCCGACCCGTCGACGTCGATGTCCACCTCGATCGTCCGCTCGCCCTCCGAGGCGTCCGCGAGCACGATCGTCTCGCCCGCGTGGATCTCCGTCTCGCCCTCGCCGTTGCCGGACAGCCGGACCCCGACGCTGCCGCCCCACAGACCGAGCGGCGACGTGTCGACGGTGGACAGCACGAGCCGGCCGCCCGCGGGCACCACGAACGCCGGCGGCTCGGCGTCCTCGGTTCCCTCGACCCGCGTCACCGCCTCCCAGCGGGGCGCACGCGCGACGACGAGCGTCACCGTCGACCCCAGGGGGACGCGGGCACCGGGAGCGGGACGAACCGAGAGGAGGGCTCCCGGCTCGGACGCCGTGCTGGGACGCTCCTCGACGACGGGGGTGAAGCCGACGTCGCGAAGGGCCTCGGAGGCAGCGTTGACGTCCAGCCCTCGGAGCGCAGGCACGGGGAGCCGCGGCGGGCCGGTCGAGACGACGAGCTGCACGCGGGCAGGACGCTTGATCCGGGCACCCGAGGAAGGGTCGGTCTCGATCGCATGCCACGCCTCGATCTGCGTCGACGGCGCGTAGCTCCGTGAGGGCGTGAAGCCGCGCCGCTCGAGGAGCGCGTAGCCGTCGGCGCCCGTGAGCCCGGTCACGGACGGGACGGCGGCGTAGGCGCTGCCCCGGCTGACCGACACGAGCAGTGCGCCATTGCCGGTGATGCGATCGCCCTCGGGTGGGTCCTGCGCGATGATCGCGCCCGCGGGGGCCGACTCGGAGTACGAGCGATCGACGACCTTGAGCTTCGGGACCGGCAGCTCCGCGTCCCGTGCGCTCGCGGTGAGCGCCGTCCGAGCCGCGCGGACCTTCGTGCCGACCACGTCCGGCGCCTTCACACCGGCCGGGTCGCCGCCCGCGACGGCAAAGACTCCGCCGGTGAGCCCGATCACGGCTGCGAGCAGGAGGACGACCGCCGCGATCCTTCCTCGTGGGACGGGGCGATGCGAGCGGACGCGCTGGATGATCGTCACGGGCTCGCGAAGCACACGGGTGACGAGCGTGGGAGCTGCCTCTCGTGCGGCGGGCGCCGGCTCGACGGTCGCGGCCGGCAAGGACCTCGGATCAGCGCCGAGCGCAAGCGCGGCCGCCGTCGCGTCCCCTCTGACTGCCGGTTGCCGCGCGAGGAGGATGTCCACGACTCGAACGGCCTCCGCGGGCGCGTGCGGGGCCACGGTGCCAAGCGACGGCGCCGGCTCGTGGGCGCGACGCAGCCCGGTGGCGAGCCGGTCCTCGCCCTCGAACGGCAGGCGCCCGGAGACAAGCTGGAAGAGGATGCAGCCGAGGGAGTAGAGGTCTGTCGCCGGCCCCGTCTCGCCCCCGGAAGCCTGCTCCGGCGCCCAGTACTCTGGCGTCCCCGCTAGAACTCCCGACACAGGCGCGGTCGTCGTGCCACGGGCGAGCCGTGCAAGACCGAAGTCGGTGACCACCACGCGTCCGGTACCGCGCTCGACGAGCACGTTCGACGGGGTCAGGTCGCGATGGACGACGCCGCGTGCGTGCGCGTGCGCGAGCGCGGCAGCGACGGGGGCGCCGAGTCGCCGCGCCTCGTCCCAGCCGAGCGTGCGACCGCCGACGAGCGCGTGCAGGCCGTCGCCCTCGATGAGCTCGAGGACGAGCACGGTCTGTCCGCGGTCCTCGAGGACGTCGTAGAGCCTGACGACGTTCGGGTGCTCGAGCCGGGCGAGCGCCGCGGCCTCGCGCTCGAAGCGCGCGCGCAGATCCTCGTCGTCTGCGACCCAGGGATGCAGCACCTTGAGCGCAACCTCGCGCCCGAGGCGCTCGTCGTGCGCCCGCCACACGATGCCCATGCCACCGCGACCGAGCTGGTCTCGCAGGCGGTAGCGGTTCGCGACGATGTGCCCAGCGTTCTCCACGTGACCTCGTCCGGCCTCGCCGGCTGGCGACGGACGGTAATAGCTCCTGGTTCGGATTCCGTAAACGCGGGTCATGGCCCGTCGTAGACTCGCCTCGTGCTGACGTGCGGCCAGTGCGGGCGCGAGAGTCCCGACGGGTTCGGGTTCTGTCCCGCGTGCGGGGCTCCTCTAGCCGCCGTGCCCGCGCGAGAGGTCCGGAAGGTCGTCACGGTGCTGTTCTGCGACCTGACCGGCTCGACGGCAATCGGGGAAAGGACGGACCCGGAGGCGCTGCGTGGGCTCATGAACCGGTACTACGACGCGGCGCGCACCGTGCTCGAGCGCCACGGCGGCACCGTCGAGAAGTTCGTCGGCGATGCGGTGATGGCGGTGTTCGGGATCCCGACAGCGACCGAGGACGACGCGTTGCGTGCGGTACGGGCCTCGGTCGAGCTGCGCGACGTCGTCCACGAGCTCGGCCTCGAAGCACGAATCGGCGTCAACACAGGCGCGGTCGTCGCGGGTGACGGTGACACGCTCGTAACGGGCGACGCGGTCAACGTCGCGGCGCGGCTGGAGCAGGCGGCGGGAGCCGGCGAGATCCTGCTCGGCGACGACACGTTCCGCCTCGTGCGAGACGCGGTCGACGGAGAGGCAAGCGCGCTCGACGTGAAGGGAAAGGCCGAGCCCGTTCCTGCGTTCCGGCTCGTTCGACTCGACGCGGCCGCCGCAGGTTTCGCACGGAGTCCCGGCGCCCCGCTCGTCGGACGGGGCCGCGAGCGGGAGCGGTTGCGCGCCGACTTCGCCGACGTGACGGCGACCCGCTCGTGCCGGCTGTTCACGCTGATCGGCCCGGCAGGCGTCGGGAAGTCACGTGTCGTAGCCGACTTCCTCGAGGAGGTCGCGGACGGCGCGACGATCGCGCGAGGGCGCGCGCTGTCCTACGGCGAGGGGATCACGTACTGGCCGCTGGTCGAGGCGCTCTTTCAGCTTGGCGTCCAGCCCGGTGAGGCGATCCGCTCGTCACCCGCCGACACACAGCTCGCGACACGGGCGCTGCTGGAGCGGCTGGCCGAGGAACGTCCCGTCGTGCTCGTCCTCGACGACCTGCACTGGGCCGAGCCGCCGTTGCTCGATCTCGTCGAGCACATCTGCGACTGGTCGCGCGGCGTTCCCATCCTCCTGCTGTGCATCGCGCGGCCCGAGCTGCTCGACGTGCGGCCCGGGTGGGCGGGTGGGAAGCTGAACGCGACCTCCGTCCTGCTCGAGCCGCTCGACGAGAGCGACACGGCGGAGCTCGTCGAGCGGCTGCTCGACGGGGTGGAGCTCGACGCGGCGACGCGCGCCCGAATCGTGGAGACGGCCGAGGGGAATCCGCTCTTCCTCGAGGAGATGGCGGCCCTCGCGCGGGAGGCGGGGAACGGCGTCGAGGTGCCGCCGACGATCCAGGCGCTTCTCCAGGCCCGGCTCGACACGCTCGGCGCGGAGGAGCGTACGGTGATCGAGCGCGGCGCGGTCGAGGGGAAGGTCTTCCACCGAGGCGCGGTCACGGCACTCGCGCCGGAGCCGCAGCGCGAGCAGATCTCGGGACGGCTGCTGTCGCTCGTGCGCAAGGAGCTCGTCCGACCAGATCGGACGCAGATCCCGGGAGACGACGCCTTTCGCTTCAGGCACCTGCTGATCAGGGACACCGCGTACGAGTCACTTCCCAAGGCGGTGCGCGCAGAGCTCCACGAGCGGTTCGCCGAGTGGCTCGAGGGACATGCCTCCCTCTACGAGCAGGACGAGATCCTCGGCTACCACCTCGAGCAGGCTGCGCAGTACCGGCGCGAGCTCGACCCGGACGATGCGAAGGTAGTCGAGCTCGCGGGTCGTGCGGCAGGGCGGCTCGGCACGGCCGGTCGTCGGGCATTCGACCGGGACGACATGCACGCCACGAGGAACCTGCTCTCTCGTGCGGTCGCCCTCTGCCCCGAAGCCCCCGAGCGGAGGCGGATGCTGCCGGAGTTCGTCGAGGCGTTGTACGAGGGCGGCCAGCCCGAGGCAGCCGACGCCCTCCTGACGGAGCTCGCGGCCGGAAGCGACGAGGATCGCGCGCGGGCAATCACGCTTCAGGCCGCACGAAGCCCGGCGGCGGCTGCCGCAGCGGACACAGCGACGCTCGACCGCGCCCAGGCGGTGCTCGAGGCGGCGGGTGACGTCATCGGCGTTGCTCGGTGCGAGCGTGCACGTGGGTGGGCGGCGTGGCTCGAATGCCGCTCAGCGGACGCGAACCGCGCCTATCGCCGCGCCCACGACCTCTTCCTCCAGGCCGGAACACGTGCACTGCAGGCGGAGCGCATCGAGTCGATCCTGGTCAGCGCGACGGCGAGCGGCGCTCCCGTTGCGGAGGTGCTCGCCCTGGCGGACGAGCTCCAGGCCGGCCTACCTGAGGAGGAACCGCTCGTTGCATCCGCACTGACGGCGGGGCGCGCTCGGATCGAGTACGACGCCGGCGCGATCTCGATGCAGGAGCTGGAACAGGCCATTGGCGCCCATGTGCAGCTGCTTCGTGAGACCGGCTCCGAGAGCGGCGCGGTGGTCGCGGAGTGGGACGTCTACCGCGTGCGTACCTTCGACCGCGATGACGAAGCGATCGTGCGCGACTTGACCGAGTACGTGGGAGAGATGGAGCGTGTCGGCGACGTCATGTACCTCGCGAACATCCTCGGGATCTCGGCCTTTCACCAGTCTGCGGCCGGACAGGTGGACGCGGCCCTACAGACGATCGAGCGCGGACGCGCCGTTGCCCACCCAGAAGACATTGCCGACCAGGTCGAGCTCGACCTCTCGGAGGCGTACGCGCAGGCGCTGCTCGGCAACCGAGACCAGGCGCTGGAGCTCCTGGAGTCGGTGCGGCGGCGGGCGGCCGGGATCGACCTGAGCCCCGTCTTGGATCGGGCCGCGTATGTCGGCGCCCGCGTCGCCGTCGTTCTCGGCGACGTGGAATCCGCTCGCGCCGTACTCGCCGAGCAGGTACGACGGCTCGAGTCGCTCGGGTACCACCGGATCGCAGACAGCCGCCGCCGCGACCTCGATGCACTCGGTTGAGCGAGCGGGACTAGCATTCCGGCAGCACCCACGGACAGGAGGAGCACGCGCACATGGCTGCAACCGAGCCGGGGAAGATTCGCAACGTCGCCGTCGTCGGTCACCGCGGGACGGGCAAGACGTCCCTCGTCGAGGCGCTCCTGTTCCAGACCGGCGAGGTCAACCGGCTCGGGGCGATCGAAGCGGGGACGACGGTCTCCGACTCGGACGAGGACGAGCAGCGCCGCGCGGTCTCGATCGCGCTGTCTGTCACCCACACCGAGTGGCAGGGACGGAAGATCAACCTCGTCGACTGTCCGGGCGATCCGTCCTTCCAGGGCGAGGCGCGCTGCGCGCTCCGTGTCGTCGACGGCGCGCTCGTCGTCGTCTCCGGCGTCATGGGCTTCGAGGTCGGGACGGCGCGCGTCAAGAAGCTCGCGGAGGAGTTGGGGCTCGCGCGCGTCCTCGTCGTCAACATGCTCGACCGCGAGCGGGCCGACTTCTTCCGCACGCTCGGACAGATCCAGGAGCAGTTCTCCTCGAAGTGCGTCGCCGTCCACATCCCGATCGGCTCGGAGCACGAGTTGGAGGGGATCGTCGACGTCCTCCACATGTGCGCGTACATGAGCCCGGACGGGCAGAAGGAAGGCGACCCCGTCGCGATCCCCGACTCGATGGCCGAGCTGGCGCAGGAGTACCGCGAGAAGCTGCTCGACGAGGTCGTCCAGATCGACGAGGCGCTGATGGAGCGCTACCTCGAGGGCGAGGAGCTCGACGAGCACGACGTGGCCGCCGCGATGAAGCTGGGCGTCACGCGCGGCGAGATCTTCCCGGTCGGGTGCTCGGTCGCGACCAAGAACCTCGGTACGCACGCGCTGCTCGACCTGCTCGTCGAGGGCGTGCCGTCCCCGGCGAAGCGCGGCGCACCCTTCGACGTCGACGGGGCGACGACCGCAGCGTTCGTCTTCAAGACCGTCGCCGACCCGTTCGCCGGGAAGATCAACCTCTTCCGCGTGCTGAAGGGGGAGATCACGAGCGAGACGACGCTCATCGAGCACCGCAACCACTCGAAGGAGCGGATGGGCTCGCTCCTCCAGCTCCAGGGCAAGACAACGGCTCCGGTGCGCGAGTTCGGCGAGGGCGATCTCGGTGCGGTGGCGAAGCTCAAGGACGTGCAGACGGGCGACCTCCTCACCGACCGGGAGGTCGACGCCGACCCACCCGGCTTCGACTTCCCCGAGCCCGTGATGAGCTTCGCGATCACGCCGAAGATCAAGGGCGAGGAGGAGAAGGTCGCCACTGCGATCAAGCGGCTCGCCGAGGAGGATCTGACGCTACGGCTGCGGCGCGACCAGCAGACCGGAGAGGAGATCCTCGCCGGGATGAGCCAGATGCACGTCGAGGTCGCGCTCGAGCGAGCGAAGCGGCGCTTCGGCGTCGACGTCGAGCTCCACCAGCCGCGCGTCCCGTACCTCGAGACGATCCGCAAGGAGTCGCGCGCCCGACACCGCTACAAGAAGCAGACCGGTGGCCGCGGCCAGTTCGGCGACTGCGAGATCGTCCTCGAGCCGATCGAGGGCCACGAGGGCTACGAGTTCGTCGACAAGATCGTCGGCGGCGTCATCCCGCAGAGCTACCGTCCCGCTGTCGACAAGGGCATTCAGGAGGCGATGCAGCACGGCGAGCTCGCGGGCGCTCCGATCCAGGGGGTGCGCGTCCGGCTCGTCGACGGCCAGTATCACAACGTCGACTCCTCCGAGATGGCATTCAAGATTGCCGGCTCGATGGCCTTCAAGGAGGCGTACGCGAAGGCCGACCCGGTGCTGCTCGAGCCGATCATGGAGGTCGAGGTGACGGTGCCCGACGAGGCCGTCGGCGCCGTGAACGGCGATCTCAACTCGCGACGCGGACGCCTCAACGGAATGGAGCCGGCCGGCGGGATGACGACGATCAAGGCCGAGGTGCCGATGGCCGAGCTCCTCACGTACTCGCAGTCGCTGACCTCGATGACGGGCGGCCGCGGCGACTACGCGATGCACCTGCTCCGCTACGAGCAGGTCCCGACCCACGTCGCCCAGAGGATCGTCGACGAGACGAAGAAGGCACGCGAGGCCGCGAACGCGTAGAGAACGTCAGACCGGGGGTCAGACCCTAACGTTGTCCACAGCTGTGGAAATCCCGGGACGGGGGCTATAGTGGCCCTTCCATGAGGGTCACGAAGGCGAACGTCACACGCACGTGCGCCGTCTGCGAACGCACGCTCCTGATGGGCGAGCACACGCTGCGGTTCTCGCCGGATGGGCACGAGTTCGTCGACGTGTGCCCCCTCTGCAGCGACGTCGCGCTCGACCACGGCTGGGTGCGCGAGGGCCACGCCGTCTCGCCGGCGCTCCAGCAGCACCCGCGCCGCAAGCGGCAGAAGACGCTCTGGCAGGCGCTTCTCGGGGCACGCGAGGAGGAGACCGAGCCCGTCGTCTCGGAGCCGATCCTCCGCCGTCTCTCGGACGAGGAACTGGCGCTCGTCGAGGCGGCCGACCTGTTCAACCAGTCGACCTTCCGGCGCACGGTGGCCGGTGTCGCGAAGAGCCTCGGAGACCCGAAGGTGTCGATCGTGCCGCTCGCCGGCGTCAACGCCGAGACCGTGCTGACCTTCGCGTGGGACATCACCTGGTACCAGTACCGCGTCACGCCCGATGCGTCGCAGCCTGTCCGGATCGCCGACCGGGGGCACGACATGACGGAGGTCGAGCCGACGTACGCCCGGTGGAACGCGCGCTTCGACGAGTCCGGCCGGCTGGTTCCACAGCTCGCGGCCGTGTGACGGGCCGGCCTGCGGCCGCCCCTAGACTTGCCGTGATGGCCACGACGACGCACCACGCCTCCGCCGGCGAGCTGCTGGCACGGCTCGGCGTCGATCCTGCGCGTGTCGCGGAAGGCGATCTCGTCGTCCGGACGCCGATCACCGGCGAGGAGATCGGACGCGTCACCCGCACCGGCGAGGCGGCGACCGACGCAGCCGTCGCCCGGGCCGTCGCTGCGTTCGAGACGTGGCGGGACGTGCCCGCACCGCGTCGCGGCGAGCTCGTCCGCCTGGTCGGCGAGGAGCTCCGGCGCGAGAAGGACGCGCTCGGCGCGCTCGTCACGCTCGAGGTCGGGAAGATCTCGCAGGAAGGCCTGGGCGAGGTTCAGGAGATGATCGACATCTGCGACTTCGCCGTGGGTCTCTCGCGTCAGCTGTACGGCCGCTCGATCGCGTCCGAGCGGCCGGGTCACCGGCTGACCGAGACCTGGCACCCGCTCGGCCCGGTCGCCGTGATCAGCGCGTTCAACTTCCCGGTCGCGGTCTGGAGCTGGAACGCGGCGCTCGCGCTCGTCTGCGGCGATCCGGTGATCTGGAAGCCGTCCGAGCGGACGCCGCTCACGGCGCTCGCCACCACGGCGCTCCTCGAGCGGGCGGCCGATCGGTTCGGAGAGGCGCCCGAGGGGCTCTTCGAGCTGGTGATCGGCGGCGCCGACCGAGCGGTGCAGCTTGCCGACGACGACCGGATCCCGCTGGTCTCCGCCACGGGCTCGACGGCGATGGGGAAGGAGATCGCGCCGCGCGTCGCAGGGCGGCTCGGGCGCTCGCTCCTCGAGCTCGGCGGCAACAACGCGGCCATCGTCGCGCCGAGCGCCGACCTCGACCTCGTCGTACGCGCGATCCTCTTCTCTGCCGTCGGCACGGCGGGCCAGCGATGTACGTCGCTCCGCCGGCTCATCGTCCACGAGTCGGTCGCGGACACGCTCCTCGAGCGGCTCGCGGCGGCGTACCGCAGCGTCCCGATCGGCGACCCGCGCGAGGACGGGACGCTCGTCGGCCCGCTCGTGACCGGGGAGGCGTTCGGGCGCATGGAGGCCGCGCTCGGCCAGGCTGCCGCCGAGGGCGGGGAGGTGGTCGTCGGCGGAGGCCGCGCGAACGCCGACGCGTGGCCGGACGCATGGTATGCAGAGCCGACCATCGTCCGGATGCCGGCGCAGAGCGCCGTCGTCGCGCAGGAGACGTTCGCGCCGATCCTCTACGTGCTGACGTACGGCGCCCTCGAAGAGGCGATCGCTCTCCAGAACGGCGTTCCGCAGGGCCTCGCGTCCTCCATCTTCACGACCGACCTGCGCGAGGCGGAGCGCTTCGTCGCAGCCGCGGGCTCCGACTGCGGGATCGCGAACGTCAACATCGGGCCGAGCGGTGCCGAGATCGGCGGTGCATTCGGCGGCGAGAAGGAGACGGGCGGAGGACGCGAGTCCGGCTCGGACTCGTGGAAGGCGTACATGCGCCGACAGACCGCGACCGTCAACTACACGAGCGAGCTTCCGCTCGCACAGGGCATCCGCTTCGACGTCTCTGCTTGACGCCGCCAGGCGGTCGGGGTTCCTTGCCCTGAACCTCGGAGACTGATATATCAGCCGCGTGACCGGCAACGGGCGAGCCGGTGAGCCGCTCATCGCGGCCTCGGGCATCTGGAAGATCTTCGGCCCCAAGGCTGACCGCATTCTCGGCACACCGGACGCCGAGCTCTCCCGGCCGGAGCTTCGCGAGAAGACCGGCTGCATCGCGGCGGTGCGCGACGTCTCGTTCGACGTCTGGCGCGGTGAGGTGTTCGTCGTCATGGGCCTCTCGGGCTCGGGCAAGTCGACGCTCGTCCGGACACTGATCCGGCTGATCGAGCCGACGGCGGGGACGATCCGGATCGCCGAGCAGGACGTGACGGCGGCGAGCGCCGGCGAGCTGCGGGAGCTCCGGCGCCACTCGGTCTCGATGGTGTTCCAGCACTTCGGGCTCCTCGCACACCGGCGGGTGATCGACAACGTCGCGTTCGGGCTCGAGATCCGGGGGATGGGGAAGGACGAGCGCACCCTCCGCGCCCGTGAGCTTCTCGAGCTCGTCGGGCTGCAGGACGTGGAGAACCAGTTCCCGGACCAGCTCTCCGGCGGGATGCAGCAGCGTGTCGGCGTCGCGCGTGCCTTCGCGACGAACCCTGCCGTGATGCTCTACGACGAGCCGTTCAGCGCGCTCGACCCGCTGATCCGGCGGGACATGCAGGACGAGGTCTGCCGGCTCCAGGCCGAGACGGGCCAGACGATGGTCTTCATCACCCACGACCTGCCCGAGGCGCTTCGCCTTGGCGACCGGATCGCGATCATGCGAGACGGCGCGATCGTCCAGCTCGGGACCCCGGAGGAGCTCGTCGGCTCGCCCGCGGACGAGTACGTCGAGAACTTCGTCCGCGACGTGCCGCGCAGCCATGTCCTGACGCTGCGCTGGATCATGCGCGAGCCCGCGCCCGACGAGCGTCTCGACGGGCCGCGGCTCGATGTCCGTGCGGTCGTTCGCGACGCGGTCCCGGTGCTCGCGGGGAGCGAGCACCCGGTCCTGGCGGTCGACGGCGATCGGGTCGTCGGCGTCGTCGACCGCGACGCCGTGCTCCGCGCGATCGCCGGAGAGGGCGAGGCGCGATGACCGAGTTCGTCACCGAGCGCCCGATCGTCGCGCCCGTCCTCTCCCACCGCCCGTGGTGGCGCGGGAAGCCCGTTCAGGTCGCGCTTGTCGCGGCCGGCATGTGGGTCGCGTATCGCTCCCTCCGCCTCGAGTACCCGTGGCCGAGCTCGCTCGCCTGGAATTCGCTGCAGTTCAAGCTCGACGAGTTCCAGGTCTGGCTGATCGAGCAGCGCTCGGCCGAGGACAAGAGCCTGATCTTCTCGATCTTCGACGGGTTCCGCGTGCTCGTCGACGAGCTCGTCGCCTGGTTCACGGAGCTCCTCTCGTGGATGACGTGGGCCGGGACGACGGTTGCCGGGACGCTCCTCGTCTGGCGGTTCGGCGGGCGCCGGGCGGCGGTCGTGACGCTCGTCGCTTTCGCGGCCTTCGCCCTCTCGGGGCTCTGGGTGGCGAGCATGGAGACGCTGGCGCTGATGCTCGTCGCGGTCGGCCTGTCACTCCTCGTAGGAATCCCGCTCGGCCTCGCAGTCGGACGCTCGCGGCGCGTCGAGCGCGTCGTCCGGCCAATCCTCGATACGGCGCAGATCGTGCCGGCCTTCGCCTACCTGATGCCCGTCGTGATCCTCTTCTCTGTGGGGCCGGCCGCGGCGGTGGTCGCCACGATGGTCTACGCGATCCCGCCGGCGGTGCGGATCACCGCGCTCGGAATCCGCGGCGTCGCCGTCAACACCGTGGAAGCCGCCACCTCCATGGGGACGACGACGCGCCAGATCCTGACGAAGGTACAGCTCCCGCTCGCGCGCAGGATGATCCTGCTCGGGGTCAACCAGACGATCCTCTTCGCGCTCTCGATGGTCGTGATCGCGGGGCTCATCGGCGGTGGTGGGCTCGGCGCCGTCGTGAACAGCGGGCTCTTCACCACCCCGTCGCTCGCGATCCTCGCCGGCTTCGTGATCGTCGTGATGGCGATCACGCTCGACCGGTCGACCGAGGCCATCGCGGACCGGACGGATCCGACGAAGCGACACCTCGACGCTTCCGCTCGACGGCGCCTCCGCCTCCAGACTCTCGCGGTCGGGATCGCGATCGTCGGAGCGGTGATCGTGTCGAAGCTCGCCGGCGTGAGCGGCGGCTTCCCGGAGACCGGCCCACGGGGTCGAACCGTCACGCTGCAGGCCTGGCTCCTCGATCGCATCCAGGGCGTGCTCGATCGCATCCAGGACCCGACCTCGCTCATCTTCTCGATCACGGAGCCGACTTCGATCTTCATCCTGCAGAAGCTGCTGCTCCCGCTCCAGCAGTTCCTCGTCGAAGGCCCGTGGTTCACGACCCTCCTCGGACTGACGCTCATCGCCTACGTCGTCTCGGGGCTCCGGCCGGCGATCACGACATTCGTGATGCTCGGTGCGATCGGCGTCACCGGGGTCTGGGCGCTGGCGATGGACACGCTGTCACAGGTCCTCGTCGCGACGCTGATCGCCGTCGTGATCGGCATCGGGCTCGGCATCGCGGCGGCGGAGAGCCGGACGGTCTCGCGGGCGATGCGACCGATCAACGACGTGCTGCAGACCTTGCCGCAGCTCGTCTACATCATCCCCTTCATCTACCTGATGCCCGTCTCGATCGTCCCCGGGATCGTCGCAGGTGTCCTCTACGCGTTCCCCGTCGTCGTCCGCCTCGTCGAGCGGGGGATCAACGACGTTGCGCCCCAGGCGGTGGAGGCGGCCGGCGCGTTCGGCGCGACGAGGCGGCAGGTGCTGACGAAGGTCAAGGTCCCGCTGGCGGGCGACGCGATCATGCTCGGCGTCAATCAGGGGATCATCATGGTGCTCGCGGTCGTCGTGATCGGGGGTCTGGTCGGGTCCGGCGGGCTCGGCTACGAGGTTGCGCAGGGGCTCGTCCGCGGGTACTTCGGGCAGGGCGTGATCGCGTCGTTCGCGATCCTCGCCCTCGGCATCACGCTCGACCGCGTGACGCAGGGCACGCGCTCGAAGCGAAAGGAGGGGCTCGGTTGAACCGTGCCACGAAACCAACAGGGAACCAGGACAAGGAGGGTCGGATGTCGGATCGTCTGAGCCGGGGGCGGATGCGCCTCGCCGGTCTCGCACTCGTCGTCGTCGCTTCGCTCGTCGTCGCGGCGGGCGCGCTCGGAGGCGGCGCAAGCTCGGCGGCCGCCGCCTGCGACGAGGTCATCCTCAATGAGAACTCGTGGGTCGGCTCGACCGCGAACATCTACGTGCTGAAGAACGTCCTCGAGACGAAGCTCAAGTGCAAGGTCAAGGTGCTCAACATCACCGAGGGCCAGCCCGCCTTCCAGGCGATGGCCGACGGGAAGATCGATGTGGTGATGGAGGACTGGCAGAACCTGCCGGGCACGCCCTACGAGAAGAACAAGTCGGTCGTCGCCGTCGGCGGCAACGGCATCACCGGGGTGATCGGCTGGTACATCCCTCGGTACCTGCTCAAGCAGTACCCGGCCTTCAGGACGTGGCGCGGGCTCAAGGGCAAGGAGTCCGTGTTCAAGTCTCCGGAGTCCGGCTCGCAGGGGATGTTCCTCGGCGGTGACCCGTCGTACGTGCAGAAGGACCGGGCGCTGATCAAGGGCCTCGGTCTCGACCTGAAGCATGTCGTTGCCGGCGCCGAGCCGGCCCAGGTGGCTCGCTGGAGTCAGCTCTACAAGCAGAAGAAGCCCGTCCTCTTCTACTGGTACGACCCGCAGTACCTGAACGCGCAGTACGACGTCGTACAGGTGCAGCTGCCCAAGCGGTTCGCGGGCTGCCAGGACGACGAGAAGAAGGGCGGCGACCCGAAGAAGTACGCCTGTGCGTACCCGTCGTACCGGCTCGACAAGCTCGTGAGCGCGGACTTCCTGAAGAGCGGCTCGCCGGCCCTCAAGGTGATCCGGAAGTTCAGGTGGACGTCGACCGACCAGAACTTCGTCGCGAACCTCATCTCCGGCAAGAAGATGCCGAAGGACAAGGCCGCGGCCCAGTGGGTCAAGGCCAACGCGAAGACGGTGAACGCCTGGGTGAAGTGAGAAACGGGACGGCAGGGGCGAGGGCAACCTCGCCCCTGCCGACGACATGACCACACCGACCCTCCACATCAACCAGCCCCGGGCTCCCGACGAGCAGTCCCTCTCGGACCGCGCGTACTACGCGATCCGCGAGCTGATCGTGACGCTCGAGCTTGCGCCGGGATCCGTCGTCAGCGAGCGCGAGCTCATGGAGCAGCTGGGAGTGGGGCGGACGCCGGTGCGCGAGGCGCTCCGCGACCTCGCCCGCGAACAGCTCGTCGAGGTCTTCCCGCGGCGCGGGATCTTCGTCTCGGGCGTCGAGGTGGGGGACATCGCAGGGCTCTCCGAGGTTCGACTCGTGCTCGAGAGCAAGGCGGCGCGACTCGCGGCCGAGCGCCGGAACGACGACGACCGGGTCGAGACAGAGCGCCTCCTGGACGAGCTCTCACAGAGCACCGGTGAGCACGACGAACGGCGGTTGATCGATCTCGACCAGCGAATCCACCGGCACGTCTACCACTGCACTCACAACCCGTTTCTCCAGGCGACGCTGGAGGAGTACTACGTGCTCACGCTTCGGATCTGGTTTCTCGCCCTCGACCGGGTCGAGCGCCTGGACGATGCGATCCACGAGCACCACGCGATCCTCGAGGCGATTCGCGACCGTGCTCCCGACCGTGCGGAGGAGGTCATGCGCGCCCACGTCGAGGGGTTCGAGCGGGCGATGCGCGCCGTCCTCTGAGGGCGCGGGGGTTTTCGACGATGCGCGCCGCGATGTTGGTCCCATCCCAAGCCCCCACCCGCCCCGGGGCACTGACGGTAGCGGGGATCCTGTGACCTGTTCGCGCCAGCTTCGCGCCAGATGTGTGGCAGGCCCGCCTCCGCACATCGTGTATGTTCGCCGCCGACTGATATATCAACCCTCGGAGATCGGTCAACATGAGTGACGCCCCCTCCGCCGCGCGTGCCGTCGTGATCGGCTGCGGCATCGTCGGCAACAGCCTCGCGTACCACCTCACCCGGCTCGGGTGGACCGACGTCGTCCTCCTGGACAAGGGGCCGCTGCCGAACCCCGGCGGCTCGACCGGGCACGCCTCGAACTTCATCTTCCTCGTCGACCACTCGAAGGAGATGACGCAGCTCACGCTCGAGAGCGTCCGCCAGTACCGGGAGATGGACGTCTTCACCGAGTGCGGCGGCATCGAGGTCGCGCGGACCGAGGAGCGGATGGAGGAGCTCCGGCGGCGCGTGGCCTCGGCGAAGTCGTGGGGCATCGAGCCCGTATCGCTCGTCACGCCGGCGGAGATCAAGGAGCTCGTCCCGTACATCGACGAGTCGATCCTCCTCGGCGGCTTCTACACGCCGGGCGTCGGCGTCGTCGACTCGCTCCGTGCGGGGACGATCATGCGCGAGCGCGCGATCGAGTCCGGTGGTCTCACGGTCCTGCCGAACACCGAGGTCCACGGCCTCGGGGTCGAGGGCGGCCGGATCCGTCGCGTCGAGACCTCGAAGGGGACGATCGAGGCCGGGACGGTGGTGGTCGCGTGCGGCGTCTGGAGCCCGCTCCTGGCCGGAATGGCCGGCGCGCACATCCCGCTCGTGCCGATGGTGCACCAGATGATCGACGTCGGCCCGGTGCCGCGGTTCGAGAAGAGCTCGCGCGCGATCGAGTTCCCGATCGTGCGCGACATGGACGTGTTCATGTACGAGCGCCAGGACGGCACGAGCCTCGAGATCGGCTCGTACGCGCACCGCTCGATCGTCCACGATCCGGAGGAGATCCCGTCGATCGAGGCCGCGGCGCTGTCGCCGACCGAGTTCCCGTTCACGCAGGCCGACTTCGACCCGCAGATGGTCGACGCGCTCGACCTGATGCCCGAGATCGTCGGCGACGAGTCGGTGGGCGTGAAGTACGCGATCAACGGGCTCATCTCCCTCACACCCGACGGCATGCCGATCCTGGGCGAGACCCCGGAGGTGAAGGGTCTCTGGTCGGCGGCCGCCGTCTGGGTGAAGGAGGGGCCGGGCGTCGGCAAGTCGCTCGCCGAGTGGATGGTGCACGGCGAGTCGCATATCGACCTGCACTCGTCGGACGTGGCGCGGTTCCACGACCACCAGAAGACTCGCGCCCACGTCGAGGCCCGGACGACCGAGGCGTTCCCGAAGACCTACGGGATCATCCACCCGGCCGAGCAGTGGTCGTCCGACCGTGGCCTGCGCCACTCGCCGATGCACGAGCGCGAGCGCGAGCTCGGCGCCGTCTTCTACGAGGTTGCCGGCTGGGAGCGGCCACACTGGTACGAGGCGAACGCGCCGCTCGTCGAGCGCTACGGCGTCGAGCCGCGCGGGGCCGAGTGGGACGCCCGCTGGTGGTCGCCGATCATCAACGCCGAGCACCTCGCGATGCGCGAGCACGCCGGCCTGTTCGACCTCTCCGCCTTCGCGATCTTCGACGTTAACGGTCCGGGGGCGCTCGACGCGCTCCAGCGGAGCGTGCTCGCGCAGATGGACGTCGCCGTCGGGCGAGTCGTCTACACGCCCGTTCTCGGGCCGGGCGGCGGCTTCAAGTCGGACCTCACGATCATGCGGCTCGGCGACGACGAGTTCCGAATCGTCACGGGTGGCGCCCACGGGATGGCCGACCGCAAGCTGTTCTGCGATCAGCTGCCGGGCGACGGCACCGCGTCGCTCGTCGACGTCACCACGGCCTGGACGACGATCGGCCTCTGGGGGCCGCGGGCGCGCGACATCCTCTCGAGCGTCACGTCCGACGACGTGTCGCACGAGGGCTTCCCGTTCGGCACGTGCCGGACGCTCGAGATCGGCTCGCAGCTCGTCCTCGCGTCGCGGATCTCGTACGTCGGCGACCTCGGCTGGGAGCTCTACGTTCCGATCGAGCAGGGAGCCAGGCTGTGGGACGTGCTCTGGGAGGCGGGAGGCCCGCACGGGCTGACCGCGTGCGGGATCGGCGTCTACGGGACGACCGGACGGCTCGAGAAGTGCTACCGCGCGTTCGCCGCCGAGCTCGAGAGCGAGTACACCGTGGTCGAGGCGGGCATGTCGCGGCCGACGGTGAAGGAGCAGGACTTCGTCGGCAGGGACGCGCACCTGCGCCATCGAGAGGAGGAGCCCGCCGCGATACTCTGCACCCTGACGATCGACGACCACGCCTCGGGGAACGGGGTGAAGCGCTACCCGCTCGGGCGGGAGCCCGTCACGCTCCGCGACGGAACGCCGCTGACCGATCCGAAGGGCCGGCGCTCATACGTCACGAGCGCGGGGGCCGGGCCCTCGCTCGGAAAGCACATCCTCATGGCCTATCTCCCGCCCGAGCACGCGGTCGAGGGGTCGTCCGACCTCGCTGTCGAGTACATGAACGAGCGCTACCCCGTGACGGTCGACGTCGTCGGCGCGCGGCCGATCTACGATCCCGACAACACGAGGATCCGCTCGTGAGGGCGCTCGTCTGCGTCAAGCGGGTGCCGATGACCGGCGGCAGGATCGTCCTCACGGACGACGGCCAGGCGATCGAGACACGTCACCTCGGCTTCACGATCAGCCCACACGAGGAGTGCGGGGTCGAGGAGGCCGTCCGGCTCGTCGAGGCGTCGGGTGGGGAGTCGGTCGTCCTCACGCTCGGCCCGCCGGAGGCCGAGGAGCAGCTCCGCGACACGATGGCGATCGGGATCGACCGGGCGATCCACCTCGTGACCGGCGACGAGGAGTGGGACCCGCAGGCGACGGCGGCCGCCATCCTCGAAACGATCGGCGAGGACGAGGCTGCGAACGGCCCGTTCGACCTCGTCTTCTTCGGCAACGAGTCCGCCGACGCCGGCGGCTATCAGGTCGGCATCCGGGTTGCGCACGCGCTCGGCCGACCGATCGCGACGGGGCTCAAGGCAATCTCGATCGACGGAGGCTCCGCCCGCTGCGAGCAGGAGGCTGCGGGGGCGCGCGACGTCTACGTGCTCACGCTGCCGGCCGTCGTCAGCGTGAAGGAGGGGCTCAACCTGCCGCGCTACCCGTCCGTCCCCGGCCGGCTTCGCGCGCAGCGAAAGCCCCTTGAGGCGCGGACGCCCGCGCGTCCGGAGCCCCGGCTCGAGAAGCTTCGACTCGTCGTCCCGGAGGGCGAGGGAAAGCAGGCGGAGGTGCTCGGCGAGGGCGCTGCGGCCGCCCCGCGCGTCGTCGAGGTGCTCCGGCAGATCGGGGTCGTATGAGCGTCCTCGTGTACCTGGAGCACTCCGCGGGCGACGTCGACGAGCCGTCGCTGCAGGCGCTCACCCTCGCGCGCGCCTTCGCAGGCGGAAGCACGGTGGAAGCCGTTGTCGCATGTGACAATAAGTTACAAGCGCCGTCGGAGGCGCTCGCGGGACACGGCGTTTCGTCGCTCCACGTCGCGGAGGGCGAGGCGTTCGTGTCCTACGCGCCCCGTGCGGTCGCGGAGGCGATCGTCGAGCTTGCGCAGCGGCTCGGCGCGACGGCCGTCCTCGGGCCCGGCACGGAGCGCGGCAACGAGGTGATGGCCCACGCCGCGGCGCTCCTCGACGTGCCGCTGGCGGCCAACTGCGTCAACGCCGCACCGTCCGAGGGCGGTGCCGACGTGACCCGCGTGCGGTGGGGCGGCAGCCTTCTCGAGGTTGCGCGCCTGCATGCGCCGGTCGCGCTTCTGACCGTGCAGCCGCACGCAGTCGCGATCGAGACGGCATCGAGCGCCGAGCCCGCGCTCCAGGTGTTCACGCCGTCGGTCTCGGAGGCGGCAAGCGCGATTCGCGTGACCGAGACGGTCGGCGCCTCGTCCGGGGGGATCTCGCTCGCCGACGCGAAGGTCGTCGTCTCCGGTGGGCGTGGCGCCGGCTCGACGGACGGCTTCGCGATCGTCGAGGAGCTCGCAGGCCTGCTGGGCGCGGCCGTCGGCTGCTCGCGGGCCGTGACGATGGCCGGATGGCGGCCGCACACCGACCAGGTCGGGCAGACCGGGACGAAGATCGCGCCCGACCTCTACATCGCGTGCGGCATCTCCGGCGCGACTCAACACATGGCCGGCTGCAAGGGCGCGAAGCGGATCCTGGCGATCAACGCCGACCGCGAGGCCCCGATCCTCGCGAGCGCGGACTACGCCGTGATCGGCGACATGCACGAGATCCTCCCGGCCCTCTCGACGGCGATTCGCGCCGCACGGTCGTGAGCCCGGGATGAGCACCGCCGCTTCGGCGCTCGTCCTCGCCGGGGCACTCGCCGTCGCGGGCGGCCTGTTCCTCCGCCGCGCCCACCTGCTCTACCGGATCGTCGGACTCGGCCGACCGGCCAATCGCTCCGGGGAGGTCGGGCGACGCGTCCGGACGGAGGCGACGGTCGTGCTCGGTCAGCGCAAGCTCCTGCAGCGGCTCGGGCCGGGACTCGTGCACGCCCTCATCTTCTGGGGCTTCGTCGTCCTCTTTCCGACGATCCTGATGGCGCTCCTCGGCGCCGTCGACCCGGACTGGACGTTGCCCTGGCTCGGGCACCAGGGATGGTTCTTCCTCCTCGTCGACGTCTTCTGCGTGCTCGTCCTCGTCGGCGTCGTGTCCGCGTTTCTCATTCGCAAGGTGCAGCGGCCCGAGCGGTTCGAGGGCAGCCACCTCGGCGAGGCGGACCTGATCCTCGGTCTGATCGCGCTGATCGTGACGTCGCTCCTCTGCTGGCACGCATCGCAGATCGCACTCGGCAGCAGTGAGTGGCCGGCGAGCTGGTCGCCCGTGTCAGAGGGGATCTCGACGTTGATGGGCTCGGGCGACTGGCTCGAGACGCGGGAGCGCATCTTCGTGTGGCTCCACGTCCTCACGATCCTGACGTTCCTCGTGTACCTGCCGTACTCGAAGCACCTGCACATCGCGACCGCGGGCCTGAACGTCTGGTTCGGGCGAACCCGGGCGCGCGGTCGCCTCGAGCCGCTCGATTTCGAGGTCGAGGACGAAGCGGCGCTCCGGCTCGGTTCCGGGACGCTCACCGACATGACGTGGAAGCAGATGCTCGACACGATGTCCTGCACCGAGTGCGGACGCTGTCAGGACGTCTGCCCGGCGTGGGCGACCGGCAAGGCGCTCTCCCCGAAGCTCCTGATCATGGGCCTCCGCGACCGGCTCCTCGAGGAGGGGCCTGTCGTCCTCGCCGGTGGGGACGCGGCCCCGCTCGTACCGGGTGCGGTGACCGACGACGTCGTGTGGGACTGCGTCACGTGCGGCGCCTGCGTGCACGAGTGCCCGGTCTCGATCGAGCACGTCGACCACATCGTCGACCTTCGGCGCCACCTCGTGATGGTGGAGTCCCGCTTCCCCGCGGAGGCAGGGACGATGCTGCGGGACGTCGGCCGGTCCGCCAACCCCTGGGCGAAGCCGCAGGGCGAGCGGGCCGCGTGGGCCGACGGCCTCGACGTCCGCGTCCTCGAGCCGGGTGACCCGCCGCCGGAGATCCTCTACTGGGTCGGGTGCGCCGCCTCGTACGACGAGCGCGCGCGGGCGACCGCGCGGGCGACCGCGTCCCTGCTCCTGCGCGCAGGGCTGGACGTCGCGATCCTCGGCCCGCGCGAGTCGTGCACCGGGGATCCGGCGCGGCGCATGGGGGACGAGTACACGTTTCAGGCGCAGGCGCAGCAGAACGTCGCGACGCTCGGCGAGGCGGGCGTCACGCGCGTCGTGACGAGCTGTCCGCACTGCTTCAACACGCTCGGGAACGAGTACGCGGACTTCGGCGGCCGGTACGAGGTGGTCCACCACACGGAGCTGCTCGCCGAGCTGCTGCGCGACGGGCGGCTCGAGGCGCCTGCCGGGACGGACGAGATCACGTACCACGACTCGTGCTACCTCGCGCGCCACAACGACGTCGTCGCCGCCCCACGCGAGATCGTCTCGCGGATCGGCAAGCCCCTCGAGATGGCGCGGAGCGGCAAGCGGACGTTCTGCTGCGGCGCGGGCGGCGCACACATGTGGATGGAGGAACGCGGCGCCGCGATCAACGAGGAGCGCGTCCGCGAGGCCGCCGCAACGGGCGCGGGGACGCTCGCCGTCGCCTGCCCCTTCTGCACGATGATGCTCGACGACGGCGTCAAGCAGACCGGCGCCGAGCTCCGGGTCGCGGACGTGTCCGTGCTGCTCGCGGAAGCGCTCGACGGGGGGCGTCAGATGATTGATTCCGAATAGCCGCCCACGTGGCTGGTGGCTGTGACGCGTCGCCTGGTGCGACGATCGGCCACGACACGTATCACCCGATATGCGCCGCGGCCGCTCCTCGCACCAGGCTCGGTCACAGCCATCCCTACGCACACGCCTATCCGGAATCAATCATCAGAGGATTGCCCGAGCTCGCGCGGCGGCGGCCTCCGCCGTCTGCGATGCGGTCTCGGTGTACCACGAGCCGAGGTAGTCGCCCGCGAGGAAGACGGGCGACAGGTCGCGGGTCAACGCGGGCTGGAGCTTCGCGCGGCCGACTGTCGGGTGAGGCAGGCCGCGCTCCCAGCGGACGATCTTCGTCTCGACAATCGAGCCGTCGAGGGCGGGGAAGAGGTCGACCAGCTCCGCCCGATAGCGCTCGGCGACCTCGTCGTCCGAGAGGCTCGCGAGGCTCCGCGCCGCGTGCGCCGCCGCAGAGACCGTGATCGAGCCACCCGGGTCCCGACGCCCCTCGATCCGCAGCGCATTGCCCGTGTTGAACACGATTCCGAACGAGCGCTTCGGCGTTGCGAGGGCGTAGATGTCGTCCCACGGCGCGGGGCCTGTCTCGTTGGTGAGGAAGCCGCCGAGGACGTACGGGCCGTACGGAATCGCCGCAAGGGCTTTCGCGTCTCCTCGGGGAGGCCGTCGACGATCGTGCGGGTGACATAGGCGGGCGCGGCCACGATCGCAGAGCGTGCGCGAAACTCTCCCGCGGCGGACGCCACGACGACGCCGCCGTCCACCCGCGTCACCCGCTCGACCCGCGCGTTGGTGAGCACACGGGCGCCAAGCTCCGCCGCGATCCCCTCGGTCAGCGTCGAGGAGCCGCCGACGATGTTCGTCGAGAGGCCGTCCCCGCGATTCCACACGAGATGGAAGTAGCCGACCCCGTAGCCCGCGGCGAGCTTCTCGGGCTCGCCCGACGAGCGCGTCAGCGTGCAGCGGAACAACGCGTCCACGTCCGGCGGCAGGCGGCCGATGAACGCCGAGAACGAGCGGTCGTCCATGAACTCGAGCATCCGCTGTTGCCGCTCGGCGGCCGACTCGCCGGGCCTCTCGCGAGCGACCGCCGCGTAGCGCCGCACCGCGAGGCGCAGCCGGATACCCGCCCGGCCGAGCGCCACACGATCGCCGAGTCGCAACGGAAGACGGAACGGGAAGAGCTCGACAGGGCCGCTCGAGACGAGCTTGCCGTTGAGCGAGACGGCCGCCAGCCTGCCGGGAACCGGTCGGGTCTCGACGCCGACCTCCTCGATCAGGCGGCGCGAGGCGCTGCCCGGGCCGGCGAAGACGTGCGCGCCGAAGTTGAGCCAGTACTCACCGCGGCGCTCCGAACGGATTCGGCCCCCGAGCCGGTCGCTCGCCTCGAGCACGACCACGTCGCGATCGCGCAGGTGCCACGCCGCGGCAAGACCGGCGATCCCGCCGCCGATCACGACCACGTCGCAGTCGCGCGTCATGGATGGTCCAAGGTAACGACGACCTCACCGCCGTCGATGCGAACCGCGTACCGCCGCACCCTGAGCTTGGCGTCGACGAGCGACCGGCCCGTCGCGATGTCGAACTCCCACTTGTGCCACGGGCAGCGCACGATGCTGTGCGGGCGGCCGAGCTCGAGCCCGCCGGCTCCGGCCTCGACCGGCGTCGCGATCCTGCCGGCACACAGCGGCGCCCCTCGATGCGGGCAGCGGTCGGCCAACGCGTGCAGCGTGCCCTCGACGCGGTAGAGCCCGACCCGGTGCCCGCCGAGGTCGAGCATCAGGACCGCCCCTTCCTCCGGCGCGTCGGCCAGGGGCAGGCGCGTCTCTCGCTCGGCCACCCGCTCAGACAGCCGCGAGCGCGGGTAGGCGGAAGAAGTCCAGCGCGTTCCTGGCCCGGACGTTGTCGCGCCACGCGTCCGGCAGCTGCCGGAGGGTCTGCTCCGGCTCGTCGAAGTCCCAGTGCGGGAAGTCGCTCGCGTACATCAGCGTGTCCGAGGGGCGCAGGAACTCGATCGCTGCGATGAGCTGGCCGGCGTCGTCGGGCGACTCGAGCGGCTGGGTGGCGAAGCGAACGTGATCCCAGACGTAGTCGGACGGCCGCCGCCTGCACCACGGGACCTCGCTCCGACACGCCTTCCAGTTCGTGTCCAGCCTCCAGAGGAACCCGACGAAGGGGACGAGGCCGCCCTCGACCATCGCGACGCGGGTGTCGGGGAAGCGCTCGAAGATCCCCTGGCAGAGGATCGAGACGAAGTGGCCGTACATCCCCGAGCCGCAGAGCGTGTGGTACTCGATGTACGTGTCGGGCATCCCGGCGGCGGTGATCGACGACCCGATGCCGACGCCCTCGTAGTGGGTGTGCACCGCAACCGGAAGCCCTAGCTCGTTCGCCGCCGCCCAGAGCGGATCGTAGATCGGGCTGCCGTAGGGGATGCGTGCGCCGCCGGGGAGGAAGACGCCGACGAACTCGTCCCGACTCCCGAGCCGACGGATCTCACGCGCCGCCGCCTCCGGGTACTGGGCGGGAACGACGAGCATCCCCCTCAGGCGCGGCTCCTCCTGCAGCCACCGCTCGAGCAGCCAGTCGTTGTAGGCGCTGCAGAGGCGAGCTGCGAGCTGGGCATTGGGAATGATCGAGAACGAGGCCGCCTCGTCCGGCTCGACGACGCCGATGGTGACGTCGTACGCATCCAGATGCCGTTCGCGCAGGAGATCCAGCGACATGTAGGCGAAGTTCGAGTCGTGCTCGCTGCCGCGCTCGTAGAGGTCCTGACGGATCCACCCCGTCGGGTGGTTCCAGGGGTACGAGGGCATCGAGAGGCCGTTCGTCCCGGAGCTCTTCACGAGCTCCCGCGTCGGGGGGTCGAGATAGGGAAGGAGTTCTTCGAGCGTCTCGTAGCCGACGTGGATGTCGCAGTCGACGAGCACGGCCCGATACTACAACACGCTCACGATATGCGCTACTCTGCTCATATAGTGAGCACAACCGGTACACCTCGGACGAAGTCGCTCGGACGCGCCGCGCTGCTGCTTCGTGCCGTAGGTTCACATCCGAATCCGCTGTCGGCGTCCGAGCTCGCGCGTGCCACGGCCATTCCCCGCTCCACCGTCGCGCGGACGCTCAGGACGCTCGCCGACCTCGGCTTCGTCGAGGAGTCGAATGGAGGCTGGGTCCTGGGCTACGAGCTGGTCCGGCTCGGACGTGAGGCCGATCCGCACCGGCGTCTCGTGGACGCCGCCTACCCCGCGCTCGCCGGGCTCCGCGACGACGCGGGGGAGTCCGCGCTGCTCGCCGTTCCCAGGGGTCGGCCCGGGATGGAGATCCTCCTCCAGCTCGACGCCGAGCGTCATGTCGGTGTCGCCAACTGGGTGGGCGCAGAGGTGCCGCTCCACGCCTCGTCGGCGGGAAAGCTCATCCTGGCCGACCTCGACCCGGAGGAGCTCGACGCGTGGCTCGCCTCGGGGCCGCTCACGTCGTACACCGGGCGGACGATCGCCGCTCCTGACGAGCTGCGTGCCGAGCTCGAGCGGGTCGGGCGGCAGCGCTCCGCGGAGATCGTCGACGAGCTCGAGTCCGGCCTGGCGTCGATCTCGGTTCCCGTCCACTCGCCGGACGGGCTCCTCGCCGGCGTCATCGGGCTCAGCGGGCCGACGTTTCGGCTCGGCCGGGCACGGCGCCGCGAGGTGCTACCCCGGGTGCGCGCGGCTGCGGGAGAGATCGAGCGCGCACTCGCTTGAAGCGACGGCGCCGGGCGGTTGACGACAGCCACCGCGGAGCCCTAGACTCACATCGTGGAACCCCTGTTCCACAAAGTGAGTGAATGCCGATGACGGCGCAGACGGGCACCCAATCGATCGACCGCGCGGCCCAGCTTCTCGTGCACGTGGTCGAGGCCACCTCCGCGCCGACGCAGAGCGAGCTCTCCGAGCGCACGGGGTTGCCCAAGAGCACCACCTCGCGGCTCGTCGGCGCCCTCGAGCGCCAGGGGCTGATCCAGCGCGTCGCCGGCAGCGGAGAGCTTCGGCCGGGATCGGTGCTCGTCCGCTACGCACGGCGCGAGACCGGCGAGGCGGAGCTCGTCGAGCTCGCGGCCGATGCGCTCGACCGCCTCGCCCGGGAGAGCGGCGAGACGGTCAACCTCGGCATTCCCGCATCGGGCCGCGTCGAACTGCTCGCGCAGCGCGACAGCCGCCACTTCCTCGGCTCGACGAACTGGGTCGGGCGCCGCGTCTCGGCGCACGCTTCGGCGCTCGGCAAGGTGTTCTTCGCCTTCGCGAGCCTCCCGCTGCCTCCGGAGCCGTACGAGCGGCTCACTCGAGCGACGGCGACGAGCGCCGAGGAGCTCGCGCTCGGAGCCATCCGGGCGCGCGGCTACGCAACGGCCGTCGAGGAGCTCGAGCCCGGCCTGTGGGCGGTGGCCGCGCCGGTTCGGGACCGCTCCGGGTCCGTCGTTGCCGCGCTGAGCGTCTCGGGCCCGACAGTGCGGCTCCGGCCGCGGCTGCTCGACCGGATCGGCAGGAAGCTCCTCGCGGAGGCTTCGGATCTCTCCACGCGCCTCGGACACGACGACCGAAAGCGGGGTGTCGCATGAGTGACGAAGAGATCGATCTCGGCGCTCTGTCGGACGAGGACCTCGTCAAGCAGATGCACGACGACCTGTACGACGGCCTGGCCCCCGAGATCGTCGAGGGCACCGAGATCCTGCTCTCGCGCGGCTGGACGGCGGAACGGACCCTGGGGGACGCACTCGTCGAGGGGATGCGGATCGTGGGCATCGACTTCCGCGACGGGATCCTCTTCGTGCCCGAGGTTCTCCTCGCCGCGAACGCGATGAAGGCGGGGATGGAGATCCTGCGGCCGCTGCTCTCCGAGTCGGACACCGACCGGATGGGCAAGGTCGTGATCGGCACCGTCAAGGGCGACATCCACGACATCGGGAAGAATCTCGTCGCGATGATGCTCGAGGGGGCCGGGTTCGAGGTGATCGACCTCGGGATCAACAACCCTGTCGAGGACTACCTGGCCGCCCTCGAGCAGCACAAGCCCGAGATCCTCGGGATGTCCGCCCTCCTGACGACGACGATGCCGTACATGAAGGTCGTGATCGACACGATGGTCGAGAAGGGCATCCGCGACAACTACATCGTGCTCGTCGGCGGAGCACCGCTGAACGAGGAGTTCGGCAAGGCCGTGGGCGCGGACGCGTACTGCCGCGACGCCGCGGTCGCCGCCGAGACCGCCCAGGCGCTCGTCCTCGCGCGTCGTTCCGCCGTCGCCGCGTCGTGAGCGGCGTGCCTCCGTCGACGACTCACCGACCCGGCATCGCTGTCGCACGACGCCGAGCGGCAAGTGACAACTTGTCACAAGCCAAGGATGCGCCACTCCTCGAGGAGGAGGTCGTCTTCGGCGACGAATCGGCGAACGGTCGCATCCTCGTCCTCGCGTGCGGAGCAATCGCGCGCGAGGTCCTCGCGGTGATCGCGCGAGGCGGCTGGGCGCACGTCGACGTGCGCTGCCTGCCTGCGAAGCTCCACTCGACGCCCGATCGGATCCCCGCCGCGGTCGACGCGAAGCTGAACGAGCTGGCCGGTCGCTACGAGCGGGTCTTCGTGGCGTACGCCGATTGCGGCACGGGCGGGGCGCTCGATCCGGTGCTCGAGCGTCACGGCGTCGAGCGCCTTCCGGGAGCTCACTGCTACGGCTTCCTCGCCGGGAACGACGAGTGGGATGCGATGCAGGAGGACGACCCCGCGACGTTCTACCTCACCGACTTTCTGGCGCGACATTTCGATGCGCTCGTCGTCCGCTCGTTGAAGCTCGACACCCACCCGGAGCTCAAGCCGCTGATGTTCGGCAACTACCGACGGCTCATCTACCTCGCGCAGACCGACGACCCGGATCTCGACCGGCGGGCGGAGGAGGCGGCCGCGTTCCTCGGCCTCGCCTACGAGCGACGCCGGACGGGCTACGGCGAGCTCGTACCCTCGCTGACCCGGTTCGTGCGCGGTGGCCATGCCTGAGCTGACGGTCATCTGGTGGAGGGACATCCCCGCCCAGGTGACGGCCAAGGAGGGGCGCTCCCGCGCCGCGCGCGAGCTGCCGCC
>CAWFDO010000023.1:0-58038 GCA_963814565.1 uncultured Actinomycetes bacterium
GTAGCATTGCCCCGATGTCCGCCGAGCCACCCGATCCCGCCAACGCGCCGGAGGCGGACGTGGTTGCCGGCAAGACGCTGGCCGGACGCGCTCTCGCCGCTGCCGAGCGCGTCCGGATCCTGCGCGAGCAGATCGAGGAGGCGCGCGCCAGGCACCGCTCGGTCGACATCGGGCTCGCGACGGTCGAGCGGGACTCGGAGATCGGCGGCAGCCTGCTCGCCGGCGCGCTCGCGTACCGGCTCTTCGTCTTCCTCCTTCCGTTCGCCGTCTTCCTCGTCGTCGGGCTCGGCGTGTATGCCGACGCAACCGACCAGAGCACCGCGGCCGCCGCGGGCGACCTCGGTCTCACGCAGGCCGTCGCGCGCGAGATCGCCGATGCGGCGAACGACTCCGCCCGGTGGTGGGTGCTCCTGGCCAGCATCCCGATCGTCGCGTACGCGATCGGGCAGCTCTTCCGGTCGGTCTCGATCGTGCACGCGCTCGCCTACGAGGGGTCGGGTCGAGCCGTGAAGGTCAGGCCGCGGTCGATCGGCCTGTTCGGCCTCGCCGTGCTCGGCCAGATCGCGGCGTCGAACGTCGCCGCCGCGCTCGGGGCCGACTCCGTGCTCGGGGGAGTCATCGGTGTCGTCTTCGCCGTCGCTGCCGTCGCGGGTTTGTGGCTCGGCGTCTCGCAGCTCTTCCCGCACGGAACGGCGACTCTGACCGAGCGGATCCCGGGAGCGGTCCTCTACGGTGTCGGCAACCTCGGGATCTACCTGTTCAACACGTTCTTCATCGGGTGGCTCATCGAGGAGCGGCAGGACTCCTACGGCGCGCTCGGCGCAGCGGCGGCGTTGCTCTTCAGCATGTATCTCACCGGTCGTCTGATCGTCACGTCGGCTGTTCTGAACGCGACGATCGCGCGACGAGCCGACGCGGCCCGGAGCGGATAGCGCGCGTCTCGACGGCGGTTCAGAATGCCGCCGTGGAGGTCGATCACGTCGCGGTCGAGCAGAGGCTCCTCGACGATGCGCTTCGGCCCGGCGCGGTCGTCCTCGACGCCGGGTGCGGGCGGACGACGCGGCTCCGCTTCTACCGCGACCGGATCGAGCGGCTCGTCGGGGTCGACGCCGACGAGCCGGCGGGGCGCGAGAACCCGAACGTCGACGAGTTCGTCCACGCGAACCTCGACGAGCGGCTGCCGTTCGACGACGCGAGCTTCGACCTCGTCTACGCGAACTTCGTCGTCGAGCACCTCGACGATCCCGCGGCGGCGTTCGGCGACTGGCGGCGCCTCCTTCGTCCGGACGGACGGGTCGTGATCGTGACGAGCAACCGGGCGAGCCCGGCCATGGCGCTCGGCGCGCGGCTCCCGACCCGCGTGCGGCTCGGGATCAAGCGCCGCGGCGCCGGCGCAGCCGAGCAGGACGTGTATCCGACCCGGTACCACGCCAACACGCCGGCCGCGCTGGCGCAGGCGACCGGCGCCGGTGGCCTCGAGCCGGTCGCGGTCGAGCTCGTCGGCACGTTGCACCGGTACGCGGCGCGCGTCCCGGTCGTCCCCGCCGTGCTCCGGGCGCTGGAGCGGATGGTGCCCGAGGCGCGCCGATCGACGATCGTCGCCTCCTACCGGGCGCGAACGTACGAATCCTGTTAGCGGCGCCGGGCCGTCGGCAGGCCCCGTCTACGCTGGCCGGAGTCCGATGAGGCTCCCTTCCCTGCTCCGCATCCTCGCCGCGGTCTCGTGCGTCGCGACCGTCGGCGCTTCTCGCGACCGACTCGCAGGCGGCCTCGACCGCCCTCTGGCCGGGGGTCACGCACGCGCGAACGGTCGAGTTCACGAACCACGGGCCCGTCGTCCTCAACGTCATCGCCGGCCCGCGGCCCGGCGGCCTGACGACGCTCGAGCCGCTCCTCTCGAACGACTCGGTCCTCGGCCGCGAGACGGTGTCGTCGATGCAGCGACGGGTCTCGGACGGTGTCACCGCCGGCGTCAACGCCGACTTCTCGCGGTTCGACAACGGGCGGGTGAGCGGGATCTTCATGCGACGCGGCGACCTCGCGGCCAGCCCCAACGCGCAGCGGTCGAGCGTCGGGGTGCTCACGGACGGGACGCTCGACATCCGGAAGATCGGGCTACGCGCGACGTGGGCCGGCACCATCGTCCATCCGCTCGCCGCGCTCAACGATCCGCCTGCCGCCGGCAGTGCGGCCGTTTACACGGCAGGCTACGGCCAGGCAACGCCTGCGGTGCCGGGCTCGACGGCGGCGGTGCTCTTCCCGTTCCCGCTCGTCACGCCCGGTGTCGACCTCACGGCGAACGTCGTCGAGGTCGTCCAGGGCGGTGCGCCGCTGCCGATTCCCCTCGGCGGCGCCGTGCTCGTCGCATCGGGCGCCCAGGGTGCCGCGCTCGCCACCGAGGCGGTCGTCGGCGCGACGCTCCGGACGCGGTTCGACTTCGTCCCGGGCTGGCCCGGCGTCGCGGAGGCCGTCGGCGGCGGCCCCGAGCTTGTCCGTGGCGGAAGAGCCGTCGTCAGCCCGAACGAGTGGTTCACGCCCCTCCAGCTCCGCCCCCGCGCGCCGCGGAGCGCCGTCGGACAGCTGCCGAACGGCCGCATCCTCCTCGTCGCGGTCGACGGCCGACAGCCCGGGTACAGCACGGGCCTCACGAACGCCGAGCTCGCAAGGACGATGGTCCGACTCGGGGCCGTCCGCGCGATGGCGTTCGACGGCGGCGGGTCGACGACGCTCGCGTTCGACGGCGCCGTCCTCAACAAGCCTTCCGACGGGCGCGAGCGCGCCGTCGGCTCCGCCCTCGTGTTCCACTACGCGGGCGCGTTCCTGCCGCCCCCCGTCGCGCAGGTCTCACCCAACGGTGACGGCGTGGGAGACACGCAGACGCTGTCGTACCGGATCTCCGAGCCGTCGACCGTCGACGTGACGCTGACGCGGCCCGACGGCTCGGTTGCGGTCAACGAGTCGGGCCCGCGCCAGATCGGTGCCTACCCGATCGCGTTCCCGCCCGCGGACGAGGCGGGCGCGGTGGAGGGAGGCGTCGCCGAGGGTCGCTGGCGGCTTCGGGTCACCGCAACCGACGACCTCGGCCGCCCGTCGACGATGACGCGGACGTTCGTCGTCGACACGACGCTCGGCTTTCTCCGCGCGCCCGGGCGACGCGCGGTGCCGCCGGGCGGCCGCGAGATCCCGATCTCGTGGAGGCTCGCGCGCGACGCCCGCGTGGGCGTGACCGTGCACGACGCGGCCGGCCGGGTCGTTCGCCGGGGTCTCGCAGGGACGGGCCCGTGGCAGGCGGGCGACCATCGCGTCGTCTGGGACGGGCTCGACCAGCGCCGGCAGCGGCTCACGGGGACGTACGAGATCCGCGTCGTCGCGACGACCGCCCTCGGGCGCTCCGAGCTCGGCCGCACGATCGTCATGACGAAGGCCCGCCTGTCCGCGCCGGTAGGTTTCCGCGGCGATGCTCGTCGCGAACGTCCTGAGCGACTTCCTCCACGGGATCACCGACGCCGTCACCGACGCGATCGGGAACCAGGGCCTCTACGCCGTCTTCTTCCTGATGATGATCGACGCCGTGCTCCCGGCGGCCAGCGAGGTCGTGATGGTCTACGCAGGCGCCGTCGCGTCGGGTGCGCTCGTCGGCCAGTCCGTGACGCTCTTCGGCTACGAGTTCGCCGACGGCTTGCCGGCGTACGTCGCGATGGCGACGGCGGGGACGATCGGCTACCTCATCGGGTCGATCGGCGGCTGGGCCCTCGGGGACTACCTCGGGCGGCCCTGGCTCGAGCAGCACGGGAAGTGGTTCCACCTGAACACGGAGAAGCTCGACCGCGCCGAGCGCTGGTTCGACCGCTGGGAGGAGTGGGCGGTGTTCATCGGGCGCGTCACGCCGGTCGTGCGGTCGTTCATCTCCGTACCGGCCGGCGTGTTCAACGCCCATTTCCGGCCGTACGTCTGGCTGACGCTGCTCGGGTCGGCAATCTGGTGCTTCGCCTTCGCCGGCGCCGGCTGGGCGGCGGGAGCGAACTGGGAGAGCTTCCACGAGGCGTTCCGGTACGTCGACTACCTCGTCGCGGCCGGCGTCGTCGCCGTCGTCGTGTGGCTCGGCTGGCGCATCGTCAAGCGCCGCCGGAAGCCCGCGGACGAGCCGGCGTAGGCGTTTTCCCTGCACCGAGGCCGGTACACTCGGGCGATCGTGATCCCGCTCATCGACGTCAAGGCGCAGTACGCGCCGCTCATCCCGGAGCTCAAGGAGCGGTTCGCCGAGGTCCTCGAGTCGGGTCGCTTCATCTTCGGGCCCGAGGTGGAGGCGTTCGAGCGCGAGGCTGCCGCGTATCTCGGCGTCCCGCGCGCGCTCGGCGTGGCCAACGGGACCGACGCGCTCGTCCTCGCGCTCGAGGCGATGGGCGTCGGGCGCGGCGACGAGGTGATCTGCCCGGCGTTCACGTTCTACGCCACCGCGGAGGCGATCGCACGCGTGGGGGCGACGCCCGTCTTCGCCGACATCGATCCCGCGACGCTCAACGTCGAGCCGGAGGACGTCGCCGCCCGGGTCACGGAGCGCACGAAGGTCATCGTCCCGGTGCATCTCTTCGGACGACCCGCTCCGCTGGCCGAGCTCGCCGCGCTCGGCGTGCCGCTCCTCGAGGACGCGGCCCAGGCATTCGGAGCCCCGGGTATCGCCACGACCGGCGTCTGCTCGACGTTCAGCTTCTTCCCGACGAAGAACCTCTTCGCGCTCGGCGACGGCGGGCTGGTCGCCTGCATGGACGAGTCGGTGGCGGAGACGGTGAGCCGGCTGCGCTTCCACGGCTCGGTCGACAAGAAGACGTTCGAGCTCATCGGGACCAACTCGCGCCTCGACGCGATCCACGCCGCAGCCCTCCGCGTCTTCCTTCCGCGCCTCGCGGGGTGGAACCGGTCGCGGCGCGACGCGGCGGCGCGCTACGCCGAGCTGGGGCTCGGCGAGGTCGTCGAGCTGCCCGGCGACGAGGCGGGTCACGTCTACCACATGTTCGTCGTGCGTTCGACCGAGCGCGACAGGATCGCAGCTGCGCTCTCCGACGTCGGAATCGCGTCAGCGGCGTACTACGTGACGCCGCTCCACCTCCAGCCCGCGATGGCCTACCTCGGGTACGAGCGCGGGTCGCTCCCGGAGACGGAGCGCGCCGCCGCCGAGAACCTCGCGCTGCCGATGTGGGGCGGGATCGGCCCCACCGAGCAGGAGCGCGTCGTCGCGACCGTGCGCGCGGCCGTGGGCGTCGCCGTATAGAGGCTTGATGCGAGATCCGAGCACGCACGGATGGTGGCCTGCACACGGCGCATCGCGGCCGTCTCGATCGACATCCAGGCAACCAGCCTGCACGCCGATCGAGCCGACCACGCTGCTTGGTGCAGGCCATCCCCGCACGCACCCCGATCCCACATCAAGCCTCTAGGACGAGGTCGGCCGCGTGCGCAGCCCAATCACCCGGCACTCGATCTGGCAGGTCGGGGCCGACGCAGCACTCGTCGCGCTCGCCTGGTGGCTCGCGTGGAACCTCCGCTTCGAGAGCCGGCCCGTCTACTACGACCGGTACCTCGACTGGAGCATCGTCCTCCTCGTCGTCGGCATCAAGCTCCCGGTCTTCGCGCTCTCCGGCTTCTACAACCGCTGGTGGCGCTACGTCTCGACGCGCGACATGTGGGCGGCGTTCCGGGGCGTCGTGCTCGCCTCGGTCGCGGTCTTCCTCGTCTTCACGCTGTTCGACGTGCACCGGGTCGCGGTCCCGCGCGGTGTCTGGTTCATCGACCTGCTGCTGTGCCTCGCGCTCGTCGCAGGCTCGCGCCTCCTGGCGCGGACGCTGATCGAGCGCCCGCTCCCGGGCCGGATCGTCACGCGCGGGAGAGACGTCGTCGTCGTGGGCGCCGGCGACGCCGGGCAACTCGTCGTCAAGGAGATGCAGCGCAACCCGACGCTCGGCTACACGCCGATCGGGCTGCTCGACGACGACCCGCGCAAGCGGAACCTGCGGCTGCACGGCGTGCGCGTGCTGGGCACCACCTCCGATCTCGAGCACATCGTCCGCGACCGCCGGCCCAACGAGGTGCTCATAGCGATCCCGACCGCGTCGGGCGAGCTGCGAGCCCGGATCGTCGAGACGTGCCGCGGGCTCCACGTGCCGGTGAAGACCCTGCCGAGCCTCTCCGATCTCGTCTCCGGCGACCGCGACCTCGCGCGGCAGCTCCGGCCGGTCGAGGTGGAAGACGTGCTCGGCCGAGAGCCGGTCGACGTCGACCTCGCGGCCATCTCGGGGTACGTCGAGGGCGAGGTCGTGCTCGTGACGGGAGCCGGTGGCTCGATCGGCTCCGAGCTCTGCCGCCAGATCGCGCGGCTGCGGCCCGCGAAGCTCGTCCTGCTCGACCACGCCGAGCCGGCGCTGTTCGAGATCGAGCGGGAGCTCGTCCGCGAGCGCGGCTTCCTCGCCGCGGCGGCCGTGGTCGGGGACGTGAAGGACTCCGGGAAGCTGCGCCAGGTGTTCGACAAGTACCGACCCGGCGTCGTTTTCCATGCCGCCGCGTACAAGCACGTTGCCCTGATGGAGGCGAACCCGCTCGAGGCCGTCCGGAACAACACGATCGGGACACGGGTCGTGGCCGACGTCGCCGTGGAGTACGCCGCCAAGCGATTCGTCCTGGTCTCGACCGACAAGGCCGCGAACCCGAAGACGGTGATGGGCCAGTCGAAGGCGCTCGCGGAGTGGATCGTCGAGACCTGGGGGCACCGCGCGGACGTCGGGACGCGGTTCGTCGCGGTGCGCTTCGGCAACGTGCTCGGCTCGTCGGGGTCGGTGGTGCCGATCTTCCGGCGCCAGATCGCGCGAGGCGGCCCGGTCACCGTGACCCATCCGGAGATGACGCGCTTCTTCATGACGATCCCCGAGGCGGTGCAGCTCATCGTCCAGGCCGGTGCGATCGGCGGCCGCGGGCAGGTCTACGTGCTCGACATGGGCGAGCCGGTCCGGATCGTCGACCTCGCGGACAAGATGATCCGTCTCTCGGGGAAGGAGCCGGGATCCGACGTCGCGATCGAGTTCATCGGGCCCGCGCCGGGCGAGAAGCTCAACGAGGAGCTCGTCGGGGACGGCGAGACCGCGACGCCGAGCGCTCATCCGAAGATCGATCTGATCACGCGCTCTCCGATCGATCCCGACTGGCTCGAGGCGGAGCTCGCGCTCCTCGAGCGGCTCGTCGCCGACGGAGAGACCCTGGAGCTCGTCGGCGCGCTGCGTCGCCTCGTCGAGGAGCCGAAGCGGGCCCGCTCCGGCGCCCCCGTCTCGTAGAGGCTTGATGCGAGATACGAGCACGCGCGGCTGGTGGCCTGCACACGGCGCATCGCGGCCGCCTCGGTCGGCATCCAGGCAGCCGGCCTGCACACCGACCGAGCCGACCACGCTGCTTGGTGCAGGCCATCCCCGCACGCACTCCTATCTCACATCAAGCCTCTAGCGATGGCGACACCTCTGTTCGTCGTGGGCGACGTCCACGGCCATCGAGACGCGCTCGCATCGCTCCTCCAGGGGGAGGGGCTGATCGACGCGACGGAGCGGTGGGCGGGCGCAGATGCCGTCGTGTGGCTCGTCGGCGACCTCGTCGACCGCGGCCCAGACGGCATCGGGACGATCGACCTCGTTCGCCGCCTCGAGCGCGAGAGCGACGGCGCCGTCCGCTGCCTGCTCGGCAACCACGAGGCCTTCCTGCTCGCCGCCCACCGCTTCGGCGATCGCGACACAGCCTTTCCCGGGACGACGTTTCGAGACGTGTGGCGCATGAACGGCGGCATCGAGGCGGACCTCCGCGCGCTCACGTCCGAGCGGATCGAGTGGGTGCTCGCCCGCCCGGCGCTGGCGCGTGAGGGCGAGTGGCTCCTCGTGCACGCCGACACGACCGCCTACCTCCGCTACGGCGACAGCATCGGCGAGGCAAACGCCGCGATCGCCGCGGTCCTCGGAAGCGGAGGTCCCGAGGAGGTCGACGAGCTCCTCGAGATCCTGTGCGACCGCATGCGGCTGACCGACGCGGAGGGCGTGAGCTCGCTGCTCGAGCGCTTCGGCGGAACGCGGATCGTCCACGGGCACACCCCGATCGCCTCCGTGCAAGGGGTCGACCCGGGTCAGGTCACGGAGCCGCTCGTGTACGCCGACGGCCGCGTCTGGAACGTCGACCACTGCCTGTTCGCCGGAGGGCCGGGCTTCGTGACGCGGCTCGACGACGGGTCGGGCCCCGGGGGCTGACCCAACCGCTCGATCTATCGCGCGACCGGCGAAGCGCCGAGCATCGCGTCCAGAAGCTGCGCCGGGTCGCGCGTCGGCGGCGGGCCTGTCGGCGCCCGGCGCTCGACCCGGAGATCCGATCCGCGCTCGAGGATCCGAAGACGACCCCGGGCGACGAGGTCGGCGTCGACGGCGCCGAGGCGGCCCGAGAACGTCGTATAGACGGGCGTTCCGAGTGCGACCGCCTCGCGGTTCATCGTGCCGCCCGCCGACACGACGAGGTCCGCGAGCGCGACGAGGCTCAGCGCGTCCACGGCGCGGACGGGTACCACGACGGAGGGGAGCGCGCGAGCCGTGATCTCCTCTCTCTGAGCCGGTGTCCGGGGCAGGACGACGGCCGTGACGGAAGTGTCGGTCCCGAGTCTCTCGAGGACGCCGCCGAAGAGCGGGTTCCCGTGCAGATGGTAGAGCGACACGTCGGGCGGCGTCCGCACGACGACGAGGATCCGGGAGCGGTCGATCCCGAGCGCGTCGAGGACGCCGGCGTCGGGCACGAAGCCGTGGAGGTAGTACTCCTCCTTCAGGCCGGGGTAGCGCACGACCTTGCGTGCCCGGGCACCCAGTCGGGTGAGCCGGTCCTGCGGGATCACGTCGGGGACGACGACCCGCGTCGCCGCGCGGCAGCCGAGCCCATGCTGTGCGCGGGCGAACTCGTAGTCGAACGCGTACGACGACGGGATCCGCAGCGACCGTGCCGCGAGGGGCAGCTCGTGCGACGCGTGCGAGAGCGCCATGTCGAAGCCCTTGCCGCGCGCGAACGACCGCAGCGCCTGCAGGCGAGCCCCCATGGCGCGCGCCTTCGCGCGTCGCGACGCGCCGGCATGCGGCGGGCCGACGACCGTGTGCGGCAGGCCGGCGTCCTCGAGGAGCTCGAGCGTCTGCGCGAAGTCGCGTGCCGTGATCGACACCTCGTGCCCGCGCTCCTCGAGCAGCGCGACCAGCGGACGGAAGAAGACGACGTGCGGGGAGTTCGTGACGTCGATCCAGACGCGCATCACGGCGCATCCTCGCGTATGAGACTCGATGTGGGTCATCGGCACGCGCGGCTGGGGGCCTGCGCGCGGCGCATCGCGGCCGGCTCGCAACTCACCGATACCTCCAGGTATCGGCGAGCAGCGATCCGACCACGCTGCTTGGCGCATGCCCTCCCCGGCGCGCACCGCAGACCCACATCGAGTCTCCGGGAGGTGTGAACGACTGCGATAAGCTTCGCTTATGGATACGCGACAGCTGGCTGCGTTCTGCGCCGTCGTCGAGCGCCGCTCGTTCTCCCAGGCGGCCGAGCGGCTCGGCGTCACCCAGCCCGCCGTGTCACTCCAGGTGCGAGCGCTCGAGAAGCGGCTCGGCACCCAGCTGCTCGACCGCTCGGGGCGCCGCGTCGAGCCGACGGAGGCGGGCCGGCGCCTGTACCGCGGCGCGCAGAGGCTCCTCGCGCTCGAGGAGCAGGTGCTCTCCGACGTCGTGTCGGAGGCGGAGGGCGACCTCACGGGCGTGCTCTCGATCGGCGCCTCGACCGGCCCCGCAGCCGTCGTCGTACCGCAGCTCCTCTGCGAGTTCCAGCGCGCGAACCCGGCCGTGCGGGTCGCGCTCGAGGTGCATGACACTCGGACCGTGGTCGACCTGGTCGCCGAGCGGCAGCTCGAGCTCGGGATCGTCGGCGCCTCGCCGCGCCACCGCGGAGTCCAGTTCGAGCCGTTCGCCTACGACGAGGTCGTGCTCGTGTGCCCGCCCGGTCACCGCTTCGCGGGCAAGACGGTCGGCGCCCACGAGTTGGCGAACGAGACGCTCGTCGTCATGCAGGAGGGGGCAGGCGTGCGCCGGATCGTCGACGACGAGCTGCGCCGGCTCGGCGTTCGGCTCCGCGACCTCGACCTGCGCCTCGAGCTCGGCCTGCAGGAGTCGGTGCGGAGCGCGGTGCTCGCCGGCTTCGGCGTCACGTTCATCTCGCGCGCCGCCGTCGAGGCCGAGCTCGCCGCCGGTGCGCTCGTCCAGGCCCGGATCGAGGGGATGGACGGAACGCGCGAGATCGTCCTGGCGCGCGGCACGGCGCGCGTTCCCACCCGTGCGGCGCAGGAGTTCGCGGAGTTCGCGCGCGAGCGGGTGGCCGTCCTCGGGCGGGGGCTCTCTCCCGCCACGGGACAGGCGTGAGCGAGACGAAACCGGTCAGGGTCACGCGGTTCGGTTCCGGATCGCTGTCGGAGCTCGGAAGCGTCCTCGCCGAGGTCGAGATCGGGCGTGCGCTCCTCGTGGCGACGCGAAGGGGGGCGGCGGCGGCCGACCGGTTGCCCGTCGTCGGCGTGTACGACGGCGTCCGGCCGCACGTCCCGGCCGAGACGGTGCAGGAGGCGGCCGCACGCGCCGTCGAGCTCGACGTCGACGGCCTCGTGGCGCTCGGCGGGGGAAGCGCCATCGACACCTGCAAGGCCGTCGCCTCGCAGCTGGCGTCGGAGTCGGAGCGGGCGCCGCGGATCGTCGCCGTGCCGACGACGTACGCCGGCGCCGAGTGGACGCCGTACTTCGGGATGCTGCTCGGCCCGGGGCGAAAGGGCGGCGGGATGGACGAGCGCGCGACGCCCGTCGCGGCGATCTACGACCCCGAGCTCACGCTGGACCTGCCGCTCGACGCGACGGTCGGCACCGCGATGAATGCGCTCGCCCACTGCGCGGAGGCGTACTACCACCCTGCCGCCCAGCGTCGCGCTGCCCGTCATGCGGACACGGGCGCCACCGCGATCGGGCATGCCCTTCCCCTCGTGGCCCGCGAGCAGCGCGGCATCTACGGGCGGACTCGCCTGCTCGAGGGCGCGATGCGGGCCGCGCTGGCGCTTGCCGACTCGGGGCTCTGCCTGGCGCACGCGATGGCCCAGGCGCTCGGCGGCCGCTATGGGCTTCCTCAGGGGGCGATGAACGCGGTCTGCCTCCCGGCGGCCTTGCGGTTCAACGCCGAGGCCGTGCCGGAGGCGGTCGCGCGTCTCGCGGAGGCGCTCGGCGCCGACGACGCTCCGACGCGCATCGAGGAGCTGGCACGGCTCGGCGGGATCGAGCGCCTGCGGGACTTCGGCGTGCCGGAGCCCGAGCTCGACGACGTCGCGGTCGCGATCGTCGCGCGCCCCGGGGCAAAGGCGAACCCGCGGCCGGCGAGCGCCGAGGACGTCGCCGGCCTCCTGCGCTCCGTCTGGTAGCCAGAGGCTTGATGTGAAATTCGTGCGCGGTCGTGGATGCCGCCTCAGGCGGGAGCCACCCTGGCTCGGCACGGTCCCACGGAGCGCCCATTCGACATCAAGCCTCTACCGGAACCGCTCGCCCTCGTCGCGACGGTAGCCCCACCAGGCAAGCGTCCCGAAGACGACCGACCAGCCCAGGAGGGCGGCGACGTGGTGGAGCGGCAGTGGATGATCGCCCGTTGCGATCGAGTCGAGCACCTCCATCCAGCTCCTCGTGGGGAAGAGCTGAGAAACGATGTCGGCCCGGTGCGGGAGCCCCGCGAGGCGCGCCCAGAACGCCCCGGCAACGGCCAGCGGGAGGAAGGCAAGATTGGCGACGGGGAGAGCCGCCCGGGGCGGGAGCCAGTAGCCGAAGGCGATGCCGAGGAGCGCGAAGGGGACGCCGCCGAGGACGAGGGCGAGCAGCGAGGCGGCGAACCGCCACGGCGGCATGGTCGCGCCGTAGACCGCCACGCCGACCACGACGACCGTCGCGACCGTTGCCGACGCGAAGACGATGGCCGAGAGCACCCGGCCGGTGAGGCGGACGAGGGGGCTCACGGGCAGCGTGCGGAGGTACGCCTCCCAGGCCGTTGCGCGGCTCGTCGCGATCCCGACTCCGAACTGGAAGAAGGTCACGGTGAGGATCCCGGTGGCGGCGAAGCCCATCAGCAGGCGCTGCGGCTCGCCGCGCTCGAACGCCCGACCGAGGACGAGGAGCATCACGGCCGGGAACGCGAGGGTCGGGGCCGCGTACGCCGGGTAGCGGAGATAGTGCTGGGTCTCCGACCTCGCATGGGCGAGGGCCAGCCTCATGTGCCGGCCTTCGCGGTGAGCGCGACGAACGCGTCCTCGAGGCGCACGGGTGCGACCTCGAGGTCGCTGAACGGGATCCCGGAGCGGACGAGCGCAGCGACGAACGCGTCCGCGTCCTCGACGTAGACGTCGTGTCGATCGCCCTGCGTGTCGACCGTCGCTCCGGCGATCACGGGCGGCGGGACGGCTGCGCGCAGCGTGACTCTCGCCCGGCCCGCCCGGGCGCGGACGTCGCGGACGGACCCTTCGAGCAGCACCCGGCCGCGTGCAAGGACGACGACGCGCGTCGCGATCTCTTCGGCCTCTCCGAGCTGCTGCGTCGTGAGGAGCACGGCGCCCCCATCCGATGCGAACCGACGCAGGTCAGCCAGGAGCGCCCGCCGGGCAGCGGCGTCCATCCCCGCGGTCGGCTCGTCGAGGAACAGCGCCGCGGGGCTGCCCGCGAGCGCGAGGGCCACCGCCAACCGCCGCCGCTGCCCGCCCGAAAGGCCGCCGGCGTCGCGCGTCGCGACGGACTCGAGCCCGAGCCGAGCGAGCACCTGCTCCGTCGAGGCGGCGTCCGGGAAGTGCGCCCGGACGAGCTCGACCGTGTCGTGGACGCGGAGCCCGGGCGGAAAGCCGATCTCCTGCAGCACAACCCCGATGGTGCGGCGTGCGACGGGATCTCGCGGGTCGAGGCCGTACAACGACGCCCGGCCGGCATCGGCGCGGCGAAGGCCGACCATGATCGAGACGGCGGTGGACTTGCCGGCACCGTTCGGGCCGAGGAGAGCGAGCACCTCGCCTCGTCGCAGCTCGAGATCGACGCCCGCGAGCGCCTCGTGGCGACCGAAGCGCTTCGCGACGCCCTCGAGCCGGGCGACCGTCGAATCGGGAGGCGTGGGGGCCGGCTGCTGCATCGGCACGGTGGGTCGGGACGGCCGCTTGGATGCTAGGAGGTCGGGCGCGCGCGCACCAGTGTCCGCACCGGACAGGGTCTCGCGTTGGAGGGCTGCAGCCCCGACCAGGACGTTGTAGGCGCTGTGCGCCGCAACAGCTGCCAGCAGGCGGCCGGTCGCGACGTAGATGGCCGCGAAGCCCCCGCCCGTGAGCAGGTGCACCACGGCGATCCGCCCTTGCCCGCCCAGGTGCGCGCCGGCGAAGAGCGCGGTGCTGACGGCGATCGCCCCGACACGCCCCAGCGGGTCGACGAGGACGCCGAGCACGAGCCCGCGCCAGACTGCCTCCTCCTGGGCTGACCTCGCCGTCAGGACCGCGCTCCGCGCGGCGAGGCGTCTCCGCGGGAGCGATGCGAGGGTGAGCCACCACGGATGGTGGCGCGCGAGAAGCGTGAAGAGCATGAGGCCCGTCACGCACCCGAGCGCGAGCGCCTCGCCCGGTCGGTGCAAGCGGGGGTCGACGGCGGCGATCGTCGGCGCCACGAGCGCGGCGGCTGCCGCGCTCGCGAGCATCAGGACGAGCCGGAGGAGCGGGGCTCCGGTCACGTCGCGCGGCGACCGACCGGGAGGAGGTAGAGCGCCGTCTCGTGGATGCCGTCGGCGCCGACGAACGCATCGACTCGGCGGTCGAAGAACCCACCGACGGGAGTGGAGGCGAGCGCGAGCGCCTCGACCGCGAGGAGGAAGCTCTGCGCGACGTGACCCGCCTCCAGCAACGTGAACCGGTACGCGCGCGCGCCGTACTTGAAGCGCGAGCGCCAGAGAACGCCGGTCACGACGACGAGCGCCGCGCAGCCGCGCACGAGCTCGTCGTACGGTGTGAGCGGCGGGAGCTCCGCGGCCGCATCGAGCGGGCGGAGCTCCTCGAGGACGTGACGGAGCGGGTCGTAGTGGTGGAGCGCGCCCGAGAGACCCGCGACCCGCCGGCTCGCCACGTACAGCTCGAGCGGGTAGAGCGCGCCGCCCGACGGGGCGGAGCGGAGCGCCTGAGGGGTCCCTTCGAGCGCCCCCGTGACCCCGTAGGCGGCCTCGAGCAGCGTTGACAGCTCCTCGAGCGAGAGCGACCCGGGGCCGTATGCCCGGCGCGAGCGTCGCGCCGCGAGCGCGGCGGCCAGCGGTACGCCGCCGAGGTCGCCGCCGGGAAGCTCGACAACGGGCCGGTGGGCGTGGCGCTTCACCGAACGGGTCGCGCTCACGCGCATCGTGATGCTTTGCTCCAGGCGCGCCGCGCCGACGACGAGCGGGTCGACGACGCCGGGGTAGATCCGCGACGCCTCGTGATAGTCCTCGGTCGGGTCGGGCGTCCCTACCGCCGCCGCGCCGGTGATCGAGGCGAGGCGCACCGTCGCGTGGGCCGGGTCGTCGGGCGGTCGGGAGCCTCCCGGATCGGTTCGTGCCGAGCCCTTCACGGGAACGGGTGTGGCCACGGGTTCAGTTGCGAGAGCTCGAGCGGCGCCGGGAGGAGCCCCGCGTCGCATGCGGCGGAGCGCAGACGCCCTCCTCCGAGGTAGCGCGCGCGGTGCGAGACGTCGAGTGCGCAGAGCTCGGGCGCGATCACACGCGCGACGCTCAGCCCGAGCTCGCGAACGTCGGGAGAGGTGACGTCGACCGCGTAGGCCGAGGAGCCGTGGTCGGCGAGCCGTGCGACGAGCGCGTCGATTTGCGCTCGTGGAGTCGTGCCTTCGAGACGTCGCACCGCCGACGTCGCACGTCGCGTCGCGGACCGGTCGAGGAAACGAGCAAGCACTGCGCGCTCCTCCCGGGCGTAGAACAGCATGTGGTCGTCGAACGACTCGATCGCGTCGGGCTCGATGGACTGCTGTGACGCCTCGACGGCCGACCGCTGCCGCAGCCAGCGGTAGACGCCGAAGCTCTCGGCGATCGCCTTGAGCCACGCGTCGCCGACGTCTGCGGCGGCCGCGGCGCCGACCGCAAGCGCCGCCCCCGCGCCGGGCGGCCCGTGGAGGACGGAGATCGCGACGGGGACGTCGAGGAAGCAGCTCGCGTCGAGCACGTTGTATTCGAGGCCCGTCACCGAGAAGAAGCGCCGGTCGAGGTCCGCGAGCGCGGTGTCCGCCGACCAGTCGAGCCGGGGGAGCGACAGACCGCACTTCCAGGCGAGCATCACCGCGTCGCGCTCGATGATCTCCAGCAGCGCGGCAAGGATCGCCTCGTCAGCCGTCGGCCCGCACGCGAGGCCGCTGCTCGTGGCATAGCCGACGGGCCGCCCGGCCGAGGGCGGCCGTCGCAGGTAGACGAGCTCCGCCGGCAGGAAGACCGGCGCTCCGTCGGCCAGGCTGACGCCGCGCACGAAGGTCGTCGGCGTGTCCTCGGTGAAGGGAACCAGCGGAAAGTGCGGGATCGCGAACTGCGCCGCGTCGAAGAGCGCGAAGCGGGCCGGACGGACAGCTCGCTCGCCGAGCGCCCGGGCCGTGGTCTCCCGGATCGACCCGAGCGGGAGGTAGATCGCGGCGTAGCGCTCGATCGCCTCCCCGAGTGCGGCCGCCCGGGCTCGGTCGGCGTCGGGGTGCGCGCCGCTCCCGTACTCGACGGTCGGCGCACCGAGCGTCCGCTGCGCCGACGCGAGCGCGCAGGCGCAGTTCGGCAGGGGCGTCTCGTCCGTCGCGTGCGTCGTCTGGACGGTATGGGTGACGATCCCGACGAAGGGGGACACTGCGCCCTCGAGCCGAGCGAGTGCGTCCGGCACCGGGGTGAAGCCCGCCTCCACCATCGCCGCTTTCACGACGCCCCGTCGAACCATGGCGAAGGCACCGCCCGCTCGGGCTCGCCGCACGCCGCGCAGCGCGGGACCCGCAGGACATGCTGGTGCGAGAGTCGCAGGACGACCCCGCACTCGAGCGCGTAGCAACGTCCGGGGAGCGTCGGATCGAGCGCCGCCACCCAGCGGAGCGCGATGGTGGCCGCGAGGGCCGCCGCGAGCGACGCGAGCAACGGCGGCGCCGCGGCGAGCAGCGGTGCGCGTTCGACCCGGTCGAAGTCGTCCTCGTAGCCGGAGCAGGCTGCACGGCGCAGGACGTAGCAGCGCCGGCAGGCGGACTGGCCCGGCACGAAGAGCGGCCCCACGACGACGGACCGTCCGTCGAAGGGAAGGACCTGCAGCCACGCCGCGCCCTGCTCGAGCTGCCGCCGGTTGAGCCGCTCGAGCGCAGGGACCTCATCGGCCCCGGCCACGGCGACCACCAGTGCGTCGTCCGTGGGCTCCCCGTCGAGCGGAGCCCTCGTGACGGTGCCGACGCCAAGCCGTCGGAGCTGGCGGCGAAGCTCCGGCGCAGCGGGGCCCGAGCCGATGACGGCGACGCGCGCCCTCGCGATCGCCCGCGCGGCGTCGCCCTCGGTCGTCCGCCGGGTCACCCGGGCGGCGAAGGCCGCAGCCGTCACCACGTCACGTCCGACCTCGGCGTCCACCGCCCCGTCGACGAGGAGGCGGTTTGCGTCGAGCAGCGACAGTGCCTTGTCGATCGCAGGTGCGATCGCGACGCCGAGCTCCTCGGCGAGCTCGGCGCTCGTCCTCGTGCCGTCGAGGAGCGGTAGCAGCCGCGGCAGAAGCGCCTCGACCGCGCGCCCCTCGAACGTCACGAGTGTCCCGCCTTGCTCGACGAGGTAGCGGTCGCCGTCGCGGACCAGTCGGCACCACGGGCTGAGCGCGGGTCGACGCGGGAGGGCGGGAGCCGGCATTGCAGGGCTCACCAGCAGAGCGTCGTGCAGGTGCAGCAGAGAATGACGGACGTGCAGAGTCCGCTGGACGAGCCTGGTTCGTTCTCGACCACCGCGTACGGGGCAGCGCCGTACCCGCGGACATCGGCCGAAAGATCCAGCAACTCCTCAGTGAGCTCGCCGAACATGGTCGCCTCCTTTCGATGCGATCTCGTGCTAGTTGCCGACCATGAAAACAACGAGGCGGACGGCCGACAAGATGTCCTCTGTCGCGGTTCGGTGCCAATACGTCCACAGCGGCGCGTGCTGACCCGCGCGGCCCCTCGGCCGATCAGTCAGGCACGGCCGGGTACGCCCTGGTGACCGCGACGATCGCCCTCGCGATCGTCACGACCCCGATGCTCAGGCCGGATCGGGCGCGGCCGCGGTCTTCGTCGCGGCGACGACGCGGCGGAGGCTGACGATGCCCGCCACGTTCCCACTGTCGTCGAGCACCGGCAGGTGCCGGAAGCCGTGCTCGAGCATGATCCGGGCCGCCTCCTCGCAGTCCGCGTCGGCGGAGGCGGTCAGCGGGTCCTCGGTCATCCACTGGCGGACGCGCGCCTCGCTCGTGTGCACGCGGGCGGCCATCGCCTTCAGCATGTCGCGCTCGGTCAGGATCCCGATCATGCGGCCGTAGTCCTTCACGATCACGGCGCCGACGTTGACGGCGGTCATCCGCTCGGCGACCTCGCCGAGCGTGTCCTCCGGGGCGACGACGATCGGCTCGGCGCGCATGATCTCGGCGAGGCGCGGCATCGCGGGAGTTTACCGAGTTCACCGCGGAATAAGCGTCGCTAATGGTTGCGATTAGCGTATTTTGGCTTCGTTGGTACGATTCGGCCGTGGCGAACGTCGCTTCACTCGACGTGCTCGTGATCGGGAGCGGCGCGGCGGGCCTCGCCGCCGCCGTGTCGGCCGGGCGCACCGGCGCACGCATCGCCGTCGCGACGAAGACGACCCTGCAGGCGAACAACTCCTCGAAGGCGCAGGGCGGCATCCAGGCCGCGCTCGGCGACGACGACACGCCCGAGCTCCATGCCGAGGACGTCATCCGTTCCTCGCACGAGACGGCCGACCTCCGGCTCGTCGAGGTACTGACCTCCGAGGCGGCCTCGGCGATCGCCTGGCTCGAGCAGATGGGATGCGCATTCACGACCGACAGCGCCAATGGCGGCCCTTCTGGTCGTGGCGGCTATCGCCTGGCGCGCTGCGGCGGCGCCTCGCGCAAGCGCCTGCTCCAGGTTGGCGACCGGACGGGCCACGCGATCACGAAGGCGCTTCGCGAGTCGTTCGAGGCGGGGAGCGGCGAGGTCCTCGCGCACCATCGCCTCACCGAGCTCGAGCCGGTCGCGGCAGGCTGGCGCGCAAGCTTCTCGACACCGGACGGCCACGACGAGCTCGAGGCCGCGACCGTCGTGCTCGCCTCCGGCGGTCGCTGCTTCGCCGAGGCCGAGGTGCGCGGGGAGCTCTCGACGAACCACCCCAACGCGACCGGCGAGACGACCAGGATCGCGCTCGACGCAGGGGCCGAGGCGCGCGATCTCGACGCGCTCCAGTACCACCCGAACGGCGGCGCGTGGCCCGCGACGATGCAGGGGTACTCGATCCCCGAGACGACGCGCGCGTACGGCGCGGTCTTGCTCAACGCCGAGCGCGAGGAGTTCACCGACTCGCTCGGGCCGCGCGACGTGGTGTCGCAGGCGATCTTCGACGAGGTCGAGGCCGGGCGCGGCGTGCTGACCGAGGACGGGCGGCCGGCCGTGTGGCTCGACACGACCCGCATCGCACCGGCCGACGCCGACGTCTCGCTCCCGTACATGCTCCGCCGCTACCGGGGCGGAGGTCTCGACCCGCTCTCCGAGCCGATCCTCACCTACCCCGTCCTCCACTACCAGAACGGCGGTCTCACGATCGACACCGGCGCGGAGACGACCCTCGAAGGCGTCTTCGCGTGCGGCGAGATCGCCGGCGGGACGCACGGGCGAAACCGCATGATGGGCAACTCACTCCTCGAGTGCGTCGTGTTCGGCCGCAGGGCCGGGGCGAACGCCGCGACGAAAGCGAAGGCATGAGCACGATCACGACCACCGATCTCGCCCAGGCGGTCGAGGACGCCGCCGCGCACCTCTACGTCTGGGCGCTCAAGGACATCCCGCAGGACCTGCGCGACGCGCTTGCAGCGGCGCTGGACCGGGAGACCTCCGTTACCGGGATCCGCGTCCTCGAGACGATCCACCGGAACGTCGAGATCGCGGACGAGCAGAAGAACCTCGTCTGCCAGGACACCGGGATCGCCGTCTACTACTGCCGCGTGGGAGAGCACTTCCCGCTCCATCCTGCGCGGATCTACGCGTCGCTGAAGTCGGGCACCGAGCGCGCGACGGTGGAGCACCCGCTCCGCTCGAACACCGTGCACACGCTGACCCGCGAGAACACGGGGCAGAACGTCGGCTACCGCGTGCCGATCGTGCACTGGGACTTCGTGCCGGACTGGGACGGGCTGGACGTGAAGTGCGTCCCGAAGGGATCGGGCTCCGAGAACATGACGTTCCTCAAGATGCTCGTGCCCGCCGACGGTGTCGCGGGGATCAAGAGGTTCGTGCTCGACTCGATCGTCGGCGCCGGCGGCAAGCCCTGCCCGCCCGGGATCGTCGGCATCGGGCTCGGCGGCTCCGCCGACTACGCGATGCATCTCGCGAAGGAGGCGATCGCCCGGCCCGTCGGCACCCGGAACGAGGACCCGCTCGTCGCGCAGCTCGAGGACGAGCTCTACGACCTCTTGAACGAGACGGGGATCGGCCCGATGGGCCTAGGCGGCGACGTCACCGTCCTCCAGTGCCACATCGAGCACGCGGACACGCACATGACCCTGAACCCCGTCGCGGTGAACTACCAGTGCTGGGCGGCGCGTCGCGCCTCCGCGCACATTGCCGCCGACGGGTCGACCGACTTCGACCGGGAGTTCTGAGATGGCGGCGATTCGTGGGGTGAGACGTCCTGTGGACGAGATGTTCCAGAACCGGCACGGTTTCGTGGGCCGCTCCGCCGTAGAATCGGCAGTGAGGGCGGCGGGAGGCTTCCCCACCCAGGGCGGGGGGCTGCGCGCGAGCGTCGCGATTTGCCATGCCGGTTTGCGCGGAGTGGCGGTCTGAGATGGCGACGCACGAAGTCACGTTCCCGATCACCGACCCTGCCGAGATCCTGAAGCTCCGCGCCGGCGACGAGGTGGTCGTGCAGGGCCACATCATCGGGATCCGCGACCGGACGCAGATCCGGATCTTCGACCAGGGGATCGAGCCGCCCATGGACCTCTCGGGCGCGTTTCTCCTGCACACGGCGCCGAACGTCCGCAAGCTCGGCCCGGGGCGCTACGAGAAGATCTGCATCGGCACCACGACGAGCGCCCGGATGGTGCGCTTCACCGAGGGGCTCGGCGCGCAGTACAGCGTCCGCGCGATCTGCGGCAAGGGCGGCTTCCCCGACGAGGCAATCGAGCCGATGCAGCGGCTCGGAATGGTCTACTTCGCGATCGTCGGCGGCGCGGCGGCTCTCGAGACGACGCAGATCGAGGAGATCGAGGAGGTCGCCTGGGAGGAGCTCATGCCCGAGTGCCTCTGGAAGTTCCGCGTCAAGGACTTCGGGCCGCTCATCGTCGGGATCGACGCCCACGGCGGCTCGCTCTACCGCGACGTCCAGGACCGCGCAAAGGCGAAGTTGGAGGAGCTCTATGCCCGGCTTTAACGACGGCTTCCTCGGCGTCCCGGCGCGGCCCGGGAAGCCCCGCCAGGTCGGCCTCACGCACGTCATCGACAAGGGTCTCAACCTCCGCGACATCGAGGGCCTCTTCGACACCGCCGGCGAGTTCGTCGACATCGTCAAGTTCGGCTGGGGCACGAGCTACGTCACGAACAACCTCGAGAAGAAGATCTCGCTCTACCGCTCGCTCGAGACGCCCGTCGTCTGCGGCGGCACGCTCTTCGAGGCGGTCTTCGCCCGCGACCGGCTCGACGAGTTCAAGAGCTGGCTCGTCGAGAACCGCTTCTCGCACGTCGAGATCTCCGACGGCACGCTCGACATCCCGCGGGACCGGAAGCTCGAGCTGATCACGGAGTTCGCGCGTGACTTCACCGTCCTCTCCGAGGTCGGTTCGAAGGACTCCGACGTCGTCTACGCGCCCTACCAGTGGGTGCAGTGGATCAAGGAGGAGCTCGAGGCGGGCGCCTGGAAGGTGATCACGGAGGGCCGCGAGGGCGGCACCGCCGGGATCTTCCGTTCCGACGGCGACATGCGGACCGGGTTGATCGACGAGATCGCGCACGAGATCGCGGTCGACGAAGTGCTGTTCGAGGCGCCGACGAAGTCCTCACAGGCGTGGTTCGTGAAGCACTTCGGGCCGAACGTCAACCTCGGCAACATCCCCCCCGACGAGGTGATCGCCGTCGAGACGCTCCGCCTCGGCCTCCGCGCGGACACGCTGAAGGAGATCCTGCTGGCGACCGAGCCGTCCCGCGAGGGCTGAGCCCCGACCGCCCGGTCGGTCGTCATGGACTGGAAGCTCTCCCTCGCGGGCCTGCTGATCGGGCTCCTCGTCGGCGTCACCGGGATGGGCGGCGGCTCGCTGATGACGCCGCTCCTCGTCCTGTTCTTCGGCTTCAAGCCGTCGATCGCGATCGGCACCGACATCGTCCACGGGGCGATCTTCAAGTCGTTCGGCGCCGTCCAGCACCGCCGCATGGGTCACGTGCACGCGCGCCTGACGGCGTGGATGCTGCTCGGCTCGGCGCCGTTCTCGATCCTCGGCGTCGCGCTCGCGTGGTGGCTCAAGCGGGAGTACGGCGACGGCTACGAGGACACGGCGAAGGCCATTCTCGGCGTCGCCCTCGTCTTCTGCGGGATCGCATTCCTCGTCAAGGCGTACGTCCACTCGAGCCCCCAGGACAAGCCGTTCCTGCTCACCAACCGTGCCCGTGCGATCGCCTTCGCGACGGGCGTCGTCGGCGGGTTTGTCGTCGGTCTGACCTCGGTGGGCAGCGGGACGATCTTCGGGCTCGTGATGCTGATTGCGTTCCCACTCACCGCTGCGAAGATCGTCGGGACCGACATCTTCCACGCGGCGCTCCTGCTCGCCGTCGCCGGGGCGGGTCACCTCGTCGCGGGGCACGTCGACCTTGCCGCAACCGGCTGGCTGCTGATCGGTTCCGTCCCCGGCGTCCTCATCGGAGGCACGTTCACCGTGAAGCTCCCCGATCGCGCGTTGCGCATCGCGCTCGCGGCGACCCTGACGCTCGCGGGGGTGAAGCTCGTCGACCCGCCGGGTGCCGACGTGATCCTCATCGCGGGCGCGATCGCCGCCACGCTGACCGTCCTCGCCGCCGCGGGCAAGTGGCTCGTCACGCGCGGCGGCCCGGAGCCGCTCGCCGAGGGCGCCGCGCAGCGCGACGTCTGAGCTAGTCGGGCAGCGCGGGCGGGATCGGGCACGAGACGAAGGACCGTCCCGTCAGCCGGTATCCGAGCTTGTAGGCCGTGCAGCCGGCGCAGAAGCCGGTCGTCGCGGCGAGCAGCGCCAGCGTGGCGACGAGGAGCCCGAGCGCCGCTCCGATCGTCTCGAAGCCGAGCAGGTACGCGAGCGACGCGGCTCCGAGCACTCCCAGGCCGACCATGTTCGCGAAGCGCGGCGGACGCGCGTCCTCGAGCCGGCCCTCGCCGAGGCGCGGCTGCAGCACCTCGAAGTAGAAGACGCAGGCAAGGCACCACCGCCGGCCCAGCGTCAGGCCGAGGGCGAGCTGCAGCGCGAGCAGCGTCAGCAGCCACCACCAACCCGTGAGCACGGCGGCCAGCGCCAGGAGCCCGACGACCACCTGGTTGAACCGCGGCGCGCGCTCGTCGATCAGCTGCGTGTCGCGATAGGGGTCGGCGTGCCGGCGAGCTCGCTTCATTTCGTGAAGTATCGTAGCGTTCCTAGACTGCGCGGATGCCGGCGGGAGACGCGCCTCTGATCGTGCTCGGCGTCCGCCGCTCGGGTACGACGCTGCTCCGCGTGATGCTCGACCGCAACCCCGCGCTCGCCGTGCCGGACGAGTCGTACTTCGTGCCGCAGCTCGCGCGCCGCCACCGCGGGACGGTCGACCCCGCGTCCTTCATCGACGACCTCCGCCGTCTGCCCACGCTCGCGGAGTGGCGCCTCTCGCCCGACGCGGTCGGTGAGCGCCTTCGCCCCGGGATGACCACCGGCGCGGCGATCGCCGCCGTCTTCGAGGCGTACGCCGCCGAGCGCGGCAAGCCTCGCTGGGGCGACAAGACGCCGCTCTACATGCAGCACCTGCCGCTGCTCGAGCGGCTCTTCCCCGGGGCGCGGTTCGTCCACCTGATCCGGGACGGGCGCGACGCCGCGCTCTCGTTCCTCTCCGTGCCGGAGGGGATCATGACGGAGGGCTGGGGCAATCCACGCGATGCTGCGGGCTTCGCCTCTCAGTGGGCGACCGAGGTGCGGACGGCGCGCGCGCTGGGAGATCGGGTGGGAGCGGGCCGGTACCTCGAGCTGCGCTACGAGGCGCTCGTCGCGGACCCGGCAGCCGCGCTGCGCCGCACCTGCTCCTTCGCCGCGCTCGACTACGACGAGGTGATGCTCGGCTACGTCGGCGAGACCGAGTCGGCGCGGAAGAGGCACCAGCAGCGGCTGAACGAGCCACCGCGCGTGGGCGTCCGCGACTGGAGCACCGAGATGGAGCCCGTAGACCGGGAGGCGTTCGAGAAGGTGGCAGGAGACCTGCTCGCCGAGCTCGGCTATCCGGTCACGGAGCGGGGCCACGACCGGCGCCGGCTCGCGACGTACCGCGCGAAGACGGCTGCCTGGCGGGCCGTCGGGGCGGTCACGCAGCGCTCGCCGCTCTGGCGGCGTCGTCACGCGCGGGTCCAGTGAGCGAGACCTGACACGTTCGGCCCTCGGGCCGCCCCGGTTCCGACGAGGCATGAGCTCGGTTGTCCACAGCCTCGCGCGGATCCCTTCTCCCGTGCCGGTTCTGCCTGTGGACGAATCGGCACAGACCTGGCACGCCTTGCCCTTGACGGAGTTCGGACGATCGCTACGCCGGGCCGTTGCGGCCGCGGAACGCGACGAGCATCCCGTTGAGCGAGAAGTAGTACGCGCGCTCTGTCGCGATGCCGGGCGAGTACTTGCCGAGCCCGTAGTGCCACACGATCTTCCCGTCGGACGTTCGCGCCGCATAGGTCTCGGTCTCGAGCGTCGAGAAGAACACGAGGTCGCCCACGACCACCGGGGCGCCGAGGATGCGGCCGCCGACGTGTGAGCGCCAGAGGAGGCGGCCGTTCGTCTTCTCGTACGCGCGCAGCCCGCCGTTGAAGTCGCCGACGAAGATGCGATCTCGTCCGACCGCGGGCGTCGAGTACCCGAGGGAGTTGACCTGATCCGTCCAGATGACGCGCCCGGTGTCGGCGTCGAGCGTGACGATCCGACCCGACCGCGCGATCGTGTAGAGCCGCTCACCGTCCGTCGACGCGCTCGCGTAGAAGCTCTCGTACCGGAACGTGTCCCGCTTCACGTACGTGCTCCAGAGCTTCTCGCCCGTCCGCTGGCGCAGGCAGAAGATCGAGCCGGCATACGTCGTGATGCAGACGCGACCGTCGGCGAGCGACGGGCTGGAGTTGATCCGCCCGCCGGTGTTGTACGCCCAGCGGATCCGTCCGCTCTCGACGTCGACGGCGAAGAGGCGGCCGTCGGTCGCGCCGAAGTAGACCGTGTCGTCGGCGACCGCCGGCGACGACTCGACCTTGGCGTTGGTGCGGATCTGCCAGACGAGCTTGCCGCTCTTCCGCGTCAGCGCCGTGACCGTCCCGTCCTTCGAGCTGACGATGAGCTTGTCGCCCGCAATCGCCGGGGTGGACGGCTTCGGCGCGCTGGAGACCTTCTTCCAGACGACCTTGCCGGTCTCGGCCTCGATCGCCCACGTGTCGCCGCGGAACGTGTTGACGTAGAGCACGCCGTCGCAGTAGCTCGGCGGGTACTCGATGTACTCCTTGAGCCCACGTGCCCAGAACGGCTTTGCCGCGGGGATGCCGAGGTCGATCGCGGGCCGGGAGAGGTCGCGCCGCGGGCCCCCGCCGAACATCGTCCAGCAGCGCTTGTCGACGTCCGGCTCCGGCGGTGCGACGGTCACCGGCGGCTCCGTCTCCGTCGTGGGGGGCGGCGCGACCACCGTCACGTCGGTGACCGCGGTCTCGAGCGTTCCGCCGGGGCGGTTCGGCGTCAGGAAGAGCGCTGCCCCGACACCGAGGACGAGCACAAGCGCTCCAGCGAGGATGAGGAGGACACGACGAGACATCGGGGCGGCACCGCAGGCCGGCTTCCAGTGTGCCTGCCGCGTCGGCTTCGCCGACCCGTCCTTACAATCGCTTTCGAGGTGTCGAGGAGCGCATCTCAGAACGCACCCGTCCCGTCTGTGGAACTGAGATGAACTCTCGACTCGCCCCCGCAGTGCTCGTCGCGGCGCTGCTCGTCGCGACCTCGGCGGCGTTCGTCGTCACCGAGAAGCTGAAGCTGACGCGGAACCCGATCGTCGGCCCGCGGGTCGACAAGATCTTCTCCCCCACGTGCGACTGCGCGACGGACTCCGCGACGATCGCGTTCCGGCTCAGGAGCCCCGACCGCGTGAGCCTCCAGATCATCGACGCCGACGGCGACCTCGTCCGCGAGCTCGCGCGCGACCGTCCTCAGGGCCGCGGTCCGGTCTCGTACACGTGGGACGGCCGCGACGGTGACGGCAGGGTCGTCGACGAGGGCACCTACCGGCCGCGCGTCCATCTCGACCGGCAGCGACGGACGATCGTGATGCCCAACCCGATCCAGGTCGACGTCACCCCGCCGCGCGTCGAGAGCTTCACGGCGCGCCCGCCCGTCATCTCCCCGGACGGCGACGGGCGCTTCGACCGGGCGAAGATCCGGTACCGGGTCAGCGAGCGCTCGGTCGTCGAGCTGTACGTCGACGGGACGCGAGCCCTCCGTCGGCTCGGGACCCGCACGACCGGCACGATGGACTGGTTCGGCGTGGCGGGCGGAGAGCCGCTGCCGCAGGGCCGCTACACGCTCCGCCTCGTCGCGCGCGACGTCGCGGGCAACCTCGGTCCGCGGTCCGGCTCGCGGACGGTCGCGATCCGGTTCCTCGCGCTCGGCCGCGACCGCGTCGTGACGACCCCGGGGTCGAGCTTCGCGATCCTTGCGCTCTCGCAGGCCCGAACCCTCCGCTGGACGCTGGGCGGGCGGTCGGGCATCGCCCGCCCGGGCACCCTCCGGCTGCGCGGCCCCGACGAACCGGGGCGATACGTCCTCCGGGTCGAAGCGAACGGTCACGTCGAACGCGCCGCCGTGGTCGTCCGCGAGGCGGCCGAGTGAGCGTCGCGTCCCAGATCGCAGGCGTCGTCGGGGCGCTGGGTCTCGCGGTGCTGCTCCTCGCGCCGGGACGGCCCGCTCGGATCGCCGGCCTCGTCGCCTGGGCCGCCGCACTCGGCGTCCTCGGGCTGTACCTCCTCCCCGACCTCAGCCGGTCGCGGCTCGTTGCGGCGGCGCTCGGCGGCCTGGTCGTCTCGCTCGCGTTCGCGTGGGCGCTCCGACGATGGCCGTACCTGCTCGCGTTCGCGACGCTTGCCTGCATCCCGCTGCGCCTCCCCGTGGACATCGGGAGCGACGAGGTCAACCTCCTGCTGCCGCTCTACGCGGTGATCGGAGGGCTCGCGCTCTCCCTCGGCTGGGCGCTCGTGCGCGGGGACGACCGCGCGCACGAGCTGGGCCCGCTGGCGTGGCCGCTCGCCGCGTTCGTCCTGTGGTCCGGCCTCTCGATGCTCTGGACGCTCGACGTCCGTCGCGGCGCGATCTTCCTCGGCGCGTTCGTCCTTCCCTTCGGACTGCTCGCGATCGGCTTCGCGCGACTGCCCTGGCGGGGTCGCTGGCTGACCTGGCTGTGGGGCGGGCTCGTCGCGACCGCCCTCGCGTACGCCGCGGTCGGCGGCTACCAGTGGCTCACGCGAGACGTCTTCTGGAACCCGAGCGTGAAGGTCTTCAACGCGTACGCCCCGTTCTTCCGGGTCAACTCGGTGTTCTGGGACCCTTCGGTCTACGGCCGCTACCTCACGGTCGCGGTGCTCGCCTCGCTCGCGGGCATCGTCCTCGGCGGCGTCCGAGGCCGGCGGGTCGTCATGCTGTACGCGGTCGTGATCGCGACGTGGTTCGGGCTGCTCATCTCCTTCTCGCAGTCGAGCTTCGTGGCGCTCGCCGCGGGCATCGTCGTCGCTGCCGCGGTCGCCTGGGGGAGACGAGCCACCCTCGCGCTCGTCGTGCTCGGAGCCGTGACGTGCGCCCTCCTACTGGTGGTGCCGCAGATCCGCGACGAGATCGTCGGCAAGTCGCGCTCGGGCGTGAACCGCGTCACGTCCGGACGCGCGAACCTCGTCGGCCAGGGCATCAGGATCTCGCTCGACCATCCGTTCCTCGGCGTGGGTGTCGGAGGCTTCTCCCGGGAGTACGCGCGACGGCTCGAGATCCCGGGGCGCGACCCAAAGCGCGTCGCCTCCCATACGACGCCGGTCACCGTCGCCGCGGAGACGGGTCTCGTCGGCCTCGCGCTCCTGGCCTGGCTCGCCGCCGCGGCGTTTCTCGCGACGCTCCGTGGGCTCGGGCGCGGCTTCACCTCACGCGTCTCGCTCGCGACGGGGATCGTCCTCGTCGCGATCGCCGTGCACAGCCTCTTCTACGCGGCGTTCTTCGAGGACCCGATGACATGGGCGCTGCTCGGGCTGGTCGGACTGGCGGCGCGGGTCCCGAAGAAGGCCCCGCTGCGCCCCGCCTCCGCGGTACCGCCCGCGCCGCCGCCGGTGCCCGCGCCGACGCCGAGCCTCTAGACTCGCGCCGTGCTCGAGGGGTGGAAACGCGCGCTCGTCCTGGCTCCGCACACGGACGACGGCGAGTTCGGCTGCGGCGGGACGATGGCCCGCCTCGTCGAGGGGGGCTGCGAGGTCCGGTACGTCGCGTTCTCGATCGCCACCCGGTCGCTCCCCGAGGGGTTTCCTCCCGACACGCTCGGACGCGAGGTGCGCGAGGCGACGGCGGAGCTCGGGATCCCCGAGTCCCACCTGTCGGTGCACGACTTCGACGTGCGGACGTTCCCGGAGCGGCGGCAGGACATCCTGGAGCTGCTCGTCGGGCTGTGGGAGGACTGGCGCCCGGACGTCGTCTTCCAGCCCTCGCACCACGACGTGCACCAGGATCACCAGACCGTCGCCCAGGAGGGCCTTCGCGCTTTCAAGCGGACGACCGTGCTCGGCTACGAGATCCCGTGGAACAACTTCGACTTCTCGTACGGCGCCTACCTCGCGCTCGAGCAGCGCCACGTCGAGCGCAAGGTCGCCGCGGTGCGGCGCTACGCCTCGCAGCAGCACCGGCGGTACGCGAACGAGGAGTACATCTGGAACCTCGCACGCGTGCACGGGACGAACGTGAACCGCGAGTACGCCGAGGTCTTCCAGGTCTACCGCGTCGTCGCCTGACCTTCATACCCCTAGGGGGTGTTGTGAAGTGATGGGATCGGACGGACATGTCGGCCACGCAGGCCACGCAGGCAAGTCGCTGAACCGCCTCGCGTTCTCGGCGACGGCGCACTGCCTGACGGGCTGCGCGATCGGCGAGGTGCTGGGGATGATCATCGGCACCGCCCTCGGCTGGGGCGACTGGGAGACGATCGCCCTCGCCGTGGCGCTCGCGTTCCTCTTCGGCTACTCCCTGACCATGGTGCCCCTACTCCGCGGCGGCCTCGGCCTCGGCGCCGCGATCCCCGTCGCGCTCGCCGCCGACACGATCTCGATCACGATCATGGAGATCGTCGACAACACGATCATGCTCCTGATCCCCGGCGCGATGGAGGCGGGCCTCACGAACCTCCTGTTCTGGGGCAGCCTCGCGGTGGCGCTCCTCGTCGCGGGTGCCGCCGCGTTCCCCGTGAACCGCTGGCTCATCCGGCGCGGCCGCGGCCACGCGGTCGTGCACGCCTACCACTGACGGCGCGTCTAGAGTCGGCGATCGTGCGCGTTCTGTTCGCATCGACACAGGGAACGGGTCACTTCGGCCCGCTCATCCCTCTCATCGACGCGTGTCACCGGAACGGCCACGAGACCCTCGTCGTCGGCCCGCCGACGCTCAAGGCGCGCGGCTACGCGTTCGAGGCGGGGGCGACGCCGCCGGACGAGATCCTCGGGCCGCTGTGGGGCTCGATGCCGACCCTTCCACCCGCACAGGGAGAGGTGGTCGTCGTCGGCGTCATCTTCGCCCGGCTGAACGTCGAGGCGATGCTGCCGAAGCACCACGAGGTACTCGAACGCTGGCGCCCGGACGTGGTCGTCCGCGAGTCCGCCGAGTTCGCCTCCGCAATCGCCGCCGAGCAGCATGGGATTCCGCACGTGCGCGTCGCCGCCTCGACGTCCTACGTCGAGCACGGTGCGCTCGGAATCGCCGGGCCCGTGCTCGAAGAGAAGCTGGAGGGCATCTTCGACCGGGTCGTCGAATCGCCGTACCTGACGTACTTCCCGCCGTCGGTCGACCCCGCTCCGTTTGCCGTGACGCGGCTTCGCCTCCCGGCGGCCGGGGCAGTGCCCGACGCGCTCCCCGATTGGTGGCCCGGACACGACGGGCCGCTCGTCTACGTCAGCTTCGGGAGCGTCGCCGCCACGTTCCCGCCGGCCGCGCAGGTCTACGCGCGCGTTCTCGAGCAGGTCGCGGACCTTCCGGCGCGTGTGCTCCTCTCGACCGGGGGCAACGACGTGGAGCTCGGCGACGTGCCCGACAACGTTCGCGTCGAGCGGTGGATCGACGAGCCGGCTCTCCTCGGGCATGCCGCCGCAGTCGTCGGCCACGGCGGGACGGGGACGACGCTCAGTGCGCTCGCAGCGGGCTGCCCGCTCGTCGGCGTCCCGCTGTTCGGCGACCAGCCGATGAACGTCGCGAGCGTCGCGGCCGCGCGCGCCGGGGTCGTCGCTACGGTCGACGGGATCGGGCGGGGGATCGAGCGGGTGCTGGAGGACGATCGTTTCCGGACCTCGGCAATGCGCGCCGCCGACGAGATGCGCGCTCAGCGCCCCGTCGACGAGTTCCTCGAGGCGGCGCTTGGCGGCTGAGCGCTCGACGCCCGGCTCCGCGCGCATGCGGGCGGGGACGATCGGGCTCGTGCTCTGCGTCCTCGGCGGCCTCTGCATGGTCGCCGGGCTCACGGTGGACATCGACTCGACCGCGGCGAAGCTGTTCATCCTCGCTTCCGCGGTGCTGTTCATCCCCGGCGTCCTGCTGACGTTCGTGTGGATGCGCGTCCGCGTCGGGCCGCCGCCGTGAAGGCGGCGCTCACGCTGCTCGCGGCGCTCGCCCTGGTTCAGGCCGCGGGCGGCGAAACCGGCCCCAGGGTCGTGATCGACGCGGGGCACGATGCGCGCGCGAACCTGGAGACCGAGCCGATCGGACCGGGCTCCACCACCGGGAAGATCAAGGACGGCGGCGGCACCCATGGCGTCGTCACGGGGATCCGCGAAGCCGACCTCGTGCTCGACATCTCGCTCCGGCTGCGTGCGCTGCTCCGCCGAGCCGGCGTCTCCGTCGTGATGACACGGACGCGGACGGCGGGGGCGAGCATGGGGAACATCGCGCGGGCGCGCATCGCAAACCGCACAGGCGCGGCGCTGTTCCTGCGCGTGCATGCCGACGGACATGCGGACGGCTCCGTCCGCGGAACGCACATCCTCGTCCCGGCCCTGCGGACGGGGTGGACGGACGACATCTACCGCTCGAGCCGGAGAGCCGCCTCGCTCGTCCTCCCCGAGCTCGTACGGGCGCTCGGGTTCCCCGACAGGGGAATCACCGAGCGCGGTGACTTCACCGGTTTCAACTGGGCCGACGTGCCCGTGATCCTCGTCGAGCTGGGCTTCATGACGAACCCCGGCGAGGACCGCGCGCTCGGCGAAGGCCCCCGTGCGTCAGAGGGCAGCGCTCGGCCTCTGCCGCGGGACGCTCCGCGCCCTCGGCCGAGCGCCGTCGCGCTGCGGGGTTTAGACAAGCCTAAAGCCCTCCGCTAGAGTTTAGCCATGGCTAAACTCACCCGCCGGAAGCTCCTCTGTGTGACCGCGCCACTCGCGGCCGCGGGCCCGCTCGGGGCGAAGCTCGCGCTCGGCGGGGAGGCGGCCGCGGCGGGGCACGATCACTCGTCCCACCGTGCGCCGACGTCGCACACGCACAGCGCCGCCATGGGCCACGCCGCGATGATCGGTGACGGCGCGCCGGCGGTCGGCGGTCCGAACGACCTCGACGATCTCCTCTACCCGCCGCGCGCGCTCCCGCACAGGCCGGGCCGCGTGCGCGACTACACGCTCGTCGCGACGGACGAGGAGCTCGAGATCGCCCCCGGCGTCTTCTTCCCCGCCTGGACGTACAACGGCACGGTGCCGGGCCCGGTGATCCGTGCGACCGAGGACGATCTCCTGCGCGTCCGGTTCATCAACCGCGGCTCGCACCCGCACACGATCCACTTCCACGGGATCCACCCGACGAACATGGACGGCGTGTTCGAGATCGTGGAGACCGGCGAGGAGTTCACGTACGAGTTCCCCGCCAAGCCCGCGGGCATGCACCTCTACCACTGCCACTCGACGCCGCTCAAGAAGCACATCCACAAGGGGCTCTACGGCGCGTTCATCATCGACCCGAAGGAGCCGCGGGAGCCCGCCCGCGAGCTCGTCATGGTGATGAACGGCTACGACACCGACGCGGACGGCGGCAACAACTTCTACACGGTCAACGGGCGCAGCTTCTACTACGCGCGCTACCCGATCCGTGTCCGAAAGGGAGAGCTCGTCCGCCTCTACCTCGCGAACCTCACCGAGTTCGATCTCATCAACTCGTTCCACCTCCATGCGGACTTCTTCCGCTACCAGCCGACCGGCACCGGCGAGTACTGGGAGTACACGGACACGGTGATGCAGTGCCAGGGCCAGCGGGGCGTGCTCGAGATCCGCTTCGCGAACCCCGGCACGTTCATGTTCCACGCGCACCAGTCCGAGTTCACCGAGCTCGGCTGGATGGGGTACTTCCAGGTGGAGGCGTAGGGCCGGTGGAAGCGCCCGCAGCCGTCGAGGGAGGTTTCGGCTGGCGGCTCTGGGCGCTCGTGCCTGTCGTGCTGCTCGCGCTGACCGTCGCCGTCGTCGTCTCGCAGGGCGACCGCGTCGTCGACCTGCTCGGGGGCTCGCCGCCGCCGGCCGACGAGTTCGACATCCGCCGCGTCGAGTTCCGCGAAGGCGAGATCCGCATCCAGGTGCGAAACCCGCAGCGCGACGACCTGACGATCGCCTCCGTCACCGTCGACGACGCGATCGTGCCGTTCACGCTCGACGGGCCGGCCACGCTCGAGCGGCTTCGCTCGAGCACCATCGTCGTCCCGTACGCCTGGGTCGCCGACGACCCGATCGCCGTGGGGGTGACGAGCTCGACGGGGATCGAGACCGTCGAGGAGATCCCCGCGGCCGTCCTCACGCCGCAGCCGAGCGCTCGAAGCTTCTTCGGGTACGGGCTCATCGGATTGCTCGTCGGCGTCGTCCCGGTCGCGCTCGGCCTGCTCTGGCTGCCGTCCCTGCGCCGCGCCGACCCGCGCTGGCTCGCCGCGTTCATGGCGCTCACGGGCGGCCTGCTCACCTTCCTCGGCGTCGAGGCGCTTGCCGAGGCGCTCGAGCTCCAGGCCGCGCTCCCGGCATCGCTCGGCGGGCCCGGTCTCGTGCTCCTCGGGGTCGCCGCGAGCGCGCTCGGGATGACGTTCCTCTCCGCTCGACTCTCGCGCGGGCGGACGGGCATGACGGGGCTCGCGCTGGCCCTGCTCGTCGCGATCGGCATCGGGGTCCACAACCTGGGCGAGGGCCTCGCGATCGGCACGTCGTTCTCGACCGGCGAGCTCCAGCTCGGCGCGTTCCTCGTGATCGGCTTCATGGTCCACAACCTCACCGAGGGGCTCGGTATCGCCGCGCCGGCGAGCGGCGGGAGGGTGACGCTCTGGCAGCTGGCGGCGCTCGCCGTGATCGCCGGAGCGCCCGCGATCCTCGGCACCTGGATCGGCGGCTACGCCTCGAACGACGTGCTCGCCGCCCTGTTCTTCGGCATTGCGGCCGGGGCCGCGCTGCAGGTCGTCGTCGAGGTCGGCCGCTACGTCGCCCGCACCGCGCCCGGCGGGCTCCGCTCGGGCTGGGCGATCGGGGGCTTCCTGGCCGGGATCGCCGCGATGTGGGCGACCGGCCTCCTGATCGGCTAGCGGCGCGTCTACCGCCCGACGAGCGCCCACAGCCGGCGCCGCTCGCCGGGATTCGTGAAGCCGAGCGCGAGGAGCACGGGCGGGTACACGGCCGTCAGGGCGATCGCAGCCGCGATCCCGACGCCGAGCCCCTTCCCGATCGCCGCGAGGCCGACTGCACCGGCCGTTGCCGTCGCGACGCGGCGCCACTGGTACGGCACCGGATAGATGCGCTGCGACCACCACGCCATCGCGATCGCCATGGTCGAGTACGCCGCCACCGTCGCGATCGCGGCGCCCATCATCCCGTAGGACGGGATCAGGAGGAGGTTGAGCAGGACGTTCACGACGGCGGCGAGGCCGGTCACCACCCAGTTGAACTGCGTGCGCCGCGCGCGACCGACGCCGATCGCGATGACGACGTACGCCGCGTATGCGACCGTCGAGAACGCGAGCGGACCGACGACACGCGACGACTCCGCGAACTGGTCGGCTGCGAGCAGCTCGACGAGCCAGGGCGACAGGAGCGTCAGCGCGAGCGCCACCCAGGCGGTGACGACCGTCAGGTACGTGAGCACGAACGCGTAGGTCCGTCGCGCCTCTCCCTCGTCGCGGATCGAGTACGCGAACGCCGGCCAGGCCATCCGGAACGCCGTCAGCAGCAGCACCATCGCCGACGCAATGCGGACGCCGACCGAGTAGAGGCCCGCCTCGGCGACGTCGGCGAGCCAGACGAGGAAGAAGCGGTCGCTGAAGTTCGTCATCCACAGGAACAGCGCGGTCGGCACGAGCGGCAGGCCGAAGCGGTTCATCTCGCGCAGGAGGCCGCGGTCGAACTGGAAGCCGAGCTGCTCGCGGCGGTATCCGAGCAGCGCGAGATAGACGATGAGCGTCCCGCTGAAGTTGCCCACGATGACGCCGAGCGGCCCCTTCTCCAGGACGACGACGAGGAGGAGCGTGAGCGCGATCGTGAGGAAGACGTTCGCCAGGCTCGCCGACACGAAGGCAACCGACCGCTCCTCGACGCGGAACAGCGCCGTCAGCTGCTCGTAGTTGACGGTTGCCCACAGCGCGACGGCCGAGGCGCGGACGAGGTTCGCGGCGTTGTCGGTGCCGAACAGCAGAGTCGAGACAGGGTCCGCGAGCGCGAGCAGGAGCAGGAGCCCGAGCGTCCCCCCGCCCATCGTGAACCAGAACGAGGTGCGAAGGACGCGGAGGCGGCCGGCGTCGTCGTCGACGTCGAAGTAGAAGCGGAAGAAGGCGCTCGTGATGCCCGCGCGGAGGATCAGCCCCATCACCGTGGTGAGGGCCAGGAGCGTCTCGATCTTCCCGTAGTCGGCCGGGGTCAGGTAGCGCGTGTAGATCGGCAGCAGGAGCACGGCGATGACGCGCGAGACGAGACCGCCGATCCCGTAGATCGCGGAGTGGCGGCCGAGCCGCCTGAGCTGCGCTCCGAGCGCGCCCGCCGCCGGTGGCCCTGAAGGGACGGCGGCCCGCTCGGCGGGTGGGACGGTCTCGAGGTCGCCCTCCCCGAGCGCCAGGGCGGGAGAGCGATCGCGCGCGTCCTCGACCGGCGCGCCGACCGCCGCGCGCTCGCGGGACGGCTCGAGAACGGCGTCGTAGAGCTCGACGAGGCGGTCCGTGACGCGGTCGAGGTCGTGGACGCGCTCGACGTAGGCGCGTGACGCCCGGCCGATCTCGTCCCTCTCCGAGGGTGCCATCGCGACGAGCTCGGCGAGACGCTCGTGGAGGGTGTCGTGCGTGGTGTTGACGAGCGGCACCTCGACGCCGTAGGCCTCCTCCGTGCGGCGGACGGCCTCGTCGTGCAGGAACGTCAGCACCGGCTTGCCGAGCGCCATGCACTCGATCGCGAAGAGGCCGTACCAGCCGGCATTGAGCTGGTCGACGACGATGTCCGCGTCGCGGTACAGCGCGAGCGCCTCGTCGTGGTGGACGCCCTCGACGATGCGGAGGTCGACGTCGAGGCCCTCGCATGCGCGCAGCACGTGATCGGTCCCCTTCCGCCGTCGAGACGACGGCGCGTGGACGACCACCGGCCGCCGGCGGCCGGACGGCGGCGACGGGGTCACGGCGGCGAGGTCGATGCCCGGCGGGATCACGGTCGCCTCGGGCACCCACCGGATCGCGTCGTAGCTGCCGACGATCTCCGCGCCGGCCTTCTTCCCGTAGGCGAGCTCCTCCGGAGGCTTGCCTCTGATGTCCGAGCCGAGGTAGTGCATCACCGAGCGCTTGCCGAACGCGCGCAGGATCGGGAACTGGAGCGACTGCGGGACGAGCGTCAGGCCGAACGTGAAGTGGAACAGGTCGGTGCGCGGGAGAAGCTGGGCGAGCGCCTTCCACTGCGCCAGCTGGCGCCTCGCGAGCCCTCCTTCGAGGTCGAGCGAGCGGTCGGCCTCGGAATGCAGCGTGTAACGGTTGAAGACGACCAGCTGCGCGTCGATCCCGCGGCGGCGGAGCGCCTGCACGTTCGTCCACGGCACGCCCGCCGTGTTGACGGGGCAGTGGACGACGCGGAGCGGGCGATCGCGGGCCACTATCCGGACTGACCCCCGCGGGGGGTCTGACCCCCACAAGCGCCGGGAGCGCGGTGGGCCGGGCTCAGCTGGCGTCCCACTCGATCTGGTCGAAGTAGCGGAGGGCTGTCCGGCCGGGCCGGATCCGGGCGCGGAGCCCTTCGAGCGCGTCGTCCGAGATCTCGCCCAGCGCGCGCTTGACGCCGAGGTAGGCGAGGTTGAGGTCCTCCTGGTAGACGATCGTCGAGATGCGCGGGTTGATCTCGATCACGTGCTCGCCGACGAGCTGGATGTTGAAGAACCACTCGATCCCGAGCTCCGCCACGATCCGGTCGGCGAGTGTCATCAGCTCGGCGTCCTCGAGTGTCACGAAGAACATCGCGAGGCCGGCCCGCATCGCCTCGCGGGTCTTGGGATGGCCCAGAACGACGCGCTTGCCGTCCGCGATGCCGTCGATCGTGCGCTCGCCGCCGGTCGCGAGCTCCATCACGAGCAGGTCGGGCCCGCCCTCGTCCGGCAGGAGCTCGACGGCCTCCTCGAGGCGCATCGCGACCGACCCGGGGCGCTCGTTCAGGAGCTGGTGGGAGCGATCGACCGTCGGGTCGAGGACGCGGAAGCCGCGCGACCCGGAGGAGAAGACCGGCTTGAAGCAGACCGGGCGATCGGGATAGCCGAGCTCGCGCGCGGCTGCCTCGACCTCGGCGGCGCCGTTGACCCTCCTGAAGTCGGGTGCTGGTACGCCGATCCGATGGAGGAACGCATACGTCTCGGCCTTGTCGTTCGATCGGTGGATCGTGTCCGGGGGCGACACGAGAACCGGGACGGGGAAGCGCTCGCGGTGCGCCGCCAGGCCCTCGAGGTCGAACGAGGACTGGGGCAGGACGACGTCGACCGCCTCCTGCTCGACGACGCCGAGGATCGCGTCCGGGAAGCCGGGATCGGAACCCCCGGGGACGAGGTGGAACGCATCGCAGAGGTGCCGCCCCACGGAGCGCTCGGACATGTCCGTGCCGACGAGACGCACGTCACGCTCGCCGTTCTCGCGCAGAGCCCGCAGAAGCGCAGCCGTACCGGGCGCGCCCGAGGCGGAGACGAGCACGGTCACGGGCCGCAGGCTCACGTCAGGTCGATTCTGTCCGCGGCGAGGTGCTCGAGTCGCCGCTCTCGCTCGGCGTCGAGCATCGCGCGCATCGTCTGGCCCATGGTCGAGCCCGGGTAGACCCAGATCTCGGGATGCGTGAGGAGCTGGAGCCACGGGAATGCGCCGGCGCGGAGCTCTTCGTGCGGGCAGCCGAAGCGCCAGCGCTGGTTCGAGTCCGAGCGATACGTCGGCGGGTCGAACCACCCCTCCTGCATGACGTTGACGACGCCGCTGATCGGCAGGCTCATGTACTCCGGGTCGGGGTTGTGCCACGCGACGACGGGGTCGAACCTGTCGTCTGGCGCGGCATTCGGGTGCACGGCATGGAGCCCGATCCGGTGGCCCAGCTCGCGGAGCCGCGCGATCGCGTCGACGCCCTCCGTCGAGGCGAGGTTGTAGAAGACCGACTCGGTCATGAGGAAGTACGTCGCGGTCGCGCCCGCGTCGGCCTCGAGCTCGGCCATTCGGAGGGCGGCGTCGAGTGACAGGTCGACGTCGTGGCGGAGAAGGAGGTCGCCGCGGCCGGGTGTCCCGTCGAACGTCGCGAAGCGGTAGCCGCCGGTGCGGGCCGCCTCGAGGAGCTCGCGGTAGTGGTCGAGCGTGAAGGCGCAGCTCACCGCTGCCCCAGAATCCAGTGGAAGGTCGCGTCGCCTTCCGGCTCACGGATCGTGAGGACCTCATCGCGGACGAGCGTGAATCCGGCATCCGCGAGAAGGCGCCGGTTGGTCTCGGGCGGATACCCGGAGAAGTAGGACGGCGCGCCGAGGAAGTCGCCCGTCCAGCCCGGCACGTCTCTGGCCCCCAGCGACGCGAGGAAGAGCCCGCCGATGTCGAGCCACGTATGGACCTGCCCGAACAGTGGAGCGAGGAGCTCGCGGGGGACGTGGTTGAGGACGTAGAAGGACGCCACGGCCGCGAGCGTTCCTGGAGGGAACTCGACTGTCGTCAGGTCCGCGTGGATGTACTCCGCCGCCGGGACGCGCAGGCGCGCGCGCGCGAGCTGAGCCTCGGACAGGTCGACGCCCGTCAGCTGGAACCGAGCGGCGAGCGATCGCGTCTCGGCAGTCCCCCCGCCACACCCGAGCTCGACGACGTGCCCGCCCTCGGGCAGGCGGTCGAACAGCTCGCCGCACCACTCGGCGCGCGGATCGTCCTCGATCCGGTCCTTCCAGGCTTCCCAGGTGTCGATCATCGCGTCGTAGCCGGAGGCCACAAGGAGAGTGCGCGAGTCGGTCATTCGACCTCGACCTCGAGCAGCCGTGCCGCCGCCTCGGCATGCGCGAGTGCCTCGATGGAGGTGTCCGCCGTCGCGATCACGTAGCCCCGACGATCGCCGTCGAGCCGGACGGGGCGGATCGTCTCGCCCTCGACGAGGTATGTCTCGGCCTGGACGACGCCCGCGCTCGCGAGCACCGGCTCGAGCGGGCCGATCCTCACGACGTGGCCGGTCGGCAGCGGGCCGGGCGACGCCGTGAGGAAGCGGATCGCGAGCGGCTGCGAGAACCGCGGCAGCGCGACGTCGTCCGGCACGGGCTCGCCCAGCGCGAACCGGAGCGCGACGTCGACGAGGTCGACGCCGACTGCGTGCCGGACGAGGTCGGACATCTGGCCGCCCGGGATGCGCGCGGCGACCTCGACGACGGCAACCCCGCCGTCCGGCGAGGCGATCAGCTGCGGGAATGCGATCCCGTCGCGCAGCCCGAGCGCTGCGACGGAGCGCTCGGCGACGCGCTCCGCGAGCTCGAGCTGGTCGGAGTGGATCGAGGCCGGGAAGAGGTGGATCCAGCCGACGCCAAAGCCGATTCCCGGCGGCCGCAGCCGGTCGGAGAGGGTCAGGAGCCGCGCGTCGCCGTCCCGCGCGATCACGATGCCGTTCATCTCCGTGCCGTCGACGAACCCCTCGAGGATCGCCTCCTGCGCCGGTGACTCGGCGAGCGCGATGTGGAGGTTCGACTCGAGGTCGCCGGGCACGTCGATCCGGAAGACGCCCCGCTGCCCGCCCGAGTCGACGGGCTTGAGCACCGCCGGCAGCCCGACGGCCTCGATCGCCGAGCGCCCCTCGGCGAGGTTCCTGACCGCCGCGAACGGCGGCTGCGGGATGCCCTCCTCGGCGAGCGTCCGCCGCATCGCGATCTTGTGGGTCATGCGGTGCGCGACATCGCTTCCGATCGAAGGGAGGCCGAGGCGCTCCGTCACCGTTGCGACGATCGGCACGGCGCGATCGGCCGAGACCGTCAGCGCGCCGTCGACCTCGTGCCGTCGCGCGACCTCCTCGACCGCGTCCACGTCGGCGAAGTCGACGACCTCCGCGACGTCGGCGAGCTCGAGGCCCGGGGCGGCGGCGTTGCGGTCGACCGCGACGACGCGGAGCCCCCGGTCACGTGCCTGGGCGATTGCGCGGCGCTGATGGCGGCCCGCGCCGACGAAGAGGACGCTCGGCACGGCGGGATGCTAGTCGAGGGGAGGGTGTGGAACGTCCGGCACGGATTCGGCACGGAGGCGTGACCCACGCGCGCGTGTTGTCTCGTTAGACTCGAGGGTGTGGGGAGGAGGCCGGTGGCCCAGGCGAGAGGGCGCCGGACATGTCCGGTCCAGACAGGTGTGGGCGACGCCTCGCGGTGGCAGCTAGCGAACCCCGCCGGGGGGCAGCAGCGACGGGATACGGCTCCAGCGCGCGATCTGGCAGCCGTCCGCGCGGCTCAGCCGCGCCCACACGGCGTGGCCGTTCACCCGGCCGCGCACGATCGCAACCTGCGGCCCGCCGTAGATCTGCGTGCATGCCTTGTCCTGCGGCACGGCACGGAACGCCTCCCAGCCGACCCGCGAGAGCTCGCGGCAGACGGCGGCGCGGCGCGGGTGCGTTCCCGCCACCGGATCGCAGCGGACGGTCCAACGCTCGCGCTCGGCGGGCCGGTCGGCGTCCTCGATGTACGTGACCGTGAGGCTCGTGCCCGGCGCCGCCTGGGCGGCCGGGGCGAGGAGCGCGAGCGCACAGGCGAGCACGAGCAGGGGGCGCATGTCCACGAACGGTACGCCGCTAGGATCCTCGCGTGTCACTGACGGGCAAGCGCATCCTCGTCACGGGCGGCGCCGGCTTCATCGGTACGACGCTCGCGCGGCGCCTCGTCGACGCGAACGAGGTGATCGCCGTCGACAACCTCCACCGCGACGCGCTCTCGGGGACGGACCTCGAGAACCACTCCAACTTCCGCTTCGTCGAGGGGGACGTGCTCGACCTCGCGCGGCTGACGGAGCTCGTCGCGGGCTGCACGCACGTCGTCCATGCCGCCGGTATCGCGGGCGTGGACACGGTCGTCGCGAACCCGGTCCTCACGATGCGGGTCAACGTGATCGGCACGTACAACGCACTCGAGGCCGCGGTCGCGACGCGCGACAGCATCGAGCGGCTCGTCGAGTTCTCGACGAGCGAGGTCTTCGGCCAGCACGCCTTCAACGTGCAGGAAGCGCACGTGACGTCGATCGGCTCGGTGGGCGAGGCCCGGTGGACCTACGCCGTCTCGAAGCTCGCCGGCGAGCACATGGCGCACGCGTACCACTCCGAGCTGGGACTGCCGACCGTCTCGGTCCGCCCGTTCAACATCTTCGGGCCCGGGCAGATCGGCGGGGGCGCGATCCGCGCCTTCATCGAGGCGGCGCTCGCGGGGCGAGACCTCGAGATCCACGGCGACGGCTCGCAGATCCGCGCCTGGTGCTACGTGGACGACATGGTCGAGGCGCTCCTCCTGTCGCTCGAGCACCCGTCGGCGGTCGGGGAGAGCTTCAACGTGGGCAACGCCCGTTCGGCGGTCACGATCTACGACCTCGCGACGCGCGTCAAGCGGCTCACCGCCTGCCCGGGCGAGATCCGCTTCGTGCCGCTCGACTACACGGACGTCGAGCTCCGGATCCCGAACGTCGAGAAGGCGCGCACGCTGCTCGGGTTCGAAGCCCGGGTCGAGCTCGACGAAGGTCTCGAGCGGACGATCGCGTGGTACCGGGCACGGCTCGGCGCCGCCGCGTGACCCAGGGCCCGATCCGCCTCGCGCGCCCCGACGTCGGCGAGGTAGAGCTCGCGGCGATCGCGGAGGTGCTGGAGAGCGGCCAGCTGACCATGGGCCCGCAGGTCGCCGCGTTCGAGCGTGGGGTGGCGGAGGCGGTCGGCACGGCGGATGCCGTCGCGGTGTCGACGGGGACGGCGGCGCTCCACCTTGCGCTGCTCGCGCTCGGGATCGGGCCGGGCGACGAGGTGATCGTGCCCGCCTACACGTTCCCGGCCACCGCGAACGTCGTCGAGCTGTGCGGCGGCCGCGCCGTGCTCGTCGACGTCGACCCGGACACCTTCCTCGCCGGCGCCGAGCACGTCGCCTCGGCCGTCACCCCGCGGACGCGCGCCGTGCTCGCCGTGCACCTCTTCGGGCGGCCCGTCGCGTGGGAGGAGCTGCAGACCGCCGTCCCGCAGGAGGTCGCCCTCGTCGAGGACGCGGCCGGAGCGCTCGGGGCGCGTTACCGCGGGACGGCCTGCGGGGCGCTCGGGCTGATGGGATGCCTGTCGTTCCACCCGCGCAAGATCGTCACGACGGGCGAGGGGGGTGCGGTGACGACCGACGAGGCGGAGCTCGCGGCCGCGGTCAGGCGGCTGCGCCACCACGGCATCGCGGCCGGCGACCGCGTCGACATCCCGGCGCCGGGGTTCAACTACCGGCTGCCCGACGTCCTGTGCGCCCTCGGCATCCCACAGCTCGAGCGGCTCGAAGCGCTCCTCCAGGCCCGCGAGCGGGTCGCGGGCTGGTACACGGAGCGCCTCGCGCACCTGGTCGGGACGCCGTCCGCCGACGACGGCGACCGGCACGGCTGGCAGGCGTACGTCGTCACCCTCGGCCGTCGAGACGAGGCGCTCGCCGGGCTCCGGAGCCAGGGGATCGAGGCGCAGATCGGGACCTACGCGGTGAACCGGCTCTCGGCGTATCGCGAGCGGGGCACGTTCCCCGGCGCCGACTCGGCGTTCGAGCGGGCCCTCGCGCTTCCGTTCGCGACGACGATGACCGAGGACGACGTCGATCGCGTCAGCACGGCCCTCCAGGCGTACGTCTAGTGCTCAGTGCCAGGGCAGCTTGGTGACCTTCACCACGAAGGTCAGCCGCGCGTCGCCGACGTGTCCGACGACCCGCCAGCACCCGATCGTCGGGAACACGAGTCCCGTGGGCTGAAACCCCTTCGCTCCGTAGCCGGTCGGGACGTGGGCGCGGAGTGGCGCTGCGTCAGCGTCGAGCCGTCGTCCCGTGATCCGGAGTGTCCCCGGCACGCCCCGCCACCAGCCGAGCTTCGCGTGGATCGAGCCGTCCTCCGCGACGGTCGCCCACGACCCGCCGTCCGGGAGTATCCCCGCGGCGAGCGTCCCCCTCGGCCAGCCGAGCTGCACGCGGAGCCCGCCGCTGCCGTAGTTGAAGCCTGCCGCCGACGGGGTGGCCGTCGGCCGTGCGCTTCGCGTCGGCAGCGTCGGCGTGCACTGCGGCGTCGCGGCCTCGGCGCGGGCGGCGGCCCCGAGGGCCGCGCAGCAGAGAGCGACGGCGAGGATAGATCTCGCATGACGCATGCTGCCGATACACCGGCGGCGCTTTCGCGGTTCCTGGCCCTGCACCGCTGTGGCAGGGTTCGTCCGTGACGACCGCCGACGATCCCCGCCTCGCCCTACTCGATCCGCGCGACCGCGCCTACGCCGAGGAGCTCGACGGAGACGAGCGCGAGGTCGTCGTGTCGACCGTCGCGCGATACCGGCGTCCCGACCGGCTCGGAGTCGGCGATGCGCTGCCCGACCTCGCCGCCGCCCGGCTCGCCGACGGGACACCCGTCGCGCTCCGCGACGGGGCGCGGGATCGGCCGCTGCTGCTCGTCTTCGGCAGCTTCACCTGACCGCCGTTCCGTCGCCGGTCCGGGGACGTGGAACAGCTGTACCAACGCGTGCGGGACAGGGCGAACGTCGTGTTCGTCTACATCGCCGAGGCCCATGCGCTCGACGAGTGGCAAATGGAGGCGAACCTCGACGAGGACGTCCTCCTGCGCCAGCACGTGACGCTCGACGAGCGGTTCGCCGCTGCGCGCGCCGGCGTGGAGCGGATGGGCCTGACGCTGCCGGTGCTCGTGGACGGCATGGACGACGCCGTCAGCGAGGCGTTCGCGGCGTGGCCCGAGCGTCTCTACGTCGCCGAGCCGGGCGGCCGGCTCGTCTACGTCGGCGGCCCCGGGCCGTTCGAGTTCGACCCGGACGCCGCGGCCGCAGCGCTCGCGGAGCTGCTGCCCTAGCCTCGTCGGCCTCAGAGACAGACGTCGTCGGGCCGCACGGGCACGCGCGTCAGCGGGCGGCCGGTCGCGGCCCGGAGCGCCGAGACGATCGCCGCGGTCGAGACGACCGTCGGCGGCTCGCCGACTCCCTTCGCGCCGTACGGCGCGTCCGGCTCCTCCACCTCGACGAGGTCGATGTCGACCGGGGGCATGTCGAGCGCGGTCGGCAGCAGGTAGTCGGTGAAGCTCGCGTTCAGGATCTCGCCGTCCCGCGTGACGAGCTCCTCCATCAGCGCGAGCCCGAGCCCCTGGGCGGTGCCACCCTCGATCTGACCCTCGACGGCGAGCGGGTTCACCGCCTTGCCCACATCCTGCGCCGTGCCGATCCAGACGACGCGTGTCAGGCCGAGCTCGACGTCCGCCTCGACCACCACGCGCATCGCGGCGACCGCGAGCGCGACGTGCGCCCGCTCGCCGGTGATCTGCCCGGTCTCGGGGTCGAGGGGCGTCGTGCGCGGGTGGCGGTAGACGCGCTCGACGTCGACCTCGCCGTCGGTTCGCCCCCGCTCCTCGAGCGCGGCCCGGCAGGCGTCGCGGACGGCGCCGGCGGCCATCCACGTCATCCGCGAGGCAGACGCCGAGCCGGCCGAGCCGACGGTGGCAGTGGTGTGCGACGCGAGCGAGACGTCGTCGGTCCCGAGCTCGGTGCGCGCGACCTGGAGGATGACGCCGACGACGCCCTGGCCGACCTCGGCGGCGGCGCAGTGCACAACGGCGCTGCCGTCCGCGCGGAGGACGACGCGTGCCGCGCACGAGTCGTCGAAGCCCTCCGAGTAGCAGATGTTCTTGAACCCGACCGCGAACCCGACACCGCGTCGGACGCCCTCGCCGCGCGTCGTGTTCCCCGCGCCGCCCGGCAGCCGGAGCGGGTCGCGCGGGAGAGCCTCCTCGACGGGGATGGGAAGCGCGGCGGCACGGCGGATCACCTCCCGCGTCGGCAGCGAGCCCGTGACCGGCTGCCCGGTCGGGAGCAGGTCGCCCGGCTCGAGCGCGTTCAGGAGGCGCAACTCGACGGGGTCGATCGCGAGCTCCTCGGCGAGGAGGTCCATCTGCGCCTCTCCCGCAAAGCACGTCTGCACCGCTCCGAAGCCCCGCATCGCGCCGCACGGCGGGTTGTTCGTATAGACGGCGGTCGACTCGATGAGCGCGTTGTCGACGCGATACGGGCCGAGGGCGAACGAGGCCGCGTTCGACGCGACGGCGGTCGAGCTCGAGGCATACGCGCCGCCGTCGAGGAGGATCCGCATCCGGACGCACGTGAGACGGCCGTCGCGTGTCGCGCGGTGCTCGCACCAGATGCGCGCCGGGTGCCGGTGGACGTGGCCGGTGAACGACTCGGCGCGGTCGTAGACCATCTTCACCGGCCGGTTCGCGTGGAGAGCGAGCATGGCGCCGTGGATCTGCATCGAGAGGTCCTCGCGGCCGCCGAAGGCGCCGCCGACGCCGGCAAGGTGAATGCGCACCTGCTCGATCGGAAGCCCGAGGCACGGCGCGACCTGGTCGCGGTCGACGTGAAGCCACTGCGTCGCGACGTGGATGTCGACGCCGCCCTCGCCGTCCGGGACCGCGAGCCCGGACTCGGGCCCGAGGAACGCCTGATCCTGGATCCCGAGCTCGTAGACGCCCTCGACGACGACCTCGCCCTTCGTGTCCGGGTCGCCGTGGCGGATCACCAGGTGGCGGACGACGTTCGGCCGCGGGTCGTCACGGTAGCCGTGCCCCATCGTCGGGCGATCCGGATGGAGCGGCTCCTGCTCGACCGCGCGCTCCATGTCGACGACCGGCTCGAGCAGCTCGTACTCGACGACGATCGCCTCGAGCGCGAGGCGGGCCTGCTCGGGGTGCTCGGCCGCGACGATCGCGACGGGCTCGCCGACGTACCGTACGCGGTCGACCGCGAGCACGGGCTGGTCGGCGAACTCGAGGCCGTACGTCTTGCGGCCGGGGACGTCCGCGTGGCTGAGCACCGCGTGGACGCCCGGCTGAGCGAGCGCGCGTGAGACGTCGACCGAGCGGATACGCGCGTGGGGGTGAGGGCTGCGCAGCGTGTCGCCCCAGAGCATGCCGGGGGCGGAGAGGTCGCTCGAATAGGCGAAGTCGCCCCGCACCTTCGGGATCGCGTCGTCGCGCAGGAGCCGCTCACCGACCTTGCCGACGCGGAGCGTCGTTCGCTCGGCGGTGACGCTCACGAGCGCTCCGCGGCCAGGCGGACGGCGTCGAAGATCTTCACGTAGCCCGTGCAGCGGCAGACGTTCCCGGAGAGCGCCTCTCGGACCTCGTCGTCGGACGGGTCGGGCACGCGCTCGAGCAGGTCGGCGACGGCGACGACCAGCCCTGGGGTGCAGAACCCGCACTGGACGGCACCGGCCTCGACGAATGCCGCTTGTACCGGGTGCAGCTCCTCGCCCCGGGCGAGGCCCTCGACGGTCACGACCTCGTGGCCGTCGACCTGGGCGGCCAGCACGAGGCACGCGCATACGAGCTCGCCGTCGAGGACGACCGAGCAGGAGCCGCACTCGCCCTGCTCGCACGCGTTCTTCGACCCGGGGAGCTCGAGCGTGTCGCGGAGCATCGCCAGCAGGCTCTCGCCGCCCCAGACGTCCGCCTCGAGCGGGACGCCGTTCACGGTCACCGACACGCGTTGGCTCACGAGCGCAGGCACCTCTCGAGCGCACGCCCCGCGAGGACGCGGAGCGCGTGGCGACGATAGGCGGCGCTGCCGCGGACGTCGTCGATCGGGCTCGCCGCCTCGACCACACGCTCGGGCAGCGAGCCCGCCTCGGCGAGCGGCACCGTGACGAGCCGGACAGTGACCGCGGCCGAGCCGAAGGCCGCGCGCACCTCGCCGGCCTCTGTGTCGACGACGACGGCGAGCGAGCAGATCGCAATCACCATCGCGTTCCGTGGGCCGACCTTCATGAAGGTCTGGGCGCCTCCGGTCGGCGCGACCCGGACCGCGGTGATGAGCTCGTCGGGCTGGAGGGCGGTTCGCTTCACGCCGAGCAGGAACTCCTCGAGGGGCAGCGTGCGTACGCCCCGGAGGCTCGCGAGCTCGAGCTCTGCCCCCGCGACGAGGAGCGGCGGCAGCGCATCGCCGGCGGGCGAGGCGGTCCCGAGGTTCCCACCCAGCGTGCCGCGGTTCCGGATCTGCGGCGAGCCGACCGTTCGCGAGGCCTCCGCGAGCGCAGGCAGCCGCTCCGCGAGCGGGGCGGCCATCGCCTCGGTGTACGTCAGCGCGGCGCCGAGGCGGAGCCGGTCTCCCTCCTCGGACCACCCGCGCAGCTCATCGAGCTCGGCGAGATTGACGATCGCCGGCGGCCTCGAGTGGGCAAAGTTGAGCTCGACCATCACGTCGGTGCCACCCTGGATGAACCGCGCGTCGGGGCGCTCGGCCTTGAGTGCCAGCGCCTCCTCGACCGTGCGCGGGGTGAGCACGTCCACGACCGAAGCATATGGCGGGCTCCGTGCCGGCCGATGCTTCGTGTCGGACTTCGGCCCGACACGTCTCCGCGGGGCGCCCGACAGGTACGGAGAACCGCACCCTTCGGAGGGTTGGGCGCCCTACTGTGGCAGTGCGCCGTCCGTGTCAGCCTGGGATCACCGATGATTTCCGGCCGGACGGCCGGTCTTGGAGACACGACTCGACAGCGCGAGACTGATGGAGGGAAGCGTGGGAACCGACGAGACGACCAAACGGAAACGGGCGGCAAGCAGCCCACGAACGACTGGCGACGGGCGCGTGGGCAAGCTGGGCCCGCGCCTGCGCGGTCCATCCCCGCCGGGTCCTCCTTTCCTGGCTCGGGATCGTCGTCGTCCTGATCGCGCTCGTCGCCACCGTCGGAGGCGGGCTGCGCGACGAGTTCGAGATCCCCGGCTCCGACACGCAGCGCGCGACGGACCTCATCGAGCAGGAGTTCGCCACCGAGCAGGGTGGCGTGCTCAACGTCGTGTTCGCGGCGCCCGAGGGCGAGCGACTCGACACCGAGGAGCGCGAGGCAGCCATCGAGGCGGCCATGGCGAAGCTGCGGACCGACAGCGAGTTCAAGCCGACCGAGGACACGGCCGGCCTGACGAGCGTCGGTGACCCGTTCAGCGACCAGACGTTCGCCGACAGCGGGCGCATCGCGTACGCCGAGGCGCAGTTCGACCGGGTCATCTACGACGAGGACCGCGAGGCGGTCGTCGCCGTACAGGACGCCGTCCGGGAGGCGGTGGCACCCGTCGGCGTGACCGTCGAGTTCAACGGCGACGCCGAGTTCCCGCCGATCGAGCAGGGCACGTCGGAGCTGCTCGGCCTGTTCGCAGCGATGATCGTGCTGCTGATCGTGTTCCGCACGTTCGTCGCGGCGTTCATCCCGATCGTGCTCGCGATCGTGGCGCTGTTGACGGCGTTCCTGCTCCTCTTCATCCTCGCCGGCCTGACCGACATCAACACGATCACGCCGATCCTCGTGACGATGATCGGGCTCGGCGTCGGGCATCGACTACTCGCTGTTCATCGTCACGCGCTTCCGGCAGCTGCTGCACGAGGGGCTGTCGCCGGAGGACGCCGCCGCGGAGGCGGGCGCCTCTGCCGGCCGCGCCGTGCTCTTCGCCGGCCTGACCGTTGCGATCGGCGTGAGCGGTCTCGCCTTCTTCGGGCTCGACTTCGTGACCAAGCTCGGGATCGGCATCCGCGCTCGGCGTGCTGACCACGGTGCTGCTCGCGAACTCGCTGCTCATCGCGGTGCTGCGGCTGCTCGGTCACAAGATCGACCGGCTGAAGGTGCCGTTCCTGCCGGCGATCGACGACTCCGAGGCGGCGCGCGAGAAGACCCTCGTCGCCCGCTGGGGCCGGTTCGTGACGCGGAGGGCGAAGATCGTGTTCCCGGTCGTCCTGATCGTCGTCCTCGCGCTCGCGGCGACGTCGGGGCTCGTCCGGCTCGGCGTCGGCGACCAGGGCACGCAGCCGACCGAGCAGACGGCGCGACGAGCGTACGACCTGCTCGCCGAGGGGTTCGGGGCCGGCTTCAACGGGCCGATCCCGATCGTCGTCGACGTGAACGACGACGCCGAGGCGCCGCAGCGGATCTACGACGACGTTCGCGGCCTCGCACGGCGTCGCATCGGTCGGCGAGCCGCAGCTGAACGACGCCGAGGACGCGTCGGCGATCGTCTTCGTGACGCCCGAGTTCGCCCCGCAGGCCGAGGCGACCGACGAGCTCGTCGATCGCCTCCGCTCCGACATCGTGCCGGCCGCCGTCGAAGACGGAGACGCGGTCGCGTACGTCTCGGGGCAGACCGCGGCGTTCAAGGACATCGGCGACCGGATCATGGAGCGCGCGCCGCTGTTCCTGCTCTACATCATCGGCGTCACGTTCATCGTGCTCGCGATGGCGTTCCGGTCGATCGTCGTCTCGCTGACGGCGGCGGTCACGACGATCCTGTCGGCCTTCGTCGGCTTCGGCGTGCTGACCCTCGTCGTGCAGGAGGGGCACCTCCTCGGGCTCACCGGGCTCGACCGAACAGGCCCGATCGAGACGTTCATCCCGCCGATCGCCTTCGCGATCCTGTTCGGGCTGTCGATGGACTACATGGTCTTCCTGATGAGCCGCATCCGGGAGGAGCACGTCCACGGCCTGCGCACGCGTGAGGCGATCGACCACGGCATCGCGGCGATCGGCCGGGTCGTGGTCGCGGCGGCGGTGATCATGGGCACGGTCTTCGCGGCCTTCATCCTGAGCGGCGACCGCGTCTCGAAGGAGTTCGGGATCCTGCTCGCGTCGCGATCCTCGTCGACGCGCTCGTCGTGCGCATGACGCTCGTGCCGGCGTTCTTCACGCTGCTCGGCGAGAAGACGTGGTACATCCCCGGGCTGGCTCGACCGGCTGCTGCCCAACATCACGGTCGAGGCGCCGCACGAGGGCGAGGGCCGCGTCGCCGTCGAGCCGAAGCCGGCCGAGGCGACGGGCAGCCCCTAGGGGTCGAGCATTCGATATGCGCTGGGAGGCGGCGCCTCGGAAACGGGCGTCGTCTCCCAGCCCGCCGGGAAAGCTCGGCGCGCGCCAGCCCGCCTCGGGCGTGAACGAGGCCCAGCGCTCGTCCCACCAGCGCTCGCCGCGCTCGAGCTGTGCGGCGATCTCGTCGCCCAGGCGTCTGATCGCGGTGCACTGCTCCTCGGAGTAGCGGCCCTCGCGTACCCGCTGCTCGAGCAGGTCGGCGTCCTTGAACCGCCAGGGGCCGTCCGCCGGGATCCAGACGTCGAGCTCGAGGTCCTGCGAGTCGAAGCCGGCGGAGGTGCGGCGGAACGGCTCCTCGAGGTTCAGGTACCAGCCGGCGAACCGCCGCTCCGGTCCTTCCCAGAAGTGCATCACCGAATAGGCCTCGCCCGGGCGGCGGAGAGCGAGCATGCCGTTGCCCCTCCAGGCGCGCTTGCCGGCCCACGGATGCCGTCGCCCGTCGGCGCTCGGCGGGAACACGAACGGCGACTCCTCTGGCAGGTACGTGACGAGGAGCTCGGGCGAGTCCTCGACGACGACGACCGGAGACGCGCACCAGGGCGCACCGCGCCACACCTCGCGATGGACGATCACCTCACCCGGCTGCCACGGCATTCGCGGGAGGCTACCCGGCGGCGCGGCCCGGTCTCGGAGACCGTCTTCCGCGCTGCGCCCCCGCGCGAGTACGCTGCGTCGGGCAATGGCCCGGCCGGAGACCCTGAGCGCGCCCGAGAGCGCCGAGGACCCCGGGCCCCGGCCCGAGCTGTCCGTCGTCGTGACGCTCTACGACGAGGTCGGGACGCTGGACGAGCTCCAGCAGCGCCTCACGGCGACGCTCGGCGCGTTCGGGCGGACCTACGAGCTCGTCTACGTCGACGACGGCTCGACCGACGGGACGTTCGCCGCTCTCGAGCGCATCCACGCGGACGACGCGCACGTCCGGGCCGTGCGGCTCAAGCGGAACGCCGGTCAGCACCCGGCGATGCATGCAGGCCTCTCCCGTGCCCGCGGGGGGATCGTCGTGACCATGGACGGCGACCTCCAGAACCAGCCCGAAGACATCCCGGCGCTCGTCGAGGCGGTCGAGGCAGGCTACGACGTCGCCAGCGGCCGGCGGGCGGCGCGACGTGACTCCTGGGGCAGGACGCTGCCGTCGCGGCTCATCAACGGCATGCTGCGCCGGTTCACCGGCGTCGACATCTCCGACTTCGGATGCGCCTTCAATGCGTACCGTCGCGAGGCCGTGGAGTCGATGCTCGGCGCTATCGGCCGTCAGAAGTTCACGAAAGCGCTCATCCTCTCCGGCGGCGCCTCGGTCATCGAGGTCGACGTCGGGCACGCGCCGCGCGAGGGGTCGTCGCGCTACTCGCCGCTCCGGCTGACGCGCCTCGCGCTCCATGTGCTCGCGGGCTTCTGGCCGCAGCCGATCCAGACCGCGGGCGTCGTGCTCGGCCTCCTCTGCTCGCTCGCCTCGTTCGCCCTCGGCGTGTACGGCGTCGTCTACTGGATCGGAGAGGACGACTTCCCCGGCCCGCTCCTGCTCGGCGCTCTCGTGGTCGCCGTCCTCGGCGTCCAGGGCTTCATCCTCGCCCTCGTCGGCGAGTATCTGGGCAGAATCCAGCGCATCGTGGAGCATCGCCCCCTCTACCTCGTCGACCGGGAGCTCTGACCGTGGGCAAGCGCGTGCTCGTCACCGGCGGCGCCGGCTTCATCCCCTCGAACCTGATCCGCCACCTGCTCGAGCACACCGACCACGAGGTCGTCTCGCTCGACGCGCTCACGTACGCCGGGAACCTCGAGAACCTCGCCGACGTGATGAGCCACCCGCGGCTCGAGTTCGTCCACGGGGACATCCGTGACGCCGGCCTCGTGCGCGAGCTCGTCGGCGGCGTCGAGGTGATCGTGAACGCCGCCGCCGAGTCCCATGTCGAGAAGTCGATCGTCGACGGCGCCTCCGAGTTCGTGACGACGAACGTCGAGGGCACGCAGATCCTGCTCGACGCGATCCGGGAGACGCCGGTCGAGCGGTTCCTGCTGATCTCGTCGAGCGAGGTGTACGGCACTGCCGAGCGCGACCCGATGGACGAGGAGCACCCGCTCAACCCCCGGAGCCCGTACGCGGCGACGAAGGCCGGCGGCGACCGGCTCGCGTACAGCTACGTCGTGACGTACGGGCTGCCGATCGTGATCGTGCGTCCGTTCAACAACTACGGACCGCGCCAGCACCCGGAGAAGGTCGTGCCGCGCTTCATCACCCAGGCGCTCTGCGGCGAGCCGCTGACGATCCACGGCGAGGGGTTCGCGAGCCGCGACTGGCTGCACGTCGACGACACCGCGTCGGCCATCGAGGCGCTCGTCGAGGCGCCGCTCGACGGCGTCAGCGGCGAGGTCGTGAACGTCGCGACCGGCATCGACATCTCGGTGCTCGACATCGCCGAGCTCGTCCTCGACGCGGTGGGCAATCCCGACGCGACGACCGTCCACGTCGACGAGCGGCCCGGCCAGGTCGACCGCCACATCGGCTCGACCCGCAAGCTCGAGCAGCTGACGGGCTGGCGCGCGTCCATCGGGTTCGAGGAAGGGCTCGCGCACACGGTCGACTGGTACCGCGAGAACGAGGCCTGGTGGCGGGGCGTCCTCGGGCGCGTCTACGCCTCCTCGTCCTAGGCGCAGGCCCCGCCCAGCTCGGCCTCCTCGAGGCCGCGCGGGCGCGCGGCGACCTGCACGTGATCGCGGTCGACCGGGATCCGCAGGCGGTCGGCTTCGCGCTCGCCGACGATCGGGCGGTGCTCTCGAGCGAGGACGAGGAGGCGGTCGAGCGACTCGCCCGGGCCCGCCGCGTCGACGGCCTCGTCTCGCCCGGCGCGGACTGGCCGGTGGGCGTCGCGGCGCGGGTCGCGGAGCGCCTGTCCCTATCGCACCCGATCGACGCCCGCGTCGGTGCGCTCGCCACCTCGAAGCTCCGTCAGCGCGAGGCGTTCTCCGAGGCCGGCGTGCCGCACGCGCGCTCGTTCGCCGCGGACGACCCGTCGCTGCCGTTCCCGTGCGTCGTCAAGGCGCCCGATCGGCAAGGGCAGCGCGGTCTCGGGCTCGTCCGCCGCCCGGAGGAGCTGGACGAGGCGCTTGCCGTCGCGACCGCCGAGTCGCGCGCCGGGAGCGTGCTGGTCGAGGAGCACGTCGACGGCCCCGAGGTGACCGTCAACGCCTTCTCCCTCGACGGCGTCTTCGCCCCGCTGACCGTCACCGACCGTCTGACCGCGGCGCCGCCCGCGTTCGGGGTTGCGCTCGCCCACGTCTGGCCGTCGGAGCACGAAACTGCCGGAGCCGTCGCGGCTGCCCGCGCGGCCGTCGAGGCGGTGGGGATCCGAAACGGGCCGTCGTACACGCAGGTGCGCCTCGGACCGGATGGACCGGTCGTGATGGAGGTCGCCGCCCGCCTCGGCGGCGGGCACGACGCGGAGCTCTGCCGCGCGGCGCTCGGCGTCGACCTGAACGCGCTCGCCGTGGAGGCAGCGCTCGGCGGACGACCTTGTGACGATAAGCCACAAGCGCTTCCGCGCCCACGCGCGGTGTCGGCGGCGGGCGAGGAGGGCGTGGATGGTGCGGATGGAGTCGCAGGTGCCGCCGTCGGTGGGGCGGCGATCGTCTTCCTCGTGCCACCGTCCGGGCGTCTCGTCGCCGTCGACGGGGCGGACGAGGCGGAGGCGGGCGACGGCGTCGAATGGGTGCGGGTCTATCACCGGCCCGGCCATGTCTTCGGCGAGCTTCGACGCGGTGCGGACCGGGCCGGCGCCGTGCTTGCGACGGGCGCCGACCGTGCCGAGGCGCTCGCGCGGGCTCGCCGGGCGGCGGACGCCGTACGCTTCCGGGTCGATGCGGACGCGCCGTAACACCCCGCTCGGCTTCCAGCCCCCCGCGATCGGGGAGGAGGAGGTCGCCGCCGTCGCCGAGACGCTTCGGTCGGGCTGGCTGACCACCGGCCCGCGCGCCGCCCTGCTCGAGGAGCGGCTCGCCGCCTACCTCGACGCGGAGCACGTCCTCGCCGTCAGCTCGGGCACCGCGGCGATGCACCTGGCGCTCCTCGCGCTCGACGTCGGGCCCGGCGACGAGGTGGTCACGTCACCGATCACCTGGCCCGCGACCGCGAACGTCATCGAGCACTGCGGCGCGACCCCGATCTTCTGCGACGTCCGCGAGGGCGACCTCAACCTGGACGCCGCGCTCCTTCCGTCGCTCGTCACCGAGCGGACGAAGGCCATCCTCCCCGTCCACCTCGCCGGGCAGCCGTGCGACCTCGACCCGATCCACGCGCTCGGCGTGCCGGTCGTCGAGGACGCCGCGCACGCGCTCGAGAGCCGCTACCGCGGGCGAAAGCTCGGCGGGCTCTCCGACGCGACGGCGTTCTCGCTCTACGCGACGAAGAACCTCGCTGCCGGCGAGGGCGGGCTCGTCGCCACGAACCGCGACGACGTCGCTGACCGGGTCCGGAGCATGCGCCTCACGCGCCGCGGCGACGGCTCGCGCTACGACCAGGTCACGGCGGGCTTCAAGGCGAACCTCTCCGACGTCCTCGCCGCGATCGCGCTCGTCCAGCTCGACAAGCTCGAGGCACACGCCGAGATCCGGGCGCGCCAGTTCGCGCTCTACGACGAGGGACTCGCCGACCTCGACGGCATCACGCCGCTCGCCCGCGACGCGCGAGACACGCACGCGATGCATCTCTACGCCGTCCGGATCGACGCGCAGGGGGCCGGCGCGACCCGCGACGCCTACCAGCAGGCGCTCCGCGACGAGCGGATCTCGACGAGCATCCACTTCCTCCCGGTGCACCGGCTCACGTGGTTCCGCGAGCGCTACCCCGGCCAGCCGCGGCTGCCGGTCGCCGAGCGGGCGGGCGACGAGGTCCTCTCCCTGCCGCTGTCGCCCGCGCACTCGGACGAGGACATCCTCGACGCGATCGACGCGATCCACCGGGTGCACGCCCGCCTCGCATGAGCACTCGATGAGACGCTCGACCCGGATCGCGCTCACGCTCGTCCTCACCGGGCTCGCGCTCGCGTACCTCGTCTGGAAGGTCGACCTCCGGACGACGATCGACGTGCTGCTCGACGCCGATCTCTGGTGGTTCGCGCTCGCGGTCGCGATCATGGTCGGCACCGTCCCGCTGATGGCCGTGCGCTGGCGGTGGCTGCTCCGCGCCCAGCGGATCGACGACCGGCTGTCGTGGCTCGTCCGGACGTACTTCACCTCGTACACGGCCGGACAGGTGCTGCCGACCGCAATCGGGGGCGACGCGTGGCGCATCGTGGAGACGTCACGCCGGCACCCCGGCAGGAGGGGCGATATCACGGCGATCGTCCTGCTCGAGCGTGGGCTCGGCGGCGCCGCGACGCTGGCCCTCGGTGCGATCGGCTTCCTCCTCGCCGTCGGCCGGTACGACGTCGGCGCGTACCTCTGGATCGAGGGCGCCTTCGTCCTCGCCACGCTCGCGCTCGGGTTCCTCTTCTTCGCGCGCTCCGCGCGTCCGCTCCTCGCCCGGCTCCGGCCGGTGATCGCCTGGCTCCGCCTCGAGCGGCCGATGCGCGCGTTCTACGACGGCGTCCACCACTACCGCGGGCATCCCCGGCTGCTGGCCGGCGTGTTCGCGTACACGACGGCGCTCCAGGCCGTGCGCGTGCTCTCGATCTGGGCGGCGGGGAAGGCCGTCGGGATCGAGCTCGGGCCGCGCATCTACTACGTCATGGGGCCGCTGTTCTTCCTCGTGCTGCTCGTGCCGTTCACGCTCAACGGGATCGCGGTGCGCGAGGCGTTCTTCGTCAGCTTTCTCGGCAGCGTCGGCGTCGCCGCCAACCAGGCCTTCGCAGCGGGGTTCCTGTTCTTCCTCGTGACGACCCTCCTCGCGCTGCCGGGCGCGGTGATCCTCCTCGTGGAGGGCGCGCGCGGCGGGTCGCGTCCCCGGGTCGAGCATGGGTGACGCGGCGGCCTCCGTCGCGTGCGTCGTGGTCACCTACGACGCGCTGCCGTGGATCGAGCGGTGCCTCGAGAGCGTCGCAGGGGTCGAGACCGTGGTCGTCGACAACGGCTCGTCGGACGACACGGTGGCCGTCGTGCGGGAGCGCTTCCCGTCCGTGCGGGTCGTCGAGACCGAGAACCACGGCCTCTGCGCGGGCTGGAACCGCGGCATCGCCGAGACCTCCTCCGAGCACGTCCTGCTGCTGAACGCCGACGCGTGGCTCGTCGAGGACGCGCTCGGGCGGCTCCTCGAGGCCGCCGGCCGGTATCCGCGCGCCGCAGTCGTGGCACCGCGGCTCCTCAATCCGGACGGCTCACTCCAGCGCTCGGTGCGCGGCTTTCCCTCGCTCTGGCGACTAGCGACCGAGTACCTCTACCTCCGCAAGCTCGCGCCGCGCTCACGCGTCTTCAACGCCTTCTACGGCGCCGGGTTCGATCATGCGAGCGAGCGCGTCGTCGACTGGGTCATGGGCTCCTGCCTGCTCGTGCGCCGCGGCGCGCTCGAGCAGGTCGGCCCGTTCGACGAGCGCTACTTCCTCTTCAGCGAGGAAGTCGACTGGATGCGACGCGCCGCCGATCGCGGCTGGTCGGTTGTCTTCACGCCGGATGCGCGGTGCGTCCACGTCGGAGGCGCGTCGCACGGCGGCCGGTTCTTCCGCGAGAACGTCAAGGGCAACCTGCGGTATCTCTCGCTCCACGGCGGGCCAGGCGAGGCGGATCGCGCGCGGCGCATGCTGCACGTCTCGCTCCTCGCACGCGGCCGCCTGTACCGCGGCGAGCGCGGGCGACAGTACCGCGACGTCGCGCGGTGGCTGGGGTCGGGCGACGTCGACGCGCTGCTCGCCGAATGAGGGACGCCTGGCTGCTCCTGCGGCTCGCGATCGCGACCGGAGTCGTGCTCGCCCCGGGGTTCGTCGTCGCGCGCGCGCTCCTCGTGACCCGCGTCTCGGCGGGTATCGCCTGGGCGCTCCTCCTGATCTTCGGCGCGATGACGGTGACCTTCGCCCTCTCGGCGTCCCTGACCCTCACGCTCGTGTTGATTCTCGTCGCCGGCCTCGTGGCGCTTCCGTTCGCGATCCGCCGGGGAACGAGGGTGCACGGCGTCCGCGGCTGGGGTCTCGCCTCTCTGGTGGGAGCGGGCCTGGGGATCCTCCTCTGGCGGGTCGCCGGGGAGATCGGCGGCGACGGGTTCTTCCACCTCGCGCGCGTCCAGAAGCTTCTCGCCTTCGACGACCTGTCGCTCGAGAGCGCGAACGAGTTTCCCGACGGCGGGCTCCATCCCGGCTACGCGTTCCCGCTCTGGCACGGCTTCCTCGCGCTCGTCGCCAAGGTCAGCGGGGTCGACCCTGCCGACGTCGTGCTCCACGAGCCGAGCATCCTCGCGATCCTCGCCGTCGTGCTCGGCTTCGAGGCGGGCTGGGCGCTCTTTCGCCGGGTCACGCCCGCGCTCGCGTCGGCGCTGGCAGGGATCGCGATCGTGGCGATGGCACCGGCGTACGGCGGCGCGTACACGGCGCTCGCGCTGCCCGCGACCGCCTCGCGCCAGCTGCTCGTGCCGGCGGCGCTCGCGCTCGCGATCGAGGCGACTCGCCGCCCGACGCCGGCCGTGCTTGCATCGACGGCTGCCGCGTCGTTCGCGATCGCCGTCGTCCACCCGACGTACACGCTGTTCCTGGTGGTGCCGTTCACCGGGTTCCTGGCCGTGAGGCTCCTGTGGGTGCGTCGTGACGCCGTGCCCGACGCACTTGCGCTCGTGGCACTTGCGGTGCCCATGGCCGCCTACTTCGCGTGGTTGCTGCCGGTGATCCGCGACACGGCCTCCGTGAGCCCGAGCGAGCGCGAGCGCGAGCGCGGCTTCGAGCAGTACGACGGCCAGCTCGAGGGAACGTCGGACCTGTTCTCGGTGGTACCAGAGCTCTTCGGTCGCTCCGGCGCGATCGCGGTCGCTGCGTTGCTCCTCCTCCCGCTGGCCGCGCTCGCTGCCCGGCGGCGCTGGGCGGCGTATGCGGTCGGCGGCGCGCTCGCCGTCTTCGTCGTCACCCTCGTGCCGTGGATCTTCACGCCGTTCTCCGACGTCGTCTCCCTCTCGCAGTCGCGGCGGCTCGCGGGGTTCCTCCCGTTCGGGATCGCGCTCGCGGGCGGGATCGGCGTGCTCGCCCGGCTGATCGGGCCCCTGGTCGCGCCGGTGGCGCTCGCGGGCGGCGTCGCGCTGCAGCTGCTCTATCCGGGTGACTTCGGCTACGTCCTCGACGCAGGGGGGCCGGCGTGGGCGACCTGGTTCGCCGTCGTCGGCTGCGTCGTCGCCCTGTTCGTCGGTCTCCGCGGTCGGCCTCCGCTCGAGCGTCGCGCGGCGCTGGCCTCGGTGCTCCTGCTCGCTCCGACGTTCGTCCACGGGCTCACGAACTGGAGCCCCTCTCCTGCGCGACCGCCCAACATCCTCTCCGCCGGCCTGATCGCGGCCGTCCGGGAGCACGTTCCCGCCGGGGCCGTCGTGTACGCCGACCCCCAGGCGAGCTATCGGCTCGGGGCGGTCGCGCCGGTACGCGTCTGCCTCAACCCCGTGAGCCATGTCGCGGACACGGTCGACAACCGTCCGCGCGAGCGCGTGCGGGAGTTCCTGCGCTACGCCCGAGCGGGCGACCTCGAGACGCCCGCCCGTCGCTGCGGCGCGACGTGGATCGTCGTCGACCGCGAGCGCTTCGGAGACCTGTCGCCCGCGTTCCCGGTCTACCGGGACG
>CAWFDO010000024.1:0-37836 GCA_963814565.1 uncultured Actinomycetes bacterium
TCTGGGCCTCTCGCGGCCTCGCTCTTGCATGTATCGGCCGTCTCGATGAGGCCCGGCGACTCGCTGAGATGAGCGCTCAGACCACTCGAGCGATCGAGGCAGCGGTCCTAGTCAGATGCATCAACGCGATCACAGCTCTGAAGGCGCGGGACACGAATCTGACGGAGGAGGTTCGTGGCCTCATGTCGGTCGCGTGGGACGCTGGGGCAGTCGATTACATCGTGACGAGCTACCGAGCGAACCCAGAACTGCTGGCTGCTCTTCTCCGTGATCCAAGCACCGCCGAGCGCACCGGGTACATCATCGGACGGGCGGCTGACAACGACCTCGCAGCATCGATAGGAATGGACGCAACCGATGCGGTCAATCCGGTTGCAACGCTATCTGCACGCGAACGGGAGGTCTACGACCTCCTCTGTGAAGGCATGCGGAACCCGGACATTGCGAAGCGTCTCTTCATCTCGAACGAAACGGTGAAGGTCCACGTACGTCACGTGTACGACAAGCTCGGGATAAGGTCTCGCACTGCCATTGCGTTGCAGGCCGCGAGTCGTCGAGCTTCACGCGGCGCCGACGGCAACGGAGGGTGACGGCAGTACGTCTTCGTCCGCGACGGACGGCTGTCCGGGCCGGAACTGATCACTCCGAGCAGTCCGGTACGCCTCGTCGCTCGAGGCAAGAATCGCTTCGAACGCGGCCACGACGCTCGTATCGAACTGGTTCTCAACGGCTTGCGCGAGTCGAAGTCGAGCGACTCGAGGCGGCATCGCCTCCCGGTAAGGCCGGTGCGAAGTCATTGCGTTGTATGCATCGGCCACGGCGATGACGCGCGACAACATCGGGATGTCGTCGCCGGGGATCCCATCCGGATAGCCCTCGCCATCGATTCGCTCGTGGTGGTAGCGGACGATCGTCGCCACGTCGTCATACGCCGCCACCTCACGCAGGATCCGCTCGCCAATCGCTGAGTGCTCTTGCATCTGTCGCCTCTCCTCGAGCGTCAACGGGCCGTCCTTTCCGAGAAGACTTGGCGGGAGTCCGACCTTCCCGATGTCGTGGACGAGTCCACAGAGGAACGCTCGGTCGCACTCATCTGGCGGGAGCCCCATGCGACTAGCGATATCTCGACAGTAGATCGCGACCGCACGGGAGTGACCTGCCGTGTACGCGTCGCTCGCTTCGAGTGCGGTCACCAGAGCGACGGCGAACGAGAGGTTCGCCTCGGCAAGTGTCTCGTTCGCCGTGCGTAGTTCGTCACCAAGTGTCCGTTCGCGTTGATAGAGCGCGTAGAGCCGCTGAAACGCAAGGGTGGGAACCACGAAGAGAAGAATGGAAAGCGGCGACACCCTGGTGTACGCGACCACGAGAACCACAACGACCGGTGCGTAGACCAAGAACGACGTCAGAGCGACTGGCCCGATTCGGTTGGCCAGTTCATGCATCGAGCGGCGTCGAACCTGTGAGGTCATGACCGCAAAGAAGAAGTCCGACGCCTCAGCAGCTGCCATGGCCGCAAACGTCGCCGCGACGATCGCGCCAATCGAATCGCCCGTCAGCGCCTGCGCCGTAAGTCCTGCGACGGCGCCCGTGATGAAGCTCGCAGCCGTGTAGTTCGCCCACTTCAACCTCGGAGCACGTCCAGGATCGCCACGACGGAAGAGTTCCGGGTCGCCGAGCATTGACGCGGCTGCGATCACGCCAGCTGCAAGCGGTCCGAACACGACGGCCGCGAACACCGTCGGAAGCAGATACACCGTCAAGTCGGTCGTCGCCGAGATTGGAACACTCCATCGCTCCGCGACTGCTGTTGCCGCGGCGAGGCACAGGACTACGAGCGGGCTCTCCAAGCGGTATCCGAGCGCCAGAAGAGCAACGCACAGCGTGGCTGCCGTCACGACTAGAACTGACACATAGGCGACGAGGAGACGCGGCTGAGCCGTCACTTGCGTATCCCCCATCTGGGGGATACGATCCCCGTGCCGTCAGTTCCCGAACACAGGAGCACCCACATGCGGAGACTGTTCAGTGTCTTCCTCATTGGTGGCGCACGAGACTGGTAGTCGTCCAGGCCGCATGGTCCAGGTTCGCCCGGGTGCCTGGCATCCCTCTAGCGGGGGAGCCAGAGCGAGTGGGCCGACATATCAAGCCTCGCTTAGCTAAGCGATGAGCCCACGCCGGAAGCCAACGGCTACGGCGTGGGCTCTGCTGCGCGCCTGAAGCTTCGCCAGCAGATGGCGGACGTGGGACTTCACCGTCTCCTCGGAGAGGAACAGCTGCTGCCCGATCTCGCGGTTCACGAGGCCGTCGGCGACCAGTTGCAGGACCTCGATCTCGCGGGCCGTGGGCTCCTGCTCGAGCTCGCGGAGCGCGGGCGGCGGCGTGAACGGGATCACCGACCCCGTCCGATTGGCGTTCCGGCGCGCCGCAGCCGCCTCGAAGCGGCGGCTGTGGTCCCGATACCGGTTCAGGATCTCCCTCCGCTCCGCGGCGTCCACTCTTTGCGTATCGGCGCCCTCGGAATCGCGCTTTAGAGGGATCGGTGCCTCGAACGGGGGAATGACCCCGACCAAAGGCTAGGTGGGCGACAGACTTACGTCGGCGGCGGCTCGATCGGAGCCGGTGCGTGCGACTCGTCGAGCGTCGCATCGAAGACCGGCGCGCGCTCGATCGGTGCGATCTCGCCGGCGCGCACCTGCTCTGCGAAGTGGCACGCGACGAGGTGCCCATCGATCGGGCGGAGGAGAGGTTCCTCGTCCCTGCAGAGCGTCGGCTGGACGAACGGGCACCGCGTATGGAAGCGGCACGCGGTTGGAGGGTTCGCCGGGCTCGGCAGGTCGCCCTGCACCCGGATCGCCGTCCGCGTCCGCTCGATCTCCGGATCCGGAATGGGAATCGCGGACAGCAGTGTGAGCGTGTACGGGTGGAGCGGGTTGTCGTAGAGGTCGTCCGCGGGAGCGACCTCGACGATCTTGCCGAGGTACATCACCGCGATGCGGTTGGAGATGTGCCGCACGACGGCGAGGTCGTGTGCGATGAAGAGGTACGTGAGCCCGAACTCCGCCTGGAGCTCCTCGAGCAGGTTCACGATCTGCGCCTGAATCGACACGTCGAGCGCCGAAACCGGCTCGTCGCACACCACGAGCGAAGGGTTGAGCGCCAGCGCCCGCGCGAGCCCGACGCGCTGGCGCTGGCCGCCGGAGAACTCGTGCGGGTAGCGGTTCGCGGCGTCCGGGGGCAGCCCGACGACCTCCAGGATCTCGCGGACACGCGTCTCGGCCTCGGCACCACGGGAGATTCCGTGGACGCGCAGCGGTTCCGCGATCGTCCGCCCGACGGAGTGACGGGGGTTCAGCGAGGCGTACGGGTCCTGGAAGACCATCTGCATCCGCCGCCGCAGCGGCTGGAGCTCGGTGTCCGACATGTGGGTGACGTCGACGCCCTCGAACAGCACGCGGCCGCCGGTCGGCTCGTAGAGGCGGAGCATGGCGCGGCCCACGGTCGACTTGCCGCAACCCGATTCACCGACGAGCCCCAGGGTCTCACCGCGCTCGATCGTCAAGCTCACGCCGTCCACGGCCTTCACGTCTCCGACATGGCGGTCGAGGAAGACGCCCTGCTTGATGGGGAACCACACCCGCAGGTCGTCGAGCTCGACGAGCGGCCCGCCGTTCGTCGAGCTCACGCCGCCTCGCCTCCGAGTCGCGACCGCCGCCACTCGTCCGCCTCGGCGGGGTTGAAGCACGCCGCGCGCTGACCCGTGTCGACGCGAGCGAGCTCCGGGAGCTCGGCGGTGCACCGGTCGATCCGGTTGCGGCAGCGCGGCGCGAATGGGCACGAGTCGGGCTCGCTCAGCATGTTCCGCGGCGCGCCGGGGATCGGGCGGAGCGGCTGCCGCCGGCCGGCGTCAAGGCGTGGGACGCTCTGCAGCAGGCCGAGCGTGTACGGATGGCGCGGCGCGGCGAAGAGCTCGCTCGCCGTGCCCTCCTCGACGAGCGTGCCCGCGTACATCACCTTCACCCGCTCGCACATCCCGGCGACGACGCCGAGGTCGTGAGTGATGAGGACGAGCGACGTTCCGCGCTCGGCGACGAGGTCGCGCAGGAGGTCGAGGATCTGCGCCTGGATCGTGACGTCGAGCGCCGTGGTCGGCTCGTCGGCGATGAGGACCTTCGGCTCGCACGCGAGCGCGATCGCGATCATCACGCGCTGGCGCATGCCGCCCGAGAACTGGTGCGGATAGTTCCGCAGCCGGTCGGCGGGGTTCGGGATCCCGACCTGCTCGAGGAGCTCGACAGCGCGTCGCGTCGCCGCCTTGCGATCGAGGTCGAGGTGCTCCTCGATCGCCTCCCGGAGCTGCGCCCCGACGGTGAGGACGGGGTTCAGGCTCGTCATCGGGTCCTGGAAGATCATCGCGATCTCCTTGCCCCGGACACGCCGCCACGCGCGCTCGGAGAGGCCGAGGAGCTCGCGGCCGTCGAGACGGATACTCCCCGAGGTGATCCGTGCTGCACGCGGGAGGATCCCCATCGTCGTGAGCGCGGTGACGCTCTTCCCGCAGCCCGACTCTCCGACGAGGCCGAGCGTCTCACCCGGCCGGACGTCGAACGAGATGCCGTTGACTGCGTGGACGAGCCCGCGCTGCGTCTTGAAGCGGACGCGGAGGTCCTGGACCTCGAGGACCGGCGCCTCGCTCACGACCGTCCTCGCAGCTTCGGGTCGAGCCCCTCGCGGAGGCCGTCGCCGATGAGGTTGAAGCCCATCACCGCGATCACGATGCAGATCCCGGGGAAGATCGCCAGGAACGGCGCGGTCTGCAGGTAGCGGATGGTGCCAACGAGCATCGTGCCCCACTCAGGTGTCGCCGGATCCTGCGGGCCAAGCCCGAGGAACCCGAGCCCTGCGGCGTCGATGATCGCGGTCGCGAGCGCGAGGGTCGCCGCGACGATGACGGGCGAGATCGCGTTCGGGAGGATGTGGGAGGCGAGGACCTTGCGGCTCGGCACGCCGACCGCGCGGGCCGCCAGGACGTAGTCGTTGTCGCGCTGAGCGAGGATCGACCCGCGCATCAGACGCGTGAAGATCGGGATGTTGACGACGCCGATCGCGATCATCACCGGGAGCAGGCCCCCGCCGCCGAAGAGCGCCACGATCCCGATCGCCATCAGGAAGCCGGGGATCGCGAGCATCACGTCCATCACCCGCATGATCACCCCGTCCGTGCGGCGGAAATAGCCGGCGCACGCGCCCAGCAGGAGGCCTGCCGAGAGACCCACCGTGACGGCGACGAGGCAGATCAGGAGCGAGTACCGCGCCCCGTAGATAAGCCGCGACAGCTCGTCGCGGCCGAGGTCGTCCTGGCCGAGCCAGTGCTCGCTCGAGGGGCCGGGGCAGCACCCGGCGGCGAGCGCCTCGAGGTCCTGATCGAGCGGATCGTACGGAGCGAGCCACGGGGCAAAGATCGCGACGAAGACGAACGCGGCGACGAGGACGAAGCCGACGATCGCGCCGGGATTGCGGACGAGGCGATGGAGCGCGTCGCGCCAGAGCCCACCGCCCGTCGGCTCGAGCTCGAGCTCCCGTGCCTCGATCTCCGCGACGGACACCGCTTACCTCCCCGCCAGCCGGATGCGTGGGTTGAGGAGCCCGTACGAGACGTCGACGATCAGGTTGACGAACACGACGACGATCGCGACGAACAGCACCCCGCCCTGGATCACGGGGTAATCGCGATTCTCGATCGCGGCCTGGAGCCACGTGCCGATCCCGGGCCACGCGAAGACCGTCTCCGTGAGGATGGCGCCCGAGAGAAGAAGGCCCACCTGGAGGCCGACGATCGTCGAGATCGGGAGCATCGCGTTCCGGAGCACGTGTCGCGAGTCGACGGTGCGGGCGGAGATTCCCTTCGCGCGCGCGGTGCGGACGTAGTCCTCGTTCTGGACATCGAGCACGGAGGCGCGCGTGATGCGGGCGATGATGGCCAGTGGAATCGACCCGAGCGCGATCGCGGGCAGGATCAGATGTTTGAACGCATCCCAGGTCGCCTCCCAGTTCCGCGTGACGATCCCGTCGAGGATGTAGAAGTTCGTCGGGTGCTCCGCCTCGATGAGGACGTCCTGGCGGCCGATACTCGGCAGCCAGCCGAGCTCGACGGAGAACACCCATTTGAGGACGATCGCGAGGAAGAAGATCGGGATGGAGACACCGATCAGCGAGAGAAAGAGGCTCGCGTGGTCGATCGGGCTCCCGTGACGCTTGGCGGCGATGAATCCGAGCGGGATCCCGATCAGCGTCGCGAAGAGCATCGCGCCGATCGCCAGCTCGATCGTGGCCGGGAACCGCTCCTTGATCTCCTCGGTGATCGGCCGTCGCGACGCGATGCTCGTCCCGAGGTCGCCGGACCCGATCGTCTGCAGGTAGTGCCAGTACTGCTGGTAGAAGGGGTCGTCGAGGCCGTACTGGTCGCGGATCTGGGCGATCGACTCGTTCGTCGCCCGCTCTCCCAGGAGCGACTCCGCCGGAGATCCCGGAAGCGCCCGGATCCAGAGGAACACCAGCAGCGAGAGCCCGATCAGGATCGGGACGAGCAGGAGAAGCCGGCGGACGGCGAAGCGGAGCATGCGCTCCTTACCTCGTCGTCCGCCGGCTCTCGATCACTGGCTCTCCGCTCCTACCCGACGAAGCGAACGGTTGCGAACGACTCCAGCGAGACCGGGCTCGGCTTGTAGCCGATCACGTTCCGCTGGAACCCCAGTGCAGGCTTCGTGTGCGCGTACGGCACACCCGGGAGGTAGGTCATGATCATCCGGTTCGCCTGCTGGTACAGCGCCTTCCGCTTCGCAGGGTTCGTCTCGATGACGGCCTTGTTGAGCAGAGCGAAGAGCGCGGGGTTCTTGAAGCCCCACTGGCCCTGCTCGGTGCGGAAGAAGGTCCCGATGAAGTTGTCCGGGTCACCGAAGTCGCCCGTCCAACCGATCAGGTTGAGCGCCCCCGCCGTGCCCGCCTGGACGCGACCGACGTAGTCGGGGCGCCACGGCGCGCTCTTCGGGATCACCTTGAAGCCCGACTTGTTCAGGCTCGCGGCGAACGCCTGGAAGTTCTTGGCGGGATCCGGCATGTACGGACGGGAGACGTCCGTCGGGTACCAGAACTCGACCTCGACCGGAAGCGTCAGCCCCGCCTGCTGGAGGAGCTGCTTCGCCCGGGCCGGGTTGTAGCCGTACTTCTTGACGCTCTTCGTGTAGCCGAGCACCTGAGGCGGCATGAACTCGTGCGCCACCTCGCCGCGGCCCGCGTAGAACGCCTTGACGACGCCTGCCCGGTCGAGCCCGTGCGCGACTGCCTGCCGCACGAGCGGGTTGTCGAACGGCTTCACCTTCTGGTTGATCGTCACGTATGCGACGTTGAAGGCCGGCCGGTCGAGCACCTTCAGCTTGCTGTTGCGCTTGATCGTCGGGATGTCCTGGGGCTCGACGAGGTCGTAGCCCTGGATCTCACCCGTCTGGAGCGCCTGGAGGCGTGCGGCGTTGTCCGGGATCGCCCGGAAGATCACGCGCCGCAGGATCGCCTTGCGACCCCAGTAGCTGTCGTTGCGGACGATCACGAGCCGGTCGCCGACCGTCCACGACTCGAGCTTGAACGGCCCCGTGCCGACCGCCTGCCCGCCCGGGACGCCGTACTGGCCGCCCGGCGTGAAGACGCCGTCCTTCGAGAGCGTGCCCTTGTTCGCGCCGTACCGCTCCATCGCCGTCGGGCTCTGGATGTGGAACGCCGTGAGCGAGAGCGCGCCGAGGAACGAGGCGTTGGCACGCCGCAGCGTGATCACCGCGGTCGCGTCTCCTGCCGCCCGGCAGCTCCGGTAGAGCGGGAAGTTCGTCAGACCGCTGGCCTTCTTCTTGTAGCCCCCGAAGACCGTGTAGTAGTAGTACGAGGTCGCGTCGGAGGCGAACGGGCCGGTGAAGTTGTACCACCGGTCGAAGTTCGCGCAGACCGCGCGGGCGTTGAACGGCGTGCCGTCGTGGAAGCTCACGCCCGTGCGCAGCCGGAACGTCCACACACGACCCTTGTTCGTCGCGGTCCACGACCGCGCCAGCTTCGGGACGATGTTCGTCGACCCGGGCGCGAGCGAGACGAGCCCCTCCGTGATCTGGTCGATCACGCGGAGCGACTCACCGTCGGACACGACCGCCCCGTCGAGTGATGTCGGCTCCGCGGCCGAGCCGAACACCAGCGTGTCCCCGCTCGACGCGTCCGAGCGCGAGTTCGCCGCGAGCGTCGCGGCAGCCGTCATCAGCGCGACGACCACCACGGCGAGCAGAACCTTCAATCCCTTGCGCATCGCTCTCCTTTTCTGACAGCACTTTCCTCGCCGGTAGACCCCGAGCGAGGCCGCCGAACAGTATGACCGCGAATGGGCAAAAAGGTTCGTGAAAAGCGCAGCCCGGGCGCCCGCCAGGGCGGAGACCTGTTCCCGGTGGCTCTAGGCGGCGAGGCCGGCGAGCTCGCGCAGCGCCGCGAGCCGGCTCAGTGCCTGGCCCTCGAGCTGACGGACCCGCTCACGTGTGAGATCGAGCTCGTGACCGATCGCCTCGAGCGTCCACGGCTCGCCCTCGAAGCCGAACCGCAGCTCGAGGATCCGCCGCTCGCGCTCGGGCAGCGCGTCGAGCGCGCGCCGGACGCCCTGCCGGCGGAGCGACTCCTCGGCCTCGTCGAACGGATCGGCGGCCTCGCGGTCCGCGAACAGATCGCCGAGCTCGCCCTCGTCGTCCGAGCCGACCGACTGGTTCAGCGAGACCGACGCGTGGGCGGCGCTCATCGCCTCCTCGACGTGCTGGATCGGCAGACCGGTGGCCTCCGCGAGCTCCTCCTTCGTGGCCTCGCGCCCGAGCTCGACCTCGAGCCGGCGGGCGGCGCGGGAGAGCTTCTGCTGGCGCTCGACCACGTGTACCGGCACGCGGATCGTCCGGGCGTGGTTCGCCACGGCGCGCTGCACCGACTGCCGGATCCACCAGGTCGCGTAGGTCGAGAACTTGAACCCGCGGCGCCAGTCGAACTTCTCGACGGCGCGGTTCAAGCCGAGCGTGCCCTCCTGGATCAGGTCGAGGAACGGGACGCCCAGCCCGCGGTAGCCCTTCGCGATCGACACGACAAGCCGGAGATTCGACTCGATCATGTGCCGCTTGGCGACAGGGTCGCCGCGTTCGATGCGCTTGGCGAGCTGCACCTCCTGCGCGGCGTTGAGCAGCTTGTGTCGTCCGACGTCGGCGAGGAACAGCTGGAGCGAGTCCGCTGCGCCCGAGAGCGCCTCGCTCGCCCACACGGCTGCCTCGGCGGCCTCCTTCGCCTTCTCCTCCTCGCTCTGCGAGGGCGTCCCGACCTCGAGGCCCATCGCCTCGAGCTCGCGGGTCACCTGCTCGAGCTCCTCCGCGCCCAGCTCGGACTCGGCGACGAACGCCTCGAGCTCGGCCGGATCGACCCAACCGCGCTCTTCCGAGCGCTCGACGATGCCCTTCAGCTGGTCAGTCTCGAATAGTTCGATGAGCTGGTTCTGCGTCAAGCCGGGTGTCAGTCCTTTCGCATCTGTCGGCGGAGCACAATCCTCTTCACTCTATGCGGGATCCTTTGGTCTTTCCACGGGATCGGGACGCCAAACCGTGTCACAATCCCGCAACGAGCGCGTCGCTTGTCGTATTCCAGCCCCGGACGCGGCGCGCGCCAATGCGGTCAACCGTACTCATGCCATCCTACGACGCCCTGCGGACGCGGCGGTTAGCCCTGTCGCGGCCTGGCCGGGCTTGACGAAACAGGCCCTGTGTCGCCACGGGAGCGCCGGATCGCCGCAATTCCGCGTCCTCGGCCGCGTCCGTATCTCCAAAATGTGGACGTTCCCTGCGTCCTTGCCTGGCGACGACCCTCGCGACGGGGCCTGTTCCGCCAAATCCTCCTAGCGGCGTGAGCTCGAGCGCCGGCGCGGCTGTGCCGGGCCCTTCGAGCGGCGCTCCGCGAGCAGCTCGAGCGCGCGCTCGAGCGACAGCTTCTCGACGTCGTCACCGGGGCGAAGGCTCGCGTTCGTCTCCCCGTCCGTGACGTAGGGGCCGAAGCGGCCGTCCTTGACGACGAGCGCCTTGCCGCTCTGCGGATCCGGCCCGAGCTCCTTGAGCGGCGGCTTCGCGGCACCGCGACCGCGGCGCTGCTTCGGCTGCGCGAGGATCGCCTCCGCCTGCTCGACGGAGAGCGTCAGGAGCTGGTCCTCCGACTCGAGCGAGCGCGTCTCCGCGCCCTTCTTCACGTACGGGCCGTAGCGCCCGTTCGAGACGAGGATCTCCTCGCCGTCCGTTCCCTCGAGCGCCCGCGGGAGCGTGAGGAGCTGGATAGCGTCGTCGAGCGTGATCGTGTCGAGCGACATCGAGGCGAACAGGGACGCCGTCCGCGGCTTCCCGTCCTCCCCCTCGGGGAGCACCTCGGTGACGTACGGCCCGTAGCGGCCGTCCTTCGCAGCGATCTCCCGGCCGGTCTCGGGGTGCTTCCCGAGGGGACGCTCCGCGCCCGGCGGCTGCGCGAGCAGCTCCTCGGCGCGCTCGGGCGTGAGCTCGTCGGGGGCGAGGTCGTCGGAGAGGCTCGCTCGCTGCTCGCCGCGCTCGAGGTACGGCCCGTATCGGCCGACGCGGACGACGATGTCGGAGCCGGGGATCGGGATCGAGTTGACGTCGCGCGCGTCGATCCCCTCGAGATGGTCGGTGACCAGGGCGTGGAGCCCAGGGTCGCCGTCGCCGAAGTAGAAGCGCTTGAGCCACGCGACGCGCTCCTCGTCCCCCGCGGCGATCCGGTCGAGGTCGTCCTCGAGCCGCGCCGTGAAGTCGTAGTCGACCAGCTGGTCGAAGTGCTTCTCGAGGAGCTGCGTCACCGAGAAGGCGACGAACGTCGGCACGAGCGCCGTGCCCTTCTTGTAGACGTAGCCGCGGTCGAGGATCGTCCCCATGATCGACGCGTACGTCGACGGGCGGCCGATCCCGCGGTCCTCGAGCGCCTTCACGAGGCTCGCCTCGGTGTAGCGCGCCGGAGGGCTCGTCTCGTGCCCCTGGGGCTCGAGCGCCGACGCCTGCAGCGTCTGCCCGACCGTGACGGCCGGGAGGCGCCGTTCCTCGTCCTCCTCCGTCGGCTCGTCGCGACCGGACTCGTATGCCTTGAGGAATCCGGGGAACGTGATCACGGTGCCGCTCGCCCGGAACGTCGCGGCACGCCCGTCCGTCGCCGTCGCACCCAGCTCGATCGAGACCGTCTGGCCGCTGGCGTCCTTCATCTGGGATGCGACCGTGCGCTTGAAGACCAGGTCGTAGAGCGCGAGCTCGTCCCGCGACAGCTCGCCGCGAAGCCTCGTCGGGCGTCCGGAACACGTCGCCGGCGGGACGGATCGCCTCGTGCGCCTCCTGTGCGTTCGCCACCGCGCGCTCGTAGCGCCTTGGCTCGGCGGGCACGGTCTCCGGCCCGTAGACGCGCGCGGCGTGAGCCCGCGCGGCCTTGAGCGCGGCATCGGACAGTGTCACCGAGTCCGTGCGCATGTACGTGATGTGGCCGTTCTCGTAGAGCCGCTGAGCGATGCGCATCGTCGTCTGCGACGAGAAGCGGAGCTTGCGGCTCGCCTCCTGCTGCAGCGTCGACGTGCGGAACGGCGCGGCCGGCCGTCTCGTGTACGGCTTCTCGTCGACCTTCTCGACGGTGAATGGCCGTCCGTCGAGCCCGTCCGCGAGCGACCGCGCCGCCTCCTCGTCGAGGACGAGGATCGCCTCGGATCCCGCGGTGCCGTCCTCACCGAAGTCGCGTCCCTGCGCGACCCGCTTGCCTTCCACGCTCGCGAGGCGCGCCTCGAAAGAGCCGGGGTCGAACGTCCCGAGGATGTCCCAGTAGGCCGCCGCGACGAATCGCATGCGCTCGCGCTCGCGATCGACGACGAGACGCGTCGCGACCGACTGCACTCGTCCGGCCGAGAGGCGCGGCATGACCTTCTTCCAGAGCACCGGCGAGACCTCGAACCCGTACAGGCGGTCGAGGATACGACGGGTCTCCTGGGCGTCGACGAGGCGCTCGTCGATGTCCCGGGTCTCGGAGAGCGCACGCTGGATGGCGTCCTTCGTGATCTCGTGGAAGACCATGCGGCGCACCGGGACCTTCGGCTTCAGCACCTCGCGGAGGTGCCATGCGATCGCCTCGCCCTCGCGGTCCTCGTCCGTCGCGAGCAGGAGCTCGTCGGATTCGGCGAGCTTCTTCTTGAGGTCCGAGACGATTCGCTTCTTGTCCGCGTCGACGACGTAGAACGGCTCGAACTCGTGCTCGACGTCGACGCCGAGCTTGCCGTACTGCGCGCGCTTTTCCTTCGGGACGTCCGATGCGCGCTCCGGCAGGTCGCGGATGTGACCGACGCTGGACTCGACGGCGAAGCCGCTGCCGAGGTAGCCGGCGATCGTCCGCGCCTTGGCGGGGGACTCGACGATGACGAGACGGGTCATGTGGCGTGACAGGGTAACGGCGTCGATTCGTGGCGGGAGAGACGTATCCTGCGCGGCCATGGCACGTCCGCCGAGGCCGAGCTGGTTTTACTCCCTCGTCGCGGCGCTGAGTTGGCCTGTGCTGCGGACCGTCTACCGGCTGCGCTGGACGGGCCGCGAGCATGTCCCGGACGGTGGCTGCGTGCTCGCCGCGAACCACTGGTCGAACTTCGATCCGTGGCCGCTCGGGATCCCGCTGTTCCCGCGCCGCTTTCTCCGGTTCATGGCCAAGAAGGAGCTTTTCTGGCTGCCGCTCGGCTGGATCGTGCGGGCGGGGGGCGGGTTTCCGGTCGACCGCGGGCGGCGCGATCAGCAGGCAATCGACACCGCCGTCGCGCTCTGCCGCGAGGGTCACGCCGTCGTCATGTTCCCCGAGGGGACCCGCCGGGCGAAGGGGCTTCGCAAGCGCTACGAGGCGCGTTGGCACAACGGGGCCGCGCGGATCGCGCTCGAGGCGGGTGTCCCGCTTGTCCCGGCCGGCATCGTCGGCACCGACCGGCTGAAGCGCTTCGCTCCGCTCCGCGTCGCGTACGGCCCGCCGATCGAGCTGGGCGATCTGGAGGGAGTCGACCCCACCGAGGCCTCCAACGTCGCGACGGAGCGGCTCCGCGAGGCGATCACGTCACTCGAGGCAGTGGCAGGCGAGGACGCGGCGTGAGCGAACCGCTGCTCGTCGTCGACGGCGACTCGTTCGCCCACCGTGCCTTCCACGCGCTCCCACGCTCGATCCGCCGCGCGGACGGCAGGCCCGGGAACCTGCTGACCGGATTCACGTCGATGCTCCTCCGGCTCTGGGAGGCGGAACGGCCGCGCGCTGTCGTCGTCGGCTGGGACACGCTGTTCGTCTCGACGTACCGGCACGACCTGCTGCCGGGGTACCAGGCGGGACGCGAGTTCGACCCCGAGCTCCTCGAGCAGCTCGACCTCGCGCCGGGTCTCCTCGAGGCGGGAGGAATCGCCTGCGGCAAGGCGGAGGGCTTCGAGGCGGACGACTTCCTCGGCGCCGCCGTCGCCGCCGAGCGCGCGCGGGGAGGGACGTCGCTCGTCGCGACCTCCGATCGCGACGCCTTCCAGCTCGCCGCCGACGACGTGACGATCCTGCAGCCGGTGCGCGGCGTGAGCGAGATCGCGCGGATCGGGCCGGCCGAGGTGCGGGAGCGGTACGGCGTCGAGCCCGAGCAGGTTCCCGACTTCATCGCGCTCCGCGGCGACCCCTCGGACAAGATTCCGGGCGCGCGGGGCGTCGGCGCGAAGACCGCCGCATCCCTCCTCGCGCAGTACGGGTCGCTGGACGCGATGCTCGAGGCCGGGCGGTTCGCCGCCGAGGCGGATTCGCTCCGCATGTACCGGCACGTCGCGACGTTCGACGCGACGGCGCCGCTGCCGCCGCTGCCGGACGACGGCCCCGACTGGGAGGCCGTCGCCGACGCGGCCGAGGAGCTCGGCCTCACACGGCTTGCGGGCCGAGTGCGGGAGTCCGCATCGAGCTGATCTCCCATCCGGCGCTCGGCCGTCTCCACCCGACGAGCCGGCACGGTCACCCCGAGTGCGAGGAGCGCCTCACCCTCCTGCTCGACGCGCTGGGCGGCGCGCGCGAGGGCGGGTCCGCGACGCGGGACCAGGTCGGTCGCGTCCACCAGGCCTCGTACCTGGACCTGCTCGCCCGCCTCGACAAGGAGACCTGGCTCGACGGCGACACGATCGCAGGTCCGACGTCGTGGGAGGCCGCGCTCCTCGGTGCGGGGTGTGCGGTCGCCGCCGCCGAGGCGGGTGGGTTCGCCCTCGTCCGGCCGCCCGGGCATCACGCGCTGCCCGACCGACCAATGGGGTTCTGCCTGGTCGGGAACGTCGCCGTGGCCGCCCGCCATGCCCAGGACGCACTCGGATGCGAGCGAGTGGCGATCGTCGACTGGGATGTGCACCACGGCAACGGGACGGAGGCGATCTTTCGCGACGACGACTCGGTGCTCGTCGTCTCGCTCCACCAGTGGCCCTTCTACCCGGGCACCGGTGGGCCGGGCACGAGCGACGAGACGACGCTGAACGTGCCGCTCCCCGCCGGCTCGGGAGACTCCGAGTACCTCGCAGCGTTCCGAGAGCTCGTCGAGCCGGCCGTGCGGGCGTTCGATCCGCACCTCGTCCTCGTCTCGGCAGGCTTCGACGCGCACGTCGACGACCCACTCGCGCACATGGAGGTGACCGAGCACGGGTTCGAGGAGCTTGCCCGCCGCTCGGCGCAGCTCGGCCCGCGGGTCGCCGCCGCGCTCGAGGGCGGGTACAACCTGCAGACGCTGCCGCGCCTCGTCGAGGCTGCCCTTCGGGGCTTCGAGGCGGCCTAGAGGCTTGATGCGAGACTTCGTGCGCGGTCGTGGATGCCGCCTCAGGCGCGGCGCCAGACCGTCTCCGCGTCCTTGCCCAGGCAACCAGCCTGCGCCGCGGGCGCGGAGCCGCTCTGGCTGGCCTGAGACGGCCCCACGGGGCGCCCATTTCGCATCAAGCCTCTAGGCTCCGCGCCGTGGTGGACGACGCGCGAATCCGCGCCGCGATCGCCGGCGCCGACCGGCATTTGAACGCGTGGCACGGCGCACCGCCCGTGCGCGAGCAGCTCGCGGCCCTGGCGGAGGCGACGGACGCCGACGAGCGTGCGGATCACTACGGTCGCGGCGAGCGCACCGAGCGCCTCGAACGGCGGGTCGCGGAGCTCCTCGGCAAGGAGGCCGCCGTCTTCATGCCGAGCGGGACGATGGCGCAGCCGATCGCGCTCCGGATCTGGAGCGACCGGCGGGGGATCCGCACCGTCGCGTTCCACCCCACCTGTCATCTCGAGCTCCACGAGGAGCATGCGTACGCTCATCTCCACGACCTTCGCGCCCGGCTCGTCGGCGACCCGCACGGGCTCATCGGGCTGGAGGACCTCGAAGCGATCCACGAGCCGATCGCGGCGCTCCTGCTCGAGCTTCCGCAACGCGAGACCGGGGGGCTCCTCCCGACGTGGGACGACCTCGTGGCCCAGGTCGAGTGGGCGCGGGACCGGAGGGTCGCCGTGCACCTCGACGGCGCGCGCCTGTGGGAGGCGGTGCCGTACTACGACCGGCCGCACGCGGAGGTCGCGGGTCTCTTCGACAGCGTCTACGTCTCGTTCTACAAGGGCCTCGGAGCGATGGCCGGAGCCGCGCTCGCGGGGGACGCCGATCTCATCGCCGAGGCGCGCATCTGGCAGCGCCGGCAGGGCGGCAACCTCGTGACGATGCACCCGTTCGTCGTCTCGGTCGAGTCGGCGCTCGACGAGCGACTCGACCGCGCCCCCGCGTTTCTCGCGCACGCGCGTGCGCTCGCGGCGCCGCTCGCGACGCTCGACGGCCTGGAGGTGGTGCCCGACCCGCCGCAGACGGCCGTCTTCCACCTGTTGCTCCGCGGAGAGCGCGAGCGGCTCTCCGAAGCGGCGCTCGACGTCGCGGAGGAGCGGAAGGTCTTCGTCTTCGGTGACCCGAGCGCGACGACGTCCCCGAGCTGGCAGAAGATCGAGGTGATGGTGGGCGAGGTGTCGCTCGCGATCGAGCCGGACGAGCTGCGGGACGTCTTCGCGGAGATCCTCGCGCGCGCCGGCGCCTGATCAGCCCGAGAACTCGAGCCGCTCGGCGTTCTCGACGACCTCGGCGAGCGTCGGCGGGGACTCGAGCATCCCGATCATCCGCTCCGCGGCAGGGTCGCCGCTCGAGCGATAGCGCTGCGTCGCACGCTCGACGGAGAACGGCGTCTGGCGCAGCTGGACGTCCGGGCCGAGGACGGCCCAGCACGCGCGCCCCGGCTCGACGCCATACGCCATCCCGACGCTGCCGGGGTTGACGGACCGGATCCCGGCGACCCGCCGATCGAACTGCAGATGCGTGTGCGCGGTGACGAGTACCCGCTCGGCGACGCCCTCCGTGAACGCCCGCACCCGTGCCTCGGGGGTCTGGGGCGTGACGAGCTCCTCGTCGCTCCGCGGCGAGCCGTGGCAGAAGCGGACCGGGCCGAGCCCGCTGACCGTGACCGTGGCGTGCTCGACGAACGTCGCGAGGTGTGCGAGGGCGGCCGGCGAGTGATGCTCCAGCAGCCAGGGCTTTCGTTCGGTCGGCTCGTCGCCCTCTTCGAGCAGCATCCGGTCCGCGTTGCCGCGCACGAAGATCGTCGGCGTCTGGATGGCGGCCACGAGCGCGAGCGTCTCCTCCGGCTCCGGCCCCCACGTCAGGTCGCCGCCGAACACGACGAGATCCGGGTCGAGCGCAACGACCTCCGCCAGGACCGACTCGAGCGCGACGGTGTTGGCGTGAACGTCGGAGACGACGGCGACCGTGTCGGCCCTCGCGTCTCCGTCGGGCGCTGTTTGGTGATCTTCGGCCACAGCGTGACCCTAGACCGTCGTATACGGTCGCCCACGTGAGTGTCGAGCGCGAGATTCTCACCTGGGACCTGTTCGGGACGGCGTCGCGCGAGCTCGCACAGCTGATCGCGGACGACGGCTACGAGCCGGAGATGATCCTCTCGATCGCCCGCGGCGGGCTGCTCGTCGGAGGCGCGCTCGGCTACGCGCTCGGCATCAAGAACGTCTACACGATGAACGTCGAGTACTACACCGGCGTCGAGGAGCGGCTCGAGGTGCCGCGGATCCTGCCGCCCGCACCCGACTTCGTCGACCTCGACGACGCCAGAATCCTCATTGCCGACGACGTTGCCGACACGGGCCACACGCTGCAGAGCGTCGAGTCGTTCTGCGCCGGGAAGGTCGGTGAGGTGCGCGTTGCCGTTCTGTACGAGAAGCCGACGTCGCTCGTCGCATGCGACTACGTGTGGCGACGGACCGACCGATGGATCAACTTCCCCTGGAGCGACAGGGAGCCGGTGGCCTCGCGCATCGGTGTCGTGCACGAGGCCTGAATAGCCCGAAGGCGGGTAGGAACGTGGCAGAGCCCATCCGACGGAAGGAGCAACCGTGGCCCGCTATGTCGACGGATTCCTCGTCCCACTCCCCAGACGGAACCTCGACGCCTACCGACGCCAGGCGCGGAAGGCGGGGAAGATCTGGCGCGAGCACGGTGCGCTCGAGTACCGGGAGTGCATCGCCGAGGACGTCCAGCGCGGAAAGGTCACCTCCTTCCCGCGCGGCCTGCAGCTCAAGCGCGGCGAGGTCGTCGTCTTCTCGTGGATCGTCTTCAAGTCACGCGCGCACCGCGACCGGGTCAACGCGAAGGTGCTGGCGGATCCCCGACTCGCCGACATGATGGGTCCGGAGGCGATGCCGTTCGACGGCGAGCGAATGGTCTACGGCGGCTTCGAGGTGATCGTCGACGTCTGACGCGGCGTTGCGTCACGGACGAGAATAGAAAAACCCTGCAATCGCAGGGTTTTTCCGTAGCAGGCCTGTAAGCCGGATTCTGTCGTGGATGGCCATCCATCTAGGCCACCGGTTCCCCGGTGGCTCCAGCGGCGCACCCGGTCCCTCCGCGGGCCGCGTCATCGGGACCTGCTTCGCCTTGCACCGGACGGGGTTTGGCGAGCCGCCGTGTCACCACGGATCGCTGGTGGGCTCTTACCCCACCGTTTCACCCTTACCGGCCCGAAGGCCGGCGGTCTCCTCTCTGTTCCACTTTCCGTCGGCTTTCGCCGCCTGGGATTTCCCCAGCGTCCTTGCCCTTTGGTGTCCGGACTTTCCTCGGACGTCGAGACGCCCGCGGCCATCCGGCCTGCACGTCGATTGTACTCGGCTAGGACGCCGCGTCGGCGCGCGGCAGCACGACCTCCGGGACCTCGCTCCCGTCGGCGAGCAGCGAGCGGCACTCGGGGCAGGCGAGGACGCCGCGGAGCCGCATCACGAACTCGCCGCACGTGAGGCACTCGAGGCTGGCGCCGCGAGAGAGCGCGAGCAGCTCCTGGTCGAGCGTCCGCGCGAAGGCTGTGACGTCGGCGCTCATCGGAGGCTCCGGAACACCCCCACGACCTTGCCGAGGATCGTGACGTGGTCGGCGTAGATCGGCTCGAGCGCCGCGTTCTCCGGCTGTAGCCGGATCCGGCCGTCGGCCTCGCGGTAGAAGGTCTTGACCGTTGCCTCGTCGGCCGTCTCGTCCTCACCGGCGAGCGCGACCACGACGTCGCCGTTCCGCGCGTCGTCGCTGCGCTGGACGACGATCGTGTCGCCGTCGAGGATGCCCGCCTCGATCATCGAATCACCGTGGATCGTGAGCAGGAAGTCGGCACCCCGGCCGATGGACTCGGGGACGGCGACGACGTCCTCGACGTTCTCCTCGGCGAGCAGTGGCGAGCCCGCGGCGACCCGGCCGAGCAGCGGCAAGCGCGGCACGTCCGACTCGATCCTGGCGGCCAGGACGCGCCGGTGGCCCGTGAGCTCGATTGCCCGCGGCTTCGAGGGGTCGCGCTTGATCAGGCCGACACGCTCGAGGTTCGCGAGGTGCGCGTGCACCGTGGACGGGGACGCGAGGCCCACCTCCTCGCCGATCTCGCGCACGGTGGGCGGATAGCCGTGGTCGTCCACGTACGTGACGAGGAACTGCCAGATCTCCTGTTGACGCGCGGTGAGAGGTGTCTCGGCCGGCACGGGTCGCCTCCTGGTGGGTTCCGACGAACGTATGTTCGTCAGGAAGCGTAGGGATCCTTCCGGACGGCGTCAATGCCGATCGTGCGGCACACGGCTCGGCTGAAAGTGCAGGGGCACGATTCGGACGCAGGATGCAGCGCTTCTATTGACGACGGGCCCCGCAGGGCCCGTCGTCGCATGCGCTGGAGAGGACTTGAACCTCCACGACCGCAATGGCCACCAGGCCCTCAACCTGGCGCGTCTACCAATTCCGCCACCAGCGCGTGGATCTCGGATGATACCGGCGCCGCTACGCGAGCAGCCGGTACAGCACGATCGTGTTGATCGTGAAGAGGACCGCGACGGCCACGGTGAGCCGCGTCAGGTTCCGCTCGACGATGTGCGTGCCGCCCTGCGACGTGGGCGTGAACCCGATCCCGCCGAAGCCCGCCTCGCGGCCGGAGTGCATGAGGACGAGACCGACCAGCGCGGCGCCGAGCAGGACCTGGATGACGGCGGAGACGGAGACCACGGCTGGCGAATGGTAGCGGCGGCGAGGCTGATCTAGGCTCGCGGCATGGCCGCCGGAGACGATGCCCGCGCGAGGATCCAGCGGCTCCTCGTCACGGGCGACAACCGGCTGAAGCAGGGCGTCTCCCGGGACAAGGTGCGCGAGAGCTACGAGCAGGCGCTCGAGGCCGCGCGCGAGGCGGGGCTCGAGGACGCGGTGCGGCCGCTCGTCGAGATCCGGCTCGCGGATCTCGACGCACGCTCCGACGACGCCTGACCTGCCGGGTAACAGCCGATCGGTGCGCCAGACTGACGCCGTACCGACCTCTCGAGCAACCAGAAGGGGCGTTGGCCATGGGGAAGATGCAGAAGTACCTCGCGGAGGTTCTCGGCACGTTCACGCTCGTCGTCGTCGGGTCGTTCGCGATCGTCTCCGCATCGGCCGGCGAGTCGCTGGGGATCGTCTCGATCGCGCTCGGCTTCGGCCTCGCGCTCCTGATCGGCCTGTACGCGTTCGCGGAGGTGTCCGGCGGGCATTTCAACCCGGCCGTCTCGCTGGCGATGTTCCTCGACCGGCGACTGTCGATGGAGGACATGATCGGGTACTGGATCTCGCAGGTGATCGGCGCGATCGCTCGCGTCGGTCGTCGTGCTCATCGCCTACGACGACACCGTCGTCGCAGCGACGACGACGCAGGCGTCGGACACGTGGGCGGCGATCGTGGTCGAGGTCGTCCTCAGCGCGTTGTTCGTCGCCGTGATCCTGCATTCGACGACGAACGAGCGCTCCGACGGGAACGGCGCTGCTCGCGATCTCGCTCGCGCTCGTCGCGATCCACGTCGCCGCGATCCCCATCAGCGGTGCGTCGGTCAACCCGGCGCGGAGCCTCGGCCCCGCGATCGTGGGCACGGAGTTCCACGACCTCTGGATCTACCTGATCGCGCCGCCGATCGGCGCGGTGCTCGGCTGGATCGCGTACCGGGTCGTGGTCGAAGGGAGCACGAACATCCGCGGCGACATCGAAGCGGCTCGCGGCAGGCGTCCCGAGACGACGCCGCCCACGAGCCAGGGACCGGACGCGTAGCGTCCGCTAGGAAGCGCGCTCGGGGCTGTCCGCGGCGGCGGCGGCCCCGGCCGCGCGCTCGAGCAACGCGTCGATCCGCTCGACCTGTCGGTTCAGGCCGTGCTCCTCGGCCGCCGCGCGCGCCGCCTCGTTAGGCCTCGGCAGCGCGGCCGCGGCGTCGAGCGCGGCGGCGAGTGCCTCCTCGTCCTGCGGGTCGACCAGCATGCCGGCGTCGTGGGTGACGAATTCCGGCGGGCCGCCGACGCGGGTCGCGACGACCGATCGGCCGCAGGCCATCGCCTCGAGCGTGGCGAGCCCAAAGGGCTCGGCGAGGCTCGGCTGGCAGACGACGTCGGCAGCAGCGAGCCACCGCGGGATCGCCGCATGCGGGGCCGGGCCGTGGACGAGCACATCCGCACGCCCTTCGAGCTCGCCGCGTAGCGGGCCGTCGCCGACGAACGCGAGCGATCCCTCTCCGCGGCGCGCGAAGGCGCGCGCGAGGCGGAGGACGTTCTTCCGCTCGCTGAGCGTGCCGACGCAGAGGAACGCCGTCCCCTCAGGCTCCCAGCCGACCTCGGCGCGGGCCACCTCGGGGTCGTTCGGCGTGAACCGGTCGAGGTCGACTCCGCAGTCGATCACCGTGGTCTTGCCGGACGCGCCGGGGACGGCCGCCTCGAGGCGGAGCCGGAGCCAGTCCGAGACGGCGATCACCGACGCCGCCCGCCGCACGGCGAGCCGTGTCGCGCCGCGGACGACGCGCGAGCGCTCCGCGTTCGCGACGTCCTGTCCGTGGGCCGTCAGGACGACAGGCGCGCGCCCGGCGAGGACGGCGAGCAGGCCTGCCGGGACGAGGAAGTGGGCGTAGACGACGTCCGGCCGGAAGCGCCGTGCGGCGCGGACGACGTCGCGGGCGAGGGCGAGGTGGCGCCCGTGTCCACCCCGGCGATCGACGACCGCCCGGGCCAGCTCGTGCCCGCGCGCCTCGAGGCCGGACTCGAGGTCCGCCACGAAGGTGCCGAGCGTCGGTGCCGCCGGCCCCGGGTACATCTGCGAGACGAGCAGGATGCGCACGCGCGCGCGGTCAGCCGCGGGTGACCTGCAGGACCCCGAGACACATCTCGTCGGCCGTGCCCTCGCCCCACAGGACGTAGCGCGGCTCTCCGGTCCGGAGCGCCGCGTCGTGGCGGCAGGTGACCCGCACGACGTCGCCCGGCTCTGCGCGCACGGGCTGCTCGAGCAGGTACGAGGCCTGCCAGTGGAAGCTCCACCGCGGGATCTCGAGCAGGAGGCGGGCGCGGGCGGTGCCGGGGTTCAGCTCGACCCGGATCGACCGGCCGAGCAGGTGCATGTGGCCGGCGACCGCGTGGATCGTCGTCGGGGCGTCGACGGCGCGGTCGCACGTCGCCACCGTGGTCGCGACCGGCTTGCCCGCGTCCTTGCTGCAGAGAATGAGAAGCCCCGTCGGGACGAGCGCGGCGTCGTTCCCGAACCGCTTCGCCTGGTCGAAGACGGCGGCGGTCCGGTCGCAGAGCGCTCCCTGCTCCCCGCGGCGGCACGCGAGCTCGACCGGCGCCGGGAGAAGGACGGTCTGCAGCGGCTCCAGCGGGCGGCTGCCGGGAACGGTCGTCAGGACGGCCTGCGAGCGGTCGGGTCGCGACCCGTTCAGCAGGTTGTAGTGCACCTGCATCACGATCCGGCTTCCGGCCGGGAGCGGGATGCCCGTGCCGTCGCGCAGCCGGTCGCCGCCCCAACCCGGCGCCCATGCGGCGATCCAGCCTGCATCGTTGAGCGCGCCGCGTGGGTTCCCGGCCCCGGCGGCGGAGACGCCGGGGCCGCCGAAGCAGGTCCAGCCCGCGCCGCGCGTGCTGCGGTCGAGCGTGAGCGCCTCCGCGACCGAGTCGCGCCCGATGCGGTAGAGGATCACGTGGTGCACGAGCGAGGCGCTGCCGGGCGCGATCCGCGCCGCGGTGACGAAGCGGTTCGCCGTCAGCTTCGGGTCGAGGAGGAAGCAGCGGTAGTCGTCGGTGCCGCCGTTCGCCGCCGACGGCCGGTAGGACGTGGCCATCGCGAGCTCGAGGCGCGACTCCCCCGCACGGAGCGGCGTGCTCGCCGGAGGCGGTGCGCCGACAGGCGTGCCCCGGCGCGCGCTGCCGGGGCGGACGAGCTGCGAGCGCGCCCATCCGACGAGGGTCGCCCGCTCCCTGGCGTCCAGCGTCCTGCGGGCCTGACCGATGTAGTGCGGCGAGCGCGAGCTCGGCGGCCAGGGAGGCATCCGGCGGGACTCGAGCGCGGCGACCACGAGCGCAGCCCGGCTCGCGACGTCGCGCTCCGTGCGGAACGCGAACGGGGCGATGCCGCCGTCGCGGTGGCAGCCCGCGCAGGTCTCCCGGATGATCGGCGCGACGTCGCGGGCGAAGTCGGGGGCAGCGGCGGGCCTGGCGCTCGCCGAGCCGCCGAGGAGCAGCGCCGACGCGACGACGACCAGCAGCGCCGACGCGCCGCCGGCGACGGCCACACGAGTGCGGGCGCTCATCGCGGAAGGGTACGTGTCATCACCGCGCGTCGTACGTGCCCCAGAGCTCGCGCAAGGCGCCGCAGAGCTCGCCGATCGTCGCTCGGGCCGCGAGCGCGGCTCGTAGCGCGGGCAGCAAGTTCTCGTCCGAGGCCGCGACGCGACGCACCTCGGCGACGGCGGGCTCGACGGCGGCGGCGTCGCGTTTCGCGCGGAGCGCCTGCGTCCGCTGGCGCTGGGCGCGCTCGATCGCGGGGTCGAGGTGATGGAGCTCGACGTGCTCCGGCTCGTCCGTCGTGAACCGGTTGACGCCGACGATGACCCGCTCGCCCTGCTCGACCTCGCGTTGCCAGCGGAACGCCGACTCCTCGATCTGGCCCTGCACCCAGCCGGCCTCGATCGCGGCGACGGCGCCGCCGAGGTCGTCGACCCGGTCGATGAGCTCGCTCGCGATCGACTCGAGCTCGTCGGTGAGCACCTCGACGTACCACGAGCCGCCGAGTGGGTCCGCCGTGTCCGTCGTGCCCGCCTCGTACATGAGGATCTGCTGCGTGCGGAGCGCGAGGGTCGCGGCGCGCTCGGTCGGGAGCGCGAGCGCTTCGTCGAAGCCGTTCGTGTGGATCGACTGGGCGCCACCGTAGACCGCCGAGAGGGCCTGCGCGGCGACTCGCACGAGGTTGTTCTCGGGCTGCTGGGCCGTCAGCGTCGAGCCACCCGTCTGCGCGTGGAAGCGCAGCGCCTGCGCCTTCGGGCTCGTGGCGCCGAAGCGGTCGCGCATGATCCCCGCCCACATTCGCCGCGCGGCGCGGAACTTCGCCACCTCCTGCAGCACGTCGTTGTGGGCGTTGAAGAAGAAGGAGAGTCGCGTCCCGAATTCGTCGGGCGAGAGACCCGCGGCGACGGCCGCCTCGCAGTATGCGATCCCGTTCGCGAGCGTGAACGCGAGCTCCTGGGCCGCCGTCGACCCTGCCTCCCGGATGTGGTAGCCGGAGATCGAGATCGTGTTCCAGCTCGGGATCCGCTCGGCGCAGTACGCGAACAGGTCGGTCGTCAGCCGCATCGACGGGCGGGGCGGGAAGATGTAGTTTCCGCGCGCGACGTACTCCTTGAGGATGTCGTTCTGCACCGTCCCCCGGAGGGCGTCGCCGGCGATGCCGCGCTCCTCGGCCACCAGCTCGTAGCAGAGCAGCAGGAGCGCTGCGGGCGCGTTGATCGTCATCGAGCTCGAGACCTCGTCGAGGGGGATGCCCTCGAGGAGCCGAGCCATGTCGTCGACCGAGTCGATCGCGACTCCGGTTCGACCCACCTCGCCCTCCGCCACCGGGTCGTCCGAGTCGTAGCCCAGCTGGGTCGGGAGATCGAAGGCGACCGAGAGCCCCGTCTGACCCCGCGCGAGCAGCGTCCGGAACCGCGCGTTCGTCTCCTCTGCCGAGCCGAACCCGGCGTACTGGCGCATCGTCCACGGCCGGCCGCGGTACATGTCCGCGTACGGGCCGCGCGTGAACGGGAACGACCCGGGCGCGTCCTGCGGGCTGGTTGCGTCTGCCGGTCCGTAGACCGACTTCACCTCGATGCCCGATTCGGTCACGCGTCGGTCGGGCGTGAGCGCCACGCGGCGAATCCTACGTCGGCCGGGGTGGACGCCTCGGCGTCCCACCCCGGCCGAGGGCAGAGCTACTGGATGACGAGGCCGTCGAGTCGGATCGCGTCGAGCTGGACGTACCGCGCGATCGTCTGCGACGGCGCGGCGCTCTCCGGCGTGATGCACGTCAGCGCGATGCCGCCGTCGGCTGCCAGCGTGAGAGGCGTCTGTAGTGCGATCGCCTCGCCGTGACCCGGCCCGCCGTCGTACTCGATCCGGTTCCAGGAGGCGTCCGAGAAGCCCGCCGTCCCCAGGATCGTCAGGTTGCAGGCGACGAATGTGTTCTCGAAGCTCGTGGTGTGGATGTCGAGCTTGCCGTGCACGAGGTACTTCCCCGCGGGCAACGTGAGCGTCGCGAGCGTGGTCGTCGTGTTGTTGATGGGCACGAGGTCGGGTCGGCTCGTGGCATAGCCGACCGTGGGGCCGCCGAGCGCGATCGAGGACTCGCGGCCACGACACTCGCCCGGCGAGTCGACCAGGCGGAGATTGCCGCTCCTGTCGACGTAGCAGGCGTTGATCGCGCCGTCCGAGTCGGGGATCGCCGCCCAGGCGATGCCGCCGGCCGTGAGGAGGGTCGCCGCGAGCGCCACGGTAAGCGCAAGCGGGCGACGGAGGTGCCGCTTCATGCCGTTCCTTTCGTGAGGACACGGAGACGGGCGGACCGTAGGCGCCCGACTGCACGTCGTCTGTCCCTCGATCGGGCGGGCTACAACGAGCCGCCGGCGCGCTCGATCGCGTCGAGGGCGATTCGGCGTCCGGTCTCGACGTGCCGGGCGATCGCCGCCCGGGCCGCCACCGCGTCGCGCGCCTCGAGCCCCTCGACGATCGCGAGGTGCTCCGTGACGAGGTACTCGCCGCGCTCGAGGCGCCCCCCGCGGATCACCTGCATCATCAGGTTGATCGAGAGCTCGCGGTAGAAGCGTGAGAGGAGGTCGTTTCCGGCGAGGTCGACCTGCGTCTCGTGGAAGGCGGCGTTGGCGGTGTCCCACTCCTCGTGCGAGATCGCGTCTGCCGTCGCGTCGAGACGCGCGCGGAGGCCGGCGATCTGCTCGTCGGAGGCGGTGTCCACGGCGACGTCTGCGGCATGTGACTCGAGCGCCACCCGGACGTCGTACCCCTCGAGGAGCGCTCGTCGCGTGACCGGGGTGACGAAGTATCCGCGGCGGGCCTTGACGGTCAGCATCCCCTCGGAGACGAGGCGCGTCAGCGCGTGGTGGACGGGGCTCCGCGAGACCCCAAGCTCGGCGGCGAGCTCGTGGAGGCTGAGCTTCTCGCCCGGGCCGTGCTCCCGCGCGAGGATCCGTCGCCGGAGGGTCTCGTACACCTGCTCGTTGAGGTTCGCGCGGGGTAGGAGGGTCGCCACGGCGCAGATGTAACATGACAGCGGCCCGCCTCGGCAACCGCCTGAATCATCCGGATACGCTCCGAGGCGTGAGGGTCGCGGTGAAGCTGTTCGCCGCCCTGCGCGAGCAGGCGGGCATGCGGGAGCGCGAGCTCGAGCTCGCGGACGGCGCGCACGTCGACGACGTCTGGCCCGCGCTGGGGCTCGGAGACGAGCCACGCGGGCTCGTCTACGCGGTCAACCGCGCGTATGCCGAGCGCAGCGCACCGCTCGCCGACGGCGACGAGGTGGCGCTGATACCGCCCGTCTCCGGGGGCGACTTCCGCCTCTCCGAGACGCCACTCTCGCTCGAGACGGTCGTCGCCGAAGTCGCGTCGGACGACGCCGGCGCGATCGCGACCTTCGTGGGCACCACGCGTGCCCGGTCGCGCGGCCGCGATGTCGTCCGGCTCGAGTACGAGGCGTACGAGGGGATGGCCGAGTCCGAGATGGAGCGGATCGCGACCGTGCTCCGGGAGCGGCACGACGTCCTCGGGGTGGCAATCCACCACCGCGTCGGTCGCGTCGAGATCGGCGAGACAAGCGTCGTGATCGCCGTCTCGGCGGCGCACAGGGGCGCGGCGCTCGAAGCGTGCCGCGAGGCGATCGACACGCTGAAGCAGACGGTGCCGCTCTGGAAGAAGGAGCTGTACGTCGGCGGCGAGGAGTGGATCGGCCAGGGCTCATGACCGGCTCCACCTTCTGAATCGCTCCCGTTCGACCTGCCGCCGATCGCCTCGCGCTTGCGTGTCGAGATGTGAGAGAGTACTCTCGAGAGATGTCTCTCACAAATCCGTACGGCGACGTCGAGGTTGTCGATCCTCGCGCGATGCGGGCGCTCGCGCATCCCGTCCGGCTCGCGATCCTGAGCAGGCTCCAGCGGCTCGGGCCCTCGACGGCGTCCCGCCTCTCGCCGCACGTCGGGGCAACCCCCTCGGTTGCGAGCTGGCACCTCCGGCATCTCGCGACGTTCGGGCTCGTGCGCGACGCCGATGTCGGCCCAGACTCACGCGAGCGCTGGTGGGAGGCAGCGGGGCGGGGCATCCGGTTCGTCGCACCCGACGATCCGGGCGACGAGGAGGGGAACGCCGCCTACCGTGCCCTCACCGAGCAGATGTTCCTCGCCGCCGACCATCTGCCGCAGACGTGGCTCGCCGACGTGGAGCCGACGCTCCCGCCACGCTGGCGGAAGCTCAGCGGGCTCTCCAACACGCGGGTCGTCCTCACCGTCGCCGAGTTGGCGAAGGTCGAGGGCGCGATCGAGGAGGTGCTCGCCCCGTACGTGCGGCGCGACCCCGAGAACGCCCCTCGCGGCAGCCGCAGCGTGCGGCTCATGCGGTACGTGATGCCGGAGAGCCGCCGATGACGAGCGACCGTGCCCCGGAGCCGACCCCGTCGCTCTGGCGGGACAAGCGGTTTCGCACCTTCTGGCTCGGCCAGACGCTGTCGCAGTTCGGCGACCGCATCTCCGAGCTCGCGCTGCCGCTCATCGCCGTTCTCGTCCTCGATGCGGGACCCGGCCAGGTCGGCCTCCTCACGGCCGCCGTCTGGGCCCCGAACATCGTCTCGATCTTCGTCGGCAGCTGGGTCGACCAGCGTCGGGCAAAGCGTCCGCTCCTCATCGTGGCCGACCTCCTCCGCGGCGCCGTGCTCATGACGATTCCCCTCGCGTACCTCCTCGACGCCCTGACCCTCGGCCACCTCTACGTCGTCGCCCTGCTCGCGGGCGTCGGCCAGGTGCTGTTTCAGACGGCGTACATGCCGTTCTTCGTCGCGCTCGTCGCCCGCGACCGGTACCTCGACGCGAACGCGAAGCTGAGCGCCTCGCGGTCGGCGTCGTTCATCGCCGGACCGGCAGTCGGCGGCGTGCTCGTCCAGCTCTTCACCGCCCCCGGGGCGATCCTCGTCGACGCGCTGACGTTCTTCGCCTCCGCGCTGCAGATCGGCCGGGTGCCGGTCGAGGAACGGCCCGTCGCGGAGGCGAATGGGCAGTCGCTCATCCGGCGTGCCCGCGACGGGCTCGCCGTCGTCATGCGGGACCCGTACCTCCGGGCAGGGCTCGGCTGCGCAACGACGATCAACTTCTTCACGTTCATGGCCCAGGCGCTGCTCATCCTCTTCGCGAGCCGCGAGCTCGGCCTCTCCGCAGGTGCGATCGGCCTGGCCCTCGGCGTCGGCGCGGTGGGCGGCCTCGTTGGCGCTGTCGCGGCCCCGCGGCTCGCCGTCCGCTTCGGCGTCGGGCCGATGGTCGCTGCAGGCGCCGTCCTCTTCCCCGCGCCGCTCGCGCTGCTCGGTCTCGCCGGCGGACCGACCTGGAGGGCCGCTGCGGTACTCGCGGCCGTCGAGTTCGTCTCCGGATTCGGCGTCATGCTCTTCGACGTCAACCTGAACGCCCTGCAGGCAACGGTGACGCCCGACGCCGTCCGCAGCCGCGTCAGCGGTGCCTACAGCACGATCAACTACGGGATCCGGCCGCTCGGCGCGCTGCTGGGCGGGGCCCTGGGCGCCTGGCTGGGGCTGCGCCCGACGCTCGTCCTCGCCGCCGTCGGAGGTGTGCTCTCCGTCCTCTGGCTCCTGCCGTCGCCGATCCCGGCCGTGCGTACGCTCGCAGAGCTGGAGCCGCCCGAGCACCACGCCTCGGCGCGTGCGGGCTAGCCTCTGGTCACGTGGCCGACCGAAATCTCCCGCTCGAGCCGGTCACCGCGCCCGAGCCCGACACGCTGCCGACCGAGCACGATCGCACGCGGCGCTCGCTGCTCTCGAAGCTGCTCGCTCCCGTGGTCGTGCTCATCGGGGTCATGGTCAAGTTCGGCGCGTTCGTCCTCAAGTTCTTCGGGATCTTCCTCGCGGTCGGCGGCTATGCGCTGATCTGGGGCTGGAAGTTCGGCCTCGGCGTCGTCCTGCTCATCCTCGCCCACGAGCTGGGCCACTACGTCGAAGCGAAGCGGCTCGGGCTCGATCCTCAGCTTCCGGTCTTCATCCCGTTCCTCGGCGCGTACGTCGCGCTCCGCAACATGCGCTTCGACCCCTGGGTGAACGCCCGGGTCTCGCTGGCGGGACCGGTGGTAGGAGGGGTCGCGGCCGCGGGATGCCTTGCCGCGGCCGTCTCGATGGACTCCGACCTCCTGCGCGCGCTCGCCTACGCCGGCTTCATGCTCAACCTGATCAACCTCGTGCCAATCGCGTTCCTGGACGGCGCCCACGTCCTTCGCTCGTGGCGCATCCTGCGCGCCGGGGGCGGCCGTCCGAACCCAGCCGATGCGCGGCGGCTTGCGGCCGTCGTCGTCGTCGCCTCGCTCGTGACCGTCGCAGCGCTCGTGCTCGGGATGCTCGCCGCCCACGTTCCGCAGGACCGCCTTTGAGCGAGCCCGACGGCCAGCTCGACGAACGGCTCCTGCGGCGGACGGCGACCCTCGCGTCGGACGTCTCGTTGATCGCGTCGGAGTTCCTCTCCGGCTTCCAGGCGATCCAGCGGATCGACCGGCCGGCCGTCTCGATCTTCGGGTCGGCGCGGATCGCGGAGGGGACGCCGACCTACGAGGCGGCGCGGCTCACCGGGAGGCTCTTCGCAGAGGCCGGGCTCGCCGTGGTGACCGGCGGCGGCCCCGGTGTGATGGAGGCGGCGAACCGCGGCGCACGGGAGGGCGGCGGGCTCTCCGTCGGCTTCAACATCCTGCTCCCGCACGAGCAGGGGCCGAACCCCTACTGCGACATCGAGCTGACTTTCAAGCACTTCTACGCGCGAAAGACGATGTTCGTGAAGGCCGCTGAAGGGTTCGTGATCTTCCCCGGCGGCTTCGGGACGATGGACGAGCTCTTCGAGGCACTGACGCTCATCCAGACCGGGAAGATCGGGTCGTTCCCGGTCGTCCTCGTCGACTCGGACTACTGGGAGGAGATGCTCGAATGGGTGCGGGACGAGATGCTCGCGGACGGGCTCGTCTCCCCCCACGACCTCGATCTCCTGATGGTCACCGACGACCCGCCGGAGGCGGTCGAGCGGATCGTGGCGATGATGGGCGAGCGGAGGCAAGAGGGATCGGCGTGAGCGCGGAGCTCGAGGCCGCCGTCGACGCGATCGCGGCGCGGACCGGGTTGCGACCGCAGGTGGGCGTCACGCTCGGGAGCGGCCTCGGCGGCTTCGCGGACGCGGTCGAGGATCCTGTCGAGATCCCGTACGGCGAGATCCCGGGATGGCCGGTCTCGACCGCGATCGGGCACGCCGGGACGCTGGTGCTCGGGACGTTCGGCGGCGTCCCCGTCGCCGTGATGAAGGGCCGTGCGCATCTCTACGAAGGCCATTCGCCCCAGAAGGTCGTCTTCGGTGTGCGAGTGCTCGGCCGCCTCGGGATGCACAGTCTCGTCCTGACGAACGCCTGCGGCGCGCTCGACCCCGCGGTCGTCCCCGGCAGCCTTGTCGCGATCTCCGACCACCTGAACCTCCAGGGCTCCTCGCCGCTCGTCGGGCCGAACGACGACGCGCTCGGGCCGCGCTTCCCGGACATGTCGGACGCGTACGACCCGGCCTATAGGGCGCTAGCGCGCTCCGCGGCCGAGCGACTCGGCCTCTCGCTCGGCGAGGGCGTCTACGCGGCCTGGCTCGGGCCCGCCTTCGAGACCCCTGCCGAGATCCGCATGCTACGGACGCTCGGTGCCGACCTCGTCGGGATGTCGACGGCGCCCGAGGTCCTTGCCGCGCGGCACATGGGGATCCGCTGCCTCGCCCTCGCCTGCGTGACGAACGCGGCGGCCGGGGTCATCGACGAGCCGATCGACCACGAGCGCGTGCTCGAGGTCGGGGCGCGTGCTGCGGTCGACCTCGTCGCCCTCCTCCGCGAGGTCATCCCGGCGCTGGGCGCTTCGTAGACTGAGCCTCGTGGAGCTTCGCGACCTGCCGTCGGTCGACCATCTGCTCGGCGACGAGGTGCTCGCCGCTGCGCCGCGACAGCTGGCGATCGCCGCCGCTCGCACTGCGCTGGCGCAGGCGCGGGACGCGATCCGGACGGGCACCGACCCGGGTGACGCGGTCGCGGCGGCGCGCGCGGAGCTGGAGCGGCTCCAGGCACCGTCGCTCCGGCGCGTGCTCAACGCGACGGGCGTGATCATCCACACGAACCTCGGGCGCGCGCCGCTCGCCTCCGCTGCGCTCGAACGGGTGATGGAGGTCGGCGGCGGATACTCGAACCTCGAGCTCGAGCTGGGGTCCGGAGCGCGGGGCTCGCGTCAGGACCACGTCGCCGACGCGCTTCGGCGGTTGACGGGAGCCGAGGCCGCACTCGTCGTCAACAACAACGCGGCCGCGGTGCTGCTGGCGCTCGCCGCGCTCGCCGAGGGGCGCGAGGTCGTCGTGTCGCGTGGCGAGCTCGTCGAGATCGGCGACGGGTTCCGGATCCCCGACGTGCTCGCCCGCTCCGGGGCGCGCATGGTGGAGGTGGGCACGACGAACCGGACGCGTGCCGCCGACTACGAGCGCGCGATCGGCCCGGAGACCGCCGCGCTCCTGCGCGTGCACCAGTCGAACTACCGGATCGTCGGCTTCACGGCCTCGGTCCCGACGGACGAGCTCGCGCGGATCGCGCAGCGAGCAGGGCTGCCGCTCGTCGACGACCTCGGCTCCGGCTCCGTTCTCGACCTCGGCAGCGAGCCGACCGCAGCCGCGAGCATCGCCTCCGGCGCCGACATCGTCTGCTTCTCGGGCGACAAGCTCCTGGGCGGCCCGCAGGCCGGGATCGTCGTCGGTCGCGCCACGCTCGTCGAGCGGCTTCGGCGACACCCGCTCCAGCGCGCGCTTCGGGCGGACAAGCTGACTCTCGCGGCGCTCGAAGGGACGCTCGCGCTGTTCGCGGACCCCGAGCGAGCGCGGCGGGAGATCCCCGTGCTCCGGATGCTCGACGAGCCCGTCGAGGCCGTGCGCACGCGCGCGGAGCGGCTTGCGGCGCTCGTCGACGGCGAGGTCGAGGAGACGGTCGCCCGGGTCGGCGGCGGCGCGTTGCCGTTGGCAGAGATCCCGAGTGTCGCGTGCGCGATCGAGGAGCAGCTCGCCGGCCCCCTCCGGCTCGGGGAGCCCCCGGTGGTCGGGATCGTCCGCGACGGCCGCCTGCTGTTGGACGTGCGCACGTTGACGCTCGAGGAGGTCGACGAGGTTGCCCAGGCCGTGCAGCACGCGCGCCGGGCCTAGGAAATGCTCGTGGTGATTCACCACAAGCGTTGTCACGACCGATGGCGCTGACGGTCGGCACCGCCGGTCACGTCGACCACGGCAAGACGACGCTCGTCCGCGCGCTCACCGGCAAGGACACCGATCGGCTGCCGGAGGAGCGCGCGCGCGGGATCTCGATCGACCTCGGCTATGCGCCGCTCGAGCTGCCGGGCGGCAGGTCGCTCTCGCTCGTCGACGTTCCCGGGCACGAGCGGTTCGTGCGGACCATGGTCGCCGGAGCGACGGGGATCGACCTCTTCCTCCTCGTCGTCGACGCGGCGGAGGGAGCCCGCCCTCAGACCCACGAGCACCTCGCGATCCTCCGGCTTCTCGGCGTGGAGCGCGGGGTCGTCGCGGTCACGAAGGCGGACGCCGTGGACGCGGAGACGCTCGAGCTCGCCGTCGAGGAAGCGCGCGAGCTCGTCCGCGGGGCGCAGGTCGTCCCGGTGAGCGGCGTGACCGGCGCCGGGCTCGACGAGCTCCGCGCCGCGCTCGGGGCCGTCGCGGAGGCAGTGGAGCAGCGGCGATCCGACTTTCCCGGGCGCCTCTACGTCGACCGCGTCTTCACGCTCCGGGGGATCGGCACGGTCGTCACCGGGACCCTGTGGTCGGGCTCGATCGCCGAGGGCGACCACCTCCGGCTCGAGCCGGACGGCCGAGACGTGCGCGTGCGATCGGTCCAGGTGCACGACACACCGGTGGGTCGTGCGGAGGCCGGCCAGCGGGTGGCCGTCAGTCTCCCCGGTGTCGAGACGTCCGATGTTCGTCGCGGTGATGCGCTCGTCGCAGCCGGGTCGTTTCCACGCTCGTACCGGCTCGAGGTCGCGCTCACCGAGCTCGAGCCGATCCGCGACGGCGCGCGGCTCTCCGTCCACCACGGTACGAGCCGGATCGCCGGGCGCGTGGTCCGCGTCGGCGAGAGCCACGCCCAGCTGCGCCTGGCAGCGCCGGTGGTCGCGGCTCGCGGCGATCGCGTCGTGCTGAGGAGCGAGACGACTGTCGGCGGGGCGATCGTCCTCGACCCGGCCCCGCCGCGCCGCGTCGATCCCGAGCGCGATCGCCTCCTCGAGGCGGGCGACCCTGCGTCGATCGTCCGGGCGCTCGTCCACGAGCCGGTCTCCGTCGAGGCCGTGGCGGCGCGCGCGCTGCTCGCCGGCGCAGACCTCGAGGAGGGGCTGGACGCGGTGCGCGTCGTCGACGGCTGGGCCTTCTCGGAGGCGTGGCTCGAGGAATCGGGCGCGGCGGTGGAATCGCGACTCCGCGACCGCGCGGACCGATCGCCGCTCGACCCGGGCGTGCCACTCGCCGAGCTGCTCCCCGGCGAGCCGTGGGCTCCGAGCGTGCTCGGGCTGCTGCCGGTCGAGCGGCGCGGGCCGAAGGGCTATCTCCCGGGTGCGGCCGCAGGCCTCGGCGAGCGTGCAGAGGCGGCGGCTGCGCTCGAGGGGGCGCTCGATCGCGCCGGGCTCGCCGCGACGAAGGTCGACGACGCCGAGCTCGCCCGGTTCCTCGAGACGGAGGGCCGGGTCGTCCGGCTCGGTGACGGGTTCGCCGTCGCGGCCGGGGCCTACGAGGTCGCTCGCGACCTCGTAGCGACCGAGGCGGCCGCGACGGGCGAGATCACGCTGGCGCGGTTCCGCGACCTCGCGGGCGTGGGCCGTCGCGACGCGCAGCTCCTGCTCGAGCGGATGGACGTGGACGGGCTCACCCGCCGGGTCGGCGATCGCCGTGTCCTGCGACGTGCGCGTCAGGATGCGCGGGACACCCAGGGGTAGGGAGCGGGTATATCTCGCCCTACGGCGAGGTGCCGGAGCTCACGAAGGAGGTCTCATGGCTGGGAAGTCGGACTTCACCGAAGAGGAATGGGAGCAGCTGCGGAAGGGTGCGACCGGCGCCGGGATGCTCGTGGCGATGAGCGACCGGAGCTTCTTCGACAGCTTCAAGGAGGCGTCGTCCCTGGCCAAGAACCTCGCAGGGGCACGCAACGATGAGAGTCAGCTCATTCGCGAGCTCGCGGCCGAGCGCAGCACGGGCTTCGGTGTGACCGATTCGCCGTCCGAGGTCGAGGCCGAGACGACAGCGGCGCTCCAGGCGGCCGTCGAGACGCTGCAGGCCAAGGCACCGGACGAGCTGGAGGCCTATCGCGCCTTCGTGCTCGAGCTCGCGCGGTCCGTCGGCAAGGCCGCGGGTGGTGGAGACGACGTCGAGGCGGCCGCGGTCGAGAAGATCGGGGCTGCTCTGGCGTAGCGATTCAGTCGTACGAGCGAGGCGCCCACTCCGGCTCGGAGTCCGTGCCGACGCCCTCCGCGATCCGGTTGATGTAGTTGAAGTACGCGATCACCTGGATGGCGTCGTGGATCGTCGCGTCGTCCAGCCCGACCGCGCGCAGCCCCTCGACATCCGCGGCGCCGACCGACGACGGGACGTGCGTCAGCTTGCAGGCGTAGTCGCAGAGCGCGCGAAGGCGCGGGTCGAGGTCGGCCTGCCGGTAGTCCCGCTCCGCGTGCGTTGCCAGCTCGTCTGGGGCGCCCTCGTCACGGAGGTCGTCGGCGTGCGAGCGCCGTCAGTAGTAGCACTCGTTCTCGGCCGAGACGACCGTCGCAAGGAGCTCGCGCTCCTGGCGCGTCAGCCCCGACGGGCCGAACATGATCGCTCTGTACATCTCGATCGACGCCCTGAGGACCTCGGGGTTGAGGCTCATCGAGCGGACGATGTTGAAGACCTTCCCTGCGCGTCCGATCGCCGCCTCGTACTCCTCGGCCAGCAGCCCGTCGGCATCCTCTGGATCGATCAGCTCGAGGTGCGCCACGAGCGGGATTGTGTCTGACGTCGTCCGTCCTGTGCTACGTTGCCATGGATGGAAACACGGACCGATGGGACGGCCGAGACACTCGAAGTCCTCGGCGGACGGTTCGGGCACGATTCCTTTCGCCCCGGTCAGCGGCAGGTCGTCGAGGCACTGCTCGCGGGGCGCTCGGCGCTGGCCGTGTTCCCGACGGGGGCCGGCAAGAGCCTCTGCTACCAGCTGCCTGCAGTGTTGCTCGACGGCCTCACGGTCGTCGTCTCGCCGCTGATCGCGCTGATGAAGAACCAGATCGACGCGCTGGTCGGCCAGGGCATCGGTGCCGCACGGCTCGACTCCAGCCTGGGCCCGGACGACACGCGTGACGTCTCGCAGCGGCTTCGGGACGGCGGCGTGAAGCTTCTCTACGTCGCCCCCGAGCGCTTCAACAACGAGCGCTTCGTCGCGCAGCTCGGGCGAACGAAGATTGCGCTGTTCGCCGTCGACGAGGCGCACTGCATATCGGAGTGGGGTCACAACTTCCGGCCGGACTACCTGAAGCTCGCGACGTACGCGCGTGAGCTCCGTGCCGAGCGCGTGCTCGCGCTGACCGCGACGGCGACGCCCGGCCGTCGTGGACGACATCTGCGCCGGCTTCGGAATCGCGTCGGACGACGCCGTTGTCACCGGCTTCTACCGACCGAACCTGACCCTGCTCACGACGCCCGCCGACGCAGGCGCACGCGACCGGCTGCTGGTCGACCGGCTGCGCGAGCGGCCGCCGGGCACGACGATCGTCTACGTCACACTGCAGCGCGAGGCGGTACGGGTCGCAGCGCTCGTCGCCGAAGCCGGGCTACCGGCGCGTGCGTACCACGCCGGGATGAGCGCCGAGGAGAGGACGGCGGTCCAGGACTGGTGGACCGGATCGGACCGCAACATCGTCGTGGCGACGATCGCCTTCGGCATGGGCATCGACAAGGCCGACATCCGCTACGTGTACCACTGCAACCTGCCGAAAGGGCTCGAGAACTACTCGCAGGAGATCGGGCGCGCGGGCCGCGACGGGGCTCCGCGGCGTCTGCGAGTTGCTCGCCTGCCGCGACGACGTGCCGACCTCGAGAACTTCGCGTACGGCGACACGCCGACGCGGGACGTGATCGCCACGCTCGTCGACGAGGTCTTCGCCAACGGGACGGGCACGCAGTTCGCCGTCTCGGAATACGACTTGTCGGTGCGGCTCGACGTGCGGCCGCTCGTGCTCCGGACGATCCTGACCTACCTCGAGCTCGAAGGGCTCCTGCGGCAGGGCACGCCGTTCTACGCGGGCTACTCCTTCCGTCCGGTCTCGGGCTCGTTCGAGGACGTGTTCGCCGGGTTCGACGAGGACCGAGCCGACTTCCTCCGCCGGCTCGTCGCAAGCGGCAAGGCAGGGCGCAGCTGGACGAGCCTCGAGCCCGAGGCTACTGCGAGCGCGCTCGGCGAGGACCGTGAACGGATCGTCGCGGCGCTCGGGCACCTCGAGGAGCGGCGGCTGATCGAGGTGCGAGCGAGCAGCGTGCGCCAGCGCTACACGGTGCTCCGCAGCCCGAGCTCCGGCGACGAGCTCGTCGATCGGCTCGTGGGGCGGTTCGAGCGGCGCGAGCGAGCCGAGACGGAGCGCATCCAGCGTGTTGTCTCGCTCGTCACGCACGAGGGCTGCCAGGTGAACGAGCTCGTCGGGTACTTCGGAGACGTCCGCGACGACCCGTGCGGCCACTGCAGCTTCTGCCTCGAGGGCGTAGCGCAGCGCCTGTCGCCGGCCGTCCCGCTTCCCTCGGTCGGCGACGTCGCCGACGCGCGGGCGCTCGACGAGCTCGCGGCTACCCATACCGGTGCGCTCGAGACGCCGCGCCAACGCGCACGCTTTCTCTGCGGCATCACGAGCCCCGCGACGAGCCGTGCGAGGCTCTCGCGCGAGCCGGCCTTCGGCTCGCTGTCCGACCGGCGCTTCGCCGACGTGCTCGCATGGTGCGAGGCGGAGTCGGCGCGCGGGTAGCCTCAGCCGCGGAGCGGCATGGGCCCGGTGGCCCAGCAGGTCTTCAAAACCTGTGCGGTGTGGCAGCCCCACGCTCGGTCGGTTCGACTCCGGCGCCGCTCCGTTAAGCCGTTCGCGGCTTCCCGGCGGGCGTCGTGGGGAGTCGTACCGTGCTCGTTGGCTCAGCGCAGTCGCCGCTCGAGACCGCTCGGAGCCGTCACAACGTGGCGGACCGTGGCGTGAATGTGGCGCGACCGCAACCCCTTGCGAAAGATCGAGCGTGGATATACGAGGTGACCCGCGTCCAGCTGGCTACTGGAGTGTCGCCGGGCGCCTCGTCGCTCAGTGAACGACCCTCTCGGGAGAAGTAGCACGATCCCTAGCGTTCCTTGGCCCGCGGCGAAGACGCCGGTCTGCGGCCATGTCCATCCGGCGCGACGACCGGCGACGAGTGCCCAGCCAATGATTTGCAGGACGGCCGCGGAGAGCGCGAGCTCGGCGCCCGTCTGCGCGACGACACGCCGGCCCAGGCGAGCGCGAGGAGGAGCGTGGGAACGACGGCTGCCTCGACCAGCGGCGGCTCGCGACGGGCGACAACGAGAACGTCGCGACGTCGGAACGC
>CAWFDO010000025.1:0-332500 GCA_963814565.1 uncultured Actinomycetes bacterium
ATCGGCGGCAGGAACCCGGGGATCGTGTCCAGCTTGCCCCTGGTCCTTGCGCAGCCCTCCTCGCGGGATGCATCGCATCAGGCCGACCGTGTATGGGTGCCGCGGGTCCTGCAGGATCTGCTCGGTCGGCCCTTCCTCGACGAGCTCGCCGGCGTAGAGCACGCCGATGTTCGCGCAGGCCTTGCGGATCAGCCCGAGGTTGTGGCTGATGAACAGCACGGCGGTGCGATGCCGCTCCTGGAGCTCCGAGATCAGGTCGACCACCTCGGCCTCGACCGTGGCGTCGAGCCCGGTGGTCGGCTCGTCGAGGATCAACAGGCTCGGGTCGGTCGCGAGCGCCATCGCGATCACGATGCGCTGCTGCATCCCGCCGGAGAGCTGGTGCGGGTAGCGCCGGAGCACCGACTCCGGGTCGGCGATGAAGACCTCCCGGAGCGCGCGACCGCGCGCTCGCGCGCCTCCGAGCGCCTTGCATCGCGGAGGGTGAAGACCTCCTCGACCTGCCGTCCGACCCGGAGCGACGGGTTCAGCGCGCTGCCGGGGTTCTGGTAGACCATCGAGACCACGTCGCGGCGATAGAGCCGGAGCTGCTCGCCGCGGAGGCCGAGGACGTCCCGGCCGGCGACCTCGAGCGTGCCGGCCGTCACCCTCCCGTTTCGCGGCAGGTAGCGCACGATCGCGTGCGCGACGGTCGACTTGCCGCAGCCCGACTCGCCGACGAGCCCGTAGCTCGCCTTCTCCTCCACGGTGAGGGAGATGCCGCGCACGACCTCCCGGTCCCGACCGCGCACGCGATAGACGATCTCGAGGTCGCGAAGCGCGAGGGCTGCGGCGGTCGCAACGGCGGGCGGCGCGCTCATTCGTCGAGCACCTGCTGAGTGGCGTCTGCGACGAGGTTGATCGCGACGACGAGGCTCGCGATCGCGAGCGCGGGAAAGATCACGGCCCACCAGGCGAGCGAGATGTCGGCGTACTGCTCCGCGATCTGCAGGCCCCAGTCGGGCGACGGCGGCTGCGGCCCGTACCCGAGGAAGGCGAGGGTCGCGACCGTGAACACCGCGTACCCGAGGCGCACCGTCCCCTCGACGATGATCGGTCCGGTGACGTTGGGGAGGATCTCGGCGAACATGATGTACGGGGGCCGTTCGCCCCGCAGCTTCGCTGCCTGGACGTAGTCGAGGTCGCGCTCGGCGAGCACGGCCGATCTGACCGTCCGCGCGACGGGCGGCGTGAAGGCGATCCCGATCACGACGATCAGCTGCCACGAGGAGACGCTGATCCCCTCGTTCCCAGCCGAGAGGGCGGTGAGGACGAGGATCGCGAGGACGATCAGCGGGATTGCGAGCACTGCGTCGAGGATGCGGCCGAGGACGTTGTCGATCCAGCGGCCGGAGTAGCCCATCACGAGCCCGAGCATGGAGCCGAGCCCGACCCCGAGGATCGTTGCGGCGGGCGCGACCTCGATGACGCTGCGCGCGCCCACGATGACCCGGGAGAGGACGTCGCGCCCGTTCCGGTCGAGCCCGAACGGGTGGCTCCACGTCGGTGACTCGTAGCTCGGCGCGAAGCTCTCGTCGATCGGGTCGTACGGCGCGATCAGCTCTCCGAATATCGCGCAGACGACCCAGAAGAGCGTCACGAGCGCGCCGAGGACGAACGTCTTCGAGCGAAGGATCTGCCTGAGCGTCTCCTGGCGCACCCGACTCGGGCTGTCGAGATGGTGCAACGGCGTCTGCGCGGCCGGCGGCCCGTCGACGAGGACGGGCATCGTGGGGAGGTTGTCGCTCAACGCTCCGCTCCCAGGCGGATCCTCGGGTTGAGCGCCGCCGTGAGCAGGTCGCCGAGCAGCGTCGCCACGAAGTAGATGACGCCGATGACGAGCACCGCGGCGAGGAGCATCGGGAAGTTCTTGACCTGCGCGGCGGAGAGGGTGAGCAGGCCGATCCCCGGATAGCCGAAGAGCTTCTCGATCGCGACGATGCCGCCGAACATGTAGCCCACCTGGGTCGCCACGACCGCGATGGTCGGGAGCAGGCCGTTGCGGACGACGTGAGTGCCGAGGACACGGCGGCGCGGGAGGCCCTTGAGCGTTGCCGTCCTCGGTGTAGTCGGCAGCGAGCGCCTCGATCGTCCCGGCTCGCGTGATCCTGGCGATGTAGCCGAAGAGCACCAGCGCAAGCGCGAGCGCGGGGAGGAAGAGTGAGTCGAGCTTCGTCAGGAACGGTTGGTCGTCGAGAAAGCGGCGATGCCGGGGAACCAGTTGAGGAATGCCGGCCCGAAGATCGCGACCAGGATCGCGCCGAGCACGAAATCGGGGATCACCGCGCAGGGAGAGCCCCGCGACGGTGATCGAGCGGTCGAGCGGGTTCCCGCGCCGCACGGCGGCGATCACTCCGGCGAGGATGCTGAGCGGGACGCAGAGCACGAAGGCGTACAGCGCGAGCAGCCCGGAGCGCTTCAGCGCCGGGACGAGATCGTCGGTCACCGCGCGTCCGTCGGTGTAGTTCGCCCCGAAGTCCCCGCGCACGGCGTCGCTCAGCCAGTCGACGTAGCGCACCGGCAGGGGCGGTTGTAGCCGAGCTTCTCGTTGAACGCCTCCACCGCCCCGGGCGTTGCCTCGCGGCCGAGGACGAGCCGGCCGGGATTGCCCGGGAAGCACCTGCGCGGCGGCGAAGACCATCATGCTCAGCACCAGCAGCGAGACGAGGCCGAGCGCGACGCGGTTGAGGGTGTAGCGGAGCACCGGGTCGGGTTTCGCGGCGGGGGTAGCCGGCCCGCAGGCCGGCTCCCCCGAGGCGTTACGAGACCGTCACTCCGCGGAGGTTGACCACGGAGATCCCATCCGGGACGTAGCCCTTGACCTTCGAGGCCGTGCCGGCGATGTAGTTGTAGAAGTACGAGTAGATGACCGGCGTGTCCTGAGCAACGCGAGTTGCATCTGCCTCGCGTGCCTGCGCTGATCCGCGAGGCTCGGCGACGCCTCGAAGGCGGCGATCATCCTGTCGAACGGCCTGTTCGTGTACCGGGCGGCGTTCCACACGCCACCCGACTTCAGTGCCGCGTTGAGGTAGGTGAGCGGTGTCGCCCGGGCCCCGTAGTCGACGATCCCGAAGTCGACGCCGAGCCAGGGAGCCAGCTTGCCGCTCGCGCCGAAGCTGACGCCGTCGAAGTACTGCGCGCTCGTGAACACCTTGACCGTGCAGTTGACGCCGATCTGCTTGAGCGCCTGGGAGACCCGCTGGGCGTAGTCGGGCATCTCGAATGCCCGGTAGCAGTTGAGCGTCACGCTGAGGTTCTCGGCCCCGGCGGCCTTGAGGAGCGCCCGGGCCTTCGCGAGATCCTGCCTGCGCTGAGGCACGCGCTTGTCGGTGAACGCGTAGCCGGGCCAGAGCGGGCTGTCGTTCCCGACCTCCGCGTACTTGCCCCACAGGCCCTGCACGATCTGAGGCCGGTTGAGCGCGAGCGCGAACGCCTGCCGCACCCGGGGGTCGTTGAACGGCGCCTTCTTGGTGTTCATGTGCAGGTAACGGTGGTTTGGCGTCGACAGCGCGATCGCCTTGTCGCCGACCTGCTGGGCTCCCTGGTACGAGAGCTGGACGGCGAGGTCGATCTGACCACTCTGGAGCGCGGTCGTGCGGGCCTGATCCTCGAGGATCTGCCACTCGACCGTGTCGATCGAGGGTCGTCCGCCCCAGTAGGTCGGGTTCGCGTCGAAGGTGTATCCGGCCGCGCCGCGGTTCTCCTTCAGCTTGAACGGACCGGTGCCGTTCATCTTCGACGTCCAATCGCCCGGCTTGGAGAGGTCGGACGGCAGCCGATAGGACCTCGGCAGGATGATCGCCTGGTACGTCTGCTGGCTGAGCGCGTACGGGAAGAACCCGTTCGGCGCCGCGAGGTTGAACTGGACGCCGTTCGCGCCGACCTTCTTCACGCCGACGATCACGCCCTTGTAGGACGAGAGCGCCTGCGAGTCCTTCGTCAGGAGCCGCTTGAACGACGCGACCACGTCGTCGGGTGTCAGCGGCGTGCCGTCGTGGAACCTGACGTTCCGGCGGATCTGGAACGTCCACGTCTTCGCCTTGTTCGACGCCTTCCACGACGTCGCGAGCCGCGGCACGAGCCGCGAGTTCTTGTCGGCGAAGACGAGCTGCTCGCCCGCCATGTGCGACACGGCGAGCGCGCCGAGCGACTGCAGGAGCGGCGGCTCCAGCGAGCCGTCCGCGGCCGGCGAGCCGACGCGCAGCACGCCGGCGGTCGAGCGCGCCTGACGCTGCGGTGCGGCGGTCGCGAGCGGCACGCCGGCGATCAGGCTCAGGAGCGGGATCGACATCCCGAGCACCGAGCCACGCTGCAGCAGCTCGCGCCGGGTGACGGTGCCTTCCCGGTACTCGTCGATCAGCTCGTTCTCGAACTCGCCCGCGCCCTTGCGATAGGCGTCGAGCTCCTCGCGGGGGTAACGCATCGATCCTCCTCCTTCGTCAGCACCGTCCTCGAGGCGCTGACCGTTGCGTGGCGTGACCGAGCGGGAGACGCATCTGACCATGCCGGAGGCGAAGGGGCAAGCGCGGCCGGGCAGATGACGCTCCGTGATGCAGACGACGAACGGTCCTCGGTGGGGGTACGGCCGCTCCTTTCGTGACGTCCTCATGGGGATAGACGTCAAACCCGGACGATAGTCCGTTGGGCCCATGTCCAGTCGAGCGCCACGTCGCTTGACCTCCCCTCGCGGCTCGCACTACCGTCGTCACATGAGCGCGAGCGGCAACCCCGTGCGGCCGGTTCCGCCCGAGCTCTTCGCCGAGGAGTCCACGTACAGCGCGACGCGGCTCCCCGTCGACTACGCCTCGACGCTGATCCCGGACGCCTACACCTCCGACGCGTTCCATGCCCTCGAGCAGGAGCGCGTCTTCGGCACAGGCTGGGTTCCCGTCTGCGTCACGGACGAGATCGCCGGGCCGGGCGCCTTCGTCGTCGCCGAGGTCGCCGGACGCTCGATCCTCGTCTGCCGGAACCGCGCCGGCGAGCTTCGCGCCCACCACAACGTGTGTCGGCATCGCGGTGCTCAACTCGTCGCCGAGCAACATGGCCGGGTCGAACGCTTCTTCCAGTGCCCATACCATGCCTGGGCGTACGACCTCGACGGGTCGTGCCTCGGGACGCCGCTCTTTACGGCGGAGGCCGGCATTCCCGACGAGCAGCGCGGCATGTTCGACATGTCGGACGTGAAGGAGTTCGACAAGGCCGATCACGGCCTCCACCCCGCACGCGTCGCCGAGTGGGGCTGCCTCGTCTTCGTCTGCCTCGAGCCTGCGGCGCCGGACCTCGAGGACGACCTGGGCGACCTGCCCGCGAGGCTCGACGGCTACCGGCTCTCGGAGCACCGGCTCGTGCGCTCGGTCGAGTACACGATCGAGGCGAACTGGAAGCTCATCGCCGAGAACTTCATGGAGTACTACCACCTCCCGTGGGTGCATCCCGGGCTCGTGAAGGTCTCGCCGATGAGCGCCCACCACCGCTGGCAGGGCACGGGGATGTACATGGGCTTCTGCACGTCCCCGATCGCGTCGAGCACCGAGGACGGTGGCTGGGACGCGCTGCCGGCGATGGCGGGCCTCGACACGGAGGACGCCGAGAGCGCCCGCTTCGCCTGGGTGTTTCCCTCCGTTGCGGTCAACGCACTCCCGAACCACACGTTCCTCCTGCTCACACGGCCGGTCTCGGCCGGGCTCACCGCGGAGACCGCGTACCTGCTCGTGCCGCCCGAGTCGAAGGCCTTGCCCGAGGCCGACGCCGCCGTCGACGAGCTTCTCGCCTTCTGGGACACCGTCAACCGAGAGGACATCGCGATCGTCGAGCGTGTCCAGCAGGGGCTCGCGGATCCCGCCTACACCGGTGGGCGGATGTGCTACCGGTTCGAAGAGCCCGTGCACCGCTTCCAGAACATGGTGATCGACCGGATGCTCGGGATGCGGCGTGTCCCCGAGGGCGATCCGTCTCACTGACCAATCCGGCGAGCGCCACGATGGGCGCTACCGCGTGAGCGCGAGAAATCGCTCGATCACGGAGCGCCCGGCGGGATGGTCGTCATCCCAGGCCTCCGGGTGGAACTGCGTCCCCCACCACGGACGGTCGTCGGTCGCGACCGCCTCGACGGCACACCGCTCGCTCGAGGCAAGCACGCGGAAACCCTCGGGCAGTCGCGTGATCTCGTCCTCGTGGCTCTGGAACGCCGTGAAGCTCGGCGACAGTCCCGCGAGGAGGTCGGAATCGTCGACGACGTCGACGGTCGCGTACCCGCGCGTCGGCTCCGCTGCCGCCGCGACCACACCACCGCGGGCGCGGACGAGCATCTGCATTCCCGCGCAGATCCCGAGCACCGGGCCCGGATACCGGCGGAGCACCTCGTAGAAGCGCTCGAGCGAATGCGGATGATGCGTCGCCCACGGCTCGTAGGAACCGGAGAGGACGAGCATCGCCGCACTCGGTGCCTCGACCGCGTCGTACTGCGCCGTCTCGACCACCGCTCCGGACAGCGTGGCAATGCGCTCGCGCGCCGCCTCGTAGCGCTCGCGTCGCTCCGGGGTGAGCCCGCCGACCCGCTCGGTGAGGACGAACAGGATGCTCAATGTTCGACATCTCGGAGCTCGCGCTTGCGACGGGTCACGAACGCATCGAGGCGCTCGGCGACCTCGGGCTCGAGGGGCGGCTGCTCGTAGCGCTCGAGCGCGTCCTGCCAGACCTGCGTGGCACGCTCCTCGGCCGTCACGGACCCGGCCGCCTCCCAGCTCTCGTAGTTCTGCCAGTTCGACACGAGCGGCTCGTAGAACGCGGTCTCGTAGCGCGCCAGCGTATGCGGAGAGCCGAAGAAGTGCCCCCCGGTCGGGACATCGGCGATCGCGTCGACGCCCTCGTCGATCTCGCGCTGGTCGATTCCGGCCGGGGCCATCGTGACAGCCATCATCTGCAGCATCTCGACGTCGAGGACGAGCTTCTCGAAGGACGCCGTCAGCCCTCCCTCCATCCATCCGGCTCCGTGGTAGACGAGGTGCGCCCCGCCCAGCACGGCCGACCAGAGCGACATCTGCGACTCGTACGCGGCCTGCGCGTCGAGTGCGTTCGACGCGCTGGCGTTGCTGGCCCGGTAGGGGAGGCCGTAGCGTCGGGCGAGCTGCCCGGCCGCGATCGTCGCCCTCGCGTTCTCGGGCGTGCCGAACGCCGGCGCGCCGCTGCGCATGTCGACGTTCGAGGTGAACGCGCCGTAGACGACCGGCGCCGCCGGACGGACGAGCTGCGTCAACGCGATTCCCGCCAGCGCCTCCGCGTTCTGCTGCACGAGCGCGGCGGCCAGCGTCACGGGTGTCATGGCTCCCATCAGCGTGAACGGTGTGATCACCGCCGGCTGGCCGTATTCGGCCATCGCCATCAGCCCGTCGCTCATGGCCTCGTCGAAACGACGGGGCGAGTTCACGGAGATGATCGTGAGCACGCACGGGTCGTCGACGACCTGCTCGAGCGTGAGACCGCGAGAGATCGCCATCATCTCGATCCCGTCGAGCGTTCGGTCGCGTCCGATCGCGAGGCAGTGGAAGGTGCGATCGGTGTACGTGACGTTCGCTCTGTACGTGTCGAGGTGACGCGTGCCGGCCGGCAGCTCCTGCGGCGAGGTCGGCTGGTTGCCGACGAAATGGATGACGTCGAAGTACTGCGCAAGCTTCACGAGCGTCACGTAGTCGTCGAAGTTCCCCGTCCGGCGACCACGCAGGCGATCGTGGACGGTCGGCGGGCCCGCGACGAGCCCGAACGCGATCCGGTCGCCCCCGATATCGAGGCTCCGCGCGGGGTTCCTGGGGGTCACCGTGAACCGCGAGGGCGCGGTTGCGAGTGCGTGCTCCACGAGGTCCGTCGGGATCCGAACCAGTCCTGTCGGCTCGTCGACGAGCGCGCCCGCCCCTGCGAATGCCGCTCGCGCCGCCCCACCCATGAACTCGACTCCGACGTCCTGGAGCAGTCGCAGGGAGGCGACGTGCACGGCGTCGAGCTGCTCCGCGTCGAGCAGCGCCACCGGCCCGAAGGAGTTGACGGGCGGCGCGCCGGGGAAGGCCGCGGGACGCCGACGGCCCTCGCGCCGCTCGGTCCGTTCGCTCCGGGCTCGTCGGGTCACATTCCCACGTCCCGGAGTGTGTCAGACGACGTCGAGCAGCTCGTCCGCGTAGGTCATGCCCGTCCGCCGCATGCCGCGCGGCCCCGGCTCGTAGTGCCCCATCCGCCAGAGGGCCGGCGAGTAGAGGTGGATCGACGTCGACGGAGGCGCCTCGCCCGGGTGGCGGACGCCGTGGATGTCGGCTGCGTCGAAGTCGAAGCTTCCTCCGGCCTGATGGATGGTCGTCTTCTCGCGGACCCACCCGTCCTCCTCGATACGGAACCAGTCCTCCAGGAGCGTCCCCTCGCAGACGCAGACCGCTCCCGAGGAGCGGTCGTGGTCGTGGTAGCCGGTGCTCTGCCCGTCCACCCAGCAGATGAGCCAGACGTCGAGGTTCGGGTCGCGGTAGAGCTGGCGGTAGAACCGCGTCTCCGCGTCGTGTCGCGCATACGGGCGCCAGAGGGCCTCCTCCCGGACGATCTCGTGCGCGAGCTGCGCCATGGCTTCGCGGTCGAGGTCGACGTCCGCAGACACCCGGTCGCGGACCCAGGTCGAGATCTCGGTCATGGTAGGAGCGCCCCCGGTGTGTCGATCTGGAGAAGTCGAGCGACAGCATCTCCGAAGCCCCGGACGGCTTGCAACGTGAGCTGCGGGTCGACGACGGGCGTGTCACTGCCGTAGACGAGCTGCCCTGCGCCGAAGGTCTCGATGCAGAGCTCGATCGCCCGGCGGCCGTGCGTTGCGGTGTCGAAGAAGACGCCCGGATCGAGCGCGGATCGCACCTCGACCCCGCGGTGGGACAGGCGCTCCAGGAGGAACGGGCCGCCGCCCGCGAGGATCGAGAGGACGAGCTTGAGGTCCGGCAGGCGCTCGCGGCCGTCGGCGAGCCAGGCGAAGTACGCCTGCTGCATCTGCGACGTGTAGCCCGCCGTCCAGCTCCACCATCCGGGGCGGCCGGGAGGCAGCGGCCCCGCCGACTCCGGGTGGACGAACAGGACACCGCCCGCGGCGTCGACCTCGGCGAGAAGCACCGTGTGGGCCTCGGGCTCGAGCAGGGCGGAGACCCCCGCCGACGTGCCGGCGAACCCCTCGAGGGCGCGCCAAGGGGCGAAGGCACGGAAGCGGCCGCCCGAGTTGCGCACGACCTCGCGGATGCCGTCGACCCAGGCCAGCTCGAGCTCGTCGCGCTCGGATGGCGGCAGCGCCTCGATCCCGAGGGTCGTCTGCAGCGAGAGGACGGCGACGTCGATCCCGTCGCGATCGAGCGCCTCGATCCGCTGCACGGGGTCGTGGACCCCGAGGTCGAGCTCGAACGCACCCTCGGGCGTCGTCAGCACGGTGCCGTCGAGAGCCGGAGCGAGCGTGCGTGCGCGCAGTGCGTCGACGAACGATCCAGGCAAGAGGTGCTGGTGCAGGTCGACCGTCGTCACGCGAGCAGGCCTCCGTCCGCGACCAGCTCGACGAGCGGCTCGAGGTCGGGGAGCCCAGCGCCCGCCCCGACGAACGGGGCACGCTGCCGGACGATCGCGTGCGCTCTCGCCGTGCCGGGGGCGAGGGGCTCCGCGCGGAGGTCGCACGCCTGCGCGGCGAGAAGAAGCTCGATCGAGAGCACGCGCGTACCGAGCGCGACCTGCTCGGAGAGTCGCCGAGCCGCGAGCGGCGCCATCGTCGTGCGGTCCTCGATTCCCTCGGCCTGCGTCGTCGACACGACCTCGAGGGAGACCGGCTGCGCGAGGAGCCGGGCCTCGGCGGCGATCGCCTGGACGGCGATCCCGAGCTCGCTGAGGGCGCTCTCGGCGAGCCCCGGGCGCTCGGCGAGCCCTTCCGGGAGGCCGGTCAACGGCGCCTGGAGGAGCTTCACGGACCGCTCCGCCGCGCTCGTCAGGACCTGCGCCATCACGAGGCGCGCGAGATCGAGCGCCGTCGCGAGCGCCGCGACGTCGAAGTTGCCGACGGACACGAGCCGCCCCTCGTCGACCACCACGAGCGGGTTCGACTGGTGCGCGTTGAGCTCCCGCTCGACCTGCGCACGGACGAAGTCGAGCGCGTCGCGAGCCGCGCCGTGCAGCTGCGGCAGCGTGCGGAAGCTGAGCGCGTCCTGCAGCGACCGCGAGGTGACGCCGCTGCCCTCGAGCAGCGTCCGAAGCCGGTCGAGCGTCTCGTCCATGCCGGGAGACGGCCGGACGGACGCGAGGGCCGGGTGGAGCAACGCGTCGCGGTTCGCGCCGAGCGCCTCGAGGTCGAGCGCGCCCGCCACGTCGAGGCTCGCGAGCAGCTCCCGCGCATCGTGAACGGCGAGCGCGGCGTGGCCCGTGGAGAACGCGTTCTGGTTGAGGAGGGCGATCCCCTCGCCCGGCGCCGGCGCCTCGTCCCCGAGCAGGCCGACGGCGAGGTCGGCGGTCTGCGCGAGGTCTGCCTGCCCGATCGAGCCGAGCGAGCGTACGTCCGGCAGGTCGTCGTCGTTCAACGCGCGGACGACTCGCTCGGCGAGCTCGGGCCGCGCGGCCGAGAGCCCCTGGGCGAGCGCGTTCGCGAGGCGCAGGGCAGCGGCACGCACGACGTCCCGCGGAAGGGCCGGGCCCTGGGCGATCAGGTGCTGGCGGAGCAAGAGCGCCTCGTGCCCCTCCTCCGTGACCCGGAACGACTTCCGGACGCCGACCCCCGTCGTGACGCCGTACGCCTCGACGCCGTCCGCAAGTACCCGCTCGACCACGGCGCGCGCAGACGCCATCCGGTCGAGCGCCGCCGGGTCCAGGGACACCGGCTCCGCGCCACGCGCGACGCGGACGACGTCGTCGATCGTCAGCCCGCTCCCGGTGAGGGCGAGGCTCATTCCGTCGTTCCCGGGCTCATGCGCGTCGCATCATCGCCCACGGACGGCGGAGCCGACCAGGAGCGCGGCGACCGACGCGCCCGCCGCCAGCAGGACGATCGTCCCGCCGGGCGGCAGGTCGCCGTAGTAGGAGAGCGTCAGACCCGCCAGGACGGACGCGAGCCCGAACGCCATCGCCAGACCGAGCGTCGAGCGGAGGCTCCAGGCGACACGTTGCGCGGCGATCACCGGCAGCACCATGAGCGCGGCGATGAGGAGGATGCCGACGATGCGCATCGAGATCCCGACGGTGAGCGCAGCGAGCACCGCCACGGTCGTGTTCATCAGTCCCACGCGCACGCCCGCGACGCGGCTGCCCTCCTCGTCGAGGACGGCGCCGACGAGGCCACGGTAGAGGATCGCGATCGCGGCCAGCGAGCCGAGGCCGAGGGCGAGCACGACCCAGAGGTCGCTCCAGGTGACCGTCAGGATGGAGCCGAAGAGGAACTGGAACAGGCCGACGTCGAGCCGGTCCGCCGCCGAGACGAGAACGATGCCGAGCGCGATGCCGGTGTAGAAGACGAGCGCGAGCGCCTGGTCGCCGGCGGTGCCGCCCCGCGAGCGAAGCAACTCGATCGCGAGCGCGCCGAGGACGGCGAACGCGATCGCGGTGAGAACCGGCGAGATGTCGAGCAGATATCCGGCCGCGACGCCGGCGAACGCGACGTGCCCCAGGCCGTCTCCCACGAGCGACTGCCGGCGCTCGACGAGGAAGAAGCCCACCGCCGGGGCGAGGACGCCGACGACGGCGCCGACGGCGAAGGCGATCCGCATGAACTCGAGCTCGAGCATCAGTGGACGTGCGACGGGTCGTGCCAGACGGCCGGCAGCTTCGACGGCTCGCCGTCGAACACGATCCGGCGCCGGACGAGGAGGAGCCGGGAGACGACGTGCTCCACCGCGCCGAACTCGTGGGAGACGTAGAGGATCGTCACGCCGAGCTCGGAGCGGAGCTCGGCAAGGAGGACGGCGAGCGACTCCTGGGACTCGGCGTCGACGCCGGTCGTCGGCTCGTCGAGCGCGAGGAGCGCCGGCTCGGTGGCCAGCGCCTTCGCGATGAACGCCCGCTGCTGCATGCCGCCGGAGAGCGTCCGGAGCGGCGCGTCTGCGCGGTCGCCGAGCCCGACGCGCTCGATCGCCTGCGCGACGGCGGCCCGGTCGGGCGCGCGCAGCGGACCGAAGGGCCCGCGCACCGCAAGGCGTCCCGCTTCGACGAGCTCCCGCACGGTGACCGGCGTGCCCGACGCGAGCTGCGCGCGCTGGGCGAGGTAGCCGATACGCGGTGCGCCGCGCGTCAACGGAGGGCGGCCGAAGACCTGCACGCGACCCGACGCCGGGCGCTCGAGCCCGAGCGCAAGGCGCAGCAGCGTCGTCTTGCCGCCGCCGTTCGGCCCGGCGATCCCGACGAACGTCCCCTGCGCGACGGAGAGCGAGACCCCCTCGAGCGCGGGCGGGCCGCCGCGATAGGCGAACGAGACGTCCTCGAGCTCGACCGCGGGGGTCGTGCTCACGAGCATCCGAGGGCTGCGCGCAACGCGGCGAGATTCTGGCGCATCACGCTGAAGTAGTCGGCGCCCGCGTCCTCCCGCTCCGGCGTGAGCCCTTCGAGCGGGTCCAGGACCGCCGTCGAGACGCCCGCCTCGCGCGCGACGGTGTCGGCGAGTCGCGAGGAGACGAGTGGCTCGAAGAAGACCGTCGTGGCGCCCGCACGGCGAACCTCGTCGACGAGCCCCTCGATGTCGCGCGCGTCGGGCTCGGCCTCCGGCGAGACGCCGACCAGGGGAATCTGCTCGAGCTCGTAGCGATCGGCGAGGTAGGCGAATGCCGCGTGGCTCGTCACTATCTCGCGACGCTCACAGCGCTCGAGCCCGCGAGCGAGCTCCCGGTCGAGCCCTTCGAGCCGCTCGACGAATGCGTCGGCCGCCTTCGGACGGCCGAGCGCGGCGGCGATCGAACGGGCGATCCGCGCGTAGCGGAGCGGGTCGCAGCCAGATGTGTGGGTCGTTCTCGGCCTCGCCGCCGTCGAGCAGGTCGACCGCTCCGAGCACGTCGAGCGACCGTCCGTCTCGGCTCGAGACGGCGTCCTCGACTGCGGGCTGGAACCCGCCGCCGGCATAGACGACGAGCTCCGCGTCGCGTAGCCGCTCGATGTCGCGGGCGCTGAGCTCGAGGTCGTGCGGCTCTGCGCCGGGTGGCGTCAGGTCGACGACGTCGGCGTCAGCCGGCGCAACCTGCCGCATCGCGTAGGTGAGCGGATGGAAGGCGGCGACGAGGGTGTCGTCCGCGTCTCCCGACCCGCCGCAGCCCGTCGCGGCGAGCGCCGCCAGGCTCGCCAAACAGACGAGAACGATTCTCGAAAGCCCCACTGCGGCCGAGAGTAGCAAACATGAGAATCGCTATCATCTGGGCATGTCGAGCTGGGCCGACCACGCGCTCTCCGGCCTCAGCGCCGCCGGGCTCCGCCGCGGGGGCGCGCGCCGGACGGTCGTCGAGTTCCTCGACGAGCAGCGCTGCTGCCTTTCGGCGCAGGAGATCCACGACGGCGTCCGCGCCGCGGGTGGCACCGTCGGCGTGGCGAGCGTCTACCGGGCGCTCGAGACACTTGCCGCGCTGCGGCTCGTCCAGCGGGTCGACGTGGGAGACGGCGTCGCGCGCTTCGAGCCTGCGGGCGGGGACGGTCATCACCACCATCACCACCTCGTCTGCGACGACTGCGGCCGGGTCGAGCCGTTCACCGACGACCGGCTCGAGCGTGCGCTCGCAGGTGCGGCCGGACGCCTCGGCTACGCGATGGAGCAGCACGAGGTCGTGCTCCGCGGCGCCTGCGGCGACTGTCGCTAGCCGTCGGGCCCAGGGGAGCTGCCCGGAGCCGGCGTGGCGGCCTGGGCGAGCGCGACGGCGGCGCGGCGCTCGGCGGTCAGCTCGCGGATCACGATCTGCGCCGACGCGACGAGCGGCACGGCGATCAGCGCGCCGACGACCCCGAGCAGCGCGGCCCCGACGATCACGCTGGCGATCACGAAGAATCCCGAGATGTCCGCCGCGCGACCCTGGATCGTCGGCTGCAGCACGTAGTTCTCGAGTTGCTGATACCCGATGCAGACGACGAGCATGACCACCGCCTGTGGGACGCCCTGCGTGAGCGCGACGAGCGAGAGGACGACGGCTGCGATGGTCGCGCCGACCTGGGGGATCAGCCCGAGCAGCCCGGCGACGATGCCGAGGGCGAGCGCGAACGGGACGCCGAGCAGCCAGGCGGCCGTGCCCTGCACCGTCCCGGCGATGCCCGCGATCACGATCGCTCCGATGGCGTACCGGCCGATCGTCCGCGTGATCCGCTCCTCGAGCATCGCGATCCGTGTCGACTCGCGCGGGAACAGGATGCTGTGCAGCGACCGCGACAGGTTCGGCAGCTCGATGACGAGGAACAGCGTCATGAACGCGATCGAGAGCGCTCCGAGACCGAAGCCGAAGATCCTTCCGCCGACCTCGAACGCATCGCCGAGCTTCGAGGGGAGATCCGCCGCAAGCGACTCCGCCCGGCTTTGCAGCTCCTCTCCGAGGTTGGTTCGTCGGTCGAGATCCTGGAACAGCTCGGAGGCGCGGATGCGCTCGACGATGTTCGGCAGATCCTCGATCAGATCCCGCACGGCCCCGACGAACGGGCTCACGAGGAGGTAGGCGATCAGCGCCAGCATGACGAACAGGCCCAGCACGACGAGGATCGCCGCGTTGCCCCGTTTCATCCCGCGCCGCTCCTCGAGCCAGCCGACCGGGGTCGAGAGCACGATCGCGAGGAAGAGCGCGATGAAGATCCAGAGGACGGCCTGACGGGCGGCGACGAACGCCCAGACGAACGCGATGGTGCCGAGGATCCCGGCAACGGTTCGTGGCGCGATCGAGATCTCGACGCGCTTCGGCCCGTGCTCGGGAGTTGCCACGGTGCGAGTCTAGGACCCGCATCGGCGGTTCTCGCCGCGGCGTGCTAGCGAACGGGCGCGCCGGAGCGCGAGATGCGGACGTCGCCGCTGACCGTGCGGACCCGGAGCTCGACCGGCGCCTCGCCCGCGTCGGCAGGTGGCAGGTCCGCGACGTCGAGGTCGGAGTGCATCGTGCCGCTCACCGACTGCGCATCGATCCAGAGGGCGAGACCCGGCCGGGCGGCGACGTTGACGTCGCCCGAGACCGCGCTGACGCGCACCGCGGCGCCGGCGGCCTGAAGGTCGATGTCGCCCGACACCGAGTTCAGCGTCGCGTCTTCGTTCGTGCCGCCGATCCGGACGTCGCCCGAGACGGTGCTGACCGTGGCCGGGCCGCCGACCGAGCGAACGTCGACGTCACCGGACGCGCTCTTCGTGGTGAGGACACCCGCGACGGCGCCCGCCGAAAGGTCGCCGCTCGCGGTGTTGAAAAGGAGCTGCCGGACATCGCCGACGGACACGTCGCCGGAGGCGGACTTCACCGTGACGTCCCCCAGTGTGCCGCGCCCTTCGAGGTCCGAGCTGTGGGTCGTCACGTCGACGTCTGCGCCCTCCGGGCAGCGAATCGCGATCCCGATCTCGGCGCTGCGGCCGAAGATGCCGAAGCGGCCCTCGCGCTTGGGCACCTCGACGAGGATCTCGTGCAACGAGCCCCGCTCCTTTGCCTCGATCCGGGTCTCGGCGGCGGCCTGGCGGGTGCCGTCGTCACCACGGAGGGCAGTGACCTCGACGTCGACGCCGGGCTCCCCCCAGGTGTCGACCGTGACGCGTCCGCCCGGCGTCGAGATCCGGAAGGCGACGCGGCCGGGCGTGTCGAAGCGCGCCATGATCAGCCGCGCGCGAGCCGCTCGGGAGCGGACGGGCGGACGTCGACGCGAGCGTCACCGCGCCGCCGGGGGCGCCGCCGCTCGACGGGGTCGGGATCGAAGGGGCCGAAGAGTGCGTACGAGAACATCGGATGCTCCTTCCTCTAGCTCCGGGCGAAGCCCTGGAGCCGGTTCGACGAGCGCCGCGCGGAGCGCGGCTCGACCGCCCGCGCGAGCGCGCGGACGATCCATGCGTTCGTGGAGACGCCTTCGCGGGCGGCCGCGACCTCGATGCCGGCCTTGAGCCCCTCGGGGAGGCGAAGCGTGATCCGGGCGCTCAGGTCGTCGCCGGGCGCCGGGGGCTCGTCCGGAGCCTCCGGCTCGTCGACGAACACGAGCTCCGGCTCGCGCCCCGCGAGGCGAACCTCGATGTGCCCCTCGGCGAGCTGCCCGTTCAGCCGGAGCGCCGCCTCGGAGAGCAGGTCGATGACCCGCAGCCGGAGCGACGGCTCGACCGCGTCCGACAGCCGCCGGAGCGCATCGGCGACGGCCTCGTCGCCGAGAGCGGCGGCGGCCGCCTGGAGGTCTTGCCGGATCCCGTCGATGTGGATCTCCATGGGCAGCAGTATGACATCAAAATGATGTCTGTCAAGTGCGAAGTTGAGGTCTCTTAGCCCTCACCGCGATGCGAAGCCCGGAAATTGGGCGGAGAACCGCACCGGGACTGGCCTCCGCGTGGACTACTGTTCGGTCGTCCGGCTCGCGGCGAGCGCCCGTCGGACGCTCTGAACCCGCCCTCACGCGTGAAGGCGGCCCGGACACTCGACCTGAGCGCATCGCGCCGGGAGGACAGCCCGCCCGTGAACCACGTCGATCCGCCCGACCTGCCGCTCTGGCAGACGATCCGGCACCTCTTCCCGCTCTGGCGGGCCCAGTGGCGCCTCGCCGCGATCGGGCTCTCGTGCGCGCTCGCGTTCACGGTGCTCTCGCTCCTGATCCCGATCCTGGTCCAGCGGACGATCGACAACGCGATCGACGGTGACGACCGCTCGCTGCTCGTCCCGTACCTGACGGCGATCGTGGTGATCGCGATCCTGCGCTTCGGCGTCAACTTCACGCGCCGCTACGCCACGGCGCGCATTGGGGTCACGGTCGAGGCACGGCTCCGCTCGAAGCTCTACGACGCGTACCTTCGCTTCCCGCGCGCGTTCTACGACCGCCACGCGACCGGCGAGGTGATCAGCCGCGCGACGAACGACATCTACCCCGTCCGGTACTTCATCGGCTGGGGCGTCGTCCAGGCGATCCAGAGCGTGCTGATGCTCACGGGCGCCGCGATCGTCCTCACCACCGTCAACGCGAAGCTCGCCCTGACCGCGGCCCTGGTGATGCCGCCGATCGCGATTCTCACCTACTTCTTCGCCCACCGGGTCTTCCCGATCTCCCGCCAGGTGCAACGCAAGAAGGGCCACCTGACCGAGGCCTCCGACGAGGTGGTCGTGGGCATCGAGATGGTGCAGGCCTTCGGCCGCGAGGACGACGTGCGCGACCGGTTCTCCGAGCGCGCCGAGGCGGTGCGCGAGGAGACCATGAAGCAGGCGTCGGTCGAGGCGCGCTTCCTCCCCGGGCTCATCTTCCTTCCCACGCTGGGCATCGCGGCCGTGCTCCTCGTGGGCGGGCGCGAGGCGATCGCCGGCAACCTGACGATCGGGGAGTTCACGCTCTTCGTGACGCTCCTGCTCCAGCTCGTGTGGCCGCTCGAGGCGCTCGGCTGGATCATCAACCTCGGCCAGCGTGCGACCGCGGCCGCCTCGCGGAGCTTCGCGTGGCTGGACGGGATCGAGTCGATGCCCGAGCTCGAGACCCCCGCTCCGGTGCCGCCCGGTCCGCTCCCGATCCGGTTCGAGGACGTCCATTTCAGCTACGGGACGGGCGCGGAGGTGCTCGCCGGTGTCGACCTCGAGGTCGAGCCGGGGGAGATCGTCGCCGTGTGCGGCCCGACCGGGTCGGGCAAGACGTCGCTGCTCAACCTGCTGCCGCGCTTCTACGACCCGACGGCGGGGCGCGTGCTGGTCGGCGGCGTCGACGCGCGCGAGGCGTCGCTCGCGGAGCTCCGGTCGGCCGTCGCGATCGTCACGCAGAAGCCCGTTCTCTTCTCGATCCCGCTCCGCGACAACCTGCTCGCAGCGAGGCCGGACGCGGACTGGAGCGACGTGCTCGACGCGTGCGAGGCGGCCGGCGTGTCGGACTTCGTGAACGACCTCCCGGACGGCTACGACACGCTGATCGGCGAGCGCGGCGTCAACCTCTCCGGCGGCCAGCGGCAGCGCGTCGCGCTCGCGCGGGCGCTCGTCGCGGGAGCGCGCGTGATCGTGCTCGACGACCCGATGTCGGCCGTCGACACCGAGACGGAGCGACATCTCGTGGAGCACCTGCGCCCCGCCGTCCGAGGCCGCACGGTGCTCATCTCGGGGCAGCGGCTGTCGACGGTGCTGGTCGCCGACCGCGCTGTCGTCCTTCGCGACGGCCGTATCGTCGAGCAGGGCCTGCCCGAGGACCTGATCCGCGCCGGCGGCCCGTTCGCGGAGCTCTTCGGCGACGAGGCGCTCGCCGCATGACGCGCGAGCCACGTGTCGGGCTGACGCGGCTCTGGCGGTACACCGAGGGCCGGCACCGCCGCCTCGCCGTGATCCTCGCGCTCGCCGCCGTTTCCGCGGCGGCGCCGGTGGCCGGCTGGCACGTCGTCGGCGACGCGATCGACAACGGCATCCGCGCGAGCGACGACGCACGTCTCGTGCAGGACGTCGTGCTCTACGTCGCGATCGGCGTCGTCGCGTGGGTGCTCGGCACCGCGACGTGGCTGATGCTCGCCCACGTCGGGCAGCGGATGGTGCTCGACCTGCGACGCGACCTCTTCGAGCACCTGACCTCGCTCTCGCTCCGGTACTTCTCGCAGCAGAAGGCCGGCTGGATCATCGCACGGCTGACGAGCGACGTCGACGCGCTCTCCGACGTCCTCAACCAGGGACTGACGACGCTCGTCGTCAACACGCTGACCCTGATCGCCGCCATCGGCGGGCTCTTCCTGCTCGACTGGCGGCTCGGTCTCGTCGCGCTCCTCGTGCTCCCGCCGGGGATGCTGATCACGCGCTGGTTCCAGCGTACGTCGCACGCGGCGTTCTCGGACGTCCGCACGCGGATCTCGGCGGTGACGGCGCAGCTCGCGGAGTCGGTCGCCGGGATGGCGGTCGTCCAGGCCTTCGGCCGCGAGCGGGCCTTCCAGCGCGAGTTCGAGGACCTGAACGAGGCGAACCGGATCTCGAACACCTACGCGCAGAAGCTCTCGTCCGTGTTCTTCCCGGCGATCGAGCTGCTCGGGGTGATCGCGCAGGTCGCCGTGATCTACGCCGGCGCGCGGATGATCGACGGCGGCGCGCTCGAGATCGGCACGCTCATCGCCGCAGTCGGCATGCTCTCGCTCGTCTTCCAGCCGCTCCAGGAGCTCTCCGAGCTCTACGGCCAGGTGCAGGCGGCAAGTGCGGCCATGGGGAAGATCTCGACCGTCCTCGACGCGGAGCGGGACATCACCGACCGGCCGGACGCCCGCGAGCTCCACCGGATCGACGGCCGTCTCGAGCTCGACCGGGTCGTGTTCGCGTACGGCGCGGAGCCGGTGATCCACGGGCTCGAGCTCGACATCCCGTCGGGGGGATGTATCGCGCTCGTCGGCGAGTCCGGCGGCGGCAAGTCGACGACGGCCAAGCTCGTCGCGCGCTTCTACGACCCGGACGAGGGCGCCGTCCGCGTCGACGGAGTCGACCTCCGGGACGTCCGCCTCCGATCGTATCGGCGCCAGCTGGGCGTCGTGCTCCAGGACCCGTTCCTCTTCAGCGGGACGATCGCCGACAACATCCGCTTCGCACGACCCGATGCGACCGACGAGGAGATCGAGGCGGCCGCGCGGGCGATCGGCGTCGACCGGGTCGCGGCCCGGTTCGAGGAGGGCCTCGACCACGTCGTCCGCGAGGGCGGCGCCGGCCTGTCTGCAGGCGAGCGCCAGCTGATCTCGATCGCGCGGGCGCTCGTCGCCGATCCGCGGGTGCTGATCCTCGACGAGGCGACCTCGAACATCGACCGCCCGAGCGAGGTGCTCATCGAGCGCGCGTTCGACACGCTCCTGCGCGGCCGGACGTCGATCATCATTGCGCATCGGCTCGCGACCGTAAGACGGGCGGACGAGATCCTCGTCCTCGAGCGCGGCCGCATCACGCAGCGCGGCACGTACGACGAGCTGATGGCGGTCGAGGGCCCCTTCCGACGGCTCGCGACGACGCTCTCGGGCGCCGACATGCGCCGCGTGGCCTAGCCTCCGGCTACAGCAGCCAGCGGTCGTCGCGGATGATCGGCGTTGCCGTGCCGTCCGCGTCGAGCCCGTCGACCTCCACGTCGGAGCCGCCGATCATGAAGTCCGTGTGCGTGCCCGAGACGTTGACGCCGTGGGCGAGCAGCTCCTCGGCGCCGAGCCCGTCGACGCCGTCAACGGCCATCGGCAGGCCGCTCCCGTAGGCGATGTGGCAACTCGCGTTCTCGTCGAAGAGCGTGTCGTGGAAGACAAGGCCGGTCTGCCGGATGCGAGATGCGCCGTCCACGAGCGCGATCTCCCCGAGGAACGGGGCCTGCGGGTCGCTCTCGAGCTGGGTGCGGATCACGTCGGCGCCGTCCCCGTCCGCCTTGACGTCCACGATCCGCCCTTCCTCGAAGCGCACCTCGAGCCCGTCGACCCGCACGAAGACCCCCGGGACGATCAGCGGATAGGTCGAGCGGACGGTGCCGGTCGTGCGGCGCCAGTCGGGGGTCGTGAAGACCTCCTCGGTGGGGATGTTCGGCAGGTGCTCGATCCCGGAGGTCGTCTCGAACGTCGCGCACATCCAGCGCGACGCGTCGAGCAGCCCCACGACCAGGTCCGTGCCGGGCCCCCGGAAGCGAACGGCGTCGAAGCCGCGCTCGTTGAGGGCGTCGGAGCGCGTGCGGAGGGTGGCGGAATGCTCCTGCCACGCCTGCACCGGGTCGTCCGCGTCGAGGCGCATCGCCGTCGCCACCGCCTGCCAGAGGCGCTCGACGTCGGGCTCGCCGAAGATCGTCCGCGCCCACCCCTCGTTCGGCGCCGGGACGATCACCCAGTTGGTAACTCTCTCGATGACGAGCGGCAGGTAGAGCTCCCGCAGGTCCCGCGGCTCCGCCTTCGCGACGAGCGTCGCGTCGAGCCCGTGGAAGAGGCCGGGATCGGGGTTGCCGGTGAGCTGGATGATCGCGGGCTTCGTCTCGTACCAGGTCCGCGCCCAGTCGAGGAAGTAGTCCGGCGTGATGCCGAGCTCCTCCTGTGGGCCGAACTCGATCGCCGCCTTGCGGATGTGGAGGTCGGCGGGCTGCGGGTGGACGCGGCGCGCACCGGCCTGGTACGCGGCCTTGGCCACCGCGCGCGCGACCGGGACGTGCTCGACCTGATGGAAGAGCACGACCTCCTGCCCCTCCTGGACGTTCGCGCCGACGCGGACGACGAGGTCGGCATAGCGCTCGAGGCGTTCTTCGGGAGTCATGCGCGCGAGCCTAGTCAGCTAGCAGCGGCTCGCGCGGGGTCGACGCGTCACTCGCCCCAGTCGAAGTCGCGCGAGCGACCCCAGAGACCCTCGTCGAGCGCCGGCCCCTCGGGCTCGGGCGCGTCGTTCTCACCCGGCCACTGAGCCTCAGGCTGCGACTCGGTCGTGGGGGCGTTCTCGACGGTCTCCTCGAGACGCGCCTGCTCCTCGGACTTGAAGAGTGGATGGTTCTCGAACGGGTCCTCGATCGAGTACCGGTCGAGGGGCATCGTGCCGTCGAGCCCGGCGTTTCGCTCCTTCAGGGCGAGGTGCTCCTGAATCGCGTTGGAGAGCGACGAACTGCTCTCGGCGTCGCCGGTGTCCTCGGTGAACGGGTTCTCGGGTATCCGGGTCTCGGTTGTCATCGATTCGTCGATCCTCGTGTCGGAACCGTATCTGGCCACGCCCCAGTGTAGCCCGCGCGCCCGGCGCCTCCCGGCCCGTCGCGCGTGTGCTTGGATTGCCGCATGCCCGCCCCGACGAGCCCTCTCGCACTCGGTCTCGCCGCCTTCCGGCTCTGGCGCCGCCTCCCGCCGGCGCAGCAGCAGGCCGTCCTCGCGGTCGCACGTACGCAGGGGCCGCGCGTGGCCGCGGCAGCCCTCGCGGCGGCGAGCACCCGACGCCGGCGATCGACCGACAGCTAGTCGGCGACTCCGAGCGCCTGCCGGACGATCCGGTCCTGCTCGCGGTGGTGAGCGGTCGGGTAGCCCTCGCTCGGGCTTGCCTTCCACGACCGGCCGATGTACCGGACGCCCTCGGCGGTGCTCGCCCTGACCGTCTCCTCGAGACGGTGGCGGATCGACCGCCACGCGCCCATGTTCTGCGGCTCCTCCTGCGCCCAGACGACCTCGCGGAGGCGCGGATACGCCCCGAGGAGCGCCTCGAGCGTCTCGACCGGGAACGGATAGAGCTGCTCGATCCGCGCCACGGCCACACCCGGGACCGACTCGCGCAGCTCGTGCCCGACGATGTCGAAGTAGAGCTTCCCGGAGCAGAGCACGAGCCGTTCGACCGTGCCGTGGTCGACGCCCGCATCGTCGAGGACCGGCTGGAACCGCCCGTCGGTCAGCTCGGCGAGGCTCGACGAGGCCTGCTTCAGGCGCAGCAGCCCCTTCGGCGTCATCAGCACGAGCGGGCGAGCGACGGCGTCGAGCGCCTGACGTCGGAGCAGGTGGAAGTACTGCGCAGCCGTCGTGCAGTTCGCAACGCGGATGTTCTCCTGCGCGCCGAGCTGGAGGAAACGCTCGAGCCGGGCGCTCGAGTGCTCGGGCCCGTTGCCCTCGTACCCGTGCGGTAGGAGCAGCGTCAGCCGGGAGGTCTGCTTCCACTTCGAGCGGCCGGCGACGATGAACTGGTCGATCACGATCTGGGCGCCGTTCACGAAGTCGCCGAACTGCGCCTCCCAGAGCACCAGCGCGTCCGGCGCCGCCACCGAGTACCCGTACTCGAACCCGAGCGCGGCGTACTCCGAGAGCGGCGAGTTGTACGCCTCGAACGACGCATTGGCTCCAGGGAGATGCTGGATCGGAGCCACGGTCTCGCCCGATCGGGGGTCGTGCAGGACGAGATGGCGGTGGGCGAAGGTGCCGCGCTCCGTGTCCTGACCCGAGAGGCGGATCGCGATGCCGTCCTCGAGGAGCGAAGCGAACGCCAGCGCCTCGGCCTGGCCCCAGTCGATCCCGCCCTCGTCGACCGTCTCGCGCCGACGCGCGAGCTGCCGCTCGAGCTTCGGGTGAACGCTGAACCCCTCCGGCACGGCGAGGAGCTGCTCGTTCAGGGGCCGGAGCCGATCCTCCTCGACGGCGGTCCCGACCGCCTCCCCGGTGCCGGTGGTCGGCGGCGGCTCAGCGGGCGGCGCCGGCGGCTCGGCAATCGAGGCGCGGAGCCGGTCGTGCGCCGCGCGCAGCGACGCGACGACCTCGTCGAGGATCCCGTCCGCCTCGTCCTGCGTGACGATGCCCTCCTCCGCGAGCCGTGCGGCATAGCGCTCGCGTGCCGTCGGCTGCGACGCGATCCGCTCGACCTGCAGCGGCTGCGTGTACGCGGCCTCGTCCTGCTCCTGGTGCCCGAAGCGGCGGTAGCCGACGAGGTCGATCACGAAGTCGTGGCCGAACTCCGCCCGGAAGGCGAGCGCGAGGCGAACCGCGCTGAGCGCCGCCTCGGGGTCGTCGGCGTTGACGTGGACGATCGGCACGTCGAAGCCCTTCGCCAGGTCGCTCGAGTAGCGGGTCGACCTCCCCTCGGCCGGATCCGTCGTGAAGCCGACCTGGTTGTTCGTGATCAGGTGCAGCGTCCCGCCGGTGGAGTACCCCTCGAGGCTCTGCAGGTTGAACGTCTCCGCGACGACCCCCTGACCAGGGAACGCCGCGTCGCCGTGGATCAGGACGGCGAGCGCGACCGTCGGATCGTGCAGCGCCGCGCCGCTCGAGCGGTCCGTCTGCTCGGCGCGCGTCCAGCCCTCCACGACGGGGTCGACTGCCTCGAGATGGCTCGGGTTCGGCGCGATCGTGACGTCGATCTCGCCGGCGGACGTGACCCTCGTGCCGGACGCGGGCAGGTGGTACTTGACGTCGCCGCTGCCGCCCTCGGGATCGACGACGAGCGCGTCGTACGAGCGCTCGCCCTCGAACTCGCGGAGCACCGACTCGTACGAGCGTCCAACGGTGTGGACGAGCGCGTTCAGCCGTCCGCGATGCGCCATCCCGATCACGACCTCGTGTGCGCCGGCGTCGGCCACGAGCTCGATCGTCTCGTCGAGCATCGGCACGAGCGCGTCGAGCCCCTCCAGGGAGAACTGCTTCTGCCCGAGGAAGGAGCGGCGAAGATACTGCTCGAACCCCTCGACCTGCGACAGGCGCCGGAGGAGGGCAACGCGCCGCTCCGGAGCGAGCGGCGCCCGGAAGCGGCCCGACTCGATCGCCTTGCGGAGCCACACGCGCTCCGCATGGTCCGAGATGTGCTCGATCTCGTAGGCGATCGAGCCCATGTAGACCTCGCGGAGGCGCGGCAGCGCCTCGAGGAGCGTCTCGCCGGGAACGGAAAGGCGGAGGAGCTGCGCCGGGATCCGCGCCTGCAGCTCCGGCGTCAGCGGTGGATGCAGCCGCGTCTCGTCGAGCGCCGGGTCGCCCATCGGCTCCGACCCGAGCGGGTCGAGGCGCGCGGCGAGATGCCCGTGCATCCGGTAGGCCTTGACCAGCGCCATCGCCGCGGCGACGCCGCCCAGGAGCTCGCTGTCGACCGGCGCGGCGGCCGTCGGTGCCGCAGCTGCCGGTGTGGGGCTCGCAGGCTCGGGCGTCGTGCCGGGTTCGGCGACCGGGGCTGCGTCCGCAACGGCCGTCGTCGACGGCGCCGGCCCGCCGTTCCCACCCCCGTCATCGCCGTTCGCCTCGAAGACCCTCCGCCATTCGTCCGGCACGCTCGCGGGAGCGTCGAGGAAGTCGGCATGAAGCTGCGCCACGTATGCAGCGTTCAGCCCCGGCTGGTCGATCGCGGCCATCGCGATCCTTTGTACCAGCGAGACGGGCGAATCCCTACAAGAGCGGACCGTCGGTGACGACGGCGACCGTCATCCCGACCACCCAGGCGAATGCGGCGAAGAGCGCCGCCTTCAGGGCGAGGGACTGGTACCGCGCGCTCATGCGCGCCGCGACGAGCGCGAGGAGGATCGCCACAGGGGCGACGCGCGCCGGCCGCTGGTCGAGCTGGAGCAGGAGGCCGAAACCCATCGCGATGCCGGACAGGACGATCGACGCCACCGCGAGGAGGCCGGCGATCGTGTCCGTCGCCGACGAGCGCTCCTCGTGCGTCTCCTCGACCGCGCTCACCGGCGCACCTCGGCGCGGGCGCCCGCAGGCCGCTGCGTGACACGGCCGCGAGGCGGCCGGTCAGGCCCGCCCCGGCGCCCCGAGCGCGGCGGTCGCGTCCAGCCGTTCGGCTCGGAGGGCGTGTCCGATACGGGCACGAGCGCGGCAGGCTGCTCGTCGCGGGGCTCCGCCCTGATCGCCCACCAGACGACCATGCAGAGGTAGACGATCGGGATCTTGAGCAGGACGAGCATGAAGATGGCCTCCCAGACCATGGCTCCATCGAGTCTACGCGCTCGGGCGCCCGCTTCGCGCCGCCTGTGCTGATGCGTGGGGACTGCCCGGGCAGGGTTCCCATGGCCTGCGCCGAAGCGCGGGCTAACACCGCCCTTACGCACTGGGGCTACGGTGCCCGCTTCCGCCCCCGCCAAGGAGGATTCTTCGTGCGATTCGTCACCCGCCTGCTCGTCCTCACCAGTCTCGCCGCCGCCGTGCTCGTCCCGGCCGCGACAGCCGCCGACCGCATGTGGGTCGGCTTCCACGACGACCCGGAGCTGCGCTACGACGGGGCCCGCACGAATGCGATGGACCTGGCGCGCCGGAACGAGTCGACCGTGCTGAGGACGCTGGTGGAGTGGCACAAGGTCGCTCCGACCCGCCCGGCGAACGCCTCCGATCCGTTCGACCCGGCCTATCGGTTCGACGACATCGACGAGTACATCCGGAACGCGCAGCAGCGCGGCATGGAGGTGCTGATCACCCTCTGGGGCAGCCCGCAGTGGGCGAACGGCGGCCAGAAGCCGCAGGCGATGCCGCGGAACCTCGCCGACTTCCAGAACTTCTCCCGCGCGGTCGCTAGCCGCTACTCGGGACGCTTCGCCGGATATCCGTTCGTCCGCTTCTACTCGATCTGGAACGAGTCGAACCTCGCGACGTTCCTCGTCCCGCAGTTCGACGCGCGGGGCCGCATCGTCAGCCCGCGCAACTACGCGAGGCTTGCCGCGTCCGGCTACGCCGGGATCAAGGCGGGGAATCCCCGGGGGAAGGTCGCGATCGGCGAGACGTCCTCGAACGGACGCGACAAGAAGCGGCCGGGCCTCACCGACACCGTCGCGCCCGCCACGTTCATGAAGGGCGTCGCGGCGGCGAACCCGCGGCTCAAGTTCGACGCCTGGGCGCACCATCCGTACCCGTTCCCGGTCAACCAGAAGCCGACGCAGCTCGTGCGCTATCCGAACGTGACGCTCATGAGCATGCCCCGCTTCGAGAAGGATCTCGACATCGCCTTCAGGCGCAAGGGCGTCCGGATCTGGATCACCGAGTACGGGAACGAGACGAAGCCCGGCGAGCCCAAGGGCGTCACCGAGGCACAGCAGGCCGCCTACATACCGCAGGCGATCGCGATGGCCCGCAAGGACGTGCGCGTCGACATGTTCGTCTGGTTCGTGATGGAGGACAACCCGGGCAGCCTCTGGCAGAGCGGCATCTACCGTGACAACGGCACGCCCAAGCCGGCACAGCCGCGGTTCGCGCGCGCCGCGAAGCCGGTCAACGCCGTCAACGGCAAGTTGACGGTCAAGGGCGGGACCAGGAATCCGACCGTGACGGTGTACCTGCGCGAGTACTGCTCGAACAATCCGGTCGGCGCGAACGTGGGCTACACGGTTCGCTCGTACCAGGGCAGCCGCCTCGTCACGGTGCGGCAGGGCGTGGCGCCCCTCGGAGTCGACTGCACGATCCCGGTGCGCGTCACCGGCCTCCGCGTGCTGAAGAAGCAGACGTACCGCGTCACCGTCGATGCGAACACCGCGACGACCTCCACGATCCAGCGCGTCATCACGATCGTCGGCGCCTGAGTCTCACGTGGTGGGAGCGGACAGGCGTCCGCTCCCACCACGAACCTGTGGGCAGTGGAGCCGAGGGGGCTCGAACCCCTGACCTTCTGGCTGCCAGCCAGACGCTCTCCCAGCTGAGCTACGGCCCCGGAGGAGGGAATCCTAGCCGCTCGCCGGTCAGGCGGTCGCGGCGGCCTCGAGCTTCGGCACGTCGTTCCAGAGGTCCTCGAGCCGGTAGTGCTCGCGTGTCTCCGGCGTGAAGACGTGGAGGACGACGTCGAGGTAGTCGTCGACGATCCAGGTGGCCTCGGGCATGCCGCCGGTCGACCTTGGCAGGAGGCGATGGTCGGCCTTGAGGCGCACGAGCACCTCGTCGTGGATCGCCTTCGTCTGCCGTGTGTTCGCGCCCGTCGCGATCACGAAGTAGTCGGTGTAGTCGCAGACCGCTCGCATGTCGAGGATGGCGACGTCGGTTGCCAGCTTCTCCTCGCAGAGAGCGGAGATGCGGCGTGCGGTCTCGAGCGATGTCAGGTCGGGTGCGTCCGTTCGGTCAGGGCTTGTGCCGATGTCACAAGCCTCGTCTGACCGAAGCATACCCCCGGCCCGTGACCGGTCAACGTCCGCGATACAGCGCCAGACGGGCGATCTCGGCCGAGACCGCGGCGGGCACGAGCCCGTCGATCGGCTCGCCGGCCGCTGCGCGCGCCCGGATCTCCGAGGACGAGACGGGAAGCTGCTCGATCTCGAAGAACGAGATGCGTTCGGGGCGCTCGAGCTCCACCAGCACGGCGTCCAACCGGCCGCGCTCGACCCCGGGGCGGGTCGCCACGCCGAGCCGCGCGAGCTCGAGCACGCGCTCGGGCTCCTTCCAGTCGAGGAACGCGGCGAACTCGTCGGCGCCGACGAGGAACACCGGATCGTCGAGCCGCAGGGCCTCGAGGGAGTCGACCGTCCGCGCGAACGGGTCGAGCCCGACCTCGGCCTCGTCGAGCGGAGTGAACGCGAGCTCGGCCAGGAGCTGCCGGACGGACGGGGCGGTGCCGACCTGCTTGTGCCCGGGATCCTCGACCACCCGGACGAGCAGCCGCTCGAGCCGGAAGTGCTCGATGCCCTTCCGCGCGAGCTCGACGTGGCCGACGTGCGGCGGGTCGAACGCGCCGCCGAAGACTCCGACGGCTAGACCCACTCCAGCTCCTCGTCGCCGATCTCCACGAGCGCGCCCTTGCGGATTCCGGCGGCGCGGAGCGCCTCCTCGAGCTCCTCGCCCTCGGGCGCGTCCCCCACGACCCGGTAGCCGCCCTCGATCCGGAAGATCCGGAAGCGCCGCCGCGTCGGCGGCATCGGGCGGTAGTCGAGGAACTCGGGCAGCGCCGCCTCCTCCTCCTCGACGAGCTCCGGCGCAGCGGGGCAGAGGGCGAAGAGGGCATGCTCGAGCTCGGGGATGCCCGCGCCCGTGGCGCACGAGAGGCGGTGCACTGCGACGATCCGCTCGTCCTCGATCGAGAACGGCGCCGGGTCGGGACTGAGGTCGGCCTTGTTGAGGACGACGATCTGGGGGCGCTCGTCGAGCCCTGCGCCGTAGAGCGCGAGCTCGCGATCGATCGTGTGGAACCGCTCGTCGGCGTCTCCCCCGGACCCGTCGATCACGTGAACGAGCAGGCGCGCCCGCTCGAGGTGGGCGAGGAACTCGTGGCCGAGGCCGATGCCCTCGCTCGCCCCCTCGATCAGGCCGGGCACGTCCGCGACGGTCAGCTGCGAGCCGTCCGACGCCTCGACCGTCCCGAGCACGGGCTGGAGCGTCGTGAACGGGTAGTCGGCGACCTTTGGCGTCGCGTTCGAGATGCGTCGAAGGAGGGACGACTTGCCGGCGTTGGGCAGGCCGGCGAGCGCGGCGTCGGCCACGAGCTTGAGTCGGAGCTCGAGCGCCCGCTCGGCGCCGGGCAGCCCCGTCTCGGCGAAGCGCGGCGCCTGGCGGGTCGGTGTCGCGAAGCGGGCGTTGCCCCGCCCGCCGGCGCCACCGCGGGCGACGACCGTCCGCGTCCCCGGCCGCGCGAGGTCGGCGACGAGCTCGCCCTCGTCGTTCAGGACCTGCGTGCCGACCGGGACGGCGAGCTCGACGGAGTCGCCGTCCGCGCCGTGCCGGCGGCCGCCACGGCCATGGCCACCACGCCCCGCGGAGAACACCCGTCGCCCGCGGAGCGACGACAGGTCACGGAGCGATGCGTCCGCGACGAGCGCGACGTCCCCGCCGCGGCCGCCGTCGCCGCCGTCCGGCCCGCCCTTCGGCACGTACTTCTCGCGCCGAAAGCCGAGCGCGCCGTCACCTCCGCGGCCCGAGCGGACGATGATGGAGACCCGATCGTGGAACACGGCCGCGGCGCCCTCGTGGCGCGGCGGTCGCTACGCGGGCTCGGCGGGAGCGGTGACCGCCACCGAGCGGCGCTCGCCGCTCCGGTGGAACTCGACGACGCCCTCGCGGAGCGCGAAGAGCGTGTCGTCGCGGCCGATCCCGACGCCGGGTCCGGGGCGGAAGCGCGTCCCGCGCTGCCGCACGATGATCATGCCCGCCTTGACCTCCTGGCCGGCGAAGATCTTCACGCCGAGCCGCTTCGACTGGGAGTCGCGGCCGTTCTTCGAGGAGCCGAGGCCCTTCTTGTGTGCCATTACGAGTTCGCCTCCGAGATCGCGGCTTCGAGTGCGGCGATCGCGCCCTTGCGCTTGCCGTGCGCCTGCTCGTACTCGAGCGCTGCCCGCCGCCCCTCGTCATCCCAGCCGCCGGCCTCCTCCTTCACCTGGGCGACGGTGAGCTCGGCGTAGCCCTCGGGGAGCGCCGCGGCCGACGTCTCGGCCGGCGCTTCGTCCCTGGCCGTGGCGGCGGGCTTGGACTTCGCGGCCTGCTTCGCCGTGCTCTTCCCCGCGCCGCCGATCGACTCGATCTCGATCTGCGTGAGCGAGGCACGGAACCCCGTGTGGCGCTTGTAGCCGGTGCGCTGCTTGTACTTGCCGATGCGGATCTTCGGGCCTTTCGCCTTCGAGAGGACCTTCGCGGTCACGATGGGCCCGGCCGGCGCGATCTGCGGCTCGCCGTCCCCGCCGACGAGGAGAACCGTGGGATTGAACGACGCGCCGTCGTCGAGCGCCAGCCGGTCGACGAGCAGGCGCTCGCCCGCGCTGACGCGGTACTGCTTGCCGCCGACGGAGATGATCGCGTAGCTCATGCCTGGGTCACCTGACGAGGAAAACGCGGGCAGCCGCCCGCGAGCGGCCGGATTGTAGCGAAGATCAGGGCTCTCGACCCCGTCTTCCAGAGGCCTGATGTGCGTTGGGCGTGCGTGCCGGGGAGGGCCTGCACCAAGCAGCGTGGTCGGCTCGACCGGTGTGCAGGCTGGGCTGCCTGGATACCGGTCGAGACGGCCGCGATGCGCCGCGTGCGGGCCCCCCAGCCGTGCGTGCGCATGACCCACCTCAGGCCTCTAACGCCGGTCGAAGTCCTCGATCCACTCCGACATCGGGACGTAGCCGCCCGCGGGCGGGGTCGCGTCGACCGGTTCCGAAGCCTGCTCCGGGACATCCTCGGACGCCTGCACAGGAACCACCTCGGGCACCGCCACCGGCGTCCCCTCTGGCGCGTCCGGCTCGGTCGCCGTCGACGCTGCTCCGGCCGCCCCGTCGCCGTTGGCGGCCGCCGGCTTACGCTTCCGGTTGCGGCCACCACGCGAGCCGCGCCGCGTGCGCTTCTTCGGCGCCGGCTCGTCGCCGTCCGCGGCAGCGTCGTCGGTCGCGAGCCCGTCCGCCTCGGCATCGATCTCCGACGCGTCCTCGCTCACGACCGGCTCGGCGGCCGGCTCGCCGTCCGTGGCGGGCAGCTCCTGCGCCGCCTCGCCGTCCGTCGCCGGCACGTGGATCTTCGGCGTCCGCTTGCGGGGCTGCGCGACGCCTTCGGCTTCGGCTTCGCGCGCTCGACCGGCTCCGCGGCGGCCTCCTGCTCGACCTGCGCCTCGGCCTCGGGCTCGACTTCCTCGCCGTCGGCGGTCGCGGTCGCATCCTGCGCGTCGGCGGCGGTAGCCGGCTTCTTCCGGCGCTTGCCGCCGCGCGAGCCACGACGTGTCCGCTTGCGGGCCGGAGCTCCGGGCTCGCTCCCGGCCTCGGTCACGGTCTCGTCGCCCTCGTCGTCCGACACCGGAGCCTCGTCGTCCTCCGCTTCGTCGGTGACGGGCTCGAGCTCGTCGGAAGCCTCGGTCGTCTCCGGTGCGGCCTCGCCGGTCTTCCGCCGGGAGGGCGCGCGGGTCGGCTTCTCCGCCTCGCTCTCGAACGTGATCGGCGCCGGTGCCGTGCCGGAGTCGATGAGCGTCGCAAACGCCTGGCCGTCGAGGACGCGCCCGACGACGACCGTCACCTTCTTCCCGACGAGCTTCGCCGTGCCGGCGACGACCACATCGAGGCCGTCGAGCTTCCCGACCGCCGCCCCGACGTCCTGGAGGTCGAGCTCCACGAGCTTCAGCTCCACCTCCGCGCCCTCCTCGACCGGCGCGGCCGGCGCGAGGTCGTCCCGACGGCCCTCGGCGAGCACGTCGAAGTGGTCGGCGTGGATATGGCCCTCGGCGGGCACGAGGTAGAACCGACGGCGCGTGGCGTCCTCGAGCGCGGCGAGTCGGGCTCCCCCCGGTCCGGCGACGAGCGCCAGCGTCCGCGGATGGAGCGCGACCCGGTAGGCCTGGACGCGCGAGCCCGCGCCGGCCACCGCGAGCGAGCGCAGACGACGCTCGACCTGGAGGGCGTTCGTCGCGTCCGAGACGACGATCCCGTCGCCGCCGCAGGTCGGGCAGGCTCGCGTCATGATCTCGCGCGGGCCGTCGGTCACGTTCTGCCGCGTCATCTCGACCAGCCCGAGCGGCGAGATCTCGACGACGTAGGTCTTCGTGCGATCGCGCTCGAGCTCGGTGCGGAAGGCGTCCTCGACCGCCTGGCGGTTCTTCGGGTTCGCCATGTCGATGAAGTCGATGACGATGATCCCGCCGATGTCGCGCAGCCGGAGCTGGCGCACGACCTCCGTCACGGCCTCCAGGTTGTTCTTCGTCGCGGTGTCCTCGAGCCGCTGCGTCGACGTCTTCGAGCGGGAGCCGACGAAGCGCCCCGTGTTGACGTCGATCACCGTGAACGCCTCGGCGTAGTCGAAGATGAGGTAGCCGCCCGACGGGAGGTCGACGCGCCGGTCGAGCGTCGATGCGATCTCCTTCTCGACGCCGTACTGCTCGAAGAGCGGCTCCTTCTCCTTCGTCCGGTGGACGCGGTCGACCATGTGGGGCGAGGTCTTCTTGAGGTAGCCGACGATCCGCTTGTGCGTCCGGTCGGAGTCGACGTGAGCAGCCGCGAAGTCGCCCGCGAACAGATCCCGGACGATGCGGAGCGGCAGCTCCGCCTCCTGGTAGACGAGCTCGGGCGCGCTCGCGGTCTTCGCGCGCGCCTCGATCGTCTTCCACAGCCTCTGGAGGAAGACGAGGTCGCGCTCGACGTCGTCTGCCGACGCACCCTCGGCCGCGGTGCGGACGATGACGCCGCCCTTCGCCGGCATGATGTCCTTGAGGATGTCCTTGAGCCGCTGTCGCTCGGAATCCTCGAGGCGACGTGAGACGCCAAGCCCCTCGCCGTTGGGGACGTAGACGAGGAACCGGCCGGGCAGCGAGATCTCGGTCGTGAGCCGCGCGCCCTTGGTCTTCATCGGATCCTTCACCGCCTGCACGAGGATCTGCTGGCCGCGCTGGATGAGGTCGGTGATCTTCTTGCCGTGCCGCTTTCCCTCGAGCTCGGGCACGACGATCTCGTCGACGTACAGGAAGCCGTTCTTCTCGAGGCCGATCTCGACGAACGCCGCCTCCATCCCGGGCAGGACGTTGTCGACCGTGCCGAGGTAGATGTTCCCGGCGATCGACCGCCGCTCCGGCCGCTCGAGGTAGACCTCCGCGACGCGGTCGTCCTCGAGCAGCGCGACGCGCTGCTCCCCGACGTCGACCGAGATCAGGAGCTCGCGCTTCGCCTGTGGGAGCGGCGCGCGGCGCTGCGTCTGCCGCCGGCGCTCCCGACCGCTCGAGCGCTCGCGGCTCGTCGAGCGCTTCTTCGTGCCGCGGTCAGGCGTCGTCTCGGCCTTGGCGGCCGGGGTCACGCGCTGTGGCGGCTGCTGCTCGCCGTTGCCGTCGGCTGCCGCTGCCGGCTTGCGCCGTCCGCGGCCTCCTCTACTTCCTCTTCGGCGCCGGGGCTTCGGCGCCTCACTGTCCGTCCCAGGTGTCTCCTCGTCCGCCTCGGGCGCCTGCTCGACCTCAGTCGGCTCGTCCTCCGGCGTGATGGCCGCCTCTGCGGCCGGGAGCTCCTCTTTCCGTCGTCGAATCCTGAACCAGGGCAAGAATCGTGTCTCCTCGTGTAAGCGCGCGCGGGCGCACATCCGCCTGTGCGGAGCGCCACGCGCAGCTTCGGGTTGTGAATTCAGCGGCCATGTGCCTGGCGCAAGGCTATCAGTGAGCCGCTCTCCGGCCGGGCGGATCGGGGCGCGGCCTCAGGCGGCTGCGGGGCGAAGCCGCGCGCGGCGCCCGCGAACCGCGCGTAGACGCTGGCTGAGACGGGCCCACGCCCAGGGCTCGAGCTCGAGGTAGCGGTTCTCGTTCTGTCCACGGGTCGACTCGAGGTACTCGAACCAGGCGTCCGCCTCCTCGATCTGCAGCAACTCCTCTGCGAGCTCCGTGTCCGGCACGCTGGAACCTCCATACGATCTTGGCCGTCGTCGGAGGCGATCCTAGGACCCGGACCGGACGGACCCGATCCGTCCGGCGAGCGCCGCGAGCGCGGCCGTGGCCCCTGCGGCGACGATCCCCTCGACCAGGCGCCCACGCACGGGAAGCCGGCGGACGAGCGTCCGGGCGACGAGCCCCGTGACGACGGCGGCGGCGAGCCCCGGGGCCACCGCCTCCGCGGCGGCCCGCGTGTCGCGAGGCGAGGGAGCCCCGCCCGCGGCCGACAGGTCCGAGAGCATCCGCGCCTGGGCGAGCGTCAGCGCCGGGAGGTGCGGTCCGCCGTCACGGGTCAACGCCACGAGCGTCCCGGCGGCGAGGACGCCGTCGAGCGCGCGCCGCCGCTCCACCGGTTCGCGAAGCACGGGGAGCCGCGCCGCGAGCGCGGCGCCCTCGTCTCCGAGGGCGGCGGCGAGCGCCTCCGCGATCTCGCCGGTCGGGAAGCCACTCCCCGGCGGGACTTCGATGACGTCCGACGCGAGCACGTAGGGGAGCCGGACGGAGGAGATCCCCGTCTGCACGACGACCACGGGGACGAGCGCGCGCGTGGCGACACGGAGGTGCGCCTCGTCGTCGGGGGTCGCCGCCCCGGCCACGACCCGCACGAGCGCGGCTGCCCGGGCGGGGTCACCGCTCGTCGCGACGACCGCACGGTCGCCGCCCGCGGCGAGTGCTCCCGCCAGCTGCTCGGCCAGCACGCCCGACACGAGGAGCGGGCGCCCGACCGCGTCCGAGTGCTGGGCGTGCCGTGCCAGCCCGAGGACGTCGCGGGGGCCGATCCCGAGCGGCGTCACCGACGGAGGACGTCCGCCTCGCGGCCGCGGGCGTGGATCGCCTGGAGGATCCCCACCGCGACGAGGTTCGCGACCATCGACGAGCCGCCGACCGTGACGAACGGCAGCGGGATGCCGGTCACCGGCGCGATGCCCATGGTCATCCCGACGTTGACGAACACCTGGAACAGGAACGCGAAGACGATCCCGCCCGCAACGACGGCGCCGTAGAGGTCCCCGGCGACGGTGACGACGCGGAGGCCGCGCCAGACGACCAGGAGGTACAGGAGCAGCAGGATCGAGGCGCCGAAGAACCCCCGCTGCTCGGCGAACGACGCGAAGACGAAGTCGGTCGCGTGCTCGGGCAGGTAGTCGAACCGCGTCTGGCTCGCCTCGGTGACGCCGCGCCCCTCGAGCCCGCCGGCGCCGACCGCGGTGATCGACTGGTTGACGTTGTACGTCAGGCCGCTCGGGTCGGAGTCGGGGTTCGTGAAGCCGGTGAGGCGTGCGGTCTGGTAGGGCTTGAGGACCTCGATCCCGGATGCGGGGAGGAACCAGAGCACGCTTCCCACGAGCAGCGCAGCGGCTCCGAGCAGCAGCCCGAGGTGGAGCCAGCGGACTCCCGCGAGGAACAGCACCGCGGAAAGCGCGGCCGCGTACACGAGCGCCGTTCCGAGGTCGGGCTGCATGAACACGAGCACCATCGGCACGATCGCCAGCCCGATCGCCGTCGCAACCGTTCGCAGACGGCCGATCCGATGCTGCTTCTCGACGAGGAAGCCGGCGATGGCGAGGACGAAGAGCGCCTTGCCGAACTCGGACGGCTGGAACTGGAACGGCCCCAGCTCGATCCAGCGCTTCGACCCGCGCACGGCCTCCGCGAAGACGAAGACGAAGATCATCAGCCCGATCGTGCCGCCGTAGACGACGCGCCAGTAGCGCCGGTAGAGGGACGGCGGGGTGAGGATCGCGAGGACGAGGCCCGTACCCCCGATCGCGGCCGCGATCGCCTGCCTCGTGAGGAAGTAGTCCGAGTCGCCGGGGATGTCGAAGCGCGTGATCCCGGCGACGGCCCAGAGGCCGTAGCCGACGAGCGCGGCCACCGCGAGCAGCAGCACGAGGTCGAGCCGACGGACGAGCGCGGCGACGTCGATCGCGTCGCGCGACCGGAGCGGGATCCGCTGGCGACCCGCGTCGACGATCATGAGTGCCCCTTCAGGTGATGCGGCCACGTTCCTCGCGTGCGAGACGCAAGCCAGGCTAGGACGCAGGGAGTGTTCATATCGACGGATATGGGCGCGACCGAGGACGACGCATGGCGCCGCGGATCGCGCGCGAGGGATATGGAGGGCATCGCCTGAAGGGGCACTTAGTCCGTCTCCACCAGCGTCTGGGTCGCGGCCTTCACGCCGAAGAACCGCTCGAACACGCGCAGCGCCGCCGGGGCGGCGGCCGTCGAGCCGTGGCCGCCGTTCTCCACCACCGCGCAGACGACGATCCGCGCGACCTCGGTCTGCGCCGGCCCGTAGCCGCACCACCACGACTGGTCCTCGAGGTGCCCCGGCGGGTAGCCCGGGATCGGCACGACCTTCTCCGCCGTGCCCGTCTTCCCGGCGACCGCGATCGGAAAGCTCGAAAAGACGCCGGAAGACGTGCCGTACGTCGAGTGCGTGGCGGCGTAGAGTCCGTCGCGGATCACCTGCAGGGCGGCGGGGTCGACGCCGACCGACTCGGGCGGGTCGGGCGTGAAGCGGCGTTCGACGACCGGCGCCTGACCGCGCGCCGCCGACGTCTCCACCTGCGACACGACGTACGGCTTCACGAGCTTGCCCCCGTTGGCGATCATCGCGTAGAAGCGCGCCATCTGGAGTGGCGTCACCTGCACGTCCTTCTGGCCGATCGAGAGCTGGATCGAGTCGCCCGGGTTCCATGCCTTGTCCCAGTCGCTGGTGAAGGTCCGCTTGCGCCAGGCCGGCGTCGGGACGAGGCCCGTCTCCTCGCGACCGACGTCGATTCCCGCGGGCGCGCCGAAGCCGAACCGGCGCGCCCACTCCTGCATCCGCGTCCGGCCCTTGTCGCCGCCGAGGTAGAAGCGGTACCCGACGTCGTAGAAGTAGGTGTCGCACGACCGCGCGAGCGCCTCGGGCAGCGACATCGCGTGGTTGACGTACGGGTCCCAGTTCACGAACTCCTGCTTGTCGAGGCCGTACGTCGCCGACGGCGTGCACCCGATCGACTCGTACGGCTCGAGCAGGTGCTCCTGCATGGCGGCGAGCGCGACGACCGGCTTCCACGTCGAGCCGGGCGGATAGACGCCCGTGGTCACGCGGTTGATGCCCGGGTAGTTCTGCTTCTTCGCCGCAGCGTCGTTGACGAGCGGCTGGATCTTCTTCGGGTCGACGCGGCCGACGTACACGGACGGCTTGTACGTCGGCGTCGACGCCATCGCGAGCACCGCGCCGTCGCGCGGGTCGAGCGCGACGAGTGCGCCGCCGTTCGCGTAGTAGGACTCGTTCTCCCGGGCCGTGGCGATCCCGTACCGGAGGGCGCGCTCGGCGGCGCGCTGGAGCCCGATGTCGATGGTGAGCCGCACCGCGTGCCCGGGCCGCGCCTCGCGCTTCGGCTCGAGCGGTCCCTGCGGGCGGCCGAGCGAGTCGACCCGGATCTGCGCCTGGCCGGCCTCGCCGCGGAGGAACTCGTCGAACTTCGCCTCGACGCCCGCCTTGCCGACCTTGTCGCCCGAGCGGTACAGGCGCGGCCGCCGGTCGAGGTCGTCCTCCGACACCTCGCCGACGTACCCGAGCACCTGCGCCGCGAGGGTCTGGTGCGGGTAGTTCCGCAGATAGGTCTGCTGGATCTGGACGCCGGGGAACTCGGCCTGGTGCTCGTAGAGGTACGCGACCTGGTCCTCGCCGACGGCGGTCTTGACCGTGATCGGGTTGAGCGGGTCGGCGATCCGCTGGTCGACCTCCTTCGCGAGCCGGCCGGGCGGGACCTTCAGCACCCAGGCGAGGCGCTTGATGACGTCGTACCGCCCCTGCTTCGGCAGGTCGCCCACCCAGAGCTTCACCGCGGTCCCCGCGACGTTGTCCACGATCGGCTTGCCGTTGCGATCGAGGATCGTGCCGCGGGGCGCCTCGATGCGGATCGTGCGCAGCTGGTTCCCCTGGGCCGCGGCGAGGTACGTCTCGCCGGACAGGACCTGGAGCGACCAGAGACGGAAGAAGAGCACCGCGAAGACCGTGAGCGCGACGACGCCGAGGACGCCGACGCGGAGCGCGAGCCCCGGCGTCAGCCGGTACGGCGCCTCGACCCCCGGGTCGGGAGGCAGGAACCGCGTCGACGCGTTCCGCCGCTCGCCGTACGGGGTTTCGCTCACACGAGCTCCACGCGGCGAGCGGGCTCGTACTGCTGCTGCGGCGCGATCACGACGCGACAGAGTCGGACGATGGGCAGCACGAGGAGGGCGGCCAGGAGCGCGCTCGGGACGAGCGTGACGAGGGCTTCGCGCGCCGAGACCGGCTGACCGAGGAGGAAGTGGATCGCGACCCCGCCGAGACCGGCGGCGATCGAGATGGCAAAGGCGGCGAGCGGCGGCGCGTACGTCCTCCCGCGGCCGGTCGTCTCGCCGTAGCGGCCCGCCCAGTAGCCGGCCGGCGTGAGGATGATCGCGGTCGTGCCCAGCACCCCGAGCGTCATCACATCGACGAGCAGGCCCGCCGCGAATCCTGCGCCGGCCCCGGCGATCGACCCTGCGACGAGGCCGACGGCCACGACGGTGACGAGCAGCAGGTCCGGCTCCGCGCCGAGGATGCGCGCGCCCGCGATCGCGGAGACCTGCAGGACCGCAGCGACGAAGACGAGCGGGGCGATCCGGAGGGCGACGCTCACCGGCCGCTCCGGTCGGCCGGGACGAGCACGAGCACGGCCTGCAGCGACGAGAGGTCTGCGAAGGGCTCGACCTGCACCTGCGTGTAGAGATCGGTATCGGTGCGCCCGACGCTCGTGACCCGCCCGATCTGGATCCCCTTCGGATACAGCGACGAGAAGCGCGGCGACTCCCAGCCCGCGGTGACGACCGTGTCGCCGACGCGCACGACGGCCTCCTTCGGGACACGGTCGAGCCGGAGCGGCGCCCGCGGGCCGCGGCCCGAACGGACGATGCCCGCCGCGTCGGTCACCAGATCGACCGCCGAGACCGCGCTCTGGTCGTCCGTCAGGAGCCGGACGCGGGCCGTGCGGGTGCCGACGCGACTGACGGTCCCGACGAGCCCGTCGGCGGTGACGACCGGGTCGTCGACCCGGACGCCGTCGTTCCAGCCCGCCGCGACGACGATCGCCTGCGCATAGGCGCCGGCCGGGCGCGAGATCACGGCGGCGGCGAGGCCCTGGAAGCCGTCGGGGAGGCGCGGGCCGTCCCGGAACCGGAGGAGGTCGCGCAGGCGCGCGTTCTCTTGCTGCGCGAGTTGTGCCTGGACGACCTGCTGGCGGAGCGCCTCGTTCTCGTCGCGCAGGCTCTCGGCGTCCGAGCGCGCGTCGAGGAGGCCGTCGATCCAGGCATACGCGTCCCGGAACGGCTCGGCGATCCGGTCTGCTGCGACCTGGAACGGGCGCAGCACTGCCGCGGCGCCGTTCTGCGCGCGCGAGACCGGGCCGTCGTCGCCTTCGCGGAACGAGAGCGTCACGAGGACGAGCGCGATGAGGACCAGGAGGCCGACCACGAGCCGCCGGCGCGACTGCGCGGTGGTTCTCTGAGACGAGTTGCCTGCGGACGGGCGCCGGACTGTCACGCCCAGCACCGCCGCGCGTGCGGTGCGGTTCCGTGGCACCCGGCGATTGTACCGGCGGCTCAGGCCGCCTTCGGGCGGCCTGACAGGGGCGAGTGGGCGGTTACCTGCGCGAGCCGTTGCGACGCGCACGGCTCCTGTTCGACCGGTGGATCGCCTCGAACTCCTCGAGGCTGCGGCCGGAGCCGACCGCGACGCAGGTGAGCGGGCTCTCGGCGAGGTGCACGGGCATCTGCGTCTCGTGACGGAGCCGCTCGTCGAGGCCCTGGAGGAGCGCGCCGCCGCCGGCGAGCACGATGCCGCGATCCATGATGTCCGCGGCGAGCTCGGGAGGCGTCTTGTCGAGCGTCGACTTGATCGCGTCGACGATCTGCGAGACCGGCTCGTCGAGCGCGCGCCGGATCTCCTCCGACGTGATGATGACCGTCTTCGGCAGGCCGGTGAGCATGTCGCGACCGCGAACCTCGGCCTGCACCTCCTCCGACATCCGGTGGGCGGAGCCGACCTCGAGCTTGATCTCCTCCGCGGTCTGCTGGCCGACGAGGAGCTTGTACTCCTTCTTGATGTGGTTGACGATCGCCTCGTCCATCTCGTCGCCGCCGACGCGGAGCGACTGGGAGACGACGATCCCGCCGAGCGAGATGACGGCGACCTCGGTCGTGCCGCCGCCGATGTCGACGATCATGTTCCCGGTCGGCTCGGCGACGGGGAGCCCGGCGCCGATCGCGGCGGCCATCGGCTCCTCGATGAGATAGGCCTGGCGCGCGCCCGCGGAGAGGGTCGCCTCCTCGACGGCTCGCTTCTCGACCCCGGTGACGCCGGACGGGACGCAGACCACGACGCGCGGATGCGCGAACCGGTGCTGGTGCACCTTCTGGATGAAGTGGCGGAGCATCTGCTCCGTCACGTCGAAGTCGGCGATCACGCCGTCCTTCAGCGGGCGGATCGCGGAGATCGAGCCCGGCGTGCGCCCGAGCATCCGCTTCGCCTCGACTCCGACCGCGTGCACGTCGCCCGTGCGCTGGTCGATCGCGACGACCGACGGCTCGGAGAGAACGATGCCACGGCCGCGGACGTATACGAGCGTGTTCGCGGTGCCGAGGTCCACGGCCATGTCGCGGCCGCCGAAGCCTGTCATCGAGCGGAAGAGGCCCACGGGAGCATGAGTGTAGCTCCTGGCCGATTTGCAGCCGTTTCGAGCGCGGCTGCGCGTCTACGAGGCCAGGATGTCCGGCAGCTCGCGCTCGAGCGTCGAGACGAGGAGCGCGGCCGGGAGCCCGACGACGTTCGGGTAGTCGCCCTCGATCCGCTGGACGAGACGCCCGCCGAGCCCCTGGATCGCGTAGCCGCCTGCCCGTCCGCGCCACTCGCCGCTGCCGACGTACGCGCGGATCGTCGACGAGTCGAGCGCCCGGAACGCGACGCGTGTCTCGGCGTGCTCCACGACCTCGCCGCGGCCGGTGATCAGGCAGAGGCCCGACACGACGGTGTGCGTCCGACCCGACAGCTCGCTCAGCATCGAGGTGGCGTCGTCTCCGTCGCGTGGCTTGCCGTAGACCCGACCGTCGAGATGCACCGTCGTGTCGACGCCGAGGGTCGCTCGGCCGTCCCGGTGGACGGAACGCGCCTTCCCGGCAGCGTGCGCCCGTACGAGCAGGGTCGGATCGGCGTCGGGTGGGTCGTGCTCCACGTAGTCGGGGGGAACGGCGGCGAACGGGATCCGCAGCTGCTCCAGGATCGCGCGCCGCTGCGGGGACGTCGACGCGAGGACCAACGACGGGGGCGGCCGACGCGCGGTCACGCGCGCCTGCGCGCGACCCAGATCTCCTCGCTGGGCCAGCGACGTGCCCATTCCGCGGACACGAACGAGTAGCGCGTCGTCGCCTCCTCGGGCGGTCTCACCTCGATGAGGTTCTCGAGCTCGAAGCCGTTGGCCCGGAGCAGCCTGACCCACTCGCCGTGGGGAAGATGGAACTCGACGGACGCTTCGCCCGGGAACTCGAACCTGTACATGCCGAAGTAGTCGCGCTCGAGCGCCGTCGCCGTCTCCGTGCCGTCCTCGGGGGTGCACGCCATGAGGATCGCGCCGTTGACGAAGAACACGAGCTGCCCACCCGGACGCAGGAGCCGTGCCGCCTCGGGCACCCACCGCTGCGGATCGACCCAGATGCTCGCGCCGTACTCGGAGATCGCGAAGTCGAAGCTCCCGTCCTCGAACGGCACCTCGTCGGCGCTCGTGCGGATCAGCGGGAAGCTCTGCCGAAACTGCTTCTGCAGCAGGCGAGCGTTCTCGAGCTGCTCGTCGCTGACGTCGATCCCGACCGGAAGCGCTCCCAGACGCGCGAGCCACGCGCAGACGTAGCCCGTGCCACAGCCGAGATCGATCGCCTCGGTCCCCGCGACGACCTCGTCCAGGAGCCCGAGCTCCGACTCGGGCGTCCTCCAGATGCCCCATGTGGGCTCATGGGCCATCCAGTTGTCGAGGCCCGGGTCGAAGTAGTCCGCCGCCCAGGCGGCCCACGCCTTGCGGTTGCGCTCGACATCCGCACGATGTCGGCGCAGCGCAACGGGGTCGCCGCCTTCAGGGCCGGACGGGCTAGACGAGCCCGTCGGGGAAGAAGAGGCGGAGCTCACGACGGGCGCTTGCTTTCGAGTCCGAGCCATGGACGACGTTCTCCGAGAGTTCGGTGGCGAGATCGCCACGTATCGTGCCCGGCGGCGAGTCCGCGGGGTTGGTTGCGCCCATCAGCGAGCGAACGCCGGCGATCGCGCTTTCGCCGCGAACGGCGACCGCCAGCACCGGGCCTGATGTGATGAAGTCGACGAGCTCCCCGAAGAACGGCTTGCCCCTGTGCTCGCCGTAGTGCTCACGTGCCAGCCCCTTCGACACGCGCAACAGCCGGACGCCGCGCAGCTCGTAGCCGCGGCGCTCGAAGCGCCGGAGCACCTCGCCGGACAGGCCCCGCCGGATGCCGTCGGGCTTGACGAGCACCAGTGTCGTCTCGACTGCCATGAGGCGCGAACCTTAGACGCTGGAGCGCGACGGGCGCGGTCGACCGCGCCGGGCATCTCGGTCGTGCCGCGAGCGCCGCTCGGGCGTCTCTCAGTCGCGGCGCCCCGACCTGCGCGGCCGGACCGGCTGGAGAACGTCCTCGCCGGTCACGATCCCCGGCGGAACGGCCGTCGCGCAGTACGGACAGACCTGCCAGATCGGCTCGAGCGGCGCCGCGCACTCCCCACAGGACTGCTTGAGGCGCGTCGTGCAGACCGGACAGACGAGGAACGACGGCTCGACGACGCCTCGGCACACGGGGCAACGGAGGTCGCGCTCGGCGAGTCGCTCCTCGATCGCGAGGATCTCGAGCTCCCGCTCGCGCACGTCCTCGATGTACTCGGGTGGGCGGAACAGCATGTAGATGAGCGGGCCGAGGAACGGCGGGATCGCCCCCAGGAGCGTCGCCATCGCGACGAGCCACGGGTCCTCGATCCGCCGACGCGCGTCCTTGAAGACCCAGTAGACGGTCGCGAGCCAGAAGACGACCAGCAGGAAGATCCCGAGGTTCTTCGCGACGTCGAACGCGTTGGAGTCGAACAGGCTGTCGTCGGCGGCGGCGGCGAGCACGGGGTCCTCAGAGCAGGAGCTTGCCGAGGATATACCCGAGGGCGAACGCGGTCCCCACGATCACGAGCAGGACGAGCCCCGCGAAGCCGAACACGGTGAGCCGCTCGCGCATCCGCGTCACGGCGCGCCCTCCAGGTCGGCCAGGAGGTAGAGCGACCCGGTCACGAGCACCGGCTCGCCGAGCGAGTGGGCCAGGACGAGCGCTTCCCGGGGATCGTCGAGTGCCTCGACGACCGCGAACCACCGACGTGCGTGGGCAGCGAGCTCGTCCGCCGGCAGCGCCCTCGCGTTCGAGGAGCGGCACGCGACGAAGCGCTCGCCCAGCCGGGCGAGCCCCGACAGCATGGCATCGACGTCCTTGTCCGAGAGAATCGAGGCCATCACCGTGTAGTCGTCCGGGGGAAGCCGCTCCACGAGCCAGCGGATGCCGGCTGGATTGTGCGCACCGTCCCGGACCTCGCGGTCTCGGCGCTCGAGCCGGCCGGGGAGGACGACGCCGTCGAGGACGGACGGATCGACGTCCTCGCCCAGGAACGCCCGAGCGGCCGCAGTCGCGAGCAGTGCCGGGCCGCCCTCTTCGACGAGGACGCGGCCGGCGCCCGCCGCAAGCGCCATCGCCTCCCACTCGGGCTCTCCGACGACGACGGTGCACCCGGACGGCGTGACGGCGAGCTTCTCCCTGGCGATCGCCTCGCGGGTCGAGCCGAGGACGTCCGTGTGCTCGAGCGACACGTTCGTGAGCACGACGACCCGCGTCGCGTCGAGCACGTTCGTCGCGTCGTGCCGGCCGCCCAGCCCGGCCTCGACGGCCGCGGCCTCCACCTCAGCCTCCCGGAACGCGACGAAGGCGGCTGCAGTGAGCACCTCGAACTGCGTCGCCTCGACGAGCTCTGCCGCCGGCCGCACCCGGTCGAGCAGCGCCTCGAGGTCGACCTCGGTGCCGGCGACGCGGATCCGCTCCGACCACGAGCGGACGTGCGGCGACAGGTACGCCCCGGCAGAGATCCCGCGCGCGCGCAGGAGCTCCTCCACCATCCGCGTCGTGGTCGACTTGCCGTTCGTCCCGACGACGTGGACCGCGGGCAGGCCCACCTGCGGCTGGCCGAGCTCGAGGAGCAGTGCGCGCATCCGCTCCGTGCCGAAGCCGTCCTTCGGCCACGGCGACAAGGTCTCGAGCCACGACACGTTGCTCATAGCTGGATTTCTAGGCGCAGAACGCGCCCAGGGCGCGCTATGCGCCGAGGAGCTCCAGCTCGCCGCGGTATCGCTCGAGCTTGGCGCGCTCCGCCTCGACCACCTCGGCCGGCGCGTTCGCGACGAACCGCTCGTTCGCGAGCATGCCCTCCGCGCGGGCGATCTCCGTGCGCAGCCGCGCCCGCTCGGCCTCGACGTCGCCGTCGTCGCGGCGGCGCTCCGGGCGTACGACCGCGGCGAAGATGCGCTGCTCGTCCGCTCCGGATAGCTCGACCCGGACACCGCTCCGCCGGAACACCTGCGCCGCCTCCTGGACGCGGTCGAGGGCGCCGAGCGCGTCTGCGTGCGCCGCGTCCGGCTCGGGCCAGGCCGACACGATCAGCCGCGCGGATCGGCCGGGAAGGTGCGACCAGATCTCCTCGGTCACGTGCGGCATCAGCGGATGGAGGAGCGCGAGCAGCCGCTCGAGCGCAGCGAGGGCCGTCGCGCACGCGTCCTCGTCGCCGTCGTAGAGGCGCTGCTTGACCGCCTCCGCGTACCAGTCGCAGAAGTCGTCGAACGTCAGGTGGTAGAGCACGCTCGTGGCGGCCGCGAAGTCGAACGCGCTCCAGGCTTCCTCCACCCCCGCGCGGGCGGCGTCGAGCCGCGCGATGATCCAGCGCTCCTCGAGCACCGCCGGGCGGAGCGCCGGGGCCGCCCCCTCGGTGTTCTGGAGGATCAGGCGCGCCACGTTCCACAGCTTGATCGCGAGCTTGCGCCCCTCCTCGATCGCCTTCGGCGCGTAGCGGACGTCCTGGGTCGACGACGCCTTGAGCAGGCCGTAGCGCGTCGCGTCCGCGCCGTGCGCTTCGACCGGCTCCATCGGGTCGACCCCCGTGCCGAGGCTCTTCGACATCCGCCGTCCGTCGGGCGCGAGGACCGTCGACGTGATGATCACGTCCGTGAACGGGATCTCGCCGAGGAGGAAGAGGCCGGCGAAGATCATCCGGTTCTCCCAGAGGCGGATGATGTCGCGGGCCGTGACGTTCACGTCGCCCGGGTAGTAGCGCTCGAGCTCGCGGGTCTGTTCGGGCCAGCCGAGCGTCGCGAACGGCCAGAGGGCCGACGAGAACCAGGTGTCGAGCACGTCGGGGTCTCGTTCGAGCTCCGTCGTGCCGCACTCGGCGCATGCGTCGGGCGGCGGCCACGTGCAGGTCCCATGGCCGTCGGGGCAGGACCAGATGGGGATCTGGTGCCCCCACCAGAGCTGTCGGGAGACGCACCAGTCCGGTGCCTGCTCGAGCGACTCGATCGCGAACCGGTGCTGGCTCTCCGGGTGGAACCGGACATGTCGCGCGCGAAGCTCCTCGATCGCCGGGCGCGCGAGCTCGTCCATCCCGCACCACCACTGCGGCGACACGAGCGGCTCGATCCGCGAGTGGCAGCGCTCGCACGTGCCGACGGAGTGGCGGTATGGGTCGCGCTTCTCGAGCTGACCCCGCTCGTCGAGCCAGGCGATGATCCTCTTGTCGGCGGCCTTCTGGTCGAGCTCCTCGAAGCCCTCCGCGATCATCCGGCCGTCGAGGCCGATCACGGTGAGCGTCTCGAGGCCGTGCGCGGCGCCGATCTCGAAGTCGGTCGGGTCGTGCCCCGGTGTGATCTTGAGCGCGCCGGTGCCGAACTCCGGGTCGACACGCTGGTCGGGGATGACGGGGACGCGGCGCTCGACGACGGGGACGACGACCTCGCGCCCGACAGCATCCCGGTACCGCTCGTCGTCGGGGTGCACCGCGACGGCGACGTCGGCGAGGATCGTCGACGGCCGCACGGTCGCGATCGTGATCCCGTCGACCCCGTCGCCGTCCGCGAACGGGTACCGGACGTGGAAGAGCGTGTCGTCCATCTCGACGTGCTCGACCTCGAGGTCGGAGATGGCGGTCCGGTGGTGGGGGCACCAGTTGACGATCCGGTTCGCCCGGTAGATCCAGCCGGCGTCCCACAGGCGGACGAAGAACGTCATCACGGCCTCGACGTACGCGTCGTCCATCGTGAACCGCTCGCGCGCGTAGTCGAGCGACGCCCCCAGGCGCCGGAACTGCCCCATGATCGTGCGGCCGGTCTCGTCGAGCCAGCCCCACGTCCGCTCGAGGAACGCGTCGCGGCCGATCTCCTGCCGCGAGGTGCCCTCCGCGACGAGCTGCTTCTCGACGACGTTCTGCGTCGAGATTCCCGCGTGGTCGTAGCCCGGCTGCCAGAGCGTGTCGAAGCCGCGCATCCGGTGCCAGCGGACGAGCACGTCCTGGATCGACCCGTTGAGCGCGTGTCCCATGTGGAGCTCGCCGGTGACGTTCGGCGGCGGGACGCAGATGACGAACGTGTCGTCGCGGCGCCGACCCGCGCCGGCGGCGTACAGCCCCTCGGCCTCCCACGTCTCCTGCCAGCGCCGCTCGACGCTCTCGGGCGAGTACAGCGAATCCATGGCCGCGGAGTCTATGGTCGTGGAGCTCGGCGTCCGGCTTCAGCCGAGCACGAGGATGGTGCTCGTCGCGTGGGCGAGCAGCTTGCCCGCCCCGTCCTCGAGCCGCGCCTCCGTCGTGACGACTGTCCGCCCGCGGTGAACGATCGTGCCGACGCAACGGACGACACCCGTCTCCGCGGTGATCGCCCGCGTGAAGTTCGCTTTCAGCTCGAGCGTCGTCCAGCGCGTCCCCGCCTCCGAGACCGAGACGAACGCCGTTCCCATCGCGGAGTCCATGACCGTCGTCGCGAATCCCGCGTGGACGGTGCCGATCGGGTTGTAGAAGTGCTCGCCCGGCTCGGCCTCCCACACCACCCGGCCGGGCTCCACCTCGACGAGGTGCATCCCGACGGTGGCGGCGATCGGAGGGTACGGCAGCTCCCCCGCGAGCATACGACGAAGCAGCTCGAGCCCCGGAAGCTCCACCGCCTGCGCGAGGACCTCGTGCGGGTCGGTCCAGGTGGTCGTGCGCGAACGCTCCGCCACGGGTGGCGGTCGCTCAGCCCGTGCCGTCGGCGACGGCCCCGAGGTCGTCCTCGTCGGGCACGCCGTGGGTGACGAGCGTCGGGCTGATGCCCTTGGCAATCGTCTCCTTCGTGATCACGCACTTGGAGACGTCGCGGCGCGAGGGCAGCTCGAACATCACGTCGAGCAGCGCGCCCTCGATGATCGAGCGGAGGCCGCGGGCGCCGGTCTCGCGCTCGAGGGCCTTGTCGCCGATCTCCCAGAGTGCGTCGTCGGTGAAGACGAGCTCGATCGTGTCGTACCCGAAGAAGCGCTGGTACTGCTTGACGAGCGCGTTCTTCGGCTCCGTGAGGATCCGGACGAGGTCGTCGCGGCGCAGCTGGTGGACGGCCGAGACGACCGGCAGGCGACCGATGAACTCCGGGATCAGGCCGAAGTTGACGAGATCCTCGGGCATCACCTCGGAGAGGAGCTCCGCGCTCTCCTCCGAGTGCTTCGAGCGAACGTCGGCGCCGAAGCCGACGGCGTTCTTGCCGATCCGGCGGGCGATGATCTTGTCGAGCCCGGCGAACGCGCCGCCGCAGATGAAGAGGATGTTCGTCGTGTCGATCGTCAGGAACTCCTGGTGCGGGTGCTTGCGCCCGCCCTGGGGCGGCACCGAGGCGACGGTGCCCTCGAGGATCTTGAGGAGCGCCTGCTGGACGCCCTCGCCCGACACGTCGCGCGTGATCGACGGGTTGTCCGCCTTTCGCGCGATCTTGTCGACCTCGTCGATGTAGATGATCCCGGTCTCGGCCTTCTTGATGTCGAAGTCGGCCGCCTGGATGAGCTTGAGAAGGATGTTCTCGACGTCCTCGCCGACGTAGCCGGCCTCGGTGAGCGCGGTCGCGTCGGCGATCGCGAAGGGCACGTTGAGGATCCGCGCGAGCGTCTGCGCGAGAAGCGTCTTCCCGCAGCCGGTCGGGCCGAGCAGGAGGATGTTGGACTTCTGCAGCTCGACGTCGTGCTCGTCGACCTGGCCCATGCGCACGCGCTTGTAGTGGTTGTAGACCGCCACCGAAAGCGTCCGCTTCGCCTCCTCCTGGGAGACGACGTAGTCGTTCAGGACGGAGTAGATGTCCCTCGGACGAGGGAGGTTGTCGAGGTCGAGCGCGGCGGGAGACGTCAGCTCCTCGTCGATGATCTCGTTGCAGAGATCGATGCACTCGTCGCAGATGTAGACGCCGGGACCGGCGATCAGCTTCTTCACCTGCCGCTGGCTCTTGCCGCAGAAGCTGCAGAGCAGCTGTTCGTTTCCCTCGCTCGCTCGGGCCACTGGTCTCCTCTTTTACTCCGAATTCGCGGGTCCGGCTACCCCGTTCGGCGGCGTTCCCTCGATCACCGGTGCGTGATCACCCGGTCGATGATCCCGTACTCGACCGACTCCTCGGACGTCATGAAGAAGTCGCGATCCATGTCTTTGCGCACCTTCTCCTCGTCCTGCTTCGTGTGATGAGCGACGATCTCCTCCAGCTTTCGCTTCAACGCGATCGTCTCCCTCGCATGGATCTCGATGTCGGACGCCTGACCCTGGTAGCCACCCCACACCTGGTGGAGCAGGATCTTGGAGTTCGGCAGCGCCATCCGCTTCCCTTCGGCGCCGCCGGCAAGGAGAACGGCGCCCATGCTCATCGCGATGCCGACGCAGATCGTCCGCACGTCCGGCTTGATGAACTGCATCGTGTCGTAGATCGCCAGTCCCGCATACACGTGCCCGCCGGGCGAGTTGATGTAGAGGTCGATGTCCTTGTCCGGGTCCTCGGACTCGAGGTGGAGGAGCTGCGCGATGATCAGGTTCGCGATCTGGTCGTCCACCTGTGTCCCGAGGAAGATGATCCGTTCGTTGAGCAGGCGGCTGTAGATGTCGAACGACCGCTCGCCACGCGACGTCTGCTCGATCACCATCGGGATCAGGGGGCTCATCGACTCTCCTCGCTTCCGGGGGTCCACAGTTTCGTCTCGCCGGCCGGCTTCTCCTTGTCCGGCGTCCAGATCGCCTCGCGTGCAGCGTGCTGCTCGGGCGCGATCGGCTTCACGTCCGCAGCGAGCCGGTCGAGCGCCGCCCGCAGACGCAGGTCCTCGCGGAGCGATTCCTGCTGACCGTGCGCCCAGATGTCGGCGATCACCGACTCGGGGTCGTCGCCGGAGAGCTCCGCCTGCTCGCGGATCAGGTCCTTCACCTCGTCGTCGGAGACGGCGATGCCGGCACGCTCGGCGACCGCCTCGAGGGCGAGCTCACGGGCGACGGACTGTGCCGCCTCGCCGCGGATCTGGGCCGTCAACAGCTCGGGTGACTGCCCCGTTGCCTGGAAGTAGGCCTCCGGGCTGATGCCCCGGTTCGCGAGCGAGCGGACGAAGCCGTTCAAGCAGCTCGCGCGCTCTCGCCTCCACGAGCGGCCCGGCACCCTGCACGTTCGACGCGCGGACGAGCTCGTCCACCGCAGCGGCCCTGAATGCGCCGTCGATCTGGGCGTCGAGCGCCGCGCGGATCCGCCCCTCGATCTCCGCGCGCAGGTCCGCGAGCGTGTCGAACTCGCTCGCCGAGCGGGCGAGCTCGTCGTCCGCCTCGGGCAGCACCTTCTCGTTGACGTGCTTGACGGTGACGTCGACCGAGGTCTCGGAGCCGTCGGCCAGCTCGTAGCGGACGCTTCGCGTGTCGCCCACGCGCGCGCCGACGAGCGCCTGCTCGATCTCCTCGACGAGGCTCCGCGCGCCGAGCTCGACGACCGTGTCGGATTGACCCCCACCGCCCTCGGACGCGAGGTCGATGACGAGCGTGTCGCCCTCACGCGCCTCGCGGTCGTCGGCGGGCACGAGCTCGGCGACCGAGCTCCGGAGGGCGTCGAGCTCCTGCTGGACAAGCTCCTCGGGAATCTCGGCCTCCGCGCGAGGCACCTCGAGCGTCGTCCAGTCGACGATCTCGGGCGTGGGCTGGATCTCGACCGTCGCGCTGAACGTCCACGGCTCGCTCTCGGACGTCGGGAGCTCGAAGTCGTACTCGGGCGTCGCGACCGGACGGAGGCGTGAGCGCGCCGCCGCGTTCCAGAACCAGCCGCCGATGTGCGACTCCACCGCCTCGACCCAGAGCCGGTCGCGGCCGACGTTCGCCAGGAGCACCTGCCGCGGCACCTTGCCCTTGCGGAACCCGGGCACCTTGACCGCCTCGGAGAGGTCGTCGGCGGCGTGCTCGACCGCGTGCTCGAGCTCGTGCGGCGAGACGTCGATCGTGAGGCGGACGCGGTTCCCGCCGAGCTCCTCGACCTGGGCCATGTCCGGATTCAAGCAGTTGCCGCCTGGATGGCCGGGTCGTAGGAGCGCTACGCTCGGCGTGATGCGGGCGTGGCGGAACTGGCAGACGCTCCGGGTTTAGGTCCCGGTGGGCTTCGGCCCTTGGAGGTTCGAGTCCTCTCGCCCGCATGCCGAAGGACTGACGCCGCACTGCTCGTCGCGGACGGCGTCCGCTTCCTCGAGACCGCGACCGAGCCTCGCGGGGACAGACCCCCTCGGGTCAGACCCCCGTGTCCCTAGCGGCCGAGCAGGATCCCGACGGTCTCGCGTACCGAGTCGACGACCAGGCCGGCGAGCGCGATGAGCGCGAACGCCGCGAAGGCGACGAACGGCTCGTTCGCCTGTAGGACGAGCAGCGCGCAGAACGCGCCGACGACCACACAGGCGGTCGCGAGCGGCCGACGGGTCCTCGAGCCCAGGACGAGCCCACCGAGGAACACGAGACCGAAGACGACGATTCCCACTGCCATTGCCGGAGCGTAGGACCCGGTCCGGACGGACCGGACCCGCCCCGCCGAACACCTGTTCCCGCGCCGATCACGCGCCGGCTGCGGAGCCCACACGTCTCGCATCCATGCGCCCTGGCGCGACCTGCGCGTCGGTCGTAGAGTTGCCGTGTGATCAGGCTGGCGGAGCTGCTGGCCGCCATCTCGCTCGCGACGGATCTCGGCCGCGGGTTCCCGCCGGAGAAGGCGCTGCGGACGTGCCTCGTCGCGAACCGGATCGCCGAGGAGCTCGGACTGGAAGAGAACGAGCGCGGCGACGTCTTCTACGCCGCGCTGATCCACCCTCTGGGGTGCACGGCCTTCACCTACGAGGCGGCGCGCGTCTTCGGAACCAACGAGCTCAAGGGGATACCGGCGTACCTGCGCGTCGACGCGGCGCGTCCGACCGAGGGAATCCGCGCGATGCTCGAGGAGGTACGAGGCGAGCCGGTCGCCCGACGGGCGCGCGCGCTGTTCAAGAACGTGACCTCGGGGAAAGCATTCCTCGATTACGTCGTTCGCGCCGACTGCGAAGCGGGCATCCACTTCACCAGGCGGATCGGCCTCGGTGACCCCGTCGCCCGCCTGGTCGGGCAGGTCCACGAGCGGTGGGACGGCAAAGGGCTGCCGGCGGGTCTGGCCGGCGAAGAGGTCGAGCTCGGCGCGCGCATCGTCGTCCTCGCCGACCAGGTCGAGCTCTTCCACCGCGGCGACGGCCGCGATGAGGCGGGTGCGATGGTGCGGCGGCGATCGACCGGGTGGTTCGACCCCGCCGTCGCCGATGCCTTCGAGCGCTGCGCCGAGCAGGTCTTCGCCGAGCTCGCCGCCGGCTCGGTCTGGGACGCCGTGCTCGCAGCCGAGCCACTGCCGATCGTCACGATTCCCGACGGGCGTGTGGACGAGCTCGCTGCGGCGCTCGCAGACGTCGTCGATCTGAAGTCCCCCTACTTCCTCGAGCACGCGCGAGGGGTCGCGCGCCTTGCGGAGGGCGCCGCGGCCCAGCTCGGCCTCGGTGACGACGCGTGCGCCGCCGTGCGCCGCGCGGCGCTCGTCCACGATGTCGGCCGCGTCGGCGTCTCGAACCGCGTGTGGGACAAGCCCGGCCCGTTGACCACGTCCGAGTGGGAGCAGGTCCGACTGCACGCGTACCACACCGAGCGCATCCTCACGCGCTCGCCCACGCTTCTCCCGTTCGCGGAGATCGCGGGCATGCACCACGAGCGCATGGACGGCAGCGGATATCACCGAGGCCTCGCCGCGGCTGCGATTCCGGTCGAGGCGCGCGTGCTGGCTGCTGCAGACGTCTTCCACGCGCTCACCGAGCACCGGCCCCATCGTCCCCCGGTCCCACCGGAGCAGGCGGCGGAGGTTCTCGAGGCAATGATCTCGGCAGGGACGCTCGATCCGGAAGCTGCGCGTGCCGTCTGCGAGTGCGCGGGCGTTGCGCTCCGTCGAGGTCGGACCTCGGGCCCGTGGCCCGCCGGGCTCACCGACCGTGAGGTCGATGTCCTCCGACTCCTCGCGGTCGGAAACTCGAAGAAGGAGATCGCCAACGCGCTCGTCATCGCGCCCGGGACCGTGCACACGCACACGGTGCACATCTACGAGAAGCTCGGCATCTCCACGCGGGCAGGTGCCGCCCTCTTCGCGACGGAGCACGGCCTCATCCGGCGCTGAGACCGGCCACGGAAGATGCATCGAACGATGGATGGTCGCGGCCGGTCGGACGCCCTACCGTTGGCCCGAAACCGAGCACGGAGGGCAACCATGAACGGTGCGACGGGAACGATCCGGGCCGGCGATCCTCGCGAGGCCACGACGACACGCGTGACGTCCAGAGACGGCACGGAGATCACCTATTGGACGACCGGTGAGGGGCCGCCGCTCCTGCTCGTCCACGGCACGGCCGGTGTCCACGACCGCTTCGCCCCGCTCCTCCCGTACCTCGAGCCATATTTCACCGTCCACGCGATGGATCGTCGCGGCCGCGGCGGGAGCGAGGACCGGACCGCATACTCGGTCGAGCGCGAGTTCGAGGACGTCGCCACGGCCGTCGACTCGATCGCGGGCACCTCCGGGTCACCGGTCGACGTGTACGGCCACTCGTACGGAGGGGAGTGTGCGTTCGGCGCGGCGCTCCTGACGTCGAACATCCGCAGGCTCGTCCTCTACGAAGGCTGGCCGCCGGTAACGCCCCAGAAGCTCGTGTTCCCTCGCGATGTCGAGGAGCGGCTCGACGCGCTCGTCGCCGGGGGCGAGAACGAGGCTGCGCTCGAGACGTTCATGCGAGACGTCGTCAGCGTGTCCGAGGAGGAGCTCGCCGCCATCCGGGCTCAGCTCTCCTGGCAGGCGCGGGTCGCCGCCGCGCCCACGATCACGCGGGAGATCCGCGCGTTCCTCGGCGATCGCTTCGACCCCGCCCGTGCCGCATCGATCGCGGTGCCCGTTCTGATCCTGGCCGGGGCCGACACCCCAGTCGAGATCAAGGACGATCCCGAGGCCGTCGCGGCGGCGCTCCCCGACGCCCGCCTCATGGTCCTCGAGGGTCAGCAGCATCTCGCGGACGTCCTCGTGCCGGAGGCGTTCGCGCAGCACCTCCTCGCGTTCCTCCGCTCGTAGGACACACCGCCGTCGTCACGATCACTCGGCGGCACGCTCCCCCGCATGACCGCTCGCGTGCGAATGGCCCCGGGAGGAGTCGAACCTCCGCGCGCAGGTTCGAAGCCTGCCGCTCTATCCGCTGAGCTACGGGGCCGAGCCTCACAGAGGGTAGATGCGAGGGTGGCGGACGGGACTCGAACCCGCGACCACCGGGACCACAACCCGGGGCTCTACCAACTGAGCTACCGCCACCGCGCGAGATCAGGATAGCCGTGTCGCGCTGCACCCGTTCCGCGCGGGGGCTACGCTCGCGCGCGAATGGACGGGGTGCGGCACACCCGGTACGGCTGGTGGCTCGAGCAGGCGGGGCCGGTCGAGGCGACGGCGCCGCTCGAGCGCGACACGACCGCGGACGTCGTGATCGCAGGCGGCGGCTACCTCGGGCTGTGGGCCGCGTGGCACCTCAAGGAGCTCGAGCCCTCGCTCGACGTCGTCGTGCTCGAGGCCGGGCTTGCCGGGCACGGGCCGAGCGGACGGAACGGCGGCTTCGTGTCGACCTTGTGGGACGACCTCCCGATCCTGCGCGACCGCGTCGGCGACGAGCGCGCACTCGCGGTCGCCCGCGCGTCCGACCGCGGCGTCCACGGTATCGGCGAGTGGTGCGAGCGCACCGGCGTCGACGCCTGGTACCGCGCCGCACCGACGTTGTACGTCGCGACGACCGAGGCTCAGCTCGGCTCGTCGGACGACGCGATCGAGGCGTGCGCCGAGCTCGGCGCGCCCGAGGAGGTACGCGCGATCGGCGCCGACGAGCTCCGCGGCCGCTGCGATGCGGGCTTCCTCGGCGGCGCGATCCTCCGGACGTCCGCCACCGTCCACCCCGCCAGGCTCTCGCTGGGCCTCAGGGCGAAGGTGATCGAGGCAGGGGTGCGCCTCCACGAGCGGACGACCGTCCGGCACCTGTCGGCCGCCGCGGTCGCGGTGACCCCGCGCGGCCGCGTCCGGGCGGGGACGGCGGTGCTCGCCGTGAACAGCGCCACGGTCGGCTTCCATGGCTTCCGCCTCTCGCACGCCGTCGCGTCGAGCCACATGGTCGTGACGGAGCCGGTGCCCGACGTGATCGAGGAGCTGGGCTGGACCGGAGGCGAGCCGGTCGCCGACGGGCGGACGCTGCTCCATTACCTGCGAACGACACGGGACGGGCGGATCGCCTTCGGCTGGGGCGGCGGACGCATGGGATTCGGTGCACGGCATCTCGCACGGCTGGACGTCGACCCCGACGCCGCCCGCACGGCGCGTGACGACCTGCTGCGCTTCTTCCCGCAGCTGCGCGGCCGCCGGGTCACGAACGCCTGGGGCGGGCCGATCGACGTCTCGCCGACGCACCTGCCGATCTTCGGCAGCCGCGGACGCGTGCACCACGGCTTCGGGTTCACGGGGAACGGCGTCGGGCCGTCCTACCTCGGCGGCGAGATCCTCGCGCGGCTCGCCCTCGACCGCCGCGACGAGCTCACCCGGCTGGCGATCGTCGAGCCCTCGCAGAGGCTCATGCCGCCCGAGCCGCTCCGCTGGGCGGGAGGCTCCGTGATCCGCGCCGCACTCGTGCGCGCGGACGCAGCCGAGGATGCGGGCAGGCGCCCCGACCCGGTGACGCGGTTCGTCACGGCGCTCCCGCGGCGCCTCGGCCTGCATCTCCCTCGCTGAGGCGCTCGAGCACCTCGGCGAGAGCGACGTCATCGGGCACATCCTCGGGCGCTTCGGCGAGCGCGCGCTCGGCCAGATCGCCGTAGACGCGCGCGATCGCGCGGAAGAGCTCGGGCGTGAGCCCGGCGGCCCCCTGGGTCGCGGCGATCTCCTCCATCTCGGGCACGTAGCGCCACGCCTTCGCGGAGGCCTTGCCGATGGTCCCGCCCGTCCGTCTCCGGTCCGCGAGCCCCGTGTCGACCAGGTCGTCGAGGACGTGCTCGAGGACTCCGTGCGCGTGCGCCGTCCTGAGCGCCTGCGCGAGGAGCGCCACGCGCCCCTTGTAGACCGACGCGGTGCACATCTTCACGGCTGATGCGAGACCGACCGTCGGGCCGACGACGACCCACTCCACGCCGGTCAGCGGAAGGCCGGCCACCTCATCGGCACGCGCTCCGGAGAGGTAGATGCGCGTCGTGCCCGACACGCCCGGCGGCGGGCCCGAGATCGCGCCGTCGACCATCTCGAGCGCGTGCCCGGCGAGCACTGCTTCGACCCGCTGCGCGGTCAGGGGCGCGATCGCGTTGAGGTCGGCGACGAGCGGCCGCTCGTCGCCGGCCGCCGCGACGATGGCGCCGGCGACCTCGACCGCCGAGCCGGGCGGCACGACGCTCAGAACCACGGTCGCTTCTCGGAGGAGCGCGTCCAGCGCCCCAACGTCGTCGACGCCGGCCTCGTCGGCGAGGCGTCGCGTTCGCTCGCTCCGACCGTCGAGCGCGACGACGACGCGTGCGCCGCCCTCGCGGAGCCGCGCGCCGATCGCGCTTCCCATCGCCCCACATCCGACGAGCCCGACGACCAACGCGCCCGGGAGGATTCGAACCTCCGACCCGCGGATTAGAAGTCCGCTGCTCTGTCCCCTGAGCTACGGGCGCTCGCAAGGAGCGTAGACGGTGCCGCGGGCGACGGCCCCTCCGCGGTTAGCCTTGCCTGGTGGCCGAAAAGCCGAACGCATTCGCCCTCGCGAGTGATGCCGGCGAGCGACTCCGCTTCAGCGACGCGGAGTTCCTCGTCAAGGCCTCCGCCGAGACGACGGGCGGATCGTTCTCGATCATCGAGGAGCTCGCGCCGCTCGACACGCCGACCCACGTGCACGAGAACGAGGACGAGCTCTTCGTCGTGCTGGAGGGGGAGCACGAGTTCACCGTCGGCGACACGGTCTTCGACGTCGGGCCCGGCGCGGTCGTGTTCGCACCGCGGGGCGTCCCACACTCGCACCGGCGCGTCGTGCCGCGGACGGGTCGGTTCCTGACGCTCGCGTCGCCGGCGGGCTTCGAAGGCTTCTTCCGCGAGCTTTCGGAGGCGGAGCGGGACGGGACCATCGGCCCCGACGCCTACGCTCGCGCCTCGGCGCGCTACGGCATCACCTGGCAGCCGTAGCGGAGCGGCCCTGGAGCGTGCCCCGGCGCGCCCAGGCGAGCACGGCGCCGACGAACGCGATCGCGGCTCCGAGCGCGAACGACCAGCGGACGCCGCGCTCATCGACGAGGATGCCGCCGATTGCCGACCCCGCGGCGATGCCGACCGACACGGCCGTGCCGAACCAGGCGAACGCCTCGGCGACCGTGCCCGCGCGCGCCGAGCGGTCGATGAGCGTATAGAGCGCACCGATCGTCGGCGCGATCGGCAGGCCGGCGACGAACGCGAGGAGGCACAGGGTCGGGATCGAGACGGCGAGCTGAAGGGCGAGCATCGCGGCCGAGAGGACGAAGGCGCCGCCGACGAACCGCCGCAGGTCGCTGTCCGCGGGCCGGAGGCCGGCGAGGAGCCCGCCGACGAGGCTGCCCGCGGCGAAGCAGGCGAGCGCGACGCCGCCCAGCTCCCGTGCGCCGTGCTCCTCCGCGAGCGCCGGCATCGCAAGCTCGACGGCACCGAACGCCAGGCCGACCACCGCCGCGTAGCCGATGATCGTGCGCACGCCGGGCGAGCCGAGCGCGCCGAGCAGGCCCGCGCCGCCGGAGCGCGAGGGAGGCGTCTCGCGGACCGGCGGAAGCCGGGCGACCATCGTCGTGCCGACCAGGCTCGCGAGGCCCGATCCGGCGACGGCCGCGACCGGCTCGATCGCCGCCAGCGCTGCGGCGACGAGCGGGCCGCCGATGAAGTGGACCTCCTGGAGCGACGCCTCGAGCGCGTACGCCGTCGACCGGAGCTCGTCGCGGGCGAGCCGGGGCCACACCACCCGAACCGTCGAGGAGAGCGGCGGCATCGAGAAGCCCGCGATCGCGGCGGCGGCTGCGATCGCGGGAATGCCCGCGCCAAGCAGCGCCAGCGCCACCACCGCCGCGAGGAACACGGCGAAGAGAACGGCGCGGATCTGCAGGACGCGGGTCGGGCCGTAGCGGTCGACCTGCCGGCCGCCGATCGGCGCGCCGATGCCGAGCGCGACCGCGTAGACGGCGACCACGAGCCCCGCGGCGCCGTAGCTCTCCCCCTCGCTCCGCACGAGCAGGAGCAGGGCGAGCGAGGTCATGCCGACGGGCAGCCGCCCGATCAGCGACCAGCCGACGAGCCCTTTCGCGTGGGGGAGGCCGAGGAGCTCCCGGTACGGATGGGCGCCCGTCAGGCCACTTCCTCCTCGACGCGCTCCTGCTCGGAGAGGAAGCGAAGGAACCAGTAGGCGAAGACGACGAAGAAGACGATCGACTGCTCGGCCGCCATCGTCATTCCGCCGAGTTGCTGATCGGTCAGACGGGAGAGCCCCCACACCCGCTCGTCCGCATCGGCGTAGGCGTCGTAGAGCGTCTCGGGCACGAGGGCCAGGACCAGGCCGAGCGGCGCAGACAGGACGAACGCGCCGAACGCGTAGGCGGCCCGCGCGGGCGAGGAGAGACGGTGTGGTGCGTCCTGCCAGACGCACCACCAGAAGAGGATCCCCGTGACGAGGTAGGTGGCGTGTTCGAGCACGAGGAGCGAGTCGGGGTGCTGGAGCGCCGCGTCGTAGAGCACCGGCACGTGCCACGCCGCGTAGGTGCCGACCCAGAGCGGCAGCGCGACGAAGGGATGGGTGAGCGCACGCACCACGGCCACCCCGCCGATCCGCTCACCGAGGGTCGCGGGCACACCGAGGACGAGGAGCAGCGGCGCCCACTCCGCGAGCACGACGTTCTGGAGCAGGTGCGCCCAGACGAGGTACTCGCGGGCCAACGTGTCGAGCGGGGTGACGAGCGCGACGACGAGGAGAGCACACCCGGCGAGGAAGCTCGCGGCGCGCCACCCGTCGCGTGCCCGCGTGGCGGAGAGATAGCCGGCGGCGAGCACGAGCGGCGCGAGCGCCTCGCCGCTCCACGACCAGTCCGCCGGGCTCACGCGGCCACGGTACGCGAACGTCGGGCTACCCTTTCGCGACCGCGGGTGTAGCTCAATGGTAGAGCCCTAGCCTTCCAAGCTAGTTATGCGGGTTCGATCCCCGCCACCCGCTCTCGACCCGTGGTGGGCGTCAGCAGCGCGGGCCAACCCGCCGGTACGCGTCCCAGCCACTGGGCGCCTCTCGGCGTCGCTCCCACGCGCCGCAGAGCCGTGGTGCGCCGCTCGCGCGCGAGAGCGGGCTGACGAAGACCCAGCTCGCCCGGGGCGCGTCCGGGGCTCGCGCGGCGAGGAGGTCGAACCGACGTAGCCGCGGGCCGAGAAGGACGTAGCCCGGATCGCTGGCGGTGATCGCGAGCGCGATGCGAGCGTCGTCGGGCACCCGCTCGTCGACGAACCGGATCAGGCCGGGGACGTGCACCTCGCTCCCGACGGCCTGCCAGCGCGGCGTCGTCCAGTAGCTCTCCGGTGCCGGGCGCTCGAGGAGCGGCAGGCCGGACGGGCGCTTCGAGTCGTTCAGCACGGCGAGCGCGAGAGCCGTCACCGCGATCCCCGCGATTCCCCAGGCGACGGGCCGGCGCCGCCCGACGAGACCCCACGTCGCGCCGGCGAGCGCGATCGGCGCCATCAGGAACCGGCCGGCAGCGTCCTGGTAGAAGAGAACGGCGGACATGGCTGCGAGCCAGTAGACGGGTGCCAGCGTCAGCAGCACGCCGAGCCACGGGACGATCCCGCGTCGGGCGGCGATCACCGCGACGACGATCCCGGCGACGACCAGCAGCGCACCGAGTGGCCCGTACCACGTGACGTTGGACGCCGAGCGCGTGATGTCGCGACCGACGGTGACGGCGAGGTCGTCGCGGCCGACCGCACGCCAGAGCTCGAGGTACGCCTCGTCGACGTAGCGGCGGACGTCCGGCGTCAGCACCGGCAACGCCACGAGGAGCGCCGCGCCCGCCGCCGACCCGAGGGCCGCAGTCGCGCTCCGGCGCCGGTAGGCGAACGCGAGGCCGGCGAAGAGGATCGACGCCGCGACGACGTAGAGCCACCGGTCGCGACCGGCGGCGCCCGGGAGCTCGACGAGCTGGATCGCCGAGCGGAGCCCGCGCGCGACGGCAGCGGCGATCCCGGGCTCGACGGGCTCGTAGGGAAACCCCGCGTCCCAGCTCCCTGCCTCGACCCAGTTGACGACGTACCAGTACGCGCCCGCCGTAGCGCCGACGAGGACGCCGGTGAGCCGCTGCCCGCGCCGGGTCGACGCGGCCAGTAACGCGACGACGAGCAGGATGGGGATCCCGAAGACCGCCGTCACCTTCGTCCCCACGGCAAGCGCCGTGGCGCCGCCGGCCAGCCAGGGCGAGCCGCGACCGGTGTCGAGCAGGAGAGCGACGGCGGCGACGAGGAACGATGCGACGACGAGGTCGTTCTGGGCCGTCGACGCCTGGAGCGCGATCACCGGGAGCGTGACGACGAGCAGTGCGCCGAGGAGCGCCTCGCGGCGGGTGAGCCCGAGCCCTCGCGCGACACCGACGACCCCGACCGCGAGTGCGACGAACGCGGACGACTGGACGAGCGCGACGTAGCGGTCTGCGCCACCGAGCACCATCGTCGCGAGCACGCCCATCTCGCCGTGGGGCGGATACGCGTTGACGTACGGCGCGCAGTCGCACCGCGGATATCCCACCGCCTCGTTCTCCCGCCACACCGCGGCACGCCAGAGGTGGTCGACGACCGCGTCGAAGTCGTTCTGCGGCGTCGAGAGACCGAGTGCAACGGCATAGCCGAATGCGAGGAGGACGGCGACGGCGAGCAAGAGCGCAGATCGGGTCCTCGAGCGCACGCCGGAGCGCGGACGCCCCGTCCCGGAGTCGCTCGACGACATCGCCCCATCCGCGTCTGTCGATCAGGAGCGCGACGCACACCACGGCGAGCCCGGCGAGGAGCGCCCAGCGGGTGACCCACCCGAGGAGCGACAGCGCCCACAGCACGCCGACGAGCTGCGCCCACGCGATGACGTACGCCCCGAGGAGGAACGAGGCGGTCGACCGCGGTGCCAGCCGCGCGGACAGGCGCAGCGAGCCCGCCGCCAGGAGGACGGCCCCGGCGACGAGCGCCAGGGCGCCGGTCATCGGCCGCTCGCCGAGAAGTGCTGGTAGTCGCTGATCGGAGACCAGCGGCCGCCCCAGCTCCAGCCGACGGCGTCGAACGCGCGCACCACGACGCCACCCTCGACCGCCATCCCCGCGCGATACGGGGTCCGCCGGAGGTAGGGCCGGCTCGCGCGGTGCGACGTCGTGCCGTTCGCGTAGACGTACGGGTTCTCGATCGGATTGAGGTCGATCGCGCGACCGTACGCGTGCTCCGACCAGCGCGTCGTGCCCTCGACGGGGCGGCAGTTGAACGCGGACGTGTTGTCGGCCTCGATCGACCGGAAGTCGCTCGCGCCGTACGCGTCGACGGGAACCATCCGGCGGATCGGGAAGCGTGCGGCGTGCAGGCGACGGAGGATGGTGAGGACGTCGCGTGCGACGTCACGGTGGACGACGATCCGTCCCGCGTGCACGCGTCCGTCGAACCCCCAGTGGGACGCGCGCACGAGCCGCAGGTCGTCGAGCGAGACGGGGCAGCCGGGCCTCCACGAGACGCCTGTCATCGTCGCGCGCAGGGTGGGCGGAAGCGCGCTCACCGAGCCGCTGAACGATTCAGCCGACGTCCCGGCAGCGGGAGCCGCAAGCGTGACGATCGCGGCGACGATTGGCACGAGGAGGCGAGCCGGCATCCGCGGAACGGTAGTCCGCGAGCCTGCTGGCATCTCCGACTCGAGGCGGCAGTTGCGCCCGCGCCGGCGGGCGCCTTCAGGTGGGTGCCCCCGTCGAGGCGGCGATCAAGCCGCAGGATTCGGCTCCTGCCCGAACCCTGCTCGGCGAGCACGATCGGGGTGGTCGGATCCGAACCGACGACCTCCCGGCCCCAAACCGGGCGCTCTACCAGGCTGAGCTACACCCCGAGGACGAACAGTGTACGGCCGGCTACGGCGCGAGAACGACGACGAAGCGCCGCGGACCGTGGACGCCCTCGACGCGCTCGAACCCGAGGTCGGACGTCGCGGACGGGCCCGAGACGAGCACGATCGGCCTTCCCTCGCGGGCGGAGGGGCCGAGGCGCTCGAAGAGCTCCGGCACCGTCTCCACGATCTGGTCGCGCGTTACGACACACACGTGGAGGTCGGGCACGAGCGTGATCGCCCGCCGCCCCTGGCCTGGCCCGCCGTCGAGCGCCACCGTCCCGGTGTCGGCGCACGCGGCGGCGCACGTCGTGAGCGCACCGTCGAGCGCGTCCAGCTCCCACGGCGTCAGCCCGCCGTCCTCGACGAGCTCGACGCCTTCCGGGCGGACGGTGTGCGGAAGATCGGGGGCGACGACGACGCGCGACGCGCCGTGCGCCGCAAGCGTCGACGCGATCGCGGACCGTGCGTCGGTCGCAGAGACGACCGCGCCGCCCAGCTCTTCGACCTGCGCGACGAACCGGGCGACGACGTCGCCGCGCGCGCCGGCTCCGCGCTCGACGTATTCGCGCGGCACGTCGGGCACGAGAGCGCCGTCGGAGAGCGCCGTGCGAATCCGCGCGAGCACGGCCTCACGCGCCTCGTTCACGTTCCTCCCACCACTCGCGGAACGTCTGCGGGGCGACGCCGGGCAGCGTCCGCGAGCGGCCCCAGCCGGCGAGCGGCCCCGGGAACCACCGCAGGCGCCCGGAGCGCACGAGCGGCCGCTGGAGCGCACGCGCCGTCCGCTGGGCGCGCTCGTAGCGCTCGGCGCTCGAGAAGGCCCGGCCGAGCGCGCCGAGCGCTCGCCCTTCGAGGCCCGCGCGGGAGGCCCGAACGACCTTGGCCCGCTCGTGCACCAGGATCCGGGGGATGTCGATCCCGACCGGGCACACGTCCGCGCATGCGCCGCAGAGGGACGAGGCGTAGGGCAGGGACGCGGAGGTTCCCCGCTCGCCCGAGAGCTGCGGCTGCAGGATCGCCCCGATCGGCCCCGGGTAGACGGTGTCGTACGCGTGACCGCCGGTCTGGCGGTAGACAGGGCAGACGTTGACGCAGGCGGAGCACCGGATGCACCGGAGGGCAGGCCGGCCGTCCGGATCCCCCAGCACCCGGGTGCGGCCGGCGTCGACGAGCACGAGGTGGAACGACGACGGCCCGTCGCCCGGCGAGACGCCCGTCCAGAGCGAGGTGTAGGGGTTCATCCGCTCGCCGGTCGCCGAGCGCGGCAGGAGCTGCATCAGGACACCGAGGTCCCGCCACTCCTCGACCACCTTCTCGACGCCCATCACCGTCACGAGCGTCTCCGGGAGCGTGGTGCACATCCGCCCGTTCCCCTCCGACTCGACGACGCCGATGGTGCCGGTCTCCGCGACCGCGAAGTTCGCGCCCGATACGGCGACGCGTGCGCGGAGGAACTCGTGGCGGAGGTGCTTCCGGGCGGCAGCGAGCAGCGACTCCGGGTCGTCGGCGAGCCCAGGCTCCCCGAGCGCCTCGCGGAGCAGCTCGGCGATCTCGGGACGGCCGCGGTGGAGCGACGGGACGAGCGGGTGCGACGGCCGCTCGCCCGCCAGCTGGATGATCCGCTCGGCGAGATCCGTCTCGATCGCCTCGAACCCCGCGTCAGCGAGCGCGTCGTTGAGGCCGAGCTCGTCGGTCGTGAGGGACTTCACCTTCACGACCTCACGCGCGCCGCTCCGTGCGACGAGGCCGACGACGACCTCGTTCGCCTCGGCGGCGTCGCGTGCCCAGTGGACCTCTCCCCCGGCGCGGGTGACCGCGGCCTCGAGCCGCAGCAGAAGCTCCTCGAGGCGAAGCACGGCCCGCTCGCGGATCGCCTCGCCGGCCGCGCGAAGCTCCGCCCAGTCTGGAGTCTCTCGGACGACGCTCGCCCGGCGCGCGCGGATAGTCGTCGTCGCGTGCCTCACGTTCTCACGCATCGCTCCGTCCTCGAGGGCGGCTCGCGCCGCGCGCTCGAAGGGAAGCCGCGGGGCATCGCGGCTCGCAGCGGCGCTCACGACGCGAGCACCTCGGCAAGGTGGACGGCGCGCACGGTCGAGCTGCGCCGCTCGAGGCCGCCTCCGATGTGGAGGAGGCACGAGGCGTCGCAGGCGCAGACGACTCCGGCGCCGGTCTCCTCGACGCGTCGCAGCTTGTCCGTGAGCATCGCCGTCGACACGTCTGCGTTCCTGACGGCGAACATGCCGCCGAACCCGCAGCACTCGGATGCCTCGCCGAGGGGCCGCAGTTCGATGCCCGTGACCGAGCGGAGGAGCGACTCTGGCCGGTCTCCGAGCCGGAGCGTTCGGAGCGAGTGGCAGGTCGGGTGGTAGGTGACGGAGCCCTCGAAGCGCGAGCCGACGTCCGTCACGCCGAGCCGGTCGACGAGGAACTCGGAGAGCTCGAACGTCCGTGCGGCGACGCCGTCGGGATCGTCGGCTTGCTCCGAGACGTGCGTCCGGACGTGCGCGGCGCAGGACCCGGACGGCGCCACGACGGCGTCGAAGCCGGCGAACACCTCGACGAACCGCTTCGCGAGCGTGGACGCCACGTCGGGATGACCCGAGTTCAGGTGGAGCTGCCCGCAGCAGGTCTGCGCGCGCGGGAACGCGACTTCGACGCCGAGCCGCTCGAGGAGGGCGACGGTGGCGCGCCCCACGGACGGCTGCAGCGTGTCCGCCAGGCAAGTGACGAAGAGCGCCACGCGCACCGCGCGAGCCTACAGCACCGCCGCCGATTTGATCGATCATCGATTAGATCGGTGCGACCCCTCGCACGGCGTGCTGGCTGATGATTGATACCGAATAGGCGTGTGCGTGGGGATGGCTGTGACCGAGCCTGGTGCGGGGAGCGGTCGCGGCGCATATGGGTGATACGTGTCGTGGCCGATCGTCGCGCCAGGCGACGTGTCACGGCCACCAGCCACGTGGGCGGCTATTCGGAATCAATCATCTAGCCTCGCGCGGTGACGGAGATCGCCCTCCACGGCAGGACTGCGCGGACTCGCCGCCGGCCGGTCGTCGGGTACGCGCTCGTCACCGCGGCGGCGATGCTCTTCGCCGTCAACGGCACCGTCTCGAAGATCGTCCTCACGTCGTCGGAGCTCTCGGGGCTGCAGCTGACGGAGCTGCGCTCGGCGGGCGCGTTCCTCTGCCTCGCGGCCTTCATCGCCCTCACCACTCCAGGGCGGCTCCGCATCGCCCGCGACGAGCTCCGCCTGCTCCTCTTCTACGGCGTCGTCGGCTTCGCGTTCGTCCAATGGCTCTACTTCGTCGCGATCGAGCGGCTTCCGATCGGCATCGGCCTGCTCCTCGAGTTCACCGCGCCTGTCCTCGTCGCGCTGTGGGCGCGGCTCGTCTGGCACGAGCCCGTCCGTCGCCGCGTCTGGGCTGCGCTCGCGCTCGCGCTCGCCGGGCTCTGCCTGGTGACGCAGGTGTGGGAGGACGTCAGGCTCGACACCGTCGGGCTCGTGGCGGGGATCGTCGCCGCCGGCTCCCTCGCGACCTACTTCCTCGCCGGCGAGCACGCGACCGCTCGCCGGGACGCCCTCTCGCTGACGTGCCTCTCGCTCGGGATCGCGGCGCTCTTCCTCGCAATCGTGCAGCCCTGGTGGCGGTTCCCGTTCGACGAGCTCGGCCGGATTGTGTCGCTCGAGGGCGCCTTCGACGACGCGAGCGCGCCCGTCTGGCTCCTGTGCCTCTGGGTGATCGTCCCCGGGACCGTCTTCCCGTTCGTGCTGTCGCTGTCGGCTCTCCGCCACCTTCCCGCGACCCGCGTCTCGATCGTCGCGATGCTCGAGGTGGTGCTCGGCGCGCTCGTTGCGTGGGCGTGGCTCGACGAGACGCTGACTTCGGTCCAGCTCGTCGGCGGCGGGGTCGTGCTCGTCGGGATCGTGCTGGCGCAGACCTCCCGCTGACCCGTCCCCCAGTACCCTTGCGGGCGTGAGCGTGCAACGTGTCCTCCTCGCCTCGCCCCGCGGCTACTGCGCGGGCGTCGAGCGAGCCGTCGAGACCGTGGAGCGCGCGCTCGAGCACTACGGCGCGCCCGTGTACGTTCGCAAGCAGATCGTCCACAACATCCATGTCGTCCGCGACCTCGAGGCCCGGGGGGCGATCTTCGTCGAGGACGAGCGCGACGTCCCCAACGGGGCGACCGTCGTCTACTCCGCCCACGGCGTCGCGCCGTCGGTCCACGAGAACTCGCAGACCCTCGCGCACGATGTCATCGACGCGACGTGCCCGCTCGTCACGAAGGTGCACGTCCAGGCCAAGCGGTACGCGGCGAACGGCTTCACCGTGCTCCTCATCGGCCACGCCGAGCACGAGGAGGTCGTGGGGACGATGGGCGAGGCGCCCGACTCGACGATCCTCGTGCAGGACGTTCGCGAGGCCGAGGCGCTCGAGCTCCCGCCCGGCGAACCGGTCGCGTACGTGACGCAGACCACGCTGTCGGTCGACGAGACCGCAGAGATCATCGCCACGCTCAGGCGTCGGTACCCCGAGATCGTGGGCCCGAAGAAGGAGGACATCTGCTACGCGACGTCCAACCGGCAGTGGGCGGTCAAGGACATGCTGGCGGAGATCGAGCTCCTCCTCGTGATCGGGTCCCGCAACTCGTCGAACTCGAACCGGCTCGTCGACGTCGCTCGCGCGGCCTCGGTGCCGGCCTACCTGATCGACGACGAGTCGGAGATCGACGAGCGCTGGCTCGAGGGCGTCGAGACCGTCGGCATCACGTCCGGCGCCTCCGCCCCGGAGCGGCTCGTGACGCGAGCCTGCGACTGGTTCCGGGCGCGCGGCGTCGAGCGGATCGAGCCGTATCGCATGGTCGACGAGGACGTCACGTTCCGCCTGCCGGTCGAGCTCCGCCGCGAGCTCGCGCTCGCCGACGCACGACCAAGTGCCCCTTCAGGCGATGCCCTCCAGGTCCCTCGCGCGCGATGAGCGGCGCCATGCGTTGTCCTCGGTCGCGCCCATATCTCCGGATATGGGCGCTCCCTGCGTCCTAGCCTGGCTTGCTCCTCGCACGCGAGGAACGAGGCAGCATCACCTGAAGGGGCATTGGTGAAGCTCAGCCTCGTCGTTCCCGCGACGAACGACCCGCCGACGCTCCGACGCTGCCTCGAGGCAGTTCGCTCCGCGAACGAGCCGCCCGACGAGATGATCGTGGTCACGACGCCCGGTCGGGCCGGCCCGGCGGCCGCCCGGAACGACGGCGCGGGCCGGGCGACAGGGGACGTCCTCGTCTTCCTCGACGCCGACGTCCTCGTCCACCCCGACGCGTTCGCGCGGATTCGCTCCGCGTTCGCCGGGGACCGCGGGCTCGTCGCCGTGTTCGGCTCGTACGACGACCGTGTCGTCACGACGGGCGTCGTCGCCGGCTTCCGAAACCTCCTCCACCACACGGTGCACCAGCGCTCGGCAGGCGAGGCCGGGAGCTTCTGGGCCGGCCTCGGCGCGGTGCGCGCCGACGCGTTCGCCGAGGTCGAGGGCTTCGACGCGCGACGCTACCCGCGCCCGTCGATCGAGGACGTCGAGCTCGGCGGCCGCCTCGCCGAGCGAGGTCGGCTCGTCCTCGACCCGGCGCTCCAGGGCACGCACCTGAAGGAGTGGACGCTCGGGTCGATGGTCTTCACCGACTTCGCCCGTCGTGGTGTCCCGTGGGTCGCCCTGATGTCCGATCGCCGCGACGTCCCCGGGACCCTGAACCTCGGCCGGCGGGAGCGGGCGAGCGCCGCCGCCGCACTCGTGGCCGCGGTCGCGCTGCTCAGCGGCAGACGTGCGACCGCGGCCGCCGCGCTGGCGGCCGGAGTCGCGCTCAACGCCGACCTCTATCGCACGATCGGCAGCCGCCTCGGAGCGCGCGGCGTCGCCGCCGCCGTCCCGCTCCACCTGCTCCACCAGCTCGTCGGGATCGCGGCTGTCCCGGTCGGGCTGGCCGCGTCGCTCAGGCGACGCGCTCGATGACGTCGAGGCCGTCGAGGGCGTCGAGCAGCGAGCCCTCCTCGATGTACTCGGCGTCCGCGTTCACCGACCAGACGTCGTGGTCGGCCCCGTCCAGCAGGTTGAGCGTGCCGAGCAGCGCCGTCCACATCGAGTGGTCCTGGTTGTTGTATCGGTGGAGCCCGTTCCGGCCGACCGTCTCGAGGTTCTCGATGGCGCCGAGCGCACGCCGGAGACGACCGACGGCGTCCCGGTAGCCGGCGTCGTACATCGGGTACGCGTGCCGAACCCGGATCGCCGTCCCCTCGACGACGTGGTCGGGGTCGAGCAGGCCGATCCCGCCGAGCTCGCGGGCGGCGAGCTGCACGAGCGCGTTGTCCGGGGTGTTCCACAGCTCGTCCCCGGCGAAGCAGAAGTACTCCACGCCGAGGCACGTGAATCCTGGCCGCGTCATCCCCGCGCTCCACGCGCCGAAGTTCTGGACCCGACCGGCGCGCGTCCCGGGGTCGTGGAGGTAGATCCAGTTGTCGGGGAACGGCTCGGGGTCGCTCGAGACGAGCCCGACGACGATCAGGTCGCGGTAGCGGAGCCGCCGGGCGGCGGCGACGACGTCGTCCGGCGGTAGCGGGTCGAGCGACAGGACGAGCTCCGCGAGCGGGATGCTCGAGACGACGCCGTCGACCGGGACCTCGCGCTCGCCCTTCGGCCCCGAGACCACGAGGGACGTCACCCGACCGTCGGCATGACGGAGTCGGGTCACCCGGGTCCCGAGCTCGACCGGGACGCCCGCCCGCTCGAGGTCGTCCGCGATCGCCTCCCACATCTGCCCGGGCCCGAGGCGCGGGTAGTGGAACTCCTCGATGAGGCTCGTCACGTGCGTCCGCTTGAGCCCGATCCCGGCCTTCAGCGCGGTCCAGAACGACAGGTTGCGGATCCGCTGGGCGGCCCATTCGGACTGGATCTCGCTGCCGGGGATCCCCCAGACCTTCTCGGTGTACTCGCGGAAGAACGCGTTGTAGAGCCGACGGCCGAAGCGGGCCGTCACCCAGTCCTCGAACGTGACCGGAGGCTCGCCGCGGCGGAGGCGCGCGGCGAGGTACGACCCGGCGCACCGGACCGTCTCGACGAGACCGAGCCGGCGAACGACGTCTTCGGCGCGGAGCGGGTACGCGAAGTACTCGCCGCGAAAGAAGATCCGCGACAGCCGCGGCCGTACGAGGAACTCGTCGCCGAGCGTCTGCTCCCAGAGGCGCTGAACCGGGCCGAGCTTCGTGAAGAAGCGATGCCCCCCGAGGTCGAAGCGGAACCCGTCGCGCTCGACCGTCTTCGCGATGCCGCCTACCTGGCTGTCCGCCTCGAAGCACGACGCCGCCAACGCCTCGGTGAGCGAGCACGAGACCTGCGGTGAGACCGGCAGGACCTCCGCCAAGCACCGCGATGCCGGACGATCGATTGGGGTCGAGGGTGGTCACGTCCGACAGAGGCGACGCTATCGCAGGCGGCGGTCGGCTCGGGCATGACCCGTGAGGACGCGAGGTAGCCGGACGAGCGTTGCGACCTGAGCCAGGACGACGAGCCCACCGACGACAACGCGGGCCAGGCGAACGGTCGAGGATGACTCGAAGCCCGAGCCGTAGGCTCGCGCCCGGCTGGGGACGGAGGCGATGTGCTCCCCGCCATAACGGGCATGGCGACGGAAGAACGCGCGGACGGGTCGAGGGGAAATGCCGCACCACGCACGAGGCTCCCGTGAACGCCGGCCCCCTGCACGCGATCAGCGCGTGCGCACCAGTCCCGGTCCTCCCCGGAGGCCTCCGCGAACGACACGTCGAAGGGGATCTCGAGACGGGTGTCCCGGTGACACCCGACGTTCGACGTCGCGCGAAGCCCGTTGTGCGCTCGACCGTCCGCACGATCGACTGCGGAGGCCCGTACGAACGCGCTGCGGGCGCCGGCTCCGTGAGTCCGCCGACGATCGTGCGGGCCGGCGCCGCTGCAACCCGGGCCGCCAGGGTCGCGCCCCAGCCGCGAGCCCGGCACGCAGTCGTCGTCGGTGAGGAGCACGACGTCGGTCGAGGCTTGCCTCGCGCCCGCGTTCCGCGCGGCGGCCAGCCCCGCTTCGCGAGATCCGGACGAGCCGGCGCGGCGTGCCGCCGCACCACCGCCTCGACCGCGCCACCGTCGACCGTCCCGTCGTCGACGACGAGTACGTGGGCGATCCGCTGCTGCCGCCCCTATCGCACCGAGACAGCGATCGAGCGAGCGCGGCCGGTCGCGCGTCGGAACGACGACGCTGTATCTCACGCGGCGTCCAGCAGCGGCTCGCCGTCGCAGGCAATCCCAAACCGCGCGAGAGCCGTCGCCGCAGCTGTCGGCGGATGCTCGTCCGCCCGCTCGCTCGGGAACCCGTCCGTCACGCGGGAACGAGCAGCGCCCACGGTCGTCGGGGCAGCAGTCCCGTGCGGTCCTCCCGCTTCCGGCACCGGCACGACGAACCGACACCGAAGCGCTCGGACGACGAGCGCGTCCACCACGACGCGTCGGCAGCTCCGACCATCGCGACGGCACGACGGTCGCCCAGGCGGTGCGAGCTCGGTTCGCCACCGGCGCCCGCCGCCGATGACGTGGCGTCGACGCGCGCCGTCACCGCACGGTTCACCGCTTCGAGCGTGCAACGACTCGAGCCCTTCCCGGATCTGCTCGACGAGTTCGCTGACCGAGCTCGGCTCGACGACGCCGCTGCGATCACGGCCGAGAAGGTCGAAGCGAATGCAACCCGGTGCGAGTCCGAGGGAACGACGAACGCCGGCGTCGTCGCCGAGTCGACGCCTCGGAGCTCGCACCCGAGGCGACGAGCTGACCGTCGTCGACGCTGTCGAGGGCGATCAGCCATGTGGAGCCGCGAGGTCACGACAGCCGGGCGCGCCGTACCGCGTGGAGGACGGCATAGCGGCAACGTCGCGCGCGCGGCAGCGCCGATGCAGCCCGCCGTGCGCACACCGTCCCATCGGCGCGGAGCAGTCGCACCGTCCGGACGAGCTTGACCCGGTCGGGCAGATCGGCTTGTAGTACGCCGCGTTCAGCACGATCGGCGTGGGCCGCAGAGCCGCGAGCGGACGGCGACAGCGATCTCGAACATGTCACGTGCCGACGTCGGCCGGAAGGATCGCACGAGCGAGCGCCTCCCTGCGGCGAAGGATTGACCACGCAGGACCGCGCGCGACGCGCGGTCGGACGTCCACGACGTGTCGGCATGACCCGCCGCATCGCGCGTATCGGCCGCGACGTGGACGTCGTCGCCTGCCGAGCGCAGGCCGGCGCCGCGCCGAGCACGTATCGCTCGACGCTACCGCCCAGCGTCCAGTCGTTGACGAGGAGGACGCGCATCAGCTGAGTGCTCCGCGGCGAGGACGGCCCGAAGGCCGCGACCCCGTCCGCCAGGGTCGGGATGGAGACCGACTCGCCGCGAACACGGCTACGAACGCGTGCAGCGCGGGCCGGTACGAGGGGTCGGCGTGTCGGCGCAGCACGCGCGAGTCGCGCCGGGCAGAGCCGCGCTCGACGTCGGTCTGCCCGAACCGAAAGTTCCCGCAAGCGGTCGACGCCGAGATCCGCTCTCCGACGTCCTCGAACTCGATCACGTCGTGGCGCCCGGCCGAACGGAGCAGCTCGATCTTGCGACGCGGCATCCGTCGGCATCAAAGCGGAGCGAACAGTCGTCGAGCTCGCTTCGCACGGATCGCAGCACGGAACCGACTGCCCGGAGCTCGCGTCCGAGGAGAAGACGGACCATATCGACGTGGTGCGAGCCGAGATCGAGCGGCGCGCCGCTACCGGTCGCCCGCCGACGCTTCCAGCCGGGCATCGTTCGCTCGGTCATCGGCTCCTCGAAGGTCGCCTGGAGCGAGACGATGCGACCCAGCTCCCCGCTCGCCAAGCGACGCCGCGCCTCGATCACCGCCGGGTGGAACCGCCGGTTGAATCCGACGGCCACCACCGGTCGACAGAAGCGCGAGCGAGCGAGCCGATCGCGTCCGGCTCGGAGATGCCGACCGGCTTCTCGAGGTACAGATGCTTTCCCGCCGCAGGGTCGCGAGAGCGAGCTCGGCGTGCGTCGCGGGAAGGGGTTGCAACGCCGACGGCGTCGACATCCGTGCAGCCGATCGAAGTCTCCCGGCGATTCCAGTTGCGCCGCATGAGGCGCGAACCGCGCGGCGGCGACACGGGCGTCGTCCGCCGGATCCGCGATCGCGGTGACCTCCACGCCCGGGATCCGGCGAGCGTTCGGAGGTGAACCGAGACTGCGATCGCGCCGCAGCCGACGACTCCAAGGCGCACGACCCCAGCGTCAGACATATCGCTCGCGGTGTAGTTCGAGGGGCGCGTGTCGGCGCTCAGCCGCCCCGGGGCCGCGCGCGTACCCCGAAGCTCTCCTGCGACCTGAACGGCGGCGCACACGCCGATCACCCACGGCGTCCCACGCGGAACGCTCCCGCCCAACTCGCGCCATCCGTCCGAACGGAGCGTCCGTGCCAGCATGACGAGCCCCGCGAGTGGGGTACCAACTACGTGAGCTGCTCGCCGCGACGAGGCCCAGTCGCGGCAGCGCATCCCCGCCCAGAGCTGCCCTCCGATCAGGCTATCGGCCAGCACGCCAGGCCACCGCGCGACGTTCAGGTGATCGACGGCGCGGCCGGCACGAACTGCATGTCCGAGCCCTGCGCCGCAAGCGTCCGGGAGAGGCCGACGCCGTAGACGAGATCCGATGGACGCTCCGCGACGCTCGTCAGCGCCCGGCGCTCGAAGGCCCCGTTGTGAAGCGCCACGGCCGCGAGCCGGCGAGGGCGGCTTCCCGTGTAGCTTCCGTAGGAGCAGAAGAGCGTCGCCCAGGAGCGAGCGGTCGCAGGGTTCGCATTGACGATTCGAGGCATCGCCGCGACCGCGCCCTCTCGATCGCGCCTCCGAGTAGCTCGAGACAGTCGGGACGAGGGTAGCCGTGCGTCTCCGCGACGAAGACGGCGCGACCTCGCGAAGCGGCGATCCCCGCGGCACGCGCGCTGGAAAGAGGCTCGATCGGCGCGTCAACGAGCGTGACCTCCGCGATCCGCCCGGCAGCCTCGCCGGGATGCTCGAGGCCCGGGCCGACGAGCACCAGCTCCATGCGTGAGGCAATCGTCTGCGAGTCAAGGGCCGCGATCGCAGCACGACCGGTTGCAATGCTGTCCAGGGCGAGAACCGCCGAGATCGGGAGCGTGGTCACCTGCCAGAGACGTAGTCGCGCTTGTACATCTCGTAGCGCAGCATGCGCCGCTCGGCCCGACCCTGTCCAAGCGGGCCGACGTATCCGATCGCCTCGCCGACGGCGTAGAGACCACATCCGAGCACAACGGCCGCGTCCGAGCCGCGGGGGCACGTGCGTCGGGGAATCCGCAGCGCACGGGCGGCCAGCAGGCAGGCGATCAGCGGAAAGGCTGCGGCGTATGCGACTCTGCGAGCAGCCCCGAGAGCATGCCGCCGCGAGCGACCGAGCAGGACACCTCCAAGCACCCGCTCGCGCGCCCAGTCGAGCCTCTTGTCGACGTTGAGATGCGCAAGCTCGGCCCCCCGAGCCTGGACGACACGGGCCCCGCGCGCGCGAACGTCGGTGTCGAGGCGAAGTCCCGGTTCGAGTGCGGCGCCGGGATCCGGTAGTGCGAGCAGGACGTCGCGCCGGACGGACGCGTTGTACGTCGGAACCGGTGCGGCCGACCCTGTACGAGTCGAGTACCGACCGTAGTCCATCAGGAACCCGGCCCAGCTGAGCGGGCTCCCGGGATTTGCGTTCGTGACGTAGGGAAGCACGGCGTCGGCGCCGGCGTCGTGGGCATCGATGACGGCACGCGCCAGCCCGGGGCGGGGACCACGTGCGTCTCGCCCAGGGCCACAATGTCTCCGACGGCGGCGCGTAGGCCGGCCTCGCGGGCCCCGGCTCGTGTGTGCGTCGAAGCTTGGACGACACGAAGCGCCACCTGGCAGGCCGGGGGCTCGACCGGACGCCGGGAGACGACCACGAGCTCGACCTGCTTCTGGGCCGTCTGGGCGTCCAACGCCGCGGCCAGGCCCGCGACGACCGACCAATCGTCCGCGACGACGAGGTACGAGAGGCGAATCACGCCTTCTCGATGAGTGGCAACTCGTCGCCGTTCGCCGTGAGCGCGACGGCGAGGGTCTCGGCCTTGATCCACTCGGCGTGCTCGAGCAGGTCGGCGTCGTCGGCGGGGATCGTCAGCGAGATCCTGTCCGAGAGCGCCAGGCCGGAGTCCTTTCGGAGCGTGTTGACCCGGCGGATGAGCTCGTAGACCCGCCGCTCGCGGTCGAGCTGCTCGTCGACGTGCGTGTCGAGCGCGACCGTGACGCCGGCCTCGGCGGCGACGGCCCATCCTTCCTTCGCGGCGCGCTCGACGAGCACCTCGTCCGGACCGAGCTCGTGCGTGCCGACACGGAACCGGCCGTCGCCGAGGCTCTCGAAGTCCCCGGCCGCGAGGGACGCGCGCACTGCTCCGAGCCCGGCGCCGAGCTTCGGGCCGAGGACCGGGAGGTTCGGCTTCACGACGAGCTCGGCGTCGACGGGCTCGAAGCGGACGGACTTCACCCGGAGCTCGTCGCGGATCTCGTCGGCGTGCGGGGCGGCGAGCGGGGCGCCCTCGACGACCAGCGTCCGGAGCGGCTGCTGCACCTTGAAGCCGCCCGCCTGTCGCGCCTGGTGCCCGAGCCCGACGACCCGCCGGACGTCGGCGATCTCGGCGAGCAGCGCGTCGTCCGGGGCGACCTCGAGCGGCCAGCCGGCGAGGTGCACGCTCGACGGCGCCTCGGGGCACGGCTCGCGCACGAGAACCTGCCACAGGTGCTCCGCGAGGAACGGGAGCACGGGCGCGAGGACGCGGAGCGCCTGGACGAGCGCGTGCCAGAGGACGCGGAGCGCGGTCTCGTCGCCGTCCCAGAAGCGCCTGCGCGAGCGACGGATGTACCAGTTCGAGACGTCGTCGACGTACGCGTCGAAGGCACGAATCACGTCGACCGTCAGCCAGCGCTCGTACCCGGCGGTCGCGTCGCGCACCAGCGCGCGCGTCCGCTCCACGAGCCATGTGTCGAGCGGCCGGAGCTCCACATCGGGGCCGCGCTCGAGGTCGGTGTAGCGCGGCGTGAACGACTCGAGGTTCCCGTACTGCACGAGGAAGGTGGCGGAGTTCCAGAGCGTCAGGAGCTTCCGCTGGATCTCGTGGGCCGGCCCGAACCCGAAGAGGAGGTTGCGATCGGGCGGCTGCGCGCAGAACTGCCAGCGCATCACGTCGGCGCCCATCCGCTCGAACGCGTCCGGGGCGTCGATGGTGTTCCCCCAGGAGCTGTGCATCTCCCGGCCCGTCTCGTCGAGCATCTTCTCGTAGCCGAGCACCTTGCGGAACGGCGCCTTCCCCGTGAGGACGACCGACATGAAGAGCTGCGAGTAGAACCAGAGCCGGATCTGCTCGCGCATCTCCGAGACCCAGTCGGCAGGGAACCACTGCTCCCAGTGCGCGTGGTCGGGGAGGTCCGGCGCTCGTCAGTCCGCGCGCCGCGCCGGTGGCGTACCCCTCGGGCACGTAGTCCGGGCTCTCGAACCCGAGCGTCGAGAAGGGGACGATCCCCGCGTCGAGCCAGACGTCCCCCACCTCGGCGATCCGCTCGACCTCCTCGCCGCACGCCTCGCACCGGATCCGCACATCGTCCACCCAGGGACGGCGGAGCTCCTCGAGCCCGTGCGACGGGCCCGGTTGCCCGCGCGACGAGCTCGGCCCTCGAGCCGATCACCGTCAGGTGCCCGCACGCGCACGGATAGAACGGCAGCGGAAGCCCGTAGTACCGGCGCCGCGAGATGTTCCAGTCGCCCATGTTGCGGAGCCAGTCGTCCATGCGCTTGCCCATGTACGCAGGCGTCCACTCGACGGTTGCGTTCGCGTCGAGCAGCTGCTGACGCAGCTCCTCCACGGCGATGAGCCAGTCGTCGGTCACGCGCCAGATGAGCGGCGTGTCGCAGCGCCAGCAATGGGGATAGCGGTGGAGATACGTGCCCGCCTCGAGCAGGAACCCCTGCTCGGCGAGGCGCCCCACGATCTGGTCGGCGGCCTCGGTCGTCGACAGGCCGTGCAGCCAGCCGTAGGCGTCGTAGAAGCGACCCGCCTCGTCGACCGGCGACAGCACGGGAAGGTCGTGGATGCGGCCGAGCTCGAAGTCCTCCTGGCCGGCGCCCGGCGCGATGTGGACGATCCCGGTTCCCTCCTCGAGCGAGACCTCGTCCCAGGGGATCACCCGATGCTCGACCTCACCGCCGGGACCGAGGTCGTCGAAGGGGCCCCGGTAGCGCAGGCCGACGAGCTCCTCGCCACGGGCACGACGCTCGAATCGCTCGTCGGGGTACCGTGCGACCGCGACCCACTCGCCGTTCTCGCGCAGCCCGTACTCCGCATCGGGCTTGACCGCCGCGGCGACGTTCGCCGGCAGCGTCCAGGGCGTCGTCGTCCAGACGACGAGGGACTCCTTCGGCCGCTCGAGGAGCGGGAAGCGAACGTAGAGCGAGGGATCGCTCCGCTCCTGGTACACGCCGGCCTGGGTGAGCTCGTGCTGCGACAGCGAGGTGCCGCAGCGCGGGCACCACTCCGTCGAGCGATGACCGAGGTAGAGCCAGCCGCGCTCGTGCACGAGCTGCAGGAACCGCCAGATGTACTCGATGTTCGCGTCGCTGAACGTGAAGTAGTCCTTCCCCCAGTCCATCCACTGGCCCAGGCGGATCGAGCCTTCCGTCAGCGCCTGGGAGGACTGCACCACGACCTCGCGGCAACGCCGGGCGAACTCGGCGAGCCCGTACTCCTCGATCTCCCGCTTCGAGTTGAGCCCGAGCGAGCGCTCGACGCCGACCTCGATCCAGAGCCCCTGACAATCGAAGCCGTTCTGGTAGCGCTGGTGGAAGCCGCGGAGCGCCTTGTAGCGCTGGAAGACGTCCTTCAGCGTCCGCCCCCAGGCGGTGTGGACACCGAGCACCATCCGATTGGCGGTCACCGGCCCGTCGACGAAGCTGAATCTCGGCCCGCCCGCGGTCTGCTCCCGGAGCCGCGCGAACGTCTGCTCGCGCTCCCAGAGATCGAGGATCTCGCGCTCGAGCGCGTCGTGATCCGGCTTGTCCGGGAGAGGTGAGAACATTCGGTCGATTCTAGGAGCGATGCCGGGAAGGAGTTCCGGCCCTCCGACGTTTGCATCTGTACGACACGTCACTACGGAACGGAAGGACCAATGGCACTCGACGTAACGACCGCGACCTTCGAGCAGGAGGTCATCAACTCCGACAGGCCCGTCCTCGTGGACTTCTGGGCCGAATGGTGCGGCCCCTGCCACGCGGTGGCCCCCGTCCTCGACCGCATCGCCGCGGAGCGCGAGGACGAGCTCAAGCTCGTCAAGGTCAACATCGACAACGAGCAGGAGCTCTCCCAGCGCTACGGCGTCGCCTCGATCCCGACGATGATCCTCTTCAAGGACGGCGAGCCGTCGGCGGCCGTGATCGGCGCGCAGCCGAAGGGCTCGATCGAGCGCTCGCTCGGCCTGACGGCCGCGTAAGGCTTCTCCCCTCTCGTTCCCGCGAAAGCCCGGCCCTGCCGGGCTTTCGCGTGGCTACGGTATCCCCCGTGAGCCCGCGTCACGTCCCGGCGTCCGTGACCGAGCTCTCGCGCGTCGAGCTCCTGTCCTCCCTTCCGGGCCAGACCCTGGCCCGGCTCGCCCAGCGCATGGAGCGGGAGGAGGTTCCCCCGGGCAGGACGATCGTCTCGGAGGGTGAGGAGGGCGACCGCTTCTACGTCCTCCTCTCCGGCCTCGCCGGCGTCAGCCAGGAGATGCGCGGGCCCCGCGGGATGATCCGCCCGGGCGACTGGTTCGGCGAGGTGGCGCTCGCGATGGGCGTCCCTCGGACGGCGACCGTCACCACGATGACGCCGTGCGTCGTCGCGAGCTGCGACCGCTCGACGTTCGACGAGCTCCTGCGGCCGCTCTTCGCCGACGACGCGTAGCGGCAGGCCGACAACGACGCTTGTGATGCACCGCAAGCGTTGTCAGGCGAGCTCGTCGACGACCGCTTCCGAGAGCCGCGGCCACACGTCCTTCGCCCAGTCGCCGAACTCGCGCGTCGTCAGCGCGGCGCAGGCGACGCCGAGCTCCGGGTCGACCCAGAGGAACGTGCCGCTGCCGCCGAAGTGGCCGAACGCGCGCGGCGAGGTGCGGCTGCCGGACCAGTGGCCTTCCTTCGTGCCCTTCAGCTCGACGCCGAGCCCCCAGTCGAGCGGGCTGAAGCGGCCGTAGTCCGGGAGGACGCCGTCGAGCCCAGGGAACTGGACGCTCGTCATCTCCGCGTGCGTCTCCGCCGCGACGAGCCGTGGCGCGAGCAGCTCCCGGCCGACCGCGAGCACGTCGTCGAGCGAGCCGTGCATCCCGGCGCCGGGGTGCCCTGCGGGATCGAGCGCCACCCCGAGCGGAGCGACGACGGCGGCGCGGACGTAGTCGGCGAAGGACATGTCGGCGCTCGCCTCGAGGTGCGCGCCGAGGACGCGGAACCCCTCGTTGGAGTAGATGCGGCGGCGGCCGGGCGGTGCGATCGGCGTCTCCCCCTCGAACGGGAGACCGGAGGCGTGAGCCAGCAGGTGACGGACGGTGGCGCCGGGCGGGCCGGCGGGCTGGTCGAGATCGACGACGCCCTCCTCGGCCGCCACGAGGGCTGCCAGGGCCGTCACCGGCTTCGAGACGGACGCGAGTCGAACCGCGCGCGCGGCATCGCCGCGTGTCGCGACGATCCCGTCGGCCCGTGTCACGCCGGCGGCCGCGAACGGGACGTCCCAGCCGTCGATCTGGTGCAGCGCGTGCACGGGGCGCGATACTACGTCCCGCCTTGGAGCGGAAGCTCGTCACCGGCCACTCGCCGTACGAGGGCGTCGCGGGGTTCTCGCGCGCGGTCGTCGTCGGAGACCGGGTGCACGTCGCCGGAACAGCGCCGATCCCGCCGGACGGCGCACCGGTCCCGGAGGGCGCCTACGAGCAGGCCGCGCTCTGCCTGCGGATCATCGCGGAGGCGCTCGAGCGTGCGGGCTCCGGCCTCCAGCACGTCGTACGGACGAACATCTACGTCACCGCGCGCGAGCACTGGGACGAGGTCGCCCGGGCGCACGGCGAGGCGTTCCGCGACACGCGCCCGGCTGCCACCTGCGTCGTCGCCGCGCTGCTCGACCCCGCCTGGAAGGTCGAGATCGAGGCCGAGGCGGTGCTCGGATGAAGCAGGTGATCCCGGCGGACATCACCGGGATCGCGGGCGCGCCGGCGGCGAGCGTCGTCGACCACAAGTTCGGCTCGAGCGACCCCTTCACGCTCGGCGTGGAGGAGGAGTACATGCTCCTCGACCCGGAGAGCTTCGACCTCGTCCAGCACATCGAGACCGTCCTCGACGCGGTCGAGGGGGACGAGCTCGCCGATCGGATCAACGCGGAGCTCATGCAGTCGGTGCTCGAGATCGCGACGCCCGTGTGCCGGACGGCGGGAGACGTGATGCGCGAGCTGACGACGCTCCGCGCCTACGTCCGCGACGTCGCCGGCAGGGAGGGGCTGCGCCTCGGCTCGGCGGGCACCCACCCGTTCAGCCTCTTCGAGCGCCAGCGGATCACGGCGAAGGACCGCTACCACGCGCTCATCGACCAGCTCCAGTACGTCGCCCGGCGCGAGCTGATCTTCGGGATGCACATCCACGTCGCGGTCGATGACCCCGACAAGGCGGTCCAGGTCGTCAACGGCCTGCTCCCGCACCTCGGCCCGCTCCTCGCGCTCTCGGCCAGCTCGCCGTTCTGGCGCGGCGAGCCGACGGGGCTCTCGTCGAGCCGGCAGATCGTCTTCTCCGCCTTCCCGCGCTCCGGCCCCCCGCCCCGGTTCCGCGACTACGCGGACTACGCGGCGGTCGTCGGGCAGCTCGAGCGGACCGGCTGCATCGCCGACTACACGCACATCTGGTGGGACATTCGCCCCCATCCGAAGTGGGGCACGGTCGAGGTCCGGATCTGCGACGCCGTGACACGCGTCGAGGACGCGGTGGCGATCGCGGCGTACTGCCAGGCGGTCGTGAAGGCGATCTCCGACCGCTACGACGCCGGCGAGGAGATCCCGACGTACCACCGGATCCTGACGAGCGAGAACAAGTGGCTCGCGGCGCGCTACGGGCTCGAGGCGCCGATCATGGACCTTGCGACCGGCAGTCGGATCCGCGTGCCGATCGCGAAGCTCGTGCGGCGGACGCTGCGCGCGCTCGAGCCGCACGCCCGCGAGCTCGGGTCGGAGCGTGAGCTCGAGGGGATCGAGGCGCTCCTCGGCCGCGGCAACTCCGCCGAGCGGCAGCTCCGGATCTTCAACGCGAACCGCGACATCGTCGAGGTAGCGCGGGCGATCGCAGACGCGACCGAGGCGCTGCCGACGGACGCTGCCGCGCCCGCAGGCTAGGGGGACACTCAGCGGCCCGGCCCGGCCCGAAGTGGGTCGTGATGGGCGTGGACGACGAAGGCACGCGTGTCGATGGTCGCGAGATGCGTCGTTCCGACCCTTGGCGCTGCGGCGGCGTGCGCCGACGTCTACCGTCGTCGCCCGTGACTCCCCGCCGCTCGTTCGTGCTCGTCGCGCTCGCGCTGTACGCCGCGTGCGCGCTCTGGGCGACGTGGCCGGCGATCCGCCACGTCGACGGCCACTACCTCGCGCGGCCGGCCGCAGGGCACGGGCAGGCAGCGGCGGGCGACCACCTGCAGCTCGGGTGGGGCTTCTGGCTCGTCGGCCACCAGCTCGGGAGCGCCGACTCGCCGCTCTCGGACCCCTACTCCTTCCGCCCCGAGGCGGAGGCCCCGCCGAACCTGCAGGGGTGGCTGCTCGGCGGCCCGTACTGGCCCCTGCGTGCCGCATTCGGAGATGTCTGGGCGTACGACCTCCTCGTCCTCCTCACGTTCGTCGCGGCGGGCGCGCTGGGATGCTGGTGGCTACGCGCTCTCGGGCTCTCCCGCCCCGCGGCGCTGGTCGGGGGCCTCGTCTTCTGCCTGATGCCGTACCGCGTCGGCCAGTCGACCGGGCATCTTCTCGGGCTCGTCTCGTTCCTCCTGCCGGCGACGCTGCTTGCGCTCGAGCGGCGACGCTTCGCGGTGGCGGCCGCATGCCTCGTCGCCGTTCCGCTCTCGGGTCAGCTCCATCTGGCGCTCGGCGCGATCCCGCTCGCGCTCGGCTATGCGTGGGCGCGCCTCCCTCGCTCGGAGTGGTGGAAGGCCGGCGCCGGCGGGCTCGCAGCTCTCGTTGCGGGGCTCCTCGTCGAGCGGTGGGCGGTTGCCGGCTCGATCGGCACGGGCCGGTCGTTCGGGCAGGTGGAGCGGTACTCGGCCGAGCTCTCGGACTTCTTCCGGCGGTCGGTCGGGGCGGGCGTCGAGGAGCTCGTGTTCCTCGGCTGGCTCACCCTGCTCCTCGCCGTGATCGGGCTCGTCGCGTTGCGGAGGCAACGCGGGCTGATGGTGCTGCTCGGTCTCGCCGCGCTCGTCCCGTGCCTCCTCGCCCTCGGCGCGAATCTCCCGGGTTACGAGACGCTCTGGCGCGTCCTGCCGGGCCTCGAGTCGACGCGCGTCCCCGAGCGCTTCATGCCGATCGCGTGCCTCGCGATCGCGGCGCTCGCGGCGTTCGGCGTCGAGCGCGGGACGGAACGTGTGACAATACGTCACAAGCGCGCTCGCGCGCTCGCGCTCGCGGCGCTCGTCGTCGTGCTGGCGCTCGACCTCCGCGTGCCGGTGTTCGGCGCTGTCGCGGCCGACACGCCGAGCACCGCCTATGCCGCGATGCGCGGCCCCGGGCGGCTCCTCGAGCTGCCGGTCTTCCGGCCCGACCTCCACTACGGGAGCGCGTACCTCGCGTACGCCCGGCAGAGCCCGCGCGAACGGCCCCAGGGCTACTCGACGCTTGCGCCGCCGGCGGCCGACCGGCTCGCTCGCGCGCTGCGCGGGCTGTCGTGCGGGCGCGGCCGGGTTCCGCCCGCGCTCGGCATCCGGTACGTCGCCGTCCATCGCGGCCTCTACGCGCAGAGCCGCTTCTTCGGCGACTCGTGCCCCCGCCGGGCCGAGGAGTCGCTCCGCCGGGCGGGCTGGCGCCTCGTCGTGCGCGACGGGCCGATCGCGACGTACGAGCGTGGCTGAGGCCTCTTCCGGCGGTTCCGGGCGCGCTCAGACGTGTGCGCGCCCGCCGTCGGACGCGAGGGCGCGGGCGACCAGCGCGAGGTTCTCGCGCCAGAGCTCGTCGGGGAGCGGGGGCAGGATGTCGTCCCAGATCGCCGCGAAGCTCGTCCGGAGCTGCGGCATCCGCGCCGGTCGCGCGATGAACCAGAAGTGGAGGTGCGCGCTGCCGTCGCCCCAGCGCCCGACGTGGACGCGCCCGATCTCGCCGACCGCGTCCACCGCGCGCTCGACGCGGACGAGCAGCGCCCCCAGCTCGGCGGCGAGATCCGCGGGCAGGTCGCCGAGGTCGCAATGCGCCCGCGGCTGCAGGATCACGATCACCGGGAGCCCGCTCGACTCGCGGAGCGGCGTCAGGAGCCACCGCTCGTCGCTCCAGATCGCGTCGTCGTCGCTCTGGCGGCAGCGCCAGCAGTCGGACGGGTCCTCTCCGAGACGCGGCGGCTCCTCGCTAGGCGGGAGCAGCGGGCGGACGCGGATGTCGCCCTCGAACGGGAAGGTCTCCCAGTCGGCGACGTCGGGCATCGGCAGGCGGCCGTCGGCATCCGCCGCCGCGAGCGCGCGAGCGTAGAGCTCCTCGGCCGACTCCGGCATCGGACGAGTTTCGCAGACGGGCGAACCGTTCCGGTCGGCCGACGATCACCGCGACCCGCTCAACGGCGGGAGAGCCCGGCAGGCTCTCCCGCAGCGAGCGGCACGATCTCGAAGCGATCGACGTCGACGAGCCCGCGGTCGGTCAGCTTCAGCGAGGGGATCACCGACAGCGCGAGGAAGGCGAGCGTCAGGAAGGGCGTGGCGCTACTCCAGCCGAGGCCGGTAGCCGCCTCGTTGCACGACCGGCTCTGCGCGACGACGACGTCGAGCGGCTGGTCGGACAGCAGGCCGGCGACCGGCAGCGGGCATTCCGCGACGACCCGGCCCTGGTCGACGGCGACGATGCCGCCGCCGAGCTCGGCGAGTCGTGTCACCGCGAACGCCATGCCCTCGTCGTCAGCGCCGACGACGATGAGATTGTGCGCGTCGTGGGCCACGGTCGACGCGAGCGCGCCCCTCTGGAGGCCGGAGCCGGATAGGAAGCCGAGACCGACCCGGCCGGTCGCGAGGTGACGCTCGACGACCGCGAGCTTCACGAGGTCGCGCTCGGGGTCCGACACCGCGTGGCCGTCGACGACCAGCGGCTCGAGCTCGAGCGACTCGGTCACCACCTGCTGCTGGATCAGTCCGATCGCGCGTGCCGCGCCACCCTCCCAGGGGATCGCGAAGTCCGCCGCGGTAACGGGATGCACGCGGACCGTCTGGCTGACCCACTCGGGCACGTCGGCCCGAGGCAGGTCCACGATCGGGCGGCCGCGCTTCAGCACGAGCTCGGGCACGAAGCGCTCGAGATCGGGAAGCACGAGAAGGTCGGCGACGTACCCGGGCGCGACCGCGCCGTGCCGGGACAGGCGGTGCCACTGAGCCGGATGCAGCGTGGCCATGAGGATCGCGTCCGCGGGCTCGATCCCGAAGGCGACGGCGTCGCGGATCATCCCGTTCACGTGGCCGTTGTCGGCGATGTCCTCCGGGTCGCGGTCGTCGGTGCAGAAAGCAATCCGCCCCGGCCCGTACTCCGTGACGAGGGGAAGGAGCGCCTCGAGGTTTCGCGCCATGGACGCCTCGCGGATCAGGAGCCACATCCCGGCCCGAAGGCGCTCGCGCCCCTCCTCCACCGTGAGAGCCTCGTGGTCCGAGCGGATGCCGGAGGCTGCATACGCCTGGAGGGCGTTGCCGAGAATCCCCGGCGCGTGACCGTCGACGTGCTCGGCTCCGTCGAGCGCGAGCTTCTCGAGCTCGCCCGGATCCCCCGCGATGACCCCGGGGAAGTTCATCATCTCGGCCAGGCCGAGAACGCGGCTCCGCCGCATGAGCGCCTCGAGGTCGCCCTGCGCGAGCGGCCGCCGGGGGGACTCGAACGCCGAGGCGGGGACGCACGACGGCGCCATGAAGAAGACCTCGAGCTGGAGGCCGGCCGATGCGTCGTGCAGCCAGTGGACGCCGTCGGTGCCGAGGACGTTCGCGATCTCGTGCGGGTCGGCGACGACGGCCGTCGTCCCGAGCGGGAGCACGAGGCGCGCGAACTCGTCGACGAGGAGCTTCACCGACTCGAGGTGCATGTGTGCGTCGATGAAGCCGGGCACGACGAAGCGCCCAGCCGCATCGATCGTGTCCTCGCCGTCGTAGGAGCCGATGCCGGCGATCGCACCGTCCACGATCGCGACGTCCGCTTCGAGCCACTCGCGGGTGAACACCGACAGGACCCGGCCGCCGCGGACGACGAGGTCCGCCGGCGTGTCGCCCCGGGCGACGGCGAGGCGTCGTTGGAGACCCGTCATCGCGCGGACGATAACGGGATGGTCCCGCCGGAGGTGCGACCGGCGAACCGTTTGACCGAGCCTGCACCCGGGAATGATCTCGGGGATGGGCGGCCCCTCCCCCACATCGCCTCGAGCCTGAAGGGACGCGCGTGGGGCCTGACCTGTCGCTCTGGGAAGGCGTCGTGCGAATGCTCGTCGTTGTCGTGCTCGCAGGTGCCGTCGGCCTCGAGCGCGAGCTCCGGGATCAGGAGGCGGGCCTGAGGACGCACATGCTCGTCGGGCTCGGCGCGACGCTCTTCGTCATCGTCGGCAACTTCTCGTGGTCGGAGATGGAGTTCGGCAACCGCACCGGCGTCGTGCTCGACCCGTCGCGGGTCGTCGCGTACGTGATCACCGGCATCGGCTTCCTCGGCGCAGGGACGATCATCAAGCACGGCATCAACATCAAGGGCCTGACGACGGCCGCGTCCCTGTGGGTGGTCGCCGCCGTGGGCGTCGCAGTCGGCGCGGGCGACTACGGCCTCGGAGTCGTAGCGACGCTGATCATCCTCCTGAGCCTCTGGCCCGTGCGCATGCTCGCGAACGCCATCGGGATACGCGCGAAGCGCGCCCACCGGCTCGAGCTCGAGCTCGAGCCCCAGGCGAGCATCGCGGCCGTCCTCGGGCGGCTGGAGGAGCAGGGCGCGCAGACGGCGTCGGCGAAGGTCACCGAGGAGGACGACGTGCGACGCGTCGAGCTCGTGCTGCTGCAGACCGACCCCGATCTCGCACGGCTCCTGGAAGCCGCCGCCTCGACGCCCGACGTGCGAAGCGCGATGATCGCGCCCTGACGGCGCGCCGTTTCACCCCGGTCGAACGGGGGAAACATCCCTGGATGCGAGCGATGTTCGCGCTCTACGTCGTCGCGATCGTCGCCGGGCTCGCAGCGGCGGTGGCCGTCTCGCTCCTCTCGGGATGAGACGCGTCCTCCGCGAGAACGGTCTCGCGATCTTCTTCGGAACGATCTTCGCCGGGACGCTCGCCGCACAGTCGCTCGCCGGACAGCGGACCGTCAGCGCGCAGCAGCGCGAGCATGGCGGGAGCTCCGTGTCGTGGTGGGACTACGTGACCTCCCCCGACTTCTGGGGTGCGGTGATGGAGAACTGGCAGTCCGAATTCCTCCAGTTCACGCTCTTCATCGGCGCGACCGTCTGGCTCGTGCAGAAGGGGTCGAACGAGTCGAAGCGGCTCGAGGACGTCGGCCTCGAGACGGACGAGCAACAGCGGGTGGGACGTCACGCGACCGCCCGGTCTCCGCGACTCGCGCGAGCGAACGGACTCCTGCGGCGACTGTACGAGAACTCGCTCCTCCTGGTGATGGGCCTCATCTTCCTCGCCACCTGGCTCGCGCAGTCGCTCAACAACTGGCGCACGTTCAACGAGGAGCAGCGCGACCACGACGACGCCGCGGTGTCGTGGGGGCGCTACCTGCTCGAGCCGGAGTTCTGGGAGAAGACGCTCCAGAACTGGCAGTCCGAGTTCCTCGCGGTGGGCGTGATGGCCGTCTTCACGATCTACCTCCGGCAGCGCGGATCGCCGGAGTCCAAGCCCGTCGGCGCGCCGCACGACGAGACCGCCTCGTCCGGCTGACGCACGCGTCGGGTTGTCCGGGTCGGGGCGCGCGAGGCGCTGCCCCATGCCTCAGGCGTTGCCCGGCGTTCCCCCGCCGGCCTGAAGCGCGGGCTCGTCGCGCTCGGCTGACCGGCGCGCAGCTTCGGCGTTGACCTCCGCCCCGAAGAGCAGCGCAGCGCTCGTCAGCCAGAGCCAGACGAGCATGATCACGACGGCGGACAGGGTTCCCCACGTCTTCTCGTACGAGCCGAAGCGGGCGGTGAACGCGGCGAAGCCGACGGACGCCGCCAGCCACACGACGAGCGCGGTGACGGCGCCGGGCGACACGAGCCGCCACGGAACGTCGTCGGCATCCGGCCCGAGGGCGAGCAGCACGGCGAACGCCAGGAGGAGGGCGACCACCAGGAGCGGCCACTGCGCCGTCCACCACACCCATGCCGTGAGCCGCTCCGCATCGACGGCATCCCCAACGCGCGTCTCCACCTGCGGCCCGAGGACGAGAAGGCCCATGACGAGGAGCGCAGCGGTCAGGAGGCAGGCGACGATCGCGAGGGCGAGCAGGCGCTTCCGGAGGAAGCTGCGCTCGTCGACGTCGTCGTAGGCGGTCGTCAGCCCCTCCATCAGCGTCGACGCGGCCGACGTCGTCGTCCAGAGGGCGAGGAGGGCCCCGAGGAGCGCCAGGAGGATCCCGGAGCCCGAGGACTCGCTCGTCCGCTCGAGGCTGTCGTGCAGGAGCGTGGCGGCCTCCTGCGGCATGACGGTCTCGGCACGCTCGATCAGCTCGTCGACCAGCTGCGCGTCCGCGACGAGCGAGAAGACCCCGAGGACGAGCAGCAGCGTCGCCGGGATCGCAAGGAAGAGCGAGTAGGCGACCGCCTGGGCCGTCGTCGTGACACGGTCGGCGCGCGCCTCCACGGCGGCCCGGCGAAGGACGAGCCAGGCGTCGGAGAGCACGTGCATTGCCCGGCTCTTTGCCGACGGCGAGGGAAACGAAACGCCGCCGCCGCCGGTGTTTCCTGCGGTCGCCGCCAGGGAAGGCTCCGAGCATGCCGCGTGCGGTCTGGACAGGTGCGATCTCGTTCGGGCTCGTAAACGTGCCGGTGCGCCTGTATTCGGCGATCGACACGACCGACCTCGAGTTCACGCTGCTCCACGCGAAGGACGACGGCCCTATCGGCTACCGCAAGGTGTGCAAGGTGGACAACAAGGCGGTCCCCGACGAGGAGATCGTCAAGGGCTACGAGGTCGCCAAGGGCAAGTACGTCCATGTCACGGACGAGGACTTCGCCGCGGCGGAGGTGGAGGGCTACCGCACCATCGCGATCGAGGAGTTCGTCCCGTACGAGGACATCGACCCGATCTACTTCGAGCGGACCTACTACCTCGGGCCGCAGAAGGGCGCGGAGAGCGTGTACGCGCTACTGCGCCGGGCAATGGAGGACTCCGGGCTCGCGGGTATCGCCCGGTACGTCATGCGAAGCCGCGAGCACCTCGGCTGCCTCCGTGTCCGCGAGGGCGTGATCACCCTCGAGAAGATGTACTTCGCGGACGAGATCCGGCCGATCGACGAGATCGATCCCGGCCGAGTCGAGGTCGGCAAGAAGGAGCTCGAGATGGCCGCCGACCTCATCGACCGCTTCGCGGGGACGTGGAAGCCCGAGCGGTACCGCGACACGTACCGGGACCGGCTCCTCGAGGTGATCAAGGCGAAGCGGAAGGGCAAGGATGTCCGTGTCGAGCAGGTGCCCGAGCGCGAGGCTCCCGAGGACCTCCTCGAGGCGCTCCGCGACAGCGTCGAGGCGGCCAAGAAGCGACGGCGCAAGGCCCCGACCCGCTCGCGCAAGTCGTCCGCGACGCGCAAGCGGAAACGGGCGACCAGCCGCCGCTGAGCAACTGCTGGTTTCCTACGGAGAATGGCGCTCCCCGACGAGGTCGACGCCCTCTACGGGCTACCGCTCGACGAGTTCACGCGCGCGCGCAACGACCTCGCCCGGCGGCTCCGGACGGAGCGACAGTCCGACGACGCGGCCGAGGTCGCCGCGCTGCGCAAGCCGACCGCCGCGGCGTGGGTCGTCAACCAGCTCGTGCGAGAGCGCCGGGACGACGTACGAGCGCTGCTCGCGGCGGCCAACGAGATCCGCGCAGGGGCGGAGGACGGTGACGAACGGTTCCGGGCGGCGGTCGACCGGCTCGCGCGCAGCGCACGGGAGATCCTCGCGGCCTCCGGGCGGACACCGTCCGACCAGGTGATCCAGGAGGTCGTGACGACGCTCCGGGCCGTCGCGGCGACCGAGCCGGAAGCCCTGGAGAGCGGCCGGCTCACGCAGGGCCGAGAGGCGAGCGGGTTCGACGCGCTCGCGGGCGCCGCACCGAAGCGCGGTCCGCGCCGTCGCGAGAAGCCGCGTCCCTCGAAGGACGAGGCGCGGCGACCATCCGTCGACCGCGCGGCGGTCGACGCGGCACGCAAGGCGCTCGCGAACGCCCGTACCGAGGCTCGCGAGCTCCGACGAGTGGCCGTTTCGGCGGAGCGCGAGGCAGAACGCGCACGGGTGGCCCACGAGCGCGCCGAGACGCGCGTCGCCACGGCCCAGGCCGAGCTCGACGCTGCACGTGGGGCCTAGGACGCTGCGTCCGCCGTTCGGGTGAAACGTTGACGCGAGAGCAGCGCAGCGTCCCCGTGCCTTCGGGCTTCCGCGGTCACGAGGGCACAACCGAGAGGTGTGCCCCGCGCCGCCTCCGGGTAGGAGCGCGTGAACAGGAGGTTCGCATGGTCGATCGAGTGGAGCAGGAGGTTCAACCGTCGGAGGACGCACCGCGGCCGGACGAGTCGCTCGAGGACGTCGTGCGGCGCGGTAGGTGGTCGGGCACGCCTTTCGTCCTGCTCGGAAGCGTCGCAGTGACCATCTGGCTCGTCGTCGGCATTGTCGCCGGGATCGTCCTCGTGGTGTGGTGGCTCGCCTGAAGCGCGCCTGTCGCAGGGTCAGGCCGGATCGGTCTCGATCGCGACCCGGGCGGCCACGCCTTCCTTCTCGACCACCTCGAACCGATCGGTCGTGTCCACGACGGATTCGACGTCGAGGATCGCGTGCCCGGGCGTGATGACGAACGTGGTGGAGCTCGAACGCACCGCCTCGTACTCGGCGACCGTCATCGGAACGCGCTCGCGGCAGTCGAGCCGGCCGCACTCGCAGAACATCAGGTTGAGGACGCCCGGCTCGGGTGGCGAGAGCTCGTTCACCTGGCGCCAGTACGCCTCGTTCTCCGCGATCCGTCGCTCGCGCTCGTCCATCAGGCCCGGAACAGTAGACGTGACGGCATCTCGCGGGGCGGCGAGCTCGTTTCCGTGGGGCAACGACCGGGTAGGGAGTGCTCGTTGCCCTCTTATCGAACGAAGGAGACTACCTCGTGTACATCGGTGCCGGAACGCTCGCTGTCATCATCGTCATCATCCTCCTGATCTGGCTTCTCTGAGTCACGTTTCGTCCGCGACCCCGTAGGCCTCGGAACCTGGCCCCAGGGATCCGCGACGTCGTTCAGCGAGGAACCTGTCTCGCTCCTCGGGACGGGAAAGGCGCCGCGAGAGGCGCCCAACACGCCCTGCGGTCCGGCGGCTACCGCGGCGTCTTGGCTGCCACGTGCGGCCGGATCAGGCGCTCGATCTGCCTGCCGGTCGCGCGTCCCTCGAGCCTCCCGAGCTCGGTCGGGCCCCTGACGAGCACGAGCGCGGGAACAGAGCTCACCCCGAGGGCGCGCATGAGCCGCTCGTCCTCGTCCGTGTCGACCACCAACACGCGGAGGCGCGACTTCTCCGTCACGCGCACCCATGCCACGAGGCTCGACATCCGGCGTGCGGGACCCGAGCGGCTGCTCGAGAAGAACACCAGTGTCGGCCGCTCATCACGCTGCGGCCGCCCATCTCGGCTCATTGAGGGGGTCTACCCGCGAACGCCCGGGCGCAAAACCGATGAATCAGTCGCGCTGCTCGGTGCCTGCCCCGACCGGCTCAGCGGACGCGTCGGGGCGCGGGAGCTCGGCCTCGGACGCGATGCGCAGCCGCTCGACCAGCGTCATGAACGCAGCGCCGAACGGCGACTCGTCCACCCGGGACCGCACATGCTGCCAGTCGACCTGCTCGCGGAGCGCCCGAGCGATCTCGAGCACGGAGCGGAAGTTGGGCTCCTGCTCGCTGAGGGCCAGAACCTTCGTGGCGAGCACGTCGTCGATCGAGGCGACCTGCATGGTCTGCGCCATCACCTCGATCTCCGTCGCCCGCGCGAACATCGCGTCGTCGACCGCTCCGCCCGACGGCCGGAAGATGAGGTCGACGAGCGTGCCGCCGTCCCACGCCTTGTAGAGCCAGCCCTCCGGGGGGCGCTCGACCTGCATCCCGGCTTCGGCGAGCGCCTCGAGCCCGCGTTCGGCGTCCTCCTCGCGGAGCAGGAAGTCCACGTCGTGGTCGGTCGTCGGGCCGCCGCGCGCCCAGGCCGCGAGCCCACCGCCGAGCAGGACGGGCACACCCCGAGTGTCGAGCGCGGCGGCCGCCTTCTTCATGGTCTCGATCAGCGCCGGGAAGGTCTCGCCGGGCGTGACGCTCATGAGGAGCGGGTACCCGGCGCCGCAGTTCGCGGAACCTGCAGCGAGCTCGCCCACCGCACAGACCCGTTCGGCGCTCACGCGACGTTACGCCGGCGAGAGGGCCGGGTATGCGTTCCGCACAAGCGACAGAAAGGAACGACGATGTCCGAGATCACGACCCCCCGCGAGCTCTTCCTCCACGAGCTCGGTGACATCCTCTACGTCGAGCGTACGCTCGTGGACGAGGCACTCCCGAAGCTCATCGGCGAGGTTCAGGACGATGAGCTCCGCGGGGCGCTCGAGACCCACCTCGCGGAGACACGTGGGCACGTGAAGAACGTCGAGCAGGTCTTCGAGCTCTTCGGCGAGGAGCCCAAGGCGGAGCCGTGCATCGCCTTCCAGGGGCTGGAGAAGGAGCATGCGAAGCTCGTCGAGGAATCGTCCGACGACCTCATCGACATGGTCGACCTCGGTGCTGCAGCCCGTACCGAGAACTACGAGATCGCAGCGTACGAGGGCCTTCGCCGGATGGCGAAGGCGATGGGCGAGGACGACGCCGTCGAGCTCCTCGACGCGAACCTCGCCGAGGAGAAGAACGCGCTGCGCGAGGTGGAGAAGATCTCGACGCGAGTCAGCAAGGACCTGGCGAAGCAGGTGGCGTAAGCCGGCCGGGACCGACAGCGGCGCCCTCTCGCCGTCCGCGGCGAGAGGGCGCACCGCACCGAGGATTCGGGCCGGGGACGGCCGGGTAGGCACGCGTCGTGGCCCCGGTGATCCGCGTCGCCGCGGCAGGCGACCTCCACGCCTCCGAGGAGCATCGCGAGCGCATCACGCATTCGTTCGCCGGGCTGGCCGAGCAGGCAGACCTCGTGCTGCTCGCCGGCGACCTGACCACCCACGGGATGCCCGAGCAGGCAGCCGTGCTCGCCGATGCCTGCCGGGTCGCAGCCCCTCTCCCCGTCGTCGCGGTGCTCGGCAACCACGATCATCACTCCGGTCGGTCGGACGACGTGACCGCCACGCTCCGCGGGGCCGGCGTCACGGTCCTCGAGCGCGATCACCTCGTGCTCGAGATCGGGGGGATCGAGGTCGGGGTCGCCGGGACGAAGGGCTTCGTGGGCGGCTTCCCGGGCGCGGAGATCGCCGACTTCGGCGAGGCGCTGCTCCGCGAGGTCTACGCGGAGACGTCACAGGAGGTCGCGGCGTTGGAGCAGGGCCTCGAGGCGATCTCGGGGTGCCACCGGCGCCTCGTCCTTCTCCACTACGCACCCATCAGCGACACGCTGACAGGGGAGCCGGACGGGATCTGGGCCTTCCTCGGGTCGGGACGCCTCGCAGCGCCCATCGGCGCCCACCGGCCGGACGTGGTCTTCCACGGCCACGCGCATCACGGTCGGAAGCGCGGCGCGATCGGCGAAGTGCCGGTCTGGAACGTCGCCCGTCACGTGACGGGCGAGGACTTCGCGATCGTCGAGGTCTAGGCGGCGACTAGGCAGCCGCCCGCGAGCGCCTGATGCGCCAGGAGCGGAGGAGGCTCAGAAGCGCTGCCTCCTCCCCTTCGAGGCCGCGCGTCGAGACGACGCGGAGCCGGCGTTCGCGGAAGTGCTCGAGCGTTCGGCCGTCCCTCCACTGCTCGATCACGGCCGGGCTGACGTAGGACGTGCGGGCGACGGCCGCGGTGTTCCCGAGCTCGTCGCCGACCCGGCGCATCACGGCGGCGAGGATGCGCCGCTCGTCGGCGGCCGACGAGGGAGGGCCGTGCTCGGCGAACCCCAGGGCCGCCTCGAGCGTCCCGCCCCACGTGCGGAAGTCCTTCGCCGTGTACCCCTCCGCCAGGTGCGTGCCGATGTACTCGTTCAGCATCGCCCCGGTCAGGTTCGCCGTGCCTTCCTCCCGCTCGAAGCGAAACAGGCGAGCTCCGCCGGGAAGCGCGAGCAGCTCGCGCACGGCATCGGCGAGCTGGTCGTCGACGATCGTCCGGCGGACCAGCAGCCGCTGCTTCGAGCGGAACCGGAACTCCAGCCGCTGCCCGCGGACGCTCACGTGCCGCTTCGTGAGCGTCGTGACGCCGTAGGTCCGGCTGGCCTGCGCATAGCGCTCCGAACCCACGCGAAACCACGCCCGATTCACGAGCGTCACGGCGAGGGCACATGCCCAGTCCCGCTCGTACGGCCCGAGGTCGACGTGCTCCGCGATCGTCTCGCGCAGCGCGGGCAGGCACTCCCCGAACCGGACGAGGCGGTCGTACTTGCGCTCCTCCTGCGCCGCGCGGTACGCCGGGTGGTAGAGGTACTGACGCCGCCCGGCGCGGTCGACGCCGGTCGCCTGCAGCCTCGCAGCGGGGCTCGGCGAGATCCAGACGTCGCGCCACGCCGGGGGGATCGCCAGGCCCTCGATCCGCCCGATGTGGCGCTCGTCCGTGATCGGACGGTCCCGCGCGTCGAGGTAGCGGAACCGCCGGGACCCCCGTCGCCTCCACCCCCCGCGCCGCGCCACGGCTACCTGGGTCTGTCCGCGTCGACGAAGGCGAAACCCGCCTCCTCGGCCAGGGCGGGGCCGGTCACGAGGTCGAGCGGCGCATGCTCCTTGCTCGAGATGGCGTATCCCAGCTGCACGTCTCTTCCTCTCCTCGTCGGGAACGCACCCGGCCGCCGGGCCGTAGGCGGACGGCTCCGGCGGCCGGGACGATCCAGTTCGAACACTTCCCGGGCCGGTGTCGACCCAAACGTCTACGGCCGGAGCGCTCCGAAAGATTGGTGGCGCGCCTCCCGGGGTAGGACCAGAGGGTCACTCCCACCGCCTTCCCAGGCGCTCGGGCGTGGCGCTCGATTCTCACGAACAGGAGGGAACCGCATGGGTATCGGTGTCAGTCTCATCCTGGTCGCCGCCGGAGCGATCCTCACCTGGGCCGTGACGGCAGAGGCGTCCGGCGTCGACCTCAACACGGTCGGCGTGATCCTCATGGTCGTGGGGATCGTCGGAGTGGTCCTGTCGCTCGTCTTCTGGTCGAGCTGGGGCGGGTTCGGAGCGACGCACCGCGAAACCGTCGTGCGCGAGCGCGACCACGTGGTGGAGCGATAGCCCGCGCGCATCGTCGGGGGCGCCAGGCCGGCGCCCCCGGCATGATCTGTTCGTGATGGCACCTATCCGCCCGCAGGTCGAGACGTTCGCGGGTGGCCTCGTGGTCACGCTTTCGGGCGAGCTCGACGCCTACGATGCGCCTGCTCTCCGCACCGCGTTCTCCGATGCGGCCGCGTCGGCGGCGGGGAGGACGGTGGTGCTGGATCTCGCGGCAGTCACCTTCCTCGACTCGACCGCGCTTGGAGCGGTGGTCGGGCTGCTGCGGCGCGTGAGGGAGAACGGCGGCCAGCTCCGCGTCGTCCTGCCCGAGACCGATGCACGCCGGATCTTCGAGCTGACGGCGCTCGAGCGCTCGCTCGATGTCCGGACGAGCCGCGAGAGCGCCCTCGACGGCGCGTCGCCCCCCTCCTAGCCCGAGAGGCGCTTGCTCAACCGGACGACCGTTCCCGCATTGCCGTCCCGTCCCTCGACGGCGAGGTCGTCGACGACGGCGCGGATGATGGCGAGCCCCATGCCGGCCTCGACCGGCTCCTCGTCGAGGCGCACCACGTCCGGGATGTCCCCGAGAGCGAGACCGGCGCCGTCGTCCTCCACCGCAACCTCGATCGACTCCGGCGTGACGTCGAACGTGACGCGCACCTCGCCGGGCTCGCCCGGGTAGGCGTGTCGCACGACGTTTCCGCAGACCTCGGTCACGGCAAGCTTCAGGTCGGCCAGCGTCGATTCGCTCATCGGCACCTCGCGCGCGATGCCCGCGAGCGCGAGCCGGACGAGGATCAGGTACTCGGCCTTGGCCGGCATCGCGAGCCGGACGGTCGGCGTGCTCACGGCTGTTCCTCGGCGATCGCCTCGAGCCGCCCGCGCATCGTCACGAGCGCGCGGCGGAGGAGCCGGGAGACATGCATCTGGGAGATGCCGACCCGTGCGGCGATCTCGGACTGGGTCAGGCCCTCGAAGAAGCGCATCTCGACAATCGCGCGCTCCCGAGCGTCGAGCGCCTCCATGCCGGACTCCACGAGGACGCCTTGCTCGACTTCCTCGTATCCCCGCTCCGTCTCGCCGAGCACGTCCTCCATCGTCTCGTCGTCGCCGCCGGGGCCGAGCGGCTGCGAGAGCGACCGGGTCGAGTACGCGTGGTACGTCTCTAGTGCCTCGACAACCTCGTCCTCTCCGATGCCCATCGTCTCGGCGAGCTCCGCGATCGTCGGCGGTCGCCCGAGGTCGGCGGTCGTGCTCTCGACCGTGCGCGTGAGGCGGAGGCTCAGCTCCTTCATGCGCCGTGGGACGTGCACCGCCCAGGCGCGGTCGCGGAAGTGGCGCTGGATCTCGCCCACGATCGTCGGCACGGCATACGTCGTGAACTGAACGCCGCGCTCGAGGTCGAACCGCTGGATCGCGAGGACGAGGCCGATCGAGCCGACCTGGACGAGGTCCTCGAGCGGCTCCCCGCGGCCGGCGTACCGGGACGCGACGCTCCGCACGAGCGGCAGGTAGCGATCGACGATGCGATCGCAGGCGCTCTGGTCTCCAGCCCGATAGGCCTCGAGCAGCTGGGCGAACTCCGGGTCGGCCGCCACCGTCGTCATCCGTCGCGTCGGTGACGCGCCTCGACGAGCAACTCGGCGAACGCGGGTCCGTTCTCCTCGGGGGTCACGTCGGTCGCCTCGTCGACGAGCTGCCGTAGGACGCGCGCAACTCCCGGGTCGGACACGCCGCCGTCCGCGAGCGGGCCGAGGCGGACGCGGAGCGCCTCGTCGCCGGCGTCGACCGTCAGGGTGACGCTCTCGCCGTCCACACCGTGCGCGAGCAGGCTCTCGACGGCGAGCAGGAGGTCCTCGACGCGATCGACGGGAAGCTCGAAGCGGGAAGCGAGGCCGCCGAGCACCAGCCGTCCGACGCCGCGATACCCCTCGGTCGCCGGAAATTCGACGAGGACGGTGTCGGTTGGCGTCGCGGGCGCCGTCGGGTGGCTCACCCGCCGCCCGCTCCGTCGACGGCGGACTGCCGATCGGGATACAGCGTGAAGATCCGATCGAGCAGCGTGATCTCGAAGATCCGGCGGATGTGGGGGTCCCTGCAGACGACGCTCACGGCGCCACCGGCCGGGCGCAGGCGCTTGACGGCACCGAGGAGGACACCGAGCGTCATCGAGTCGATGAAGGTCGCCTCGCTGAGGTCGACGACGAGGCGTACCGCCCCCCGGTCGATCGCCTCCGAGATCGCAGTGCGGAGGTCCGACGCCGTATGGAGGTCCGCCTGTCCGTGGACCTCGATGACGCTCAGGTGATCCGAGAGGTGGGAAACTTCCACTTCGAACAAGGCGTCCTCGACGCCGTCCGGTGCATCCATGCGTTCGGTGTCGCCGCCCACGTGGGCATTGTCCTACCCCGAGCGGCCGGCGTACAAACCCGACCTACCCGGGGGGAGCGACCCTGCAGGAGCGTGCGGCCCCGCCCGGCAGTACTCCGCCTCGACGCTGGACACCAACGCGACGGACGGGGAGCCCGATGAGGGACGCGGGATCTGTGCTCACCCTCGCTTGCGTGAGACCGCGCGCTGGAGCTGGGCCTTTGTCATCTTCGAGCGGCCCTTCACACCGAGGTCCTTGGCCTCCTCGTAGAGCTGATCCCTGGTGCGGCCGCGTGGCCCCTTGCGGTTCGCGCGAATCCCGCCGCGACGGCCGGAGGAGATGTCCTCCCGCGAGAGCCGCGACGGCTCCCGCGCCTCGCCCGAGCGAGCGCGCTCCTTGTTGACCGTTCGTGCCGCGATCTCCGCCGCCCGCGGCTCCCCGCGTTCCTCGAGCGACTCCTTCACGTGCTCGTACTGCCGGGCTCGCTTCGAGCCCTTCTTCACGCCACGAGGCGGCATCACGCCCTCCCCTCGTCGGATTGGGTCGTGACTACCCGTCGCCGTTGTCGCGCGAAACCTGCTGGAGGGCGCTCACCGCCTCCTCGACGGTCGGGAGCACCGGCATGACGTCGGCGAGGTGGACGAGGGCGATCACGCGGGCGGTCGGGCTCGAGTCGGCCACCGCGAGCGCGACCCTGGTCCCGTGGGGGCTCGCAACGCGGGCGAGGCCGAACAACGCGTGAAGCCCGGCACTGTCGATGAACGTCACCCCGTCGAGATCGACGACCAGCCCACCGGCGGCGACGAGCCGATCGAGGCCGGATCGCGCCTGCTCGATCGCGAGCTTGTCGAGCTCCCCGACGACGCGGACGACCGTGACGCCGGCCATCTGCTCAGTTGTCAGCTGCACTCGTCCCAAGCGTCCTCGGCCGCTCACGGGTAAGGGGCCGCTCCATCATCACGCGGGTCCCATGGGGCCCACGCTCGACGTCGACCGTCGTCATGAGCGCCTCGATCAGCCTCAGCCCGAGACCGCGGTCGTCGCGGATCTCTGGTTCCTTCCACACGCCTGAGTCGGAGATCCCGATGCGAATCCGGTCGCCCGAGAGCATCGCCTTCACCTCGACGATTGCGCCCTCGCCCGCGCCGGAATGCTCGATCGCGTTCGCCCCGGCCTCCCATGTCGCGAGCAGGATGTCACGTGCGTCGAGCTCGGAGACGGCGGCCGAGCGGAGCCAGTCCTCGAGCTCCCGGCGGAGGACGGGAAGGGACTCGGGGGCGGCGGGGATCTCGAGCTCGAGCGGCTCGGCGAGCGCCGGGTCGATCACGACGGCGAGCAGCGCGACGTCGTCCTGTCGCGCGTCGGCGCCGAGCAGCGCGCCGACGAGCGCGTCGACGAACGCGTCCGGGTCGCGCGGGGCTTGCTCCGCCGCACGCGCCAGTGCGGCCAGCCCTTCGTCGATCGACTGTCCTCTCCGCTCGATGAGCCCGTCGGTGTAGAGGACGACGATGGAGCCCGCCTCGAGCTGCTCGGTGTGCTCCGTGTAGGCGACACCGGCGTCCACCCCGAGGGGAAGCCCTCCCTCGCCCTGGAGGAACCGCGTGGTGCCGTCGGGGGCGACGACGAGTGGCGGCGGATGCCCCGCCGACGCGAGCGTGACGGCGAGCGTCGACGGGTCGAAGGCGAGATACGCCAGCGTGGCGAACGGAACGTCGATGTAGTGCTCCAGGAGGAGGTTGAGCTTCGTCACGGTCTCCGCAGGCGTCAGTTGATCGAGGGTCAGGGCCCGCATCCCGTTCCGGAGCTGCGCCATCGTCGCGGCCGCCTGCACGCCCTTCCCGACGACGTCGCCGACGACGAACCCGAGCCGCTGGTCCGCGAGGATCAGCGTGTCGAACCAGTCGCCACCCACATCCACTGCGTTCGACCCGGGGAGGTAGAGCGCGGCAACGCGCACCCCCTCCATCGTGGGAACAGTCTCGGGGAGGACGCTCCGCTGGAGCGTCTCGGCGACCAGGCGCTCGCCCTCGTAGCGTCGCGCCCGGTCGAGGGCGAGTCCGCACTGCGAGACGACCGCCTCGAGGAACGCGCGCTCGTCGTCCACGAGCCGACCCGAGTCGGACCACACGAACACGGCGATGCCGAGCGGCGCCGCGCCGGCATTCAGGGGAAGGAACGCGTACGAGCGCGGATCGGCCTCGGGGAGCGACCCGCGAAGCTCGGGATGCGCGGCGAGGAGCGCATCGCCGCTCTCGAAGTAGGAGGCCTCCAGGAGCCGGACCGCGGTCGCCGCAGGCCCTTCGGCCGTGAGCGGGACGTCGCCCTCCGGCCCGAGCAGCTCCTGGGGAAAGCCGCGTGAGTGCACGACGTTCAGTCCGCGTCCTTCGTCGTCGACGACGGCAAGCGCCGCCGCGACGGCACCGACGGCCTCGAACGTCTCGTCGAGAAGCGTCGCCGCCACCTCGGCGGGGGTCAGCGCACCGGCGAACGCGGCGGTCAACGCCTGGAGCCGGCGTGTTCGGCGGCTGGAGAGCTCGGCCTGCAACCTCGCGTGGCGCTCTCGTTCGTGCAGGCGCGCGCGCTCGAGGGGCTGGGCCGCGTGACCGGCGATGATCTCGACGAGCCGCCGAGTGCCCTCGTCGGGAGTGCGGTCGGACCCGTAGCGGGCGACGAGCAGCCCGATGGGGTCGTCCTCGACGACGAGCGGGACGACCGCGAGCATGCCGTCGGCCTCCTCGCGCCAGACGGGCGCGTCGGGCACGCCGGCGTCGTACGGCCGCGCCTGCGACACGCCGGCCCCGTCGCGGGCGCGTGCGGCGTCGGAGGCGAACGAGGCGAGCGGGACGAGGTCACCGTCGGGGCTCACGTCGTGGACGACGGCGGTCTCCGCGCCGGAGATCGCCTGCACGCGCTCTGCCACGAGCGATGCAACCTCGGAGGCAGTCGACGCGGCCCCGAGCGCCGTCGCGACCGCATGGAGCTGCGCGAGGTCGCCGGCGAGCCGCTCGGCTCTCGCGCGGGCGACCTGCTCGGTCGCCTCGGCACGACGACGCTCGCCCTGCTCGATCACGAGGCCGGCGTGGTCGGCGAAGCGGCGAACGAGCGCGAGCAGCTCGGGCGTCGGATCGGGCACGATCCGCGCCCAGCGAAGCGCGAGGAGCAGCTCGGCGCGCCCCGACACGACGAGGGGCACCCGCAGCACTGACCGGACGCCCTCCCGCAGCACGCGTTCGAGCGCCTCGCCCGTAACCATGGTCCGGGCGTCGCGGAAGAACGTCGTGTCGAGCCGTTCGAGCGAGCGCTGCATCCCGGGGTAGTCACGGGGCTCGACGGCGTGACCGGGAGGGGTCCGCACGTCGGGCGGATCCCGCCAGATCACCTCGAGTCGGCCGTCGCCCGCCTTCCACAGCTGGGCAACGTCCGCGTCGAACATCTCGCGCGCCTCCTCGCAGATCGCGGCGACGACCGCGCCTTCGGGCGCGTCCACGAACCGGGGGACGAGCCCCGTGATGCGCTCGAGCGCGTCGCGCGCATCGCGCTCGCGCTCGTAGGCGAGCGAGCGCTGGAGCGCCTGGCCGCCCAGCTCCGCTGCGATCTGGGCGAGCGAGAGGACGCTCTCGTCGACGGCATGCGGGCGGTTGAAGGGGAAGCCGATGGCGCCGGTGACGCGCCCCTCGACCCGGAGCGGCACCGCGAGGGCCGATGCGGCGTAGCGGGCAAGCCTCGCGCCGTCGGGGAACGTCTGCTCGAACGCGGCACGGGTCACGGCATAGGCGGCCTCCCCGGTCCGTGCCGCCTCGGTGATCGGCGCCCTCGTCGAGAGCGGCAGCCGCAGCCCCGGCCGGAGGGCGGGGCGCCGGCCCCCCGTTGGCGCGACGATCACGAGCGAGTCGCCCTCGACGAGGCCGAGCGACCCGCCGACCGACCCCAGCAGGTCGGGGACGCGCGCGAGGAGGGCGCCGGCGACGTCGGACGGCGTCGCCGCCGACGCGAGCGCCGCCGCGAGCTCGTGAAGCTCCGCGGCGACCGCGCTGGTCTCCTCCGCCTCGGTCGCACGACGCCGCTCCTGCTCGCGCAGCCGCTGGAGCGTCCAGCTCGCCCAGATGAGGACGAGCGCAACGGCGAGGCCGACGCCCCAACGCGTCGCGTCCGCATCCGTTCGCTGCCATACGAACCAGCCCGGCTCCATGTAGACGAGAGGGACCGCCAGCCAGCCGAGCGCTGTCGCTGCGAGCGCAGGCCCGACACCGCAGTAGACGCTGAGGATGACGACGGTTCCGACGAGTGGCGGAAACAGGACGTCGTCGTCGGCGAGCGGCGTCAGGAGCCCGGTCAGCGCGAGGGCGATGACCATCGCCCCGAGCGCGACCGCGTAGGCATGCCAGCCGGCGGCAGCACGGTCGAGCCTCATCGACAGTCGATCACCCACGGCGCTCAGAGTGCAGCGGCGCGGCCGTCCTCGTCAACTCCCGTGCGACGACGAGCGTCCCGGCGGGGCCGCCGACACCGGCAGCCGGCCTCCGCAGGTTTTGCGATTTCCCGCTTCGGGGAAGCTCCTGCACGTGGAGGAAACGACCACCTTCTCGTACACGATGCCGGATCACATCCAGGCGTTGTCCGGGATGCGGACAGAGCTCCGCGACTGGCTGGCCGGCACGGGTGTCGACCGCGGCACGGCCGAGGACGTCGTCCTGGCCGCGTGGGAGGTGTGCGCCAACGCCGTCGAGCATCCGGTCAACCGTCGGCACCACGACGTGACGCTCGTCGCGTCCGTCCTCCCGACCGGGGTGCGCATTGTGGTCGAGGACACCGGCTCCTGGCGCGACAACAGCGTTCCCCGACCCGGCCGCGGGCTGGGGCTGCGTCTTGCGCAGGCGATGGTGGACCGCATGTCGATCGTACGCCGCCGCCCGGGCACGGAGATCGTCCTGTGGCGCTCGACGGGCGGGCACGCCTGAGCGAGCGACGGTCGTCGAGCTCGTAGGCGGGCTCGACCTTTCGTCCATCGCGCCGTCCGTCCCTGCGACACACGCGACGAAGCAATGAGTACGCGGCTGTAGCGCGCCCGCCCGGGGAGCCCTCGGTGGGTCCCCGGGCGGGAGGGCGCCGCTAGACGGCGCGCTCGCGCTCGACCTCGTCGGCCGTGTCGCTTTCGCGAAGGTCGTCGAGCTCGTCCTTCGCGTCGTCCCAGGTGTCACCGACCTTGTCCTTCACGTCGCCCCAGGTCTCCTGGAGCTTCCCCTCCGCCTGCTTCTTCTTCCCTTCGAGCTTGTCGTCCACCATGTCTCCTTCGTTCGGGTGACCTACCGCTACCCGCGTACCGCGGTCTCGACACACACCGGCCGCGCCACCCCGCCCCGGAGCAACTGGAGACCGAGGTCGGAGCGCACTCAGGCGAGCCGCGCCCGCGAAGGCCGCGACCGCGCGGGTCGATCAGGCGGTGCTGCGGCCTCCGCGCCGGTGTCGCGCACGCTCGGGGGGTGGATCCGGTTGCGGCGAGGGGACCGGGTCCGGCGACGGAGCGGGATCGGGGATGTCGGGCGTCGGGGGAGGTTGGGGCAGCTCCGGGTTCATGTTCATGCCCGTTTGAGTAGCCGCTCGTGCGCGTCTCGAAACCGGGTGATGCTGCACCCAGTGATTCCTGCCCGGCTCTACATTCCCATCGCGTGGTACCCGGCGTCGACGTACAGCGTCGTGCCGGACACGTTCTTCGCGTCGTCCGAGAGGAGGTACGCCGCCGCCGCGCCGCAGTCCCCCGCATCGATGTGGCGATGGAGCGGCGCGCGCTGCTCGAACATCTCCTCCATCGTCGTGAAGCCGGCGATCGAGCGGGCGGCGAGCGTGCGCACCGGCCCGGCCGAGATCGCGTTGACGCGGATCTGCTTCTGGCCGAGGTCCCAGGCGAGGTAGCGCATCGAGGCGTCGAGCGTCGCCTTCGCGACGCCCATCACGTTGTAGTGCGGCACGGCGCGGACGCCGCCGAGGTAGGTCATCGTCACGATCGCTCCCCCGCCACGCGCCTCCATCAGCGGCTCGGCGCGCCGGGCGGCCGCGACGAGGGAGTACGCGCTGATGTCCACGGCCATCCAGAAGCGGTCGCGCGGCGTATCGGTGAACCGTCCCTCGAGGTCCTCCGCTGCAGCGAACGCCACCGAGTGCACGAGCAGGTCGAGCCCGCCGTCGAACGCCTCGGCCGTCTCGGCGAAGACGCGGTCGAGATCGTCGTCCGAGCGGACGTCGCACTCCGTCACGAGCTTCGTGTCGACGGTCGCCGCGAGGTCGCGCACCGACTTCTCGATGCGCTCTCCCTGGAACGTGAACGCCAGTTGCGCGCCCTCGGCCGCGAGCCGCTCCGCGATCGCCCAGGCGATGGAGCGCTTGTTCGCGACGCCCAGCACGAGCGCCTGCTTTCCCTCGAACCTCCCGGGCACCGGCCGATCCTAACCGCCCACCCAGGCCGGACGCGCGAGAAGCCAAGTGACAATTTGTACCGTGGTCCGGATGCGCGCCTTCGCGCACGACGTGTACACGTATCCGCTGCCCGAGGGGCATCGCTTTCCGCTCGGCAAGTACCGCATGGTGCGCGAGGCGGCGGAACGCCTCGTCGGCGTGGACGTGCACGACGCGGACGCCGCGGGATGGGATGACCTCCGTCGAGCGCACTCGGCCGACTGGGTCGAACGGGTCCGCGACGGACGCCTCGAGCGACGGGAGCAGCTCGCCCTGGGGTTGCCGTGGTCGGCAGAGCTCGTCGAGCGCGCGCGACGGGCGACCGGCGCGACGATCCTCGCCGCGCGGGCCGCGCTCACGGACGGCATCGCTGCCAACCTCGGCGGCGGGACGCACCACGCGTTCGCCGACGTCGGACGCGGGTTCTGCGTCTTCAACGACGTCGTCACGGCGCTGCGCGTGCTCCGGGCGGACGATCGCGTCGGCCGCGTGCTCGTCGTCGACGTGGACGTCCACCAGGGAGACGGCACGCATGCGCTCCTCGCGGGAGACGCGATGTCGTTCACGCTGTCGGTCAACGGATTCCGGAACTACCCGTTCCGGCGGGTGCCGGGCGACGTCGACGTCGACCTCCCGGACGGCACGGGTGACGACCGCTACCTCGCGGCGCTCGAGGAGGTGCTCCCGAACGCACTCCGCCGCGCGCGGCCCGAGCTCTGCTTCGTCCTCGCCGGCGCCGACCCGTTCGAGGGCGACCGGCTCGGGCGACTCGCCCTCACCAAGGAGGGACTGACGGCACGCGACACGCTCGTCCGCGACACGCTCGCCGCAGCAGGTGTCCCGATCTGCCTGACGCTCGCGGGCGGTTACGCGGAGGACATCCGCGACACGGTCGACATCAACGTGAACACGCTCCGCGTGTTCACCACTAGGGTGTCGCCTCGTGTCGAATCAGAGCCCGCCTAGCGATCGGATCGCCGTTGTCACGGGGGCGTCGTCCGGGATCGGCGAGGCGATCGCACGGCTCATCGCACGCCGGGGGTGGCACTGCGTGCTCGTCGCGCGCCGGGAGGACCGCCTACGGGCGCTCGCCGCGGAGATCGGCGGCGAGGTCGAGCTGTGCGACGTCGCCGACCGGGACGCGGTCGGCGCCATGGCCGAGCGGATCCTCACTCGCCATCCGGCGGTCCACCTGCTCGTCAACAACGCGGGGATACCCGCGCGCGGCTCGTACCTCACCGTCGACCTCGACCTCGTGCGTCGCGTCATGGAGGTCAACTACCTCGGCGGCGTGTGGTGCACGCGTGCGCTCCTGCCGGGCCTCCGAACCGCCGCGCCGGGGACCGCGCACGTGGTCAACCTCATCTCCGTCGCGGGCACGACCGCATTCGCACCCGCCGGCGCCTACGCCGCGTCGAAGCACGCCCAGCTCGCGTTCTCGCGCTCCCTCTCCTCCGCGCTGCGCGGAAGCGATATCGCGGTGCACGCGGTCCTGCCCGGATTTGTCGAGACCGAGGGCTTCCCGCAGAAGAACGTCCTCAAGAGCCGGCTGCTGGGCCGGTTCGTCATCCAGCCGCCGCAGGTGGCGGAGGCCGTGCTTCGGTGCGTCGAGAAGGGCAAGCGCGAGGTCACCGTGCCGTGGTTCCCCTACCGCCCGATCTCGATCCTCCAGGCGCTCGTCCCGGGCGTCATCGGCCGGTTCGCGAGCATGTCGGACTACAAGCCCGGCTCCGTCTGATCGTCCCCCTGATCGGTCGACCGGCCGTCGTTGAGGCGGGCAAGCCACTCGGCGAAGAGCGGGTCGACGATCGCGTAGCCGCCTTCCTCACGCTCCTCGATCTCCGCCGTCGAGGCGAGGCGCGGGAGCGCGCGCCGGACGACGTCCTTCGTCAGCTCGAGCCGTCGGAGCGCGGCCGTCCGATACGGGGAGCCGTCCCCGAGGAGGAGCGAGCGCAACGTCTTCTGCTCGGAGGTGTCGAGGCCGCGCCACTGGGCGCCGAACTCCGGCTCGAGCTCGCGCATCGCGGCCGCATGGGCGGCGTCCCAGTCTTCGAGGGTCGCCTCGGCGCCGAGCGCGACCTCCTCCCAGAGGCGGTGGGCGAGGAGCATGGCCCGCTGCGGGTGCCCCTGCGCAGCGCGGAGCAGGGGGTTGAGCGTCTCCCCGACGGACCTGCCGCTCGCCTCGAAGCGCGCGGCGACGTACTTGGCGATGTCGCCGTCCGCGAGCCGCCCGAGCCGCATCGGCACGGCGGAGCCGTAGAGCGGCCGGTCCTTGCTCTCGAACAGGAGGCGCATCAGCCCCGGCTCGGAGCCGGCAAAGACGTACGACGCGACCTCGCCGTGGTGCTGGATGTGGCTGCGCAGGAGGCCGTCGAGCCCGTCGATGCGACCGATGTCCTGGAACTCGTCGAAGGCGATGAGCGCGCGGTAGCCGCCCGCCGCCTCGAGGCGGAGCGGGAGCTCGAGCAGCGCGTGCAGGGCCGGGAGCGGATCCTGCATCGGCTCGAGCTGAAGCTGTGCGCTGATGCCGAACGCGCCGAGCGACAACCCGACCCCGGTCCGCTGGAGGAAGGACTCGACGCGTCGTCGCAACTCGCCCTTCAGCTGCTTGGCGTAGGCGCGCTCGAGGCGAACGGTGACGTCGCCGATCGACGAGACGCGGTAGAGGTCGACGAGCACCGGGACCAGGCCCTCGGAGCGCTCACCGTCGTGCAGCGCGCGCTTGAGGAGGCTCGTCTTGCCGTACTTCCGGGGCGCATAGAGCCGTACGTAGTGGCCCCCGACCACGTTCCGGAGGAGCTGGCGCACCTCCTCCTCCCGGTCGACGATGTCCTCGGGCGGCACCGGCCGCGAGTAGACGAACGGGTTGACGTCGACGATCATGCGCCAATCAGACTACCATGAAGTAGTCATGCAGACTACTTACGAGTAGTCCACTGGACGCAAAGCCCTAGGACTTGCGGGCGACGTACCAGCCCACCTCCACCTCGTACACCGCCGGCGCCATCCGGGCGACCCGCTCGCGTTCCTCGCCGACGAGGCCCACGACGTCGAGGTAGCGCTCCATGTCGCGCACCTCGCGAACGACCTCGTTCGCCGTCACCACGAGGTCGTTCGCGTCGAGGAAGCCGCGGATGTCGGCGTCAGGCAGGAGGCGCGTGTGGGACGCGTCGCGCGCCTGCTCGAACCGGTCGAGCTCCAGGCTTCGGATCGGGTCGACGTCGCCGAGCTGGTCGACGAGCAGGATGCGGCCACCGGGCTGGGTGACGCGCGCGAGCTCCGCGACGACGAGCTCGGGGCGGCGCACGTGGTGCAGCACCCGCAGGCATCCGACCAGGTCGAAGTCCCCGTAGGGGAAGTCGAGCGACTCGGCGTTGCCGACGCCGAACGTGCAGCCCGGCGGCGCGTGCTCGCGCGCCGTGGCCACGTACTCCTCCGAGGAGTCGACCCCGACGACCTCGCCGACGAGAGGCGCCAGCGCATACGCGAGCGCGCCGGTACCGCAGCCGACATCGAGTGCCCGCTCGTTCCCCTCCAGCGGGGCGAGGAGCCGGCGGACGTGCGCCTGGAGGTCGGCGTGCCGCTCCTCCTGGAGCGCCCGGCGGCGCTCGACGCGGTCAGCCACCGATTGCGACCCTCGTCGAGCGCCCCTTCTGGAGCCGGATGCCGCAGGCGAGCTCGTAGGCGATGGTGTCCGCGACGCGCGCGTGCTGCTCGAGCGTGATCCCGTCTCCCACGAGCGTCACGGGTGCGCCGACCTCGACCGGCCCCGAGAGCAGGACGGCGATCGCATCCATCGAGACCGCGCCGACCACGCAGGAGCGCACGCCTCCGACGAGCACGTGGGTCCCGGTGAGGTCTCGCCTGAACCCGTCGGCATACCCGACGGGGACGATGGCGATCCAGGTCTCCTCCTCGGCGACGAAGATGCGGCCGTAGCCCGTCGAGTCCCCCGGCCCGAGGCGGCGGACCTGCGCGACCTCGGACTCCCAGCGGAGCGCCGGCAGCAGGTCGAAGCGTCGCGGCTCCTCGCCGAACGGATCGATCCCGTAGAGCGCGATGCCGCAGCGGGCGGCGTCGAGCCGGGCCTCCGAGAGCAGGAGTGCGGCGGCGCTGTTGGCGACGTGTCGGGTGAAGACGCCTGCGTACGGCTGGGTTGCCCGGAGGAAGCGCTCGAGCTGCTCGCCGGCGAAGTTGCGGTCGGTGTCCGCAGTCGCGAGATGGGTCATCAGCCCCACGACGGTCGGACCGGGCACGGGCAGCTCGGAGAGCCCCCAGCGCCCCATGCCCGTGTCGAGCTTGAGGTGCACGGAGACGCCCTCGGGCAACGGCCCGGCGTTCACGGCGAGCTCGAGGGAGGCGTCGCGCGCCACGGGGACGTCCTCCGGCCGCGTCGGCCCGAGCACGACGATCCGGACGCCGGCCAGCTCCATGCGGAGCGGCAGCGCCTCGCCGACGGTCGCGACGCAGAGCGCCGCCGCCCCCTCGTCGAGTGCGACGCGTGCCACGTCGAGGGCGCCGTGACCGTATCCGTCCGCCTTGACGACCACCCACAGCTCGGTGCGCTCGAGGACGTCGAGCAGAACGCGGGCGTTGTGCCGGATCGCGTTGAGGTCGATGGTGACGTGCGAGCGACGCACGCCGTCATTCTCTCAAGCGATCCGGGTCATGAGAGAATCGAGGGCAGCGCCGCGACCACGTCGGAGGCGATCAGGCCCGGCTGATGCGGCACCGCGCGTGCCGCGAGGCCGTGCGCGATCGCGGCGGCGACCGCCGCGTCGGTCGCGTCGAGGCCCTTCGCGAGGAAGGCGCCCAGCACGCCCGTCAGCACGTCGCCCGTGCCCGCGGTCGCGAGGGACGGCGGCCCCACGTCGCAGACGATCGTGCGGCCGTCGGGCGCGCGAACGATCGTGTCGGCGCCCTTGAGGACGACGACGGCGCCGAATCGGTCGGCGCACCGGGCGGCGGCCTCGAGCCGGTGCGCGGAGACCCAGGCGGAATCGGAGTCGAGCAGCCGGGCGAGCTCGCCCGCATGCGGCGTCAGCACCGTGGCAGCGTCCCGAGCGACGGGAGAGAGCCCGAACAGGCCGTCCGCGTCGACGACCGCCGGGAGCGCGGAGCGCTCGAGCAGGCTGCGCACGAGCGTCCTCGCGTCCTCCGAGCGCCCGAGCCCGGGCCCGATCGCGAGCGCGGACGCGCGGGCGAGGTCCGGGCCGAGCGTGTCGAGCGCGCTCGCATGTGCGAAGCCGCGCTTCACCGGCTCGAGCGCCAGCGTCTCCGCCACCGGGAGCTCCTCGACCGGCACCGCGACGGTCACGTAGCCGGCGTCCGCGCGGAGCGCCGCGGTCGCCGTGAGCACCGCGGCGCCCGTGGTGCCGGCCGCGCCTCCGACGACCAGGAGCGAGCCCGCCGTGAACTTCGAGTCCCGCGTGCCACGCCGGGGGACGAGCGAGAGGACCGCAGGCGTCGCCCGGACGATGGACGTCGCCGCCGGGTCGAGGCCGATGTCCGCGACGACGACGCGCCCGGCGTGGAAACGCCCCGGAGCGACGGCGAGCCCGACCTTCGCCCCGTGGAAGGTCACCGTCGCGTCGGCGCTCACGGCCGCGGCGGCGACCTCGCCCGTCGAGGCGTCGACGCCCGAGGGCAGGTCGACGGACAGCACCGGGAGGCCGCTGTCCTCGATCCGCTCGATGAGCGCTGCCGCGCCGGGGCGCGGCGCTCCGTGGAAGCCCGTCCCGAAGAGCGCGTCGACGACGACGTCGGCTCCGGAGAGGTCCTCCGTCTCCTCCGCATCGCGCCCGGCCTCTCGGAGGAGGCGTGCGGCGATCCGCCCGTCGCCGCCGTTCGCGCCCTCGCCGCACACGACGGCGAAGCGCCGCGCGTCGGGGAAGGCGCGGAGCGCCTCGGCGGCGACGGCTGCTGCTGCGCGCTCCATCAGCTCGCCTGCAGTGCCGGGGTAGCCCGGATAGCGCGCCTCGGCCGCGCGCATCTCGTCGGCGGAGTAGAGCGGCTCGTGCATTCGGTCGGCCTACCCGTCTGCGGGCGCCGGCCGGAGCGGGGCGTCGAGGTCGGCGACGCACGTCGCCGCGGCCATCGTGTGCGAGTGGGTGAGCGAGACATCGATGTCCCGCATCCCGACGCGCTCTGCGAAGCGGAGCGTTCTCCCGGAGAGCGTCACGCCCGGCTTCGGCGGGCCGACGATCTCGATCTCCTTCCAGGTGAAGAGCACCCCACAGCCGAGCGCCTTGCCGACCGCCTCCTTCCCGCAGAAGCGCGCGGCGTACGACTCTGCCGGGTTGCGCCGCGTCTCGCAGTACGCCTGCTCGTCGGCGGTGAAGCAGCGGTCGCGGAAGCCCGGTCGGTCGAGCGCGAGACGGATCCGGTCGATCTCGATGAGGTCGGTTCCGATGCGGATCGGCATCGCTGCTCGGTCAACCGGCTCGCTCGAGCCAGTCGGGCAGGTCCGCGACCGAGCTGAGCACCACATCGGGCGTCACGTCGAGCCGCTCGAGGGTGTCGGGCCGGAACTTTCCCGTGCGGACGAGCGCCGTGCGCATGCCGAAGAGCTGCGCGGCGCGGACGTCGGACTCGGCGTCGTCCCCGACGAGCCACGTCAGCTCGGGCTCGGCGCCGAGCGCGTCGAGCGCCGCCGCGAAGTAGGTCGGGCTCGGCTTGCCGACGACGGTCGCCTCGACGCCGGTCGCGTACTCGAGCCCGGCGACGAACGCGCCCGCGTCGAGCAGCGGCCCCCGGCTCGTCTGCCACCAGCGGTTCTTGTGGAGGCAGTAGAAGTCGGCGCCCAGCTGCAGCTCCGCGAACGCCCGCGCGAGGTTCATGTAGCTGAATACCTGGTTGGGCTCGAGCGTCTCGTCGCAGCCGCCGATGAGCACCGCGTCCGCGCCCTCGCCGACGAGCTCGAGGCCCTCGAGGTCCGGCACGACGCCCGGCATCACGAGAGCAAAGACGCGCTTACCCGCGAGCTCGCGGGCGGCGGTGCGGGCGGTCGTCTGGAGCTCGTCCTCGGAGAGCTCGAAGCCGAGCCCGGCCAGCTCGGCCGTCAGCTGCGCGCGGGGCCTCGTCGAGTTGTTCGTCACGAACCGCAACGTGTGCCCGGCGGTCCGAAGGCGCGCGACGGCGTCCTGCGCGCCCGCGATCGCCTCGCCGGAGACGTGCAGGACCCCGTCGACGTCGAGGAGGATGCACGCCATGGTCTGCAGTTTCCCAGAGTCGGCGCCGGACGGGAGGTCGAACACGCTGCCCGCGCCGGCCGGGGTGGACGAGCCGCGGCCGCCCGGGGGCCGCCATACACTCGCGTGGATGGCCGACGGGCGGGACACCATCCGCGTTACGCGCTCCGTCTCGATCCGCCCGGACGAGATCGAGTTCCGCCTCTCCCGCTCCTCGGGGCCCGGCGGCCAGCACGCGAACACCTCGGAGACGCGCGTCGAGGCCCTCTTCGACGTCGAGGCGTCGCCCTCGCTGACGGACCGGCAGAAGAGCCGTGTTCTCGCAAAGGCCGGCCCGGTGATCCGGGCCGTCGCCCAGGACGAGCGGAGCCAGGCGCGGAATCGTGAGCTCGCCGTCGAGCGGCTCGTCGCGAAGCTCGCCGACGCGCTGCACGTCGAGCGACAGCGGCGCCCGACACGTCCGACCACGGCAGCGCGGGAGCGACGCCTCGCGTCGAAGCGCAGGCGCTCCGCGGTGAAGCGAAACCGCGCGACGCCGTCCGACGAGTGACGGGCCTCGCGCGCGAGCGGGTCGAGCCGCTGCTCCGCGGCCGGCTCGGGAGACCGTACGTCCACGAGGTCGAGTGCGAGACGACGCAACTCCTCCTCGCCGCCGACGCGCCGGAAGGTGCCGTCGCGACCACGGATCACCAGCGCGCCGGACGCGGCCGGCACGGTCGCCGCTGGGAGGACGAGCCGGGCGCGGCGCTCCTCGTCTCGCTCGTGCTCCGTCCACCGGCCGGCGCGCCCGCGGCGCAGCTGTCGCTCGTCTGTGCGCTCTCGGTCGCCGAGACCGTCGAGCGCACCACCGGTCTCGAAGCGAGGGTGAGGTGGCCGAACGACGTGCTCGTCGAGGCACGAAAGGTCGCCGGGATCCTGCTCGAGGCCCGCGACGGAGCCGCCGTCTGCGGGATCGGGATCAATGTGAACCAGCTCGACGGCGCCCTTCCTGCAGACGCGCGCACGGCGGCGGCGTCACTGCGGACGCTGACCGGACGCGAGCACGACCGGGCGCTCGTGCTCGTCGAGCTCCTCGAGCGGCTGGGGGCCCGCTACGACGCCTGGCTCGTGTCGGGCCTGGCGCCGCTCATCCCCGAGCTCGAGCGACGCGACGCGCTGCGCGGACGCTCGGTCAGGGTCGGCGAGGTCGCGGGCACCGCTGCGGGGATCGCGGCGGATGGGCGGCTTCGCATCCGCCTGGCCGACGGAGAGGATTGCCTCGTTGCGAGCGGCGAGGCGGAGGTGCCCGGCTGAATCAAGTGACAAGTTGTCACTTGGGCATCCTTCCGGGCCAAGCACAGGGGTCGAACCGGCTCACTCCCCGCGCGCCTGGACGTGCTGGTAGCCGAAGCGGCCCTTGATGCAGAGGTTCCCGCGTGTCACGTCGTGGTCGTCGGGGCTCGTGACCTTCACGATCTGGTTGTCCTGCACGTGGAGCTCGAGCGAGCAGCCGACGCCGCAGTACGGGCAGATCGTCTCCGTGACGGACTGGTCGTCCTCGCGCCACTCCCCCGCCTCGCGGAGCTCGTGCTCGGAGCGGAACATCAACGCACCGGTCGGGCAGACGGCGATGCAGTTCCCGCAGTAGACGCACGCCGACTCGGGGAGCGGTGTCGCGAGCTCCGTGGAGATGCGGGCGTCGAAGCCGCGACCGGCGACGTGGATGGCGAAGGTGTTCTGGTACTGCTCGCCGCAGGCGTCGACGCACTTGTAACAGAGGATGCACTTCGCGTAGTCGCGGACATAGAGCTCGTTGTCGTCCTTCAGCGGCTGGTACACGGTCGCGGCCGTGCGGCCGTCCGGCTCGACGTGGTGCCCGGTGCGCGCGCGGTCGCGGTCGGGGCCGGGCGGGGAGGGCGGGCCGAACCGCCCGGGGTCGGCCTCGTAGCGGTCGAGGTAGCCGGGGGCGACGGGGGTCGTCGAGAGGTCGACCGACGAGGCGAGGAGCTCCATGACGAGCTTGCGAGAGACCCGCACGCGCTCCGAGTCGGTGAGCACCTTCATCCCCGGCTCGACCTTCCGCGAGCAGGCCGGCGCCAGCACGCGCGCGCCTTCGACCTCGACCACGCAGACGCGACAGACGTTCGCCGGCTGGAGCGTCTCGCCGTAGCAGAGCGTCGGCGTGTCGATCCCGAGCCGCGTGCAGGCGTCGAGGATGGTCGAGCCCTCGAAGACGCTCACGGGCCGGCCGTCGACCTCGAGCTCGACCATGCGCCTCGGCGCGAGGAGCTCGCTCATGCAGGGTCCCCCTGGAAGACGTGGAGCCTCTGGATCGCCGACTCGACGGCGCTCGACGCCGTCTGGCCGAGGCCGCAGATCGACGCGTCGCGCATGCACTGGCCGACCTCGCCGATGAGCGCGAGCTCCCGCTCGACGCCGCCGCGCGGCTCGCCGCCGACGAGCCGCGCGAGCGCCTCCTGCTGGCGGACCGTGCCGACGCGGCACGGAACGCACTGCCCGCACGACTCGTTGCGGAAGAACGCGGCGATGCCCATCAGGAGGCGCGGCAGGTCGACGGTCTCGTCGAGGACGATCACGACCCCGGAGCCGAGTGTTGTCCCGGCCGCACGAGCACCCTCGAAGGTGAGGGGGACGTCGAGATCGTCGGGTCCGACGAAGCTTCCGGCTGCGCCCCCGAGCAGCACCGCCTGCAGCGCCTTGTCGCCCGGCACGCCGCCCGCGAGATCGAGCAGCTCGCGGAGCGTCATCCCGAAGCGGACCTCGTACGTCCCGGGCCGCTCGACGTGCCCCGAGACGCAGAGGAGCTTCGTTCCCGAGGAGCCCTCCGTCCCGACCGCGGCGTACGAGGGTCCCGACCGCTCCACGATGTCGAGCACGTTGACGAGCGTCTCGACGTTGTTGACCACGGTCGGCTTCCCGAAGAGGCCCACCTCGACGGGGAACGGAGGCTTGTTCCGCGGCTCGCCGCGCTTCCCCTCGATCGACTCGAAGATCGCCGTCTCCTCGCCGCAGATGTAGGCTCCGGCGCCGCGGCGGATCTCGACGTCGAACGCGAATCCCTCGCCCATCACGTCGTCGCCGAGGAGACCCCGCTGCCGGGCGGCGTCGAGAGCATGCTCGAGGGTGTGCAGCGCCTCGGGGTACTCACCGCGGACGTACACGTAGGCCCGCTCGCAGCCGGTCGCGTAGGCGGCGATCGTCATCGCCTCGACGAGCGCGAACGGATCTCCCTCCAGCACGACGCGATCCTTGAACGTCCCGGGCTCGGACTCGTCCGCGTTGACAACGAGGTAGTGGGGCCGCGCAGGCTGGCGCGCGACCGCCTCCCACTTGACGCCGGTCGGAAACGCGGCCCCGCCCCGTCCGACGAGCTTCGAGTCCTTGACCTCGCGCAGGACGCCCTCGGGCCCGAGCTCGACCGCGCGGCGCAGAGCGGCGTACCCGCCGTGTGCGCGGTAGTCGTCGAGGCTCAGCGGGTCGACCACGCCGACGCGGCGCAGGAGGCGAAGCGAGGGGTCGCCCGCCTGCGGGATCGGCGCTGCCGGGAGCGGGGTCGGCTCGCCACCCGCGAGCAGGTCGAGCACGGCCGCGACGCTCGTCGGGGCCTGGGCGGCGTCGAGCGGCTCCTCGCCGGCGACGGCCACGAGGGCGGCCGGCGCGCGGTCGCACTGGCCGAGACACGGGCTGCGGTACCACGTCGCCGACCCGTCGTCGGAGAGCTCGCCTTCGGGCCCGAATCGCGCCTCGAGCTCGGCGACGAGGTCGCCCGCGCCGCTGCACCGGCAGGTGATGTCGTCGCACACGTGGACGACCCGCGCGGGCCGGGGCTCGAGCGCGAAGAGGGCGTAGAACGTCGCGACGCCGTACGCGTCCGCCGGAGGCACGGACAGGCGCCGACAGAGCTCGTTCAACCCGCCGGCGCTGATCCACCCGATCCGCTCCTGGAGGGCCCAGAGCGCAGGCAGCAGGAGGTGGCGTCGCCCGCGCGCCGCGTGCCCGCCGGCGGCGGTGTTCCCGTCCGCGCCGGTCAGGCGCGCTCCGCCCTCCCAGCTCGACCCGGGCCGCCCGAGGACGGCATCGAGCGCTGCGCGCTCGCTCGGCGTCGGCTCCGCCTGCGGGACGAGCTTGAGATCCATCTAAACGGTTGCCTCGGTTGCCCCGGTCGGCTCGCGGCGGTCCTCGCGCAGCTCTCGCTCGGAGGGCTCGAGCTTGTCGACGCGGACCGCGGCGGCCTTGAACTCGGCCGTCCCCGACTTCGGGTCGGTGGCGTCGATCGTCAGCTGGTTGACGTCGACCTCGTCCGGGAAGTGGAACGTCATGAAGGCGAGCCCGGCCCGGAGGGACGGGTCGATCCGCGCGGGTGCCTCGACCGAGCCTCGCCTCGACGACACACGGACGGTCTCGCCGTCGGCGATCTCGAGTCGCTCTGCGTCCTCCGGCGAGAGGTCGAGGGACTCGCCGCGGTGGAGCGGCGAGCGGTAGCGGTTCGACTGGGCGCCGGTGTTGAACGACTCGAGGCGCCGTCCGGTCGTCAGGCGGATCGGGTAGTCGGCGTCGAGCGCCTCGAACGGCGGCTTTGCCTCGACGACGCTGAACGGCGCGAGCGGCCCCTCGACGGGATCCGCCCAGAGGCGCCCGTGGAGGAACTGCGAGCCGGGGTGCTCCTCGTCGGGGCACGGCCACTGCAGCCCGCGCAGTGCCTCCAGCCTGTCGTACCGCATCCCGCCGTGCATCGGCGAGAGCGAACGGCACTCGTCCCAGATCTCCTCGGCGGTCGGCTGTCCCCAGTCGTGGCCGAGGCGCCGCGCGAGCTCGGCCAGGATCCAGGTGTCGTCGCGCGCGTCGCCCGGTGGGTCGAGCGCCTTCCGCACGCGCTGCACGCGGCGCTCGCTGTTCGTCACCGTGCCTTCCGCCTCGCACCACGACGCGGTGCCGGGGAGGACGACGTCGGCCATCTCCGCCGTCCTCGTCATCACGATGTCCTGGACGACGAGCAGGTCGAGCGCGCCGAGCAGCTTGCGGGCGTGGTTGACGTCCGCCTCCGACTGCGCCGGGTTCTCCCCGATCACGTAGAGCGTCCGGAGCTCGCCCCGGTCCATCGCGTGAAACATCTGCGTCAGGTGCCAGCCGTACTGCGGCCGGATCGGTCCGCCCCAGGCGGCCTCGAACCGTGCGCGCGCATCGTCGTCGCGCTCGATGTCCTGGAAGCCGGGAAGCTTGTTCGGGATGGCGCCCATGTCGCCGCCGCCCTGCACGTTGTTCTGCCCGCGGAGCGGGTTGAGCCCCGAGCCGTAGCGCCCCACGTGCCCGCAGAGGAGGCCGAGGTTGATGAGCGCGAGGACGTTGTCGACGGCGTTGTGGTGCTCGGTGATCCCGAGCGTCCAGCAGATCATCGCGCGGTCGGCGCGCGCGAAGGCATGCGCCGTCTCGCGGATCACCTCGGCCGGGACCCCGGTCAGGCGCTCGCCCTCCTCGAGCGTGAACGGCTCGACGGACGCGGCGTACTCCTCGAAGCCCTCGGTCGCCCGCTCGACGAACGCCGCGTTGTGCATGCCCTCGTGGATGATCTCGCGGGCCATGGCGTTCGAAAGGGCGATGTCGGACCCGACGTCGAGCCCCAGCCAGCGGTCGGCCCACTGCGCCGACGACGTGCGACGCGGGTCGACGACGAAGAGGCGCGCGCCGTGCCGCACCCCCTTCAGGAGGTGGTGGAAGAAGATCGGATGCGTCTCTCGGGCATTCGAGCCCCAGAGGAGGATCACGTCCGTCTCCTCGATCTCACGGTACGACGAGGTTCCGCCGCCCGCTCCGAACACCGTCGCCAGACCGACGACGCTTGGTGCGTGTCAGGTGCGGTTACACGAGTCGATGTTGTTCGAGCCCATCACCTGGCGCGCGAACTTCTGCGCCAGGAAGTTCATCTCGTTGGTCGCCTTCGAGCACGAGAAGATCCCGAACGACGTCGACGCGTCCGCCTCGCGGGCACGCGCGAACCCCGCCGCCACCGTGTCGAGCGCCTCGTCCCACGATGCGGGGCGAAGCGCGTCGCCGTCACGGACGAGCGGCGTGGTGAGGCGTCCCTTCATGCACGAGCTCCTTTCGTCGCTGTCATGTCAAATCTACCCGGGCCGGTCGCCGACAACGGTCACCGGCCGGTCGGCGTCCACGGCGTCGAGCACGCCTTGGGAGATCTCGGCGTTGGTCAGCCAGTGCCCGGCGGTCGAGCCGAGCTGCACCTGCCGGTACGCGACGTGCAGCGGGGCGTCTGCGAGTGGCCAGGAACGGGTGCCGAAGACCTGAACGAGCCGCGCGCCGGGTGCCAGGACGTCGGCGACGATTCGCGGTGCCTCCGGGCCGTCGGTGTGGATCCAGCACACCGCGAGCTCGATCGGGCCGCGCGCGTCCCTCGCGCGGACGAGAACGTCCCGGAGCCGGGTTGGGTCGCGGTAGTCGACCGGCTCGACCTGGACACCGTCGCCGAGATCGGCGGCGCGGCGCGCGATGCACGTCACGGCGTGGCCGCGGGACGCGAGCGCTCGGGTCGTGGCGGCCAGCATTCCCGTGCCGCCGACCACGAGCGCGTGACCGGGCTGCTCGAGCTCGCGGAGCGCGCCGGGCGTGTCGGCGTCGCGCAGCAGGCCCTCCGGCAGCTCGAGCGTGGCCGGGTTGACGCCGCGGAGCGAGAGCTCGCCCGCCGCGGCCCGCGCCGCGAGCACCGGCAGCAGCGCCTGCGGGTACGCGCCCGGCAGCGGGATTCGCGCGGATGGGACGGCGGCGGCATCGCCCAGTGCGCGCAGCGCCCCGGGCGTCATCAGCGGGACGTCCACCGGCAAGACGACCGCGACGCCGTGGCGGGCGCCGCGGAGGCCCGCGATGACGCCGTGCACCGGCGCCCGCGAGGACGTGCCGTCGTCCAGCACCTCCAGCGGCAGCCCGTCCGCGCGCTTCCCGACGACGAGCACCTCGTCGCACGCCTCCGCGAGGAGCCGCTGCGCACGCTCGGCGAGCGTCTCGCCCCGGAACCGCGCGAGCGCCTTCGGCGCCCCGAAGCGCTCCGAGGCGCCTCCGACGAGGAGGACCCCGGTGAGGTGCGTCACGCGACGATCCGCTGTCGCCCGGTGTACACGGTGCCACGGCCGTCCCGGACGAAGCCCACCAGCGTGACCCCGCGGTCGTCCGCCAGCTCGACGGCGAGCGACGACGGCGCACCGACGGCGACGAGGAGGGGGCAGCCGGCAACCGATGCCTTCTGGACGAGCTCGAAGGAAAGCCGACCGCTCACGCAGAGGATCGACTCGGCGAGCGGCACGATGCCCTCGCCGAGCGCCCAGCCGAGCACCTTGTCCATCGCGTTGTGGCGGCCGACGTCCTCACGTATGCAGAGGAGGTCTCCCTCCGCCGTGAACAGCCCGGTCGCGTGGAGCCCGCCGGTCAGCGCGAAGGTCGCCTGTGCTTCGCGAAGGCGCCCGGGAAGCGCGGCGACGACGTCGAAGGCGACGGTGGCGGGGCTCTCGATCCGGGGCGCCTCGACGGCGATCGCCTCGAGCGCGCCCTTGCCGCAGACCCCGCAGGAGGACGACGTGTAGAACGACCGCTGGACGCGATCCAGGTCGGCGCCGGGCGCGTCGACGTCGACGACGTTCGCGGCGAGGTCGGCCGGGGGATGCGCGGCGGTCGGCCGAAGCCCTTCCGTCAGGCAGAAGCCGAGCGCGAGCTCCTCGTCGTGACCGGGCGTCCGCATGGTGACCGCGATCGGGCGACCGCCGACGCGAATCTCGAGCGGCTCCTCGACGGCGAGCCGATCGTCCTCCGTCGCACCGCTGGGCAGCCGATGAACCTGGGCGCGTCGTGTCGCGTAGGGCGGTACGTCCACAGTCCGAGAGCCTAGAGGCCGTGCGTCGAGACGAACGGCGATAGTTATCGGGTGCGACTCGCGCCCGCGTCGAGGACTCGACTTGTGACGAAAAGTCACATGGTGCTCGGTCCGCTCATCCCGCTCACCGCCCTCCTCGTCGCAGCGTGCACGAGCGACGAGCCGCCGGCGTCCCCTCCACCCTCCGGTGCGCTCATCGCGGCCGCGACGTCGGGAAACGCCGACGCGGTGCGACGACTGCTCGACGCCGGCGCGGACCCCGGCGAGGCCGACGCGGACGGGCGGACGGCCGTCACGCATGCCGCCTACGGCGGCCACGTCGATGTCGTCCGGCTGCTGGTGGATGCCGGCGCGGACGTCGACCGCCAGGACGCCACCCGCGCAAACGCGCTCCTGTCCACCGGCGAGACGGGCCTCGTCGACGTGCTGGAGGAGGTGCTTCGTGCCGGTCCCGACCTGGCGAGGACGAACCGGTTCGGCGGGACGGCCCTCATCCCCGCCGCCGACCGGGGCCACGTCGACGTGGTGCGCCGCCTGCTCGAGACGGACATCGACGTCGACCACGTCAACGACCTCGGCTGGACGGCCCTGCTCGAGGCGGTGCTCCTCGGCGACGGCGGTGCCGCGCACACGGAGATCGTCGGCTTGCTCGTCGGCGCCGGCGCGGACGCCTCGATCCCCGACGGCGAGGGCGTCACCGCCCTCGAGCATGCCCGCACCGCGGGCTACGACGAGATCGTCGGGATTCTCACGCGCGCCGGCTGAGCAATCGGTGTGGCGTCAGCCGGTGTGACGGACGACGGCGCCCGGCGCCGTCAGGTCCGCGCCGCATGCGGGACAGGTCGTCTCGGTGTCGTCGCCGAAGCCGAGCCCGCAGGAGGCACAGCTGAACGGCTGCTCGGGCGGCGGCTCACTGCCACGGATCTCCTCCGGCTCGAGCACTCCGTCCGCGAACGGATCGATTTCCGACCCCATCTACTCGACCGTGACCGTCTTCGCGAGGTTCCGGGGCTGGTCGACGTTGAGGCCGCGGAGACGCGCGATGCGGTAGGCGAGGAGCTGGAGCGGGATCACCGCGAGCACGGCGGACAGGAAGGCGGGCGCCTTCGGGACGTAGATCACGTCGTCCGCGTGGTGCTGGATGTCCTCGTTGCCGTCGGACGCGACGGCGATGACGTGGGCGCCGCGCGCGCGGACCTCCTGGATGTTCGAGACGAGCTTCTCGTAGACCTCCTCCATCCGCGTCGCGACCACGACGACGGGCGTGTTCTCGTCGAGGAGGGCGATCGGCCCGTGCTTCATCTCGCCGGCCGAGTACGCCTCGGTCGGGATGTACGAGAGCTCCTTCAGCTTGAGCGCCCCCTCGAGCGCCACCGGGAGCCCGATGTTCCGCCCGAGGTAGAGGAAGAACGGACGGTCGTGGAAGCGGCGCGCGATGTCGTCGATGGGGTGGTGGCCCTCGAGGAACTGAGCGATCTTGTCGGGCAGCGAGTAGACCGCGTTGACGATGTACTCGAGCTCGCCGGCGGGCAGCGTCTCGCGCACCTGCGCGAGCTTCAGGGCGACGAGGAACAGAAGGCTCAGCTGCGCCGTGAACGTCTTCGACGCGGCGACGCTCACCTCGAGCCCGGCGCGCGTGTACAGGGTCGAGTCGACCTCGCGCGTGATCTGCGAGCCCATCATGTTCGTGATCGCGACCGTGTGCGCGCCCATCGTGCGCGCGAGCTTCATCGCCTCGATCGTGTCGCGGGTCTCCCCGGACTGGGAGATGCCGATCACGAGCGTGTCCTCGTCGAGCACCGGGTTCCGGTAGATCCACTCGGAGGCGATGTCATGCTCGACCGGGACGCGCGCCCACTCCTCGATCGCATACCGCGCCGCGACGGCAGCGTGGTAGCTCGTGCCGGCCGAGAGGATCACGATCCGGCGCAGGTCGCGGAGCTCGTCGTCGTCCATCCCGAGGCCCTCGAGCACCAGGCGGCCCTTGCGGAGCCTGTCGCCGATCGTCTCCGCGACCGCGTCCGGCTGCTCGTGGATCTCCTTGAGCATGAAGGTCTCGTAGCCCGCCTTCTCGGCTCCCTCGATGTCCCAGTCGAGCTCGACGACCTCATGGTCGACCGCCGAGCCGTCCGCGGCGCAAAGGAACGTGGACCCCGCCGGAGTGATGACGGCGATCTCCCCGTCGCTCGGGAACTGGACGGCGCGCGTCTCGGTCAGGAAGGCGGCCGCGTTCGAGGCCAGGAACGCCTCACCCTCGGCGAGGCCCACCACCATGGGGCACTGCAGCCGCGCGCCGACGAGCATGTCCGGGTGGTCGCGGTGGATGACGACGAACGCGAAGTGGCCCTCGAGCTCCCCGTAGGCGCGACGGACCGCCTCGACGAGGTCGCCCTCGTAGAAGTCCTCGATCAGGTGCGTCACCGTCTCGGCGTCGGTCTCGGACGAGAAGACATGGCCCTGCTCCGAGAGGCGCTCGCGCAGCTCGCGGTAGTTCTCGACGATGCCGTTGAGGACGATCGCGAGCTTTGCGGCGTCCTCGGCGGCGAGCGGATGAGCGTTCGCCTCGGTGACGCCTCCGTGCGTGGCCCAGCGCGTGTGACCGAGGCCCGTCGTCGCCGGCGATCCGTTCAGGCCCGTGCGCTTCTTCAGGTTCTGCAGGTTCCCGACCGCACGCGTGTGGGCGAGCCCGTCGGTCTCGAGCAGGGCGATCCCGGCCGAGTCGTAGCCCCGGTACTCGAGGCGCTCGAGGCCGTGAAGCAGAAGCGGCTTGCACTCCCGGGGCCCGACGTATCCGATGATCCCACACATGCTGCTCTCCTTCGCCCGTCGGCTCCTGCGGAGCCGAGTACCCTCCCCGAGCGGACACCCCGTTTGCAGGGGTTTTACCGGTCCCGGGCCTCCCGTCGAACGAGTGCGGCGATGCTAGCACAGAGCTCCGCTGCCTCCTCCGGGCGCTCCGCCTCCGCGAGCACTCGGATGAGCGGCTCCGTTCCCGAGGCCCGCACCATCACCCTCCCCCTCCCGTCGAGCTCCCGGTTCCAGCGCTCGACCTCCGCCGACACGAGCGACGAGACGCTCGTGTCCGGAACGACGATGTTCTCCTTCGCCTGCGCGAAGCGCGGCATCTCGGCCGCCGCCTCCCCGAGCGTCCTGCCGCCGAGCGACCGACAGAGCGTGAGCGCCGCTGCGAGCCCATCGCCCGTGACGTGCCCGTCGAGCACGATCACGTGCCCCGACTGCTCGCCGCCGAGGATCCCGCCCTCTGCGCGAAGCGCCTCGAGCACGTAGCGGTCGCCGACGTCGGTCGTCACGACGCGGATCCCGTGGTCGGCCATCAGCCGATGGAAGCCCATGTTCGTCATCGTCGTCACGACGACGAAGTCGACCCCGAGCGCAAGTGCGCAGATCGCGAGGATCTGGTCGCCGTCCACGGCCTCGCCCGACCCGTCGACGGCCAGCATCCGGTCGCCGTCGCCGTCGAACGCGATCCCGAGGTCATACTCGCCGACGCCGACGGCAGAGCGCAGCATCGCGAGGTCTGTCGCGCCACAGCCGGCGTTGATGTTGGTCCCGTCCGGCGCGTTCGCGAGCGCCGTGACCTCGGCCCCGAGCCGCTCGAACACGCCGGGAGCGATCGCCGAGTACGCCCCGTTGGCGCAGTCGACCGCGATGCGCAGGTCGCTCAGATCGGAGCCGAAATGCTCGACGACATGCTCGACGTACCCGCCGATCGCGTCGTCTGCCTCCTCGATCGACCCGCCGCCCGACCCGGTCGCGTCGAGGAGCGCCTCGATCTCGACCTCGTCCGAGTCGCTGAGCTTGTGGCCCGCGCGGTCGAAGACCTTCACGCCGTTGTACTCGGGCGGGTTGTGCGACGCGGAGACGACGAGGCCGAGGTCCTGCGACAACAGTGCGACGGCAGGGGTCGGGAGGACGCCTGCGAGAACGGCGGTTCCGCCTGCGTCGACGATCCCACGCGCCAGCGCCGCTTCCAGCGCCGGCCCCGAGCCGCGCGTGTCGCGCCCGACCAGAACCCGCCCGCGGCCGGACCAGAGCGTCGCCGCCCGCCCGAGCCGCTCGACGAGGTCCTCGGTGAGCGACTCGCCGACGATGCCGCGGACGCCGTCCGTGCCGAACCACTCCCTCGAGCGCCGGCCGTCGTCCGAGGCGAGCACGTCTGAATTCATGGCACGGCGATCTGCCATCTGGACACCCTCCACGGACACAGCGTGAGTCCTAGAGGCACTTCCCGCAAGGGAAGCGGCCTACTAGCGCTTGCTGAACTGCGGCGCCTTGCGCGCCTTGTGCAGGCCGGCCTTCTTGCGCTCGACCTGACGTGCGTCCCGCGTGAGGAAGCCCTCCCGCTTCAGCGGCACCCGGAGCTCGGGGTCGGCCTCCACGAGGGCGCGGGCGATCCCGTGTCGGACGGCGCCGGCCTGGCCGCTCACGCCGCCGCCATGGACGCGCACCCGGAGGTCGTACGTCCCCTCGGCGCCTGCGACGGCGAAGGGCGCCAGCGCGAGCGTCCGGTGGGTGGCGCGCGGGAAGTACTCCTCGAGCGTACGGCCGTTGACCCACGTCGACCCGTCGCCGGGCCGAAGGATCACGCGCGCGACCGAGGTCTTGCGCTTGCCGGTTCCGCGGTACTGGGCGATGTCTGCCATACGGTTCCTAGACCTCGAGCGTCTTCGGTGACTGGGCTGCGTGCGGGTGCTCCGGCCCCGCGTAGACCTTGAGCTTGCTGATCTGCGCGGCGGCGAGCTTGTTCTTCGGAAGCATGCCCTTCACGGCCTTGCGGATGACCTCTGTCGGGCGCCGCTCGAGCTGCTGGCGGAGCGTCCGCTCCCTGAGCCCGCCCGGGTAGCCCGAGTGCCACCGCACCATCTTCTGGTCGAGCTTCTTCCCCGTGACGTGGATCTTCTCCGCGTTCACGACGATCACGAAGTCGCCCGTGTCGACATGCGGGGTGTACGCCGGCTTTCCCTTGCCGCGCAGCGTGTCGGCAATCTGGGTGGCGAGACGGCCCAGGGTCTTTCCCTCGGCGTCGACGACGTACCAGTCGCGCTGGATCTCGCCCGGCTTGGCGGTGTAGGTGGTCATCGCTCGGAAAGGCGGCAGTCGTGCTGACCGCCGGCGGCGGAGTGTAGCAGGCGAGGGGCCGTCCTCCGACGTCCTTTCGCCTGGACGAGCCGCCCGAGTTGAGCTGCAAATAGCGTCGCTCCGCCTCGAGCTGGATGACGGACATAGGGGGCGGAAAGCGCCGTCGAGGCGAGGCGGCCGACGGCGATCACGCGCCGCCCCGCAGCGAGACGTTCGGCGAACGCGAGCCCGCTCCGAACCTCGAGCCGGGTCGGCGCCCGATTGCTCGTCTCGGTCCCGGGGTGCGTCGGGACGACGTTCCACAGCAGCACCTCGTCGACGAGCCCGAGCTCGACGAGGACTCGTTGGACGATCGTCGCCGTCGCCTCTGCGGGCCCGTCCCCGGTGAGCTGCCGCTCCGACGTGAAGGGCAGGCCCGAGACGCGCGCGCCCCGGTATCCCGGCGCCTCTCCGACGAGGAGGATCGGCGCCGCCGAGCGCGCGGAGAGGTACGTCGCCAGGCGCGCGCGGAGGAGGTGCGCCCTGGGCCCCGAGACGTACTGGTTGAAGGTGCTCCCGATCCGGGCGTGTGCGAGCTCGTCGACGATGTCCACCCTGCGACCATGCCATGTGGCAGCCGCGATACTCGGCCGATGCCCATCGTCCGCCGCAGTGTCGTCGTCCACGGCCGTGTCCAGGGCGTGTGGTTCCGCGAGAGCGCGCGCAGGCGTGCGACGGAGCTCGGCGTCGGCGGCTGGGTGCGCAACCGCCCCGACGGGGCCGTCGAGGCCGAGGTGGAGGGGGACGCCGAGGCGGTCGAGGTCATCGTCGCCTGGTTCGGCCACGGGCCTTCCGGCGCGCACGTCGAGTCGCTCGACGTCCAGGAGCGCGAGCCGCGTGGCGGGAGCGGCTTCCAGGTCGTCGACTAGGCTCCCGGGCTTCCTCGCGCTCGGGGCGGAAGTTGACGCCCGCCGCCTGGCCCTTCCGCTCGACTACGATACGGCGAGCGAACCGGGGAGCTCGGGCGACCGGGCTGAGAGGGCGGCTGACGCGCCGCCGACCCGCAGAACCTGACCTGGGTAATGCCAGCGGAGGAACGTGCGTGATCGAACCTGACGTCGTCGTCGTCGCCTCGGGGGCCGGCCCCTCGGTCGTCGTGCCCGCCGCGCCCACCGTCATCGCGGCCGACGGCGGTCTCGACCGCGCCACGGCGCTCGGCCTCGACGTCGGCGTCGTCGTCGGCGACCTCGACTCGGTGTCCGCCGGAGCGCTCGCCGCAGCCGAGGCGGCCGGAGCCCGCGTCGTGCGCCATCCGGAGGCGAAGGACGCCACCGACCTCGAGCTTGCGCTCGCCGAGGCTGCACGCCTCGGCGGCCGGCGTGTCCTCGTGGTCGCGAGCGCGGGAGGGCGGCTCGACCACCTGCTCGGCTCGCTGCTCCTGCTCGGGGCCGATCCGTACGCCGGGATCGAGCTCGACGCGATCGTCGGCGACGCGCTCGTCCACGTCGTCCGCGGAGAGCGAGCCCTCCGTGGGTCACCGGGCGACCTCGTGAGCCTGCTCGCCGTCGGCGGCGCGGCAACGGGCGTCGTCACGAGCGGCCTCGAATTCCCGCTCGCGGGCGAGACGCTGCTCCCGGGCTCGAGCAGGGGGATCTCGAACGTCTTCACCCAAACCGACGCCCGCGTCACGCTCGACACCGGGGTCCTGCTCGCGATTCGCCCCGACGCAGCGGAGGCGGTGACGCCGCGGTGAGGCACCTTGCAACATGCTGTTACAAGCGAGCGCTCGCCGCGACGGCCGTCGGCACGGTCGCGGCGGTCGCGGTCGTTGCGGCCGCGGGCTGTGGGGGCGACGCGGGGACGTCGACCGAGGTCGTGCTCGTGACGCACGACTCGTTCGCGATCTCGAAGGACGTCAAGGCCGCGTTCGAGGACGAGAGCGGATTGACGCTGCGGATCCTCCAGGGCGGCGACGCGAACGAGATGCTCAACCGCGCGCTCCTGACCGCCGGAGACCCGCAGGGGGACGTGATCTTCGGGATCGACGACTCCGTCCTCTCGCGCGCGCTCGAGGGAGATCTGCTCGAGGGATACCGCCCCGACGAGCTCACATCGGTCGTCGGGACGTACGTGGCGCCCTACGACCAAGTCACGCCCATCGACCACGGCGAGGTCTGCCTCAACATCGATCGCGAGTGGTTCGCGTCGCGCGGCGTCGCGCCCCCGGAGCGACTCGAGGACCTCGTCGAGCCGCGCTACCGGAACCTGCTCGTCGTGGAGAACCCCGCGACCTCCTCGCCGGGGCTCGCGTTTCTGCTCGCAACCGTCGACCGGTTCGGGGAGGACGGCTGGGAGGGGTTCTGGCGAGAGCTTCGCGCAAACGGTGTGCTCGCCGTGGACGGCTGGGAGGAGGCGTACACGCAGCAGTTCTCGGGAGCCGCGGGGAGCCCCGGCAAGCGACCGATCGTCGTCTCGTACGCGACGAGCCCCGCCGCCGAGGTGCATCTTCGCCTCCAAGCCGCTCGAGACTGCACCCACCGCCGCGATCGAGGACGGGTGCTACCGCCAGGTCGAGTACGCGGGGATCCTCCGGGGCGCCCGCAACGAGGCCGGGGCGCGGACGCTGATCGAGTTCATGCTCTCCGAGCCGTTCCAGACCGACGTGCCCGGGTCGATGTTCGTCTATCCCGTGCGCGACGGCGTCGAGTTGCCGGCCGCGTTCGTCGAGCACGCGATCGTGCCCGCCGACCCGATTGCCCTGCCGCCCGACGACATCGACGAGAACCGCGACCGCTGGGTCGCCCGGTGGACCGAGATCGTCGTGCGCTGACGCTCGGCGGCGCCGCGACGGTCGGTGTCCCCGTCGCGTTCCTCGCCGTCTTCTTCGCCTTGCCGCTCGTGGCGATCCTGGAGCGGAGCCTCGTCGTCGACGGCGCGCTCGACCTCCCGGTCGACGTCCTCACACGGCGCTCGACGATCGAGATCGCGTGGTTCACGCTCTGGCAGGCGGTCGTCTCGACGGCGCTGACGCTCCTCGCCGCGCTCCCGCTCGCGTGGGCACTCGCGCGGTTCTCGTTCCGCGGACGCTCGCTCGTCGAGGCGCTCGTCCTCGTGCCATTCGTCCTGCCGACGGTGGTCGTCGCGACGGCGTTCATCGCGCTCCTCCCGGACGGCGTCGAGCGGACCGTGTGGGCGATCCTCCTCGCGCACGTCTTCTTCAACGTCGCGGTCGTCGTGCGCGTCGTCGGCGCATTCTGGGCAGGGCTCGACCCGAGGCTGGACGATGCGGCTGCGACGCTCGGCGCGTCGCCGCGCCAGCGTCGCCTCCGGGTGACCGCCCCCCTCCTCGCTCCTGCCGTCGCCTCCGCGGCCTCGATCGTGTTCCTCTTCTGCTTCACGTCGTTCGGCGTGATCGTCGTCCTCGGCGGGATCCGCTACGCGACCCTCGAGGTCGAGATCTACAACCAGGCGGCGCGGCTCTTCGACCTCCGAGCGGCGGCCGCCCTGGTGCTGCTCCAGCTCGCGGCTGTCGCCGCCGCCGTGCTCGTCTCGGGGAGGCTCGAAAGGCGACTCGGCGGCGCGCGGTCTCGCCGGGCGCCCGCGCCACGGCCCCGCGGCCGGGACCGGGTCCGCGTCGGGCTGGCGGTCGGCTGCTCACTCGCGCTGCTCGCGCTCCCGCCGCTCGCGCTCGTCGTCCGGTCGCTCCGCGTCGCGGACGGCTACGGCCTCGACCACTATGCGGCACTCGTCGAGGAGACGCCGGCGCTGCTCGTCGCCCCATGGCACGCGATTCTCAACTCCCTCCTGTTCGCGGGCGCCGCGACCGCGATCGCGCTCATGGTCGGCGTCCTCGCGTCCGTCGCAGTGGCACGGGGCCGGCGCGGCCTCGATGCGCTGGTCATGCTGCCGCTCGGCGCGTCGGCGGCGATGCTCGGGTTCGGCTTCCTGCTCGCGTTCGACGCCCCGCCCCTAGACCTCCGCGCGTCCGTTGCGATCGTCCCGATCGCGCAGGCGCTCGTCGCGATCCCCTTCGTCGTGCGCTCGCTCGTTCCGGCGCTCCGGGCTCTCGAGGCGCGGCTCGGCGAGGCCGCCGCGGTGCTCGGCGCGTCGCCGTGGCAGGTGCGGCGAGAGATCGAGTTGCCGCTCCTCGCACGCCCGCTGGCCGTCGCCGCGGGCCTTGCGTTCGCCGTCGCACTCGGCGAGTTCGGCGCCACGGTGTTCGTCGCACGCGCCGACTGGCCGACCGTGCCCGTCGCGATCTTCCGGTTCCTCGGGAGGCCCGGGGGCGACAACGTCGGCGCGGCGATGGCGCTCTCGGTGACGCTCATGGTCATCGTCATGGCGGTGGCGCTCGTCTCCGAGCGCTCCCTCGGCCGGGGGTGGCGGCGATGAGGCTCGTCCTCGACCGGATCGGCGTGATCCTCGACGGAGCCCGGATCGTCGACGACGTCTCCGTCGACGTCGCTTCGGGGGAGCGGCTGGCGGTGCTCGGTCCGAGCGGCTCGGGAAAGTCGACGCTCCTGCGTGTCGCCGCAGGGCTCCAGCCGGCGACGACGGGCCGCGTGCTCCTCGACGACCGCGACGTGACCGAGCGTGCCCCCGCACCGGCGCGGCGTCGGGCTCGTGTTCCAGGACGCCACCCTCTTCCCCCACCGGGACGTGGCCGGCAACGTCGGATTCGGCCCGAAGGTCGCCGGCCTCGACGCGCATGAGCGCCGCTCGCGCGTCGCCGAGGCACTCGAGCTCGTCGGGCTCCGCGGCGCCGAGAGCCGGGTCGTCACGACCCTCTCGGGCGGCGAGGCCCAGCGCGTGGCGCTCGCACGCGCCCTCGCGACGCGACCGCAGGTCCTCCTGCTCGACGAGCCGCTCGGCTCGCTCGACGGGCCGCTCCGCCTCCGGCTGCAGGACGACCTCCGTACCCTCTTCGAACGGCTCGCGCTCACCGTCGTCCACGTCACCCACGACGTCGGCGAGGCGTTCGCGCTCGGCGACCGCATTGCGATCCTGCGCGAGGGGCGGCTGGCGCAGGTGGCGACGCCGGAGGAGCTCTGGGCGCGCCCGGCGGACGACTGGGTCGCGCACTTCCTCGGGATGCGGAACGTCGAACGCGACGGCGCCCGCGCCACCGTGACGCGGCCCGAGGCCGTGCGGGTGGCGCCCGGTCGGGGCGCCGTCGTCGTGTCGGTCGATCGCGAGGGGCCGCTCGTCCGACTCCGGCTACGGCAGGACGACGGAGCCGAGCTGGAGGCCGTGACGACGGCAACGGAGCACGCGGGACCGGGAGATCAGGTCTCCGTGGAGGTGGACCCCACGGGCGTCTTCGAGGTGCCTGTCTGGCAGGGTGCGGCTCCCGGCTGACGCCGGGGCCTCACTCCCACTCGATGGTCGCCGGAGGCTTCGACGAGAGGTCGAGGGCGACGCGGTTGACGCCGACCACCTCGTTGACGATGCGGCTCGAGATGGTGTCGAGCAGCTCGTACGGGAGACGCGCCCAGTCGGCCGTCATCGCGTCCTCGGACGTGACCGCTCGGATCACGACGGGGTACGCGTACGTGCGCTCGTCCCCCTGGACGCCGACGGAGCGGATCGCGGGCAGCACGGCGAAGCACTGCCACAGCTCGCGGTAGAGACCCGCCTTGCGCACCTCCTCGAGCAGCACCGCGTCGGCGTGGCGGAGGATCGCGAGACGCTCCTCGGTCACCTCGCCGATGATCCGGATCGCGAGGCCGGGCCCCGGGAACGGTTGACGCCAGACCATCCGCTCGGGGAGGCCGAGCTGCTCGCCGACGCGCCGCACCTCGTCCTTGAACAGCGCGCGGAGCGGCTCGACGAGCTCCATGCGCATGTCGGCGGGGAGCCCTCCGACGTTGTGGTGCGACTTGATCTTCGCCGCGACGCCGACCTCGCCGCCCGATTCGATGACGTCGGAGTAGAGGGTCCCCTGGACGAGGAACCGAACATCACCGAGCGTGCGCGCCTCGTCCTCGAAGACGCGGATGAACTCCTCGCCGACGATCGCCCGCTTCTCCTCGGGCTCGGTCACACCCGTCAGCCGCGTGAGGAACCGCTCGCGTGCGTCGACGTGCACCAGCGGGACGTGGAAGTGGCCGCCGAACGTCTCGACGACCTGCTCCGCCTCGTTCTCGCGCAGCAGGCCGTGGTCGACGAAGACGCACGTCAGCTGTTCGCCGACCGCCTTGTGGACGAGCAGTGCAGCGACGGCCGAGTCGACTCCACCCGAGAGCCCGCAGATCACGCGCTCCGAGCCGACCTGGGCGCGGATCCGCTCGACCTGCTCCTCGATCACCGCGGCCGGCGTCCACGCGGCGGGCGCGCCGGCGACGTCGTAGAGGAAGCTCTCGAGGATCCGCTGGCCCTGGGGCGTGTGCACGACCTCGGGGTGGAACTGGACGCCGTAGAGAGCGCGCGCAGGATCCTCGAACGCCGCGATCGGAGTCGTCTCCGACGAGGCCGTCACGCGCGCGCCGGGCGGCGCGGCGGTGACGGAGTCGCGATGGCTCATCCAGACGACCTGCTCCGCCGCGAGGTCGTGGAAGAGCGCCGCGGTCCCGTCGAGGTCGACGTCCGCCTTCCCGTACTCCGAGACGTCGTTCGCCTCGACCGCGCCGCCGAGCTCCCGGGCCATCAGCTGCATGCCGTAGCAGATCCCGAGCGTGGGCACGCCGAGCTCGAAGATCGCCGGATCCGCGAGCGGCGCCCCCTCGGCATAGACCGACGCGGGCCCGCCCGAGAGGACGAGCGCGACGGGGTCGCGTGCGCGGATCTCCTCGGCGCCGAGCCGGTGCGAGACGAGCTCCGAGTAGACGCGCGCCTCGCGGACGCGTCGCGCGATCAGCTGGCTGTACTGGCCGCCGAAGTCGAGGACGAGGACGGGGCGCGCCTCCGGGGCGGGCTCGGCCACGGGGAACTGCAGGACCTCAGCCTCGGCGGTAATTGGGTGCGTCCTTCGCGATCGTGACGTCGTGTGGGTGGCTCTCGCGCAGCCCCGCTCCGGTGATCCGGACGAAGCGCGCGTCCTTGAGCGCCTCGATCGTCGGCGCGCCGCAGTAGCCCATCGCCTGGCGCAGGCCGCCCACGAGCTGGTGGACGATGGGCCCGACGGGCCCCTTGTACGGGACGCGGCCCTCGATGCCCTCCGGGATCAGCTCCGCGACGTCCTCGACGTCTCCCTGGAAGTAGCGGTCCTTCGAGAACGAGCGGGCCTTCATCGCGCCGAGGGAGCCCATCCCGCGGTACTCCTTGAAGCGCTCGCCCTGGACGACGATCACCGCCCCGGGCGCCTCGTCGGTGCCCGCGAGCATCGAGCCGAGCATCACCGTGTCAGCGCCGGCTCCGACCGCCTTCGCGACGTCGCCCGACGAGGTGATCCCGCCGTCGGCGATGACCGGGACGCCCTGCTCGGACGCCACCTGGGCGATGTCCCAGACGGCGGTCACCTGCGGCACGCCCACGCCGGCGACGACGCGGGTCGTGCAGATCGAGCCGGGGCCCTGGCCGACCTTCAGGGCGTCGGCACCGACGTCGACCAGCGCCTCTGCCGCCTCTGCCGTCGAGATGTTCCCGGCGACGACCTCGATGTCGTGCTCGTCCTTGATCGCCCGGACGACGTCCAGGACGCCGAGCGAGTGACCGTGCGCGGTGTCGACGACCAGCGCGTCGACCTCGGCCTCGACGAGGGCGGCGGCGCGCTCGAGGGCGTCGGTCCCCACACCGACCGCCGCGGCGACGCGGAGCCGCCCGCGCTCGTCCTTCGTTGCGAGCGGGTACGCCTCTCGCTTCGAGATGTCCTTCACGGTGATCAGCCCCCGGAGGCGGCCCTCGAGGTCGACGATCGGGAGCTTCTCGATCCGGTGGCGACCGAGGATCGCCTGCGCCTCCTCGAGCGTCGTCCCGACCGGAGCCGTCACGAGCCCCTCGGCCGTCATCGCGTCGGCGACCCGCATCGTCGATGCGACGCCGAAGCGGAGGTCGCGGTTCGTCAGGATCCCGACGAGCCGCTCGTCCGCGTCCGTGATCGGGATCCCCGAGACGCGGTAGCGCTGCATCAGCTCGAGCGCGTCGCCCACGAGTGCGTCCGGCGAGAGCGTCACGGGCTCGACGATCATGCCCGCCTCGGAGCGCTTCACCTTGTCGACCTCCGCGACCTGGTCTGAGATCGAAAGGTTCCGGTGGAGGACGCCGATCCCGCCGAGCCGCGCCAGCCCGATCGCCATGCGCGCTTCGGTGACGGTGTCCATCGCCGCCGAGACGATCGGGAGCTCGAGCGCGATCGTGCGCGTCAGGCGGCTCGCGGTGACGACGTCGTTCGGGAGGACGGCCGACTCGGCCGGGACGAGCAGGACGTCGTCGAAGGTGAGGCCCTCCTTCGCGAACTTGTCCTGCGGATCGCCCAAGTTCGGCGATCGTAACAGCGGCGCCAGTCGGCTACTGGGACTAGGAAACCGCTTGCAGCTCGTAGACCTCGACGGCGGACGCGAGGCGGCGCGCCTCGGCCGGGTCGAAGCGGCCCGCGCCCACCTCCATCACCGAGGCGGCGCCTGCGGCCGCCGCGAGGCGAAGCGCCTCCTCGTTCCCCTGCCCGTCGAGGATCGCAGTCAGCCACTGCGCGAGCAGCGCGTCGCCGGCGCCGACGACCGACACCGGCTCGAGACGCGGCGTGACTGCGCGGTAGCGGCGGACCTGCCGCTCCTCCCGCACGAGCGCGAAGCACCCGTTCTCGAGGGTGATGTGGACGTTGCGGGCGCCGAGCTCGGCGATTGCGTCGAGCGCCATCAAGAAGTCCTCGTCGTCGAAGAGCTCCTGCCCGACGAGCTGCTCGGCCTCGTGCTGGTTCGGCGAGACGAGCCAGGGCTCCGACTCGAGCCCGAGGCGCATCGGCTCGCCCTCGGTGTCGAGGACGACCCGGACGCCGCGGCGCCCGAGCTCCCGCGCCGCGTCGGCGTAGAACGTGTCCGCGACGCCTCGGGGCAACGAGCCCGCGAAGACGACCAGCTCGGTGCCGTGGGACAGGTACCGGAGCTTGTCCATCAGGATCTCGAGCTCGCCCTCGCTCACCTTCGGCCCCCACTCGTTGATCTCCGTCTGTGTCCCCGAGGTCGGGTCGACGACGAGCGTCGACGTCCGCGACTCGCCGGCGATGCGCACGAAGTCGTTGAGGATCGCCTCGGCGGTGAGCTCCTCGACGATCCGTGTCCCGGTCCGACCTCCGGCGAGGCCGGTCGCCACCACCGGCCTGTCGAGCCGCTTCAGCGCCCGGGCGATGTTGATGCCCTTTCCGCCGGCCAGTGTCAACACGTCGCTCGCGCGGTGTCGCTGGCCGAGCTGGAGAATCGGGACGGTCACCGACCGATCGAGCGCCGCGTTGAGCGTCACGGTGATGATCACGACACGAGCCCCACGAGACGGTCGACGGAGCGCCCCGCCACCCAGCGCGCCTTCTGCGCGAGCGTCGGCTCCGGCTCGGCGCGCGACGCGACGAGCGGCGAGCGGACGACGATGCGCGCCCCGTCGGTGACGACGACCGTGCCGAGGCGCTGCCCGGCGCGGACCGGCAGCCTCGCGACGACCGGGGCAACGACCCGCTCGACGAGCGCCCTTCCGGTCGGGGCAGGACGGACGATGGTGCGCGGCGCGACGAGCGCCAGCGGCTCCCGCCCCCAGCCGACGGCGACCCGTGCGTACGTCCGGTCTCCGTCGACGACACGCGAGGGCCGGTAGCTGGCGAGGCCGAAGCGGAGCAGCGCTGCGAGGTCGCGATCGCGCTGCGCCTCGGTCGGCGACCCGAGCACCGCGGCGGTGATGCCCACGCCCTGAAGCCGAGCGAAGCCGACCTGCGACCAGCCGGCGAGCGTCGTGTGCCCCGTCTTCCCGCCGGCGAACCCGGGGACGGCGCCGAGAAGGTTGTCCGTGGACTCGACGACCCGCCCGTCGGAGAGCGCGGCGCGATCCATGGCGACGTACCGCCGGATCGCCGGGACGTGGAGCGCTGCGCGGAGGAGCGCTGCCGAGTCCGCGGCGGTGGAGACGTGGCCGATCTGATCGAGCCCATGCGGGTTCCGGTAGCGAGTCCGGGCGAGCCCGAGCTCTTCAGCCTTGCGGTTCATCGCCTGGACGAAGCGCGGGAGGCTGCCGCCCGCTGCGATCGCGAGAGCCGTGGCGGCGTCGTTGGCACTCGGGACGAGCGCACCGATCACGAGGTCGCGCACCGGTACGCGCTGCCCCGCGCGCAGCCCGATCGAGGACTCGCCCACGCGCGCGGCCGCGGCCGCGACGGTGACCCGGTCGTCGAGCGCGAGACGCTCGAGCGCCACGAGAACCGTCATGAGCTTGGTGATGCTCGCCATCGCGCGCGGAGTGTCCGCGTCGCGGGCCGCGAGCGTCCTGCCGTCGACGGCGCTCTGCACGACGTAGGCGGGCGCCTGGACGGCGGGAGCCGACGCGTCGGCGGTCCCGAGCCCGAGTGCGAGCGCCGCGACGAGAGCAACGGCGAGGAGGCCGAAGCGCATCACGCTTCCCTCAGCCTAGTCGTCACGGCGCCACGCGCACGCGCTGCCCGACCCGGAGCGCTTCCGGGTCGATGCCGGGGTTGAGTCGCAGGATCGCCTCGACGGTCGTCCCCGTCGTCCGGGCGATGCCCTCCAGGGTGTCGCCGGCACGCACGACCACGGTGGTCGCCCCCGACCGCGGCTTCGTTGCCGCCGGCGGCGCGGCCGGCTCGTCCTCCCGGAGGCCCGACCGCACGACCAGCACGGCGATCGTGATCGCGACGAGGAACGCGACGGGCGCCGCGATTCGCGCCACCGTGCGGCGGTCCACGTTCACCACCCCGCCGCCGACCACACGGCGCTCGCGAGGCGCGCAGCCTCTGCGCCGGCGACGGCGCGCCAGTCCTCGGCCGGCGCGTCGCGGTAGGCGTAGATAACGGAGCGGGAGGCGTTCACGAGGGCGCTCGACGGGCCGCTGGTGAAGGCGCGGGCCACATCGGCGGGCTGCGCTCCCTGGGCGCCGACGCCGGGGAGCAGGATGATCGCTCGCGGCATCGCGCGCCGGGCGTCACCGACGATGCGGGGCACCGTCGCCCCCACGACGGCTCCGACGCTCGAGAGGCCCCGCGCGCCGACGAGGTCCTCGCCCCACGTGTCCACGAGCTCGGCGACGTGTCTCCAGACGGGCCGCCCGTCGGAGAGGATCGCGTCCTGTAGCTCCGCCGCGCCCGCATTCGAGGTCCGGACGAGGAGGAACAGCCCGGCGCCGTCCCGGCGGCACGCGGCGAGGAACGGGTCGAGCGAGTCGCGTCCGAGGTACGGGCTCACGGTCAGCGCGTCGGCGAGAGGCGGCTCCCCGCCCCGGGGCTCGAGGAACGCGGTCGCGTACGCGCGCGCCGTCGAGCCGATGTCGCAGCGCTTCCCGTCCGCGATCACGAGGAGCCCCGCCTCGCGCGCGTACGCCGAGACCGTCTCGAGCGCCCGCCAGCCGTCGCTGCCGAGCGCCTCGAAGAACGCAGCCTGCGGCTTCACGGCGACGACGTACGGCGCCACCGCGTCGACGATCCCCTTGCAGAAGCGCTCCACGGCGCTCGCGGCCGCGACGCGACCGCCCTGTGCCTCGCCCCGAAGCTCCACCGGGAGCAGGTCGATGACCGGGTCGAGGCCCACGACGAGCTGCGACCGCTTGCGCTCGACGGCGTCGGCGAGGCGGTCCGCGAACGGTGTCGTGGGAGCGCCTGCGGCGTCGCTCGTCACGCGGCCAAGGGTAGCCCGTCCACGAGCGCGGCAATCGCCTCGGGCTCGAGGGCGGCAACACGAAGCTCGGGGGGCGGGCGCCGGAGGAAGGAGGCGACGAGCCTGAGCTCGTCGGCGTCCTCCGGAGCCTGCGAGCGCGCGACGCTCTCCGCCTCTTCGACGAGCGTCGCGACCTCGATGCGCGCCCCCGCACCCTTCGGGACGAGGCGCTGCGCGGCGACGCGTCCACCCGCGACCGCGTACGCGCGGACGAAGCCGGGGCGGCCCGCAGGCACGACGACGCACGCACGGAGGTCGCGGAGACGTCGCAGCTCACGAAGGGCCGCGACCGTCTCCTCGAGCGCCGCAAGTCGGTCGCGCAAGCGCGCGGCGTCCTCGAAGCGCTGATCGCGCGCCAGCCGGCGCAGCCTGGCCCGGAGGGGCGCGACAGCGGCCTCGACGTCGTCCGACTCGTGGCCGTCGAGCGCCCGCGCGGCGCGGCGCGTGACACCCTTCGCGGTGAGCGGCCCAAGGCTCGTGGGCTCGTTCGTGACGCTCCAGCGCGCTCCGCGCCGCCGGAGGTAGACCTGACGGTCGGGGCGCGTGCCGCGCGCGTTCGCCGGGGGTCGCAGGTCGCGCAGGAGCCGCAGCTCCTCGAGCGCCGCTTCGAGCTCGGAGCCCGTCTCGCGCCACTCGACCCGCTCGAGCGCGCCGAGCGCCGCCTCCACGGCGGGCCGTTGCCGCTCGCCGGCGAAGTACGAGCGCAGGCGGGAGCGCAGCTCCCGCGCGCGACCGACGTAGAGCGGCATCCCGCCGGCGCCCCGGAACACGTAGACGCCCGGGCTCGTCGGCGCGCCCGCGACGAGCGAGCGCTTGGTGTGCAGCCGCCGCGCACGCGGCGCCGCGAGCTCGACGAGGTCGGACAACGAGCGGGCGCCGCGCTCCTGGGCGAGCCCGATCAGGACGAGGAGGATCTCCGCCGTCGCCCGGGCGTCGGGCAGGGCCCGGTGGCACGGCTCGGTGTCGACGCCGAAGAAGTGCGCGAGCGTCGCAAGCCCCACGCGCCGCGTCCGCTCGCCGAGCAGCTTCCGAGCGAGCCACACGGTGTCCACGACGGGAGCGGCGATGCGCTTGCCCGTCAGGTGCGTCACCTCTCGATCGAGGAAGGCGAGGTCGAAGCGCGCGTTGTGCGCCACGAGGGCGGCGTCCCCGGCGAACGCGAGGAGCTGCCTGACGGCGTGACCGGCCCGTGGCGCGCCGTGGAGCGTGCCGGGCCGGATTCCGGTCAGCGAGACGACGGCGGGCGGCAGCGTGATGCCCGGGTCGACGAGCGTCTCGAACGCGTCCTCGAGCGCGAGCGCGCGGATGCGCTGCGCGCCGATCTCGCAGATGTGCGAGGTGCGGGGCGAGAGGCCGGTCGTCTCGAGGTCGACGACGACGAAGTGCGCGTGCTCGAGGAGGACGTCCGCACCCGGCGCCGCCGCGAGCCCGACGGATGTTCCCCGCCAGGCGAGGCGGGCGTCACCGGAGACGACGTCGTCGAGCAGCGAGCGCGCAAGAGCCGCGGGCGCGCTCGCGAGAGCGAAGAGCACCCGGGCCGCCTCCTCCGCCGGCACCGGGCCGCGGCGGAACTCGACCAGCTCGACCAGCCGGTCGGCGGCGTCGAACGAGAGCTGCATGCGGCGAGATGATAGACGAACATACGTTCGCCTACCATCTCGCCGCTGGAAGCACTGCTAGTTGACGGCCTTCTTCAGGTGCGAGCCCGCCGAGAACTTCGGGACGTTCGCCGCGTTGATCTGCACCTTCTCACCGGTGCGCGGGTTGACGCCCTGCCGGGCGGCGCGCCGGGTGACGTGGAACTTGCCGAACCCGGTGAACGTGATGGCGTCACCGGACTGCAGCGTGCTCTCGATCACACCGAGGCATGCGTCGACGGCCGCACTTGCGTCGCGCTTGCTCAGCCCCGCCCTGTCGGCGACTGCATCCACAAACTCCTGCTTGGTCACGCCAGTCCTCCCTGGTCGATGGTTCTTGTCGGCGCCCGAGCCTACCGCTCCGGCCGATGATATGGCTCAACCATGCGCTTTTGAAACCCGCGTCCACGCCGAGAGCAACTCGCTCGCGCGATAGAGCGCGTCGAGCCGCACGCCGACCCGCGCGAGCGCGTCGGCACCGCCTTCCTCGCGGTCGACGACGCAGACTGCATGGCGGACGACGAGCCCGGCCTCGCGAACGGCCTCCACCGCCTCGCAGAGCGCGCCGCCCGAGGTGACCACGTCCTCGACGAGGCACACGAGCTCACCTGGCTCGTATGGCCCCTCGATGCGGTTCCCGGTGCCGTATCCCTTGGTTTCACCGCGCACGATGATGAAGGGCAGACCGGACGCCATTGCCCCCGATGCGGCCAATGCGACCGCCCCGAGCGCGGGTGCCGCGAGCCGTACGGCGTCGGGCTCCGCGGCGACGACGGCGCCGCCGAGGCGCTCGCCGAGCTCCCGGAGGATCGCCGGGTCCGTCTCGAAGCGGTACTTGTCGAGGTACCACGACGATTTCTTGCCGGAGCGCAGCGTGAAGTCCCCCTCCAGGAAGGCTGTCTCGAGGAGTCGCCGCCCGAGCTCGTCGACGGCGGTCAACGGAGCGCCTCCCGTGCCACGGCGACGAGCCGCTCCCGCCCGGGCGAGCGGGGCTCGAGCTCGAGCTCGGACCCGTCCCCCCACGCCACGACGACGTGCTCCTCGTCTCGCCGGCGCCGGAGCAGAAGCCAGGCTCCGACGACGGCGAGGACGATCGCGGTCAACGTCCTCACGCGCCGTCCCCCCGCACGCGGGCGAGCGCTGTCCGCAGGTCGTGGGCGACGAGGCCGACGGTGGGCTCGGGAACGGTGGTCGCGATCGCCGTCCGCTCGCCGTCCGAGACCGCGACGAGCGAGCCGCGTTCCGTGTCGACGTGGACGCGCTCCACGGACGGGCCGCCCGCGCGGATCGACGCGGCCTCCTCGAGGAGCCTTGCGCCGTGCGCGGCGAGCGCCGCGGCGCGCTCGTCTCCCGCCGTGCGGGCCGCCTCGACAGCGCCCTCGGGGCCGACGATCACGACCTCGACGACCTGGGTCGAGACGTCGACGAGCTCCGAAAGAGCGGCGGAAGCGTCCATGCCGGCGCCCGAAGCTAGCAAACTGCCCTCATGCGGGCTGTCAGAGCGACGTTCGACCGGTTCTTCGGCGAGCGAGGGACGCACCTCGCGGCGATGGTCGCGTACTTCGCGCTGGCCTCGTTCGTGCCCCTCATCTTCCTTGCCCTGTCGATCCTCGGGTTCCTGGACCAGGCCGACTCGTCGAGCGCCCTCGTCACCTACCTCGAGGACATCTTCCCCAACCAGTCGGTGGAGTCGATCGTGCGCGTCGTGGAGGCGGTGCAGCGGAACGCCACGGCGCTGTCGGTCGTCGGCGCCGTGGCGCTCCTCTGGAGCTCGCTCTCGCTGTTCTCGGCGCTCGAGTCCGCCTTCAACATCATCTACGACCGCCCGAACCGGCCGTTCCTGCGCGGGAAGGGCCTTGCGATCGTCTACATGACCGTGGCGCTGCTCGTCCTGTTCGCAGCCCTGACGGCCGGAACGCTCGGCTATGACCTCCTCCGCCGGTACGCGACGGACGTGATCTCGAACCAGTGGGTCGCGCTCGCTCTGACGCTCCTCACGTCGGGCCTCGCGCTCTTCGTGTTCCTCCTGTCGGCGTACTACCGGCTCCCGAACGCGCGACTGACGCGGCTCGAGGTGCTTCCGGGCGCGATCCTCGGCGCCGTCGTCCTCGCCGGCACGCTCCAGGCGCTGCCCCTGTTCGTCTCGCTCTCCTCGGAGGTCGTCGCGCTGCAGGCGCTCGGGACGACCTTCCTGCTCCTGATCTGGCTCTACGTGATGGCGAACGTGATCGTCTTCGGCGCGGCGCTCAACTACGTCCTCTTCTTCGGCCTCGACGGCCGGCCCGTGGAGGCGAAGCACCCGGAGAGCCCGGACGCCCAGCTGACGCCGGCCGCGTAGATGATTGATTCCGAATAGCCGCACACATGGCTGGTGGCCGTGACACGTCGCCTGGCGCGACGATCGGCCACGACACGTATCACCCGATATGCGCCGCGACCGCTCCCCGCACCAGGCTCGGTCACAGCCATCCCCACGCACACGCCCATTGGGAATCAATCATCTAGCCGCGTGCGAGAGCGCCGGCAAGCGCGGCGGCCGCTTCGGCGCGGTGGGAGTGCCGCCCTTTCCACTCGTCGCCGAGCTCGGCCACCGTCCGGGTCTCGCCGTCCGGGACGAAGACCGGGTCGAAGCCGAAGCCTTCCGTCCCTGCGGGCGCGCGGGCGATCGACCCGGCGAGGGTGCCGCGTGCGACCACCTCGCGACCGTCGGGCGCGACGGCCACGATGACGCAGACGTATCGCGCCCGGCGCTCGTCGTCCGCGCGGAGCGCGTCGAGCATGCGGCCGACGGGGTCGCCGGCGGCCCAGCGCGCCGTGTGCACACCGGGGCGGCCGTCGAGCGCCGTGGCCTCGATGCCGGAGTCCTCGCCGACGGCCCATGCGCCCGCCGGCGCGTGCTCGCGGCCCCAGCGCGCCTTGATCCGGGCGTTGTCCTCGTACGTCGCGCCGTCCTCGGGCGGAGGGTCGCCCGCCGACACGAGCCCGATCTCCCAGCCCGGCAGGGCGCGGCGCAGCTCGTCGAGCTTGTGCGGGTTGCCCGAGGCGAGGACGAGCGCGTTCAGAGCCGCGGCGTCTCGCAGGCGGCGCGCTGGGCGGCGCCGAGCTCGGCGATCCCGGCGGCTGCGAGGTCGAGGAGCTCGTCGAGCAGCTCACGGGAGAACGGATCGCGCTCCGCCGTCGCCTGGACCTCGACGAGGCGCCCGTCGCCGGCCATCACGACGTTCATGTCCGTCTCGGCGGAGGAGTCCTCGACGTAGTCGAGGTCGAGAACCGCGCGCCCGTCGACCACGCCGACCGACACCGCCGCGACGCTGCCGGGGAGCGCCTTCGTGAGGCCGAGCCGGTCCAGGGCGCGATGGGCGGCGATGTACGCCCCCGTGATCGCCGCGCAGCGCGTGCCGCCGTCGGCCTGGAGCACGTCGCAGTCGAGCCAGAGCGTCCGCTCGCCGAGCGCCTTGAAGTCGCAGACGCTCCGGAGCGCGCGGCCGATCAGCCGCTGGATCTCCACGGTGCGCCCGTCGGGCCGGCCGCGGGACACGCCGCGCTGCGTGCGCTCGCCGGTCGAGGCGGGAAGCATCGAGTACTCGGCCGTCATCCATCCCTGCCCCTTGCCGCGCAGCCACCGCGGGATCGCCTCCTCGACGGTGGCCGTGCAGAGGACGACGGTGCGTCCCTGGGCGTACAGGATCGAGCCGTGCGGCTGCTCGAGGAAGTCCGGCTGGAGGTCGAGGTCGCGCAGCTGGTCGGGGCGGCGCCCGTCGTGCCGGGTGGCCGTCACGCGGCGGCGCTCTCGGGCAGGCGCAAGGTGACGTGCTCCACGTCCCGGATCGGGAGCTGCAGGAACCGCTTTCCCATCTCCGCGAACGCTGCGGGGTCGCCCGTCGTCAGGAAGCGGTAGGCGCCCTCGCGGTCGCCCCCGTTCTCCATCCGCTTGCGGGCGAGCGTCTCGGCGACCTCGCGTGCGGTCTCGTCGGCCGAGAAGACGAGCGTGACCCCGCGTCCGAAGACCCGCTGAAAGATCGGCCGCACGATCGGATAGTGCGTGCACCCGAGGATCACCGTGTCGACGCCGGTCTCCTTGAGCGGCGCTGCGACCTCGCGGACGGCCTCGGTCGTCTCCTCGCCGAACGGGTCGGGGCCCTCGATCAGCGGCACGAGCCGCGGACACGGGACCGCGTGGACCTCGACGCCCGCGTCGTGCGCGTGGACGAGCTCCTCGTAGCGGCGGCTCCGGACGGTCGCCTCGGTGGCGAGGAGCCCGATCTTTCGGTTTCGCGTCGCCCGCGCGGCGGCGTGCGCCTCGGGCTGGAGAACGCCGACGACCGGGACCGCGAGCGAGCGCTGGAGATCGGGAAGCGCCGCGGCGGTGGCCGTGTTGCACGCGACGACGACGAGCTTGACGTCCTCGGCCTCGAGGTGGCTCGCGATGGCCAGCGCGAACCCGCGGACCTCGGCGAGCGGACGCGGGCCGTACGGCAGTCGGGCGTTGTCGCCCAGATAGACGGCGTCCTCGTGCGGCAGCGTCACGAGCAGCTCGTGGAGGACCGTGAGGCCGCCCACGCCGGAGTCGAACACGCCGATCGGCCGCCCGTCCATCGCGCGGATGATACGGGCGTGATCCGGCAGCACGGCCCCTTCACATTCCTGGGCTACCCTTCGCCGCCGTGACGGCACCCGGCAGACGCGTGCTGATCCTGCTCGTCGCCACCGCGGCGGCGCTCGTCGCGGCGGCGCCTGCAGCGGCGTTCTCCCGGCAGGACGTCCGCATCGCGTCGACCGACGGGACGGCCCTCGCGGCCACGCTCACGTTGCCCGACGCCCCCGTGCCCTCCGGCGGCTGGCCCGCCGTGATTGCCATGCACGGCCTCGGCCAGACGCGGTCGGTGGGCCTCGCCGTGACCCAGGCGATGGGGCTCGGCGAGCGCTACGCCGTGCTCGCGTTCGACGCGCGCGGGCACGGCGACTCCGGCGGGCTGATCGGGATCGACGGCCCCAAGGAGATCGCCGACGTGCGGGCCGTCTTCGCGTGGCTCCGCGCCCGCCCGGACGTCGCGGACGCGCGGATCGGCGGTTGGGGCGTCTCGTACGGCGGCGGCGCCGCGTGGAACTCGCTCGCGGCGGGTGTGCCGTGGGCGGCGCTCGAGATCTCGATCTCCTGGACCGACCTGCGCACGGCTCTCATGCCGCAGGGGCTTGCGAAGACCGGGGTGATCGCCGGCTTCCTCGGCGCGCTCGACCCCAACCGGGTCGACCCCGAGGTCGTCGCGCTCCGCGACGCGGCGTACGCGGGCAACCTCGCGACGGTCGTGCCGTTCGCGGCGGCGCGCTCGTCGATCAACGCCCTCAAGGGCGTCAGGACTCCCGTGTTCATGATGCAGGGCCGCCGCGACTTCGCCTTCGGCCTCGACCAGGCGAAGCGCGCCTACGCGGCGCTCGCGGGGCCGAAGCAGCTCTGGATGGGGCTCCACGGCCACGCCCCGTCGTCGGGCGTCTCCCCCGACACGCCGGCGATGCTCGCCGAGGGCGCACGCTGGTTCGACCGGTTCCTCCGGGGGGACACCTCCCGCCCGCTCGCCCGCCCGGTCGCGATCGCGCCGGAGCGCTGGCGCGGCCGGCCCGTGCGGTACGCGCGCCTGCCGAAGGTGGTTGCCCGTCGTCCGTCGGAGTTCACGATCAGAAGCGGTGCGATCCCGCAATCCGGGCGCTATCGGATTCCGGTGCAACGGCCGCAGCGGGCCTCGGAGGTGTTCGGCTCGCCGATCGTCGAGGTGACGGCGACGGCCGCAGGCGGCTGGTCGCGGATCGTCGCCGTGCTGAGCGCGCGCACTCCCGCCGGCAAGGAGATCGTCGTCGGCGGCGGCGGCGTGCCGACGCGCCCGGGCCCGAGGACGTACCGGATCGCGCTCAACGACCAGGCGACGTTCCTGCCGAAGGGCTCCCGCCTCACGCTCACGATCGGCTCCTCGTCGCTCGCGCAGAACCCGGGGAACCTCCTCTACCTCGATCTGCCGTTCGCGTCGACCGCCCGCCTCCGGGTGACGCGCGGCTCCGTGCGGATCCCCGAGCTCGCAACGCCCATCTCCGGATGAGGCGCCTCCTCCTCGTCGCGGTCGCGGCTCTCGTCGTCGCGACGGCCGCCGGGGCCGCGGGGAGCGCGGAGCCCGGGCTGTCGACGACGACGATCCTGATCGGCGGCACCGTCCCGCTCTCCGGCGAGGCGGCGGCGTTCGGCACCGTCGGCCCCGGCGCGAAGGCGTACTTCGACTACGTCAACTCGAAGGGCGGCGTGAACGGCCGGAAGATCGAGTACCGCTTCTACGACGACGCGTACAACCCGGCGCAGACGGTGCAGCTCACGCGCCAGCTCGTCGAGCAGGATCGCGTGTTCGCGATCTTCAACGCGATCGGCACCGCCAACAACCTCGCGATCCGCGACTACCTGAACGCGCAGAAGGTGCCACAGCTCTTCGCCGGCGACGGGTCGCAGGCGCTCGGCGGCGGCTCCGCCCGCTACCCGTGGACGGTCGGCTTCCTGCCGAGCTACCAGGGCGAGGGCTCGACCCTCGGGCGCGACGTCGTCCGGACGGCGCCGCGCGCGCGGATCGGCGTCCTGTACGAGAACACCGAGCTCGGCAAGGACATGTCCCGCGGCCTCTCGCGCGCCCTCGCCGGCAAGAGCCCGCGCATCGTCGCATCCGAGGCCTACGAGCTGACCTCGACGGACGTCGTCTCGCAGATCGCGTCGCTCGAGGGCTCCGGCGCGGACACGCTCATGCTGTTCGCCACGCCGAAGTTCCTCATCCAGGCGATCGTCGCCGCGAAGAAGCTCGGCTGGAAGCCACGGCTCTACCTCGCGTCCGTCTCGATCGAGCCGTCGATCATGGCCATCGCGCGGGCCAACGCGCCCGAGCTCACGCGGGGCGCGCGGGCGATCGCGTTCGTCAAGAACCCGAACGACCCCGTCTGGCGGAAGGACCCGACGGTGGCGCTCTACCGGTCGATCCTGAAGCGGTTCGCACCTTCGGCGAAGCCGACCGACGTGTACCACTGGTACGGCATGACGGTCGCGTGGACGATGGTCGACGTCCTGAAGCGGGCGGGCAAGAGCCCGACGCGGGCCGGCGTGCTCCGCGCGGCGCGGAGCCTCGACACGACGGCGAACCCCTTCCTGCTCCCCGGCACGCGCCTGCGCACGTCGGCGAAGGACGGGTTCCCGCTCGACACGGTGTACCTGTACCGCTACGACAACCGGCAGTGGGTCCGCACGGCAGGCCCGTTTGCCACCGGATGACGCTCGAGACGAACGAGAAGAGGAGAGAACGCACATGAGGAAGCGAACACGTACGGTCGTGCTCGCGCTCGCGGCGCTCGCCGCGCTCGCGCTCGCGGCCGCCGCATCGGCCGCCTACACGACGCCGAAGCTGACGGTCTCGTACCTGCCCGGCAACGTCACGCGCATCGTCGCGTCGTCGTCCAACGCCGACGACGCCACCGCGCGGGCCGCGATCGTCATCCCGAACGGAAGCACCCTGACGTCGGCGGCCGCAGGGACCAAGGTCGGGACCGCCCAGGCCCAGGTCAGCGCGCTCGCCCTCGGCGGCGCGCTGCTCCCGCTCGCAGGCGACATCATCGTTGCGCCGCCCGGCGCGATCGCGCCTGCGACCCAGGCCGCGTGCACGCAGGGCGCGACGCCGCAGCTGACGCTGCTGCTCGTCCTGCAGGCAGCGGGTCAGACGATCAACCTGCCCGCGTTCGTCATTCCGACGAGCGGCGCCGCGCAGGCACTGGGCACGGCGCAGCTCGTGTTCTGCCTTCCGCCTCCGGACGTTCCCGTGGCGCAGGGCGGCGCGACCTTCGGCGCGAAGTTCCTGAGCGCCGACCTGTCGCTGACCGGCGTGATCGGACCGGTGCCCCAGGGCGCGTGGGTTGCCTTCTGGACGCCGTGGCAGCCGGCCAACGGCCAGGTCAATGCGGCCGCGACCGTCGCCTCGCCGGCAACGATCGCGCCCGGCGGCCTCACGCTCACGGGCCGCAAGGTGCGCGGTGCGAGGCGTCTCTCCGGTCGCGTCACCCAGGCGGGCGCCGGCGTCGCCACGCGCGTCAGCATCTTCGGCGCGGTCGGTCCCGCGGCGTTCCGGCGGGTCGCCGTGGTCTCGGCAGGGGCGAGCGGCGCGTTCACCTACGCCGTCGCGCGGACCTCGCGGGCGACGCGGTTCCAGGCCCGTGTGGTCGTCGAGGCCCGGACGTCACCCGCGGTGTGCACGCAGTTCGGCACCTTGCCGGTTCCCTGTGTGAACGGGACGTTCAGCGGGTTCGGCGCGACGTCACGAAACGTCACGCTCCGCCGCTAGGTCACGTCGGATGGCGGGCGCCCGTCGGGCGCCCGCCATCCACTACAACACGTGCCGTGGCAACGACCGTCCGCATCGGCACCTGCTCCTGGGCCGACAAGGGGCTCCTCGAGGCGTGGTACCCGCGCGGCGTCTCGACGGCCGAGAAGCGGCTCCGCTACTACGCCGAGCGGTTCGACGTCGTGGAGGTCGACTCGCCGTACTACGCGCTTCCCGACCCGGCAGTGACCGAGCGGTGGGCGAGGCGCACCCCCGACGCGTTCACGTTCCACGTCAAGGCGTCTGCGGCGATGACCTGGCACGAGGGCGAGCCGACCGACGAGGCGTTCCGACTCTTCCGCGCAGCGCTCGAGCCGCTCGAGCTGTCGGGGAAGATGCAGGGCGTCCTCCTGCAGTACCACCCGCGCTTCACGAAGAGCGCGGAGGCGAAGGCGGAGCTCGGGCGCGCTCCCGAGCGGCTCGCCCCGCTCGTGCCGCTGATCGAGTTCCGGCACCGCTCGTGGATGGAAGAGGCGGAGCGCGCGGACACCCTCGCCTTCCTCGAGGCCAACGGGCTCGCGTACGTCTCGCTGGACAGCCCGCGCACGCGGGCGTCGAACGTCTCGCCGCGCGTCGCCGCCGCGACGCACCGCGTCGCCTACGTCCGCTTCCACGGGCGCAACGCGGCGACGTGGAACATCCGCGGCGCCGAGAGCGCGGCTGAGCGCTTCGACTGGCTCTACAGCGCGGACGAGCTCGCGGAGTGGGTCGAGCCGCTCGCGCGCCTCGCCGACGAGGCCGAGGAGGTCTTCGCCCTCTTCAACAACAACCGGGACGACTTCGCCCCGCGGAGCGCCCGAATCCTGCGAGGGCTTCTCGACGAGGCGGGCGTCCCGGCGGCCGGTGGCATCGAGCCGCCGCCGACCGAGCTGACGCTCTTCTAGCGGGGCTACAGTCGGGAGGCATGCGCGTCCTCTCGGTCGTCCACGACGACTCGCCGACCGGCGGCGGCGGCCTGTTCGAGCGGGTCGTCGTCGAGCGCGGCGACCACCTCGACCGGTGGTTCACGGCGAACGGCGACGCGCCTCCGGACGAGCCCGGCGCGTGGGACGCGATCATGGTCTTCGGCGGCGTGATGCATCCGGACTCCGACGCCGAGCACGAGTGGCTCGCCGGCGAGACCGCGTTCATCCAGTCCGCGCTCGACACGGGCGTCCCCGTCCTCGGGGTCTGCCTCGGCGCGCAGCTGGTCGCCCGCGCGGCAGGTGCCCGCGTCGGGCCGGCGCGCGCGCCCGAGGTCGGGTGGCACGAGGTCGAGCTGACCGATGCGGCCGCCGATGACCCTGTTCTCGGTGTGCTCCCTCCGCGCGTCACCGCGTTCCAGTGGCACTACTACGGCTTCGACGTCCCCGACGGTGCGGTCGAGCTCGCGTCGAGCCCGGCGGCGAGCCAGGCCTACCGCGTCGGTGACCGGGCCTGGGGGGTGCAGTTCCATCCCGAGGTCGAGCGGGAGATGCTCGACGACTGGTTCGCAGAGGGCGGCGACGAGCTCGGCAAGCCGATCGAGGTCGTCGAGGAGGAGACGGACCGACACCTCGGCACGTGGAACGAGCAGGGGAAGGCCCTCTGCTCCGCGTTCCTCGACGCCGCGTCCGGCCTCGCTCAGCCCTTCTCGGCGGGCAGCTCGGCGGCGCGCGACCACTCGTGCCAGGATCCGGGGTAGTTCCGCGCGTCGTAGCCGGCCGCCGTGAGCACATGGACGGCCATCGCGGAGCGGCTCCCCGAGTGGCAGTACGCGATCACCTCCGTCCCGACCTCGGCGCCGACGAGCGCGCGAACGTCCTCGACAGACGACGCCTCGAGCAGGCGGGCGACGTCCAGGTGCCGGGCACCGGGGATGCGACCCGGGCGCGGGTCGCACGGCGCGACCACGTCGCCGGCGAACTCGTCGGCCCGCCGGACGTCGAGCAGCACGAGCTCCGGGTCATCGAGGCGCTCGACGAGCTCGGTGAGGGTGACGTCGGTCACGCCACGAGCGACGCGACCGTCTCGATCTCGGCGGCCACGGACGGCCGCTCCGTGCACGCCTCGATCCAGCCGCGGATCGCGGGGTACGGCTCCAGCGAGACGCCCATCAGCTCGCGCAGCCGGAGCAGCCACGGGAGGTACGAGATGTCCGCGAGCCCGAACTCCGGGCCGGTGAGGAAGGGCGTCGCGGCGAGGAGCGCGTCGAGTGCGGTCAGCTCGACGGCGAGCTCGGCGTCGGCTCCCGCTTCACCGCGGCGGAGAGCGTAGTACGCGTCGCCGAAGTCGTCGAAGCGAAAGACGAGGAGGCGCGCCGCAGCGCGCGCGCCCGCGTCGGCGGGCAGGAGCGGCGGCTCCGGATACCGCTCCTCGAGGTACTCGTCGACCACCGCCGACTCGGGGAGGACCCAGCCCTCCTCCTCGAGCACCGGCACGCGCCCGTCCGGCGGGTTGCGCTCGAGCAGCCACGGCGGCCGGTTCGCGAGGTCGATCACGGTCGTCTCGTAGGGGACGCCCTTCTCCGCCAGGACGATTCGGACCCGCGCGCAGTACGGGCAGCGCGGCGCGTCGTACAGCGTCAGCGCCATGCGGGCGTCAACCCTCGCCGGCCGCGGCGAGGTGGGCGTAGCCGTGCGTCGCGCCCTCGAGGCCGAGCAGGTCCGCGAGCGCAGCGAGGAGCTCGGGGGCCGGCGGAAGCTCGGCGGGGGATGTGGCCGTGACCGCGATCGTCTTGACGGCCTGCGGGTCGGCCCCGGTGAGCCGGGCGAGGACGGTCGGGTTGGCGGCCAGCCCGATCACGTCTCCCGGCGGGAGCGGCCCGTAGAACTCGGGGACCGACAGGTACTCGTCGACGATCCCGCCGCGATCGAGCGCGACCATCCGCACGACCTGGTCGACCTCCAGCGAGAGCGCCACGACGACTGCTCCCATGCGGGATGAGACCTCTCGCGCGAACCGGAGGAGCGCGGTCGGGTCCCTATCCGCCACCTGGTCGTAGACCGCCACCCACCCGTTCCGTGGGCCGACGACGCTCGTCCCTCCCGAGCCGATGCGAGGAGCGAAGTCCCGCACCGCACGCTCGACGTCGACGACGGCGTCCGTCTGGACGTGGAGCGACGCGAACGACTCCGCGTGGCGACCGGGTGCGAGCCGTTCCCTGAGCGCCGACGTCGGCGCGACGAGGACGAGCTGGTCCTCGGCGAAGCCCCAGCGGTGGTACACCGTGCGCGCCTCGGCGTTGGACGCGAGCACCTCGAGCTCGAGGTGCTCCACTCCCTGCGGCGCGAGCGCCTCCACCACGGCGTTGACGAGCGCCGCCGCGATCCCGCCGCGCCGTGCCTCGGGCGCGACGTAGAGGTCGGTCAGCCGGCCGCTCCGGGCTCCGGTCAGGCGGGCGAGGGCGAATCCGACGAGACCGTCCCCGTCCTCCGCGACGAACGCGAGACCCGAGTCGACGATCTCGCGGAGCTCGGCGAGCTCCGTCTCGGGGTCGACGTCGTGGTGCCCCGGCGGCGGCACCTCGCGCTCGAACGTCCGCCAGAGCTCCTCGAGCGCGGCGGCGTCGGCTGCGGTCGCGGTCCGGATAGTCATCGGGGCGATGCTAGACGACGCGATTCCCCCGACCGCCGACTTCACCGACCTGCCCCAACCGTTCTATTGTGTGTGGCCCGGCGGCGGTCATCCCCCTCGACCGTCGCCGGCTTTTCGCTCTGCTTCCAGGGCCTCCACGAGTCGGAGCTCGGGGAGTGCCGCGAGGAGCAGCATCGCGTGGCTCCAGCCGAGCGGGAGCACCCACGCCGGGCGCCCCTCGCCGTCGACCTGTTCGGGGAGGAGATCGAGCGCCGTCCGGCGCGAGACGACGTGCGACACGGCTCGGCGCAGAGCGTCCTCGTCGCCGAGCGCGCGGCGAGCCAGGCCGAGCCAGAGCGTCGCCAGCAGCCACTCGTGCCCTCCCGCGTACCGGTCGCCCGCCTGCCGGCGAAGACCGCCGCCTGCTGTCGACAGCCCGGAAGCGACGGCGTCGACGGTCGCGCGGACGCGCTCGGAGGCAGGGTCGAGGGCCTGGAACGGCCAGACGAGCCCGAGCAGCGAGCAGTCGAGCGTGTCGTCGCGAGGGACGACGGCGGTGACGCGGCGGTTCGGGTACGGGATCGGGCGCGCGAATGCAGATCCGGGCACGGCCGTACCGCCCTGGGCGCTCACCGCGGCCACGGCACGCAGGTGGCGCCCGCTCCCGGCGTCCCAGAGGGCCTCGTCGATCGCCGTGGCGACGCCGGAGGCAGCGGCGCGATAGGCGCGCGCGCGCACGTCGTCGCCGTGACGCGCCGCGGCCCTGCCCGCGGCGTTCAGGCCGCCCACGACGGAAGCCGCGGTGTAGGCGTGCTGGCCGTCCTGCTGCTCCCAGACGTCCACGCTCGCCTTCGGCAGGCCGGTCTCGGGGTCGAGGAACCCGAGCAGGAAGTCGGCGCCGCACCGGGTCGCAGGCCAGAGCTCGTCGTCCAGGCTCTCGTCCCGGAGCTGCTCCCACGCCGCCTCGGCGGCGAAGAGGACGGCGCCGGTCTCGTCGAGCTGATGGAGTCCCCACGACGGCGCGAGCTCCCCCGTCGTCCAGTGGCGATGGAGCCACAGCCCCTCGGGTGCCTGGACGCGCACGAGCCAGCGCAGCGCCGCCGCCGCCGGCTCGGCGCGACCCGCCGCAAGCAGTCCGAGGACGACGTAGGAGAGGTCGCGCGGCCACACGAAGCCGTATCCCCCGGACTCCGTGAATTGCTCGTCCATCTCCGGCGCGGCAACGATCCCGCCGGTCGCGCGGTCGGTCAGCTGGTCGAGGACGAGCACCGAGCGGCGCACGAGACGCGCCAGCGTCGGATCCGGGTTCGGTGCCGTCTCGAGGGCTCCGAGCACGAACGCATCGCCTTCGCGTCGTGCCGCGACGACCGCCTCGGGAGCGGTCGCGTGCGTGCGGGCGCGGGCGAGGGCATCGAAGGGCGACGAGCCGAACGCGACGACGACGTGGATGACGCCCTCGTGGTCGGCCTCGAGCCGGCCGGAGACGGGCCCGACATGGGCGACGGCGTCGGCCCGCCCGGCCGTCGAGACGACGTCGGCGGCCGCGGGCGGCGGATCGGTCGCGATCGCGAGCGCGGCGTCGCGGCGGTAGAAGACGACGGCGCCCGAGTCGGGATCGACGTATGCGCCCGTCCGGTCGTCGGCCCCACCGAGCCGCGGCGCGCACGAGACGACCAGCGAGCCGGCGGGGGCGGTGACGCTGCGCAGGAGAACGGGCTCCCGCGGATCGACGGCGTCGACGATCTCCACGGCGCCGCTCGGCCGCGCGACGGTCGTCCGGAGCACCGACGAGTCGCCCTCGATCCACTCCTGACTCCACCCGGACGCGTCCTCGTCCAGCCAGGCGTCCCCGTCGCCCGACCGCACGCCGACGCGGAGCCCGGCGACGTTGCCCGCCCCGTCGACGTGCGGCCAGATCAGGCGCTCGATCTCGCCGCGCGCGGACAGGGTCACGAGCAGGTCCCCGTTGCCGAGAACGGCCGCCGGCAGGTACTCGAGCCTCCGCCCCGTCGCGTCCGGTCGCCCGCCCGGGCCGTCGACGGGTGCTGCCATGGCCGGGACTGTAGAGGCGGCTCAGCGCGGGCGCGGCACGGCGGCGACGACGGGCGACAGCGTCGCCACGCCGTCCGGCCACCGCGCGATCGCGACCACGTGGACGCGCTCGCCGCGGCGGAACTGGCGCGGCTCGAGGAAGCCGCGGAACGGCGGCGAGCCGTCGGCGGCGACTCGGCGCCAGGCGCCGCCTGCCCGCTTCAGGGCAAACGAGACGCTGACGGGCTCGAGCGACGCCACGGTCGCCCGCGCCTGCACGAGGTTCGTCAGCTCGTCCGCCCGGACGACGAGCGACGGACGCACCGGTGCGCGGACGGGGGCGGCGGCGAGGGCGCGAACGAGCACCGTCTCGAGCGGGGGGACGGACAGCGTCAGCCGCCCCGCAGGGCTGCTCAGCAGTCTCTGCGTCGGACCGAGCAGCACCTGCCACTCGCGCTCCGGCGTCGCGGTGGTCACGGTCACCGTGGCCCGCGCCGTCCCGGCGTTGAAGGCGACGACGTACTCGTGCCGGGACTGCGGGTCGAAGCGGCTCACGACGAGGCGCGGCCCGTCCGCGAGGCGCACGGCCGTCGCGCCGGTCGCGAGCGCCGGGTGCGCCTTTCGGAGCGCCGCGAGCTGCCTCAGGTGGGCGGCTACGGGGTGGTCGCGGACGGTGAGCGACGAGCCGGTGCCGATGGGCGGCGAGCCGACCCGCGGCTCGGTCCGCCACGCCGCGACGCCGGTCGGGAACATGTCCTGCCGCGCGAGCTTGTCGCCTCCCGCGCCGATCATGCCGACCTCGTCGCCGTAGTAGACGACGGGCGCACCGCGGAGCAGATAGAGCAGCGAGTGCGCGAGGAGGTCGCGCCGAAGCAGCGTCGCGCTCGCTCCCGGAGCGCTGCCGGAGGAGCAGTCCGACGCGGCCCATGTCGTGGTTTCCGAGGAAGGTCGGCGGGGTGTACGTGACGCCGTCCGCGCGCTGGAAGTAGTCGTCGTCGCGCGAGCACCGACGCGATGCCGCGGGCACCGCGCTCGCCCGCGGCGAACCCGACGAGCTGGTCCTGCAGCGGGAAGTCGAGGAGCGTCGGCAGCCCGCGGTCGCGGACGTACGGGATGAGCTCGAGCGTGTCCGCGTTGAAGACCTCGCCGAAGACGAGGAAGTCCCGGACGCCTGCGCGACGTGCGGCGGCGCGGATCCGCGGCAGCCACCGCCGGAAGAACGCGCCGTTCACGTGGCGGGCCGTGTCGATGCGGATCCCGTCGATCTTGTGGCGCTCGATCCAGCCCGCGTAGACGTCTGCCAGCCCGCGGACGACGTCCTCGCGCTCGGTGAACAGGTCGTCGAGCCCGAAGAAGTCGCCCTGCTCCATGCACGTCGTGTTGCAGGACGTGAAGTCGATGTCGCCGCGGTCGTGGTAGCGCGTCGGGTCGTTGAGCCAGGCCGGTTTCTTCGCGGTGCGGTTTGTGCCGGTCACGACCGGGACGCGCGGCATGAACCGCGGTGCGAGGCACGGGAACGCTCGGCCCACGTACAGGGCAGGGCGGAACGGCTTGCCACGGCAGTCCCGGTACGGGACCTGCTCCGGGCCGACATAGCCGCCGCTGCCGCCGGTCAACGAGACGACGTCGCCCGTGTGGTTGACGACGACGTCGAGGATCACCTTCAGGCCCAGGCGGTGCGCGCAGTCGACGAAGGCGGCGAACTCCTGCTCCGTTCCGAGGTGGCGGTCGGGCGCGGTGAAGTCCGTGATCCAGTACCCGTGGTATGCGGCGCTGTCGCCCTGGACCGTCCGCTGCCCGAAGGGCGGCGTGATCCACACCGCGGTGAAGCCGAGGTCGGCGATCCGCGCGAGGCCGTCCGACGAGCCCGAGCACGACCCACGCAGGCCGGCGAGGTCGCCGCCGTGGTACCAGCCGACGTCGGCGGGATCGAGCCCGGTCGCGGTGCGAGCACCGGTGGCGCCCCCGCGGTCGTTCGCCGGGTCGCCGTTCGCGTAGCGGTCGGTGAGGACGAAGTAGACGCGCTCGGACGCGAGGGGCGACGTCGTCGGAGGGGCGCTCAGCGCGCCGAGCTGAGCGTTCGCCGGCGGTGCGGGAGCGGGCGGCGCCGCACCGATTGCGCTGCCCGCCGCAGCGCACGCGGCGGCGATCGCGGCGACGCCGACCCACCTCACCGCAGCGCGGCTCCGGTCTCCTCGTCGAAGAAGTGCGCATGCGTGACGTCGACGCCGATCTCGACGTCGTCCCCGATCACGAGTGCGACCCGCGGCGGGAACGCGGCTACGAGGTTGGGCCGGGCCGCGGCGATGCCCTCGTCGCCGACGACCTCCTCGACGGCGTCGCCGGTCGCGGCGGCGACGCTGCGAATCGTGTGGGCGTCGATCCGGAAGAACGCCATCGTCTCCGAGCCGAGCGCCTCGATCAGCTCGAGGCGGGCAGTGATCCGCGGCAGCTCGGGGCGCTGGTCTGCCGGGTGGAGGTCCTCGCTGCGGATGCCCATCGCGACGGAGCGGCCGTTGTAGCTGGCGAGAGCCCGGTAGCGCTCGAGCGCGCGGTCGGGCACGGGAAGCTCCTGACCGTCGAGCGAGACGGTCACCCGGCCCTCGGCGACACGAAGATCGGCCGCGAAGATGTTCATCGGCGGCGTGCCGATGAACCCCGCGACGAAGAGGTTCGCCGGCTCGTCGTACAGCCGCTGGGGCGCGTCGACCTGCTGGAGCGCGCCCTGGTGCATGACGGCGACTCGGTGGCCCATCGTCATCGCCTCGACCTGATCGTGCGTCACGTAGATCGTCGTCGTGCCGAGGTCGTGCTGGAGCTTCGCGATCTCGCCGCGCATCTGGACGCGCAGCTTCGCGTCGAGGTTCGACAGGGGCTCGTCCATGAGGAACACCTTCGGCTCGCGGACGATCGCCCGGCCCATCGCGACGCGCTGGCGCTGCCCGCCGGAGAGCTGCTTCGGCTTGCGGTCGAGGTAGGGCGTCAGGTCGAGCATGCGCGCCGCCCAGGCGGTCCGTTCCTCGACGACACGCTTCGGCGTCCTGCGCAGCCGCAGCCCGAAGGCGATGTTGTCCGCCACGGACAGATGGGGGTACAGGGCGTAGCTCTGGAAGACCATCGCGATGTCCCGGTCCTTCGGCGTCATCTGGTTGACCACCCGTCCGCCGATCGAGACCTCGCCGTCGGTGATCGTCTCCAGCCCGGCCACCATCCGGAGGGCGGTCGTCTTCCCGCAGCCCGACGGGCCGACGAGCACGAGGAACTCTCCGTCCTCGACGTCGAGCGAGAGGTCCTTCACGGCGTGGAAGCCATTGGGATAGACCTTGTCGATCGCCTGCAGCTTCACGTCGGCCATGGGGCGCCTCCTCGGGCTCTCATCGCAGTCTCCAGACATGAAACGCAGGCCCGTCGCCGGGGAGGACAGCGGCGCCGCCCTCGAGTCGTGCCTCGCCGCCGAAGAGCGGCTCGAGGTCGGTGGCGCCGAGCTCGGCGAGCGGGACGCGGACGTCGTCCGTCGCGTCGCGGACCGCGAGGCAGAGGAGCCGCTCGTCACGCGTCTCGCGCAGGTACGCGATCGCGTCCTCGCCGACGTGCGCGAAGCGGATCCCGCCGCGCGCCAGTGCCGTCGAGGAGCGTCGCAGCCCGATGAGCGTCCGGTACGCCTCGAGCAGGGCCGTGTCCCACCGCTCGGGATGCGCCCACGGCATCGTCCGCCGGGAGTCCTCGCCCCAGCTTCCCTCGAGCCCGAGCTCGTCGCCCGCGAAGACCATCGGCACGCCCGGCGTCGTCATCTGGAGCCCGATTCCGACGACGTGTCGCTCGTGGGAGCGGCAGACGACGCGGAACCGCGCGATGTCGTGGCTGTCGAGCAGCACCCAGCTGTGGAGGATCGACCGCCACGGGACGCCGGCCCGGAAGCGGCGCATCGTCGCCGTCACGGCCGTGCCGCCGAGCCGCGGCACCGCGACCGGGAGGCCGAGGAAGCCGAGCTGCGAGCTCGTGCGGCAGCTTCTCCCCGCGCAGCCAGCACCACGCGGGCCGCGTGAAGCCCATGTACGCCATCGTCCCGTGCCACCCGTCGCCCTGGAGGTCGGTGCGGGCGTCGTGCGAGTGCTCGCCGACGAGCACTGCGTCGGGTCGGGCGGCGAGCGCGGCCTCTCGGACGGCCCGCGCGAGCACGCGCCCGACGTCGACGTCGCGGTGGCGCCCGGCCATGTTCGCGACGTCGAGGCGCCACCCGTCGAGCTCGAAGGGGGCAGTCAGCCAGCGGCCGACGACATCGTTGAGCCGCCGCCCGAGCTCCTCCGCGCGGTGGTCGAGCTTCGGCAGCGTGCGCACACCCGCCCACGCGGCGTAGCCGTGCTCGAGCCGGTCGTCGAACCAGAAGAAGTCTCGCTCCGCCGCGCCGGCGTCGCCGAGCGCGCGCGTGAACCACTCGTGGTCGTCGCCGATGTGGTTGATCGTGAGGTCACCGACGACCCTGATCCCGCGCGCGTGCGCTGCGTGCGCGAGGGACACGAGCGCCTCGTCGCCGCCGAGCAGCGGATCGACCTGGTCGAACGACGTGGCGTTGTAGCGGTGCGTCGAGCGCGCCCGGAAGAACGGCGTCAGGTAGAGGATCGACGCCCCAAGGAGCTCGAGGTGGTCGAGGTGCGCCTCGACGCCGGGGAGATCGCCGCCGAACCACTCGAGCGGCGTCGTCGGCCCCCAGCCGGCCGGAGTCTCGTCCCACGCGCGCGGCACGGCCCACTCCGGCGCGTCCCGCTCGACCCCGGAGCGCGCGAAGCGGTCGGGGAAGACCTGATAGACGACGCCGTCGCGGTGCCAGGCCGGCCCGTCGTCGCCAAGGGCGCAGACGAAGTCGTCGGAGTCCGGGACGTCGTGGCCGACGACGGCCTCGCCGGTCACCCACGCGTAGCCGAGCGCACCGCCGGAGACGAGCCACCGGTACGGCATCGCCGGGTTGAGGGCAGGGAACGACGCGCGCCACCACGTCTCGCTCTCCGTCTCCTCGTCGACGGTGGCGACGGCAACGCGCGGCTCGCCGTCGCCGACGTAGCGAACGGCGACGGCGTCCGCGGCCGATGCGCGCGGCACGCGGAGGCGGACCGTGACGGTGTTGCCGAGCTCCTGCGGCGACTCGATGACGTACGCCTCCGAGCCGTCGTGGTGCGGGAGCGAGAGAGGTCCGCCGGGCATCATCCCTTCACCGCGCCCTGGGTGAGACCGCCCACGATCCAGCGCTGGAGGACGATGAAGATCAGCACGACGGGGAGCGCGGCGAGGACGACACCGGCGCAGAACGGCCCCCACTCCTGGCCGAACTGGTCCGAGATGAAGCCGTAGAGGCCGACGGAGAGCGTGTACTTCTCCGGGGCCTGGAGGAGCTGCGAGGCGATGATGTACTCGTTCAGCGTCGAGACGAACGAGAGCAGGCCGATCACGGCGAGCACGGGCGCTCCGAGCGGAAGGACGACGCCCCAGAAGATCTGCGCCGGGGTCGCGCCGTCGACACGGGCGGACTCGTCGAGCTCGATGGGGATCGAGTTGAAGAAGCCCACGAGGAGCCACGCGTTGACGCCGAGCGCGCCGCCCAGGTAGACGAGCATCAGCCCCGTCCTGGTGTTGAGCCCGATCCCCGGGAAGACCTCGGAGATGTCGAGCATGATCAGGTAGATCGCGACGACCGCGAGGAACTGCGGGAACATCTGGATCAGGAGCAGCGAGAGGAGCCCGAAGCGGCGTCCCCTGAAGCGGAAGCGCGAGAATGCGTATGCGGCGAGCGCACCCAGGAGGACGGTCACGATCGCGGTCGCGGTCGCGATGATCATCGTGTTGAGGTACCAGTTGGCGTAGGGCTCCCTCGGGTCGGACAGGATCGCGCGGAAGTTGTCGAGCGTGAGGCCCTCCGGGACGATCGACGCGGTGGAGAGCGACGGCACCGGGTTGAACGCGGCCGAGACGACGTAGACGACCGGGAACAGGGCGAACGCCATCGCCAGCAGCCCGACGAGGTAGCGCCACCAGACCTCCCGGAACGGCGGCCGCTCCGGTTTTGGCTTCTCGGCCGCCGTCACCCCTGCAGCCGTCTCCAGCGCCGCCGCCACAGCCCGCTCGGCTGCGCTCACGGGTGCCGGCTCCGCGCCGGTCGTCATGCGACGTTCTCCAGGGCCTTGGTACGGATGAACGTGATCGCCGAGATCGTGCCGATGATCAGGAAGATCACGATCGAAAGCGCCGCCGCGAGGCCGTAGTCGCCGCCCCGGCCGGTCTGGAAAGCGACCTTGTACGTGTAGCTCACGAGGATGTCGGTCGAGCCGGCGACCGACTGGTCCGCGCTGTACGGCCCGCCCTCCGTGAGGAAGTAGATCGCATTGAAGTTGTTGAAGTTGAACGCGAACGAGGCGATCAGGAGCGGCGCGACCGCGACCAGCAGGAGCGGCAGCGTGATCTTCCGGAACACCTGGAGGCCCGAGGCGCCGTCGACGCGCGCCGCCTCGGTCATCTCGCCGGGAATTGCCTGGAGGGCACCGGTGCAGATGAGGAACATGTACGGGATCCCGAGCCAGAAGTTGACGAGCAGGCACGAGACCCTCGCCCAGAACGAGTCGAAGAGCCACGGCACGTCGAAGGGCAGGATGCTGTTCACGACGCCGAAGTCGTCGTTCAGAAGCCCGCGCCATACGAGCAGCGAAAGGAACGCGGGGATCGCGTACGGCAGGATCAGGATCGAGCGCTGGACGCGCTGAAAGCGGAGCCCGTCGTGGTTCAGCGCGATCGCGATGAACAGCCCCGCGAAGAACGTCAGCAACACCGAGAGCAGCGCATAGCTGAACGTCCACGCGAACGTCGAGAGGAACGGGTCGCGGATCAGCGGGTTGGTGAAGATCTCCTTGAAGTTCTGGAGACCGACGTTCGTGCGCCATCCCTGCTCGATCTCCTCCCCGTCGGCGGTCGCATACGCCCCCTTGCCGTCGTCGGAGAAGACGGCACCGTTCTCGATGTTGGTGAAGGTGTCGGCCCCCGGGTCGTAGCGGAGCGTCGGTGTCAGCTCGAGCGCGGTCGAGAGCCCCTCGGCGCGGACGAACGCGTTGCCGCCCGCCGGTACGACGAGCCCGGCGAGCTCCTGATCGATCCCCGCGAGCCCCTGGCCCGTCAGCACCTCGTAGCCCGTCGCCTCGGTGATCGCGCCGTTCTCGACAGTCGCGTCCCCGGTCGGAAGCGGAGTGAGCCCCTCCTCGGTGCCGACGAACGTCTTTCCGCTGGCCTGGTCGACCAGGAGCAGCACCAGCGTGCCGTCCTCGCGTGCGGGGGTCATCGTGTAGAAGGCGCCGTTCGGCGGTTGCGCCAGCGACGTCTCCTGGATCGTCTGGATCGCCTCCTCCTTCGTCAGGTTGTGGCCCGTCGACCAGTTGGAGAAGGCGACCGAGGCGTTGTAGACGATCGGGATCAGCTGGAAGCCGATCAGGAAGACCGTGCCCGGGACCAGGAACTTGATGGGGACGAGGCCCCGGGTCGGGAGCAGGTAGACGGCGTCGATCGCGAGGGTCGCGGCGAGGACGCACAGGCCCGCGACGGTGTTCCCGTTGTTCAGGAGGCCGACGAGCCCCCACAGCCCGATCGCGTTGGAGATCGCGAGCAGGACGACCTTGATGACGAGCCCGACGGTGCCCGAGAAGGCGGGGAGCGCGCGGGCGAGGAAGGACGGCTTCGGGACCGTGACCCCGGGTGCGGTGCGGGCTGTCGCTGTGCCGGTGCTCACGGCCGTGTCGGCAGAAGGAGAGACGGGTGCGGGCGCCTCACGGCGCCCGCACCCTCTCACATCGGTTAGCCGATCTTCTGCGCGATGCTCCTCGAGGCGCCGAGGAACGAGCGTCGAGCCGGAACCGACCCGCTGCCCTTCGTGGAGCGCACCCATGCGGCGCCGAGGTCACCCCAGACGGAGTTCATCTGCGGGATGTTCGGCATCGGCACACCACCGGTGCTGGCGAGGCCGAACGCCTTGAGCTGCACATCCTTGACCTGCTTGCCGGCGTTGAGGTTCGCCGGGTAGCGGGTGTTGGCGAGCGCGAGCTCGAGCTGCGATCCCGTCTGCATCATGTAGTTCGAGACGAGATCCTTTGCGAGGCTCTCGACGTTGTGCGTGGCCGCGAACTTCGTGACCATGAAGCCCTGGACGCCGAGGAACGGGACGGCCTTGGTCCCTGCCACGATCTGCGGGAAGGCCGAGATCCGGTACGAGAGACCCGACTTCTTCAGGGTGTCGAGGTTCCACGGCCCCGTGAACCAGAACGCCGTCTTCGCCTTCAGGAACAGGTCCTGAGAGATCGAGGAGTCGACGCTCGAGCGGATCAGGCCGAGCTTGTTCCACTGGTCGATCATCGCCGCGTTCTTCAGGAACTTCGGGTTCGCGACGCCGATGTTCGACGGGTCGAGGTTGCCGGCCGAGTTCTTGCCGAAGATGTACCCGCCGAGCCCGGCGAAGAGCGGGTACATGTGGTACGCGTCACCGCCCGATCCCTGCTGGAGGGAGATGCCCACCGCAGCCTTCGTCTTCTTCTTCGTCGCGAGCGCGGACCTCTGGAGCTGTGCCCAGGTGGTCGGCACCTTCGCGAGCTTGGTGTTCGTGACGAGCGCGATGTTCTCGAGCGCCACCGGGGCGCCGTAAAGCTTCTTGATCGCCGTCCCGTACGAGAACGCGTCGAGCGCGTAGCCGGGGAACTGCTTCCGTGTCGCGGCCGACGGGAACAGGGGAACGATCGAGCCGTTGGCCGACAGCTCGCCGATCCAGTCGTGAGCCCCCACGATCACGTCCGGCGCGGTCTCCGACTGCACCGTCTTCAGGTTGTCGCGGATCTGGCCGAAGTCCTTCTGCACGACCTCGACGGTCGCGCCCTTCGACGAGGCCCAGGCGTTCGCGACCTTGGTCACTGCCGCAAGCCGGTCCTTGTCCGTCCAGATCCGGATCGTGGTCGTGGCGTCTGCGCCCGACGCGGTCGCGGTCAACGCGATCGCGGCGAGCGACGCGACGACCATGGCCACGAGCGCGCGCGCGGCCGTTGTCGTGCTCACCATGTGGTTCCTCCTTGAAGACGGCGACGACGCGACGTCGCGTCGCGCGAAACATGTTTCATTGCCCTGAAACACGGGCGGGACATTACCACCTCGATACAAGGGGTCAAAGAGTGGCCTTCGTCTCGAGTGTGGGATACGATCACGCCCCATTGCCGTGGGAGTCGTTCCACGACCGTGAAACGATCATGTCGACAGCAAATAGTGCCTCTCTCAGAGACGTCGCCGACCGCGCAGGAGTTAGCGTCGCGACCGCGTCGCGCGTCGCCAGCGGCTCCGCAGCGGTGCGTCCCGAGACCCGCGAGCGGGTCGAGCGGGCGATGCGGGACCTGCTCTACGTCCCGCCGGGCCGCACCGAGCCGAGCGGCGCGATCGGCCTCCTGATGCCGGAGTTCGGCAACCCGGTGTTCGCGGCGCTGGCGCAGGCGATGGAGACGCGGGCGACGGCGGCGGGCTTCGCGACGATCATCTGCAACACCGCGGGCTCCGCGATGCGCGAGGTGGACTACGTCCACATGCTCCTCGAACGCCGCGTCGAGGGGATGGTGTTCGTGTGCGCCGAGATCACCGATGTCCGCAGCGAGCACTCGCACTACGGGCAGCTGCTCGAGCAGGGCGCGCGCCTCGTGTTCGTCAACGGCGCCTCCGAGTCCCTCCCCGTCACCGCGGTCGGCGTCGACGAGCGCGCGTCGGGGCGGATCGCGACCGAGCATCTGCTCGAGCTCGGACACCGCCGGATCGGCTTCGTGGCCGGCGAGACGTTCGCGCTCGCGACACGCGAGAAGGGCCACGGACGGCAGGAGGCGCTCGCCGCCCACGGGATCGACCCCTCGCGGTACGTCGCCAACGACGGGTTCTCGGTCGACGGCGGGCGGCACGCGCTCCGCCGCATCCTCGAGGACACGAACGGCGACCGCCCGTCAGCCGTCATCTGCTCGAACGACCTGATGGCGATCGGGGCGCTGCAGGAGGCGTCGGCGCTCGGCCTCCGCGTGCCCGAAGACCTCTCGATCGTCGGCTTCGACGGCATCGACGCGGCTGCGTGGACGGAGCCGCCGTTGACGACGATCGAGCAGCCGATCGACGAGATCGCCGGGACGGCGATCGAGGCGCTCCGGGCGCTCGTCGACGGCCCCGCGCAGACGCTGCCGAGCTACGTCTTCCGCCCGACGCTGCGCGTCGGCGGGACGACCGCGCCGCCGCAGGCTTAGACGGACTTCAGTCCGCCACCCGGTCCCCGGCGAGCGCCCGCGCGATGTCGAAGAGGTCGTCGAACGGCTCGTAGCCGACGCCCCGCTCGTCGAGCCACGTCGCGAGCCCTGCGCGGGCGAACCGCCTCTCCGCCGCGAGCGAGACGCACCGGTCCGACACGCCGTCGCCGGCGTACGCGAACGCGCCGTGCGCCGCGACGGCGGCGCGCTTGCACCGCTCGCCGCAGACCTCGCAGATCGGGCCGGATGGAAAGGTGGAGCGCCACCCGGCCGGGTCCGGCGTGACGTGGTTCGCCATCACGCGGGCCGCCACGCCCTCCCGCCGGAGGATCGGGTCGATCGTCTCGTGGAACCCGGCGGAGACGATCAGGGGGTCGTGCTCCTCGACGAGCTCGCGGAACCCGGGCCGCACGCGGACCTCCGTGAGCATCCACCCCACGACCTCGTCGAGCGGCGCCGTGATCGTCGCCATCTCGCGCCCGATCACCTCGTCGAGCGTCATGCGGCCGCCGAGCTCCTCCTCGAGCGCGTCGAACACGGCCAGGTCGCCGAACCGCTCGATCACCATGTGCAGCGTGTCGCGCTCGGTGACCGTCCCGTCCCAGTCGAGGACGAGCGGGAGACGCGTGTGGCGTATCGTCACAAGCGGCCTCAGCCGGCCGGCAACGACCAGCCGCCGTCGACGACGACGATCTGGCCGCGGATCATCTCCGCGTCGGGCGAGCAGAGGAACGAGACGACGCCGGCGACATCGTCCGGCGTCACGATCCGCCCGGCCGGGTTCCGCCGGCCCGAGGCGAGCATCTCTTCCCTGTTCGGGAAGTGCTCGAGGGCTCCGGTCTCGACGACGCCTGCCGACACCGCGTTGACGCGGATGCCCCGCGGCGCGAGCTCGACCGCGAGGTAGCGGACCAGCGCCTCGAGCGCCGCCTTCGACGTGCCGACGAGGGTGTAGTTCTCGAGCACGCGGACCGACCCGAGGCTGGAGATCGCGACGATCGAGGCGCCGCGCTCCATCGAGGGAGCGGCGGCGCGCGTCAGGCCGAGCAGCGCGCGCGCGTTCGCGTTGAGCGTCCAGTCCCAGTGCTTGTCCTCCGTCTCGAGCGCGGGCCGGATGACGCCGGTCGCCGCGTTGTGAACGAGGACGTCGAGTCGGCCCGAGCGCGGTCACCTGCTCCACGACCCGCGACGAGGTGACGTTGCCCCGGACGAGCACGGGCTCGGCACCGAGCGCGCGCAGCTCCTCCGCCGTCTCCTCGGCCGCCGCGTCCGAGCGGAAGTACCCGATCGCGACGCGCGTCGCGCCCTCACGCGCGAGCCGCAGGGCGATCGCCTTGCCGATCCCCCGCGAGCCGCCGGTGACGAGGACCGTCCGGCCGGCGCTCACTCGTCGACGCTGCGCGGCAGTGGCTGTGCCGCGGTGGCCGCCGACGGGATCGTCTCCCAGCCGATCCGGTCGCGCGACTCCGGCTCCGAGTGCTCCGCCTTCGTCGAGGCGAACCCGAGCCGCTCGAGCAGCTCCATCTGCTGCTCGCCGTAGACGCGGGCGGGGTGGTCCTCGGGCAGGTCGGCGATCGCCTCCCGCACGCGCGCGCGGATCTGGAACGCGAAGTGCGGCGTCGCCGGCCCGACGAGGGCGTCGATGTCGTCGACCGTCGGCTCGTTCATCGGTGGCGAAGCCTAACGAGTACGGTCGAGCGGATGCGCCGGCCGAGCACCGTCGAGGCGATGCTCCTCACGACGATCGTCCTCTGGGCGCTGAACCTGACGGTCAGCCGCTACATCCTCGTCCACGGCTTCCAGCCGCTCGCGTACGGGAGCGTCCGCTACGGGCTCGCCGCGATCGTCTTCGCGTCGCTGACGCTCGCCGTCGAGCGGTCGCTCCGGATCTCCCACCGACACCTCCCGCTCGTGCTCGCAGCGGCCGCCGTGCTGTACGTCAACCAGATCGCGTTCGTGTACGCCCTGAAGACGACGACGGCGTCCGTCCTCGCGCTGATCCTCGGCGCGACGCCGATCTTCGCCGCCCTCGCCGGGCTCGCACTCGGCACGGAGCGGCTCTCGTCCCGCTTCTGGGCCGGCTCGCTCCTCTCCTTCAGCGGAGTCGCTCTCGTCGCGCTCGGCTCCGGCGGCGAGCTCTCGGGCGACCTCGGGGGCGTGCTGCTCGGGATCCTCACGGCCGCCACCTGGGCGGCGTACTCGATGCTCGTGACGCCGCTCATGCGGACGTACTCCGCGTCGCGCATCTCGAGCATCGTGCTCGCGCTCGCCTGGGTCCCGATCACGATCACGGGCGCGGCGCAGCTCCGCTCGCAGGACTGGGCGCTCGGCTGGGAGGTGTGGGCGCTCTTCCTCTTCGCCACGCTCGGGCCGCTCGTCCTCACGAACATCCTCTGGTTTCGCTCGCTCGAGCGGATCGGGCCGGCCCGTGCGACGCTCGCCGCGAACCTGCAGCCCTTCCTCGCGGCCGCGATCGCGGTCGTGCTCCTGTCCGAGGCGCTCGGGCTGTTCGAGCTCGCCGGCGGCGTGCTGATCGCCGCGGGAATCGTCGCCGCACGCCGCCGCGGCTCCGCGGCTGCGCCGGGCGAATAGCCTTCGCGCGTGTCGCCCTTGCGTCGCACAGCGCTCGCGTCGGTCGTCGCCGCGGCCGCCCTGATCGCGATCAAGCTCGTGACGGGCCTCGCGGCGGGGAGCCTCGGCCTCGTCGCGGATGCGGCGCACTCGGGGACAGACCTCGTGGCCGCGCTCCTCACGTTCTTCGCCGTCGGCGTCGCGACGAAGCCCGCGGACGAAGCACACCTCTACGGGCACGGCAAGGCAGAGCATCTCGCTGCGCTCGCCGAGGCGGGCTTCCTCGTGCTCGTCTCGATCGGCGTCGCCGCGCTCGCCGTGGCACGGCTCGCAGGCTGGGTCGAGCTCGAGGTCGAGCCCGCCTGGTGGGTCTTCGCCGTGCTCCTCCTCGTCGTCGCGATCGACCTCTCACGCCTCGTCGTCTCCTACCGGACCGCCCGACGGCACTCCAGCGCCGCGCTCTTCTCGAACGCCGTGCACTTCGGCTCGGACCTGCTCTCGACACTCGCCGTGATGGGCGGCCTCGTCGCGGCACGGGCGGGCTTCCCCGAGGGGGACTCGATCGCCGCGCTCTTCGTCGCGGTGCTCGTCGTCACCGCGGCGGCCCGGCTCATCCGGCGCAACGTCGACGTGCTCATGGACCGCGCCCCCGCCGACGCCGTGCAGGCGGCGCACGACGCGATCGCGCGACTCGACCCGCCGGTCCCCGTTCGTCGCCTGCGGCTCCGCCAGGCAGGGGGTCGCACCTTCGCCGATGTCGTCATCGGCGTCTCCCCCGAGGCCGCCGTGGGGCAGGGCCACGCCGCAGCCGACCGCGTCGAGGACGCGGTGCAGCGGGTGCTACCCGGCAGCGATGTCGTCGTCCACGTGGAGCCGGCTGCGTCGGAGGCGGAGATCCGCGCGCGCGTGCGGGCGGCAGCCATGACAGTCGCGCATGTGCGAGAGCTCCACAACCTGACGCTGATCGACACGGACGACGGGGTCGAGGTGTCGCTCCATCTGAAGCTGCCCGGCGACCTCCCGCTGGCACATGCGCACGCCATCGCGGAGGACGTCGAGGACGCGATCCAGCGCGCCGCGCCGGAGGTGCGTGCGGTGCAGACCCATCTCGAGCCGCTCGCCGAGCGGGCGCCGGGCCGGATCGTGCACCACGACGCCGGGGAGATCGAGCATGCCGTCATCACGGTCACCGGACGCAGGCCCCGCGAGATCCGGACGCTCGACACGGACGACGGGCTCGTCGTCCTCGTCACACTCGCGCTCGAGGGCGGGGTCTCGCTCGCCGACGCCCACGACGAGGCGACGGCGGTGTCGGAGAAGATCCGCGCCGCCCTTCCCGGGGTCGCGGACGTCGTGGTGCACACCGAGCCGTAGCACTCCGAGAACCGGCGCTATCGCCCTGGCAAGACCCGCGAGAGCACGTCCTTCGCGACGTAGCCCGCGACCTTGGGGTTCTCCTGGAGCCGGCGCAGCGAGTACTCGTACCACTGCTTCCCGTACGGCACGTAGATCCGGAGCGGGTGCCCGCCGGCGACGAGCTGCCGCGCGCGGTCGCCGCGGACGCCGAGGAGCATCTGCATCTCGTACCGCCCGGGGGCGACCCCGTCGACGCGCTCGACGGCGCGCTCGATGAGCCACTCGTCGTGTGTCGCGATCGCAACGGGACCCGCGCTCTCGAGCAGCGCGTCCAGGCACGCGACGAAGCTCGACCGCACCTCGTCGAACCCCTGGTAGGCGACCGACGGCGGCTCCACGTAGATCCCCTTGCAGAGCCGGACACTCGGCTCGAGCGGGGCGAGCGCCTCGATGTCGGAGAGCGTCCGTCGAAGCGCCGCCTGGAGGACGACCCCGACGCCGTCGTGCCCGTCCGCGCGCAACGCCCGGTAGAGCTCGAGAGTCGCGTCGGTGGTGCTCGAGTCCTCCATGTCGAGCCGCACGAACGTGCCGCGCTCCCCGGCGTCTGCGACGAGCCCGTAGACGAGGTCGCGGCACAAGCCCTCGTCGAGCTTGAGCCCGAAGCCCGTCAGCTTGATCGAGATGTTCGCTTCGAGGCCGTCCTCCGTGATCGCGGCGAGCGCATCGCCGTACGCCCGAGCGATCGCCTCGGCCTCGTCCGGTCGAGCGATCTCCTCGCCGAGCACGTCGACGGTCGCCCGCATGCCCTCGGCGTTGAGAGCCGCCACGACGCGTCGAGCGTCGTCGAGCGTCGAGCCCGCGATGTACGGGGCCGCCACGCGCCGAACGATCGACCGCGGCACCGCAGGCAGCACACGGACGACGGCGCGGTCGAACAACCTCACGGGTCGTGGATCCTATTCGCGCATGAAGCCCTGGCGCGCGGCGGAGACGAGAGCGACCGCCTCGGGAAAGAGGACGCGCATCGCGTCGCGAAGCTGCAGCGCCTGCTCGTCGACACCGCCGGTCGGCGCGATCCGGGCGAGCGCCGCCTGGGTCAGGTCCACGGCCGTCGACAGCGTCAGGGTCGCGAACTGCTCCCGCTGCGCCTCCTTGACCCCCTCCGCCTGCTGCTCGGCGAACTCGCGCAGCCCGCGCATGATCTCCTCGGGGTCGCCGCCGAACGGAAAGAAGCCTCCTCCGCCTTCCATGCCGCCCAGGCTAGATGATCGAGCCCGACTAGGCGTATGCGTGGGGATGGCTGTGACCGAGCCTGGTGCGGGGAGCGGTCGCGGCGCATATCGGGTGATACGTGTCGTGGCCGATCGTCGCGCCAGGCGACGTGTCACAGCCACCAGCCACGTGGGCGGCTATTCGGGCTCGATCATCTCCTCGATCGAGTCGAGCGGGCGCAGGTACGCGGCCTCGACGTCGCGCCAGAGCGCGTCCGCCACCTCGCCCGCCGAGCGCAGCACGTCCGTGAAGGGCGACGGCGCGGTGGGATCGAGCGCGCGCTCGAGGCGCCGGGCCGCCTCGCCGATCGCGTCGAGCCGCTCCGGGGACGCGAGCTGAGGCGGAGCTCCCAGCACGTGCTGAAGCGCACGGGCCGCCTCCTCCGCCTCGGCGATCCCCTCCGGCGCCTCCGCGATCCGCAGCGCGACGAGCTGGGAGCGGAGCTCGTCGAGGTCACCGGGGAACGCCGCCTCCTCGGCGACCTCGCAGAGCGCGGCGATCGAGACGGCGTACCGCACGTCGCGGCGCTCCCCGACCGGCTCGGCCGAGTCGTCCAGTGCGATCCACGCCCGCTCCGCATCGTCCGCCCCGAAGGCGCAGAGGTACACGCGGGCGCCGGGGAAGGGCTCGGTCGCGAGCACTCCGCTCAGCTCCCTGCCGTCACCGTGCGGCAGCGCGGCCGCCGCGATCCGCTCGAGGTCGGCGGTTAGACCCACCGTGCCAGGATAGATCCCGATGTCCGAGCGACCGACCCAGGCGAAGGCGCTGTTCGCGCCACTCGGCCCGACCTACGACCGGGTCGGGGCGATCCTGTCCTTCGGGCAGGACCCGCGGTGGCGGCGGCTCCTCGTCTCGCGCCTTCCGGGTGACGCCGGCCACGTCCTCGACGTCGCGACCGGGACGGGCCTCGTCGCCGCCGCACTCCTCGGCCGGGGCTTCCGGGTCACGGGGCTCGACCAGAGCCCGGAGATGCTGGCACGCGCACGCGCCCGGTTCGGCGATCGCGTCGAGCTGGTGGAGTCGTCCGCCGACGCGCTCCCGTTCGCCGACGCGTCGTTCGACCACCTCACTTTCACGTACCTCCTCCGCTACGTCGACGACCCGGGCGCGACCCTCGTGGAGCTCGCACGCGTCGTCCGCCCCGGCGGCGTGGTCGCGATGCTGGAGTTCGGCCTGCCGCGCGGCGTCTGGCGCCCCCCGTGGAACCTCTGGGTGGACGTCGGGCTCCCCGTCGCGGGCCGGTTGCTCTCGCCGGGCTGGCACGAGGTAGGACGCTTCCTCGGCCCGTCGATCCGCGGCTTCCACGAGCGGTATCCCGAGCCGGCGCTGCTCGAGCTGTGGCGGGCCGCCGGGATCGGCGAGCTTCGCATCCGACGGCCGAGCCTCGGCGGCGGCCTCCTCGTGTGGGGGCGACGTGGAGCGAGCTGACGCACCGTCGCAGGCGGCTCGTCCGGCCTTCTACGCGCTCCGGCCGGGCGGCTGGCGCGACTACGTGACGCTGCTTCACCTCCCGTACACGGCGTGGCACCTCGCGTACGTCGTCGTGGGCGGCTGCCTCGTCGCCGACGTCGCCTGGGGACGGCTGGGGCTCACCGTGCTCGCGTTCGCGCTGGCGATGGGAGTGGGTGCGCACGCCCTCGACGAGCTCCAGGACCGTCCGCTCCGGACGACGATCCCGGACCGCGCGCTCGTCGTGCTCGCCGTCCTCTCCGTCGCGGCGGCCTGCGCGATCGGAATCGCCGTCGCGCTCGAGACCACGCTCTGGATCCTGCCGCTCGTCGCGCTCGGCGCCGTCCTCGTGCCGGCCTACAACCTCGAGCTCCTCGGCGGCCGCGTGCACAACGACCTCGGCTTCGCCCTCGCGTGGGGCGCGTTCCCGGTCGTCACGGCCTTCGTCGCGCAGGCGGCCACCCTCCGCGCGGAGGCCGTCATCGCCGCGGGCTGGGCGACGCTGCTCTCGCTCGCGCAACGACGGCTCTCGACCGAGGTGCGGCGGGTGCGGCGCGGGGTCGCCGTCTCGGAGGAGGAACGGCGGCTCGCGGACGCGCCCGAGTCGGCGTTGAAGCTGCTCGCGGCGGCTACGGTCGCGATCGCCGCTGCGCTCGTCGCGCTCCGGCTGTGACGAGCGCGACGCTCGGCTCCGGCGTCCGGCCGGCCAAGCGGCCGAGCGCCGGCAGCGCCAGCACGGCCGCGCCGAGCCCTCCGACCGCCACCGCCGTGGCCGCCTCGGCGGCCGCGAAGGCGATGCCGGCCGAGACAGCGACGCCGGTCGCGACGCCGTGCGCGGTGAACGCGAAGGCGAGCGCGCCTCCGGCCATCCCGGCGCCGCCCAGGCTGATCGGCAGGATCGCCGCGAGCTCCATGGCTGCGACTGCCAGCAGGCCGGCCGCCAGCGGACGCTCGACGCCGAAGGCGAGGGCGAGCGCGGAGGCGGCTGCGACGCGGGCGCCGATCGCCCCGCCGACGCTCAGCATCACGCCCGCCGCGGCGCGCGGTCGTGAGCGAAGGGCCGCGAAGGCGTCGAGCACGTGCGCGGCGCGGGCGCGAAAGCGCGTTCGCAGCGCGATGAGCGCGACACCGACGCCGAGGCATGCGATGCCGACGAGGACGAGCGCCGGCCAGGCGGGAAGCAGGCCGGTGGTCGACGCGAGCGCCACGAGGGCGCCGAGCCAGAGCGAGCGCGCGATCCCCGCGACCGCGGCGGCCCCGCCCGTCGTCCAGACCGCGCCCTCGGCGCGGACGAGCCGCGAGAACAGGGCGATGCGGATGACGCCGCCGATTCGCGTCGGGAGCACGGCGTTCGCGAGAGACCCGATGCCGTAGCGGGCGACGGCGTCGACTGGACCGCACGCGACGCCGCACGCACGCAGCGCCGCGCGCCAGGCGAGCGCGCTGCCGGCGATTGAGGCGGCGAGGAGCAGGCCCGTCGTCGCGAGCCAACGCGGCTCGGCGGCACCGACGCCGTGAAGGCCGTGACGCAGCCCGTCGCGCAGCTCCGCTGCCAGCGCCTCCTCGGGGAGCAGGAGCAGCACGGTGAACAGCCCCACGACCGGGACCACGAATGCTGCGACGAGACGGATAAGGACGAGCGACCCCAAGAAAAGATGTTCCCCCTCTTGATACGACTGCCTGAGGATTCAGTTAGCAGCCTTCGGCCCGGAAGGCAACTACCATCGGGGCTAGTGTCGGTCTGGATCCTCGGCGTGTGCCTCGCTGTGGCCGTGGTCGTGGCGGCCGGCCTCTGGCTCGCGCTCCGGCGGGCACGGGGGGCAGCGACCGCATCCGACCAGCTCGTCGACGACGCGCGGCGCGCCGTGCGCGAGGTCGTTGCCGCCGAGACGTCCCTTCACACCGAGGAGATCCGGCGCGTGCTCGCGCGGGAGCGAGCCGAGACCGCATCGCTGCTCGCCGCCGAGGAGCGGCGCCTCGCGGAGGAGCGCCTGACGGCGTTCGAGGCCCGCGAGCGCGGGACCGCCGAGCGGCTGGTCGAGGAGATCGCGCGGACCGAGCGCCGGCTCGAGGAGCGGCTCCGCGGCTTCACGGACGACCTCGAGCGGGCGCAGCGCCACCTCGAGGCGCAACTTGCCCGGCTCCAGCAGCGGAACCGCCAGGCGATCGCGGACGTCGAGGCCCGCCTCGAGGCGGAGGCCTCGGAGCTCGGCTCCACCGCCGACGAGCAGAAGAAGACGGTGCTTCGCCTTCGCGAGGAGCTCGAGCGTGCGGCGGGGCAGGCGGTGACCGAGGCGCTCGACGAGCTCGAGACCCAGACGTTCGAGCGACGACGGGCGATCGAGGAGATCACCGAGCGCCTGCGGGCGCGCGAGGCCGCGGTCGCGGACTCGATCGAGAAGGCCGAGACGGACGTCCGCGCGCGGCTCGACGTCGTGCTCGTCGAGTGGGAGCGCCGCCAGACCGACCGGCTCGGGCGGGTGACGGAGCGCGAGGTCGAGCATCACGCCCAGGTTGCGATGCTCGCGTTCGACGAGCGCCTGCGCGAAGCGCGGGAAGAGGCCGCCACGCGCCTCAAGCGCGAGCTGGACCGTGCCGTCGAGCTGCTCGTCCGCGAGGAGCTCGCGCAGCGCCTCGACGGGCGCTGACCCTCTTCCGCGAGGTCGGTTCCGCAGGAGCGGAGCCAACCGTGGTGGCTCTCCGCCTTCGGCGCGCGCACCTCCAAGGGCGTCCGCTCCGCGTCCGCAAACCCCCGGAACGTGCGTCCCGTCCATTGCGCGGTGGCGCCAACTTCCCGCGGCAGGGATCGTCAGAGCCAGAACGAATCACCCGATCACGATGGCCGAGCTGACCGAGACACCCGTGTGGCGCGAGGACGAGCAGTCCAAGGTCGAGAGCTGGCGCCTGCACGTGCTCATCGAGGCCGGGTTCCCTCTGCCGCTCGCCGAGCGGCTCGCTGCGAGCGAGGCCGACCTCCACACGTGCGTCGAGCTCGTCACCCAGGGCTGTAACCCCATCGTCGCCGCCGAGATCCTGCTGTAGCGCGTCGACGATTCCGCTGCAGCGGAATCGCCCTCGTTACGCTCCGCTCGTGGAGCAGGCGACCCCGACGCGCAAGGTCTACCCGGTCGCAGCCTTCAACCGGCGACTCGCCGGGTACCTCGCGCGGGTGCGCGACGTGTGGGTCGAGGGCGAGGTCTCCGAGCTCCGGCGAAACGCCGCCTGGGCGACGGTGTTCCTCACCCTGAAGGACCCCGAGAGCGGTGCCTGTCTGCCCGCGACGATGCCGCGGCGCAGCTTCGACGCGCTCGCGCCCGTGCTCACCGAGGGAGAGCGCGTCCAGGCGATGGGCCGCCTCCAGCTGTACGAGGCGCGCGGGGAGCTGAGCTTCCGCGTCACCGCGGTCGAGCGCGTCGGAGCGGGAGACCACGCGGCCGCGCTCGAGCGCCTGCGCCGCGCGCTCGCCGCCGAGGGGCTCTTCGCCCCCGAGCGCAAGCGCCGGCTGCCGCGCTTCCCCCGCGCCGTCGGCCTCCTGACCGGCGTGGACGCGGCCGCACGCGGCGACGTCGTCGCGGCCGTCACGACGCGCTATCCCGCCGTGAGGCTCGTCGTCGCGGAGACGCGGGTGCAAGGCCCGTTCGCGCCCGTCGCGATCACCCGCGCGCTCGACGCGCTCTCGCGGAGCGAGGGCGTCGACGTCGTCATCCTCGCGCGCGGGGGCGGGAGCTTCGAGGACCTGCTGCCGTTCAGCGACGAGCGCGTCGTGCGCGCCGTCGCGAGCTGCCCCGTCCCGATCGTCTCCGCCGTGGGTCACGAGCAGGACGAGCCGCTCTGCGATCTCGCGGCAGACGTCCGCGCCGCGACACCGACCGCCGCCGCCCGGCTCGTGGTCCCCGACCTGGACGAGCTTCGCGTAAGGCTCGAGCGCGCGCGCCAGAGGCTGGGCGACGGCACGACCCGGGCGCTCGAGCGGGACCGGGCGCGGCTCGGACGGAGCCGCGAGCGGCTCGTGGCCTCACCGGGGCTCCTCGTCGAGCGGCGCCGCGCGGCCCTCGATCGGACCGGCGTCCGTCTCCAGGCCCTCTCGCCGCGCGCGACCCTCGCCCGCGGGTACGCGATCGTCCGCGCGGGAGGCTCGGTCGTACGCGACGCGAGCGCGGTCCGGGCGGGCAGCCCGATCGACGTCGAGCTTGCTGCCGGCGGTCTCGGCGCGCGCGTCGAGGAGGTGCGACCGTGAGCGAGCAGAGCCTCGAGGAGCTCCAGCGCGAGCTCGACGAGCTGGTCGCACGCCTCGAGCGGGGCGACGTGCCGCTCGACGAGGCGCTCGCGCTCTGGGAGCGCGGCGAGGCGCTCTATCGTGCCTGCGCGGAGCGACTCGACCGGGCGGAGCTGCGCATCGAGGAGCTTCGCCTCGGCGAGCGTCAACTCGATGATGACAGCGCCGCGCCGGACGGGTAAGGTCGCACGCTATGGCACAGCCGAGCGCAGACCTCATTCGCGGAATTGCGATCTTCGCCGACCTCGACGAAGCGTCCGTCCAGCAGCTCGCGGGCGACTTCATCGAGCGCGAGTTCTCCGCCGGCCAGTCCATCGCCACCGAGGGCGAGGGCGGGCTCAACTTCTTCGTCGTGGAGAGCGGCTCCGCCGACGTCTCCGTGGGCGGGAACACCGTCGCCTCGCTCGGGGCCGGCGCCTCGTTCGGCGAGATCGCGCTCGTCGACAAGTCGGCCCGCTCGGCGACGGTCACCGCGACGTCGCCGCTGCGAGCGTATGCCCTGCCGGTCTGGAGCTTCCGCAGCTTCGCCGAGTCACGCCCGTCCGTGACGTGGAAGCTGCTCGAGCTGCTGGCCGAGCGTCTCCGCTCCGCCGAGCAACGGTAGCCCGATCGCGGTGGACGCCGCGACCGACGCCGAGCTCGTCGCCCGCTGTCGCGCTGGGGACGAAGCCGCGTGGGGCACGCTCGTCGACCGGTACGCCCGGTACGTCTACGCGATCGCCGCACGCGTCTACCGCCTCGGACAGGAGGATGCGGAGGACGTCTTCCAGGAGGTCTTCGCGCGGGTGTTCGAGCGCCTCGAGACGCTGCGGGACGACGACGCGTTGCGTCCGTGGATCGCCCAGACGACGCGGAACTGCGCCGTCGACACGCTCCGCCGCTCGGGGCGGGAGATCCCCGTCGATGACGTCCCCGAGGACGCGGACGAGGGTCTCGAACGGCTCGACGAGGCGCTGACGGTGCACGCCGCGCTCGAGCGTCTCGCGCCGGAGTGCCGCGAGATCCTCGACCGGTTCTTCCGCCGGGACGAGAGCTACCGCACGATCTCCGCCGACCTCGAGCTTCCGGCGGGGACGGTCGCGAGCCGCATCGCCCGCTGCCTCGCCCGCCTGCGTGACGCGCTCGAGCCGGGGGGAAGAAATCAGCCGCCTGCCGCGTCGGGTGAGAAGGTGGCAGAACGACGATGACACCCGAGGAGCACATCGGCCTGGCGCTGCGTGCGCTTCCCACGCCCCCATTGGGCTGGGTCGAGGCCGCGAAGGAGCTGCCCACGGCACGCCGCGAGCTCGAGACCGTTGTCGAGCGCATCGAGCGCGATGCGCAGCTCCGCGAGCGAGCGATCGCCGATCTCGAGGGGATGCTCCGCTCCGAAGGCGTCGAGCCGACGCCCGTCATCGTCGCCCACCTGCGCCGTCGCCTCGAGTCGTGAGCCTCGCGCCCACGCGGATCTCGCTCGCGAGCCTGCCGACCGGCCGGCTCCACGACGTGCTGGCGGAGTCGGGGCCGGGCCCCGCAGGCGGCTCGGCCGCCGCCCTCGCGACGACGATGGCATCGGGGCTCGTCCGGCTCGTCGCCCGCGTCTCGCACGACTGGGACGACGCGCCCGGGATCGCGGCGCAGGCGGCCGCCCTCGGTGACCGCTCGCTCCTGCTCGCCGAGGATGACCACGTCGCGTACGCCCACGCGGTCGAGCAGCTCCGCTCGCCCGAACGCGACGCCGCGCTGGGTCGGGCGCTCCGGCGCGCGGCGGAGATCCCGCTGCAGATCTCGGAGGCCGCGGCGGACGTCGCCACGCTCGCCGCCATCGCCGCACGGGACGGCGCCGCCACGGTTCGCGGCGATGCCTGGACGGCGGCCACGCTCGCCGAGGCTGCGAGCGCCGCAGCGGCCCGCCTGGTCCACGTCAACCTCGCGACGCGTCCGGACGACGAGCTGTGCACGCGTGCCGACGCCGCAGCAGGCGCGGCTGCAGCCGCCCGGGACGTCGCGCTGGCAATGACGTGAGCTCGCGGCCGCTGCCGGCCTGGAGCCTGCCGTCGGGCGACGTGCCGACGGTCGAGGCTCCCGGCGCGTGGCGCGAGGCGGTCAGCCGCGACTGGGCGATCGCGGGCTCGACGGGCGACGTCGACGTCTGCATCGTCGACTCGGGGATCGAGTCGGGGCACCCGCTCGTCGGGGACCTCGTGAGCGCCCGGGCTGTGGCCCGGGAGGGCGAGGAGATCGTGATCGTCGACGACGATGTGGGCGACGTGTGCGGGCACGGCACCGCCTGCGCGGGGATCGTCCGGTCGGTCGCACCGGGATGCCGGCTCCATAGCGTTCGGGTCCTCGGGGCGGGGGCGACCGGGGCCGGGGACCTCATCCTCGCCGGCCTGCGTCACGCCATCGAGGCAGGCCACCGCGTGATCAACCTGAGCCTCTCGACGACGAAGCGTCGCTTCGCGGAGTCACTCCACGAGCTGGCGGACGTCGCGTACTTCAACCGGAGCGTGATCGTCGCGTCCGCACACAACATGCCGGTCGACAGCTATCCCTGGCGCTTCTCGTCGGTCATCTCGGTCGGCAGCCATGAGGAGAGCGACCCGCTGGCGTGGTACGCGAACCCGAGCCCGCCCGTCGAGCTCTTCGCTCGCGGGATCGACGTGGACGTCGCGTGGCCCGGCGGCGGCACCCTGCGGTGCACCGGGAACAGCTTCGCGGCGCCGCACATCGCCGGCATCGCGGCACTCGTGCTGGCGAAGCACCCGGAGCTGACGCCCTTCCAGCTGAAGAGCGTGCTCCACCTGACCGCTTCGAACACGAAGGAGGCCGGGTAGTGGTCGGGAGGGACGAGCAGGACGCACGCGGGGCCGCGGCCGCGGGGATGCTGGGCGGGGGCGAGGAGACGTACCGGGCCCTGCTCCAGTCGATCGTGGACGTCGCCCGCGCCATCTTCGGCGCCCAGGCGGCGTCCATCTTCCTCTACGACGAGGAGGCGGACGAGCTCGTGTTCGAGGCCGTCGCGGGGCAGGGCGGCGACACGCTCGTCGGTGCGCGCTTCCCATCGAGCACGGGCATCGCCGGCTTCGCGCTCGTCACCCGGCAGCCGCTCGTCGTCGACGACCTCGACAACGACCCCCGGTTCTCCCGCGACCGCGCCGCGTCGACGGGCTTCGTCCCGACGAGCATCGTCGCCTCCCCGCTCCTCCACGACGAGCGGACGCTCGGCGTCCTCTCGGTGCTCGATCGCGCACCGGACCGGCCGTTCGGCGTCGCGGAGATGGATCTCCTCTCGCGATTCTCGACCCAGGCCGCGATCGGCCTCGACCTGCTGCTCAGCGCCCGGCGTGCGCAGTCCGCGCTCGGCGGCGAGGGCTCGGCGAGCGTCGTCGCCCGCCTCGCGGCGTTGCTCGACGACGAGGACGACGCTTCCGGCACCGCGCTCCTCGAGGCGATCGAGCGCGTCCTCACGCGCCGCGGCTAGAGGGCAGCCGCCAGAAGACGGGGTTCCGGCCGAAGGCGGGGATCGAGCGGCGGGAAAAGGAAGACGGCGCCGTGGGCGCCGTCTCCGTACGCGCCGGCCCCCCGCGGGAGGGTCGGCCAGCCCTACCGAGCGATCAGGCGTCCTCGACGCGACCGATGTCGACCTGGCCGTCCTCGACGCGCCCGATGTCGACCTGGCCGTCCTCGACGCGCCCGACCTCCATGCGATGACCCTCGAAGTCGTCGTCCTCGACGCGACCCACCTCGACCTGGCCGTCCTCGACCTTGCCGACCTCTACCTGGGCGTCCTCGGCACGGTCCGGCTCGAGCTTGTGCGCCTCGAACTCCTCCGACCGATTCGCCACCTGCTCGTCTTCCGCCACGGTGTGCTCCTTTCCGACGCGCGATGCCACGCTGGCATCTCACCCACCCGACGCGCGAGCGGGATGAAATCTTCCCGCATTTCTGGTGTTGTGCGCAAACGACGTGAGCGACGCGGCGGTCACCGAGCCCGAGGGGCGCATGCGTGCGTCGCTGCACGCGCTCGGTGAAGTGCTCTCGAGCCCGTCGCTCCGGCGGCTCCAGCTCGCCTGGGTCGGCTCCATCCTCGGCGGCTGGGCGTACCTCGTCGCGCTCGGCGTATACGCATACGAGCAGGGCGGCGCCGGCGCGGTCGGCATCGTCGGGCTGATCCGGCTCGTCCCGGCGGCGATCGTGGCGCCGTTCTCCGCGACGCTGGTCGACCGCTTCTCGCGCGTGACGACGATGATCGTGAGCGACGTCGTGCGCTTCGCGCTGATGATCGGCGCCGCCGCGGTGATCGCGACCGATGGGCCGCCGCCGATCGTCTACGGGCTCGTCGCACTCTCGACGATCGCCGGCACGGTCTTCCGGCCGGCGCAGGCGGCGCTCCTGCCGTCGCTCGTCGCGTCACCCGCACAGCTGACCGCCGCGAACGTCGCCTCCAGCACGCTGGAGAGCGTCGGCACGTTCCTCGGCCCCGCGCTCGGCGGCCTGCTGCTGGCCGTGAGCGACCCGGCGGTCGTGTTCGCCGCGAACGGCGTGACGTTCCTGTGGTCGGCCGTCCTCGTCCTCGGGCTCCGCGGTCACGAGCGGCCGCGCGAGCGGCCGACGCATGTGGACGACGACGGCGGAGCGGAGAGCGCCGGCATCCTCGCGGGGATCACGACGATCGCGCGGGAGCCGAATCTCCGGACGCTCGTCGGCCTCTACGGTGCTCAGACGCTCGTCGCGGGCGCGCTCAACGTGCTCGTCGTCGTCACGGCGTTCGAGCTGCTCGACCTCGACGAGGCGGGCGTCGGGCTCCTCTACGCCGCAGTCGGCATCGGCGGGCTCATCGGCGGCTTCGTTGCGCTCGTCCTGTCGGCCCGCGGCCGGCTGGCGCGGGACTTCGCGTTCGGGCTCGCCCTCTTCGGGCTCCCGCTCGCAGTCCTCGGTGGGCTCCCGTTCCCGGTGATCGCCGTGGTCGCGCTGGGTGTGCTCGGCATCGGCAACTCGATCGTCGACGTCAACGCGCTGACGATCATGCAGCGCGCCGTGCCCGACGCCGTCCTCGGGCGCGCGCTCGGGGCGCTCGACGGCCTGCTGATCGGGACGCTCGGACTCGGGGCGGTCACGGCACCGATCCTCATCGATCTCGTCGGCCCCGAGGCGGCGCTCGTCGTCACGGGAGCGGTGCTGCCCGTGCTCGCGCTCCTCACCCGCCCGCGGCTGCGCGCGATCGACCGGATGTCGAGCGCGCCGGAGGCGACCGGCCTGTTACGCGGCGTGCCGCTGCTCGCTTCGCTTCCCGAGGCGTTGCTCGAGCGCCTCGCGCGCGAGGCGACGCCGGTCGAGTTCCGCGCAGGCGTCCCGATCGTCCGGGAGGGCGAGCCCGGCGACCGCTTCTTCGTCGTCCGGTCGGGGCAGGTGTCGATCCTCGGGCGCACGTTCGGGCCCGGGGAGGCGTTCGGCGAGATCGCGCTCCTCCGCGACGTGCCGCGCACCGCGACCGCGATGGCGGTGACCGACGTCGAGCTCGTCGCACTGGAGCGCGAGCCCTTCGTGGCGGCGGTGACGGGTCATGCGCCGAGCGCCGCGGCCGCGGACACCGTGATCGCTGCGCGCCTCGGGTCGCTCAGCGCCGGGAGCGTGCGCGTGTGACGAGCTCCCGCTCGGCGTCCTCGTCGTAGTCCGCGCCGGCGTCCTCGACCTGCTCGAGGATGTCCTCGGCGGACGTCTCCTCCTGCTCTTCCATCCGCTTGAGGGCGGCGAACGAGAGACCCTCGCGCGCGAGCATCACGAGCCCCACGCCGACCCCGACCGACATCTCGACGGCCTGGAGCACGAGCCCGTACGCGAACCCGGTGCCGTACGCGACGCCGTACTGGGCGAGCGGCAGCGCGACGGCCGCCTGGAGGAGGCCGACGTTTCCCGGCCAGAGGGGGAAGACCGTCGCGATGTTCATCAGCAGCAGCACGAGCGCGGCCGCCGGGAGTGGCACGTCGAGGCCGAAGGCCGCCGTGACGGCCCAGACCGCGAGGAGCTGCAGCACCCAGCCGAGGGTCTGGAGGAGGATCGCGGCGACGGCGGCCGCCGGCGTGCGGAGCACGGCAAGCCCCTGGCGGGCCATCGCGAGCACCCGAGTCACGGTGCGCTGGCTGTGGGTGGGTGTCCCGTGGGCGCGACGGGCGCCGATGACGGCGACGGTGAGGAGCGCGAGGCCCACGAGCCCGAGGATCACGAGCCCGGTCACGGCCCAGTGGGGCATCTTGGCCGTCGCCAGGACGTAGACGACGAGCAACGCGATCGGGAAGAGGTCGAAGAGCCGGTGGGAGAACACGGTCCCGAGGAGGGTCGCGCTCGTTCCGGGCCGGCCCGGCACGTGCCTCCGGAGCACGGCCACCCGGGCGAGCTCGCCCGCACGGGCCGGCAGGACGGCGTTCCCGAGGAGGCCGACGCCGAACGCCGAGAACACCTGCATGAACCGCGGCAGCGGCGGGGCGAGCGCCTGGTGGATCGTGACGTTCCAGGAGAGGGCCCGGGCGAGCACCGAGAGGAGGTTGAGGACGACGCCGACGACGACCCAACGCCACCGCACGAAGTCGAATGCGTGGTAGACGGTGTCCCATTCGGGCCCGCGCCACCACAGCGCGAGGAGCGCGGCCACGAGCGATGCGAGGACGAAGAGCCCGCGCGCCCAGGGGTTCCGCGCGAGCGCCTGCAATGTCGTCACGCAGCCGCCCTCGTGCCCGGGGCTGCGACGACGCGCTCGTAGATGCCCTCGAGCCGCGCGGCGATGTCCGGCCACCCGTAGCGCTCGCGCGCGAGCGCACGCGCCGCCGCCCCCATCTCCTCGCGACGCGGCTCGTCGGCGAGCAGGCGTACGACCTCGTCCGCGAGCGACCCAGGGTCGCCGGGCACCACCGGAATGGCCGTCTCGGGTGTCACGACCTCGCTATACCCCTCGATGTCGGATGCGACGACCGGGGTCGCGCACGCGAACGCACGCGTCAGGACCATGCCGAAGCTCTCCCCACCGAGGGACGGCGCCACGAGCGCCTTCGTGGAGCGGAGCAGGTCGGTCAGCTCGTCCTGGCTCAGGAAGCCGACGACGTCGATCCCGTGGTCGGGCACGCCGACGCGCGTCAGCAGGAGGCGCACCGCGAGCGGGTCGGCTCCGGCGACGACGAGCCGTGCGTCCGTCCGGCGATGGATCTCGGGCCAGGCACGAAGGAGGACGTGGAGGCCCTTTCGCGGCTCGTGCCGTCCCGCGAAGACGATCGTGTGCTCGCGGCTCCCGGGGTCTGCCCGCTCGGGCAGGAGGACGCCGTTCGGGACGATCTCGAAGTCGCCGCCGAGCCACTCGGCCGCGGAGGCGCGAGCGCGCTCGGACACCGCGATGCGCTGGTCGACGCGATCCATCAGGAAGCCCCAGGCAGGCATGCCGAGCCGCATCCAGCCGAGGTCGCCCGAGGCGTGGTGCGTCGCGACAATCGGCGTCCGCGCGAGCGCGAGGACCGCGATGCAGATCGCCGGGGTCATCGGCTCGTGAAGGTGGAGCACGTCGAACTGCTCGCGCTCGAGGACGCGGCGGATCCGGAAGACAGAGCGCGGGCTGAGCACGATGTTCGGCAGCGAGCCGTTCGCGGGCACGATCACCGACCGCCCCACGGGGATCACGTTCGCCGGGGGGTCGCCGTGACGCCCGACGCGGGGGTGGAGCGCCCGGGTGAACTGCCCGGGCGGGTCGTTCCCCATCAGCAGCCGCACGTCGTGGCCCCGCGCCTCGAGGGCGGCGGCCTGGAGCTCGGCGTGCTCGACCACCGCGCCCCAGAACGACCACGAGAACGGCACGACGATGCCGATCTTCACGCGGGGAGCCTAACGAGCCGCGGGTGGGTCCAGCGTTCGGGTGGCACCACCCCTGGGACGAGCGCGTTCCCCGGCGCTACTCGCTCACGCCCGGGTGCACGCGCTCCCAGGCTTCAGCGAGGTCGTCCAGCTCCGCGTCGTCGAAATGCGCGAGGAATCGCGCCCGGACGCCCGCGAGGTGCGTTGGACGCGCTTCCGCGAGCCGGGTGCGCCCCGCGTCGGTGAGTTGCGCGTAGAGGACGCGGCGATCGTCGGGACACGGCTTCCGGACGACGTGCCCGATGCGCTCGAGCCGGTCGACGAGACGCGAGACGCCGCTCTGGCTGAGCAGGACCGACGACGCGAGGTCGCTCATCCGCAGGCGATCATCTGGCGCGTTGGCGAGATGGAGGAGGACCTCGTAGTGGGTCAGTGGGAGCCCATGGGCCTCCTCGAGCTCGCGGTCGAGCTCGCGGAGGAGCGACGCGTGCAGGCGGAGGAACCCGCGCCAGGCCGCGAGCTCACGGCGGTTCAGCTGCTTGACGTCTGATACTTGCGTCTTCAAGTATAATCCTTGTCATTGCAAGCGTAACAGGGAGTCAAGCCATGGACACGTCGATCGACGAGATTCGCGAGGATGCGACGGTGGCGAACACGACGGCGATGAGGCTCGAGGGCGTCCACCACGTGACGTGCGTCACGGGCAATGCGCCCGTGAACGTCGAGTTCTACACGGGCGTCCTCGGGCTCCGGCTGGTCAAGAAGACCGTCAACCAGGACGATCCGACGGTCTATCACCTCTTCTACGCCGACGAGGCCGGCAGCGCCGGCGCCGACATCACCTTCTTCGAGTACCCCGGTGCCCGGCGGGGGCGCGCAGGCGCGGGCATGGTGCATACCGTCACCTTCCGGGTGGCGACCGAGGGCGCGCTGTCGTTCTGGGAGCAGCGCCTCGTCGCAGCCGGTGCCTTCCCCCAGCGAACGCCGGAGGGCCGACTCCGGTTCGAGGACCCCGAGGGGCTCGGCCTCGAGCTCGTCGTCTCCGGCGTGAGCGACCGCCCGCTCGTCGCCGCCCACCCGGAGATCCCGGCGGAGCTCGCGCTCCAGGGCTTCGACGGTGTCCGCGCGTTCGCGAGCGACCCCACACGGAGTCGCGAGCTGCTCGAGGACGTGCTCGGGTTCGAGCAGGCCGGCGAGGCGTCGTGGGAGGTTCGCGGCGCCGAGCGCGGCGGGCTCTACGGATACGACCCGCCGCCTGCATCCGGGCCGGGCGTGCCCGGTGCCGGAACGGTGCACCACGTCGCCTGGTCGTCGACGATGGAGGACCACGAGGCGTGGCAGCGCCGCGTCACCGAGGCGGGCGGACGGGCGACCCCGGTGATCGACCGCTTCTGGTTCCGCTCGGTCTACTTCCGCGAGCCGAGCGGTGTGCTCTTCGAGCTCGCGACGCTCGGGCCGGGCTTCGGCATCGACGAGGATCCCGCGCATCTCGGCGAGTCGCTCATCCTGCCTCCCGCCTTCGAGCACCTGCGCTCGCAGGTCGAGAAGGTGCTCACGCCGCTCCCGGATCCGCGCGCGGCGTGGAGGCCGTGACGGCGGCCGTCCAGCCACTCGAGGCGCGTGTCCGCGAGCCGTCGGGCGATCCGGCCGGCGCGCTCGTGCTCCTGCACGGCCGCGGCGCGGACGAGCACGACCTGTTCCCGCTCCTCGACCTGCTCGACCCCGAGCGGCGCCTACTCGGCGTGACGCCGCGCGGGCCGCTCGCCCTACCGCCGGGAGGCCGCCACTGGTACGCGCTGGGCGGGATCCCGACGCCGGATCCGGACACCTTCCTCTCCACCGCTCCGCGTCTCGCCGCCTTCCTCGACGCGCTCCCCGTCCCGGCGGAGCGCGTCGTCCTCGGCGGGTTCTCGCAGGGGACGGTGATGAGCTGGGCCATGAGCCTCGGCCCCGACCGGCCGCGCCCGGCGGCGGTCGTGGCACTCTCGGGATTCCTCCCGCGCAGTCGAGGGCTACCCCCTCGAGCCCGAGCGGCTCGCCGGCGCGCCCGTCGCCGTCGCCCACGGCGCGCTCGACCCGGTCATCCCCGCGCGCTTCGGTGCGGAGGCGGCGGCCACCCTCGCCGCAGCGGGGGCCGACGTCGTCCGACTCGAGACCCCGGTGCCGCACATGGTCGACCCGGCCTGGATCGAGCCGCTGCGGGAGCTCGTCGCGCGCGCGACCGCGTGAGCACCTCAGAGGCTTGATGCAGGTCATGGGCACGCACGGATGGTGGCCTGCACCGGCACATCGTGGCCGTCTCGATCGACATCCGGGCAGCCCAGCCTGCACGCCGATCGAGCCGACCACGCTGCTTGCTGCAGGCCATCCCCACACGCATCCCTGACCCACATCGAGCCTCTAGGATCTTCTGATGCTGCTGGCCGACGTCGGGCTCGCCGAGCTCCACACGCACCTCGGCGGCTCGGTCGCGTCGGACATCATGTGGAGCCTGGCCCACGAGCAGGGCATCGCGCTCCCCGTCAAGGACTACTGGGAGTTCGACGCGCTCGTCACCGTGTCCGACCCGCGCGGCGTCGAGAACCTCGACGCGCTCGACGCGATCTACCACTGGACCGAGCTGATCCAGTCGTCGCCGCTGGCCGTCGAGCGGTCTGTCCACGCCGCGATCGGCGGCGCGTACCGCTCGCAGCGCATCACCACGCTCGAGCTCCGGTTCAACCCGATGAAGCGCAACCGCGGCGGCGAGCGCGACCTCGACCACATCATCCTCGCTGCGATCCGGGGGCTCGACCTGGCGAACCTCGAGTACCCGCAGGTGCGCGCCGGGCTGATCCTGATGATGGACCGCACGTTCGACCGGCGGCAGAACGAGGTCATCGTCGAGAAGGCAATGCGGTGGGCGAGCCGCGGCGTCGTCGGTGTCGACATCGCGGGGCCGCGACCCGGGGGGCGCCGCTACGACTACACCGGCATCGCCTCGATGGTCGAGACCGCACGAGCGGCGGGGCTCGGCGTCACGATCCACGTCGGCGAGGAAGGCGCGACGGGCGCCGAGGAGATCGGCGAGGTGGTCGAGTCGCTCCGTCCCGACCGCATCGGCCACGGGATCCTGGCAGCGCGCGATCCGGAGCTGATGCGCCTCGTCCGCGAGGCGAGCGTCACGCTCGAGATCTGCCCGACGTCGAACCTGCTGACGCGCGCGCTCCGTGACGAGGAAGCGGTGCGGGAGACCTTCCGCCGCTTCGTCGAGCACGACGTGGCGTTCACGATCGCGACCGACGGCCCCGAGATGATGCGCACGCACCTTCGTGACGAGTTCGCGCTGTTGCACCGGATCGGCGCGCTGGACGAGGACGAGATCGCAGAGGCGAACGAACGAGGCCACCGGGCCGCGTTCGTCGGTCGGCGCGAGCGCGACGAGCTAGGCGGCCGCAGGGCCGGAGTCGGGATCGGGGTCGGCGGCCGCCTGCGCGGGGGGCGTGGCATCGCTCGCCGTCCCCGCCGCTTCGTCGTCCGTCTTGCCGACGGTCTCCCGAGCCTTGCCCGCCGCGTCGCCCGCGACGTCCTTCGTCTTGTCCCAGGCGCCGCCTGCGGCGTCCTGTGCCTTGTCGAGCGCCGGCCCGGCCTTCTCGGCAACGCTGCCGGCGGTCTCCTTGGTCCGTCCGAGCACCTTGTCGAGGAATCCCATTGCGTGGACGATATGCGCACCGCTCGCTGCGGGCAAACCCGCCTACGTCGACGGACGCTCCTCCTGGCCGGGCTCGCCGTCGAGGTGGAGCCGCTCGAGGATCTCGCCGGCCCCCTCGTCCGCCTTCTCCACCGCGTCGTAGTAGCGACCGCCGGTCGCCTCGTCGATCCGGTTCTCGGCGTGGTGCACCGTGTCCAACGCGGCGTAGTCCACCTCGTTCATCGCGTCCTCGGCGCGGCCGAAGAGCCGGCGGATGGAATCGAGCAGTCCCATCGTTGGGTCAATCATGACCATGTTCTTCGGCACGTGCCGCCTCGACCGCTCGTGATGCGACGTGACGGGGTTCGGCTCTGGACCGCGCTCTGGATCGTGTACCTCGCGTGGGGCTCGACCTACGTCGCGATCAAGATCGCCGTCCGGACGCTGCCGCCGCTCCTCACGGCCGGGACGCGGTTCCTCGCGGCCGCCGCGATCCTCGCCGGCATCGTCCTGGTCGCACGGCGCTCGCTCCGGGTGGAGCGCCGCCAGGCCCTCCACGCGGCGGCCGTCGGGGTCGCCCTGCTCGCGTTCGGCGTCGGCCTCGTGCACGTCGCCGAGACGCGCATCGACTCCGGCGTCGCCGCGATGATCGCCGGTTCCGTGCCCCTGCAGATCGTCGTCTGGCGGCTCGCCGCCGGCGAGCGCGTCCCGCGGCAGACCGTGCTCGCCGCCGTCGTGGGGCTGGTCGGGCTCGCGATCGTCGTCGGTCCCGAGAGCTTCTCGGGCGGCGCGACCGCGGTCGGGCTCCTGGTGATGGTCACGGCCTCGATCTCGTGGTCGAGCGGGTCGTTCGCGTCGCGGTGGCTGCGGCTGCCCGCAGACCCGCTCGTCGCCACGGTCTACGAGATGCTCGGCGGCGGGGTGGTGCTCACCGTGGCAGCGGTCGCCGCAGGCGAGCTCGGCGACGCTCGACGCGGACGCGTTCGCGCCCGGCCCGATCGCGGCGTGGGCATACCTCGCGATCGTCGGCTCCGTCCTCGGGTTCACGACCTACGTCTGGCTTCTCGACAACGCGCCGATCTCGCAGGTCGTGACCCACCAGTACGTCAACCCGCTCGTCGCCGTCGCCCTCGGCGCGCTGCTGCTCGACGAGCGCCCCGGCCCGGCGACCCTCCTCGGCGCAGCGTTGATCGTCGGCGCAGTCGTCGTGACGGCCCGGCGCGAGGGCCGCCGCGAGGTTACGCCTCGACCTTCGTCCGCTGCGCGGCGAGAAACTCGAGCAGATCCGACCGGGTGAGGATCGCGACCGGGCTGCCCGCGCGGGCCACGACGACCGCCGCCCCGGTCCCGGTCAGCTCGGTGAACACCTCGTCGACCGATGCCCTCGCGTCGACCGAGGCGAGCGGCGGCTGCATCGCGACGGCGACGTCGTCGTTGAGCGCGTCGGGGTTCCGGAAGACGCGGTCGAGGAGGCTTCGCTCCTGCAGCGAGCCGACGACGTCCGTCAGCGCCTCGACCGGCTCCGCGCGGACGACGGGCAGCTGCGAGATCCCGTACCGCTGCATGAGGTCGATCGCGGCTCCGACCTTCTTGTGGGCGTCGACGACCACGAGCTCCGGGACGCCGGAGTCCTCGCCGACCTTGAAGCGGATCACCTCGTCGACGGTCGGGGCGGGCGCGCGGCGCTCCATGAACCCGTACTGGATCATCCAGTTGTCGTCGTAGAACTTCGAGAGGTACGAGCGGCCGGCGTCCGGAAAGGTCATCAGCACGGTCTTGCCCGGGCCGAGGCGCCGTGCGACCTGGAGCCCCGCCCAGGCGGTCGAACCGCACGACCCGCCGACGAGAAGGCCCTCCTCCCGTGCGAGCCGGCGGGCGGTGAGGAACGAGTCGCGATCGGAGACGCGGATCCACTCGTCGACCACGGCGGGGTCCATCGTCGCAGGCCACGTGTCCTTGCCGATGCCCTCGACGAGGTACGGGTGGACCGGATGCGAGTCGTCGGCGGTGAAGACCGACCCCTCCGGGTCGGCGCCCACGATCCGCACCTCGGGCTTGCGCTCCTTGAAGTACTTCCCGATCCCCGAGATCGAGCCGCCCGTGCCGACAGAGACCACGATCGCGTCGATCTCGCCGCCGGTCTGCTCCCACAGCTCCGGCCCGGTCGTCTCGTAGTGCGCCTGCGGGTTCGCCATGTTCGAGTACTGGTCGGGCTTGAAGCCGCCGGGGATCTCCTCGGCGAGCCGGTCGGAGACGGAGTAGTAGCTCTCCGGCGAGTCGTGTTCGACGGCGGTCGGCGTGATGACGACCTCGGCGCCGTACGCCCGGAGCGTGGAGATCTTCTCCTGGCTCATCTTGTCCGGCATCACGAAGATGCAGCGGTAGCCCTTGTGGGCCGCGGCGATGGCGAGGCCGACGCCCGTGTTCCCCGACGTCGGCTCGACGATCGTGCCCCCCGGCCGGAGGCGACCGTCGCTCTCCGCCGCCTCGATCATCGAGATGCCGATGCGGTCCTTGTTCGAGCCGCCGGGGTTCATGAACTCGAGCTTCGCGAGCAGCGTCGCCCCGGTCTCCCGACCGAAGTCGACGAGGCGCACGATCGGGGTCGAGCCGACGAGGTCGAGCACGGTCGGGTACGTGCGGCCCATGCGCGCGGAAGCCTATCCGCGCGGGGTGCGGCTACGCGGCGACGCGGCGGGCGCCGACGAAGGACCTGCGCCGGGCCGACAATGCCTGGATCTCGACCGTCCGGCCCGACTGCGGCGCGTGGATCATGCGATCCCGGCCGATGTACATGCCGACATGGCCGAGCCCGCTGAAGAAGAGCAGGTCGCCGGGCCTGAGCGCCCTGCGCGCGACGGGACGGCCGACCCCGAAGAGCGCCGCCGCGTTGTGCGGAAGCGAGAGGCCCAGGCGCCCGTAGACCCACATCACGAGCCCCGAGCAGTCGAACCCGGACGGCGAGGCGCCGCCCCATTGGTACGGGACACCGAGCTGCGTGCGGGCGAGAGAGACGGCGCGCTGCGCGATGGACATCGGCTTCGGGCGCTTCGGGAGGACGAACGTCGCCGGGCTCTTCACCGGGACGACCGCGCGGACCGGCCGGGCCGAGCTCCCCGGCCCGACGAGCAGCACGAGAGCAGCGACAACGCAAAGGGCGAGCGCGATGAGTCGACGAGGCTTCGGCACGGGGAGAAGTGGCACGGGACGGCGTCGAAAATGGCCCGGAGCGGGCGCGCCGTCGGTGTCAGCGACCGCGGGACGGTAGCAGCAACCGTGGCCGCGACGCGCGTGCGCTAACGGAATCCGAACCATGCCCTGGTCGCGACGGGTTCGCGACCGCGACAGCGGACGCTCTCAGGGATCTGCGCTAGTGCCGGAAGTGACGGCGGCCGGTGTGCACCATGATCGCGCCCGCCTCCCGGACCGCGTCGAGCACCTCGTTGTCGCGCTTCGACCCGCCCGGCTGGATGATCGCCGCGACGCCTGCCTCCAGCGCGATCTGCGGCCCGTCGGCGAACGGGAAGAACGCGTCGGAGGCGAGCACGGCCCCCTCGAGCGAATGCCCGTGCTCGCGGGCCTTCTCGACGGCGATCCGCGTCGCGTCGACCCGGCTCATCTGACCGGCGCCGATCCCGAGCGTCCGGCCGCCCCGGGCAAGCACGATCGCGTTCGAGGTGACGTGCTTGGCGACCGTCCACGCGAACAGGAGGTCTTCCCACGTCGCGGCGTCCGGGTCGCCGCAGACGACGTCCATCGCGTCGAGCGGGTCGCCGTCTGCATCGCGGTCCTGCACGAGCAGGCCGCCGAACACGCGCTTGAGGTCGCGCTCGCTGGTGACGAAGCTCCGCCGCTCGCCGTCGACGAGCACCCGCGTCGACTTCTCGCCGAGCGCCTCCAGCGCGCCCTCGTGAAATCCCGGCGTGAACAGCACTTCGATGAACTGCGCCGCGAGCGCCTTCCCGAGATCGGCGCCCACGGGCCGGTTGAGGACGACGACGCCGCCGTAGGCCGACACGGGGTCCGTCGCGAGCGCCTTCTCGTAGGCCTCGTCGATCGTCCCTCCGAGCGCGACGCCGCAGGGGTTCGCATGCTTGACGATCACCGCCGCAGGCCCCTCGAGCTCGCGCGCAAGCATCCGGGCCGCCGACAGGTCTCCGAGGTTGTTGAACGAGAGCGGCTTCCCCTGCAGCTGCTCGACGCGCGCGAGGAGATGCGTGCGCACCCCCCGCTGTGCGTAGTACGCCGCGCGCTGGTGCGGATTCTCGCCGTACGAGAGCTCCGTGACGCGGTCGAACACCGGCACGTACGTCTCGGGGAAGTCCTCGTCGCGGCCGAACCACCGCGCCACCGCGGCGTCGTAGGCAGCCGTCGTCTCGAACGCCCGGGTCGCGAGCGAGCGCCGGGTCTCGGGAGACACGTCCGCCCGGGCACGGAGCTCCTCGAGCACCGGCTGGTAGTCGACCGGGCGGCAGAGCGGGACGACGTGAGCGTGGTTCTTCGCGGCGGCGCGAAGCATCGCCGGGCCGCCGACGTCGATCTGCTCGATCGCCTCCTCGAAGGAGACGTCGAGGCGGCCGACCGTGAGCTCGAACGGGTAGAAGTTGACGCAGACGAGGTCGATGGGCGCTATCCCGTTCGCCTCGAGCTCCACGAGGTCCGCCCGCACGTCGCGCCGCGCAAGGATCCCCGCGTGCACGGCCGGATGCAGTGTGACGACGCGGTGCCCGAGCAGCTCGCCGAAGCCGGTGAGGCTCTCGAGCGGGGTGACCGGGAACCGCTCCTCGGCGAGCGCCCGCGCCGTGCCGCCGCTCGCGAGGATCTCGACTCCGAGCCGCTGGAGCTCGCGCGCGAAGGCGGCGACGCCGGTCTTGTCGTAGACGGAGATGAGCGCGCGACGGATCATCACGACGCGATCAGCTCCCGGACGACGTCGGGGAGGAGCCGGTGCTCGACGGCCTGAACCCGCGCGCGAAGCGTGTCCGTCGTGTCGTCCGGCTCGACGGCGACAGGCTCGGCACGGATGATCGGCCCCGTGTCGACGCCCTCGTCGACCCAGTGGACCGTGGCCGCGGTCTCGGAGACGCCCGCGGCGAGGACGTCCTCGATCGGATGTCGACCGGGGAACGCGGGGAGCGGCGCGGAGTGGGTGTTCACGACGCGACGACCGAACACCTCGAAGAACCGGGGACGAAGCAGGTGCATGTAACCGGCGAGGACGAGGAGCTCGACGCCCTGCGCCCGCAGCCAGCGCGCGAGAGCCTCGTCACGCTCGTCGCGGCTCCGGTAGCCGGACGCGTCGAACGTCGCCGTCGTGATGCCGGCCGCTTCCGCGCGGGCGAGCGCGTTGACGCCCGGGCGGTTCGACGCCACGGCCACGATCGGGAGGCCGGCGTCGATGAGCGCCTGGAGGTTCGTTCCCTCGCCGCTGACGAGCACCCCGATCATTCGTCGCTCCACTCGACGCCTGCGCGACCGGCCTCGACGCGCCCGACGACGCGATCCTGGGGATGGACGTCTTCCGCGGGCACGACGACGCAGTAGCCGACGCCGAGATTGAAGACCCGCCGGAGCTCGTCCTCCGAGACGCCGTGCTCGGCCAGCCAGGCGAAGACGGCCGGACGCTCCCAGGAGGCGGGATCGACCACGGCGCCCACGCCGGGGGGCAGGACCCGGGCGAGGTTGCCCGCGATCCCGCCGCCCGTGACGTGCGCGAGCGCGCGGACGTCGGCGCGCGCTCGGAGCGCGCGGACGTCGTCGAGGTAGCAGACCGTCGGAGGCAGGAGCAGATCGGCGTCGAACGGCTCGTCACCGACGATGCGCCGGACGAGCGAGAACCCGTTCGCGTGGAGCCCCGACGACGGGAGCCCGACAACGACGTCGCCGGGCTCGACCCGGCTTCCGTCGATCACCTCGTCGCGCCGGACGACGCCGACAACCGTGCCGCAGAAGTCCAGCTCGTCCTCGCGATAGATGCCCGGCAGCTCCGCCGTCTCGCCTCCGAGGATCGCGCAGCCGGCGGCACGGCACACGTCCGCGGCGCCCTCGACGAGCTCGACGACCTGCACGGGGTCGATCGTGCTCGCCGCCACGTAGTCGAGGAAGAACAGGGGCTCGGCGCCGGTCGTCAGGACGTCGTTGATCCCGTGCGCAGCGAGGTCGGCGCCGCACCAGCGGAGCCTGCCCGCGCGCCTGCCGAGGACGAGCTTCGAGCCCACGGAGTCGGTCGAGGCAGCGAGCAGCCGGTCGCCGTCGATTGCGTACAGGCCCGCGAAGGCGCCGAAGCTCCCGACAACCTCCGACGTGCGCGTACCGTCCACCGCCGCGCGCAGGCGCCCGACGATCGCGTCGGCAGTGGCGAGGGAGACTCCCGCGGCGGCGTACGTCTGCTCGTCCAGCGGCACCCACCGAGCCTAGTCGACTGTTCGGCGAGGGCGGGTGTCGATACCGTGCCTCCGATGGGTGACGATCTCGCCGTGTTCCTCAGGCGTCACGTCGAGACCTTCAACGCCGCGGTCGCGAGCGGCGACTTCGCGTCGGTCGTGGACCTTTTCGCAGACGACGCCCGGCTCGAGTTCGCGGGCGTCCCCGTCGGCCCCTTCGAGGGCCGTGACGCGATCGCGAATGCCTACGCGGCGCAGCCGCCCACGGACACGATGACGATCCTCGACACGCAGGTCGAGCCGGACGGAACGGTCGTCGAGGCGTTCTCCTGGTCGGCCGACGCCGGCGCGCGGTCGGGTGAGATGCGCCTCACGGTGGACGGCGACCGGATCCAGCGGCTCGTCGTCGTCTTCGCCTGAGGCTTGGGGTCGCACGGCCCTCCGGGCCCGCCGTCGGCCGGGCGAGCTCGTCAGGCCGGCGCAGCCGTCTCGAAGCGGTGCTTCGCGACGAGCCGGTCGTCGGGGACGTGCGTCGGGTAGTGCCGCGTGAAGCAGGCCCGGCACACCGACTCCTCCGCGAGCCCCGTCGCCCATTGCATGCCGTCGAGCGACAGGTAGTGGAGGCTCGTGGCGCCGACGTGCTCGCACATCTCGTCGCCGGAGCGGTGCGCGGCCGCAAGCTCGTCCTCGTCGGCCATGTCGATCCCGTAGAAACAGGGCGAGACGACGGGCGGCGACGAGATCCGGACGTGCACCTCGGCCGCACCGGCGGCGAACAGCATCTCGACGAGCGCGCGCATCGTGTTGCCGCGGACGATCGAGTCGTCCACGATCACGATCCGCCGGCCTGCGATCTCGGCGAGGGGGTTGAACTTGAGCCGGATCCCCTGTCGCCGGAGCTCCTGGTCGGGCTCGATGAACGTTCGCCCGACGTAGCGGTTCTTGATCAGCCCCTCCTCGAAGGGGATCCCCGACCGCTTCGCGAACCCGATCGCCGCCGGCGTGCCCGAGTCGGGGATCGGCATCACGAAGTCCGCGTCGGCGGACGCCTCGTCGGCCAGCCGCTCGCCCATCCGGACACGACCCGCGTGGACGCCGGTCCCGTCGAGGATCGAGTCCGGCCGCGCGAAGTAGACGTGCTCGAAGATGCAGGCTGCGCCGCGCCCGCGCGGCACCGCCTGCGCGCTGTGACAGCCGTCGTCGTCGATCCAGACGACCTCTCCGGGGGCGACGTCCCGCACGACGTCGGCGCCGACGAGGTCGAGCGCGCACGTCTCCGACGCGATCACCCAGTCGTCGCCGACCTGGCCGAGGGTGAGGGGACGGATGCCGAGCGGGTCACGGAACGCGACGAGCACCCCGTCCGCGATCGCGACGACCGAGTACGCGCCCTCGAGCCGACGCATCGTCGCGGCGACAGCCTCAGGCAGAGGGGCCGGATCGCGGGCGAGAAGCGCAGTCATGACCTCCGTGTCGGAGGTCGATGCGAGGCGCACGCCCGCCGCGACGAGCTCGTCGCGGAGCGGCTCGAGGTTGACGAGATTCCCGTTGTGGCACAGCGCGACCGTCCGCGCGGAGCCGTGGAAGACGACGGGCTGGGCGTTCGCCCAGCGGGCGCCGCCGGTCGTCGAGTACCGCGTGTGGCCGATCGCCACCTCACCGGGAAGCGCCGAGAGCTTCTCCTCGTCGAACACCTGCGGGACGAGTCCCATCTCCCTGACCGCCGTGACCCGCCCGCGCTCGGAGACCGCGATCCCCGCGGACTCCTGACCACGGTGCTGGAGAGCGAACAGGCCGAAGTACGTCAGCCGCGCGACGTCGCGCTCGAGCGAGTGGACGCCGAACACGCCGCACATCAGGCGACGCCCTCGTGTGCGCGGGCGAGCTCGTCGAGGCCGATCCCGAGGAGGCTCTCGCCGCCGACCGTCCCGATGCGCCTGACGTCGACGTCCGCGCCCGTCGGGTCGGGCTCCACGAGCCCATGGTCGATCGCGACGAGGACCTGGCCGCCGATCTCGCCGAACAGCGTCAGCGGGTCGTCGTCGAGCTCCAGCGTGGCGCCGGCGCCGCTCCAGAGCGCGGCCTCCGCGAGCGCCACTGCGAGCCCCCCGTCCGACACGTCGTGCACGAGCGACGCCAGCGGGGCGACCCGCGTCGTGTGGCGGATGAGCGCGACCTCGGACGCCAGATCCAGGGAGGGCGAGCCGCCGAGCGACCCCCAGCGCGCCTGCGCCTCGGACCCTGCGAGCGTCAGCGGCGAGCGGGATCGCGCGAGCAGGATCGCGTCTCCGTCGCGCCAGCGTCCCGGGACGCGACGCACGTCCTGAACGAGGCCGACGCACCCGACGACCGGCGTCGGGTGGATCGAGCGGCCGTCGGTGTCGTTGTAGAGCGACACGTTCCCCGAGACGATCGGGACGCCGAGTGCCTCGCAGGCGCTCGCCATGCCCTCGATCGTCTCGGCGAGCTCCCAGCCGATCTCGGGCTTCTCCGGGTTGCCGAAGTTCAGGCAGTCCGTGAATGCGAGCGGCTCGCCGCCGACGCACGCGACGTTGCGCGCGGCCTCGAGCACCGCCAGCTCACCGCCGAGGTGAGGATCGAGCCAGCCGACGCGACTCTGCCCGTCGAGCGTCACCGCCAGGCCCCGGTGGCCGGGTCGAAGGCGCAGCACTGCGGCATCGAGGCCGGGCCGGCGAACCGTCCGCGACTGAACAAGCTGGTCGTAGCGCCGTGTCACGAACGCGCGCGAGCGAAGCTGCGGCGCGGCGAGGAGCTCCAGCAGAGCCTCGCGCGGACGCGGGACGGATGTCGGCCGCTCCTCGGGCGGCACGCGGGGCATCTGGTCGACCGGGTAGCGGGGACACTCGTCGGTCAGGAGCCGGGCGGGGATCGAGCCGACCTCGTCGTCGTCCCAGAAGGCGCGAAGGAGCCCTGTCTTCGTGACCTCGCCGATCACGGCCCGGTGGAGCTCCCAGCGGTCGATCACCGCCTCGACCTCGGCGAGCCGGGCGGGGTCGACGATCGCGACCATCCGCTCCTGCGACTCCGAGATCATCACCTCCCAGGGCTCCATCTCCTCCTCGCGCTGCGGCACGCGATCGAGGTGGACGTCGATCCCGTAGTCGGCGGCCATCTCGGAGAGCGAGGAGGCGAGCCCGGCCGCTCCGCAGTCCTGGAGCGAGAGCACGAGACCTCGCTCGACGAGCTCGACCGACACCTCGATGAGGCGCTTGCCCGTGAAGGGGTCGCCCACCTGCACGGACGGGCGCTTGTCGGGGTCGTCCTCGCCGAGCTCGGCGCTCGCGAGTACCGAGGCCCCGCCGATCCCGTCCCGGCCCGTCGTTGCTCCGTAGAGGACGACGAGCGCGCCCTCCGTGGTCGCCTTCGCGCGCGTGAGGCGCTCGACGGGAAGCAGCCCGACACACATCGCATTGACGAGGCAGTTCGACGCGTAGACGTCGTCGAACACGACCTCGCCGCCGACGGTGGGCACTCCGACGCAGTTGCCGTAATGGCCGACGCCGCCGACCGCACGCGAGAAGTGGTCGTCGGGAGCGCCGAACCGGAGCCCGTCGAGCAGCGCGATCGGCCGGGCGCCCATCGCGGACACGTCGCGCAGGATCCCGCCCACCCCGGTCGCCGCGCCCTGGAACGGCTCCACGGCCGACGGGTGGTTGTGGCTCTCCACCTTGAACGCGACCGCGAGCCCGTCCCCGATGTCGACCACGCCGGCGTTCTCGCCGGGTCCCTGGAGCACGCCCGGGCCGTCGCTCGGAAGCCGCCGGAGCAGGAGCGCCGAGTGCTTGTAGCCGCAGTGCTCCGACCACAGCAGCGAGAAGACCGCGAGCTCGAAATGGGACGGCCTGCGCCCCATCAACGTGACGATGCGGTCGAGCTCCCCGTCCGTGAGACCGAGCTGACGGTGGAGCGGCTGTTCCACGACGGAGCTCAGGAGGCAAGTCTAGCCGGGGGGTGCGACGGCCAAGGGGTCCGACCCCGAGGGGTCAGACCCCCGCGACGCGTCGACGGAGCCCGGCAGCCCCGGGCATCGATAGCGTCCTCGGCCTGTCCCGCCGCGATCTCGGCCTCCTGCTCCTGCTCTCCTCGATCTGGGGCTCGTCCTTCCTCTTCATCAAGCTCGGGGTCGACGAGCTCGAGCCCGCGGTCGTCGTCCTCGGGCGGACGGTCGTCGGCGCGGCCGTCCTCCTTCCCCTCCTCTACGGCCGGGGCGGCCTCGGGGTGCTTCGCGGGCACGTACGGACCATGGTCACGCTCGGAGCGCTCAACAACGCACTGCCCTTCTGGCTCCTCGGCTTCGCCAACACCCGGATCGACTCGGGGCTCTCGGCCGTGATCCAGGCCGCCGCTCCCGTCTTCACGGTCGTCCTCGCGTCGTGGATCGACCGCTCGCAGAGCGTCCACGGCGTGCGGCTCGTGGGCGTCGGCGTCGGCTTCCTCGGCGTCGTGCTTCTCGTGGGCATCCAGGAGGGCGGCGAGCTCGTCGGTGCCCTGGCGGTGATCGGGACCGCCGCGTGCTACGCCGTCTCGGTCCTGATCGCGGGACGGACGGTGCGGACGCTGCCGCCCCTCCAGGTGTCGATCGGGCAGCTCGCCGCGGGGGCCGTCATCATCGCGCCCTTCGCCCTCGCGCAGCTCCCGGACGAGACGCCGACGCCCGGCGCGATCGCCGCGGTCGTCGCGCTGGGCGCCCTCGGCTCGGGGGTCGCGTACCTCCTCTACTTCGCGCTCATCGCGAGCGCCGGCGCGTCGCGGGCGATCCTCGTCACGTACCTCGTGCCCGCCTTCGCGCTCGTCTACGGCGCGGTCTTCCTGGACGAGAAGGTCACCGTCTCGGCCCTCGCGGGGCTCGCGCTGATCCTCGGCGGCACGACTCTGGCGACGGGGACGGCGCGACTTCGCGGGTAGCGTGACCGCGTGAACCGCTACTGGCCGTTACTGCTGCTCCTCGCGTCGGTCTGGGGTGCCTCGTACCTCTTCATCAAGGTCGCGGTCGAGGGCGGGATCGAGCCGGCGCCGATGATGTGCGCCCGTGCCGCCATCGCCGCGGTCGTGCTGTTCGCGTACGTCCTGCGGTCGTTCGGCTGGAACCGGGCACTCGGCGAGCTGCGCTCCTCGTGGCGCCAGTGGCTCGCGATCGGGGCGATCGCCAACGCCGTCCCGTTCTGGCTCGTCGCATGGGGCGAGAAGCACGTCGACTCGGGGATCGCCGCCATCGCGCAGTCGACGGTGCCGCTCTTCACGATCGTCCTCGGGCTGCGCTTCCTCCCGCACGAGCCACTCTCCCGCGGCCAGCTGCTCGGCTTCGGCCTCGGCCTGGTCGGCGTCGGCGTGCTGGCGGGAGGCCACCCGGACGGCGGCTGGTGGGGCGTCGCCGGCACCCTCGCGGTCGTCCTCTCGTCACTGGCATACGCCTCCGGGAACGTGATCGGCCAGCGCAGCGTGTCGGGGACGCCGGGACCTGTGCTGGCGACCGGGGCGATGACCGCGGCCACGCTCACGCTGCTTCCGTTCGCCGTCCTCCAGGCGCCGACGTCGATGCCGGACACGGACGCGATCCTGTCGCTCCTTGCGCTCGCCCTCCTCGGGACGGCGCTCGCGCAGCTCGTCCTCTACCGGATGCTGAACCGCTTCGGGGCCCGGAGCGTGAGCCTCGTCACCTACCTGATGCCGGGCTTCGCGCTCGGCTACGGCGCGGTGCTGCTCGACGAGGAGCTCACCGCGGCGGCGCTGGCGGGCCTCGGCCTGATCCTCGCCGGCGTCGCGCTCGGCTCGGGTGCGGTCCGGCGCAACGCGAGGTCGACGGCCGAGGCAGCAGCCCGATGAGCGTCGCATTGCGCCCTGCGACGCGCGCCGACGTGCCGTACCTCGTCGAGCTTCTCGGGAGCGAAGAGGTCGCTCCTTTCCTCGCCGCCGTTCGCGCCTTCACCGAGGAGGCAGTCGCCGCCGAGGTGGAGCGATCCGAGCGTGAGCCCGAGGCGTTCGGCGTGCTCGTCGTGGAGATCGACGGGGGGCCTGCCGGGACCGCGACCTGGGAGCGGGTCAACCGGCGCTCCCGGATCGCCTCGGTCGGCGGGTTCGCGATCGACCCCGGTCTCCGTGGGAAGGGCGTCGGCGTCGAGGCAGCGAAGGCGATCCAGCGACACCTGCTCCGCGACCTCGGCTTCCACCGGATCCAGATGGAGGTCTACGGCTTCAACGAGCGCGCGCTCCGTCACGCGGAGCGCGCGGGGTGGATCCGGGAGGGCGTGCGGCGCAAGGCGTACCGGCGAGAAGACGAGTGGGTCGACGGCGTGCTGTTCGGGCTCGTCGCGGAGGATCTCGACCCGACGACGTAGCGTCAGCGCCGCTCGACGAAGGCAGACAGGCGCGCGAATGCCTCCGCGGCGCCGAGGCGGCCGAGGCCGAAGCGCACGTGGCCCGGCTCGTCGTAGACCTCGCCGGGGAGCAGCAGGACGCCCTCCTCGGCGGCGAGCCGCTCGCAAAACGCCTGCGTGTCGCGGACCCGCAGGCGCGGGAACCCGATCGGCGAGGCCGTCGGCCGGACCCAGTCGACGAGTCCCTGATGGGCCGCGACGAATGCGTCCGCGAGCGCGAGGTTCTCGAGGACGAGCGCGCGGTTCCGTCCGGCGAGGTGCTCGCGGTGCCGAAGCGCCAGCGCCGCGAGGAGCTCGCTGGGCGCGCTCGAGCAGATCGTCGTGTAGAGCTTGGTCGCGACGATCGCCGCGCGCAGCGGCGCGTCACGGCAGGCGATCCACCCCGTCCGGAGCCCGGGCAGGCCGTACGTCTTCGAGACGGTCCCGAGCGACACCGCGCGCTCGTAGAGGTCGCACGCGCCGGGGAGCCGGTCCGCGGGGTCGTGCTCGAGCTCGCGGTACACCTCGTCGCAGAGGAGCACCGCGTCGCGCTCCGCGCACAGCGCGACGATCCGGTCGAGCACCGGGCGTGGCATCTGGAGCCCGGTCGGGTTGTGCGGGGTGTTCACGTAGACGAGCCGCGTCTCCGGGCGAAGGAGGCGCTCCAACGCCTCGACGTCGTGCGCCCACCCGTCGCCGTAGGAGCGCCGCCACTCGTCGACCTCCGCGCCGGTCGAGCGCGCGACGGCGAGCGCCGACTCGTAGCACGGCGTCTCGACGATCGCGTGCGTGCCCGGGCCGAGGACAGCGTGCTCGACGACGAAGATGCCCTCCTCGGCCGCCGCGAGCGAGACGACGTCGTCGGGTGTCGTGCGCTCGTAGAGCGCGGCGATCGCCGCGCGCAGCTCGGAGGAGCCCGGCACCTCGGTGTAGCCGAGCCGGAGCCCGTCGAGGCGCTCGCGCGCATCCGGCTCGAGCGCGAGGAGGTCGGAGACCGCGACCGACTCGCAGTCGCTCGACGACAGCATCAGCTCCGTCGTGAACTCGTACCGCTCGTACCAGCGCTCGATGCGGAAGGGCGTCAGCTCCACGGATCGCATCGTCTCAGGTCACCCGCGTGACCCGCGCCGATCGAGTCACGACGGCGTCCGACGCAGCACGATAGGGTCACCCGGTCGTCCCGAAGGAGGCTCGATGCCGTTCCTCATCGCAATAGGTGCGTTCTTCGCCGCGCTCATCGGCGGCATCGTGCTCTACGTCATCGGACTCGAGTGGATCGGGATCGTGATCGCGCTGGCGAGCATCCCGTGCGCGCTCGCGGCGTGGGTCACGTCGGCAGACCGGCGCCTCTGACCGCGCTCGGAGTCCGGTGACGGGCGACCCGGTCGACGTTGCGATCCTCGGCGGCGGGATGGCGGGCATCTCCGCCGCCCTCGAGGCCCGACGCCGTGGCGCCCGGGTCGTGCTCTTCGACCCGGGCCCGATCGGCGGCACCTGAATCACCCGGGGGTGCATCCCCACGAAGGCCCTGGTCAGGGCCGCAGAGATCGCACACGACGTCCGGCACCGTGCAGCGGAGTTCGGGATCCGCGTCTCCGGGGCGGACGTCGACTTCGCGGCCGTGATGGGCCGTGTCCGGCGCATCATCGACGAGGGCACGGAGTACTACGAGCGCCTCCTCGCCGAGCGGGGCGTCGAGCTCGTCCGGCTCCCGGCCCGCTTCGTCGGCGCGAACGAGCTCGAGGCGGGCGACCTCCGCGTCCGCTTCTCGCACGCGCTGATCGCGACCGGCGCCCGACCGCGGGCGCTCGACGTGCCCGGCGCGGAGGAGGTGCCCACGGTGACGAGCGACGACCTCATGCACGTGAGCGAGCTTCCGGGCCACCTCGTCTGCGTCGGCGCCGGAGCCGTTTCGCTCGAGTTCGCCCAGGCGTACCGCCGACTCGGCGCCGAGGTGACTGTCGTCCAGCGCGGCTCCCACCTTGCCCACGGCGAGGACGAGGAGCTCGGCGACCTGCTCGAGGCGTACCTCGTGGAGGAGGGAGTTCAGGTCATCACCGACGCCGGCGTGGTAGCGCCTCGAGCTCGTCGAGGGGCGGCCCGCGGTCGTGTGCGCCGGTGGGAGCCGCGTCGTCGGCGACCAGGTCCTCCTTGCGGTCGGCCGCGAGCCCGTCGTCGACGGGCTCGGTCTGGACGACGTGGGTATCGCATACGACGAGAGCGGGATCGAGACCGACAGCCAGCTGCGGACGACGCTGCCGCACGTCTACTCCGTCGGCGACGCGAACGGCGGGATGATGTTCACGCACGTCGCGACCTACGAGGCGCCGTATGCGGTCGCGAACATGCTCGACGGCGCCGAGCTCGAGCCCGACTACCGCACGATGCCGCGGGCGATCTTCACCGATCCCGTGCTCGCGGCCGTCGGCCTCACCGAGGCGCAGGCCCGAGCCGCGGGCCACGAGGTCGAGATCCGCCGCTCCGACGTCGGGACGCGCGGCAAGGCGCGGGCGATCGGCGACCGGCGCGGCCGGGTCAAGTTCGTCCTCGACGCGGAGACGGGCGTCATCCTCGGCGTCGGGATCCTCGCGCGCGACGGGGCCGACCTCCTCCCCGGCCCGCAGGTCGCGATGAACGCGCCGGGCGGGACGCTCGCGCCGCTCCTCGCGACGGTGCACACGCATCCGACGATCGCCGAGGCGGTCAAGGTCGCCGCGCGCGGCTGAGCGAACCGACGCCACCGTCGCGCGCGCCTCGACCCTGAAGCGCCTCGTCGAGCCCCCGAAGATCCTGGACGATCACGTCCGCGTCCCGAAGGGCGTCGGCCGTGTGCGTCGTCGTCACGCCGACGACGCGGGCGCCGGCCGTCCGACCCGCGGCAATCCCGGCCGGGGCGTCCTCGACGACGACGCACGCCGCCGGCTCGACGCCGAGCACCGCTGCGGCACGCAGGAATCCCTCGGGGTGCGGCTTCCCGTGCTCGACCACGTCGCCGGTCACGAGCACGTCCGGGAACCGGGAGGCCGACCGCCTCGAGCCGGCGCCGTGCGAGGGTGCGGTGGCCCGACGTGACGACCGCCCACGCGTGCGGGATCGAGCGCCGGCGAGCAGCTCGGCGGCGCCGGGAACGATGACGAGGCCGTCGACGTCGATCTCCTCGCCCGTGTCGAGGAGCGCCGCCTCGGACGGCGCATCGAGCGATGGAGCCACCTCCGCGATCGTGTCGGCGCTGCGGCGCCCGTGACACACCGCGAGGATCGAGCGCGAGCTCGAGCTCGTGGCGCTCCGCAAACAGCGCCCAGTGCCGCGCGACAACGACGCGGGAGTCGACCAGCGTTCCGTCGAGGTCGAACAGGAAGACAGGCGCCTTCACCGCGACCGGCCGCGCGCGTCGACGGGCCAGGTCGTCGGGTCGAGCCCGTCGCCGTGAACGACGAGCTCGTCAGCGAGGTTGACGACCACGCAGACGTGGTTCGGCACGATCCGAACCTGCTGCCCGAGCTCGAGCGCGTCGCCCGACGCGACCGCGACGACCGCGTGCTCCTCGCTGAGCCATTCGACGACGGAGTCCGGTGCCTCGAGAATCGTGCCGAAGCCGGGTCTCGGGCCCGGGATCGTTCGCCAGCACCTTGCTCCCGGCGTCGAGCACGGCCCGACCCGAGCTCGGGCGGCTGACGACAGTCGCATGGACGGTGAGCGCGACCTCGTCCTGTGACGCCGCGCCCGCCGGCCACCGTCGACCGGTCGTGGAACGCGTACGTCCCGACCCGGTACTCCGTCACGGTCGGCCGTAGGTCACCTGCGGCCCACATCGTCGGTGTCCCGCCGACGGAGACGGTCTCGACCTGGAGGCCCGCGCTCCGCGCCCGTCGTTCGGCCGCTGCGAGGAAGGCGACCACGCCGGCGGGCGACGGGTGCGTGAGGAAGCCGCAAAAGCGCAGGCCGTCGACGCGCTCGATTGCCACCGCCAGCGCCGCCGCCGCGTCCGGCGTCGCAACGCCGACCCGCCCGTGCCCCGTGTCGCACTCGACGAGGACGCGGATCTCTCGCGAGCGTGTCGCTGCGCCGGAGAGCCCGGCGAGCAGCCGCTCGTCGTCGACGGTCACGGCCACGTCGACGCGGCCGGCCAGCGCCTCGAGCCGCTCGAGCTTCGACGCGCCCGATCAGGTTGTACGGGATGAGGATGTCGTCGATCCCGGCGTCGGCCATCACCTCCGCCTCGCCGAGCTTCTGACAGGTGATCCCGCGCGCGCCGAGGGCGAGCTGCCGGCGCGCGACCTCGACGGACTTGTGCGTCTTGACGTGAGGGCGGTTCGCGAGCCCGACGGCGTCGCAGTGCGCCTGCCAGCGGGCGAGGTTGTCGCTGGAGCCGATCGACGTCGACGACGACGGCCGGCGTGTCGACCTCGATCACGAGGAGGCGCCGGAGAGCCGGGCGACCGCCTCGATCTCGACGCGGATCCCCCCGGGCAGCCCGGCCTGCACCGTCGTCCGCGCGGGGTAGGGCTCCGCGAACGCGGCGCGGTACACCTCGTTGAAGGCTTCGAAGTCCGCCAAGTCGACGAGGAAGACGTTGACCTTCACGACGTCGTCCAGGGTGCAGCCCGCCGCGGCGAGGCAGGCCGCGAGGTTCGCGAGCGTCTGCCGCGTCTGCTCGGCGACGCCTCCCGCGATGAGGTTGCCGGTCGGGTCGAACCCGACCTGGCCGGCGGTGTAGATGTGCTCGCCGCTGCGAACGACCGGGGAGTACGGCGCCTTCGGGCGGACGAGGCCGTCCGGGAACAATGCGTCACGTGCCAACGGGGTCTCCTTCCATCGTTGCCGGTCAGGCCGCCAGTGTGACCTTCTGGAGACCGGCCGGGCGGTCGGGGTCGAGCCCGCGCGCGACGGCGAGCGCACCTGCGACGAGCTGACCCGGGACGATCGAGAGCAGCGGCGCGAGGAGCGGTGACGGCGCCGTCGGGACCGGCAGGCGGAGCGCCGCGCCCTCGACATCGTCGGCCGCGTCGCCGCTGGCGATCAGCGCCGCACCGGACGTCCGAACGCGAGCCGCAGCCTCCAGGACCGTGGGGAGGCACGGGTCGCGCGTCGCCACCGCCCACACGGGGAAGAGCGCGTCGAGCGCCGCCACCGGCCCGTGCGAGAGGTCGGTCGTCGTCAGGGGCTCTGCGGCGATCCGGCAGGTCTCGGTCAGCTTCAGCGCGACCTCCCGCGCCGTCGCGAACTCGACGCCACGTCCGATCGCGAACAGCCGTCCGGCGAACACGAGTGCTCGCGCGGCCTCGCCCGCCGGCGCCGCCAGCCGCTCGATCGTCTCGACGAGGAGCGCCGCGGTCCGGCGGAGGTCATCGGCGATCGATACCTCGTCGCCTCCGGCGGCCCCGGCGAGCAGCGCGAGGGCACCGAGCTGGTTCACGTAGGTCTTGGTCGCCGCGACGGCACGCTCCGAGCCTGCGTGCAGCGGCACGACGATCTCGGCGGCCTCGGCCAGCTCGGACGCCGGCTCGTTCGTCACGGCGATCGTGAGCGCCCCGCCCCGACGCGCCCGCTCGACGTACTCGACGACGTCGGGCGTGCGCCCCGACTGGGACAGGGCGACGACGGGCGAGCGCTCGAGCTTGTGATCGGCGCCGTAGTACACGGAGAGGGAGATCGAGGCGCGGAACGCCGGCACACCGCCGAGGAGGCCGAACGCGTACGTACCGTAGACGGCGGCGTTGTCGGACGAGCCGTGGCCGACGAGCCGAACGAACCCCGGTCGGAGGCAGCGGATCGCCCGACCCGCCTCGATCGCGGCAGGCGCGCTGTCGAGCAGCCGGAGGAGGGCGTCCGGCTGCTCGACGAGCTCTGCGTGGAAGCACGCTCCCGCGACGTCAGGACGGGAGTCGTTCACCGCTCTCCGGGTCGAAGAGATGCGCGTCGCGGCCCTCCGCCGCGAGGCGCACGTCGTCACCGCGACTCGGAGCCTCGCGGGCGGTCGCCCGAGCGGTGATACGCGCCTCCGCTCCGGCCACGTCGGCGGAGCAGAAGACGTATGCGTCGGCGCCGAGCACCTCGACCGCCTCGACGCGCGCGGGAATCCCGTCGCCCGCCAGCCGCAGCGCTTCAGGGCGGAGCCCGACGAGCAGCCGCGCGAGGCCCCGAGCCGTGGCCGCCGAAGCGGTCTCGTCCGGAAGCGGGATCCCGACGCCGCCGAGGTCGCACGAGCCGTTCGTCCCGAGCGCGACCTCGATGAGGCTCATCGCGGGCGAGCCTATGAAGCCTGCGACGAATGCGTTGGCGGGCCGCTCGTAGAGCTCCCGCGGCGGCGCACACTGCTGGAGCCTCCCGTCGCGGAGCACGGCCACCCGGCTCCCGAGAGTCATCGCCTCCGACTGGTCGTGGGTGACGTAGACCGTCGTCACTGCGAGGCGGGCCTGGAGATCGGCTATGTCGGCGCGCATCTGCACGCGGAGCTTCGCGTCGAGGTTGGAGAGAGGCTCGTCCATGAGGTACGCCTTCGGCTCCCGGACGATCGCCCGCCCCATGGCGACGCGCTGTCGCTGCCCGCCGGAGAGCTGCCCGGGCTTGCGCTCCAGGAGCTCGGTCAGGCCGAGGAGCTCGGCGACCTGGTGCACCCGCCGGTCGCGCTCGTCGCGCTTGACGCGCGCCATCTTGAGCGGGAAGGCGATGTTCTGGGCGACGGTCAGGTACGGGTAGAGCGCGTAGCTCTGGAACACCATCGCGACGTCGCGGTCGCGCGGCCGCTCGTACGTGACGTCGCGGTCGCCTATCCAGATCCCGCCCTCGTCGACGTCCTCGAGCCCGGCGAGCATCCGGAGCGCGGTGGACTTGCCGGACCCGGACGGACCGACGAGCACCATCAACTCGCCGTCGGCGACGTGGAGGTCGAGCGCGTCGACCGCCGGCACCTCGGTGCCCGGGTAGACGCGCGTCGCGCGCTCGTAGCGGATCTCAGCCACGGCGCGCCTCCATGCCGACGGGCCGCGTCGGCTCGAGGTCGTCGTCGGCATCCACGGCGGCGATGAGCTCGCGCCGGGATCGCTCCTTCGCAGCGTCGTCGGCGCCGAGCCAGTCGAGGCCCAATAGCGCGGCGCCGACCACCGGCGGTGCATCGGTGGTGTGCACTGCGATCTCGTCGCCCACCTCCCGGAGCCCGGCGAGGATGGCCGCCTGGAGGCGCTCGTCGCCCGCGCGGAGCAGCCCTCCGCCGAGGACGATCTCGCACGGCTGCCGGCCGAGACCGAGGCGTGTGAGCGCCACGCGCGCGAGCGCGACGACCTCGGCCGCGAGGCGCTCGACGATCGCAGCCGCGGCCGCGTCGTGGGCGGCCTCCGCGAACACGACGGGCGCAAGCTCGATCAGCCGGCGGTGCGAGATTCGGCGGGCGTGCAGCTCCTCGGCGAGTCGACGCGGCGAGTCGAGCTGGAAGTGCCGCGGCACGGCCTGCTCGAGGCTCGTCCGCGGCCCGCGTCCGTCCTCGCTCCGCGCGGCCACGAAGAGCGCCTCCGAGCCGACGTCGTATCCGCCTCCCCAGTCGCCGGTGATCGCCCCGAGTGCCGGGAACCGGACGTGCGAGCCGTCCGACCCTACGCCGACGCAGTTGATGCCCGCACCGCAGACGACTGCGACGCCCCACCCGCGCTCGGTTCCGGCGCGGAGCAGCGCAAGCGTGTCATTCCCCACGGCGACGTGCCCGGCAAAGCGCCGGAGCTCGAGCTGAGCACGGAGCAGCTCCTCCTCGGCCGGGAAGTCCACGCCGGCGAGGAACACCTGGGCGACCGCGAGCGGCGACTCGCCGTTCACGCCGGCAGCCCCGAGCGCCTCGTCGAGGAGCTTCTCGAGCAACGCCACCGATGCCTCGAGGCCCAGGTGATGGGGCGACGACAGGGGTCCCCGGACGTGCGCGAGCAGCGCCCCGTCGGCCCGCACGAGTGCGAGGTCGGTCTTCGAGTTGCCGCCGTCGACCGCGAGGACGATCCCGTCGCTCATCGTGCGTCCCCCGCCCAGGAAACGGGCTCGTCAACGAGCAGGCTCTCGAGCAAGGCGCCGGACACGTCGTCCTGACCGATCAGCGGGTGCGTGAGCAGCGCCTTCCGCGCCGTCACGGGGTCGCGCGTGACGGCCGCCTCCACCGTGAGCGCCTCGTAGGCCGCGACGTGCTGCACGAGGCCGAGCAGCTCGGGCGCGAGCGGTGCCTGTGGCAGCGGCTCGGGGCCGGCCCGCCCGATGCGCGCGGGGAGCTCGACGACATCGTCGTCTCGCAGCCCGTCGACGACTCCGCCGTTCCGGACGTCGACCACCTGCACGTCGCCGGTGCCCGCCGATAGCGACGCGATCAGCGCCGTCGCGGCCTCGCTGTAGAACGCGCCGCCCCGCTGCTCGAGGAGCACCGGTTTCTCCGCGACCTCGGCGTCGCGGTAGATGTCGAGCAGGCGCGTCTCGATCTCCGCCACCGCCGCCGCACGCGGCACGCCGTCCTGCTGCTCGGCGAGGACGGCGTCGTGCGCATAGAAGTAGCGCAGGTAGGAGGACGGGATCGCGCCGAGCTCCTCGAGGAGCCGCAGCGGCAGCCCGGCGTGTGCCGCGAGCGCGTCGCCGTGCTCGTCGAGGAGGTCGGGCAGCCTGTCCTGCCCGTCGACGACGACGCGCCGGACCCACGTCAGGTGGTTGAGGCCGACGTGATCCACGAGGACGCGCTCCGGCTCGACGTCGACGAGGCGCGCGATCTCGCGCTGCACGGTGATCGCGACGTTGCAGAGCCCGATCGCGCGGTGTCCTGCGTCGAGCAGCGCCCGGGTGACGATCCCGACGGGGTTGGTGAAGTCCACGATCCACGCGTCCGGCGCTGCGAGCGCGCGCACGCGCTCGGCGATCTCGAGCACGACGGGCACGGTCCGCATCGCCTTCGCGAACCCGCCGGCGCCCGTCGTCTCCTGGCCGATGCACCCGCACGCGAGCGGGACCGTCTCGTCGCGCAGGCGCGCCGCCTGGCCGCCGACGCGGAGCTGCAGCAGGACGAACGAGGCGCCCGACACGGAGGCGTCGAGGTCGTCGGTCACTGCCAGGGAGCCGGAGAAGCCCTGCCGCTCGAGCATGCGCGCGGCCATCTCGCCGACGACCGCGCGCCGCTCGGGATCGATGTCGTGGAGGACGAGCTCGTCGACCGGCACCCGGTCGCGCTCGCGCGAGAGCCCGGAGACGAGCTCCGGCGTGTACGTCGAGCCGCCGCCGATCACCGCGAGCTTCATCCTTTCACCCCCGTCAGCGTGACGCCCTCGACGAACGCCTTCTGCGCGAGGAAGAAGACGACGATGACCGGAAGCATCACGAGCACGGTCGCGGCCATCGTCAGGTTCCATTGCACTTGGTGCAGGGAGCGGAACTGCGAGAGCCCGATCGACGTGACCCAGTTCGCGGGGTTCTCGCTTAGGTAGAGGAGGGGCAGGAAGTAGTCGTTCCACGTGTAGAGCACGGAGAAGAGCGCGACGGCCGCGATCGCGGGCTTCCCCATGCGCAGGACGACGCGCGTGAGCACGCGGAGCTCGCCGCAGCCGTCGACCCGGGCGGCGTCGAGGTACTCGGTGGGGATCGTGAGGAAGAACTGGCGGAGCAGGAAGATCGCGAATGCGTCGCCGAACCAGTTCGGCACGATCAGCGGCCAGAGGCCGCCGACGAGGCCCAGCTTCGCCCACATCACGTAGAGCGGCACGACCGTCACCTGCGGCGGCAGCATCAGCGCGACGAGGACGACCATGAACGCGACCTCGCGGCCGCGCCAGCGCAGGCACGCGAACGCGTATGCGACGGGGATGCTCGAGACGAGGAGCCCGACCGTCGCCAGCGTGGCATAGAGGAAGGAGTTGAGCGCCCAGCGCCAGAGCGGCGCGTCGCGGAAGACGTCGACGAAGTTCTCCCAGCGGAACGGCTGCGGCCAGAGGTCGGCGGAGAGCGCCTGCCGGTTCGTCATCAGCGAGGTGAGGACGACGAAGACGACCGGTGCGACGAACGCGACCGCGGCCGCGATCAGCAGGCTGTGGTCGGCGATCGAGACGAGCAGCCGGCGGCGGCGCACGGCGCGCGGCAGCCCCGCGGCGCGCGTCGCCGGCTCGGCGTGGGCGACGGCGCTCACCGCGCGTCTCCCTGGTAGTGCACGACCCGCCGCGAGTTCCAGATGATGATCGCCGTGACGGCGAACGCGACGAGGAGCAGCAGCATCGCCATCGCCGACGCGTAGCCCATGTTGAAGTACCGGAAGCCGTGGTTGTAGACGAGGATCGGGTAGAACAACGTCGAGCCTTCGGGGTAGCCGATCTCGATGTTGCTCGTCGACCCTCCCTGCGTCGCCGACCCGGCCGCGACGCTCGCGGCGACGTGCGCCTGGGTGAAGTACTGGAGTGACGCGATCACGCCGAGGACGACGGCGAAGAGGATCACCGGGCTGATCGTCGGCAGCGTCACCCAGCGGAGCCGCTGGAGGGCGTTCGCGCCGTCGAGCTCGGCCGACTCGTAGAGGTGCCGCGGCACGTCGAGGATTGCCGCGAGGAAGATGATCATCGTCGTGCCGACGCCCCAGAGGCCCAGCATCACGAGCGACGGCTTCGACCAGCCGGGATCGTTGAACCAGAGCGGTCCCTCGATCCCCAGCCTGCCGAGGATGACGTTCACCGGGCCGGTCGACGGGTTGAGCAGGTAGACGAACCCGAGCGTCGCCGCCACGGGCGGCACGAGCGCGGGAAGGTAGAAGACGGTCCGGAACACGCCGGCGCCGGTCTTCGCCCGGGTCAGCAGCATGGCGATGCCGAACGCGAAGAGGACGGTCGCGGGAACGGAGACGGCGATCAGCCACAGGGTGTTCGACACCGCGGGCCAGATCTGCGGGTCCTCCCCGAACATGTACCGGTAGTTCGCGAGCCCCACCCAACGCGCCGGCGTGAGCAGGTCGTAGCTGTGGAGAGAGAGCCAGGCGCTCATCACGAGGGGGTAGCCGAAGAAGACGGAGAAGCCGACGAGCCACGGCGAGAGGAAGGCGAGCACCGTCAGGCGTCGCCGCCGGTTCGCGCCTCGCCTGCCTCGTCGGCGGTCGGCCGCGACCGCGGCGGGCACCGCCTCGGTCGCGGCCGTCGTGCTCATCAGGGGACGCCGCCGCCCGACTGCTTGAGCTTGGCGTCGATCTGCTTGTCGACCTCGGCGAGGCCGGCACGCAGGTCCTTTACCTTCCCGGCCTGCCACTTCGCCAGGAAGCTCGTGAAGGTCTCGAGATGAGCCGACCCGAGCGGGGTCACGGGGATCGTCGCCGACCTCGGGTGGACGAAGATCTTCGTGAACGCTGCGAAGTTCGCGTCAGGCTTGAGCTCCTTGGACTTCGCCGCGGCGGCCGTCGAGGGCACGTTGCGGATCCCGTTGGAGAACGTCGCCAGCGCGTGGGTGTCGGTCGTGAGGTACCTGACGAGGTCCCACGCCAGGTCGGTGTTCTTGCCGCCCTTCGGGATGCCGATGATCGTGCCGTTGATGTAGCCCGACCCGTAGAGGCTCTTGTTGCCGACGGGCATCGGCGCAGTGCCGTACGAGAGACCCTTGTGGTCGGCCCCGAGGAACGCGACGCGCCACTCGCCGTCGATCATCATCGCGAGCTTCCCGCGCCCGAACGCGTGCGGCGCCGACCACTCGTCACCGGCGCCCGTCTGCCACTTGACGAGCTTGTCGTGGCCGTAGTAGTCGACGAGGCTCTTCTGCCAGCGAAGCAGCCGCTGCCAGGCGGGGTCCTTCGACAACGACGACTTGCCGGCCGCGTCGAAGTACTTCGCGCCGACGAGCGGCTGGTAGGCCCCGATCGAGTTCTGGTAGAAGCCGATGAAGGGGTCATAGCCGACGACGTCGAGCGATCCGTCGGCCTTGCGGGTCGTCATCTTCTTCGCGTACGCGGTGAGCTCCTCGAGAGTGCGCGGCGGCCTCGTGAGGCCGGCCTTCTTGAAGAGATCCTTGTTGTAGTAGAAGCCGTACGCGTCGGCGAGGAGCGGGAGCGCGCAGCGCGTGCCGCCGTACTGCGTGTAGTACCGCGTCGTCGCCGGGAAGATGCTCGTGTTGATCTTGTCGCGCTTCAGGTACGGCGCGAGGTCGATCCAGCCCCCCGACGGGCAGTAGACGCCCACGTTCTGCGACGTGAACGAGCTCACGACGTCGGGCACGTTCCCGGAGCGGAGGGCGGCTGTGATCTTGTCGTCGTTGATCGAGCCGACGACCTTGACCGCCACGTCCGCCTTCTTGGCGTCGTACTCGGCCACGACCTTCTTGAACTCGTTCAGCTCCCGGGCGCTCCAGCCGACCCAGATCGTCAGGTTCGTGACGGTGGCACGCTCGCTGGCGGCCGGGGAGCCCGCCGCGCCGATCGCGGCGGCGAGCACGAGACCTACGAGCGCGACGACGATCGCCGCTTTGCGTCTCATCGGGACCTCCTCCTTGGACGGTCGCTCGGATCCTCCGTGTATTTCCACGGTTAGGAAACTTTACGAATCAAAACCCTAGAAGCCGAGCGGCTTGGAGTCAAGTGATTCGTTGGAATCCGGCGAGTTGGTTAGGATTCCAGCCGAGAGTCATGGCTCCACGCACCCGTGCCACCGCCCCGGCGATCCCGCCGCTCCTCAAGCTCCTGAACGAGCGGACGGTCCTCGAGGCGATCCGCTCGGGCGCGCCGATCTCGCGCGCCGAGATCTCGCGGCGCGCCGGGATCTCGAAGCCAACGGTGTCGCTCGCGCTCCAATCCCTGCTCGAAGCGGGGCTCGTGCGCGAGGCGACGACCGAGCCGACGGGACCGCGGTACGGCGCCGTCTTCTTCGAGCCCATCCCGGAGGCCGCGCTCGTGCTCGGGCTCGACGTCGGCGGCCGGTTCCTTCGCGGCGCGATCTGCGATCTCCGCGGGGACACGCGGGCGCGCCTCGACGTCGAGATCGACGGCAGCGACGCGGTGCGCGTCCTCGACCAGATTGCCGATCTCCGCACACGCCTCGTGACCGCGACCGGCCTCGACGGTGCCCTCCTGAACGGCGCCTTCGTCGGCGTCCCGGGCGTCGTCGACGCCGAGCGGCGCGGGATCGCGCTCGCGACGAGCGTGGCGGGTCTCGAAGGAGTCACGTTCGGCACCGACCTCGAGCAGCGGCTCGGCCTGCCCGTCTCACTCGAGAACGACGTGAACCTCGCTGCGGTCGGCGAGCACTGGCAGGGCGTCGCACGCGGCGTGGACGACTTCCTGTTCCTCTCGATCGGCACAGGCATGGGCGCCGGCCTCGTGCTCCGCGGCGAGCTCCACCGTGGGCACAACGGTGCCGCGGGCGAGGTCGACTTCGCACTCGTCGGCCTGGCGCAGGACGTCGACCCGTGCGCCGGCGCGGTCTCGGCGTTCGCGGCGCGGCTGGTCGCCGAAGGCGAGCGCGCGACGGCGCTCGCGCCGCCATACGACGCCCGCGCGATCTTCGCCGCTGCCCGCGCCGGCGACGTGGTCGCAGGCGAGGTCGTCGACGAGGTGGCGCGGCGGATCGCGCTGCACGTCGTCCCGGTCGCTGCCGTCACCGACGTCTCGCTCGTCGTCCTCGGCGGCGGCCTCGGCGCCAACGGCGACCTTCTTCTCGAGCCCGTGCGCGCTCGCCTCGAGAGCTGGATCCCGTATCCGCCCCGGGTCGAAGTCTCGTCGCTCGGCGAGGCGGCAGTGTTGACCGGCGCGCTCGCCTCCGGATTGCGGCACGCGCTGGACGACGTCGTCGAGCGACGCGCCGCCTAGGCCCGGCTAGACGGCGACCGGAGCGGCCTCGCCGTGGGCGACGGCCTCGGCGTCACGACGGCGGACCAGCAGGATGAGCAGCAAGCCGCCGGCGGCGAGGAGGATCGCGCTCGCGAGCCAGGTGACGTGGAACCCGCTGACGAGCGCCTCGGCCTGCTGCGCCTGGGACGGCTGGGACGTCCCGTAGGACGCAAGCTCGTCCTCGGTCCGGTTCGTCGCGAGGGTCGAAAGAAGCGCAAGCCCGAGAGCGCCGCCGATCTGCTGCGCCGTGTTGAAGAGACCGGACGCGAGCCCCGCGTCGTCGACGGGGACCCCGCTCGTCGCGATCAGCGTGATCGGCACGAACACGAGCCCCATGCCGATCGACGTCAGCATGATTCCCGGGAGCAGGTCGGTCACATACGAGGAGTCCGGCGTCAGCCGCAGGAACAGCAGCAGGCCGAGCGCGCCGAGCGCGGCGCCGATGAGCGGCACTTCGCGCGCGCCGAGCGCCGGGACGAGCTTCTGCGAGAGCCCGGCGCCGATGATCACGCCGGCGGTGAACGGCACGAACGCGAAACCGGCCTCGAGGGGCGAGAAGCCGAGTACGCGCTGGACGTAGAGCGTGTTGAAGAAGAACATCGCGAAGAGCCCCGCTGCGACGACGAACATCGCGGCGTTCGCGCCGCGGACGGTCGGCACCGAGAAGATCGACAGGCGGACGAGCGGCTCCGCCGAGCGCCGCTCGATCAGCACGAAGCCGACCAGCAGCACGGCCGAGAGCGCGAGAATGCCGAGCACCTCTCCTGAGCCCCAGCCGGACTCCGCCGAGCGCACGATGCCGTAGACGAGCGCGATCAGGCCGCCCGTCACGGACACCGCCCCGGCCAGGTCGAAGCTCTTGTGCACGTGCTCGTCCTTCGACTCGGGCACGTAGCGCAGCGAGACGACGAACGCCGCGATCCCGACCGGGACGTTGACGAAGAAGATCCACGGCCAGGAAAGCGTCTCGACGAGGAGTCCGCCGAGCACGAGGCCCACTGCGCCGCCGCCGACCGCGATCGCCGCCCAGACGCCCAGCGCCTTCGTCCGCTCCGCGCCCTCCCTGAAGGTGGTCGTCACGATCGAGAGCGCTGCCGGCGAGACGAGCGCGGCGCCGAGCCCCTGCAGCCCGCGCGCGAGGATCAGCATCGTCTCGCCGGTCGAGAGCGCGCAGAGGAGCGAAGCGGAGGTGAAGAGCACCAGGCCCGCGAGGAAGATTCGCTTGCGCCCGATCAGGTCGCCTGCCCGCCCGCCGAGCAGCAGGAACCCACCGAAGAGCAACGCGTAGGCATTGACGACCCACTGGAGGCCCGACTCCGACATCTGGAGGTCGGCCTGGATCGACGGCAGCGCCACGTTGACGATCGTCGCGTCGAGAATCACCATGAACTGCGCGAGGCAGACGAGCACGAGGACGAGCCATGGGTTGACGCCGTGCGCCTTCACGGCGTCGAGGCTACACGCCGGGTTTCCCGAGGCGGTTCGGGTACCCGCACTGCTGCGGGTAGGCTCGACCGCATGGAGCTCATCCACACGTGCTATCGCATCACCGACCCGGAGCGGTCGATCGCGTTCTACGAGGCGCTCGGTCTCGAGAAGCGGCGTGAGCTGCCGATCCGGGACGAGGCGGTCAACTACTTCCTCGGCGTCCCCGGCCAGGAGCAGCCCGAGCTGGAGCTGACGTACAACTTCGGCGTCGACTCCTACGAGCTCGGCACCGCGTACGGGCACATCGCGCTCACGGTCGACTCGATGGAGGAGACGCTCGCGGCGCTCGCGGAGAAGGGGATCGAGCCCGAGCGGCCGCCGTATACCGTTCGCGAGGGCGGCTCGCTGCTCTGCTTCGTCCGCGACCCGGACGACTACCGCATCGAGCTGATCGAGCGCTCCGACTACTGACCTCCGAGCGGCGCGCAGCCCCATCGGGCCGGCTCTAGGCTGCGCCCATGACGGAGGCGGCGGCGATCCGGCCCGACAGCCGACGGGTGCTGGCCGGGTACTTCACGCTCGCCGGGCTCTACACGCTCTCCGCCGCGGCGATCTGGGGCGTCAACACGCTCTTCCTGCTCGACGCCGGGCTGAGCTTCTTCGAGGTGTTCGTCGCGAACGCGGCGTTCTCCGCCGGCATGGTCGTGTTCGAGGTGCCGACCGGCGTCGTCGCGGACACGCTCGGGCGGCGGGTCTCCTTCCTCCTCTCGGTCGCGGTGCTCGCCGCGACGACCCTGCTCTACGTCGCGCTCGCCGAGATCGGCGCGGGTGTCGTGGCGTTTGCCGCCGTCTCGGTCGGGATGGGCCTCGGGTTCACGTTCTACTCGGGGGCGATGGAGGCGTGGCTCGTCGACGCGCTCGACGCCACGGGCTACGCGGGCGCGCTCGACGGTGTCTTCGCGCGCGGCCAGCAGATCACGGGCGCCGCGATGCTCGTCGGGACCGTCGGCGGCGGGCTGCTCGGCCAGGTCGACCTCTCGTTGCCGTACCTCGTCCGCTCGGCGCTCCTCGCGGTCGTCTTCCTCGTCGCCTGGGTCGTGATGCACGACCTCGGCTTCACGCCGCGGCATGTGACGCGAGGTGAGCTTCCCGCAGAGGTCGCCCGCAACGCGCGCGCGGGCGTCCGCTTCGGCTGGTCGCAGCCGACGCTCCGGCTGCTCATGCTGGCGTCGCTCGTACAGACGGGGTTCCTCACGTGGGCGTTCTACGCCTCGCAGCCGTACCTGCTCGACCTGCTCGAAAGCGACCTGGTCTGGGTCGCCGGACTGGTCGCCGCGGGGATCGCGCTCTCGACGATCGCCGGCAACCAACTCGTTCAGGTGCTCTCGCGACGCTGCGGACGACGGACGACCCTGCTCATCGGCGCGGCCGCCGTCGAGACGTGCGCGGCGGTCGTCCTCGGGCTCGCCGGGTCGTTCTGGGTCGCGTTGACCGCCCTCCTGCTCGTGACCGCCTCGACCGGCGTCACGAGCCCCGTGCGTCAGGCCTACCTGCACCAGGTCGTGCCGTCCGAGCAGCGGGCGACCGTCGTGTCGTTCGACTCGATGGTCGCCAACACGGGCGGCGTCGGCGGCCAGCTGGGACTCGGCGCGCTCGGTGAGGCGCGGGGCGTGGGCACGGCCTTCGTCGCGGGCGGCGTCGCCACGGCCGCGGCGATCCCACTGCTCCTGCGCATCCGGTCGCTCGGCGGGTCGGCCGACCGGATCGTCGGCGAGCGCGCCGGCGTGGAGAGCCCGTGCGCCGCCTCCGGCCTGCCGGACGTCGTCGCGGTGGAGACATCGGCGGCGGCCTAGACGACCCGTCGCTCCGCCGAGCGGCTCATCGCCGCACGAGTCAGCCACGCGGCGACGGCCGCGAGCGCGGCGGCCGGAACGGCCTCCGCCGCGTCTGTCCCCACGAGGACGGCTGCGAACAGCACTGCCGAGAAGAGCAGGCCCGTCGCCGCGACGGTCCCGGCGGCGGTTCCGACGGCGACAGCCAGAGTCGGGGAGACGTCGAACGCAAGGACGCACAGCATCGCCAGCCCGACACCGAGGAAGATGGCCGGGAAGACAGGCCCGCCGCGAAAGCCGCAGCCGAGGCAGATCGCGTACGCGAGCGCCTTCGCTGCGATCAGGACCAGCACGATCCGGGCCGAGTCCTCCTGGACGAGGGCCGGGACCGACTGCTGGCCCGAGAAGAGCACGTCCTGCGAGTCGGCGCCGAGCGCTTCGGCGAGGAGCGCCAGCGCACCGACCGCGAGACCGCCGAGGAGCAGGAGCGCCGGCATGCCGAGGCGTCGAGGCCCGCGCCCCGCGACCTCGGCCGCGAAGCGCCTGACGACGCCGATGAGGAGTGCCGCCGCGACGCCGACGGCGACCGCGACGACGAGTTCGCGGACGTGGACGCCGTCGTATGCGGGCAGGCCGGGAACGGCGAGCTCCGTCTGGTCGAGCCCGGCCCAGTCGCCGAACCCGACGAAGACGAGGTACCCGATCGCGGCGGCGACGAGACCCGGGATCAAGGCCGGGATCAGTGCCGCGCCCAGCCCGATGCCCGACTCGAGGAGCAGCATGCTCGCGACGAGCGGCCCGCCGAAGAGCGCGGAGATCGCCGAGAAGGACCCGGCGGTCGAGACGACGGAGCGCTCGCGGTCTCCGAGTCGGGCGCCCGATGCGATCGCGAGCGCGGTGGCCGATCCCAGCGCGATCAGCGGCGCCTCGGGCCCGAGCACGGCGCCGAACGCGAGGCTGCCGATCGCCGCGAGGGCGATGCCCGGCGCGTGGGCGACGGCTGTCGGCCCACCCCCGATTCCCTCCAGGGGCTCGTGCCCCCCGTCGCCGGGAAGGAGCAGGCGTGCCGCGACGACGACGCTCGCGCCGACGAGCGGGATCCCGAGGACGAGGTACCAGGGCGGCGACGAGGCGTCGAGGCGCTCGGGCAGGTCGTGCCAGAGCCAGACCTCGAGCTCGTGGACGAGCGCCAGGAAGCCGGCGGCGACGAGGGCGGCCGGGACGCCCACGAGCGCGCCGAGACCGACGAGCCTGAGCGCGGCCGGGGCGGAGACTGTCGCGGCCGGTTCCGTCACGCCCACGCGCCCACCGTATCGCGCCCTCGGCGCTCTGCGAGCCGGTGATCACGCGACTGTCTTCGATGTGTTACGATATATCGTGATATGAAGAACGAACGAAAGGAAATGCATCCATGACTGCATTCGCCATCGGCGGTCGTCCCCACCGGGCCGACGACCGCATCCGGTTCATGAGCGGCGCCCGACACGGACGCCGGCGCCACCGTCACGGCGGCCCGGGCTACGCGTTCGGCCGCCGCGCAGGGCGGGGCGACATCCGCGCCGCGATCCTCGCGCTCCTCGTCGAGGAGCCGATGCACGGCTATCAGATCATCCAGGAGCTCGCCGAGCGGACCGGCGGCGTGTGGCGGCCGAGCCCGGGCTCGGTCTACCCGACGCTGCAGCAGCTCGAGGACGAGGAGCTCGTCCGCGAGTCGGCGTCCGAGTCCGGCAAGCGCGTGTACGAGCTGACGGACACGGGACGCGAGCAGGCGGCCTCGAGCCCCGCCCCGTGGAGCGCCGTCGCGGGCGAGGACGAGGACGCGCTCGTCGCGCTGCACGACCTCGCCCATCAGGTAATCGCGGCGACACGACAGGTCGCCCGGGCGGGGACCGCCGCCCAGATCGATGCCGCCCAGACGGTGCTGCGGGAGGCGCGCCGCAGCCTCTACCGGATCCTCTCCGAGGACAGCGCCGACGAGTGAGACGTGGGGGCGGGGAGCCTACGGGCTCCCCGCTCACATCTCAGCTCGTCTGCACACCCATCGTGATCCGCCCGACGTAGCCGCTCCCCTTCCGCGCCAGGCGCAGCAACGACTTGCTCCCGCCGTTGCGGAAGATCGAGTCCGACGCGTTGCGCGTCGTCCGGCCCGGGCGGCTGTTGTACGGCGCTCGCCGGTAGACGGTGTCCGTGAGCGGGTCGGGGAAGTAGAGCTGCCCCGTGTGGAGGACGTCGCCGCCGAGGTGCACCTGGACGTGGATGTGGACGGTCCGGCCCTGATACCAGCCGGGGTAGATCGTGTCGAAGACGGCAAGCCCCGTGCGATCGGTGCGCTGGATGCCGCGCATGAACGTCTCGCCGTCCGTTCCCTCCTGGGCGAAGCCCGAGTAGGTGCCCGAGGCGTCGCAGTGCCAGATGTCGACCGCGGCGCCGCGGATCGGCTTGCAGGTCGACACGTCGACGACGGTGGACCTGAGGTTGAGCGCGACGCCGGGCCGCCCTTCGCGGACGTTCCGCCGCACCTTGTCGCCCTCGAGGTAGTACGGCCCCTCGGTCTGCTCGGGCGCGAGCACGCACGAGACGAGCCCCGACGCGACCGCGGCCGGGCCTGCACCCGCGCCGGCGGCTTCGTCGGCGGACTCGAGCTTCCATGCGGCCGCGCCGAGCGCCCCGGCGGCGAGCCCGCCGAGACGCAGGAGCGAGTCGCGGCGCGTGAGCGCGGCGGCCCGCTCGTCGGTGTTCGTGTTCTCGTCCATGCCCCTATCGTGCACCTCCACCTTCAGAGGCGGTTCAGAGCGGGCGCAGAGCTCGGCGAGAAGGTCGGGTGGTGGTGGTCGGGCGGCCGGCGGCCCCCCGACCACCACCGGCGTGGCTAGATCGTGTGCCGGGCGCGGAAGAGGCCGTCCGGGTCGACCTCGGCCCGGATCTCCGCGAGCCGGCCGAAGGCACCGCTCGGGTAGAGGTCGCCCGCGTCGACGTCTCCGTCGGCGAAGTTGAAGTACGTGCTGCGCGAGCGCCACGGCTCGGAAGCGGCCCGCACCTCGTCGATCCGCCCCGCGATCGCGTCACCCGTGACGGGGCCCATCGGCGCGCCGACGGAGTACATGACGTAGGGCGCCTCGAAGTGCGACAGCACGCCGCCGTTCGGGTCGGGTCGCCCGAGGGCGCCTTCGAGGTGCCGGATCTCGAGGGAGAGGAGCGGCGCGGTGCCGTCCATGCCGGCGGCCTCGACGATCGCCCTCGCGGCCTCCGCGTCGACCGAGTCGAGCATCCAGCCGTCGCCGACGGCCGGGACGGGTGCGGGCGGATCCTGGTGCAGCTCCGTGAGCGCACGGGCGGGCACCATCGCGAAGGTGTCGATCTCGGGCTCGAGGTCGAGCAGCGGTCGCAGGAGCTCGCGGCCCGACGCCTCGTCACCGAGGTACGCGGCCTCGACGACCACGACCTGGCGGCCGCGGAGCGCCTCGGGCATCTCCGGGATCGGCGGGAGCTGCAGCAGGCGGCCGACGGACGTCACCTCCTCGGGGGCGGTGCGCGTCCACTCGGCCCATGCGGCGAGCACCTCGGCGGCGCGGTCCATCGGCCAGATGAGCCAGCCTGCGAACGCCTCGGTGACCGGGAAGAGCGCGATCTCGACGGAGGTGACGACACCGAAGCTGCCGCCGCCGCCCCGGAGCGCCCAGAACAGGTCCGGGTTGGTCTCGGGGTCGGCCCGCACGACCTCGCCGTCGGCGGTCACGACCTCGGCGGAGAGCACGCTCGACGCCGAGAGGCCGTGCTTGCGTGCCAGCCAGCCGATGCCACCGCCGAGCGAGTAGCCGACGACGCCGACGTCCTGCGCCGACCCGTGGAGCGCCGTGAGGCCGTGCTCGATCGCGGCGTCGACGACGTCGATCCAGATCGTGCCCGCCGCGACCCTCGCCACGCGGGCGCTCGCGTCGATCTCGACGCCGGTCATGCGGGCGGTGTTGATGAGGAGGGTGCCGTCGAGGAGGTCGTGGCGGGCGCCGTGGCCGGTCCCCTGCACGGCGACCCGAAGGCCGACGGTGCGCGCGTAGTCGACGGCCGCGACGACGTCGGCGGCGGTCTCCGGGAGGGCGACCGCGGCTGGGCGCTGGTCGACTGCGAGGTTCCAGGCGCGGCGCGCGTCGTCGTAGCCGGCGTCGCCCGGGAAGCAGAGGACGTCGGGCGAGGCTGCGGTGCGGGTTGCGCTTCCGGTGTCGATGAGCTGTGGCATGTGTGCGTCTCCTGAGTGCGTCGGTGTCTGCGGGGAGCATCTCGGCGGCGCCCAAGGGCGACGGTGCGGTTCTCCGAACAGGCTGCGGTGGCCGACCGGCGTCTTGGACGTGCGGTCAGCCCGCCAGCGACGCTGCGGCGTCGGCGGTCAGGCGCCCGGCGTCGCGGAGGGCGACGTCGACCGAGCCGGCGAGCTCGACCAGCGTGCGGCACCGCACGCCGGCGGGGAGGTGTGTGCGGTCCGCGTCGCCCGCGACGACGGCAGCGGGCACGCCGACCTCTCGGGCCCGGTGGAGGACGTGACCGACGACCTTGCCCGCGAGCGAGGTCGACGTCGAAGCGCCCCTCGCCCGTGATGACGAGCGACGCGCCGGAGAGCGCCTCGCGGAGCCCGACGACCTCCGCGACGAGCTCCGCCCCGGGGACGAGACGGGCTCCGAGCGCAGCAAGGCCACCGGCGAGCCCGCCCGCCGCGCCGGACCCGGGCAGCTCGCGGACGTCGACGCCGTGGTCCGTGCGGTAGCGCTCGGCGAGCTCCGCCAGCCTGCGCTCGAGCTCCGCGACCGCGTCCGCATCTGCTCCCTTCTGCGGGCCGAAGACCGGGGCAGCGTCGACGAACGTCGTCGTCACGTCGCACGCGACGACGACCTCCGCTCCCCGGAGGTCGAAGTCGAGCGCCTCGAGCGCCCCGAGCCCGCCGTCCACGGTCGCCGACCCGCCGACCGCGACGAGGACGTGCTCGACGCCCTGGTCGAGAGCTGCGCGGATCAGCTCGCCGGTCCCCATGGTCGACGCGGCGAGCGGGTCGTTCGCGCCGGCGACGAGGGCGAGGCCGCTCGCGCGCGCCATCTCGACGACCGCGGTGTCGCCGCGCATGCCCCACTCGGCGTCGACCGGCGCTCCGAGGGGCCCGGTGACACGGGCCGTCCGGCGGTCGGACGCCTCCGGGCAGAGGACGTCCAGCGTGCCCTCGCCGCCGTCCGCGAGCGGCAGCCGGAGCGCCGTGCGGCCGACCCGCTCGACCCCGTCCGCGAGTGCAGCAGCGGCCGCGCGCGCGCTCAGACTGCCGCGGAACTTGTCCGGGCAGCAGAGGACCGGCCCGTCGGCCGTCACGCGGCCCGCATCAGCTCGGCGGCACGCTCGGTGGCCATGACTTTCTGCAAGTTCGTGTGCCCACGCAGCAATGCGGGGATCACCGGCGCGTCGAAGGAACGGCCGCGACCCAGGTGCGGGAGCCGGCTCGGGCCGTCGGAGGTCAGAGCCGGGTCGCCTCGTGGAGGACGACCGGGCGGTCGAAGTCCTCGAGGAGGCGGACCGGGAGCGCCCGGAGCTCGATGCCCCCGAGGTCGATGCCGTTGACGATTCCCTCCGTCGCCGGCGAGACGAGGAGCTGGCCGCCCTGGGCGGCATTGCACACGCGGAGCGCGCGAACCAGGCCGAGCCCGACGTAGCCCGACCGCCAACGATCCGCCTCGCCGGTGTGCACGCCGATGCGAACGCCGAGCCGGGCCGCTTCCGGCCATTCGGTTGCATCGAGCACGTCGCGAGCCGCGATCGCCGCAAGGAGAGCGTCGCGGGCGCGTCCGAAGACGGCGATGAACGAGTCGCCGACCATCTCGAACGCCTGGCCGTCGTGGGCGATGACCGCGTCCTGGACGATCTCGTCGTAGCGCTCGAGCAGGGCGCCGTACCGTGCGGCACCGAGCGACCGGAGCATGGACACCGATCCGACGAGGTCCGTGACGAGGAACGTGACCGTCCCGGTCGGGAAGCGCGACGCCTCCGCCTCGCGCGCGAGCTCGGTCACGGAGCGGAGCGGTGCGAACGTCTCGCCGAGCCCGTCGGCGACGAGCTGGTAGATCCGCTCGGGACGGTCGAGTCCCTTCAGGAGGTGCTCGCCGAGGTCACGGAGCTCGAGGCCCGGGCTTTCGTCCTCGTCGACGAGGCCTGCGGTCGAGCGCGAGAGGAGAGTCTGCCCTCCGTGCCCGACCGCGCAGATCCGCGCCGCACGGTGGACGCCCATGCCGAAGTAGCCGGTGGGCGACAGCTCGGGCTCGGCCGTGTGCACGCCCATCCGGACGCGGACCTCGACCCCGCCTCCCCAACCCTCGGCGGCGTGCGCCCGCTGCGCGTCGACGGCCGCAGCGACGCAGTCCTTCGCGCGGCCGAATGCGACGAAGAAGCCCTCTCCCTGGGTGTCCACCTCGTGCCCGCGATGCGCGTCGACCGCGTCGCGGATCAGCTCGGAGTGTCGAGCGAGGATGACGCCGTAGTCGCGGCCGAGTGCGCGGACGAGAGCCGTCGATCCCTCCACGTCCGTGAAGAGGAAGGTCACCGTCCCCTGGGGCCGCTCGCTCATCTCGCCGCCGGACATCGTTGCACGGCTGTCCACCGGGTCGAGCACGCGCTCATCGTCGCAGAGTCGGGTCTATTCCGGCACACACGTGGCACAGTCTCCGCGCTACGTTGTCTTCCATGGCGACGGTAACGACTCCGTGGGGCAAGGCGACGAGCGTCGAGACGGTGTCCCTGCCCCAGCGCTCCGGAGAGCGGCGCTTCACGACGCGGGTCGAGCTGCTGGCAGGCGACGCCGGCGAGCGGCTCGTCCGGTTCTCCTACGCGACCGACGGCACCTCTCGCCGAGGCCCCGTCACGCTGCGCGAGCGCGACCTCGCGAAGCTCCGAGTCGCGCTCGAGCGCACGACGGAGCTCGGACGGGTACTCGCGGACGGTGGGATCCTGGGCGCCGACGGCTGACCGCGATGCCCGGGCCGGCGTACCGGTCAGACGGCGGCGAGCGCGACCCTTTCGCGGGCAGCGGCGATCAGCCCCTCGAGCAGCGGAACACCGCCGGTCGGGCCGAGGAGCGGGTCGACCGCGTGCTCGGGATGCGGCATCAGGCCGAGGACGTTCCCGTGCTCGTTCGTGACGCCCGCCACGTGGTCGCGCGCGCCGTTCACGTCCTCGACGTACCGGAGCACCACCTGGTCGCGTTCGGCGAGCTGCTCGAAGAGCGCGTCGTCGGCGACCCAGCACCCCTCACCGTGCTTGACCGGGACGACGAGCTCGGCGCCGAGCGAGCACGCGGACGTGAACGGCGTCGCGGTCGACTCGACGGTGACGGCGACATCCGCGCACACGAACTCGAGCTGCCGGTTCGGCCGCAGTACGCCGGGGAGGAGCCCCGCCTCGCAGAGGATCTGGAAGCCGTTGCAGATGCCGAGCACGGGGCCGCCGTCGTCGGCGAAGCGTCGCACAGCGTCCATCACCGGCGCGACGCGCGCGATCGCGCCGCAACGAAGGTAGTCGCCGTACGAGAAGCCGCCGGGGAGCACGACCCCTCCCGTCCCGAACGGAAGCGACGTGTCGCTGTGCCAGGCTGCGGCCGCCTCGGCGCCGAGCAGCTCGAGAGCGAGCCGGGCGTCGGCGTCGTCGTTCGAGCCGGGGAAGGTGACGACCGCGACGCGCGGCCTGACCTCGCTCACGCGTCCTCCACGACGACCTCGAAGCTCTCGATGAGCGGGTTGGCGAGCAACTCGGCGCACATGCGCTCGACCTCGGTGCGCGCGGACTCGGCGTCGTCCGTCGCGATCTCCAGGTCCACCAGGCGGCCGACGCGCGCGCGAGTCACGGAGAAGCCGAGCGTCGAGAGCGACGCCTGCACCGCCTCACCCTGCGGGTCGAGGATCCCTGCCTTCGGGCGGATCAGCACCGTCAGTCGCACCGCACGACCTCCGGATCGTCGACGTATCGGTCGAAGGCGATGCCGGTGATCCGCTCGAACGCCTCGACGTACCGCACTCTCGTCCCCGCGACCACCTCGCCCGGCAGGGCCGGCCCCGGCGCGGTCCGGTCCCACCCCGTAGCCAGGCACCAGTCGCGGACGTACTGCTTGTCGAACGACGCCTGTGGCCGGCCGGGCACATAGTCGTCGGCCGGCCAGAAGCGGGAGGAGTCCGGCGTCAGCGCCTCGTCGCCGAGGGTCACGGTGCCGGCCGCGTCGAGACCCAGCTCAAACTTCGTGTCCGCCAGGATCAGACCGCGCGCCTCGGCGCGCTCCGCGGCGAACCGGTACAGCGCGAGCGCCGCAGCGCGTGCCGCGCGGTACGGGCCCTCGCCGCACAGCCGCGACGCGTCCGCCTCCGTGATATTGAAGTCGTGACCTTCGATCGCCTTCGTCGCGGGCGTGAGGATCGGTTCGGGAAGCCGCTCGGACTCGACGAGACCGGGCGCCAGCGGATGGCCGCAGATCGTTCCCGTGTCCCGGTACTCGATCCAGCCCGATCCGGCGAGGTACCCGCGTACGACGAACTCGACGGGCAACATCGCGAGACGTCGACATTCGAGCGAGCGCCCGTCGGGCCGAACGGCGAGGAGATGGTTGGGAACGATCTCCCGTGTGCGGGAGAACCAGTACGCGGAGAGGCCGGTGAGCACCCGGCCCTTGTCCGGAATCTCCGTCGGAAGCACGACGTCGAAGGTCGAGATGCGGTCGGATGCGACGAGAAGCAGCTGGTGCTCACCGAGCGCGTAGATCTCGCGGACCTTCCCGCTCCCGACGTGCGTCGCCTCAGGCATGGACGGCCTCGCGTGCGGCCACGAGCGACCGCAGCCGCTCGAAGATCCTGTCGACGTGAACGGTGTACGCACCGAGGTCGAGGACCTCGTCGAGGTCGACGCGAGACGCGACCTCGGAGTCGGCACGCACGAGCTCGCGGAAGTCGAGCTCCTCCTCCCACGCGCGCATGGCATGCCGCTGCACGAGCCGGTAAGCGACGTCCCGCGGGAGGCCGCTCTCCACCAGCGCGAGCAGCAGTCGCTGGCTGAAGAAGAGCCCGTGACTCGAGTCGACATTCGCCCGCATGCGCTCGGGGCGCACGACCAGCCCTTCGACGAGCCACGCGAAACGGTCGAGCACGTAGTCGAGCGCGAGGAAGGAATCCGGCAGCACGATCCGCTCCGCAGACGAGTGGGAGATGTCGCGCTCGTGCCACAGAGCGACGTTCTCGAGCCCGACCTGCGCGTTCCCCCGCAACACGCGCGCCAGTCCACAGATCCGCTCCGCGACGATCGGGTTCCGCTTGTGCGGCATCGCAGACGATCCCTTCTGGCCCTTGCCGAACGGCTCCTCGACCTCCCGCACCTCGGTCCGGGCCAGGTGACGGATCTCGACGGCGAACCGCTCGAGCGACGAGCCGACCAGGGCGATCGCCGCGAGCAGCTCGGCATGACGGTCCCGCTGCAGGATCTGCGTCGAGCTCGGCGCAGGCTCGAGACCCAGGATCTCGCAGGCGACGTGCTCGACCTCCGGGTCGATCGCCGCGTACTGGCCGACCGCGCCCGAGAGCTTGCCGACGCGCAGACCCTGGAGCGCATGTTCGATCCGCACGCGGTCCCGCTCGAGCGCGAACGCCCATCCCGCGAGCTTCAGCCCGAACGTCGTCGGCTCGGCGTGCACGCCGTGCGTCCTGCCCATGCACAGCGTGTCGCGATGGGCCTCGGCCTTCTCGACGACGGCGCGAAAGGAGCGCTCCAGCCCCTCGAGCAGCAGCGACCCCGCTTCCTGGATCGCGACCGAGAGCGCGGTGTCGAGGACATCCGACGAGGTCAGTCCGAAGTGGAACCAACGGCCGTGCTCGCCGAGTGTTTCCGCCACGGCGTCGACGAACGCGGCGACGTCGTGGTTCGTCTCGCGCTCGAGCTCCGCCACCCGCGCGGCCGTCGGCGGCTTCGCCTCGGCGCGGATCCGATCGACGGCGTCGCCGGGGATCACCCCCACGGCGGCCCAGCCCGCGAGCGCCGCGAGCTCGACGTCCAGCATCCTCGCGAGCCTCGCCTCGTCCGACCAGATCCGAGCCATGGCGGGACGGGAGTAGCGCGGGATCACTACGCCATTCTAGACGCGGCACCTGTCGTCGCCGGTCGCCGCGCCGGCACGGACTCGGCACTGAGTTGGCGCAGATGCGGCACGTTTGTTGCCTTTCTTGGCGATAGAATAGTAAGTGGGTGGTGGGATGGGGTGCCCCGACGGAATCGTGCTCGTAGCGGCTTTCCGCTACCCGCCGGCCGCGGCCGTCAGCGCGATGTCCTCGCGCCGGCGCGCCCCGGGGATCCGGATCAGGTCAGCGGCCGCGTACGCCCGAGCGCGCGCATCGCCGAGCGTCGCTCCGGTCGCCGTGACGCCGAGCAGCCGGCCGCCGTTCGTCACCAGGCGGCCCTCGTTGAGGGCGGTGCCTGCGTGGAACACGAGCGCGCCGGACGCCTCCGCCTCGTCGACTCCCTCGATCGGCGTGCCGCGGTCGCCGCTCGCCGGGTAGTCGCCCCCGGCGACGACGATGGTGACCGCCGCCCCGTCGATGCGCCCGAGCGACACGCCGGCGAGGGACCCCGTCGCGGCGCCGGCGAGTGCCGCGAGGAGATCGCCCTCGACGAGCGGCAGCACCGACTGCGTCTCCGGATCGCCGAACCGGCAGTTGTACTCGAGCACGCGCGGCCCGTCGGGCGTCAGCATCAGGCCGACGAAGAGCGCGCCGACGAACGGCGACCCCCGTCTCGCCAGCTCCGCGAGAACCGGCGTGACCGTCTCGTCCACGATCCGCGCCAGCGCGTCGTCGTCGATCCCGGTGACGGGCGCGTACGACCCCATCCCGCCGGTGTTGGGCCCCGCGTCGCCGTCGTGCGCCCGCTTGAAGTCCCGCGCCGGGGGGAGCGCGAGGGCGTCGACGCCGTCGCACAGTGCGAAGACCGACACCTCCGGTCCCTCGAGGAGCTCTTCCGCGAGCACGTCCCCCTCGAAGCTCTCCGCAACGGCAAGCCCCTCGCGGAGCTCCTCGTCCGTGTGGCAGACGATGACGCCCTTCCCGGCCGCGAGGCCGTCGGCCTTCAGCACGCATGGAGCGCGTGCGTCCCTGAGCAGCGCCGCCGTGGGCACGCTGGCCGCGGCCATCACCCCCTTCGCGAAGCGCTTCGACCCTTCGATGCGCGCTGCGGCGGCCGACGGGCCGAATACGGGGATCCCGGAGTGCCGGAGCACGTCGGCGACCCCGCCGACGAGCGGAGCCTCGGGGCCGACGACGACGAGCGCGACATCGAGGAAGCGCGCGAGCCCGAGCAGCCCGTCGGCGTCGTCGGCGGCGACCGGGTGGCACGTCGCGAGCGCCGCGATCCCGGGGCTCCCCGGTGCGGCATGGAGCTCATCGAGCGACGGAGACGACGACAGCCGCCAGGCGAGCGCGTGCTCCCGACCGCCCGAGCCGACGAGGAGTACGCGCACCCGCACGAGTCTACGAGCTCGACCGGCCTGCTCGCGCCGAGGCTGGGACGGCTAGAGCGCGAGCACCGCGTCGCGCGATGCGCCGGTGCCCACGAGCGTGACCGGAACCTCGAGCGCGGCGGCGACGAACTCGACGTAGGCCGCGGCGGCGGGCGGCAGGCCCGGTCCGCGGAGCTCTTCGAGCCACCCGTTGAGCACCTCGAAGACCGGCTCGCAGTGATGGAAGTCCGACTGGTGTGCGGGGAAGTCGTCGGTCTCGCTCCCGTCCGGCAGCCGGTAGCGGACGCAGACCGGTACCTCGTCGAACTCGGAGAGCACGTCGAGCTTCGTGAGCGCGAGCGACGTGATCCCGTTGATCCGCACCGCGAAGCGCAGCGCGACGAGGTCGAGCCACCCACAGCGACGTTCGCGCCCGGTGACCGTGCCGAACTCGCCGCCGAGCTCTCTGACGCGCTCCTGTGACGGGCCGACGATCTCGCTCGGGAACGGCCCCTCCCCCACGCGCGTCACGTATGCCTTCGACACGCCGACGACCTCGTCGATTCGCTGCGGCCCGATGCCGAAGCTGACGGCGGCGCCGGCGGCGATCGGGCTCGACGACGTGACGAAGGGGTACGTCCCGTGGTCCAGGTCGAGCAGCGTCCCCTGTGCGCCTTCGAACAGCACCCTCCGGCCGTCGCGGAGCGCGCGGTCGACGAGCAGCGACGTGTCGGCGACGTACGGCGCGAGCCGCTCGGCGCGCGCCAGCGTGAGCTCGACGACCTCGCCGACATCGAAAGGATCGATGCCGTACACGCGCTCGAGCCAGACGTTCTTCTCGCTCGCCGCCAGCTCCACCTTCTCGCGCAGGATCTTCGGGTCGAGCAGGTCCTGGACGCGGATACCGATGCGCGTCGCCTTGTCCGCGTACGCCGGCCCGATCCCGCGCCGCGTCGTCCCGATCTGCAGCTTCCCGAGCCGTCGCTCTCGCGCGCCGTCGAGCGCGACGTGCCAGGGCATGATCAGGTGCGCGTTGCCCGAGACGAAGACGAGCCCGTCGGTGCGATGCCCGCGTCCCTCGAGCTCGTCGAGCTCGTCGATGAGCACCTGAGGGTCGACGACGCAGCCGGCGCCGATCGCGCTCGCGACGCCGCCGACGATCCCCGACGGGATCGCCCGGATCTTGTAGGTCTCGCCGTCGACGACGATGGTGTGCCCGGCGTTCGGGCCACCCTGGTAGCGGCAGACGAGGTCGGACTCCTGGGCGAGCAGGTCGACGATCTTGCCCTTCCCCTCGTCTCCCCACTGCGCGCCGACGATCACGGTCGCGGGCACGTGGCTCATTCTCGCATGCACGCCGGTCTGCCGGAGGGCGATCGCACGGGCCGACATGGGATCCCTCGGTCGACGAGAATGCCGACCTCGTGCGTCTCCTCAGCTCGCGATCGTTCTTCCGCGACCCGGTCGGCTACGCGCGCGCACAGACGGGAGACGTCCTCGAGCTCGCCTCGCCGACCGGACGCGCCGCGCTCGTCCGGCGCCCCCACGATGTGTGGCGCGTGCTCGTCACCGACGCCGAGCGGTTCGGACAGGGGAAGTGGAAACGGCGAGCGCGGCGCTTCGTCGGCGCGACGCTGAACACGCTCGACGGCGACGAGCACCGCGCAAGGCGTGCCCTGGTGCAGCCGAGTTTCGATCGGCGGCGAATCGCGACGTTCGCGCCCGCCCTCGCGGCCCGGGCGGAGGCCGCACAGGCGACGTGGCAAGACGGCGACCACTTCGGGCTGCGACGTCTCCTCGACCCGCTCTCGCTCACGATGGCGGGAGACGTCCTCCTCGGTGTCGACCTCGGGCCTCGCGCCGACGAGCTGGCCGCGGCGCTCGCGGACGTCATGGCGGCCCTGCCGCGCGCGACGCCGCCGGTGCCGGGGACGCGCGGCGCTGCGGCGCTGCGGCGAGCACACACGATCGTCGCGGAGCTCGCAGCCCTGCGTGGCGAGAGCACGGACGGCGACGACCTCATCGCTGCACTCGACCGAAGCGGGTTTCCCCACGAGACGAGCATCAGCGAGCTGACCGCTTTTCTCCTGGCCGCCGCGGACGAACCGCCGAGCGGCCTTGCGGCGGTTTGGTACCTCCTCGGTCGCAGTCCCGTGGCCGACGAGCGGCTCGCGGCAGAGCTCCGCGAAGGAAACGCGCACGGCGATGAGCCGCGGCTTCCGTACCTCGACGCCGTCCTCGCCGAGGCACTCCGGCTCTTTCCGCCCGCACGCTACGTCGACCGCCGGCCGCTGAGCGAGCTGACGGTCGCCGGAACGGCGGTCGGGCCGGGCACGAACGTCCTCGTCAGCCCGCTCGTGACCCATCGTGACGCGTCGCTGTTCGAGGATCCCGACGCGTTCCAGCCCGAGCGGTGGCTCGACGCGGAGGCGACGCGACTTCCACGCGGCGCGTACATCCCCTTCGGCGCCGGACCGCACACGTGCGTCGGCGAGTCGCTTGCCCGGCTGATCATGACGACGACGCTGACGACCATCGCTTCTCGGTGGCGCCTCCGCGTCCCCGCGGACGCCGCTCCGCCGATCCCCGGCCGGCCCGACATCCTCGTGACCGTCGAGCGCCGGTGACCGGCGGCGGCGGCGGCGAGCGGTCAGACGCCCGCCTGGCGCTGCTCGACGCCGCGATCTACGCGGACGTGTTCGAGTCTGCCGTGGCGCTTGCCGACCTGCACCGCTACGCGCGGACGGCGATCGATCGCGACGCGCTCGAGCGGGTGCTCCTCGAGGACGAGGTCGTCCGTGAGTCCCTCGCCGTCGACCGGGACGCGTGCGCCCTCTGGGATAGGGCGTGGCTGACCGAGGCGCACGCCGAGCGCGCGGGACGGGCCGCCTCGCTCGCGCATCGCGCCGTTCGCGTCGCAGCCGTTCTCCGCCACCTGCCGTTCGTGCGGGCGATCGCCCTGACGGGATCCGTCGCAGCCGGCGAGGCGGGCCGGGACTCCGACGTCGACCTGCTCATCGTCGTCGCACCCGGGCGCCTCGCGACGGTCTTCCTCGTGCTCGGCCCGGTCTCGCGCGTGGTCGGGCGGCGCGTCTTCTGCCCGAACTACTACGTCAGCGAGCGGCACCTCGAGCACGACACCGCGAGCCTCTACGTCGCTCACGAGCTCGGACAGGCGCGCGTGCTCGTGGGCCCTCCGGAGCTCCTCGTCCACGCCAACCCGCGGCTCGCCGAAACGTTCCCGAACCTGTCCACGGTCGCCACGCCGGAACCGGCGCCGCCGGGCGGCCGTCTCCAGCGCGCCCTCGAGGCGCCGCTCAGCGGCCGCGCCGGCGACGGCTTCGAGCGCCTCGCCCGCGCGATCGCGATCCGCCGCCTGCGTGTCCACCACGGGTCCGCCGTCCCGCCGCACGTACTGACCGAGCTCGTCGCGGGCCGGAGCCTGCGCTTCCACCAGGGGGACAACGAAACGAGGGTGCCTGCCCGCTACGCGCGGCGGCGGGCAGAAGTCGCCGCCCGGCTGGCCGAGCTCGACGAGCGCCTGTCGGCATCGGTCGCGGGCCGCAGCGCGTAGCCCAGCTCGACCCAGGGCGCTTCGGCCAGCGCCGTCCGCATGGCGTCCTCGTCGTCGAAGCGGCCCACGAGCTTGCGGCCCTCCGTCCGCACGAGGACACGATCGCCGTCGAACGGCCAGGGGTCGATCGTGTGGGCCTCGCCCGACCGCCCGATCGCGAGGTCGACCGGGGCGCGCGCGGAGGGCACCCCGGCGCGAGTCCGCGGGGCGAGCCCGAGGAGCAGGTCGTGCGACAAGCCGTCCCAGGTCCGAACGAGCCTTCGGTTCCGCTCCACTTCCTGATCGTCGACGCCGAGTGCCTCGCGGAGCTCGGCCTGCAGCCGAGCGAGGTCGTCCAGGAACCCCGCGATGCGCCGTCCGCCCTCGCGGAGACGGCCGAGCGAGCCCGGCCGCGAGAAGAACGACGCGTGGTGGAGTGAGACGAGGAGCGCCGCGTAGCGCGACTGCCCGACCAGCGCACGCGACCACGCCAGGTGAAGCTCGAGGTGCACGCGGAAGGGCGCCGTGTCGAACGTGTGGGGAAGCCCCGTCCCGCGATCGAGCGTCGGCGACTGCTCCCAGGCGAGCCACCCCGAGTCGTGCTGCTCGGCCGCGAGGCAAACCTCCTCGAACGGCTCGACCTCACCGAAGGCGTCGTTCCCCCACGCCCGCGCGAGCTGGCCGCACATCCATCCGTGGGCAGGTTGGGCGACCGCGACGTGGCCGCCGGCGCACGGGACGAGCAGCACGCGCCGACGATAGCCGCATCGCACGCCCGAAGCCCGTGCTTTAGCGTCCCGCCATGCACGCGCTCCTCCAGCGTGCGCTGACGCCGCTGGCCAAGGCGCTCGAGCACGACGACATGCGGCCGCTCGGAATCGAGCGGACGCAGCGGATCGCACGGTGGTCGAACCGCGATCGTCGGCGCTACGTCGAGCCCCGGCGCCTGATGTACGACTCGCGCTTTTCGGAGCTCCTCGACGAGAACGGCTGGCCGACCGGCCGCGACCCGCTCCTCCTCGAGGACGGCTTCGCCCTCGACACGTCCATGAGCCTGCCGCATCTCGACCGCCTCATCGCCGAGATGGACACGGTGGTCGAGGCGCGCGGGCTCGAGAAGTGGGAGGACCTCGGCAAGCCGTACCTGCAGAACATCCTCCCGGGCGACGCACCGGAGCGGTACCCGTCGCTGCTCGACTTCGGCACGTCGTCGCGCGTGCTCGCCGCCGTCGCGCCGAGCTTCGGGCTGATTCCACACCTCTCGACGTCCTTGCCGCGCGGCGTCCGGCTGCAGGAGTCGAGCACCGTCCACGACCCCACGCCCGACGCCCCCTGGCGCGACAGCCAGAACTGGCACCGCGACTACCACCTGGAGCCGACCTTCTACGTGATCACGCTGATCCGCGAGGTGACGGTGGATTCCGGCCCGCTCCACTGGGTCTCGGCGTCGGTCTCGGCGCGTGTGACCGAGGCGTTCGGCTATCGCAAGCGCGGCTGCTCCTACCGCCTGACGGACGAGCAGTTCTACTCCGTCGTCGACCCGTCCGAGGTGCACGTCCTCGTCGGCTCGCCCGGCAAGACGCTGTTCATCGACTCGAGCGCGTGCTTCCACATGGGGAGCCGGAAGCCCGTCGTGCCCCGCTACCAGACGCAGTACGCGTACGGGCCGCCCGTCAAGAGCGACTTCAGCAGGATCCTCCGTGTCCCTGCGCCGTACCCGACGCGCCCGGGCGACTCGACGCTACGGGCGATGGTGTGCGACTGGGGCTGGCTGCCGCCGGAGGCGGGCACGTAGGCGATCAGCCCGCGGCGTGATCCGTGAACTTCGCGAACCGCCGCAGGAAGCTCAGCTTCACCGAGTCGGTTGGCCCGTTCCGGTGCTTCGCGAGGATCAGCTCGGCGACGCCCTGCGAGTCGGACTCCTCGCCGTTGTAGTACTCGTCGCGGTAGACGAAGAAGACGAGGTCTGCGTCCTGCTCGATCGAGCCGCTCTCCCGCAGGTCGGAGAGGATCGGCCGCTTGTCGTGGCGCTGCTCGACGGCGCGCGACAGCTGGGAGAGCGCGAGGATCGGCACGTCGAGGTCGCGGGCGAGAACCTTCAGGTTCCGGGAGATCTGCGACACCTCCTGCACGCGGTTCTCGGCCGACGCGCCGGAGGTCATCAGCTGCAGGTAGTCGACGATGATCATCCCGAGCGCCGGCTCTCGGGCCTTGAGCCGCCGGGCCTTCGACCGCAGCTCCATCATCGTGATCGAGCCGGTGTCGTCGACGTAGATCGGGGCCTTCATCAGCTTGTCGCAGGCGGCCGTGAGGCGTGGCCAGTCCTCCTGCGTCAGCTTCCCCGAGCGGACACGGTTGGACTCGACCTTCGCCTCGCTGCACATCAGGCGCTGCGTGACCTCGGACTTGGACATCTCGAGCGTGAAGAGCGCGACGGGCGTCTGGAAGCGGACGCCGAGGTTCGCGGCGATGCAGAGCGCGAGGGCCGACTTCCCCATCGACGGGCGCGCCGCGAGGATCACGAGGTTGCCCGGCTGAAGCCCCGACGTGAGCCGGTCGAGGTCGCGGAAGCCGCTCGGGATGCCCGTGACGTCCGCGCCGGCCTCGTAGAGCTTGGTGATCCGCTCGAAGCTCTCGGTGAGGAGCGGCCCGATGTGGGCGAAGTCGCCGCGGATCCGCTCCTGCGACAGGTCGAAGACGATCTGCTCGGCACGGTCGACGAGCTCGGTGGTCTCACCGATCCGCTCCCTGCCGAGTCGTGTGATCTCCTGGCCGGCCTGGATGAGCGCGCGGAGGGTCGCCGCCTCCTTGACGATCTGTGCGTAGTGGTCGACGTTCGCCGCGGCGGGAACGAGCGCCGCGAGCTCGGCGACGCGCGAGCTGCCACCGATCTGCTCGAGCTCGCCGCGTTCCTCCAGCTCGTTCGCGAGGGTGATCGCATCGACCGGCTCGCCCTTGGCCCAGAGCGCGAGCATCGCCCGGTAGATCGTCCCGTGCGAGCCGCGGTAGAAGTCGGAGGCGTCGAGGATCTCGGTGACGGCGCCGATCGCGGTCTCGGAGAGCAGCATCGCCCCGAGCACCGACTCCTCCGCCTCGAGGTTCTGCGGCGGCACGAGGGCGGTCGGCGGTGCATGCGTCGTGCTCACGAGGGAGGATCAAAGCTGTCGCGGCCGGCCGCGTCCAGAAGAGGCGGGCGCAAGGCCCCGCACCCTCCGGAGCAGGCAGAACGGAACATACGTTCCCATTCTATCCACACTGCCGGACACGGTTGTCCACCGACTCGCACGTCGTTCTTCACGGCGTACGTCCGCTCGCTGCGGAGTTTTCGTGCGCTCGTCCACAGGCAGACGCACACCTCTGTGGAGCGTGTGGACGGCGATTGTGGAAGAACGGGGAGCGGGTTGCCCCGCTCCCCGATCAGGCCTCGTCCGCCTCGTCGGCCGCGCCGACCTCGTCGGCCGCGTCGGCCTCGTCGGTCGCGTCGGCCTCGTCGGCCTCGAGCGACTCGTCGGCTCCCGTCGACTCGACGGCCGTGTCGACGTCCTCGTCGCCGGGGACGTCCCGAAGCGCGTCTTCCTCGGCGAGCGCCGCCTCGGTCTCGCGAAGCGCCTCGGCATGTGCCGCCTCGGCGGCCTCCGCCTCGGCACGCTCCGCGGCCTCGAGCGCGGCGAGCTCCTCCTCGGGCGGCAGCTCGCCGCCCTCGGGCACGACCAGGGTCTTGACCTCGGCCGTGACGCCCTCGAACACGTGCACCGGGATCGTGAACCGCCCGATCCGCTTGATCACGTCGAGATCGATCTTGCGCCGGTCGACGCGGATCTTGCGTGTCCGCCAGAGCTCCTCGGCGATGTCGGTCGGCGTGACGGAGCCGAACAGCGCTCCCGTCGGGCCGGCCTTCACCTCGAAGCGCAGAACGGTCTTCGTCAGCGTCTCGGCGATCTCTGCGGCCTGGTCGGCCGACCGCGCCTCGTGGCGGGCCCGCTCCTCGTCGATCCGGCGGATCTCGGCGATGCGACCCGGCGTCGCGACCTCGGCGAGCCGCCGCGGCAGCAGGTAGTTGCGGGCGTACCCGCGCTTGACGTCGACGACCTCGCCCTTCAGGCCGAGCTTCTCGACGTCGCTGGTCAGGATGACTTCCATCACTGCCCCTGCACGTACGGCAGAAGCGCCATCTCGCGGGACCGCTTCACGGCGACCGCGACCTGCCGCTGGTGACGGCGGCACGCGCCCGTGATGCGGCGGTTGCGGATCTTGCCCTTCTCCGAGACGTAGCGGTGCAGCTGGTTGACGTTCTTGTAGTCCACGTCCGCGACCTTGTCCTTGCAGAAGTGGCAGCTCTTGCGTCGCCCGCCGGGGGGCCCGGCGGCGGTCCGCTTGCGCGGTTGTGTCTTCGCAGCCATTCGCGGCCTCCTAGAACGGGATGTCGTCGTCGGTCGGGGAGGACGGGAAGTCGCCCGCAGGCGCGGGGACGTCGCTCGGGATGTACCCGCCGCCGCTCCCGCCGCCCTCGCCGTCACCGCGGCTGTCCAGGAACTGGACGTTCTGCGCGACGACGTCGACCTTCGAGCGCTTCGTGCCGTCCTGCGCCTCCCACGAGCGCCAGTCGAGCCGCCCGTCGACACCGATCCGCCGCCCCTTCTGGAGATGCTGGGCGAGCGTCTCGGCCTGGCGGCCGTACACCTTGACGTCGAAGAAGTTCGGCTTGTCGACCCAGTTCCCCGCCTCGTCCTGCTGGCGGCCGTTGACGGCCAGGCCGAGCTCGAGCACGGCGGTGCCCGACGGGATGTGGCGGAGCTCGGGGTCGCGCGTCAGGCGTCCGACGAGTGTCACGCGATTGATGTCGCCGGCCATTACTCCTCCTCCTCCGGGGCGTCCGCGGGCGTCGGGTCATCGTCGCCGATCGCGGCGCCCACCGCTACTGGCTCCGCGGGACCCCCCTCGGGCCGACGGGTCGCCAGGTGACGCAGGACGTCGTCGTCGATCTTGAGGACGCGCGACAGCTCGTCGAGGGTCTCGGCCTCCGACATGAAGCTGACGAGGTGGTAGACGCCCTCCTCTTTCTTCTGGATCGGGTAGGCGAGCCTCCGCCGGCCCCACGCGTCGTGGCGCTCGACGGTCCCCCCGCCCTGCTCGATGAGCGTGCGCACCCGTTCGACGACCGCGCCCTGCTTTTCCTCGGGCAGGTCGGGATCGAGCAGCAGCAGGATCTCGTATTCGGTCACAGCGTTCCCTCACTCCTTCCTTCGGTCTGAATCGGCCCCGCCGGGATGTGCGGCGCCCGGGAAACGGCGACGCGCGGCGTGGCAGGAAGCCGCCGAAGGGTAGCAACGACGGAGCCGCGAGAGCGCGCCGCGACGCGGGCCTACAATGGTGGCCGTGCGAAGGCTCTTCGGCTGGATGGCAGGGCTCGTCTCGATCGCGGCACTCGCCCGGGTGCTCGCCCGCCGCCGGCGGCACGAGGCGGCGCCGGTCGAGCCGGCTGTCGTCGGAGATCCCGCCGACGAGCTGCGGCAAAAGCTGTCCGAGACGCGCGAGGCGCCGGCCGAGGCGCCCGCCCCGCCGGAGCCGGACGAGACGCTCGACGAGCGGCGCTCCCGCGTCCACGCCAAGGCGCAGGAGGCGATCGAGGCCATGCAGGACGCACCGGAATGAGCGAGCAGCGGCTCGGCGACGGGACCGACGGCGCGCTTGCACGTCTCGAGGAGCAGGTGACGGCCCTCCGCGGCGAGGTGCGTCGCCTCGGGGCAGTCGGCGCGCTTCCCGCGTCGCCGCCGTCGGCGACGGAGCCCCCTCCCATCACTCCCGCGGCCTATGCCTGGCTCGGGGCGGTCGAGCCTCCGGTCCGGCGGCGCCCGCAGGTGCCGCGCCTCCTGCTCGAGGGGCTCTTCCTGGTCGCCGCGGCGACCGTCGCCGCCGTTGCGGAGCTCGACGCCGTTGCGATCGCCGGCGTGATGGTCGGCGCCTGGGTGATCGTTGCGCTCATCGAATGGGCGGCGTCGCGGGCGGAACGGCGTCCAGAGCCGGGGATCTACGTCCCGCAGACGCCGTTGCCGCCGTCCGCGGACCCGGCGTGGTTCACGCCGCCGGTCGAGCACACGCTTCTCGACGCGGGTGCGGACGACAACGTGACCGAGGTGACCCGCCTCCCGCCCGTCGAGGACGAGATCGAGGCAACCGCCGAGCGACGGCCGTGATCTGCCACGCGAGCAGGAATCGACGGGAGCCGATTCCTGCCGCTCGGATCCCGGCCTCGGGCGCCGGGCTGTCGTAGCCGCAAGCCTTCCGCCGCACTCGCTCGTCTCGATCGAGCTTCCCCCTACGCTTCGGCGAGCCCGTGCTCTTCCCCACCGCCACGTTCGCGATCTTCTTCCTGATCGTCCTGCCGCTCTCGTGGCTGACGATGCCGTGGCCGCACCGCTGGCGCCCCTTCATCATCGCCGCGAGCTACGTCTTCTACAGCTGGTGGGACTGGCGGTTCGTGCTCCTTCTCGCCGGCTGCACGGTCTGGAATCAGGTGCTGGCGGTGCGTATCTGGCGGAGCGGCTCGCAGGCGCAGCGCCGGGCGCTCCTCTGGCTTGCGCTCGCCGGAAACCTCGCCGTGCTCGGCTACTTCAAGTACTACGACTTCTTCGTCACCTCGACGGACAACATGGCCGCATGGGTGGGGCTCGACGCGCCGCTCGGCGTGAAGTCGATCGTGCTGCCGGTCGGCATCTCCTTCTACACGTTCATGGCGATCAGCTACGTCGTCGACGCCTACCGCGGCGACTTCGAGCCCACGACGCTCGAGAAGTTCGCGGTGTACCTCTCGTTCTTCCCGCACCTCGTCGCCGGGCCGATCGTCCGCCCCTCCGAGCTGATCCCCCAGATCGACAAGCCGCGGAACCCCCGTCGCGTGGACACGAGCCGGGCCTTCTACCTCATCGCGACGGGCCTGTTCAAGAAGGTGGTGATCGCCAACTACCTCGCGTCGTCGATCGTCGACGAGGTGTTCGCCGCGCCCGGGCAGCACTCGTCCCTCGAGATCCTGATCGCGGTCTACGCGTACGCGGTCCAGATCTACGCCGACTTCTCCGGCTACACCGACATGGCGATCGGGATCGCGCTGCTGCTCGGGTTCTCGTTCCCGCAGAACTTCGACTCGCCGTACGCCGCCGTCTCGGTGCAGGACTTCTGGCGGCGGTGGCACATGACGCTGTCCCGGTGGCTGCGTGACTACGTCTACATCCCGCTCGGCGGCAGCAGGAAGGGGACGATCCTCACCTACCGGAACCTGATGCTGACAATGCTGATCGGCGGGCTCTGGCACGGGGCAGCCTGGACCTTCGTCGTCTGGGGCGGCCTCCACGGCGCCGCGCTCGCCGGCGAGCGCTGGTGGCGTGACCGTAGCGGCCCGGCGGAGCGGCCGGCGACGACCCGGAGTCGCTGGATCGCGCGAATCCTGACGTTCCACTTTGTCTGCTTCGCGTGGATCTTCTTCCGCTCCGACTCGTTCGGCGCCGCCTGGGAGATGATCGAGGGCCTCTTCACCGGCTGGGGCGAGGCGTCTCCGCTCGTCACCGGCGGCGTCCTGCTCGCGATCCTCGTGGGCATTGGCTCGCAGTACCTGCCGGCCCGCTTCCCCCGCGTCGTGATGGCACGCTTCTCCCGGCTCCCGGTGCTGGGCCAGGCCACCGTGCTCGCGCTCGCGCTCATGCTCACGAGCGTCATGGGGCCGGAGGGCGTGGCACCCTTCATCTACTTCCAGTTCTGATGCCCGAGAACCTCCTTCCGCCGCTCCCGCCCGAGGACGATGAGACCCGCACCGTCGAGCGGGTCCTCCCCGCCGACACCCCGCCGTCCCCGCCACCGCGACCGCGGCGCCGTCCACGCCGCGAGGAGGACGACGGTCCGCCGCGACGGCTCTGGAGCGCCGGTCATGCGCTCATCGTGTGCGTGCTGGCGCTCGCGATCGGGCTTCTGTTGAACGCTCCGGGGATCCACAAGTCGGCGTACAACAAGCCTGACGGCTGGCAGCGCGACGTCGCGGTGACGTTCACCGCGCCGCTCGCGGACGTCAGCCACGCGCTCCTCCTCGACCGGCCTCGAAAGGCGGTCCAGGCCGCGGTCGGCCGCCCGGACGCGGACGAGATCGACACGGAGATCGCCCTCCCCGACCAGGCGCCGGCACCGACCGGGCCCACGACGACGACGCCGAAGCCGGCGCCCACGAAGCCAACGCCGGCGAAGCCAACGCCGGCGAAGCCGAGGAAGATCGCCTTCTCGCCGACCAAGAAGCTCCGACTCTGGGTTGCCGGCGACTCGCTCGTCATCACCCCGGGCTACGCGGTCGTCCGGGCGGCAGGCTCCAGCCCGGCGATCGAGTCGGTGGGCGGCGTCGAAGGCCGGATCGCAACGGGGCTCACGCGCCCCGACGTCTTCAACTGGTTCGAGGAGATCCGCCGCCAGATGAAGGAGCTGAAGCCGCGGGCGGTCGTCCTCGGCTTCGGTGGGAACGACGACAAGGCCTACATGACGGGACTGCCCGACGGCGTCTCGATCGACGCCTTCGGCGGGTCCGTCTGGCGGCGCGAGTACGGGCGGCGCGTCGGCGGGCTCATGGACATGATCGCCCGCGCGGGCGCCCTCGTTGTCTGGATCGGGCTCCCGCAGACGCAGTCCAGCGAGCAGACGCAGCGCTTCGACGTCGTCAACGCCGTCGTCCAGCGCGAGGCGCGCAAGCGCGAGGGCCGCGCGGTCTTCATCGACACCTACACGATGTTCGCGGGCGCAGACGGCGGCTACGCCGAGTACCTGCCCAATGCGGCGGGGAAGCTCGTCAAGATGCGCGCCGGCGACGGGGTGCACTTCGAGCGCGAGGGCGGCGACCTCATCGCACGCGAGGTGCTGAAGGCGCTGAACAAGACGTACGACCTCACGAGCTGGCGCAAGAGCACCTCCTGAGCGCCGCGCGATTCCGACGCCCGGGCGACCGCATCGCGCGACTCCGACAGCGAGTAACGTCGTAGGCCGAGGTCGTCCAGGCGGGCGACAGCCAGGCGGCACCCCGATGGTGGAGGAGGTTTGGGATGGGACGTCCGGTCACGCTCTTCACCGGCCAATGGGCCGACCTGCCGCTCGCGGAGCTCGCGCCGAAGGTCGCGGCCTGGGGCTACGACGGTCTCGAGCTCGCCTGCTGGGGCGACCACTTCGAGGTCGACAGGGCGGTCGCGGACGACGGCTACGCGAAGTCCGTGCGCGCCCGTCTCGACGAGCACGGCCTCGGTGTGTGGGCGCTCGGCGCGCACCTCGTGGGTCAGGCCGTCTGCGACCCGGTCGACGACCGTCACCGCGGGATCCTGCCGCCGGACGTGTTCGGGGACGGCGATCCGGAGGGGGTGCGGCGCAGAGCCGCCGAACGGATGGCCGACACGGCTCGCGCGGCCGCCGCGCTCGGCGTGCAACAGGTGAACGGCTTCACGGGATCTTCGGTCTGGCACCTCCTCTACTCGTTCCCGCCGAACGACTTCGACGCGGTCGAGCGCGGCTACGGCGACTTCGCGGAGCGCTGGGGCCCGATCCTCGACGTGTTCGATCGCGAAGGCGTGCGCTTCGGCCTCGAGGTGCATCCCACCGAGATCGCCTACGACTTCGTCACTACCCGTAAGACGCTCGACGCGATCGACCGGCGGCCCGCCTTCGGGATCAACCTCGACCCGTCGCACTTCGCGCACCAGTTCCTCGACGCCGCGGCGTTCGCGCTCGAGTTCGCCGACCGCGTCTACCACGTCCATGTGAAGGACTCCGTCCGACGTCTGGACGGCCGCCGCTCGATCCTCGCCTCGCACCTGAACTTCGGCGACGAGGGCCGCGGCTGGGACTTCGTCTCACCCGGCCACGGCGACGTCGACTTCGAGGCCTTCTTCCGGGCCCTGAACCGGATCGGCTACGCCGGCCCGCTGTCGATCGAGTGGGAGGACTCCGGGATGGATCGTGAGTACGGAGCCCAGGACGCGCTCGACTTCGTTCGGCGCACCGACTTCCCCGCCTCGGAGCTCGCCTTCGACGCGGCGATGCAGCGGAAGGAAGGCTGACGTGCCGGGCGAGACCGGGTTCTCCACGATGGGCCGGGCGGAGAGCGCCGAGACGATCCCCGAGATCGGCGTCGGGATGCTCGGCTACGCCTTCATGGGGAAGGCGCACTCGAACGGGTTCCGGACGCTCGCGTACATGGCCTGGCCGCCGCCTCTCCTGCCGCGCCTGGTGGCGATCGCGGGACGCGACGAGACCGCCGTGACGGAGGCAGCGCGCCGCTACGGGTTCGAGCGCGCTGTCACGGACTGGCGCGACCTCGTGGCCGACCCGGAGATCGGGCTCTTCGACAACGGCGGCCCGAACGATCTCCACGCCGAGCCGACGATCGCGGCGGCCGAGGCAGGCAAGCACGTCATCTGCGAGAAGCCGCTCGGCCGTGACGCAGCCGAGTCGTTCGAGATCTGGGAACGTGTCGCGCGCGCCGGCGTCGTGCACATGTGCGCGTTCAACTACCGGTTCGTTCCCGCCGTCCGCCTCGCGAGACAACTGATCGAGAACGGCGAGCTCGGCGAGATCCACCACTTCCGCGGCCGCTACCTGCAGGAGTGGGGCGCGACCGACGCGGAGGCGTGGCGCTTCGAGAAGGATCGGGCCGGCTCGGGCGCGCTCGGCGACCTCGGGACGCACGTCGTCGATCTCGCGCGCTATCTCGTCGGCGAGATCGACACGGTCTCGGCGCTCACGGCGACATTTCAGCCCGGCAGGCAGGTGGACGACGCGTTCGAGAGCGCCGTCCGGTTCGCAGGCGGCGCGGTCGGCACGATCGAGGCGACGCGGTTCGCGACCGGCCGGAAGAACGCCTTCAGCTGGGAGATCAACGGCTCGAAGGGCTCGCTCGCCTTCGACCTCGAGCGGCTGAACGAGCTCCAGATCAGCGCGGGCAACGACGGGTTCCGCACACGGCTCGTCTCCGAGGCGGACGACCCGTTCTGGAGCTGGTGGTGGCCCCACGGCCACATGATCGGCTGGGAGCACACCTTCGTGCACGAGCTCCACCACCTCCTCGAGGCGATCGCCGGCGGCACGCCGGTCGCCCCGCACGGCGCCACCTTCGAGGACGGCTACCGCGCCGCCGAGGTCTGCGACGCGATCGTCCGCTCGGCCGAGACGGGCACGCACCAGACCGTGGAGTACCGATCACTCGACGACCGGTGAGGCCGTCGGACGAGGGGTGCGGGCGGCCCGTCGCGGGCCGCCCGCAGTGATTCGGGCCTAGGCAGCCACCGCCTCCTCGAGGCGTCCCGCCAGCGCGACGGGCGAGCCGATGACGATCACCTGCGGCCCGTTCTCCTCGAGCGGCTGCTCGAACGTCGAGACCACGGTCGACGCCGAGAAGGTGCCGAACACGCGGAGGACGTCGTCGCCGATGTTGCGCAGCCCGTGCGGGACCATCGGCGGGACGAGCCCCACCTGGTGCGTCTCGAGCCGGCCCACCTCGTCGCCGACACGCGCCTCGGCTGTGCCCTGGACGATGATCAGCAGCTCCTCGGCGCTGTCGGTGTGCACCGCGAGCTCGGCGCCGGGATCGAGCTCGAACAGAACGGTCGCGGTGCTGGCGGCACCGGCGGCGCTGTGGATGGGGAAGCTGACCCGCAGGCCGGGGGCCGTGGGGATGAGCTCGAAGTTGTCGAGGTCGAATGCGATCATGATGCTCTCCTTTTGTTGCACAGTAGTGTGCAGCGAATATAGGGAAGCGTGTTGCGGTTGTCAAGTTTCGCTGTACACTTCTGTGCAATGAATCGGAAGTACGAGCTGAAGGAGCGCGCGCGGCGCCAGGCGCAGACCCGGCAGCGGATCGTCGAGGCGGCCGCCGACCTCCACACGAGCGTCGGCCCCGCGCGGACGACGATCAGCGGTATCGCCGAGCGCGCGGGTGTCGAGCGGCACACCGTCTACGCGCACTTCCCCGACGAGCTCACGCTGTTCCGCGCCTGCTCGCAGCACTGGATGGAGAGGCATCCGCCGCCGGACGTGGCGACGCTCGCCGAGATCGACGACCCGGTGCGCCGCCTTCGTCGTGCTCTCGGCGAGACGTACGCGTGGTACGACTCGGTCGAGGCCGATCTGGCGCTGTTCGTTCGCGACGTCTCCGTCGTCCCGTCGGAGATCACCGACCGGAGGACGTCCCAGCTCGCGACGTTGGCCGACGCCGTCTCACTCGGCTGGCCGCGCCGGAAGAGCGTCAGAGCGGCGATCGGGCACGCGCTCGAGTTCGAGACGTGGCGCTCGCTCGTCCGCAGGCAGGGCCTCTCGCGGGCGCAGGCGGTCGACGCGATGGCGCGTCTCGTCTCGAGCGTCTAGCCCGGGCCCTGTGCAGCAGGGGGCAGCTCCATCGACGCGCGCAGGCTGACGAGCGGCGTGGCCGGGATGGTGACGAGCCCACGCTCCGGGCGGTCGAGGTCGAACGTGATCAGCAACAGCACCGAGACGAATGCCGCGGCCAGGACGACGCTCAGCACGCCGCGCGCGAGGATCGCGAGGTAGAGGGCGAGCAGCCCGAGCGCAACGGCGGCGCCGACGACCTCGATCGCGAGGACAGCGCCGGGCACACGGTTGTTCAGCGCCGATACCTGCACCGTCTGCATGTCGATCATCTCGTTGAGCGTCTCCATGTAGAGCCGCGGTGCGCTCTCGGTCGGCGCGCCGACGAGGGCCTCGTCGGCGGAGCGCCACAGAGTGCGCTGGAGCGCGTCCCCGTCCGCGATCGCGGCGCGAGCCGCGGGGGTCCCGGGCACCGCCCGCGACAGACGGATGGTCGCGTCCGTGTACTGCACGAGCTCGTCGAGAGACCGCGTGCGCATCGGCTCGCGCAGCGTCTGCGCGCGAAGGTAGGTCGTGCCGATTGCGTTCGCCGTCGCGACGACCGCCGTGCGGCGCGCGTCGTACCGTCCGACGGCCAACGTCAGGCCGAACGCCAGGATGAGCGCGACGAGGCCGAGCAGCGCGGCCTGGAGGACGCCGACGGGCTCGCGCAGAGCGTCGGCGTGGACGCGTAGGCGCCGCCCGAGGAACGCGCCTATCGAGCGTCGTTCCGAGCACGATCGCGAAGACGAGCAGGCCCAGTTCGAGACTGCTCAACGAGAAGAACATCGCTGCCTCCGTCGACGCACGACGGAGAGCATGCTGGGACGGTCAGATGGACCCCCGCCGCCGTGTCCTCAGCGTGACACCCCCGACCATGCGTTGCTGCGAGGCGGCGGACAGCCGAGAGACTCGTCCTGTCGGGACGATGCCGGGCCGAGTTCGCAGGTCGAGACTAGGAGCGGGCGTCGAACGGAGGAGATGGGATGAGCGAGCCGGACGACAGCGGGCTGGTCGCCGCCGCCGACCACCACAGCGAGTACCTGGCGAGGGCAACCGCTTCGCTCACCGCGAAGGGCCGCAAGCGGGTGGACGAGTTGCTCGATCAGCTCGCCGAGGTCGTCGGTGGCCACGAGCGAGTCGCACGCTTCGCGTCGGTGCGAAAGAGTGAAGCGGATGCGGGCCGGACCGATGTCACGTCGGACCGGGAGCCCGCGCTCACCGAGGAGGAGCTCGGCGTCCTGAGCGCCGGCTTCAAGGCCATCCGCGATCAGGAGCCGCTCGACGACGTCGCGGACTGGGCGAACGCCGTCGTCGCGCTCCTCGAGGACGAGGCACGCGCTACAGGCTGAGCGTCAGCCGCCCGCCGGCTGCGCTACACGCGGCGCCGTCGAGGAACGACTGCGTTGCTCCGGCCGTGATCTGGGTCGCGTACTGCGGATACTGCTGCGCAGCGTCCTCGGCGCTCGCGAAGGACCTCGTCAGCTGGCTCTCGCCGGTCGGGCCGCCCGATCCTTGGGTCAGTCGTGCGGGGAACGCGAGAGGTGCGACCTCGTCGCGGCCCATGTCCAGGGTTGGCGCTAGCCGTGCCGACGTGACGTAGGAAACGGCGACGGCGACGATCACGAGCGGCGTCAGTGCGAGCCCGTCGGCCGGGAGAAGCACCGTGACGAGCAAGACCGCGGTCAGCGGCAGACCGAGCATGGCCGCGGTCATCGCCCCGATCCCCATCGCGGCGCCCGCAATCATCGGTAGCCCAGGAAGGTGCGACAGGGCGATTCCGCCGGCTGCGCCGAGGAACAGGGCGGGGAAGATGGGGCCACCTCGGAAGCTGCTCAAGCAGGCGCTGTAGGCGAGGCCCTTGCACACGATGAGCAGCAGAAGTGCCCCGACTGTCCAGCTCTCGGCGTTCTCGATGAGCGTCGGAAGCGCGTCCTGGCCGGAGAAGAGCACTTCCGAGGAGCTCCGGTCCGACCCCTCGGCGAAGGCGATCGCCAGCCCCCCGACCGCTAGGCCGACGACCGGTGTGAGGAGCAGCATCCGGCGTTCGACGATGGGCCTGAGAAGGAGGGCCAAGGTGCGGATCGCAGTGCCCAGTACGGCAGCGGCGACACCGATTCCGAGCGCCCAGAGGAACTCGGTGCCGTCGGGCGTGCCGAAGGGCGGAGTGTTGGGGACGGCGAACGAAAACGTCCCGAAACCGGTCCAGGCGTTCAGCCCGACGAAGATGAGCGAGCCGACGCCCGCGGCGAGCAGACCCGGGACCAGCACGACTCCCAGCAAGGGGCCGCCGAGTCCGGACACTTCCATCATGAGAAACGCTCCGACGAGGGGCGACCCCAACAGCGTGCTGATCGCGGCGAAACTCCCCGCGGCCCCGATCACCATGCTCGCCTGAGCGGGGGCATCTCGCTTGATCAGGTGCACCGCCAGCACGCCGAGGCCGCTGCCAATGGCGATCAGCGGGGCCTCGGGCCCGAGTACAGCCCCAAGGCTGAGCGTGGCGAAGGCCGCGATGACGATGCCCGGGAGCTCGATCGGAGGAACCGGCCCGGATGACTTGAATCCGTCCGCGGGCGAGTGACCGCCCGTTCCCGGCAGGTAGCGGATCGCGAGAGCCACGATCAATCCGCTCAGCGCGAGCAGTGGCAGCGGCCACCAGATCGGTACCCCGTCGAACCCCAGCTCCCCGGGAAGCGTTGCGTACAGGTAGTGCTGAGTCTCGTCCACCCCCTTGAGGAAGAAGTACGCAGCCGTCGCTACCGGCACGCCGATGATGGCACCGAATGCCAGGAGCACCAGGTAGCTGCGACTCCTGAGGAGCTCTGCCGGATCGGGAGAAGCCCCAAGCGGTGGTGAGGGAGCGGGGCTCATCACTGAACCGTCCTCATTCTTCGACCATGACTCAGGGCTTGGACGCTTGCCTGACACCGGCGCGTGCCGGAGCCGTCGCTGTGCCCGCCGTTTCGCTCCGCGCGCTCACTCGCGGACGACTTTCGCATCTCGACGACAGCCGTGCATCGTCCTATCCGGCCCATCCATCGTGACCCGCAGCGCAGGCAGCACGGTCACTGCGGCGACCGCCCGATCCGGGCCCGCGGGGTCAGACCCCGAGCTCGGCCGGGATGCGGCCGGACGCGACCGCCTCTCGAAGCGTGCGGTAGTCGCGCTCGTTCTGGTCCGCATACGCCTCCGCAAAGGACGCCATCGCATGGTCGAAGGCGGCGCCGTTCCCGAGGTAGGCCGCGATCGCGATCCTGTCGCCGGAGCGCGCGTGGGCCCGCGCGAGCGTCCAGCCGCAGATCCGACCGTACGCCTCGAGCGCCGCCGGGTCCATCAGCTCGACGTCCGCCGAGCCCTTCGCGTCCCAGAGCTGCCGGATGTAGAAGTCCTTCTGCTCGCCGTCGATCGTCGACGATCCGCTCCCAGCCGAGCAGGATGTCGGGCGCCGCCTGCATCATCCGCTGCCCCTCGACGACGCGCTGTCCATGCTGGGCGTACCGACTCCTCCCGAGGAACGGCTCGAGCACCGACATCTGCGCCTCCTTGAACTGGAGGAAGAGCGGGTCGTCGTGATCGCGTCCGACCAGGAGCAGGATCCAGGTACGGGCACCGACGCTGCCGACGCCGACGACCTTCCGCGCCGCGTGCGCATAGCGGTAGCTCTCGAGCAGGTGGCGGCGGTCGCGCGGCAGCGTCCGCTGGTAGGAGCGGATCATGCGCCGCACGACGTCCTCCAGGTGTGCTCGTTCCGCCCCGGGCAGGACGTCCTCGATCGGCGTCACGAGCGGAGGGTTGCCGACGATCCGTAGCTCGCCGTCGACCGTCGACAGAGCTTCGAGAGAGCGCGCAGGCTGTCCTTCGTGTTGACGTTCACCACGTTCGCGCGGAGACGCTTCATCTGCTTGCCGGAGGAGGCAGTTCGGAAGCGCTCGAGGATGCCCGCGAGATCGAGGCGCGTGTACCAGACGTCGATGTTGCGCATCTCGGCGAAGCTGCGCGATCGCGGCGCGGTACTCGCGTACGGCTGTCGTCGTGACGGAGCGACGCTCGGCATCGCCGAAGCCTCGTTCTCGACCCGCGACCGCGAAGCTCGCCGCGAGCCGCTTCACGTCCCATTCGAACGGCCCCGGAAGCGTCTCGTCGAAGTCGTTGATGCTGAAGACGCGCCTCCGGTCGGGCGCCGCGAAGATGCCGAAGTTCGAGAGGTGCGCGTCTCCGCAGAGCTGCGTGTGCAAGCCCGTTCGAGGGCCATCCGCGAGGTCCGCCGCCATCAGGTAGGCGGCACCGCGGAAGAAGGCGAACGGCGAAGCGAGCATCCGCCCGTAACGGATCGGGCCGAGCTCGGGAAGTCGAGTCTGCGCCTGCTCCTCCAGCAGCTCGACGGGGTCTCGGCGCAACGGCCCCGGCTGCCACTCGCCGTGGACCGAGCGTGGCACCTCGCTACGCGCGGCCTTGCCACGAGCGGCGCGCTCGGCAGGCGTGTGATGGAGCAGCGCTTTCCGTCCCGACGCGCTCTTGCCCTTCGGCTCGTGCTCGTGGAGGACATCGGTCGTGACCTCCTCGGAAGCCGCTGTGCCCGGATCTGTCCGGAGGAGATCGTCGTCGACGTCCTTCATTCGTCTGCTCCTTCCGCGTGCTCCTGCCTCGGTCCGTGACGGCCGTCGGAGTGCGCGTGAACCGCGTCGCGCACCGTGTTGAAGACCTTGCCCTCGCCGATCGCATCGATCACACCGGCACGTTCCCACAGTGCGAGAACCGGTGGATGGACGCGGGCGAGGGCCAGCACCACCCCTTGCGAACGCAGCTCCTCCTCGACCTGGATCAGGATGTCCGCGCCGTCGGTGTCCGTCAAGTGCACGGCTTCGGCATCGACCACGACCCACCTCGGGGCCGGCTCTTCCCGTACGAGCTCGTGGAGGCGCTCGCGGAACCGATCGGCGTCCGCGAAAAACAGCGGTCCGTCGACACGCGCGATCACGATCCCCGGAGTCGGCTCGAGGCCCTCGTGGCGCGAGACGTCGTGGTAGCTCCCCGACGTCGGGTCGCGGTAGAGGCGCCTGATGTTCGTGCGCGAGGCGCGCGCGATCAGCATCAGGAGCGAGAGGGTCACCCCGATGAGGATCCCGGCCATGATCCCGAAGATCAGGATCCCCAGCCCGGCGCCCACGAAGAACACCCAGTCGGCGCGGTTGACGCGGTAGTACCGCACGAGCGCGTCGACCGAGATGAGGCCAACCATCGCGTCGATGACGATCGCACCGAGCGTGGCGCCCGGCAGGCTCTCGAAGAGCGTCGCGAGGACCAGCATCGTCGCCAGGACGAACGCCGCATTGATGAGCGACGCCAGCTGGGTCCTCTGGCCCGCAGCGTCGGCGACCGAGGTCTTCGAGAGGCTGCCGTCGACGACGAATCCGCCCACGAGGCCTGCGGCGCCGTTCGCCATCCCCTGCGCGACGAGCTCCTGGTTCGTGTCGAGGTCATAGCGGTGCCTGCGCGCGACGCTTCGCGCTGCGGCGAGCGTCTCCGAGTAGCCGACGAAGACGACCGCCAACGCCCCGACCGCGAGCGCTCCCGTGTCGCTCCAGTCGATGCCGGGGATCTCGAGCGAGAACAGGCCGGTCGGAACGTCGCCCGTGATCGCGACGCCGTGATCCGCGAGGTCGAGGAGCTCGACGGCGACGATCGACAGCGTCGCAACGATCAGTGCGCGCGGCAGCTTCGGGAAGCCGTAGCGCATGAGGAGCAGGAGCCCGAGCGACGCTGCACCGACGACCAGCGTTGCGCCGCTCGTCTCCGGGATCGCCTCGATCGTTCCCCAGAGCTGCTGGACGTACGAGCCGTCGACCGCGGGCACACCGAGCAGCGAGGGGGTCTGGTTGATGACGATCCCGATCGCGAAGCCGAGGATGAAGCCGGACATCACCGCCTTCGAGAGAAAATTCGAGATCCAGCCCATGCGCAGGACGCCGAGCGCGATGTAGACGACGGCGGTCGCGAGCGCGAGGGCCGCAGCGTAGGTCGCCGCTTCGTCCGTTCCGAGTGCCGCCGTGCCGATCAGCGGTGTGACCACGGCGGCGGAGACCGCCCCGACCGTCGCGCTCGGCCCCACCACGAGGTGCCTCGAGGTGCCGAACAGGGGATACACGAGGAGCGCCGCGAACGCCGTGTAGAGCCCGTACTGCACCGGGACGCCGACGATCGTCGCGTACGCCAGGCTCTGCGGGACGAGAAGTGCCCACACGGAGAGCCCCGCCAGGGCGTCGGATACGAGCCACCGGCGCTCGTATCGCCGGAGCCAGCCGACGACCGGCACGTATCTCTCGAGCGCGCCGGTCGCGCCTGCCGATTCATCCTCCGCGCCCACCGCCGAACGACACTGACATCTCGACGGCCGCCGTGCATCGCCTCGATGCGGCTGAAGCCCGCAGTGGTCGACGATCGGCCTCCTTGACCACGCAACCTTGCGGCGCTCGGTGGAGCCCTCTCCGTCGAATCCACGCCCGGGTCGGGACGAGGGTCAGCGGCAGCCTGCCCGTTACCGCTCAGGCGGGCCGCTGAGACCGAATCAGGGCGTCGCCGGCGGCCCGTCGGTGCCGGTCGGGCGACAGCCGTACTCGCTCCACAACCGTCGAAGCGTGGAAGGCCCCAGGTCCTCCTTGCGGACGAACGCCGCCGCTCCACAGGATCCCAGGCCGCCCGGCAGATCCCCGGGGCTCGCGGTCGAAGTCAGCACGATCGTCGACGACGGATGCGATGCTCGAAGTCGGCGGGCAGTCTCGACTCCGTCGATCCCGGGCATGCACACGTCGAGGAGCACAAGGTCGGGCCTGAGCTCGTCCGCCAGCACGAGCGCTTGCTCGCCGCATGTCGCCTCACCGAGGTGCGCGAAGCCGTCCGTCGCCTCGATCAGCTCCTTCGCAACGCGCCTGAAGACCGGCTGATCGTCGACCGTCAGCACACCCACGCTGGTCGTGGGCGTCGCGGCTCCCGACTCGCCTGTCTCCATCCTGTTCCTTACCTGAGTCGATGTGGCGATCGGACCTGGCCGTCTGTTGGCGTCGAGCGCACACTCGTCGGTGTGGGCGATCCCCGCAATGACGCCCGCGCGTGTCTCTCCGTGTGCCCGCATGCGTTCGCCGGGGGTGTGCCCACGGCGATCAGGCCCCAAACGGATGGGTATCGTGGCCGGATGGCACTGCGCGTCGTCATCGCGGACGACAACCTCCTCGTGAGGGAGGGCCTCGAGCAGCTTCTCGCCGGGCACCCCGACGTCGAGCTTGTCGGCTCGTACGCCGACTATCCGTCCCTGCTCGACGCCATCGAGTCGGATCCGCCGGATGTCGTGCTGACGGACATCTGCATGCCACCGTCGTGGAGCGACGAGGGCATCCAGGTCGCCGCACTGTTGCGGGAGCGCCACCCCTCGGTCGGCGTCGTCGTGCTCAGCCAGTACACCGAACCGGTCTTTGCGCTCGCTCTGCTCGAATCGGGCTCGAGCGGGCGTGGGTACCTGCTCAAGGAGCGCATCCACAACCGGGCGCAGCTCGTGTCCGCGATCGAGACCGTCGGGGACGGTGGCTCCGTCCTGGACGGGAGCATCGTGGATGCCCTCGTCGCGGCGAAGATGCGCGCCGAGCGCTCGTTGCTGGGCGACCTCACCCCGCGCGAGCGAGAGGTGCTCGCTCAGGTCGCCGAGGGCAAGAGCAACGGCGCGATCGCCGACTCGCTCGTGCTCACGAAGCGAGCGGTCGAGAAGCACATCAACTCGATCTTCTCCAAGCTCGATCTCTCCGAGGCCGAGAGCGCAAGCAAGCGCGTCAAGGCCACCCTCGCGTACCTCGCGGAAGACGGGGACTCGAAAGGCTGAGAACGGGTCGGCCGGTCGGGTGCGTCGGCGCGCACCCGCTGAGTTCGGGTGCGCGCACGACCACAAGTCCGGTGTGTGCGTCCTTGTAAACGGTGGGCGCGGTCGGCTGAATTGATCGTGCGGTCGGCCGGTCTGAGAGCGGCCGATCGCACCAACCGAACCTCGGAGGGCGGATGGCGCACGTTGAGGCGGGACTCGTGCAACGCACGGCCGGTGGGCCGCGCGACCTGTTCGACGGAAAGCTGCGCGTGCCGGGCGTCCGCCCGGGCAGCGTCTCACGGACCCCGCTGGTCAATCGTCTCCGGGCGGGGCTGTCACGGCCCGTCATGACGGTTCTCGCTCCGGCCGGATACGGCAAGACGACCGTGCTCGCGCAGTGGGCCGAGCGCGATCGCCGGCCGTTCGCCTGGGTCTCGCTCGGCGAGCAGGACAACGACCCGGTCGTCCTGGCCAAGGACATCACCTCGGCGCTGAGTCACGTCGCGCCGATGGACGCGCTTGACGCGCTCACGTCCGTCGGGAGGCGCGGCCCGCACGGGCTCGCGAGACTCGCGGCCGCGCTGGCGTCCGCTCCCCACCCGCTCGTGCTCGTCCTCGACGACGTGCACGTCCTCCGGGCGCGCAAGAGCATCGCGCTCGTCGCCGCACTCGCCGACCACGTCCTCGACGAGTCGACCCTCGTCCTCGCCGGCCGAACGCTCCCACGCCTCCCGATCGGCCGCCTGCGGGCGGCCGGGAGGCTCTTCGAGGTCGGTGTGGCCGAGCTCGCGCTGGATCACCGCGAAGTCGGTCTCGTCACCCGTAGCGTCGGCCTGGCACTCGAGCAAGCCGAGGTCGTGGAACTGGCCGTCCGGACGGAGGGCTGGGCCGCGGGCACGTACCTCGCCGCGCTGAGCCTCAAGGACGACCTGCGCGCCGGTGCGGTGCGGCCGACCGGGGGCGGTGACGACCGGTTCCACGTCGACTACTTCGACTACGAGCATCTGTCACGCCTGCGCCCGAGCGACGTGCGGTTCCTCACCCGGACCGCGGTGCTCGAGCGGATGTGCGGGCCGCTCTGCGACGCCGTGCTCGAGTCGATTGGCTCGGCGGCCAGGCTCGAGTCGCTCGCCCACTCGAACCTGTTCGTCGTCCGGCTCGACGCACAGCGCACGTGGTACCGCTACCACCGAGGCTTTCGAGACTTCCTGCGCGCCGAGCTCGGGCAGCGCGAGCCCGAAGCCGTGGAGGAGCTGCACCGCCGTGCGGCCGCCTGGTGCGAGTCGAACGGCGAGCCCGAGGCCGGTGTCGCCCACGCCCGCGCGGCCGGAGACGTGGAGCGCCTCGCGCGGCTGGTAACGCGACTCGCGCTCCCGTTGTGCTCGGCTGGTCGGGTCGACACGGTCGAGAGCTGGCTCGCCTGGTTCGACGAGGCGCTTCGTCTCGAGCAGCACCCGACGATCGGTGTGCTCGGCGCGTGGGTTCACTCGCTGGGCGGAAGGCCGGCAGCCGCGAAGCGATGGCTCGCCGCAGCCGACCGAGGCACCGTGAAAGGGATCCTGCCCGACGGCAGCCGCACGCTCGAGCCCTGGCTCGCCGTCGTTCGTGCAGCAATGTGCGGCAACGGTGCCGAGACGATGCGGAGCGACGCCGAGATCGCGGTGCGGGACCTCGGAGCATCGAGCGCCTGGCGTCCGATGGCTCTCCTGATGCTCGGCGTCGCACAACTGCTCCTCGACGACTCGGAAGCCGACGAGACGCTCGCCGACGCGGTCGAGGCGGCGGCCGAGCGCGGGTGCGACGGACGTCCGGATGCTCGCACTCGTCGAGCGGTCGCTGCTCGCTGCGTCCCGCGCGAACGACGCGGGAGCCGAGAGCCTCGTCGCGCAGGCACGCACCGTGCTCGACGACGCTCCGATGTGTCGACACCCGCTGAGCGCGCTCGTCTACGCGGCCTCCGCGCGCCAGGCGCTGCGTCACGGGGACCTGGCCCAGGCGCGCGCAGATCGCACGAAGGCACTCGGTTTCGCCCCACTCGGGCACGCGCTTCCGTGGTACTCGGTCCAGACGAGCCTCGAGCTCGCACGCGTCGACCTTGCCCTTCTCGACCCACCTGCCGCTCGAACCTGGATCGCGGCAGCCGGGGAGATCTTGAGCCGCCGACCTCTGCTCGGAGTCCTCGCGGCCCAGGCACATGCCATGCGAGACGAGGCGTCCCGCGTCGCTGCGCTCTGCGACGACCAGCCGACGACCCTCTCCGCCGCGGAGTTGCGGCTCCTCCCGTTCCTCACCACGCACCTCTCGTTCCGCGAGATCGGAGAACGGCTCGGCGTGACGCGGAGCACGGTGAAGACCCAGGCGATCTCGATGTACCGGAAGCTGGGCGTCTCCAGCCGGAGCGAGGCGATCGCAGCGGGCGGTCGAGCTCGGTCTCGTCGACGGGTCGTCCGAACTGCGTGCGGGCGAGTTCATCCCCTCGGGATGATGTGCCCGGCACGCGAGAGGCGTTGGATACCAAGGCGAGACGGTGCTCGACTACAAGTCCACCCTGCGAAGGCTCGCGCTGCGCGACGACAGCTACATCGAGTCGCTGCTCGCGGACCCCGGCGCGAGCGCAGCCGCGGCAGGAATCGACCCGCGGGCTCATGCGCTGGTCAGAGTGGGCGCCCTGATCGCAGTCGACGCCACGCCGCCCTCGTACATGAGTGCTGCGGAGGCAGCGCTCCGGGCGGGCTCGACGTACGAGGAGCTCGTCGGCACCCTGATCGTCGTGATGCCGGTCGTCGGCGTCGCGCGGGTCGTCTCTGCGGCCTCGAACCTCGGCCTCGCGATCGGCTACGACGTCGGGGAGGCGTTCGAGGCGCTCGACAACGGAGAGCTCGGGCGCTGATCGGCGGCACGACTGCGACGCTTCACGAGGCCCGTTCGTCCCTTCGGGACGATGGCGCCGCGGTGCGGCGGCACTAGCCTCGGTGTCCTGGGACGTACCCCGAGGTCGAATCCGGGAGGGAGAAGCGAAAATGCAGGGCACGGAAGCGCGACGCCCACGGGTCGTCATCCTCGGCGGCGGCTTCGCAGGCATCGGTGCCGCGCGCGCGCTCGAGGACGCCGACGCGGACGTCGTGCTGTTCGACAGGCACGACTACCACACGTTTCAACCGCTGCTGTACCAGCTCGCGACGGGCCTGCTCGAGACCAGCGCCGTCGGACACTCGCTGCGCGATCTCGTCAAGGATCAGGGCAACGCCGTCATCCACAAGACGACCGTGACGGCGGTCGACCTCGCGGCGCGCGAGGTGCAATTCGCCGAGATGGAGCCCCTGACGTACGACTATCTCGTGATCGCGCTCGGCGCCGAGGTCAACTTCTTCGGGACGGAGGGCGCGTCGGAGCACGCCTTCCCGATGTACACGCTGCCCGACGCCGTCCGTCTCAAGGAGCACCTGCTCGGGCGCTGGGAGGCGGCTGACAAGGATCCCGCTCTGATCGAGGACGGCGCACTGAACGTCGTCGTCGTCGGCGGCGGGCCGACGGGCGTCGAGAGCGCCGGCGCGCTTGCCGAGCTCTATCGCGGCGATTTCGCGAAGGACTATCCCGCCGTGCCGCAGGAAAAGGCCCGCGTTGTGCTCGTCGAGGCAGGTCCACAACTCTTCTCGATGTTCAAACCGGACCTCCGCTCCTACACGGAGAAGGCCCTGCAGGAGCGCACTGTCGAGGTGATCACGGGGGAGGCTGTCGCGTCGATCACCCCGACGCGGGTCACGCTCAAGTCGGGCACGACACTCGATGCGCACACGCTCGTATGGGGCGCCGGGCTGCAGGGCAACCGGCTGGTGCAGTCGCTGGGACTCGAACTGGAGCGAGGGAATCGGATCGGTGTCGGGCCGGAGCTGACAGTCCCGGATCATCCCGAGGTGTACGCCGTCGGCGACATCGCCGCCATCACAGACGCGAAGACGGAGCATGTCCTGCCTCAGCTCGGCTCGGTCGGGCTGCAGTCCGGAGAGCACGCCGGCGAGACGATCGCGAGGCGCCTTGCCGGCAAGGAGACGAAGCCGTTCAAGTACCGGGACAAGGGGACGATGGCGACGATCGGGCGCGGGGCGGCGGTTGTCGAGATGCTGGGCGGGCGAACCATGAAGGGCAGGAAAGCGCAGCTGGCCTGGGGCACCGTGCACCTTGCACTCCTGCCTACCAACGAGGATCGCGCCAAGGCGGTGATCGACTGGGCCGGAGCGGCGCTCACGCACCAGCGCACCGGCCGGATCACCGTGCGAACCGACGAGGAGTAGAGAGTAGAGGAGTGGAGTGAGAGCGATGACGGCTGCAACCGCTGCCGGACTAGGGAGGAGAACAGAGATGACGACGACCGCAGCACCCGCCGTAGCGCCCCGGGCGTCCGCCGACGACGCGCCGCGGCCCGCGGACGTCTTCGTGGTGTTCGGGATCACGGGAGACCTCGCGAAGGTGATGACCTTCCACTCCCTCTACCGACTCGAGAAACGAGGGCTTCTGAACTGCCCGATCGTCGGAGTCGCTGTGGACGACTGGACGGTCGACCAGTTGCGCGAACGCGCACGCGAGTCGATCGTCGGGACGGGAGAGCAGCTCGACGAGAAGCTGTTCGATCGCTTCGCGGCCCGGCTCTCCTACGTGCAGGGCGACTTCGCGGACGCCGCGACCTACGCCCGGGTCGCCGCGGCCGTCGAAGACGCCGAGACGCCCGTCTTCTACCTCGAGATCCCACCCTTCCTCTTCGGACGCGTCGTCAAGGGACTCGCCGAGGCCGGCCTGACCAAGACGGGACGGGTCGTCGTCGAGAAGCCGTTCGGACACGATCAGGCCTCCGCCCGGGCACTGGCCGACGAGCTCCACCAGTCCATCGACGAGAGCCAGCTCTTCCGGATCGACCACTTCCTCGGGAAGATGGGGCTCGACGAGATCCTCTTCCTCCGGTTCGCGAACACGATGCTCGAGCCGGTGTGGAACCGGAACTACCTCTCCTGCGTGCAGATCACGATGGCTGAGGACTTCGGAGTCGAGGACCGCGGCCACTTCTACGATCCGGTCGGCGCTCTTCGCGACGTCGTCGTCAACCACATCATGCAGGTCGTCGCGGCGACGGCGATGGAGCCGCCCGCGGGGCGCGACCCGGGCGCGCTCAAGGACGCCATGGTCGCTCTCTTCCGGTCGATCGACGAGGCCGACCCCGCCCACTACGTCCGCGGCCAGTACGACGGCTACACCGGGATCGACGGCGTCGCACCCGACTCGACGACGGAGACGTACGCTGCGCTGCGCCTCGACATCGAGAGCTGGCGCTGGTCGGGCGTCCCGTTCTTCATCCGCACCGGCAAGCGGCTGCCCGCCACGCAGACCGAGGTTCGCCTGGTCTTCAAGCACCCGCCGCGGCTCGGCTTCGCGGGCCTTCAGGGCCGGCCGGAGCCGAACCAGTTCGTCATCAAGCTCGACCCCTCGACGGGCGTACAGCTACAGCTCGATGCCCAGCGGGGCGACGTCCTGAAGCCCGAGCCGATCACTCTCGACATGGAGTTCGCCGAGGAGGGTGGCGAGGGCGCGACACCGTACGAGGTGCTGCTCCACGCCGCGATGGAGGGCCAGAGCACGCGGTTCACACGGCAAGACGGCGTCGAGGAGACGTGGCGCATCATGCAACCGCTGCTCGACAACCCGCCCCCCGTCCACGCCTACGCTCCCGGCTCGTGGGGCCCGGCGGCGGCCGACAAGCTCGTCGCCGGCCACGGCCGCTGGCACGGCCCGTGGGTGGTGACGTCATGAGCAAGGCCAAGACGGCACAGGAAGCGCCCGCCCAGAGCGCCGCCGCTCCCTCGCCGTTCCCCCCGATCGCCGACTACGCGTTCCTGTCCGACTGCCACACCGGCGCGCTCGTAGCGCCGGATGGGGCAATCGACTGGCTCTGCGTGCCCTCGTTCGACTCGCCGAGCGTCTTCGGCAGCCTGCTCGACCGCGAGGCCGGGTTCTTCCGCTTCGCGCCGTTCGGCATCAACCATCCGACGGCGCGCCTGTACGAGGCGGGGACGAACGTGCTCGTCACGACCTGGAAGACCCCATCCGGCTGGGTGATCGTGCGCGATGCGCTGACCGTCGGCCCGTGGGACCACGAGGACGCGATCACCCCGCACACGCGGCCGCCTGCCGACGACGACGCCGAGCACGTCCTCGTCCGTACGGTCGAGTGCGTCGAGGGACGCGTCGAGGTCGAGCTCGTCTGCGAGCCGTCGTTCGACTACGGTCGGACGCCGGCGACCTGGACGCTCGTCGACGGAAGCCGCCATGCGGCCGACGCCAGCGGGGCAGGTCTGACGATCCGCCTCGTCACGGACCTCCCGCTCGGCGTGGAGGACGATCGCGTCCGCGCCAGGCACACATTGGAGGCCGACGACCGGGCCTACTGCGCCCTCTCGTGGGCGGAGGACTTCGCGGCGCCGAAGGACGTGGACGACGCCCAGGCGAGGATCGCCACGACAGCGCGCTTCTGGCGCCGCTGGCTCGGCCAGGCGCGGATCCCCGATCACCGCTGGCGTGATCCGATCCAGCGCTCGGCGCTCACGATCAAGGGCCTCACGTACATGCCCACCGGGGCCACCGTGGCGGCGCTCACGACGTCGCTGCCCGAGACGCCCGGCGGAGAACGGAACTGGGACTACCGCTACAGCTGGATGCGCGACTCGACGTTCACGCTCCAGGCGCTGCACTTCCTCAATCTCGACTGGGAAGCCGACGAGTTCATGCAGTTCGTCGCCGACCTGGAGGCGAACGACGACGGCGGGCTCCAGATCATGTACGGGATCGACGGGCGCCGGGACCTGACCGAGTCGACGCTCGATCACATGTCCGGATACGCGGGAGCGCGCCCGGTGCGGATCGGCAACGGCGCCTTCGACCAGCGACAGAACGACGTGTTCGGCTCGGTGCTCGACTCGATCCTGCTGCACACGCAGCACAGCGGTCGGCTTCCCCACCGGCTCTGGCCGATCGTCCAGGCCCAGGCGGAGTGCGCCACGCAGGTCTGGCGGAGCCCCGACCAGGGCATCTGGGAGGCCCGGGGCGAGCCGCAGCACTACGTCTCGTCCAAGCTCATGTGCTGGGTCGCGCTCGACCGCGCGGCGAAGCTGGCGGAGATCCGCGCCGATCCCGAGCTCGCTCAGTCATGGCGCGCCACGGCCGAGGAGATCAAGGCAGACATCCTCGAGCACGGCGTGAGCGACCGCGGCGTCCTGCGCCAGCACTACGCGACGGACTCGCTCGACGCCTCGACGCTGCTCGCGGCGATCTTCGGCTTCCTGCCGGGTGACGACGAACGCCTACAGGCCTCTGTCCTCGCCGTGGCGGACGAGCTGAGCGAGGACGGGTTCGTCCTTCGCTACCGCACCGAGGAGACCGACGACGGCCTGTCGGGCAAGGAGGGGACCTTCCTGATCTGCTCCTTCTGGCTCGTCTCGGCGCTCGCGATCACGGGCGAGGCGCAGCGGGCACGTGACCTGATGGAGCGCCTGCTTCGGATCGCGTCTCCCCTCGGCCTCTACGCAGAAGAGTTCGACGCCGCGACCGGCCGTCACCTGGGCAACGTGCCGCAGGCGTTCTCCCACCTCGCGCTGATCGAGGCGGCGGCGCGGATCATCCTCGCCGAGCGGCTGGAGGAGGCCACCTGATGGAGTCCTACGACGTGATCATCATCGGCACCGGGGCAGGAGGCGGCACGCTCGCGCGGCACCTCGCACCGTCCGGGAAGCGGATCCTCCTGCTCGAGCGCGGCGACTGGCTGCCGCGCGAGCCGCAGAACTGGTCGGACCAGGACGTGTTCGTGGACAACCGCTACGTCTCGCCGGACACGTGGTACGACGCCGGCGGGAAGCCCTTTCAGCCGGGGGTCCACTACTTCGTCGGAGGCGCGACGAAGCTCTACGGCGCCGCGCTGTACCGGCTGCGCAAGGAGGACTTCGGCGAACTGCAGCATCACGACGGCATCTCGCCGGCCTGGCCGATCTCCTACGAGGAGTTGGAGCCGTACTACACGCTCGCAGAGCAGCACTACCACGTCCATGGCGCACGCGGCGAGGACCCGACTGAACCCCCCGCAAGCGCACCCTATCCGCACCCCGCCGTCTCCCACGAGCCTCGGATCCAGCAGCTCGCAGACGACCTCGCTGCCGCCGGCTACCGGCCGTTCCATGCCCCCTGCGGGATCATGCTCGACGAGACGAACATGGCGTTCAGCACGTGTATCCGCTGTGGGACGTGCGACGGGTTCCCGTGTCTCGTTCACGCCAAGTCCGACGCCGAGGTGCTCGGCGTTCGGCCTGCTCTCGAGCATGCGAACGTCACGCTGCTCACGCACGCGCGGGTCGTCAGGCTGGAGACGAACGCCGACGGGACGTCCGTCACGGAGGTCGTCGTCGACCGCGACGGGAGCGAGGAGCGTTTCGCAGGCGACATCGTCGTCGTCGCCTGCGGAGCCGCGAACACGGCCAAGCTGCTCCTGCAGTCGGCCAACGAGAAGCATCCGAACGGTCTCGCCAACGGCTCGGATCAGGTCGGCCGCAACTACATGTTCCACGACTCGACGGCCGTCCTTGCTCTCTCGCGCGAGGAGAACCCGACGACCTTCCAGAAGACGCTCGCCCTGAACGACTTCTACTTCAGCGGGGGCGACGACTTCGAGTTCCCGCTCGGAAACGTCCAGATGGTCGGCAAGTCGACGGCGCCGATGTTCCGCGGCGAGCGGCCGAGGGACACGAAGCTGGCGCCGGAGTGGACGCTGGAGCGGATGGCGCGCCACGCCATCGACTTCTGGCTTTCGACCGAGGACCTGCCGAGACCGGAGAACCGGGTGACGGTCGACGGCGACGGCAAGCTCACGCTCAGCTACGCGGAGACGAACGCGGAGGCGAAGAAGCGGCTCTACTCGGAGGTCAAGTCGATGCTCGGGAAGCTCGACATGAACCCGGGCCACCTCATCCACCGCTTCGCCTACATGAAGAACGACATCCCCGTCGCCGGCTGCGCGCATCAGGCCGGCACCGCCCGGTTCGGCGCCGATCCGGCCACCTCGGTGCTCGATACGAGCTGCCGGGCACACGAGCTCGACAACCTCTACGTCGTCGACACGAGCGTCTTCCCCTCGATCGGCGCGGTGAACCCGGCCCTCACGGCGATGGCCAACTCGCTCCGGGTCGGAGACCACCTGCTCGAGCGAATGGCATAGTCGAGGATCGGAGCGGGCCGGCGGAGTCGGGATGGCGACCAGGGTCGAGGCGAACGTCGTCTACGCCGCCGGCGTGGTCCAGGGCATCGCCCTGGTCACCTTCCCAGCCGCGAGCACGATCTTCACCGACCCGGACGAGTACGACCTCTCCAACACGCAGTACGGCACGCTTGTTCCTGCCCGCAGGTGATCGCAGCGATCACGGCGGCGCTGCTGGGTGCCAGCCTGGGGAGCCGCTTCGGCACCAAGCGCGTGTACATCGCCGGACTCGCGGCCGGCCTCGTCTCCATGAGCGTGCTGATCGTCAGTCAGTTCCTGACGCAGGACGAGACGCTCGCGTACGTCCTCCTCCTCGTCGCCACGGCCTTCCTGGGCGCGGGGTTCGGGCTCGCCGTGCCGGCTCTGAACACGTTCGCCGCTGCGTTTCATCCCGGGGCCGTCGACCGATCGATCCTCGTCCTCAACGCGCTGCTCGGGCTCGGCACGGTCCTGGCGCCCGTGTTCGTTGCGATCTTCGTCGGCCTGGGCTTCTGGTGGGGGCTGCCGTTGACCTCGGCCCTGCTCCTCGTGGCGCTTCTCGTCGTGAGCGTGCGGCTACCGCTTCGCATCGAGACCCCAGGGCAGATGCTGCCGCGCGCACCACGACCGGGATTCCGGGTCGCTTCTGGGTGTACGCGGGCTTCGCCGTGCTCTACGGCGTCTGCGAGACGGTGAACGGCAACTGGTCGCAGCTCGACATGACGAGCGAGCTCGGCGCGTCGACCACGCAAGCCGCGCTCGCGCTCACGGCGTTCTGGGGCATGGTCACGCTCGGGCGGGTCCTCTTCGCAGCCGTTCAACGCGTCATCCCGTCGCGATCGGCATACCACGTGCTGCCGTTCCTGCTGGCTGCGGCATTCGTGGTCATCGCGCTCCTCCCCGACGACGAGCCGGCGCTCGGCATCGTCGCGTTCGGCCTCGCCGGCCTCGGGTGCTCCGCGCTCCTGCCGCTGACGATCAGCTTCGGTCAGGAGGAGCTCACGACCTTCTCGGCGGGAATGGCGGGCGGCGTGATCGCCTTCTACCAGCTCGGCTACGGGATCGCGGCGTTCGGCGTCGGCCCTCTGGTGGACGGTGGCGTGAGCCTGCCCACGATCTACGCGTTCGCGGCCGTCGTCGCCGTGTGCCTGGGCGCCTGGTCCTTCGTGGTCGCCGGCCGGCGGCCGAGCCCGGCGTCGCTGCATCCGCAGCCCGGAGGGGTCGGAGAATGAGCCGTCAACCATTCATCCCATACGGACGATGTACGGGGGCGTTCGGTGTTGTCTGATCAAGTGACTCGGGTCCCGGGAAACCGTGGCCTCGACGACGAGGACGGCCCAGAAGGGAGAGTCAGGTGAGCGCCACCGCGACGGAGTCGAAGGCGATCAGGTCAACCATTCCGGCGCGGCTCGATCGCCTGAGCTGGTCGCCGTTCCACACGCGCATGGTCGCAGGGCTCGGAGCTGCGTGGATCCTGGACGGCCTCCAGATCACGATCGCGAGCTCCGTGACGGGCGTCCTCATCCAGCCCGACACGCTCGACATGAGCTCGACCCAGATCGGGTGGATCGCCTCGGTCTACCTCGTCGGCCAGGTCGTCGGTGCGCTCGTCTTCGGAAGGCTCTCCGACCAGCTCGGGCGAAAGCGGCTGCTGATCGTCACCCTCCTGCTCTACCTCTTCGGCACGGGTCTTGCAGCGTTCACGGTGAACGACGGCGGCTGGCTGTGGCTCGCCTACTTCTACGGGACGCGTTTCGTCGCGGGCATGGGAATCGGCGGACAGTACGCCGCCATCAACTCCGCGATCGACGAGATGATGCCGTCGAAGTACCGGGGCCGTGTCGACATCTGGATCAACGGCACCTACTGGGCCGGAGCACTGCTCGGCTCGTTCGCCTCTCTCGTGTTCCTGAACGCGTTCGCGCCGGATGTCGGGTGGCGGCTCGCGTTCCTGATGGGGCCGATCCTCGCGATCGTCGTGATCATCGTCGGACGGACGCTGCCCGAGAGCCCCCGGTGGCTGATGACCCACGGCCGCATGGAGGAGGCGGAGAGAGAGCTCGCCAAGATCGAGGACGCCGTTCGCGCGTCGGGCCAGGAGCTCGAGCCCGTCGACGACTCGCAGGCGCTCGAGCTCGTTCCCGAGAAGCGGTACGGCTACGTCATGTTCCTGGGCCTCGTCTTCCGCACCTACCCGAAGCGGGCAATTCTCGGCGCCACGCTGATGATCACCCAGTCGTTCCTCTACAACGCCATCTACTTCACGTACGGGCTGGTGCTCGTCCAGTTCTACGGCGTGAGCGCGGACAGAGTGCCGCTCTATGGCATCGCCTTCGCGGTCGGCAACCTGTGTGGGCCGCTCTTGCTCGGCCCGCTCTTCGACATCGTCGGACGAAAGCCGATGATCTCGGGTACGTACATCATCTCGGGCGTCTTGCTCGCGGTCAGCGGCTGGCTCTTCGACCAGGGCGACCTCACCGCGAGAACGCAGACCTTCTGCTGGATCATCATCTTCTTCTTCGCCTCGGCAGGCGCCAGCGCGGCCTACCTCACCGTCAGCGAGACGTGGCCGATCGAGATCCGTGCCGAGGCCATCGCCGTCTTCTTCGCCATCGCACAGATCTTCGGAGCGTTCGGCCCCGTCTTCTACGGCTGGCTGATCGGCGACGGCTCCGACCCGACGGGGCTCTACGTCGGCTACGTCATCGGCGGAGCGATCATGGTCTTCGGCGGCATCGTCGAGCTCCTCATCGGGATCAAGGCGGAAGGCAAATCGCTCGAGGACGTCACGAAGCCACTCACCTCTGTGACGCGAAACGGCGGAGCGGCGCCCGCGGAAGCGTGATGCTCACCCCCTCCGGGGAGCAGCACGAGATCACCCTCGGCGACCAGCGAGCCGTGATCGTCGAGGTCGGCGGCGGACTGCGCTCGTACTCCCAGAGCGGCCGGGCGCTACTCGACGGCTATGGCGCCGACGAGATGTGCACGTCGGGTCGCGGGCAGGTGCTGCTCCCGTGGCCGAACCGGCTGGAGGACGGAAGCGTATGAGTTCGAAGGCCGGCGCCATCGCCTCCCGCTGACCGAGCCCGACACGCGAACCGCGATCCACGGTCTCGTCCGCTGGGCGTCGTGGCGCGTCGCCGAGCACGAGGGGCACCGGGTCGTGATGGAGCACGCGCTCCATCCGCAGCCGGGCTATCCGTTCTCGCTCCTGCTCGGCATCGAGTACACGCTGTCCGAGGGCGGTCTCCGCGTGCGGACGACGGCCACGAACACCGGCGCGGAGCCCTGCCCCTACGGGGCCGGCGCCCACCCGTACCTCACGGTGGGCACGGAGACCGTCGACCCGGTGATCCTGCGCGCGCCGGGACGCACCATGCTCGTCTCGGACGAGCGCGGGCTTCCTGCCGGCTCCGCGCCCGTCGACGGCACGGAGCACGACTTCCGCTCGCCGAGGCCGATCGGCGGGACAGTGCTGGACAATGCGTTCACCGACCTCGAGCGCGAGGAGGACGGGCTCGCCCGCGTCGAGCTCCGCGATTCCGACAGCGGGCGGGGGCTCACGCTATGGGTCGATGAGACCTACCCCTATCTGATGCTCTTCACCGGAGACCCACTTCCCGACGTCGACCGGAAGAGCCTCGCCGTCGAGCCGATGACGTGCCCGCCGAACGCGTTCCGCACGGGCGAGTCGTTGATTCGCCTCGAGCCCGGAGGCTCGTTCACGAGCACGTGGGGGATCGCTCCCTTGGTGCCGTCGTGACGTGATCGGGCACCTCCTGCTCGCCGCGGAGGCGCCGCTGCCGGACGCCGGCTCGCTCGTCCTCGTCCTCGCCGCGGCGAGCGCCGGAGCGATCCTCTCGAGACTGCATCGCCGGGTGGTCTTGCCCACGGTCGTGCTGGAGATCGTGCTCGGGATCCTGATCGGCCCGGAAGGCCTGGGCATCGCCGAGGTCGACACCCACATCGACTTCCTCGCCGACCTCGGCCTGGTGTTCCTGTTCTTCTTCGCGGGGCTCGAGCTCGTCGCGCACCGTGTGGCGCGGCGCTCACTCGTCCGCGGAACACTCGGGTGGGCGATCTCGCTCGGGATCGGCGTCGTCGTGGGCCTCGTGCTGCACGGGGCAGGACTGGACGCCGAAGCATGGCTGCTCGGCGTGGCGCTCGCGACGACTGCACTCGGCACGCTCGTCCCGATACTCGCGGACGCGAGGTTGCTGCCGACGCCCCTCGGGTCCGCGGTGCTCGGCTCCGGTGTCGCCGGCGAGTTCTGGCCGATCGTCGTCATCTCGATCTTCCTCACCGGCGCCTACGGCGCGCTCACGGAGACGCTGCTCCTCGTCGTGTTCGGCTTCGTCGTCATGCTGGCCGCGGCGGCCGCGCTGCGGGCGCGCCCGCCCCAGGTGGTCCGCGTCCTCCAGCAGACGGTGCACACGACCGGTCAGGCGGCCGTACGGCTGGCCGTCTTCGGCGTCGCGGCGCTCGTCTTTCTCGCCATCGAGGTGGGCTTCGACTTCGTGCTCGGGGCGTTCGCCGGCGGGCTGGTGGTCGGGCTGGCGCTCGCCTCGGCGGACGGCGACCACGTGCGGATGCGTCTCGAGGGGGTCGGGTTCGGGTTCCTGATCCCGATCTACTTCGTCGTCACCGGGATGAACTTCGACCTCGACAGCCTCTTGACGCCGACCGGGGTGGGTCTCGGAGCGCTCTTCCTTGCACTGTTCCTGGTCGTCCGCGGCACGTCCGCCCTGCTCTGGCTGCGCGAGCTGGGGCCTCGGCCCACGGCGAGCCTCGCGTTGTTCAGCGCGACCGGGCTGCCGCTGGTGGTGGCGATCGTTGGCATCGGCACGGATCGCGGCGCGATCTCCGCCGACGTCGGCACGTCCCTGATCGGAGCCGGGATGATCTCCGTCCTCGCGTTCCCGGTCCTCGCCACCGCAATCGCAAGCAGAGCGCCACGGGGCGCCGGAACCCCGCCTCTGCCCCCAGGAGCGGGCTAGGACGCCACCTCGGGCGCAATCCCGACGACCCCTGTCGCTCCTGGGACCATTCCGGATCATCCCGTTCGGACGATGCTTCCCAGCTCGCGCCGTCCTAGCGTCAGGTCAACGCCACCAGAACAGGAGCATCTGCATCGCCACGCCGACACATCTCCGTGGTCCTCATGCATCGTCCGCGAGGGCGCCTTCACGAGCCCGGAGGAGCGAGCTCCAGGTTCGGTCTGACGCATGAGCATGCTTGCTTCCACGGCGGTGGAGCTCGCCCGCTGGCAGTTCGCGCTGACGACGCTTTTCCATTTCATCTTCGTGCCGCTCACGCTCGGGCTGGCGCCGCTCCTGGCCGTGATGCAGACGCTCTGGCATCGCACGGGCGACGAGAAGTGGCTCCGTCTGACGCACTTCTTCGGGACGCTCTTCCTCATCAACTTCGCGATAGGCGTCGCGACCGGGCTGGTCATGGAGTTCCAGTTCGGCATGAACTGGTCGGCGTTCTCGGCCTACGTGGGCGACGTCTTCGGCCCGCCGCTCGCCATCGAGGGCATCGGGGCATTCATGCTCGAGGCGACGTTCATCGGGCTCTGGTTCTTCGGCTGGAACCGGCTCTCGCCGAAGGTGCACCTCGCGACGATCTATCTCGTCTGGCTCGGCACCTGGCTCTCCGCGTACTTCATCCTGACGGCCAACTCCTGGATGCAGCATCCCGTCGGCTACGAGCTCAATGGGCAGACGGGCCGCGCAGAGGCGACGGACATCTTCGAGATCCTCTTCCAGGGGTTCGTGCTCTTCGCCTGGACACATGCCATTCTCGCCGGGCTCGTCACCGCGAGCTTCCTCGTGCTCGGCGTTTCCTGCTGGCACCTCTTGCGTGGGCGAAACGTCGACGTCTTCCGCAGCGCGGCGAAGCTGGCGATCGTCGTCGCGCTCCCCGTCACGTTCGTCCAACTCGGGGTAGGAAGCGAGTTCGGCGTCGCCGCCACTGACGTGCAGCCGATGAAGATCGCCGCGACGGAGGCGCTCTGGAACACCGAGCAGCCGGCCGGGTTCTCGCTCTTCCAGATCGGCGGCTTCACGGTCGACGACCAGACGCCGTCGTTCGACATCGAGATCCCCGGCCTGCTCTCGTTCCTTGCGACGAACTCGTTCAAGGGTGAGGTCGTCGGGATCAACGAGCTGCAGCGCCAGGCCGAGCAGCAGTACGGCCCGGGCAACTACATCCCCGACGTGCGTCTCGTGTACTGGTGCATGCGCGTGATGGCGTACCTCGGGACGCTGTTGCTCCTGCTCGCGGCCTGGGGCGCGTGGCTCCTCTGGCGCCGGAACGTCCAAACGGCAAAGTGGTTCCAGCGGGCCGCGATCGTCGCGATCGCGCTCCCGTTCCTCGCCAACTTCGCCGGCTGGATCCTGACCGAGGCAGGGCGCCAGCCGTGGGTCGTCTACGGGCTGCTGAAGACCGAGGACGCGGTCTCGGGCGCGGTGAGCGCGTGGACGGTCGGGCTCAGCCTCGGCGTGTTCGCGTCGCTGTACGCGATCCTCGGCGCCCTCGATTTCTACCTCATGCGCCGCTACGCCCGGCTCGATCCTCCCGAGGTCGGGCCCGACGAGGAAGGAACGCCGCAACCGGCGCCGGCCTACTAGTGCCCCTCCAGGCAATACGGACCATCACTTCTGACCCGCGATCACGCGGCGCCAGAGTCCACCCTCGCCCTTACCAAGGCTGCCGAGCCTTGGTTGCGGACGAGTGCGGCCTCTGGCTTGGTGCTCGCGACCCAGAAGTGGGGCAGCATTACCCGAAGGGGCACCGATGACGCTCGAGATCCTCTGGTTTTGCCTGCTCGCCTTCTTCTGGACCGCGTACTTCGTGCTCGAGGGGTTCGACTTCGGGGTCGGCATGCTGCTGCCCGTCCTGGGGAAGAGCGAGGCGGACCGCAGCACGATGTTCGAGTCGATCGGGCCGCTGTGGGACGGGAACGAGGTCTGGCTCGTGATCGCGGGCGGAGCGACGTTCGCTGCCTTCCCCGTCTGGTACGCGACGATGTTCTCGGGGTTCTATCTCGCCCTCCTCATCATCCTGGCGCTCCTGATCGTCAGGGTCCTCTCGTTCGAATGGCGCTCTAAGGCCGAGAGTCCCGGCTGGAGAGCGTTCTGGGCCTGGATGAACACGATCGGCTCGGTCGGCGCGCCGTTCCTCTGGGGCATCGCGCTGTCCAGCCTGCTCCACGGGACCCCTGTCTCGTCGGACCAGAGCTATGCCGGGGACTTCGGCGACCTCTTCAGCCTGTACACGATCCTCGCCGGCGTCGCGATCGTCCTGCTCTTCGCGCTGCACGGCGCGGTGTTCCTCTCGCTCCGCACGCTCGGTGACCTCCGCGAACGCGCACGCCGAACCGCCTCGCGCCTCGCACCGCTCGCCGCGGTCGTCGGCGCCGGCTTCCTCGTCTGGACGCTCGTGGTCGCCGGTGACGTGAACGACAAGGGGCTCTTCCCGGGCCTCCTCCCCGTCGCGGTCGCCGCGGTGGCCGCGGTCGCGGCGGTCGTCCTCGTGCGAGCAGGCGCCGAGCGCTGGGCGTTCGTCGCAACGGCGACCACGATCGGCGCGGTCGTCGTCACGCTGTTCGTCAGCCTCTACCCGCGAGTGATGGTGTCGGACCCCGACTTCGGAAACAGCCTCACCATCGAGAACGCTTCCTCTGCGCACTACTCGCTGACCGTCATGACGGTCGTCGCGGCCCTTCTCCTTCCGGTCGTGCTGCTCTACCAGGCGTGGACGTACCACGTCTTCCGCGCCCGGCTCGGGGGCGACGACGCCGGCAGCCCGATCGAGCTCGTGGCGCGGAAGACCGGCGGCTAGCTCCCGTGCGCGGTGTCGACCCGCGCCTGCTGCGCCGAGCGCGGGGGGTACGCGTGCTGCTCGGCGTCGACGCCGCGCTCGGCGTGCTGGCGGCGCTTCTCGTGCTCGTCCAGGCGGCTCTGCTCGCCTACGTGGCGGCGAGCGCGTTCGGCGGCGCCACTCTCAGAAGCCTCGCGCTACCGCTCGCGCTTCTGGCCGTCACCGCCCTGGGACGGGCCGCGGCGGCGTGGGGCTTCGAGGTCGCCGGCAGGCGCGCGGCGACGACGGTCCTCGCGGAGCTGCGACTCGAGCTCGTCCAGCGGCGACTCCGCGACCGGCCGACCGCGCTCGACGGTGCGGGGAGCGCCGAGATCGCCACGGTCGCCGTCACCGGCGTCGACGCGCTCGAGACGACGTTCGCCCGCTACCTGCCACAGCTCGTCCTCGCAGCGGTGGTGCCGGCGGCCGTCCTCGTCTTCGTCGCGTCGATCGACCTCGTCTCGGCGGGCGTGATGCTCCTCACGCTCCCGCTCGTCCCGATCTTCATGTGGCTCATCGGCCGCTACACGGAGCGGCAAACGAACGCGCGCTGGCGTGCGCTCGGACGCCTCGCGAGCCACTTCGCGGACGTCGTCCGCGGACTGCCGACGCTTCGTGCCTTCAACCGAGCCGAGGCGCAGGCCGAGCGGATCGCGGAGGTGAGCGACGAGTATCGCCGCACGACGATGGGCACGCTCCGGGTTGCGTTCCTCTCCGGGACGGTGCTGGAGCTCGCGGCGACGCTCGGGATCGCACTCGTCGCGGTGACGGTCGGCGTTCGCCTGGTCGAGGGCGGTCTCGGGCTCGAGGCGGGCCTGACCGTCCTCGTGCTCGCGCCGGAGCTCTACCTGCCCTTGCGGAACCTCGCAGCCCAGTACCACGCGAGCGCCGACGGGCTCGCAGTCACGGAACGCCTCCTCGAGCTGCTCGAGGCGGACCCGACGATCTCCGTCGGTGGCAGGCACGTGGCGCGGAGCCCGCGGGACGCTCCCGTCCGGCTCGAGGGAGTCTCGTTCGTCTATCCGTCTCGGCCGGAGCTCGTGCTCGACGCGATCGACCTCGAGCTCGCGGCCGGCGAGACCGTGGCGCTCGTCGGCCCCAGCGGGAGCGGCAAGAGCACGATCGCGTCGCTGCTCCTTCGACTGCTCGAGCCGACGGGCGGCCGCGTGACCGTGGACGCCGTCGATCTCGCGTCCTGCGACGCGGCCGCCTGGCGCACGCAGATCGCCTGGGTGCCGCAGCGCCCGACGCTGTTTCGCGGCACCGTCGCCGACAACATCCGTCTGGGCAACGATGCGGCGACGGCCCCCGACATACAGAGCGCCGCGGCGCTCGCCGGAGCCGACGCGTTCGTCCGCGAGCTGCCCGCCGGCTACGAGACCGTCGTCGGCGACGGCGGCCGACCGCTGTCGGCCGGTGAGGCTCAACGGATCGCGCTCGCGCGGGCCTTTCTGCGCGACGCGCCTCTCGTGATCCTCGACGAGCCCACGGCGAATCTCGATCCCGAGAGCGCCGAGCTCGTCGATGCGGCCGTCGAGCGGCTGCGGGACGGACGCACCGTCCTCCTCATTGCGCACCGCCCGGAGCTCGCTCGGCGCGCGGATCGGGTCGTCATGCTGGCCTCCGGCCGGATCGTCGAGGCCGCGCTGGTGGCCGCGTGATCCAGTCACTCCGGCAGGTCGTCGGGCTCGCTCGTGTGCCTCGGTCGCGCGCAGCGCTCTCGGTCGTGCTCGGCGCACTTGCCGTCTTGTTCGGCGTCGCACTGATGACGACGGCGGGGTACCTGATCTCGCGCGCCGCCGAGCAGCCGCCGATCCTGTCTCTGACGGTGACGATCGTCGCAGTCCGCTTTTTCGGGCTCGCCCGCCCGTTGACCCGGTACCTCGACCGTCTCGTCTCGCACGACCTCGCCCTGCGCGCGCTCGGCGGGATCCGCACCCGCTTCTACGAGCGGATCGAGCCTCTCGCGCCGGCCCAGCTCGAGGGCTACCGCCGCGGTGACCTGCTCGCTCGCATGATCGGGGACGTCGACGCGCTCCAGGGTCTTTACGTCCGCGGCCTCGGGCCTCCTCTCGTCGCGCTCGTCGTCGGCGCCGCCTCGGTCGGGTTTGCCGCGGCGTTCTTGCCGGCCGCCGCGATGATCCTCGCCGCGGGGCTGCTGGTCGTGGGGGTCGCCGTCCCGCTGCTCGCCGGAGCGCTCGCCCGGGCTGCCGGTCGACGCCAGGCCGCCGCGCGCGGCGAGCTCACGGCCGAGCTCGTGGAGCTCCTCCGGGGCGCTCCCGAGCTCGTCGTCTACGGCCGGGAGGAGCGAACCGTCGCACGCATCGCGGTGTCTGAATCGCGAGCTGGCGCGGCTCGGCCGTCGGGACGCGCTCGTCGCAGGCCTCGGCGACGCGCTCTCGATCCTCGTCTCGGGCCTGACCGTCGTCGGCATCCTCGCCGTGGCAGTCTCGGCGACCGACGCGGGCGTGCTCGACCGCGTCCTCGTCGCGACGCTCGCGCTGCTCGCCCTCTCGTCATTCGACGCGGTCTCCCCGCTTCCGGGGGCGGCGCGTGAGCTTGCGGCGACGCTCGCCGCGGGGCAACGCGTCCAGGAGCTGATCGACCGCCGAGCCGCGGTGGAGGATCCGGCGACTCCGCTCCCGGCTCCGCCGCGGCGAGCGACGATCGCGCTCGAGCGCGTGACGGCCCGGTACGGAAGCAACGAGCGGCCTGCGCTCACCGGTGTGGACCTCCGCCTCGACCCGGGCCGGCGCATCGCGCTCGTCGGGCCGAGCGGCGCCGGGAAGACCACGGTCACCAACCTGCTCCTCCGCTTCCTCGACCCGGAGGACGGCCGTGTCACGATCGCCGGCCGCGACGTGCGCGACTACCGGCAGGAGGACGTGCGTCGGCAGTTTGCGCTCGCGGGGCAGGAGGCGCACGTCTTCGACTCGACGATCCGGGAGAACGTTCGGCTCGCGCGGCCGACCGCGTCAGAGGCCGACCTCGAAGCCGCGCTCGCGGGTGCACGGCTGGACGAGTGGGTGGCCGGCCTCCCCGAAGGCCTGGACACGTTCGTGGGCGAGGACGGAGCGCGGCTCTCGGGCGGTCAGCGCCAGCGCCTCACCCTCGCGCGCGCGCTCCTGGCCGACGCACCGGTCCTCGTGCTCGACGAGCCGACAGCGCACCTCGACCCGCCCACCGCTCGGTCGCTGATGGACGACATGCTCGCGGCTGCCGGTGATCGCACCGTCCTCCTCATCACCCACCGCCCGGAGGGGCTCGACGGAATGGACGATGTGGTCACCCTCGAGGCGGGGCAGCGAGCCTAGGCCCGGAGGGCGCCATCGGCCCGGGACCTCTCGTCCCGCGCAGCGAGCAACCGACAGTACTTCCTCGGAGCACGTTGCTGCGGGCTCGCGTACGGTTCCCCCGTGCTACGCGGGGCTGTCGATGCGGTGCCGATGTGGCTTCTCCTCGTCACAATCGTCTTCGCGATCGTCGGCATCGTCCTCGCGCTGGTCTGGCTGATCCGACGGCTCGTGCCCTCGGTCGCCGAGGGGTTCGACGCTGAGGTCGCGTCGCAGATGCTCGGCGTCGTGGCGGCGCTCTTCGGCCTGCTCCTCGCCTTCATCATCGTGATCGCGTACCAGGATTACGGCGACACGCAGAACAGCGTGAGAAGCGAGGCAGACGCGCTCGAGGCTGTCGTGCGGGACAGCGCGACGTTCCCGCAGGCGGCCGGTGACGAGGTTCGCAGCGCCGTCGGTGCCTACGTGCGGATCGTGGTCGACGAGGAGTGGCCGCGCATGAACGATGGCGAGCAGAGTGCGCGCGCCTGGGCGGCCGTCGAAGACCTCTACACGGCGCTTCAGGCCGTCGAGCCGAGCTCCGCTCGGACGGAGGCGTTCTACAACGACGCCGTGCGACAGCTCAACGCCGCCCTCGAAGCCCGTCGAGATCGGCTCGACGACGCCGAGGGCGGGCTGCCCTGGGTGATCGTGGTGCTTCTCCTCGTCGGTTCGCTGGTCATCCTCGGTTACACGGTTCTCGTCGGCTCCCGGAGCTTCGGATTCCACGCGATAGGCGCCGTATCGATCGCGCTGGTGGTGGGCCTGTCGCTGGTCGTCCTCATCGCGCTCGTCTACCCCTTCTCGGGCGACCTCGCGATCGATCCGGCGCCGTTCAGGACCGGAAGCCTCGCGCAGTTCTTCGGGCCGTAGGGACGAGGGATCGGCATGATCGACGACCTGCCGGCGGCGGCGGCGTGCGTCCTCGTCCTCATCCGCCGAGGATCGGCCGTTCAACGGTGACGTCCGAGTCCGTGCTCCAGCAGGTCGCGCCCCGCGGCTCCTGAGCGGCGGATTGCGTGCTCAGGCACGGTCCGTGGCGTCCGACACGTTCGAGCGACGCCGGATTTTCGGCCGCAAGCCGCGACAGCAGCTATGCTTTCCCCGAGTTAGAGCGAGTTCGGTTCGCGCGCCTGCGCCTTCCCTATCCGTTCGTGAGTTTGGTAAGGGAGGTGTATTTCAATGGCAGAAGGAACCGTGAAGTGGTTCGATGATGCGAAGGGGTATGGGTTCATCACCCCTGCCGAGGGGTCGAAGGACCTTTTCGTGCATCACAGCTCGATCGCCGGTGACGGGTTCAAGTCGCTCCCCGAGGGGGCGAAGGTCTCGTTCGAGGCCCGCGAGGGGCAGAAGGGCCCCGAGGCGACCAACGTCTCCGTCGTCGCGTAGTCGAGCATCGGCTGCCGTGGTCGCTTCGGGCGGCCACGCAGCCGAACTCGTTCCCCGTCGAACGAACGGAGGCTGCTATCGCTGTCAAGGAAGAGAAGATCGAGATGGAGGGCGAGATCACCGAGTCCCTCCGCAACCGGATGTTCCGGATCCAGCTCGACAACGGTCACCAGATGATCGGCTATACCGCCGGGAAGATGAAGCGCTACCGGATCCGCATGGGTCCCGGCGATCGCGTGAAGGTCGAGGTGTCGGCCTACGACCTCGACAGAGGTCGCATCGTCTACCGCCTGCGGTAAGCCGCCGATGGCAGCCGACCGAGCCGAGGAGCTTCACATCGAGCTCGCGATGCTGCTTGCGCGACACGAGCCCGCGTTGACAGAGGGCGACCGCGCCGACCTCGTTCGCCTGGAGGAGAGCTACGGGTGGCGGCCAGGCCGCCGGCCCGTGCGACCCGAGCCGAAGATCGCCGAGTTCCTCGACCTCTTCGACAGGGCCGAGCAGGAGGAGCTCACGTATCGAACGCTGGACGTCGGGACGGTGGAGGAGCTCCGAAACGCGTTCCGGCGGGCCTTGTCCGGAGTCCTCTAGCACACCCAACGAGCGCTGACGCCCGGTGAGACCCGGAGGCGGCCTCACACACGCCGCTCCCCCGCCGACACGGGACGACCAGAATGGCGTCATGAGCGACCGCGTGTCGGCCGAGCGCAACGTGGAGCTTCCCTCGGGCGCGATGATGCCGCTGCTCGGGCTCGGCACGTGGCAGGCGCGTGGCCGCGGCGCCGTCAAGGCGGTCCGACACGCGCTCGAGGTCGGCTACCGGCACATCGACACGGCGACTGTGTACGGAAACGAGCGAGAGGTTGGGCGTGCCGTCGCCGAGAGCGGCGTGCCACGGGCGGAGATCTTCGTGACGACGAAGCTGCCCCAGAGCCATGCCGGACGCGAGCGGGAGACGCTTGCCGAGAGCCTCGAGGCCCTCGGGCTGGAGTACGTCGATCTCTGGCTGATCCACTGGCCGCCCGGCGGCCGCGCCAGGCCGGACGTCTGGGAGCGGCTCGTCGAGCTGCAGGCGGACGGACGCGCACGTGACGTCGGAGTGAGCAACTACAGCCTTCGGCAGATCGACGAGCTCGAGGGGGCGACGGGGCGCCTCCCGGCCGTCAACCAGATCGAGTGGAGCCCCGCCCTGTTCGACCGGGACGTCTTCGAGGGTCATCGCAGCCGCGGAGTGCGACTCGAGGGGTACAGCCCACTCAGGACGACGAATCTCCGCGAGCCACGACTCGTCCAGATCGCGCAGGAGCACGGCGTCACGCCGGCGCAGGTGGTGCTCCGCTGGCACGTCGAGCACGAGGTTGTCGCAATCCCGAAGTCGACGAACGCCGAGCGCATCGCCGAGAATGCCGCGATCTTCGACTTCCGGCTGACGCCGTCCGAGATCGAGAGCCTCGACGCGCTCGGTGCTCGCAGCATCTGAGAGACCCCCGCGGCGTCCCGCGTCCTTGCCGGGGGGCTGCGATTTGTTGGGGAGGTGAGGCGCTACTACCGGACGAGGAGGCGAAGACGGAAGCGCTCGTGCGAGGCATAGGGCCCTCGTGATCTCCCGCTTCAGGAGCGCGCGTCGTCGATCTCGATCTCAACGGCCATCACGGCCTCCCTTCGTACGGGATGGCAGGTCGGAGGGCGCGTCCGGGCTGCCAGGACGTCGCGGCGACGACGAGCCCGCTGGCGGCAGTGAATTCCTGAGCCGCATCACCGTCTCGCCGATAACGGGAACAAGCGACGCATAGGTGACGAACCAGCCGAAAAGTGAGCTGCGCGCCATGCCGCGGCCCTTGGCGTAGTCGTATGGGTTGATGGCGATGACGCGCGCAACGCGCGGATTGCGCCGCGAGGCGACGATCAGCGCGATCGCCCCGCCGATCGACACGCCGGCGAGCGTGACATCGCGGAGATCGAGCTTGTCGAGAAAGCCTTCGACCGCCGCGGTGAAGAAGGCCGCGTCATAGCGTGCCTTCGGAATGTCCGAATAGCCGTGGCCCGGATAGTCCAGGGCGTAGACGGTAAAGTGCCTGGAGAGCTCCGGTATGACCTTCTCGAACAAATCGAGCTGCGTTCGCAGCGTGTGGAGAAGGACGAGCGTCGGGACCTTTGCCGGTCTTGATGTAGCGGAGCTTGTTGCCGCCGACCTCGACGGTGTCGATGGGAATGTCGGGTGCCCATCGCAGCTTTGCGGCGGCTTCGGCTTAGGCCGCAGCGCCTCGACGACGAACGACACGAGCCACACGCCGATTCCACGCCGACGAAGATCACAAGAGCCGACAGAACCGTGTTCATGACCTGATCCTCCTAGGCATCCACCACGACATCGCCGCTGATCTCGGCCTGGCAGGCCAGGATGTAGCCTTCGGCCTTGTCCTCGTCGGTCAGCGCATCTTCAACCGGCATGCGCACGGCGCCCGAAGCGAGCTTCACCCGGCACGAGCCGCAGGTTCCCGAGCGGCAGGCGTTGTCGATGAAGATGCCGGCCTCGTCGGCGGCATCGAGGATGGTCGATCCCGCGAGCACCGGCGCGGTCGCGTTCGACGCCTGGAAAAGACCTTGCCGGCGATCTGCCGTAGCGACGCGGCGCCCTTCGCCGTCGGATCGCGCTTGACCGTGCCGAAGGCTTCCATCCGGATCTGTCCTTCGGGCAGACCGAGCCCGATCAGCGCGGCCTTGACCGCGTCCATCATCGGCGGCGGCCCGCAAATGTGCGCCGCACTGCGACGCAATGTCGGGCACCGCTCGGCAAAGAAGCGCCGCATCGATCTGACCCTGTCGACCACTCCAGGCCTCGCATCGGCTCGCTCATCGTCACGGTGACGCGAAGATTGGGGTTGCGGGCTTCAGCGCCGCGATCTCGTCGCGAAAAATGAAATCGCCGGGCGTGCGGAATCCAAGGATCAGATGCACCGTGCCTGGCCAGCCGGTCTCGGTCAGGTAGCGCGCCACGCTCATCATCGGCGTGATGCCGACCCCGCCGCCGATCAGCAGTACGCTCTCGGCCTCCTTGCCGGTGAAATGGAAGTTCCGTTGGGCGCCTCGATCGTGACCTCGTCGCCCGGCTGCAGCTCGTCGTGCAGCCAGCGCGAGACGAGGCCGTGGTCCTCGCGCTTGACCGTGATCTCGATGCGGTCGCGCCAGGTCGGCGTCGAGGCGATGGTGTAGGAGCGCTTGGTGGGGATGCCGCCCGGCGCGATGTGCAGCGTCAGGAATTGCCCGGGCAGGTAGTCGAACGGAATGTCGACTCCGTCCGGCGACTTGAAGCGGAAGGTCTTGACGTTGTGGGTCACGTCCTCCTTTTCGGCGAGCACGAGCTTGCCCAGCCACCTGATCTTTCCGGTCGCCGGATCGTTCTTCAGATAGCGCGCCGGCTCGCGCTTGAGCAGGGAGGGCTGCGGCACGATCTCGACCTGCTTGTGACGCGTACCCGCGGCGACGGAAAGCACTTGCCGAAGGCGAGCAGCAGCCGCGGATCGCCCTTGATGCGAATCTTCCGCTCGGATCAGAGGCGAGCGGCAGGTTCTTTTCGCGCGCAAGGAAGCCGAGCCAGGTCTTGGCGTCGGCGGTGACGCGGAGAGTCGGCCTTGCCGACGAAGCCGTCCTTGATTTCGATGGTGCGGTTCTTGATCGTGATCGTGCCTCGCGCTCTTCGGTGCCGGTGAATTTGAAGTGGAAGGTGGCGTTAAGCCCGCGCGACTGGTTCGGCTGGAACACGAACGGCATGAAGTTCAGAGCAGGCCGGCGATCGTGCGCGGCCTCAGGCCGTTGCCGACCGGCTTCACCGTCTTGTTCTTGAATTTGCGGCGCGCGACCGCCTCGGCATCGGAGCCCTCCACCACGTAGACCGGCTCGGCACGCTCCTGCAGCGGCTTCACCACCTCCTTCAGGTGCCGCTGCTTGTCCTGCAGATAGGGACCGATGACGTCCTCGCCGGCCGGACAGACCGCCATGCAGTAGGCCGACTTGTAGTTGGCGCCGTAGGATGAGGCTCTGCCACATCGAGGAGGTTTCGGGCTCGTTGATGCGCCGGCGATAATCGAGGGCATCGCGCGCATCGGCGATCTGCTCGACCCAATCGGAGAAGCCGCCAAGGAACTCGCGATAATTGTGCGTGAAGCAGGAGGAGAAATTGAACGAGCCGTCCGGCCCGATGGCGCCGACCGGACAGGCCGCGACGCAGAGCTTGCATTCGAGGCAGGGGTTGTAGTCGATCGGATGGTCGTAGTCGTCGACTTCGACATCGATGAGCACGGTGCCCAACAGCACGAAGTTGCCGAATTTCGGATGGATCAGGTTGCGGTGAATGCCCATGTGGCCGAGCCCAGCCTCGACCGCGATAGGCTTGTGCGAGACGACCCACGGCGCGTAGCCCGGCTGATACATCTCCATGGGGAAGCCCATGGAGGGATTGACGGCGCGAATGTCGCGCGCCTCGAGCTCGGCGACGATGTCTGCGCCGATCTCGTCGATCTCGTGGCCCGCTCGATGGAATTCGAGATTGGCGACCGATCGCGGCGCACCGCGCACCGGTTCGCGCGCCATGCGCACGACAAAGCTGAGCAGCGTCCTGGTCCAGGGATAGTTGCGGAGGATCTCGTCGCGTTGCGGATCGAGGCCGGGGCGGTCGATTTCGACGAGGCCGAGTTCGGCACCGCAATCGAGCGCCAGTTGGCGAAGCCCCGCCGCATCGATCGCCGGCGCCGGGCGCGTTTCAGGCCGCGCCAAGGGTCTCAGCGTTTCACGGTCGGGATGGTTTTCGAATTCATGCTCGAGACCTTTCGAAGAGAGGCTGGGGCGGTCATGGAGCACCTCCAACGACTGAGACCGAATGACCTTAAGCTATTGTCGAGATAGTGACTTGTCAATAGATAGTGACTTGACAAATCAGAGCGACATCGATTAAGTGGTTGGTATGGCAAGCGGATATGGTCAGGAAGACTGCCCGGTGGCGCGGGCGCTCGACGTGGTTGGCGAGAAATGGTCGCTGCTCATCCTGCGCGACCTATTCCGCAAGGGCCCGCTTCGCTTCCAGCAGTTTGAAGCCGGGCTCCGTGGAGTGGCGCCGAATACCCTGTCGTCGCGGCTGAAGAGGCTGGAGGATTCAAGGCGTGATCGCAACGCGCCTCTACGAACACCGCCGCCTCGCTACGAATATTTCCTGACCGACAAGGGCAAGGCGCTCGGCCCGGTGCTCAAGGCGCTTCACTGGGGCGAGCGCTACTAGCCGGCGCGCTTCCCTGGACAGAGCCAGGAAGCGGACATCAGAACGACACCGTATCAGCCCCTTTGAGATGCAGGATGTCGCGCGCCTCGTCCGGTGTCGCCGGCGCGAGGCCGAGCCCTTCCACGATGCTGCGCACCCGGCGGACCTGCTCGGCGTTGCTGCTGGCGGAGCTGGCCTTTACCGATCCACAGGCTGTACTTCCAGGCCGACGCGGACGTGAGCGCCCATGGCGGCGGCCGTGGCGGCGGCCATGGCGTTGGCGTGCGCCAGCCCCCAGCACGGACCAGCGGTAGTCGGTGCCGACGGTCCGCCGTGCGCCGCATGTGCATCACATCCTCGCATGGGTACCGATGCGCCGAGGATGCCGAACACAGACTGCACCAGGAAGGGCGGCTCGATCAGCTTGCGTTCGACGAAATGTGCGAGGTGGTACAGGTGACCGACGTCGTAGCACTCGAACTCGAAGCGCGTGCCGTTCGCCGACAATGCGGTCACCGCGAACTCGATATCTTTGAAGGTGTTGCGAAAAACGAGATCGCGGGTGCTCTCCAGATATTGCGGCTCCCATTCGTGTTTGAAAGTCTTGTGCCGGTTCAGCAGGGGGAACAGGCCGAAATTCATCGACCCCATGTTCAGCGACGCGAGTTCCGGCTTGAAGCGGACGGACGGCTGGATGCGCTCTTCGATCTTCATGAAGGGGCTGCCGCCGCTTGTGAGGTTCACGACGGGATTGGTGCCCTGCTTGATGCGCGTCAGGAACGGCTCGAAAGCCTCCGGCCGCTGGTCGGGCCGGCCGGTGTCGGGGTCGCGGGCGTGAAGATGCAGGATCGCGGCGCCTGCTTCGGCGGCTTCGGCCGAGTCGACGATCTCTTTCGGCGTAATAGGCAAATGGGGCGACATCGAAGGGGTGTGGATTGACCTGGTGATGGCGCAGGTGATGATGACCTTGCCGTTGTGCGACGGTGATGTGGGCATCGACTGTCCCCGAGTGCGCTCCTCTTGCACTCAGGCTCCAATACGGGCGAAAAGGGTCGTGTGATAGCGTACGAAAGTGCATCTGAACGCCGTGAACGCACCTTTTTTGCTGGAGAAAATGCAGCTAGATCAAACCCATAAATTCTGCGTCGCGCCCATGATGGAGTGGACCGACCGGCATTGCCGCTACTTCCTGCGGCTCATCTCCAAGCGCGCGCTGCTCTACACCGAGATGGTGACGGCGGATGCCGATGCTGCGCGGCGACCGGAACCGGCTGCTCCGGTTTCATGTGGATGAGCATCCGGTTGCCTTGCAGCTCGGCGGCAGCGATGCCGCCGCAGCTCGCCGAGGCCGCGCGCATCGGCGCCGAGTTCGGCTACGACGAGATCAATCTCAATGTCGGCTGCCCGTCCGACCGCGTGCAGGCGGGGCGGTTCGGCGCCTGCCTGATGGCCGAGCCCGAGCTGGTCGCCGACTGGTCGCGGCGATGGGGACGCAGCGCCAAGGTGCCGGTCACGGTCAAGTGCCGCATCGGCATCGACGACCAGGATGCGGAGGAGAGCCTCGATCGCTTCATCGACGCGGTGGCGCAAGGCGGCTGCCGGACCTTCATCGTGCATGCGCGCAAGGCCTGGCTCGAAGGCTTGAGCCCGAAAGAGAACCGCGACGTGCCGCCGATCGACTACGACCGCGTCTATCGCATGAAGGCGCGGCGGCCTGACCTCACCATCATCGTCAATGGCGGCATCGGGTCGTTCGGCGAGGCTGAAGCGCATCTGACGCATGTCGACGGCGTGATGCTCGGGCGCGCCGCCTATCAGGACCCCTATATTCTCGCCGAGGTCGATCGACGGCTGTTCGGCGAAGGCGAGCCCGCGCCCTCGCGGCTCGATGTGCTCGACAGCTTCATGCCATATGTCGAAGCGGAGCTTGCCCGCGGCGTGCGGCTCAATCAGATGACGCGCCACATCCTCGGCCTGTTCCACGGCCAGCCGCGGGCGCGCGCCTTCCGCCGCGTGCTCGCCGAGAACGCGCATCTCGATGGCGCCGGGATCGATGTGCTGAAGGCCGCGCGCGACGTGGCCGCCGGCGAGAGCGGCAGCGCGGTCGCCGCGGAGTAGGCTTCAGCCTGTCTGGCGCGAGGGCTTCTTGCGGTCGAGAAGGGCGAGCAGGCCTTGGACATCGAGGAAGCGCGAGGTCTCGCGGCAATAGTCGCGGTAGGGCGCGCCATAGAGCTGCTTCAGCCACTCCTCCTCGACCAGCGCCATCAGGACATAGACGCCGATCATCACCGCCGACATGATGATGGTGAGGATCGAGTTCGCGCCGAGCGAAAGCCCGATGAGCCCGATGATCGAGGCGGTGTATTGCGGGTTGCGGCTGAAGCGGTAGAGGCCGCCGGTGACGAGCCCGTCGGCGCCGCAATAGGTATTGCCGAGGCCGAGATTGAAATAGCCGCACACGCGTGACGAACAGACCGCCGAGCCCAAGCGGCAAGGCCACGATGAAGCGCGTCCAGTCGAGCAGCGGGGTCGCGTTCCAATCGAGCGCGGCGACGATGAAGGTCGCGACCATGCCGCCGCGGAACAGTCCCCAGAAGGTGAGGCTCTGCCAGCTTCCCGGCTCAGGCGTCGGCCAGATGCGGAAGGGTGGGGCGAGGAGAGTCCGGAGCAGGAACAGGTCGAGGATGATGCCGGCGCTGAGGCCGCAGGCGAAGACGAGATATGTCATGGCTTGGGGAACCAACCAGAATTCCCTTTGCAGAAATGCGACAGGTCGTTGACGGTTTTGCTACGGCGTCGCCGTTCGATCACACCTAGATCTTCTGATTGTAGGCGCCGACCTCGGGCTGCTTGGCGAGCTCGGCGTCGATCTCGCCGAAGATCGCCCGCATGTTGGCTTCAGAGGTCGGGCTCTCGACCACCACCACCAGCTCGGGCTTGTTGGAGGAGGCGCGCACCAGGCCCCACGTGCCGTCCTCGAGCACGATGCGGACGCCGTTGACGGTGATCAGCTCGCGCACTTTTTGTCCGGCGAGCATGCCGCCGTTGTCGGCGACCTTCTGGAAATGCGCGACCATGCGGTCGACCACCTGATATTTCAGCTCGTCGTCGCAATGCGGCGACATGGTCGGCGACTGCCAGGTGCGGGGAAGCTCGTTCTTCAGCTCGGCGAGCGACTTGCCGGGATTGCGGTCGAGCATGTCGAGCACGGCGAGCGCCGCCACCAACCCGTCGTCATAGCCGCGGCCGAGCGGCGGATTGAAGAAGAAGTGCCCCGACTTCTCGAAGCCGACCAGCGCGCCGGTCTCGTGGCTGTAGCGCTTGATGTAGGAGTGGCCGGTCTTCCAGTAGAGCGTCTTGGCGCCATGCTCGCGTCAAGCACCGGATCGGTGAGGAACAGGCCGGTCGATTTCACGTCGACGACGAACAGCGCGCCCTTGTTGCGCGCGGCAATGTCGCGGGCGAGCATCACGCCGACCTTGTCGGCGAAGATCGCCTCGCCCTCATTGTCGACCACGCCGCAGCGGTCGCCGTCGCCGTCGAAGGCAAGACCGAGATCGGCGCTTGTGCTCCAGCACCGCATCGCGCGTGGCATGGAGCATGGCCATGTCTTCGGGGTTCGGATTGTGCGCCGGGAAGGTGTAGTCGAGCTCGCAATTGAGCGGCACCACGGTGACGCCGAGCTCGGCGAGCACGCGCGGCGCGAACGCGCCGGCGGTGCCGTTGCCGCAGGAGACCACGGCCTTCAGCGGGCGCATCAGCTTCGGCCGCTTGAGCAGATCGGCCATGTAGCGCTCGGGGATATCCGGCACGAAGATGTAGCTGCCGCCGCCTTTGGGCGCTGAGGCCGCCTTCGAGCACGCGCTCCTTCAGCGCGGTCATGTCGTCGGGCGCGAAGGTGAGCGGCCGCTCGATGCCCATCTTGATGCCGGTCCAGCCATTGTCGTTGTGGCTCGCGGTGACCATGGCGACGCCTTCGACGCCGAGCTCGAACTGGGCGAAATAGGCCATCGGCGACAGCGCCAAGCCGATGTCGTGCACCTCGGCGCCGCCGGCGAGCAGGCCGTTGATCAGCGCCGCCTTGATCGAGGCGGAGTAGGAGCGGTAGTCGTGGCCGACGACGATGCGCGGCGGCACGCCGCGCGCGCGCATCAGATCGACGAGCGCCGATGCCAACGGCTTCGAGCCCGAGAAGATTGATCTCCTCGGGGTAGCGCCAACGCGCGTCGTATTCGCGGAACCCGGTCGCCTTGACGAAAGGCAGGCGCTCGAATTCGGCCGTGTTGGGTCGGAGATCCTGGCGAGGTTTGGGAAACATGCTGCCCCTGCTTAGGCGATTTTCTTCATTTCACCAACAGCGCAGAGGAGGGCGGGGTTCCCCCTTGGCAAAAGCCCGCGCAAAGGCCTGAGGCTTAGCCGCGGAGCGAGAGAAAATCGCCGGAGAATTCGTAGGAGCGCAAGCGTCCGAGGAAGCTCATGCCGAGCAGGCTCTCGGTCAGCGCCTTTGGCTCGGCCACCAGCGCATCGACGTCGCCACGCTCAAGCGGACCGATCGCCACCTTGTCGAGGCGCACCCGCGCCGCCGTTGTGCGGCCGTTCGCGGTGAGCACAGGCACGGTGTAGCTGAGCTTGCTCACGTCGATGCCGACCTTCTTGGCATCCTCGGGGCGGAGCACGATGGTCGACGCGCCGGTATCGACGATCATGGAGATCGACGTGCCATTGACCTCTGCCTTGGCGGTGAAATGGCCGTCGAGGCGCTTCCTGATCTTGACCTCGACCGGACCGCCAGGGCTTTCCTCCACCACCATGGCGCTGCCGGGGAGGAGCTCGCCGGCAAGGCGACCGGCCATGGGCAGAAGCTCGTCGCGATAGGAGTAGAGCGTGACGAGGGCGAGCCCGAGCGCAATCCAGGTGATTGCGTCGCGGAACATGGCGCCGGCCTGGCCGCGATAGCGCACCAGTACGCCGCCGCCGATGAACACGAGGAGTGCCACGCCGAGCGCGACATAGCCGAAGGTGTCGCTATCGATATTGGCGATCGTGCCCGAGGAGTTGCTCACGAGCAGCATGGCCGCGAGCGCCAGGACGAAAATGGCAATCCATGCCGACAAGTCTCTAGCCTTTCACTGTCTCGCTCCGCGCCTTCCGCGCCGGCAGCACCGCCATGATGGCGCGCCGCTCCTCCGGACTCATCCCCGCCCAGCGGGCGATCTCATCGATCGTGCGCCCGCAACCGAGGCACAGACCAGAGGCGCCGTCCATCTCGCAGACGTCGATGCAGGGAGTTTCCAAGGGAGGCTTCGGCTCAGCTGTCAACCGATCCTATGTAGGGGGTGAGCTTGCGCCGGACAATCGCCTTTTCGGCGTGGGCTTAGCTTCCGGCGCCGGCTCCAAGCGTGCTTGAGGAACTCTCGCGCTCCTTCAGCCATCTCGACGGCTCCACGATGCGGGGGAGGGGCTCGATCACCCGCTTCCGCGGGAAGGTGACCATGACCTCGGTGCCGTGGCGGAGCCTGCTCTTCAGCTCGAAGCTGCCGTCATGCAGCTCGGTCAATCCCTTGGTGATGGGAAGCCCAAGCCCGGTGCCGCCTTCGGCGGTCTGATGGGCAAGCGATCCCTGGCCGAAGCTCTTCAGCACGCGCGGAATCTCGTTCTCGGGGATGCCCGGGCCGGTATCCTTGACGCTCAGGAACTGGCCTCCGTCGCGCGTCCGTCCGATGGTCAGCGTGATGGTGCCGCCGGCCGGCGTGAACTTGATCGCATTCGACAAGAGGTTGAGGCAGATCTGACGCATGGCACGCTCGTCGGCGAAGATCTGCGGCAGGCCCGGCTCGAAGTCCTCGACGATGCGCAATCCCTTGGTCTCGGAGCGCAGCCGCATCAGCCGCTGGCAGTCCTCGGCAACGGCGGCGAGCGTGAGCGGAGCCTCGTGCAGCTCGTAGCGGCCCAACTCGATGCGGGAGATGTCGAGAATCTCGTTGATCAGATTGAGCAGGTGCTGGCCGCTCTGATGGATGTCGTTGGCGTATTCCTTGTAGACCGGGTTCTCGTGCGTCCCGAGGATCTCCGAGCGCATGATCTCGGAAAAGCCGAGGATGGCGTTGAGCGGCGTGCGCAGCTCGTGGCTCATGGTGGCGAGAAAGCGGGACTTCGCCTGGTTCGCTTCCTCGGCGCGTGCCCGCGCCTCGTCGGAGATCGACTTCGCCTGCTCGAGCTCGGCGATCAGCGCGTCCTTCTCGGCGCGGAACCCGATCATGGCGGTGACGGTGGCGTTGGTGCCGCTCATCAGCCAGATGAAATAGACGTAGACGCCGACGGCCATGGCGGCCATGGCCCAATAATAGGGATTATCGAGCAGCGCGAAGCGGACGACGATCGCGGCCGCCATCGGCAAGGTGCCGGCATAGACGATCGGCATCACCGGCGCCGCGAACAGCATGCGCATCGAGATGACGATGAGAAGCGCGGCAAAGACGAAGGTGTGTGCTGCCTCGCCGGCGCTGCCGGCGCTGACAAAGGCGACCGCGGCCCAGGACAGGCCATAGAGGAACTCGGCGGCCATCATCTTGGTGCGCCACGCAAGCGGGCCAGCTTCCTCCCGCGGCGTCCGGAGGAATTGCCGGCAGAGGCTGATCAAGAGGCCCTTGGCGAGGAACACCGTGGCGAGCCACAGCAGCAATTGCGCCGGCGGCGCCCAGAACATCGCACCGACCGCGACGATGACGGCAAGGAGCGGCGTGGCGACCGCCGTCGACAGCTCGTTCTTGGCGAAGAGAAGGAGGAGCTCGTAATCGAGCTCGGAGCGGAAGTTGAGCCTCTCGCGGGCCTCGTGCGCGCCCCCCGAAGGGTGCTCTGTGGCGTTCACTGCCGCCGAAGCGGCCGCACGAGCCTCGGCTAAAACGCCTGCTGTCATGCCTGTAGAGCCCGGAAACGCAACCAAATCTGGCAAAAGGCGGCCGACGGCAGGAGCTGAAGCGTGCTCCACCCCTTAACCAGGGCCCCGCGGATGACTATGTGGGGAAATCCCTAATGCGGCGTTTACCGTCGCTCCGCGCCGAAACGCCCGTCATGGATTGCCGCGGCGCTTGGCGTCTCGTAGAGAGGCAGAGGTTTCACAGGGGGCGACGTCCGGCGATCATGCGGCTTACAATCATAGGGTGTGGGGACGCTTTTGGCGCGGGCGGGCAGCTCCAGACCTCCTTCCACGTACGGTCGGACAGCTCCACCTTTCTCATCGATTGCGGCGTCACCACGCTGATCGGCATGAATAGGCTCGGGCTCGCCACCAACGATATCGACATGGTCTGCGTGAGCCACTTGCATGGCGATCATTTCGGTGGTCTCGCCTGGCTCCTCATCGACGCGCAATATGTGAGCAAGCGGACGAGGCCCCTGATCGTCACTGGTCCGAGGGGCATCGAGGAGCGTTTCGTGAGGGCTGCCGAGGCGCACTATCCCGACATCACCAAATGTCAGCGCCGCTTTCCCTTCGAATTCGTCGAATATGAGGAGCAGGTGCCGCTCACGCTGAACGGCGTCAGCATCACGCCCTACGAGGTGAAGCATCCCTCGGGCGCGCCACCTTATGCTCTGAGATTCGGCATCGACGGCAAGGTGCTGTCCTTCACCGGCGACACCGGCTGGACCGAGAGCCTGTGTCCGGCAGCGCAAGGCGCCGATCTTCTCATCAGCGAGTGCTTTCAATACGATGTGACGCTGCCCATCCATCTCGACTACAAGACGATCGATGCCAATTACGAGAGGCTGGGAGCGAAGCGCGTGCTTTTGACCCATATGGGCGAGGCCATGCTCGCCCATGTCGACAAGGTCGACCTTTCCCGCTTCATGGTCGCACAGGATGGCATGACGCTCGATCTATGAGGGCCGAGGTACCCGAGCTCGACCGCTTGCTCGCCAATATTCGCGCGTGCCGCCGTTGCGTCGAGGCGCCTGACCGTCAGCCATTGCCGCATGAACCCCGGCCGGTGTTGCGGGTGAGCCGGACGGCGCGGCTTGCCGTGTGCAGCCAGGCGCCGGGGACGCGCGTACATGCCTCAGGCATTCCCTTCACCGACGCCTCGGGCGACCGCTTGCGCGACTGGATGGGGGTGAGCCCGCAGGAGTTCTACGACGAAGCCCGCGTCGCCATCGTCCCCATGGGCTTCTGCTTTCCTGGGCAGGACGCACAAGGGCGGAGACCTTCCGCCGCGAACCGAGTGCGCCAAGCTCTGGCATCGCATCCTTGTTCGATCGGCTGCCGCAGCTCGAGCTCGTGCTTGCGGTCGGGTCCTATTCGCAGCGCTTTCATCTCGGTCCTGAGATGGGAGCCAGTCTCCAGGCGACCATGCTCGACTGGCGCAAGCACCTGCGGCGCAAGAAGCGGCCGCGCGTCCTGCCGCTGCCGCATCCATCCTGGCGCAACAATGCCTGGCTAAAGCGCAATCCATGGTTCGAGGACGAGCTTCTGCCGGTGCTCCGCGAGGGAGGTGCGCAAACTGCTCTAGACGGGCATTCTGAAAAAAGCTCTTGCAGCGCGCAGAAAGAATATTCTACTAACTTGGTAGAGATTAGTATGGAATGAAAAGGGAATCCCAATCATGCTTGATTCACGCAAAAATATTATCAGGACCGCCATGCTCGACCGAATGGACCGAAAAATTCTCGACATCCTGCAGAAGGACTGCACGATGCCCGTGGCCGAGATCGGCAAGCAGATCGGGCTTTCCACCACGCCCTGCTGGCGGCGCATCCAGAAGCTCGAGGAGAGCGGCGTGATCCAACGGCGCGTGGCGCTGCTCGACGCGAAGAAGGTCAATGTCGGGGTGACGGTGTTCGTCTCCATCACCACGAGCCATCACACCCAGGACTGGCTCGACAAGTTCCACGAGGCCTTGAAGGACTTTCCCGAGGTGGTCGAGTTCTACCGCATGAGCGGGCAGGTCGATTATCTCTTGCGCGTGGTCGTTCCCGACATCGAGCGCTACGACGCCTTCTACAAGAAGCTGATCGCGCGGATCGAGCTGTCGGATGTGAGCTCTGCCTTCGCCATGGAGCAGATCAAATATACGACGTCGCTGCCGCTCGAATACGCGGCGGAGCAGGGGAGCTAGGTCTTCCGCTCGAGCAGCGCAATCAGGCTCGACGTATCCCATCGATTGCCGCCGATCGCTTGCACCTCGGCGTAGAACTGATCGACGAGCGCCGTCACCGGGAGCTCGGCGCCGTTCCGCCGCGCCTCGTCGAACACGAGGGCAAAATCCTTCCGCACCAGATCGACGGCGAAGCCGAAGTCGAACTTGCCTTCGACCATGGTCTGCCACCGGTTCTCCATCTGCCAGGACTGCGCCGCGCCCTTGGAGATGGTGTCGATGACCTTCGGGATATCGAGGTGGGCGCGCTTGGCGAAATGAAGCGCCTCGGCGAGGCCTTGGATCAATCCGCCGATGCAGATCTGATTGACCATCTTGGTGAGCTGGCCAGAGCCTGAAGGGCCGATCAGGGTGACGGCACGGGCATAGGCCTTGATCGCAGGCTCGGCCTTGCGGAAATCCTCTTCGTCGCCGCCGACCATGACCGTGAGCGTGCCGCTCTCCGCGCCGGACTGGCCGCCCGACACGGGGGCATCGAGGAAGCCGGCGCCTCTTGCTTTGGCGGCGGCATGCAGCTCGCGGGCGATCTCGGCAGACGCCGTGGTGTTGTCGATCGCGACGGCGCCAGGCTTCAATGCCGAGAAGGCACCGTTTGGCTCCGAGCGTCACCTCGCGAAGGTCGTCGTCGTTGCCGACACAGGTAAAGACAAAGTCCGCGTCGCGCGCCGCGGCGGCAGGTGTCGGTGCGGCGGTGCCGCCGAAGGTCGCGACCCAGGCGTCGGCGCGCTTGCGCGTGCGGTTGAACACGACGACGTCGTGATGCCCGCGCATCTTGAGATGGCCGGCCATGGGGTAGCCCATGACGCCAAGCCCGATCCAGGCGATTTTGCTCATAGCTTCCACCTATCCTTTGTCATTGCCCGGCTTGACCGAGCAATCCAGTAGTCGCCGCAGGCACGTAATGGCCGGGGACGAGCCCGGCCATTCGACGGGTATGACAACTACGGTGAAGAGGGCGCCCAGCTCTAGGCGATCGGCGCTTCCGGGAAGGACAAGCTGCTCGCGCGCCCGCCACTCATCGGTCACGTAGTTGATGATCAGCGAGGTGCGAACGCCCTTGATCGGGCGCTTCTCGAAGCCGTGATAGGTGTTGCTCCCGGGAATGAACACCATGGCGGCATTGGGCGCGAAGGGCGAGCGGCCGACGTGGCGCTTCTCGCCGTCGTAGATGTCGGTGCCGAGATCCGTGTGGCTCGGGTCCTTCGACAGATAGACGAGCATGGTGAACACCTTCACGCCGAGATCGGTATGGGGCTCGAGCCAGAAGCCGTCGATGTCCTGGGCGAATTCGATGCGGAGATAGGTGCCCTCGAGATCGGTGCCGAACACTTTCTCGATGTGGCTCGTCACGCGCTCGTCCTGGAAGGCCTGGGCGACGGCCTCGCAGACCGGGAAGTTCTCGCGGTTTTCAACGTCGAAATATTTGCGCGTGTTGTTGTGCAGCTCGCGCTTGCCCGAGACGCCGTCGAGCGAGGGGGCCTCGAAGGGAAGCGCCAGCATGTCGTCGACGCTGTCGGTCGGGAAGCAGCCTCTCAGTATCCAGTGGCGATAGGGTTGCTCCGACCGCTTCGAGCTGTCGACGCTTTTCACGAATGTCTCGACGACATCTTCCGCCGAACTCTTCGCCTCATGTGAAGCCGTACGCTTGACCGCGACGTTTTCCCTCATGATCCGACCGATCTCCCCTCGCAAATCGCTGGCGGCTCAGCTCATGACGTCCAGCAGGCACCGTTCATGGTTGTTAGCACCGGCACGTGGCCCGCGCAAATCGCGATAAATCGCGCGAAATCGCGAAATTCAAGGCTTGCGTCCCCTCTGTGCAACCCAATCCATGCCTTGCGGGGGTCGACTTGGCCTTGAGCAAAATCAAAGCACCGAGATTTGGCGCGCCGATTGAGCCGAAAACAAGGAAGGAAAAGTCATGTTCGGCCGCTCGCCGAAGGAACCGGGAAAATTTGATCCCGGACAAGGTGGCGAGGCGCCGCCTCCGCGAAGCTCCGGTTTTCATGGCGGGGGGATCGTCGCTCGTGCTGAAAGCGGTGTCATACCGGAGTTCATTGCCTCTCGAAGGGTGGGCTGCCGGGCTATTCCTTCTCGCCCTGTCGGCGCTCGCCTGGGCATGGCTGTTCCGGATGGGCGCGGCTAGCGACATCTTCTTGTGCCGGGTGGGCACCGTCACGCTATCGGCCGTTGCGGCGATGTGGGCTGTGATGATGATCGCCATGATGATCCCATCGGCCGTGCCGATGATCCTGGCTTACGCGCAGGAGACGTCGCGCGTCGAGCGGCCGCCGATCCGCCTCGGGCTCGTCGCGCTGTTCGTCTCAATCTATCTCATCGTGTGGAGCGCCCTTGGCGCCGCCGCCGGCGGGGCGGAGTGGCTCTTGAGCCAGAGCGGCTTCATCCGCGATGGACAGATCGCCGACCCTCGCTATGCCGGCGCGCTGCTCCTGATTGCCGGGCTCTATCAATGGTCGGCAGTGAAGTCGGTCTGCCTCTCGCACTGCCACGAGCCCATGAGGTTCCTGCGCCGTCGCTATCGCGGCGGCTATGCCGGGGCGGTGAAGCTCGGTCTTGAGCACTCTACCGCCTGCATGGGCTGCTGCTGGGCGCTCATGCTGCTCGCTTTCGTCGGTGGCGCCATGAACCTCGGCTGGATGGTGGTGCTGACGCTGTTCGTAGCGCTTGAGAAGCTGATCGGCACGCGCGGAGCGTTCTTGCGCCTCTCGGCGCTCGCCCTGCTTCTCGCCGGTGCCGTCGAAATGACGAGGTCGATACTCTAAGCTGCGGATGCAGCAAGGCGGCGCCGATGACGCCGCCTTGTGAAGATTTCGCAGGTTGTCAGGGTTAGTTGAAATTCACCCAGCGGAAATGATGCGCTTCCAGATTCTCCGGCGACACGTCGTCTTCCTCGTTGTGGTGGACACCCGTTCAGTGCGCAGGCACTGAGCGAGAAGCTCCAGCAGCGAGGCGTGCAGCTCGCGCTCCGCCGATAGCTGTGGCGGATTGGCGGCGAGAAACGCCAAGATTTCCCCGTAGTCTGGCATTGGTTCCCCCGTGCTGTTCCCCCAGCCGGTTAACAGTCACGGTGCCTAACCCATGTGTCGAAACTTTGTTCCATCGCGGGTGCCAGAATCACCCGCGAGGGGCAGGAAACCCAGGATTTGCCTAGGCTCCCAGGCGGTAGCGGCCGATCAGGCGCGGCGCGCGGCCACCGCCCGCCTCGCCGAACAGCGATAGGCCGTCGACGGTCACGCCGGTTGCGCAGATCTCCTCCAGCATCGGCCAGAGCGCCTGCGAAACGCGCTCGAGATGCGCAGGGTCGAGCGGCCCGGTGAGCGTGATGTAGAAGCGGTACTCGCTCAAGACATGCGGATCGCCGAAGCTCTTCAGCAAGAGACGCTGATGGTCGTTGAGCTTCACGCCCTGCTGCGGAGCGGCGTAGGCCGGCGAACTCGGCAAATCCGTCGAAGGCGGCGACGCATTGTGCCGCGAGCCAGTCGAGCGCCGGCGTCGGCTTGATCGGACGGAGCACCAGATAGCGCCCGGCGCGGGCGAGCGTGAGCGGGCCCGTCGGCACTTGCTTGCGGCGGCCGGCAAACGTGATCAGCCGCGCTTTGAGCGCATCCGGTCCCATGCCGTCGCGCAAAGAGAACGGCGCCTTGAACACGGCGTGCAGGCCGCTATAGCGCGGCGATGCGGATCAGCGGCTTGATGGCTGCGGAGCCGGTCAGACCTGCGTCGGAGAAAGCCTGGAGCGTCGCACCGTCATTGGCGCGGCCGAACCAGGAGCGTCCAAATGCAGCGAGCGGCGTGCCCGGCTGCGGCGTGTAGTAGATCGCGTAGCGGACGAAGTTCGCCTGGTGCGCGCTATTGAGATCAGTATCGAGTTGCGCACGGTCCAGCATTGGTTGGTTACCTCCCACTAGGCGCCCTCTCCGAATAGCCATTCCCACAATGGCATTCCCCTGTGGCGTGGACGCGACAGGTTCTAGGCGATAGGAGGGCCGATGGATGAATGATTGGTGAATCGATTCATCTCGCAGCTGCGAATGTTAGTCGTGCTGCATTGCGAGCAAGAACGTGCGACATGCTTGCAAGCCGCCGCAACTGCACTAGCTAAGATCGTGTGCATCGCGAGTGCGATGTATTGACGCGCGCGAGAGTCGAATGACAGGGGAGCGGAATGATCGAACTTTATACGTGGTCGACACCGAACGGTCAGAAGGCGTCGATCATGCTGGAGGAAGTGGGGCTACCTTACCGGGTGCATCCGATCGACATCGGCAAGGATCATCAGTTCCATCCGGACTTTCTCGCCATCGCTCCGAACAACAAGATCCCGGCGATCATCGATACCGACAACGGACTTCGGCTCATGGAGTCGGGCGCGATCCTGCTCTATCTCGCCGAGAAGACCGGCATGCTTTGGCCGCAAGATTTCCCGACCAAATGGCGCGTGGTCGAATGGCTGATGTGGCAGATGGGCGGGCCCGGTCCTTTCCTCGGCCAAGTTCACCACTTCGTGAAGTTCAATCCGGGAAAGAGCACCTACGCCGAGGAGCGCTATACCAAGGAAGCGCGCCGGCTCTGGGGCGTGCTCGACCGGCGGCTCGGCGAGACAGAGTATGTCGCGGGCGATTATTCCATCGCCGATATCGCCATTTGGCCGTGGATTTCCCGGTTCGAATGGCAAACCGTCACCTTCGCCGACTATCCCAATGTCAAGCGCTGGTACCTCGCGATCGCGGCTCGGCCTGCGGTGCAAAGGGGATGGAACGTGCCGTCCCACCAAGGCGGCATTCCTATGCCTTGATTGGCTCGTAGACCTATAGCGGGACACGCGGCTCGTATGGCAGAATGTCGCTCACGAAGCCCGCTACAAAGCGGCGCGCGGGTGATGGTCAGTCGGGTGGCTCGTCCAATTTGATGCGGGCGCGAAAACGGGAGGACGTCATGGCGCGCGAGTTCGGAGCTTCTTTCCAACGCATCCTCTGGCTGTCAGCCTTGGCGCTTGCCTTTGCCGTCTTGAGCGCGTGGCCGATGAGCGCTGCGAAAGCGCAAGTCATCGAGCGCGGCGTGCAAGGGCGGCGTGGTCGGCGCGATCATCGGCGGTATTGTCGGTGGCGGCAGGGGCGCAGGCACCGGTGCTGCCATTGGCGCTGGCGTCGGCCTCGTTACCGGCGCGGCGGAAGCCGACGCCAATGCGCGCGCCTATTACGACAGCCAGTATTATGGCGCGCCGCCTCCGCCGCCCGGCGGATCGGACCTCGTCTTCAACATCCAGACCTCGCTCGCGCGGCTCGGCTACGATCCCGGCCCGCCCGATGGTGTCTATGGCCAACAGACGGCCGATGCGATCAGTCAGTACCAGCACGCCAACCGTTTGCCGGTCGACGGCCGGCCCTCGCCGCAACTGCTCAACATCATGATCAGTCAGGGGGGCTAGAACCCGAGTTTCAATTGCCCTCACCATTCCGTGCCTTGAGCTTCTGGCGTCGAAGCGCCAAGGTCGCGGGCGAGAAGGTGCGGCCAAGACAGATGCAAGACGCAACGCTGCGAGCGATTTGATGATGGAGCGGGCCCGGAGCTGGATCCGGCGAGGAGTGGAGAGGGGTCAATGCAGAAATTCATAGTGGTCGTTTGTGCGTTGTTAGTCGTGGCGATTGGCGCCACTGCGGCGGTCTCCGCCGAGGATCTCGCTGCCGCGGTGAAGGAGCGGCGGGATCTGATGAAGAAGACCGTGGCGCCGGCGGCCAAGCTCGGCGGCCAGATGATCAAGGGCGTCGTGCCCTTCGATGCCGCCAAGGCCGCCAAGGCCATGAACGACATCAGCAGCGTGCCGGACAAATATGTGACGCTGTTCCCCAAGGGAACGGAGCATGGCGCGATCGAAGACAGCGAGGCGTTGCCCAAGATCTGGGAGGACTTCGATAACTTCAAGGCGATCGCCACAAAGCTCAAGGATACGAGCGCCAAGGCCGCGGGCGCGGCCGAGCAGGGGAAGGGCACCTTCACCGCCGCGTTCAACGACATGACCAAGGTCTGCAAACAGTGCCACGAATCGTATCGCGAGAAGTTGGAGTAGCGATGCGTACCGTGCGGTCGCCGGCGTGACCGCCGGCGCTCAAGGAGCAAGCATGAGCAGGGCCTGGTGGTGGGCGCTGCTGGTCCTCGGCATTGCCGGGGCGATCGTCTTCTATCTCTTGACCATGCCGAAGACCGTTCCGGCTTCGGAGCTCCCGACGCACACGCCTGACCTTGCCAATGGCGAATATATGTTTGCCGCCGGCGGTTGCGCCGAGTGCCACGCCGAGCCGCTGGCGAAGTGCAAGGACGTCAAGATCAAGGATGAGCTGCGTCTCGGTGGCGGCCGCTGCCTGAAGACGGATTTCGGCATCTTCCACGTGCCGAACATCTCTCCCGACAAGGAGACCGGCATCGGCAATTGGAGCACGCTCGATTTCGTCAACGCGATGAAGCACGGCGTCGGGCCTGGCGGCGTGCATCTCTATCCGGCATTTCCCTACGCCTCATACCAGCACATGACCTATGAGGACCTCATCGACCTCAAGGCCTATCTCGATACGCTGCCGGCGGTGAAGCACAAGGCGGAGCCGCATCAGCTGACCTTTCCCTACAACATCCGGCGCGCGGTCGGCCTCTGGCAGCTCCTCTATGTCGACGGCAAGACGTTCGAGCCAGACGCCAAGGCAAGCGCCGAGATCAATCGCGGGGACTATCTCGTCAACGGGCCTGGTCATTGCGGCGAGTGTCATTCGCCGCGCAATTTCCTCGGCGGCGTCATCAAGAGCCAGGCCTTTGCCGGCGCCCGCAATCCGGAAGGCAAGGGCAAGATCCCGAACATCACGCCGAGCGATGACGGGCTTGCCGATTGGAGCGCGGAGGACATCGCCTATCTGCTCGAAACCGGCAACACGCCTGATTTCGATGTGGTCGGCGGCCTCATGGCGCGCGTGCAGGAGAATATGGCGAAGCTCAAGCCGGAAGACCGCGCGGCGATTGCCGCCTATCTGAAGGCGCTGCCGCCGCTGCCGGACGCGGTGCCGAAAAAGAAGAAAGGCGCCGGCAAGGAAGAGGATGACGAGGAGGAGAATACCGAGGAGAGTGGCGGCGAAGCCTCCGATGCAGCTTCGCCTACGCCTGACGGTTCGGAGTAGCGATTGACGAGACATTCGCATGCGTAAACGGAGCAAAGGCGGGGCGTGGTGCAGGAGCCTCTCTGCCGCGCTCGCTTCCTTGCTCTTTTTTGCCGTGGCCGCGCCAGCAAGCGCGGCCGAGCTTTATGGCCTCGTGGTCGGCATCGACGACTATGTCGGCGAGGGCAACGATCTCGACGGCGCCGCCAACGACGCCGCGGACGTCGCCCAGTCGCTCACCCGCGCCGGCGCCAAGGAAGTGGTACGCCTCGTCAATGCGGAAGCGACCAAGGAGCGCATCTTCGCGGCCTGGGAAGATTTGACGGCGAAGGCGCAACCCGGCGACACCATCGTCTTCACCTATGCCGGGCATGGCAGCCAGGAGCCAGAGCCCAAGGGCCGTCACGACGAGGCGGACGGGCTCAACGAGAATTTCCTGCTCGGGAAATTCCTGCCGCTCGGACCCGGCACCAAGGAGCGCATTCTCGACGATGAAATGTTCGAATGGGTGCAGGAGGCGGACAAGAAGGGGGTGAAGGTCGTCTTCGTCGCCGATTCTTGTCACTCGGGCGGCATGGAGCGGAGCGCGTCTGCCCCCGGCGTCCGCTTCCGCAAGATGGAGACGCCGACCATCGCCGCCGACCAGCTTCACCTTCCGCCGCCGGAAATCTCCAAGCTCACCGAGGATGACTTCGACAATGTCACCTTCGTCGGCGCCGTCGCCGAGGACAAACTGACGCCTGAGGTGACGATCGACGGCAGGAAGCGTGGCGCCTTGAGCTGGGCCTTCGCCCGGGCGCTCGAAGGCCGCGCCGACAAGGATGGCGACGGGCAGGTGAGCGAGCTCGAGCTGCTCGGCTATGTCGTGCCCGCCGTGCATGCGCAGGTCGAGAGCCAGCAGACCCCGCAGGTGCTCCCCTTGCGCGCGCGCTCTGTGGCGCTTCTCACCTTGCGCGAGGGCAAGGCGCCGGCAGCCGCGCCGGCGGGCTCCGACGATCTCAAGCTCAAGGTTGCGGTGGAGGGCGGCGACGGCACGGCCTTTGCCGATCTTCCTTACGCAACGGTCGTCGCCGACAAGACGCAAGCCGATCTCATGTGGTCGGTGCCGGAAGGCAAGGTCGAGCATGTGGTCGGAGGCGTCGTCGCCGAGAAGGTGGATGCGACGAGCATCAAGGGCGTGGTGTCGAAATGGGCGGCGCTCAAATGGCTGAAGCACCAGGCCGCGCTTGATCCGGCTGAGGCCAACCTCACCACCGGCAATCAGCGCTACGCGATCGGCGATCGCGGTCAAGATCGAGATGAAGGGCGCGAAATACCCCCATCTCACCATGTTCAATCTGCCGCCAGACGGGCACGTCGAATTCTTCATTCCCGATCCGAGCAAGCCTCTGGAGGCCACCAAGGATTGGAGCCGCGAGACGATCCGCGAGGAGTTCAAGGTCGACCGGCCGCCTTACGGCGCCGAGCACATGGTGGCGATCTTTTCCAAGGACGATCTCCCTGATCTGCACGCGGCCCTTCAATCGATGACGACGCCCGAGCGGTCCGAGGCGCTCCGCCCGGTGCTCGAGCAGTCGCTCGCCGGCAAGGACGTGCAGATCGGGGTCATTGACATCTATACCGGGGCGGGAGGCTGATATGCGGTGGCTTCCGGCGTGCGAGCCAAGCTTAACGCCGGCAGGCGAAACCGTTCATGCAGCGTTCAGTTGCAGGCGTTTATGGAGACGCCATTGACCTACTTCCATGCAAAGGGAGGTTCCCCGATGACCTTGCGCTGGAACACTTCGATCGCGGCTCTCGCGTTCCTCGCACTCGCCGCAACATTGATCAGCGCCGACGCGCCTTGGGCCGCCGAGCCTGAGGTTCAGAAACTTGCGGAGGGTCCTGGGGACAGCCCGAGTCCTGGCGATGCCGACACCACCCCTGGCGAGGACTCCGATGCGGCCCCGTCAGCTTCACCTGGTGACGATCGAGGCTCCGGAAGGGGCCGAGCCGGGAAAGGATGCCGGCGCGCCGCCTGCGGAAGAGACCGCCGAGCCGAAAGAGCCAGCACCTGACGCCAAGCCGAGAAGGCCGAGGAGCCGAGGGCGCGAGGAGCAGTCCGGACAAGGACGAGCGCCGAGACGAGGAAGAGCAGGCCGCCCCCGCCGAGGACGATGGCGAAGACAAGGAAGCCGAGGCGCCTGCCGAATTCGAAGGAAGCCGATGCCGAGAGCGCTGCCGCGGTCGAGAAGGTCAAGGCCGGCGACGTTCCTGTTCCAACCGATCCCGTTGCGCTCGCCGCCTTCCAAGCGCTGCGAGGCAAACTGCGCCCGCTGCCATCAGGCCGGCGCCAGTCTGAAGCGCAAGAAGCCTGCCAAGGATTTCGGCAACATCCTGCACCTCGAAGAGATTGCTCAGGTGCCCGGACTGATCCTGCCCGGCAATCCGGACGGCTCCAAGCTGTTCATCCAGATTGCCAAGCAGGAGATGCCCTACGACTGCTTCCAGGAGTTCAATTGCGATCGGGAGCCGAGCGAGAAAGAGGTCCAGGCGATCTACGATTGGATCAAGAGCCTCGGTCAGGTGGTGGTCGCCGCCTGCACGGGTCGCAATCCGATCGACGAAGAAGCCATCGTCACCGCCATCGCCGACGACCTCGACGCGCAGCAGGAGCATCTGCGCAAGGGCATGCGCTACATCACGCTGACCAATTTCTACAATGCCTGCGCGCCGGAGACCGACATGGTGCGCTATCGCCAGGGCGTGGTGAAGCTGCTCAACAGCCTGAGCCGCGAAGCCGACCCGCTGAAGATGCGCACGATCGATCCGGAGAAGACCATCATCGCCTTCAATCTGGACGAGCTCGGCTGGACCGCGGCCGACTGGGACAAGATCATCGGCGCCTATCCTTACGCCATGAAGCCCGATGCCACGGTGTACGACACGGTCGTGTCGCTGACCGGCACGCCGCTTGCCTGGGTGCGCGGCGATTGGTTCGCCTTCACCGCGTCGCGGCCGCCGCTCTACTACGATCTGCTCAAGCTGCCGCAGACCTTCGCCGAGCTCGAGAAGCAGGTCGACGTCGACGTGAAGAGCAACATCGAGAAGTTCCTCGCCAAGCGCGCAGGCTTCCAGCACTCAGGCGTGTCCAAGCATAATCGCCTGATCGAGCGTCACACGATCCCCACCGGCTATTTCTGGACGTCGTACGACTTCAAGGGCGACAGGCCGGAGCAGAGCCTGTTCGTGCACCCGCTTGGTCCGGACGGCGCTGACGCCTTCAAGCATGACGGCGGCGAGACCATCTTCAGCCTGCCGAACGGCTTCCAGGCCTACTATCTGAATACCGCGCCGGGCGCCCGCCTCGACAAGGGCCCGACCGAGATCGTGCTCGACGACAGTCAGCTCGACCGCGCGGTGACCAACGGCATCTCCTGCATGGGCTGCCATAACCAGGGCATCCGCCAGGGCACCGACGAGATCCGCAAGCACGTGCTCGCCGACCGCACCTTCTCCAAGGACGTGCGCACCGATGTCGAAGCGCTCTATCCCAGCCAACGAGGAGTTCAAGAAGCTGCTCGACGAGGATGCGGGCCGCTTCCGCAATGCCATGTTGCGCGCCGGTCTCGATCCGGAGCTCGACTCGCAGAAGGTCGGCGTGGAGAGCATCAACTTCCTGTCCAAGGCCTATGAGAAGGCGATCGATCTCCGCATCGCCGCGGCCGAGTACGGCCTGCGCGGCGGAAGCCTTCGCGCAAGGCCTGCTGGATGCCGGCGGCGAGTCCGCTCAGCTGAAGCGCCGGCTCGAGCAGGGCGTGTTGCCGCGCGAGATCCTCGAAGCCAACTTCAAGGAGATCATCGTCAAGGTGTCCGACAACGAGCCGATCGAGATCGCGGCCGCAGGCGCTGCCGATGTCGCCAAGGTCGGCGGCAAGTCGAAGGAGGAGACCCACGACTTCGATCTCGCGCTCACCTCCGATCGCAACGACTACAAGGTCAACGACCTGCCGGTGTTCAGCATCAAGTCGAAGGAGGATTGCCACCTCACGCTGATCAATGTCGATGCGAGCGGCGAGGGCACGGTGATCTTCCCCAACAAGTTCCAGCAGGACAATTTCCTCGCCGCCGGGAAGGAAGTGCAATTCCCCGGTGCCGAGGCGCCGTTCCAGTTCCGCCTCAAGGACCCGGGGACCGAGACGGTGATCGCCATCTGCAATGCCTCGGGCAAGACCGTCGACGGCATCAAGCACGACTTCAAGACGCGGCAGTTCACCGATCTCGGCAACTATCGCGGCTTCCTGACGCGGCAGATCGTCGCCGAGGCGAAGGAGAAGGTCGCCGAGGGCAAGAAGGAAGAGGTCGCGGCGAAGAAGAAGGATGAGGCACCGGCGGCGCCGGCGAGCGACATCCTGTCCCGCACGGCCATCAAGCTTCAGGTGAAATAGCCTAAATAACAGGCAGCGAGGGATCGTTCAGCGATCCCTCGCTCGCCGACTTGGGCTGCCTGCCTACAAGCTCACCATGGCCGAAGCGCGCGACGGTATTTCCCGGTGAGCCATTCGCGAAAACCGCTTTACAAGCCCGGCTCGATTGCCTACGTGACCAATCCGCTCCTGGCGCTCGCGCTCGAGGGCAGCAACTGACAATCTCAATCTCGTGTGGGAGTAGACATGGGATGGACGTTTTCACTTCTGCCGCGGAGCTTCTCCGTCACCATCGTCCCGAACGGCCTGTTCTCTGCTTGAGGCCACACGCCGCGGCTCGCGCCGCGCGCTGGTTCTTGGCGAACTTTCCCGGACAAGTGCTCTACGCCGCCAAGGCGAATGACGCGGCCCCGGTGATCGCGGCGCTGGTCGAGGCGGGAATCACCAAGTTCGACGTGGCGTCCTCGGTCGAGATCGAGCGCATGGCGGACGTGCCGAACGCCGAGCTCTATTTCATGAACCCGGTGAAGTCGCGGGGGTCGATCCGCGCCGCCTATCGCGAGTTCGGGGTGCGCAGCTTCGCCTTCGACAGCGAGGATGAGCTCGACAAGATCCTCGATGAGACCGGCCGCGCGCAGGATCTGAACCTCTATCTGCGCATTGCATGCCCCAACACGCACAGCCTCATTCCGCTCGAGGGCAAGTTCGGCGTCCCGACTGCGGAAGCGCCGGCGCTGCTCCTGCGCGCGCGGCAGGTCGCCCATCGCCTCGGCATCACCTTCCATGTGGGATCGCAGGCGGTCGTGCCTGCTGCCTTCGGCGAGGCGCTGCGCCAGGTCGGCCAGCTGATCGTGACCTCCGGCGTGCTCGTCGATGCCATCGACATCGGCGGCGGCTTCCCCAGCCGCTATCCCCATTCCGACCCGCCGGAGCTTTCCGATTACACCGGCGAGATCGCCAAGGCGTGGGACGAGCTTGCCGTGAAGGACAGCTGCGAGCTTCTGTGCGAGCCGGGCCGCGCGCTCGTGGCCGAGGCCGAGTTGGTGATCGTTCGCGTCGATGCCCGCCGCGGCAACGCGCTCTATGTCAATGACGGCGCCTTCGGCACGCTGTTCGATGCTGCCTATCTCGGGCTTCCGCTTCCCGGCGCGGCTGATCGGCGCCAGCGGCGAAAAGGCAAAGGGCGAAGCGGAGTTCTCGCTCTACGGCCCGACCTGCGACAGCGACGGACTATCTGCCCGGTCCCTTCATGCTGCCGCCTTCGGTGCAGGAGGGCGACTATATCGAGATCGGCCAGATCGGCGCCTACGGCCGGGTGTTGGCGAATTGTTTCAACGGGTTCGGCGAATATGATGAGGTGGTGCTGACCGACGAGCCCATGCTCTCGATGTACGCCGACCTAGAGCAACCCGCGCTTGCCGACGTCTCCTTAAAGACAGCGCGGGCCTAAGCTTCAACGAGCCGGCATCGTCGCTCGTGGCCACGGCGCGGGATAGCGCTGGCCAGGTTGCAACTGCCGTGATTTGATGGCTGCGGTTACAACTTGTCCTTCTGCGTTGTCCGCGTGCCCATGCGCTACGAGAAATCGGCAATCGTTCTTCGTATCGCGCTCGATATGCAGGGCTCGGCTCTTGGCCTATCGCTGGAGGACATTCGGCGTCGCTATGCCGACAGAGCTCTTAGCCGGCGCACGGCGGAACGCCTTCGAGACGCGGTCGAAAGTCTCTTTCCCCAAATCGAGCGCGCCAATCCAGGTGAAGTGCCCAAGCGTTGGAGGCTTCCGGGGGGCACTCTGGGCGCGCTTGTCGGCGTAAGTGCCGACGAGCTTGCCGACCTCAACACATCTATGTCGGTGCTTCGCCGCGAGAACATGGACGCCCAGGCACTAAGCCTGGAGCGCATCCTGTCGAAGATGCAGGCGCTTATGAAGCGGGCAGCGAAGGCGAGGGTCGAGCCCGATCTTGAGGCGCTGATTGAGGCTGAAGGCCTCGCGACGCGACCCGGCCCGAGACCCACGATCGACTTGAACATCCTAGGCCGGCTCCGCGAAGCGATCATTACGCGGAGGAAGGTACGGCTTCACTACACCTATCGCGGAAGCGGCAAGCGCGGTTATCAGGTGGTGCAGCCCTATGGGTTTCTATACGGGAAGCGCCACTACCTCGTGGCGTGGAGCGAGGTCGATCGGGCAAAGGACTTTCGCAGTTTTGCGCTGTCGAACGTTGAGCGGGTCGAACTGTTGGCGCAAACTTTCACGCGCAAGCGTGGATTTTCAATTCAGAAATACGCTGAGCGATCATTTGGCGTCTTCCAGGAAGAGCCTGTCGACGTCGTCTGGAAGTTCTCGCCAAAAGCGGCGCCGGATGCGGCGGAGTTTCTTTTCCATCCCGACCAGGTGCTTGAACCTCAGTCCGACGGATCGCTGGTCGTTCGATTTCGCGCCGGGGGGCTCCTCGAGATGTCTTGGCACCTGTTCACCTGGGGAGAGGAGGTCGAGATCATCAAGCCAAGACGGCTGGCGTCGCTCCTGGGCGAGCATTGCCGGGCCCAGTTGCGGAGGCAAGAGCGCGGCGGAGAGCGAGTGCCAAGCAAGCTTCGTCGGCTACATGAAGGTCAGCCATGTGAAAAGGACCAGCAGAAGAACGGCCACCATCGCCACGCAGAAGGCAAGGAGCAACCTGAGTAGAAACATTGCGATCGGATCGGCCAATGAACGCTCCTTTGCCTGAGTGGGGGCTCAGACCTAGAAGCAATGCACGTCAGATCAGGACGCACGCACCGGGGATTGGCGGAATGCTGCGTCCGAATCTGACGCAGTGCGGAGGCCGCGGCGACCTAGCCCGCCGTCTTGACGAACACGAGCGAAAGATTGTTGGCGGGCATCTCGATCACCTCGCGGAGCGTAAGCCCGTGATTTGCGGCTTCGCGGACGAGGTCGTCGATATCGCGGACGCCCCAGCGCTTGTCGCGCCGCTTGAGGTCTGCGTCGAAGGCGGCGTTCGAGGGCGCCGTGTGCGCGCCACTCCGCATGAAGGGGCCGTAGAGATAGAGAATTCCGTCCTGACGCAACAGGCGCCCGGCGCCGGCAAGAAGCCCCAGCGCGGCCTGCCAAGGCGCGATGTGGATCATATTGAGGGAGATCATCGCGGCAAACGGCGCGTCGTCCTCCACGCCCCAAATTGCCAGCCGAGTATCGATAGCGACCGGCACGCGGATATTGGCGAGCCCCTCGGCGGCAATCCACGCCTCGATGCTGGCGCGCGAGGCGGGATCGGGATCGCTCGGCTGCCAGAGGAGACCTGGCAGCGCCTTGGCGAAGCAGACGACATGCTCCCCGGTCCCGGAGCCGATTTCGAGCGCGATGCCGCTCTTCGGAAGAACCTTCTCCAGCACCTCGCGAATTGGCCCGCTATTGCGCGCGGCGGAGGGCGAGAAGTGCCGCCCGTCGCCTTCGCGGCCACGGTTCTCAAGCGCTACGGGATTTGGAGGAGTTTCGGACTTCGCCATGAAATGGTGGGCGGTACTGGACTCGAACCAGAGGCATAAGCGTCTAGGTGCGTATCATACCGGTAATTCTCGGTTCACCGATACATGTTTTCCCGTGCATAACCAAGCTCTCTAGCGTCTTATTGAGTGGCTGTGTGAGTTATACAAGCGCGGGGCAACAGTTGCCCAGTAGTTGCCCAGGAAGGCAATTGATGGCCGACAAGGTCAAGCTCACAGACCGAAAACTGCAGTCGCTGAAGCCCGCAAAAAAGGGTCAGCGCTACGAGGTGATGGACACTGACCTCAGCGGTTTCGGCGTGCGTGTCACCGACAAGGGCAAGCGCACGTTCTTCTTGCTGGCTCGCTATCCTGGAAGCGACAATCCCACACGTCGTGCTGTGGGAGAGTATCCGACTGACACCCTTGCTGAGGCCCATCAGAGGGCCCGTACGTGGCGGGAATGGATTAGGGCGGGGAAAGACCCAAAGGACGAAGAGGAGTTTCAGCAACTCGCTGAGCTCCGTAAGAGGGCTGACACCTTCGAGATCGTGGCGGATCTCTACATCAAGCGAGTTCTTCCCCGGCAGAGGCGAGGGGAGATCGTTGCAAAGGAGATCAAGCGAGAGTTCAGCGATCGATGGAAGGGCAGGGCAATAACCTCCATCACGCGCCGCGATGTCCTCGACGTTATCAACGACGCTGTTGAGCGTGGAGCTCCGTACCAAGCCCGCAATCTTCTCGGTCATGCTCGAGCACTGTTTAATTGGGCAATCGAAGCTGGCGACTACGGGCTGGAGTCGCTCTCCGTGCGATCGAATTAGGCCAAAGCATCTCATTGGCGAGCGGAGCCCACGCGATCGGGTGTTGACCGATGCCGAGATCAGGGCGCTGTGGAACGCTGCGGAGACGATGGGCTACCCGTTCGGGCCGATCATTCAACTTCTATTGCTGACCGGAGTGCGCAAGTCAGAGGCCTCTGATGCTCAGTGGCCTGAGTTCGATCTCGCTAAAGTCTGGACCGTGCCGGCAGAGCGCTTCAAGTCTAAGTCCACACACTTGGTCCCGCTCACCAAAGACGCTCTAGCACTACTGAAAACCCTCCCAACCTTCACAAAGGGTCATCACCTGTTCAGCACTAGCTTTGGTCTTAAACCTGTCTCGGGCTTCGCGAAGGCTAAGCTGCGGCTCGACAAGTTGATGGCGGAGGAGTTGGGCGAGGCGCCGGCACCTTTCCGGCTGCACGACATTCGCCGCACCGTTCGCACGAGGCTGGCAGGCCTCCGTGTCGCGGACGAGGTTGCGGAGATGATCATCGGTCACGGTCGCAAGGGCATCCAGAGGGTCTACGACCTGCACCAGTATGAGACTGAGATGCGTGAAGCGCTGGAGCTGTGGGCTGCACGGCTCAGAGACATCGTCACCCCACCGCCTGACAATGTCGTGCGGATCAAGAAGGAGACGGCGTGACAAGATTCCCACCAAGCATAAACAAGGCCAGGGATGCGGGAGCGCCCAGAGTCAAACGCAAACGCCCTGCGCGGAAGAGATAAAGAGCAGGATAAGAAGCGCAGCGTGCGCCTCGCTCAGATCGAAACCGCCATCCTCGGCCTGCCCGCCAGACCTGGGCGGGAGTTTCCAATTCCGCCTCGCGATCTCGCACGCGCCTTCGAAGACGATTACCGCAGCGCTTCCAAGGCGGCCGAGGCGCCCACCGCAAAGGCTGTCACTGAGGATCTTATGGCGCTCGCGAAAGAGGCAGACAAACTCGCTGTTCGAATGTCGAAAATGAAAAAGGAGGCTTTTGCGGCGTTAGTTAAGGCAAATGGGAACAACAAAATCGCTTTACTCGATTTAACGTTGCGGCTGCCAGATTTGGCGTCCGTAGCCGAGTTCGCTTGCTTCCAACGGCGAGCCAGCAGTGGGGGGCGCCCCGGAAACAGGGTTGCCACCGATCTAACCAGACTGGCAGCCTTCGTATATGAAGGGCGGACTGGGAAGAAACCCGATCTCGGAACCAAGCGCGGCAGCTTTCACGAATTTCTCGGCATCGTGTTTAAGGCGTACGGAGTGTCCGCTAACGTGCGTCACCGTCTCGACGCTTTGCAGAAAACCCCCAGCAAGAAACTATAGTTTACTGCACCAGCTTGGATAGAACCTCCGAGCTGTCTCAGCCATCTTCCCCTTATGAGCCACACGTTGTGGCATTGAAACAATAAGGATACACGATGACTGAATTGCACTCGATAAATCTCCTGAGCTGGGATGATCTCAGAGACCGGGGCATCAAAGACTCAAAGCCCACCATCTACCGCAAGATCAAGGCCGGCAAATTTCCTCGCCCCGTCTATCCCGGCAAATCCCCTGCTTGGCCTTCCTCTGAAGTGGATGCCTACATCCACGACCTAATCGTAAAACGCGATGGGGAGGTGTCGTGAATGATGGGGGAAATAGAAAGAAGCCCGGTGTTGGCCGCACCGAGCTTCAACACATTCCTTGGGGGAAAATCTTACGAGCCAGAAGTTGGTGAGGACGAGGACGATCTTCAAGCGTCAAACGAGTTGTGTGTCCGCTACCTCCCGCTCGCAATGAAGCTGGCCGGCAGATACAGCAACAAGGGCCTGTCTCATGACGAACTGAAGTCCGCCGCCCTACTAGGCCTTGTGCGGGCCGCCAGGAAGTTCGATCCGAGCAGAGGCGCCTTCGGGCCTTACGCCAAGCATTGGATCAGGGGCGAGATCACTGGGCTCTTTAAGCCAGCACCCGACGCCCTTACCAAGCCAACGACCTCCCTCGACTCCTCTCCTGAGTTCGGCGATGGCGAGATGCAATTTCTTCATGAGCGGATAGCAGATGACCGCGAGCCGACAAAGATTGTCGATCTGAGCGCGACAACAGAAGTGGAGAGCAGGGTCCTCATTGGTCGCAGTCAGGGCGAGAATCTACAAGAGATTGGCAATGAGCTTGGGGTTAGTGCCGAGCGAGTTCGTCAGCTCGAGAAGCGAGCCGCCAAGAAGATTGCCAAAACCCCTGGCAACATAGCCAGAGCCTGCATACGCGATCTTATGAATCGCAGGGGCTATCAAAAGCCCAGCCGCAAGCTCCTGCCCTTCAGGGCGCAAACCTTCGAAGGTCGGACTTGCTCTCGCGAAGAGATCGACGCCCTGGTGGCCTCACGTCCCGATTTGGGGGTGAAGCCATGACCCTCCTGACGCAATACCACTCAGCGAAGGCGCAACTTGATCACAGCGTGTCTCTTCTCGAGCGGACTTTGGACCTTCGCGACCTGTTAGCGGACGCCAAGGGTGATTTCTTCTTCTGTCAGATGCTCGACGTGCGAGCTCTTCAGGCTGAACTAGACCTCCTGAACCGAGAGATTGAAAATCGTTCACAGAGGAGGGCGGCATAATGGAGATGACAAACGCCCAACGTGACGCCGAAGTTGTCCGCTTAGATGCCAGGCGTAGCGAGCCACGCATCCAGATTGTGCGCTTCGACAAGGTTACACTCGGCACAGAGCGGCGCTATCTCGTTAAGGGGCTCATTCCGTACCCCGGCCTCTCCGTTGTCTGGGGACCGCCCAAGTCGGGCAAGAGCTTCTGGACGTTCGATCTCGTCATGCATGTTGCGTTGGATTGGGCATACCGTGGGCGCCGCGTGCATCCGGGGCCGGCAGTCTATTGCTGCTTTGAAGGCCAAACAGGCATCCGGGCACGCATAGAAGCCTTCAGACAGAAATTTCTGCCGGAGGACTGTCGAAGGTACCCCCTTCTTTCTTCAGCCGGTGACAATCGACCTTGTGAGGGAACACACTGACCTAATCGCTGCTATCCGCACGACCCTCACCGAGCCTCCAGTCGTCGTTGTGCTCGACACGTTGAACCGGAGCTTGGTGGGCTCAGAGTTCGAGCGATACAGATATGAGCAACTACGTCAGGGCCGCAGACACTGTTCGGGATGCATTCGGCTGCGCGGTTATCATTGTGCATCACTGCGGTATTAACAACTCACGCCCGCGAGGTCACACCAGCTTGACGGGAGCTGCGGACGCTCAGCTTGCTGTGAAGCGAGATCCCAGCGGCACGATCTGCATAACCGTCGAGTTCATGAAGGATGGAGAGGCGGGAGAAACAATCGCCTCTGAGCTGGAGCCCATTGATGTCGGCATAGACGAGGACGGGGATCCAATTCGGTCATGCGTCGTGATCGAGGCACCAGCGCCGGTAACAGGACCAAGCGGCCCAAGGCTCACACCAAATCAGGCAACCATGCTTGGAGTTCTGCAACGCGTAGGAAGGCCATTGGCAAGCGATGAATGGACAGAGCAGGCGAAAGCAGCGGGACTAACCTTCAGCCGCTCAGCAACCTACTGGGACCTGCGCAAGGCACTCGCTGACAAGAGCCTGGTGTACGAGGGCATCAACGGGTGGCTACCTAAGTAATGGGCATTCATGGTCATCCGTTGGATACGGACGGACGGTTTCTTAAAGAAAACCGTACCGTAACGTATAACCGTATCGGTCAGCTCAACCGTAACCGTACCGTATCCGTACCGTATTGAACCGTATCTCGTTGGTGGCAGCCCTGGTGTAGTGAATGCGTGGGACGACAAGCCGAGTTTGAATTTTCCCGTAATGAAGAGGCGGCCTCGCTGTCGGCGGAATTGACGAGCGGGCATGCACACTCAATTGATCAACAACATAGGATTGCTAGCAATGGCTTGGAAAAAAGGCGAATCTGGAAATCCCCTAGGCAGAGCGGCTGAAAAGCCCTTTGCGGATGCACTTCGCATGGAAATCAAAGCCGCCGGTGATAGCCACCAAAAGCTCCGTGAGATCGCAAGCAAGCTCTTGGAGAAAGCAGCAGACGGCGACATGCAGGCAATAAATTGCTTGGCTGATCGGCTCGACGGGAGACCTGCTCAAGCGCTGGAGGTCAACACCGCACAGACTTTCGTGATGAGACTTCCCGAACCCGCCAAGAACATAGAAGAATGGCAAGCCACCATTTCTGGGCCGATAAATGGTAAGACATTGCAGGGCGAGGAGAAATGATCACTCGGCTGCTTTTGGTTCAGAGCTGATCCGAACTGTTGCGATGCCGTCCGCGATCATGCCCAGGCTTTTTGCTGCGGCCTTGGATATATCGATAATTCTCTCAGCGACAAAGGGACCGCGGTCATTGACGCGGACGGTTACCTTTCGACCGTTATCGAGGTTCTCAACCTCCACCTCGGTGCCGAACGGCAGAGAGGGATGAGCAGCGGTCAGGTCTTCCGCGTTCATTTGTTCGCCATTGGCCGTTTTTGACGGCAGCGAATACCACGACGCCCGCCCGACTTGAGACTTTCGGGTGGCCGCAGGCTTCAATTTTGGGTGTGCGTCTCTAGCCGCAATTGCTCGAGCCGGCTCTGCATCTCGCTTCGGCACCATGAAGTGAGTCGCGGCCACTAGGCAGGCTAGCACGATGATGAGCGCCAAAGCCGCAAGTCCGGTACGAGCTGACAAAAGTTGGGGCCCGATCATTGTGCTCCCCGTGGAATCTGGAAGCAAAACCCTCCACACCCATTTGCGTTCCTTTGTCTCCAAATGTTTACATTGCGCGACGTCCAGTTGACGCGTTCCATAATACGTTCCATATTGCTGGTCTCGAAAAGTCTTAGAAATAAAGGAGCAGCCATGGCTAGCGTGGGCTATGCGAGAGTGAGCAGCGTGGGGCAGAGCCTGGACGTACAACTTGATAAACTTCAGAGCTGCGACAAGGTGTTCAAAGAGAAGCGTTCGGGGGTCGATGCAGGACGGCCAGCGCTCAAGCAGTGCCTTGAGTTCCTAAGAGACGGCGACACTCTGCTAGTGACCAAGATTGATCGGCTAGTGCGGTCAACCTCGGACCTCTACCGGATCGTCTCCGAACTCACCGAGAAGGGGGTCAGTTTCAAGGTCGTTGACGACCCCTCAATCGACACCACGTCCCGCACCGGCAAATTGGTGATGGGCCTCCTCGCTTTGATCGCGGAGTTCGAGAACGACATCAGGCGGGAGCGTCAGATGGATGGGATCGCGAAGGCCAAGCATCGTGGCGTGAAGTTCGGACGCAAGCGCGAGCTGACGGACGAGAAGGTGAGGGAGATCAGGAAGCTCCGCAAGGCCGGTGACACAGTACCTTCAATCATCAAGGCCACCGGCCTCAGCAAGGCCAGTATCTATCGTGCGCTCGGATAGGGCGAATGGTGAATGACTGACTGGAGAGCGATTACGGCGGCCATCCAGAGAATCCACGGCTGGAGTGCACGAGTTGGCGATGACCGTCCCATCCTCAGCTGCGAGATTGGTCGGGCACTAAAGGATGCAGCCAGCTCCAAAGGGTTACTTATCACCGGTAACGGCACCGGGGTGGGCAACTGTTCCGCGACCCGGGTGGAGTAGCTACCGATTGGTGGGCACGCGAAGAGCGCATAGTGAACGATGGAACAGTGTGGGCTGAGTCCTATCCGAAGGCTCAGGCTCTAAGGCGCATGCTGATCACGGAAATTGAGCCGCGCGGCAGAAGTCGCGACCGCTGGCAGGCCTCCTAGGCGCAAATAAACTCAGCTCTCAGCGCCTTCGCCATTGGTGATTACGCCGAAGTCCTGTGATTTCACCCCGGTAGGGGCGATGACCAAGCCCTCCGACGCCAAGCCAAGCCGCAAGAGCTCACGCACAGCTGCTGCACGACTGGGCATACGTCGACCGAAACGCCAATCATCGAGGGCACTTAGCTCCTCAACGGTGAGCATGATTTGTAGCCTTTCCGGGCGATTTAGGTCCGTCATGGCAATCTCTCCATAAGGGGGCCTGATTGCTCAAATATGGGCGCTTACTCATTTGACGTCAACTAGGGGCGATACGCTTTTTGGGCAAGAACATCAAAGTGAGCATGTGTGGTATATGTCTATGGATACGAGCTTGAATACTTTGAGTAAAGTAGTAAGAACTAGTAGTCTCCAGTGATACCTCAGCAGTTCCATGCTAAATTAAAAATATATCTCTAGTCAGAGGCCAGAAAACTAAATAATCTTGTCTACGAAGGGGGAACGAGCAGGCTATTAACAGAGGCATGGCGATGACCGACTCCCAAGAATATCGCAACCAGGCTGAACTATGTATCCGCATGGCTGAAAGCGCGGCCAATCCTCAAGACCGCAAGACGTTTTCCCAATTAGGGGCTATTTGGCTACGTCTAGCGAACGAGCTAGATACAAACCGCGCACTCATTGAGCATTGGGGTATCGTAGCTCTCCCCAGATCTGCAAAAACCGTCCTCCGTGAAAATACGCAGGCGTGTTCTTGACACGCTTCGCTCCTCACGGTCGCGCTCTGGCGAGCCTCCCGCGGCGTAAACTTGATCGTAAGGAATTAGCCGCGTTGGCGCGCAAGAACGCGGAAGACTTGTTGATGGAGCTTTGCGGCAAGAAATACGAGCGCGCCTATAACCCGGAATGCCCGCCGAAAAGGCGACGTCGATTAAAGTAACTGGAATCGACAACGTCTGGATGTCGGCTGGTGCGGCTGTTTAGAAGCGTATCTGGCTGCGCCGCGTGCCCTGCGCAGAAAATAATGAGGCCGCCGCGACTGGCCGAGCGTCGGCATGCAAGAGAAGTTCCAGCACAGCAACCACTCTGGTGCTTTCCGCGTTGGTTTCTTCAGAGGAACCTTAGGAGAGCACCATGAAACAAGCTTACTTCCGCAGCCCTAGGATTGAGCGTGGCGATTGCGCTATCAGCGGGAGGCGTTCTCGCAGAACACCCGTTGTACACGGACCCAGCTCCGGGCGCTTATAGCGACATCACGATTGCCGAAGCTGACAACCAGAAGATCCCGCCAGAGAGCGCTGATAAAACGGCTAAGCCGGCACCCTCGGCTAACCCGTCAACCGACGTTCCGCCCGCAGTTGAAACCACCCCCGGTGAGGAAAGCAAAGGTAAGGCGCCGGTCAAACCCTAGGGCATGCGTCCTGGTCGAACCATCCATGAGGGGAGAGGCTGCAGCTGTATGGTAACAAATTCGAAGGCTCACGACACTGCTGAGGCTAACCGTAAAATTAGTCGGCCGTCCAAAGAGCCGGCGCGGAAAAACAGAAAACCCTTAGAGCTGACGTTTTACCCTCGGTACTAGGCGCAAATACCGCAGCGCAGCCCCGAGGCGGAGAGACCGAGCAAGCGCTTCGACGAGCCACCGAAAAAAGAGGTTCGTAGATAGCCTGCCCACTAGCGCGGCCGGGAATTCCCGCTAGGGGTAAAAACCCCCGGAGATGTTCGATGTTATGCCGGCATTGGTCACGGCAGCCTATTCCAACGGGTTGCCTTGGCAAGTGCCGGAGTCAGAGTCAACAAACCCCCTGACTCCAGTGCGCTGCTCTCGGAGCCAAAATGGCTCCGGCCGAAGCCCTTACACAATCCACCCCAGCTCGCGCCCCTTATAGATAGCGGCTTGGAAAGCCATCGCCTGAAATTTGATGGGCGACGACGAGCAAAAGTTGCTTGTGAGCGAGATGCAACACCGCATCAAGAATTCACTTGCAACGATCCAGGCCATTGCGACTCAAACCCTAAACCAGCACGCCGAGGAGCGCGATGCATTCATCGCTCGCCTTCATGCACTGTCCAATGCGCACGATCTGTTGACCGCCGAGACTTGGGAGCGAGCACCGCTACATGCGATAGTCACGCGCGCACTGGCTCCTTTCCAGGAACAACGTCTCGACTGCATTACGGTCGATGGTTCCGGAGATGTGTTCGTGGACTCCACTAAGTCGGTGATGGTGGCAATGATGGTTCACGAACTTGCAACCAACGCAGTCAAATATGGCGCTCTGTCGAACGGTACCGGCCGCGTCACCGTTACGTGGGAACAATGCGTTGGACCCGACCTAGTGAAACTCGTTTGGCGCGAGAGCGGTGGTCCAATAGTTTGTCAGCCAACGCAAAAAGGTTTCGGATCACACCTCATTGAGCGCGCGTTCGGGGGTCACCTCGGCACAGCGCGACTCGTGTTCAGTCCAGAAGGCCTTTGCTGCACACTCGACCTTCAGCTCTGACCACACGGGATCGGTGTTTGTGCTGGCGCTTGGTAATCCTAGCGTGAAAGGGTTACTTATCACTGGTAGGGCCATTGGAGTGGGTAACTGTTCCACGGTCCCGGAGAGCCGCTTTCCGTGCCGATACCGGTTAGGAAACTGATTGGGCAATTCCGCGTTATGGCGAAACCTAACGTGGAGAAGCAGACATGCTGAACGTTGAATCCGAGCCCTTGGTGATGGCGTTTAAGTGCGAAGTCGCCAAGATGCGCGACCGCGATGCCTCCGATCTAGAGATTCAAGCGATGCTCGAATTTGTTGAACAGTCAATCCGTTGGCGAGAGACGGAGAATCGGGAGTCGTTGGTCATCGCCCTGAGGGAAGTGGCAGGGGTTCCCCATTAAGGTCTCAACTCGCCAAGTTGGTCTTGCACACCTCAAGTCGGCGTGCCGTCTCGACGGGTGTGGTCGATCTGATCGGCACGATCCAGCACCTTCTTGATAGCCGCCAGCTTTTCGGAGTCACTCATTTTTTTGGGTTCGAGCAAGAGGATTATTCCGCCGACAAGGAGTATGGCGCCTAACATGATCGCGGCTGCTGCAATGAGATAGGTCGCCAATGGCGACAAGTCGGAAAGCCACTCCATGACGCTATCCATTCCCGCATCTGGGCGCCGGTCAAAGCCGACGCCCCGCCAGGCACGTAGTGGACCTATTGCGGATTGCTCGGAACATTCTTGCGATCAGGCTGCTCAACCTTCTTCGTATCGTTCTCGGGTTTTGCACCGTGCTCGCCGGTGTGGGTTCCCTCGTCCTTACCCATCTTCGCTGACTTGTCGGCGGGAGCCGGGTTGTCGGAGGACGGTTTGTCTGACGGCTCGCCGGCAAATGAAGCTCCGCAACTCAGCATCGTGATCGTGACTGCCAACAGTATGGCTTTCATGGTTTCCTCCACATACGAAGCAGCCCCGGTGCGGTGGGCCAGGGCTTTTCTGTTTACGCGCCCTGCGAAAGGAATTCTCGCGGGGGTATGGGACGTGGGGTACGGGCGCGTACTAGCAAGTCAAACCGCCGTAGATCACGGGAGTTCCAACAGAAACCTCGCCGCTGGGAATGCCGGTGTTTCTCGAGGTTTGGAAAAAGTGACTGCTGGCTCTACCTGCTAGCCCTCCAATTTTTCAAATCCGCACTCCACCCCGCTGGGCCACGGTAGCGCTCGATCCTGTGGCGGGTTGAGCCCTGGGTGCTGGGAATCGATCCCTCGGCCTTTGTGCCTGCCAATTCTCCAGGTTGGCCAACGGGACCATTAGCGAGGGGTGGATTGGACAGCGAGAAGCCGAGGCCGCACCAACCGTGGCACGTGCATCCCTATGCGGCGTTCGACGGGCTATGACAAGGCGAGCCTTCTAAAGGGTTACCCACACCTTCAGGTGTTGCAGAAGCCGTATCAGCAGGCCGAATTATGCGACGCGCTTGCGAAGCTTTTTCCAAGCAGACCAGAGAGTTTTGTTTGCTAAACGAAACCCCGGGGGAGCGTGCTCTCGGCCGGGGCTTCCTCTTTCAGGCGCCGTGCGAAAGGGATCTTCGCGGGGGAGGCATGGAGTGGCGCGTACTTAGCCTTGAAAGGAAATGAGATGAACTTGTTAGCAGGCTGGAACAGATCGCAGCAGCGGTTGCTCGGCAGGAGATCGTGCTACGGATCCGTGGCGACGAAAATGCCGAAGAGGTGCTCGATGGCAACGGTGAGATAGAACTTGCGGGCCGGCGTACAGCATCCGGAGAACGGTTCAATCCATGCGGCATGACCGCTGCGCACCGCACAAACCGGTGCACGATTTGACATCTTGGGGTCATTTAAATGATTGTTAGCACGCACGATTGACCAGCCGACATAAAGCTCCAATGCGTCGTTTCCTCGGAACTTTTAGTCGCGATGTTTGCTTAGGAAATCTGGCGACCGTTTAATGGTGCCCATGGGGCGCGGCCAAAGGAAGCGGTGATGGATATAGGATTCGCATTCCTGGCTATCGTTCTGTTTATCGGACTGTGGCTTCAGACCTAGCCGCCCAAGCTTGGTGGCCTTCACCGCCGCGAGCGTGGCCGCTGCAGTAACCTCTAACCCGAAGCCTCCGTAACGCCAGAAGCCGCGAAGTTGCTCGCCAACCGTCTCGCTTCATTCGTGGTCAGTACGCCTTAAAACATATTCATTCTTACGCTAAAGGGACGCCCCCCTCCGATCTCGGCAGCACTCCCGTCGTATTCAATGTCGATAGCAAGGCCCAGTGCTGTTCGTGACCACATACCCTGGCTCTAGCGCGATCCAGTCTTTCTCGTGCTGCTGGCGCTTAGCGATCCTCTTCCCGTCAACCACGAGGAGCGTGTCTATTCCGTCCAACTCAATGCTTAGACGCTTTGGAGCCATTTTATCACTCCTGGCGATGGGGCGGTCGTATCGGGTTGAGCGTTCCCGATATCGCGGGCCTGGCTTGATCGTGTCGCAAGGATTAACGGAGAAGGCTTAAAACCCAACATGTAGCTGTGAACAGATGCCGAAAATTAACACACCCCTGATTCGTCCCCGTTCCGTTCCACCGCCGCCATATCAGGCTTCTATTTGCAACTCTCAGTCTGCTTTGCCGAGCAGCGCTGGCAGTTTTAGCGAAATTGCTTGCCCAACGCCTTGCCTCGTCCATCGTCAGCACCTTAAAGCGCCCTCTGTCTGCTCGACAGTCCAAGGCGGTGGGAAGCGTCGGGGAGCCATTCTTGGCGCTAACGGTAAATCTCAGCCTTCGTAAGTTGCGTGACTCAGTGTGATAGTGATCTCTCTGCAGCCGCAATCGATCCTGAGGCGCGGTCCGTCAACCGCCATTACCGTCGCCACGAATTCTGCTGCCCAACCATGCTCAGCGCTCGCCTCGAGCATGTGGAAGGCGTATTGCTCCCCAACAATAAACATCTGTCACCTCGGAACACACTCGTTAAATACGTCCCATGAGCAAGAGCACGATGATGACAATCACAACAACTCCGACGATACCAGATGGGCCATATCCCCAGCCGCCGCTGTATCCCCACGTCGGGAGCGCACCTATCAGAATGAAGATCAAAATTATAAGCAGTATTGTTCCAATGGACATTTGAACTCCGTTTGAGTTGTACGTCACCACGCCCAATCAGACATCACGCGAAGCGCGCTTAGGTTTCGTAGTCGATGTTCCGACGTTGATACGCTGCACCTAAAGCCGCGAAAATTGCTACCCCTGCGATACCGAGCAGGACATTATCGCGTACGTCCTGATTATGGGCAGACTGCTCGACTTGACGTGCGAGCGACGCGGTTTGGTCCGGCACGTCGCGCACGGCCTCGCCCACGTTGGCGGCCCACTCCTGCACCTTATCGGTTGCCGCATCTGCGAGTTGCGCTGATTTCTCCTTGATGGCCTCAGCTATCGCGCCGGCTTCAGTTCTCAACTCCGTCCCGACATCGGAAGCACGATCCGCCAGCCCTCCGCCCAAATCGGTCGCTTGCTGTCGGAGACGCTGTTTGGCGTGCGAAACATAGTCCGCGTTTGCACTCCCGCTAACGCGCGCTGAGGAAGTACGCAGCAGGCTGAATAGACCGGCACCTATAAGGGCCGTTGCGATGGGGGGATGACGCAACAATCGCCACGCCAGTCCGGCGCCTGATGGCCAAGGTGGCGGCTGGGTTTTCAGCCGCCTTTGCTTTCAGATCATCAACCACGTTTTGCCAGGCGTATTGTGCACGTGTTTTGACTTGATCGACGATTGTGTCCGTCGCGCCTTTGGTAAAATCATCGAATGCCGCGGGCGAGCGCAGCCGCGACAAATCTGTGACTAGCTTCGCCCGGGCAGCTTCCACATCGCGCTCGAGACGGCCAATGTCCGCGTCGCTCAATTCTGGCCCCCTTTCTTGCCTGATGTGCGCTGATTGTTGCTAGCGGTCGATCCGCTTGGTTTGGTCGACGACCTGCGGGCGGAAGACCGTTGAGTATTCTCGTCGTCATTCTCCAGCGCGCCGCTAAACGTTTGGCTCACGTCCCGGGCCACTTCTTTAAAGCCCTCGGTATTGAGGCCTCGCTCATCGGCAGCCGCCGCGAGGCGCTGACCGGCCTTTGAGGCAGCGTCCTTCAGATGCTCTCCGGCCTTGCCGGCAGCTTCGCGCATTTGTTCTCCGGTTGTACCAAGGGTCCGGTTTTCGAGCTCGGTGACGGGAAACGCCGCCGCGATCGCAGCGCCTGCGGCGATGCCGGCGATAGCTACTGCCAAAGGCTGTTCCTGCACCACGCGGCTAATCGTATTCTGCACGGTGGTTTGCGCCTGGTCAGCGAGCCGTCCGGTCTGCTGCGCGGCACCACGGGCGACATCCTCGGCATAATTCGTAACTGAAGCCGCATAGTCACTGGCAGTCTCGGCTACCCTTCCGCCAACATCAGAAACATACTCGCCTGCGCTTTGCGCGGACTCCGACAGGCTTTCGCGGATCGTCCGGCCTCGCGACCCTACGTCAGATTGCGAAGAATGGTTACTCCGATATCCGCGGTTATCGGAGACGTGGGGACGCGATGTACCAGTACTCCTCATTAACAGTGCAAAACCGGCGGCGAGCAGTAAGAGGCCTTCGGGATGATTTTTGACCGCGCCTACCAGCCAGCCGGCGCCGGCGTCGCGAGGTTCTGAGTGCATGCTCATGTTAAATGCTCCTTGCTTAGGATCACGTCCTGTTGGAGTTGATTAAGGGTCCTTTGCGGCAACAGCGATCGGCCCGCGTCAACACGTCCGATAAAGAAAGCTAGCCCTGCTAGTATTGCGGTGCCGCCGCTTACAATCAGAAAAGACCAATGAAGGGCGACGCCGTAACTCGCCAGCCCGAAGACAAGCGCTTGCAGGCAAAGAAGAACCGCCAACCCGGTGAGCGCGGCCGCTATGCCTATCCACACACCGCCCTGCAGTTTTGCCGAAAGATTGGCGGAAAGTTCTGCGCGCGCGAGCTGAACTTCCTTTTGCAGGAGGTCGGTAAAGTCTCCGACAACATCTGCGAGCGCGCGAACGATCGTCGACGATCTCAACTGCTCATGCGCCATGGTACTCGCCCGTAGCTGACCGCCCTTGTCCGCGCGACGACTGGGGCCGAGGCGCAGTGCTCTTGAGCGTGCGCAGTGCAAAAAAGCCTGCGAGCGCAGCAAGGCCAAATACGAGAGCTGGCTGCCGACGCGTAAAGTTGGACGCTGAACGGAAAAGCTCGTCTACTGATTGGTCGCGAAGGTCTTCCGCGTAGCCTTCCATCCGGTCCGCGACGCCTCGGACAAGTCCGGCCAATTGAGGCGCGTTTAGCTCGAGATCCTCGGCCGCACGGTGCGCGGAGCTTCCAAGCTGGCCGATGATATCCGCGCCGCTGCCGAGCTGGTTGTCGAGAAGTTCTTTCATATGGCTGCCGATTGTGGAGGCCGCTTCCGAAGCGGCCCTCTTTGCAGTATTCGTTGTGCTCTGCTATCCCTTCGGTTATTTGGGAGCGCGTCTCGCCGCCTGAAACTTTCTGGCGAAGTTGCTCGCTATCGTTCTGGTCGCCACTGCGTGGACGGTTGTCTGATTGCCGCCCGGAAAATTGATTGCTCATGTGATCTCCTCCGGTTCAAACACTGAACCGGCAACGACCCCACTTAGTTCCTAAAAGGTACGAGCTAAAATGGAGAGCATCACGATTGCGGCGCGGCACGATTGGTAACCCCAATGTTGCTTTATCCGCCGAAACTCACCGACCAAAGTTTCATTAAGTCCTCATCGGGATCCGCGACACTTTCAGCGGCGCTAAGGACAAGTTCGTTCTCTCCAAAGCCAAACTCCCACCCTCGGCACGGAGAAGAAATAACCTCGTCGAAGACCTGTTGATAAAACGCGACCATTCGCTAGTGCGTGGGGCAAGCGGGTGGGAAGCCCGGACTTGATGCGGGGGCATCACAGCGGGTGTCGCCTGAACGAGGAGATTTGACTGAGAGATGTCTTTTTACACATTCGAGTTAAGCGCGATCACCTTTCAGTGTTGTGAGCAAACTCTGAGACGATCACTGGTTGGATCAAGAAATAGAGCGGGGAGCCGTCCGTCACAGCGAAGTCGAGCCTGGCCAATACGTTGTGGTCGCTGTGTCAGACACAGGTTCCGGGATGACCCCGGAGGTCGCCGAACGTGCTTTGATCCCTTCTTCACTACCAAGGGATCAGCGGGTGGGACCGGGCTTGGACTGAGTCAGGTATATGGCTTCGTTAAGAATCAGGCGGCCACGTGAAAATCTACTCTGAGGTGGGGCACGGTACCGCTCTCAAGATCTATTTGCGGCGAGCCGCAGCCAAGGTCGCGGAGGCGCAGCGGTCGCAACAGGTGGAAGTCTTGCCCACCGGTCACGTGGGCGAGCTTGTCTTAGTAGTGGAAGACGAGGCCGCGGTGCGCAGGCATACAGTCGAGGCGCTTCGCGAGCTTGGATACACAGTTCGGCACGCTGCTTCTGGTGAAGAAGCCCTAAAGCTGTTGGAGCAAGCGGGTGCGGTGACATTACTATTCACAGACGTTGTGATGCCCGGCATCTCGGGTCGCCTACTTGCCGATGTAGCTCGAACCACCCAGCCAGACCTCAAAGTGCTTTACACGACCGGATATACGCAAAATGCCATTGTCCATAATTGTGTGTTGGACCCTGGCGTCGAGCTGATAAGCAAGCCTTTCACGATCGATCAATTAGCTCGGAAAGTCGAGGAAAGTTCTCGCGGCATAGCCTGCAGCGACTCCCACATTCTTGGAACGAGGCGCCGAGGACGCGGCACCTATATCGACAAGATTATTGGGATACACGTGTACAAAATCGGTTATCACAAATTAACTCCGGTCATCTTTACGGGTTTAGTTTCTAGGTACGCGCCCCCACTCCCCAAGACTCACCCGAGCGAAGCTTTCGCGGGGCGCGGGACTAAGCCCCGGATCGAGAACACGCTCTCGGGGCTTTCGCTTTCAGCGTCCGGTTTCTCAGCTCCTCGGGCTCGCACGCTTAAATCGGCCAAAGTCATCAGCCTCGCCAAGCTTCTCTTAAGCTCTATCGCCATCCCAGTTAGGGTGGGATCGTGCGCTTTGATAACTTGGCAGATGTCGCGCAGCGCTTGCTCAAGCGCAGTAAGCGTCTCGTCGTCGTAGTAGTCGGGAGGATTTCTCCTGCAAATTGAAGCTTGTGTTTAAGATGACGGGAACTCCTGTGAGACCGGCGAACTTCGATGACACCATAGAAACGCGGGATAGTAGAGCGATCCACGGTCTGGATGCGCGCCGTTCCATCCACATGGAGTGGATCATCAAGCGTTTGATGATAGTGCCAGAGTGCGCTGCCGAGGGGAGCGCCTGAATTAGAGCGCGCAGGCGGAATTCAGACTAACTCGTAGTCCATGTCGCGCAAAATACGCGGGTTGGCCACGCAATTGAGCGCCACGCCGCCGGCCAGTCCGTGAGGGGTGACGCTTGGAGAGTGCGCGAGCCATATGCACCGCGGCCGCCTCGCCACACCAGTTGCCAGGCCCCACACGACTCTTATCTGCGCTCAGTCGAATAGTCCCAGCTCTTCCACTTTTATGCAATTCGCCGTCGATAAGCCGGGTGCCAATGTCACGCCGAAATCGTGCGTTGGGTATAATGACTTTATCGGCAAGCCCATTAGCGGCGTCACGGGCGGACTCGACCGTGTCCCCGGTACCAGTCACGACAAGCGTGTAACCGCTTGTTCCACTCGTCACCAAAGCGCCGTTCCTTAGCCCAACCTCGCCGTAATGCAAATGTTCGCATTCTGAAGGCGACAGAGCGCCCTCGAACATGACGGGCAGCCCGACCGGCTCATCTATCAGCTTCACGATAATAGGGGAAGGGTGGTGTGGTGATCACAATGCCGACTGCAAAGCCGGCTTCGGTATCAAATTGAAGTGTCGACCGATTAAGCATGATCCGGAACAGATTTGCCCACTCGATGCTCTGGAGAGGATCGAGAATTGCATACCCTGGATAACCGAACCGGCAGGTGAATTCGAGCGGCCAAATGCCTTGGTCGTTCACGACAGTGTTGAGGTTGATGTACCCACAGTAGCCATTCTGCCGAAGGTGCGACGCCATCTTTCCAAGCGTACGATCGAAGAAAAGCTTAGTACGCGAGTAGGTAACGACCGTGCCCATCTCCCCGGTAAGCTCTCCAAGATCGCCGGGAAAAAAGCGCTTGTGCTCCCAGTCCAAGCAGGCGGGTTGAAGAAAGTCGGCCCCGTTGAAGTAGGCGCCCACCCCCATTTCGACGCCCTCAACGAAATCCATGAGGACAAAGCTCGAAGCTACGAATTTTCCGGCTGCCTCTAGGACTGCCTGTACATCCTTGCCGGCAGAATGGCGCCCTACAAACGTCGGCGCATCCGGCCCATTCGATTTCAAAACGTAACGAGTGGGACGTTGCGCTATGAATTGCGATGCTGAGTTTGTATCGGAGAACTCGAAGCTAGCGGCAGTAGAGAAGCCCAAATCCTTTAGCAGCCGTTGGGCGAAACCTCGATCGTTCTCGAGGCGAGCGCCAAAAGCACTGCTGCCAATCACATTGAAGCCGTCGCGTCTTAGGTCATCCTGAAGCGCGCCGCGACCGGCGCCTACATTCTCGAAAAGGATGCATCCTTCTGCTTCAGCGGCCCGAACCCAGTCTAGCTCAGCTTCCCAATTCGGCACCCGCTCTATCAATCCCGCCAATGTATCCCTGCAAAGCGGATGCTCGATGCAAATCTTTACCTCGTGTCCCTCCTTGGCCAGGCGGAGATAAAGTGCCGCGAGATCGGCGCAGTCGCCGACGCCTAAGAAGCGCATGGCTCTAATCGTACAGAATTATGCGGCTTTGCTTCTAGGGGCATCAAGTTGAAAGTGCTCTCGATATCGATCGAAGCAGCGAGCACCGTGCCAAAGGCGAATGACAGCCCCTTCACCGATTGCTTGAGCACAGCGCGGCTCCGCTTCGACCAGAGAACGCAGGACTTCGCGGTTCCAGCACTCCGAATGTTTAACATCGAGCACAGCGTGGAGAGTGAAATAAAGACGCTTTTTGCTCGGGATGCGGAGTCGCTTTAGCGCTGCATCGACAAAACATGCTCTCGTAGGCGCGGTCATCTCAATGACGCCCAGAGCACCAATCGATTGAAAGCAATACCAACGGCTTCTGGCCAAAGCCAGCATGGCATTCCCTAACGCAAGAGACTCAGACAAGACATTGTCAGGCTTCGCGTCGATGTTGAGGTACGTAGCGAGCCGTTCCAAGAGAGGGCCATGCATGGCCGTATCTCTACCTCTGCCCATTTCGTCCCAAAAGTTTCGTGCCATCTCCAGTTTGGCAGTGACGGGCATCTTAACCTGCGTCATCGCCAAGAGGTCATCAAACCCCGCCTCGCCTGCGACCTCTTGAGTAAGAAACCAGAGCATATCCTCGAGACTTGCTCGTTCCGCAAGCCAGGGGAACAGTGGGTCCCCCTGCCCGGGTCCCACACATTTGAGTTCTTCGAACCATTCAATAAAATCATCGACCTCAGAGGGTATGTCTTTGACCAGCGGACCTACCTCGTAGCGTACCGCCTCGATATATTCGCCTTCGGCAGCTGAAACGCACGCATAGTCATCTACTTTCTCTCGCCAGTCCTCGTTCGAAAATGCAGGCATCAACTGCCGAGCATTGTATTTTGCGAGCTCCCTCTGAAAAAGATCGAAAGTCGGCCCTCGAAGTTCCTTAGGGAACTTGGTCCATGAGAGATCATTGGTACTCACTGAATTTCCATCCTCGCTTTATGACGGTGAGACCGACGGCGGCAATCCGGTCGACATGCGCATAAGCAGGTTTGTCGAGTTCTTCGCCAAAAACGTCGGGATCGATTTCCTCATAAACGAAGTCGCTCGCATAGAGTTGCAATACAGCTTGCAAAGATTCGAGAAGAGCGTCAGTCCCATCCACAACGGGCGCTCCGCTATAAAGAATGAGGCGTCCACCAGGCACAAGCTTTGCCATGCTTTCGGCAACAATCCGCAGTGCCAAGGCCATGCCAAGCTCGCCTCCACCGTGCCGATAGAGACGGTGATCCTCGTCTACGAGATAAGGTGGGTTGGCGATGATTACGTCGGCGGCCTCTTCTAGTCCCGTTAGGACATCGCTTAAAACTGTCTTCGTCTCGGGAAGTTCGTTAAGCGTAGCGTTGACGGCGCTGAAAGCTAGCGCTGTGCGATTTATATCGGCCAGCACGAGGTCGGTGCTTCCTCCAAGTGCTTTCGCCGCAGTTATACCGCCCACGCCGCTGCCCGCACCGATATCGACAAGTCGTAGAACTTTGCGCGTCGTTATGTCGGCAAGCGCGCTGCGCAAGAACCTTACGAACCGGTATGTGTCTGGCCCAAAAAAGACCGAATCCTTTTCAGTGGTTGGAAAAGCTGAATGAACGAATAAGCTATCGCCGACGGTCGCAAAGCGAACTTTGGATTTGCACTTACCGGAAGCGACCTCTATGGCGTCCGCCTGCACCAAAAGCTCCATGAGATCCCTTTCGATCTCGTCTGCCTCGAAGGGGCGACTCCACCCGAATATCGACTCGAGTGAAGTCGACTTTGCTTCACGACGAAGGAGTCGCTCGTGGGTGCCGGGAGTGACGGCGATAAATCGATACCCCCGTTTCTGGAAAATCCTTCCCAATCCAACCAAGGCAAGGCAGTGTTTGTTCATAGGTTCAGTTCAATCCCAGGGGATTGCGTCGCGCCGACCAGGATTGTCCTCTTATCTCCATGTAGGAATCACTGGATTTGGAACGTGATTGCTTGGCAATTGTTTTCCCTGCGGTGCGACGCGCATACATCAACGGGCATCAGCCGATGTTGCGAGAGCTTGGCCGAGTAGCCGCGAGAGACCTTTGGAAGGACCAGACACTTTTGGATTCTCCTGCCACGACGCCGCTGCGTGGTGTGCCAAGTACCGAAGGCCAGCCCAAGCGCAGCTCTGATTGTCCAGAGATTGTCCCGAGGGGCTTCTATGTCGCCGCTGGTAGATCCCCGACGCGTGCAGCTTGCATCCCTGTCGGGCCATCTTAGGTATTACAGCAGTAGATCGCATCAAGAAGAGCAACCACCAGCTGCTCATCGCTAGGCGTTCCACACGGATCGCTCCCGTGTGCGTTGCCGCGCGGCTCAAGCTGGGTCGGATGAGGCTGTCAGGCGTATGCCAGGTCGGACGCTGCCAGAAGGCTCGACTTCGGGCAGACAGAGCGTAAACAACTTAGCTCTCAGCCCCGTCGCCATTGGTGATTACGCCGAAGTCCTGTGATTTCACACCGGAAGGGGCGACCATTAAACCCTCGGACGCCAAGCCAAGGCGCAAAAGCTCACGCACAGCTGCCGCACGACTGGGCATACGTCGACCAAAACGCCAATCGTCGAGAGCACTTAGCTCCTCGATGCTAAGCATGATTTGTAGCCTTTCTGGGCGATTTAGGTCCGTCATGGCAATCACTCCATAAAGGGGCCTGATCGCTCAAACATAGGTACTTACTCATTTTACATCAAGTATAGAGATGATGCTTTTTGGGGAAGCATGTCAAAGTGCGTACGTATAGTATATGTCTAGGATTATGTCATTAAGTAATTTTTTTAAAGTGGTAAAAGTTAGTATCCTGTAGTTTTATTGGAACAGTTCCCTGGGAGATGAAAAATATATCTCTAGTCAAAACTCACGAAAGCAGCCACTCTGTTCTGTGGGAGGGCCGAGGCAGCTATAAGGACAACAGAGGCCATGACGGACTCCCAAGAATATCGGAACCGCGCTGAAGCATGCACCCGCATGGCTGAGAGTTCGGCCAATCCTGTAGATCGTAAGACGTTTTCCCAATTGGCGGCTATTTGGTTACGGCTTGCCAACGAACTCGACACAACCCGCGCTCTCATTGAGCATTGGGGTTTCATGGACAGCCCACCACTGAGTGCGGAATTCCATCTAACCTCAGAGCGATATCAACCAACAAATTAGTCTCACCGTCGGGGCCGTGTACAAACCCGGCTCTGCGAAGGCGAGGAGACCTATCGTGACACGTTTCGCATCTCACAGCCGCGATCAGGCGAGCCTCCCGCGGCGCAAGCTTGATCGTAAGGAATTAGCCGCGTTGGCTCGGAAGAACGCGGAAGACTTGTTGATGGAACTTTGCGGCAAAAAATACCAGCGCGCTTACAATCCCGACTGCGCACCGAAAACGAGACGCCGATTTAAGTAAATTGAACGACGACCGCGCCGCGAGGCAAGGCCGCAATCGTGGCGACCGCACCATCAGCATTCATCGGATGTCCGCTTTGGTCAGAAACGAACATCAAAGAGCGCCAGCGGTTGGTCCGTTTTGTGCCAACAGGAGACAAGCTAGGGGCTTCAAGCGTGGCTATCACCTAGGGCGCCAACGGCGGGTCGCGATCCGTCGGGATGCCAATGAAGTGCCGATAAAGCGCGACCGCTCGGTTCACATACGAGCGGTCGGTCACGCCAAGCAGGGATGTGAGGTACTCGGCCGTGCGTGCCAGCACATAGTAGCGCCAGACGTTGGGAGATCGCCGACAACCCCTTGGAACGAGCAACAGGCAGCGGGGTTGAAACTCCAATGGCGCATTGCGGAACGCCATCTTTCTATTAACGGACGGAGATTTCATGGCAAAGACAAAGAATGGCGGTCTAAAGAACGCCAAGCTCGCCGATCAACAGATTCTTCGCGGCGCCGGCGGAGAGACGCATCAGGTCGCAGGCGGAGACGTCCCCATCCTCACCACGCAACAGGGTGCGCCGGTTTCCGACGACCAAAATTCGCTCAAGGCGGGAGCGCGGGGGCCGACCCTACTCGAGGACCAGCACTTCCGCGAAAAGATCTTCCATTTCGATCATGAACGCATCCCAGAGCGGGTCGTGCATGCAAGGGGCTTTGGCGCGCATGGCTTCTTCGAAGCGTATGAATCGCTTGCCGACATTACCAAGGCCGACCTGTTTCAACGGCCCGGAGAGCAGACCGAAGCCTTCGTGCGGTTCTCCACGGTCGCGGGCAATAAGGGCTCGGCGGACCTTGCCCGCGACGTGCGCGGCTTCGCCGTCAAGCTTTACACTAAGCAGGGCAATTGGGACATCGTCGGCAACAACATCCCGGTGTTCTTCATTCAGGACGCGATAAAATTTCCCGATCTGATCCACGCGGCGAAGCAAGAGCCTGACCGTGGCTTCCCCCAGGCGCAGACGGCGCACGACAATTTCTGGGATTTCATCTCGCTCACGCCGGAATCGATCAACATGGCGCTGTGGATCATGTCGGATCGGACCATCCCGCGCTCATTCCGTTTCATGGAAGGCTTCGGCGTTCACACTTTCCGCCTCATCAACGCCGCGGGTAGGTCGACCTTCGTCAAGTTTCATTGGAAGCCGAAACAAGGCTTGCAATCGGTAGTCTGGAACGAGGCGGTGAAGCTGAACGGCGCCGACCCTGACTTTCATCGCCGCGACCTCTGGGACGCGATCCAGCTGGGCGACTACCCGGAGTGGGAGCTAGGGCTTCAGCTCTTCGACGACTCGTTCGCCGATGCTTTCGACTTCGACGTGCTCGACGCTACCAAGATCATCCCCGAGGAGGAGATCCCGGTCAGGATCGTCGGCCGGCTGGTGCTTAACCGCTGCGTCGACAATTTCTTCGCCGAGACCGAGCAGGTCGCATTCCATACCGGCAATGTCGTTCCGGGTATCGACTTCACGAACGATCCGCTGCTTCAGGGACGGAATTTCTCGTACCTCGACACCCAGCTAAAGCGGCTTGGCGGTCCAAACTTCACTCATTTGCCGGTCAATGCGCCGCGGTGTCCGTTCCACCATTTCCAACAGGACGGCCACATGGCGTTCTACAACCCCACGGGCCGCGCAAATTACGAGCCAAACTCGTGGGGCGCAGAGATTGGCGGCCCACGCGAGGATCCGGAGAGCGGCTTCCGTTCCTTTCCCGAGGAGGTTGAGGGGCAGAAGTTGCGCGTTCGTTCGGAGACCTTCGCCGATCACTATAGCCAGGCTCGCCAATTCTACCTGTCTCAGACCGAGATCGAGCAAGGCCATATCGCCTCGGCCTTCACCTTCGAGCTATCCAAGGTCGAGACTCCTGCGATCCGCGCTCGGGTGGTCTCTCACCTCCTCAATGTGGACGAGGATCTCGCGCGGACTGTCGCCAACGGCTTGCGGCTGAAGCCGATGCCAAAGGCCGCCGATGCCGCAATGCCGACCAAGGAGCTCGAGCCCTCACCCAAGCTTTCCATCCTGCTCAATGGGCCGGAGAGCTTCAAAGGCCGCAAGCTCGGTGTCTTGGTCACCGACGGCGTCGATATTGCTCTGTTGAAGGCCTTGTACTCGGCGCTTGAATCTGAAGGCGCCCTTATCGAGATTGTTTCGCCTATGGTAGGCGGCGTCGAAGCAAGCGACGGCACTTGGGTCGAGGGCAAGCAGATGCTCGGCGGCGGCCCATCTGTCCTCTACGACGCGGTCGCGGTCCTCGCATCGCCGGACGGCGCAGCGCTCCTGGCCAAAGACGCGGCGGCAAAGGATTTCGTTTCCGATGCCTTCGCTCACTGCAAGTTCATCGCCTATTCGGCCGATGCCATGCCGCTCTTCGAGAAGGCGGGAATTGCTCCCGACCTCGATGCGGGCTGCATTGAACTTGGCGCGGAAGAGGATGCGACACGCTTCGTGGAAATGTGTCGCGAGTTGCGCTTCTGGGAGCGAGAACCGAAGACGAAAAACTAAGTCTGGGTGGCACGAGCGCCGCTAGGCAGCTAGTGACGTTCGCTGCTGCTGCGGCTCCGGACGACTTCGAGGTAGATTTTGCCAATAGCAACGAGAAGGGCGCAGGCCGGAGCCGACGCCCTGGGTCAATGGGTGCAATAGCCGCCGCTATTTCTTTCCATATTCGTCGGCATGAACCTTGGCCGCCTCGCCTGAGTGTGCGCGAGATTGACGCTCGTGTCCGGTAGCCGAATGAGCATGATGTGCCGCCTTTTCATGATGTCCCGCCTCATGTTGCTTGGCGGCTTCCTCGTGATGGCGTGCGGCGTGTGAACTGTGCTCCGATGCCTTCCTGTGGTGTTCGGCAGCTTTCTTGGACATAACGCTCTCCTTTTGGGGTTTCGCCCGATTGGTTGGGCTCAATCGTTCGAACCACCACTGAGTGAGGTTTGTTGCTTGGCTTCCTGCGGACATAACGCCGCAAGAACCGGGGCCACCGCCGAACGGCTAATTGGGAAAACGCCGGAGCCAATCGAGGATATCTCGCGAAGGCCCGGAATTCCACGACCGGGAAGGCTCGCAAATTAGGCGAAGCGTGGCGCCTCAGTGCGACGGCTTTAGATCGAAGTACTCAAGCGTGAGACTTCTTAATTCTTGTGGATACTAATTCCCGCGTCGGCCAACGCCATCAGCATTTCCGCAAGTTCGTTTTGAGGTCGCGCGAAAGCTCAATGGACTGATTGACGCTATTGCCGACGGACTACGCGCCCCTGGCCTGCAGCAACGCCTGGACGAGCTCGAGGCTCGGCGGGTGCAGGTCGAGCAAGACCTCTCAACTGTGCGCCAACAACTCCTGTCCGCCTTCATCCGAATTTGGCGCAGGTCTATCGACGTCAGGTTGAGCGGCTGCAGGATTCTCTTAATGAGCCGGAGATACGGGATGAGGCTCTACAGATCCTCCGTGGCCTAGTCGAGCGAGTTTCGATTAGCCCGGCGGAAACTGGATTGGAGGTGGAGATCGTCGGCGAGATCGCGAAAATGGTCGAGCTCGGCATTGGAAACAAAGCAAAACGGGCCGCACTCGATGAGAGATGACCCGTTCGGTAAAGGTGGTTGCGGGGAGAGGATTTGAACCTCTGACCTTCAGGTTATGAGCCTGACGAGCTACCGGGCTGCTCCACCCCGCGTCAATTCACCAATCGCGTCGCTGGCGGGGCGGCCCCCGCGTAATATTCAGCCCCCAATCTGGGGGCGGGAACCTATAGCAGGTTCGGAGGAGATGTGAAGGGCGCTGGGCGCGAAATTTGCCGTCCGCACCGACACATAGCCCATATAGTCATTGCTTCAGGGTTTGTGAACCGGCCCAAGCCCCATTTAATAGGGATCGTAGGCCTCAGGCTCAGGACCTCCGCCGAAGCGGTAGGACGCGCCGAAGATGAAATGGTTGGTCACGATATCGGTCTGAAGGGACCCACCGTCTTTCAGAGAGGCATCGTTGTTCGAGTAGCTGAGCTTGTAATCGCCGAACAGCGAGAAGCGCTGGGTGAGATGGTATTCGAGGCCCGACGAGGCCTTCGACCGCGACGCCGGTGACCTCATAGTCGATAGGTATAGGGCTGACCAGGCCCAGACACGCGGCGCACCTCGACATGCGGAAAGGCGAAGCCGACGCCGACGCCGACATAGGGCGTCCAGCGGTCGAACATCCAGCGATATTGACCGCCGAAGAAGATCTCATTGATGCCGTCGGTGAACTCCATCATCTGGAAGGTGTTACCGACCCGATCTTTGGGCCCGATCTTCAGGCCGTCACGGGTACCCGAGACGCTCGACCACCGCGCCCTGATCGGCGATGACCTTGGCGTGGTTGTAGTCGACCATGAGGCCCCAATTCGGAGCGCTGTTGAGCCAATAGGTGCCGCGCAGGCCCCAATAAGGTGGAGGAGCGAAGGACTCGCTTTCCCACGGCACATCGCTCAGCGTCAGATTGGTGCCGCCTGGCTGGCTCAGATGGATGTCGCTGTCGAAGCTTTCGCTCCAGCCGCCATAGACGCCGATCTGAAACTCAGCTTCAGCCGGAGACACGGCAAGGGCGAGCCCAAGCACGATCGCCATTGCGATGCCGGGAAAGATAAACCTGCGAGCCGCAAGCCTGACCGACGGCAAGCGCACCATCGTCTGATCCCCAAACCGGGCCCTCTTCTCCAAGGGGCCTCGTTCTCAACACGCACAATGCGTCCCAATAGGGGACGCAGGACCGCGTAACCTTATGTTCTGATTACACCCGCAGGTCGTTGGGTGCCAAGGCCGGTCGCCCTCTATCCCTAGCGAATCTGGCCTTCTGTTGCCGAAAAGCCGCGATCTGGATCAGATTTTTCCACAGGCGAACCCTTTGGCCAACCAAGCCAATTTCGCGTCCGCTCGCCACGCAGGCGATAGCCGCCTCCAGGCAGTGGCTCGAACAACCAGCGGCGAAAGGCGAACCGCTCCCGCACGATAAACGGGAACACCGTCCCGAGAATCGCGCCCCCAACCGCGTCGGTGAAATAATGCTGGCCGATCAACACCCGGCTCGACGCGATCCAAGCGGCGACCGTATAGAGCAGCACCCTTCCCCGCGGCCACAATATGCCGAGCACGGTGGCAAGGGCGAAGATGTTGGTGGCGTGGCCGGAAGGAAATGAGGCGTAGTCAGGGTCGAAGGCAAACAACTGGAAATCGAGGGGACCGGTCGTCTCGAACAGCTTCGGCCGCGCCCGCCCAAGGATGTACTTGGTGAGATTGGCGATGAGGCCCGCGCCAGCGACGCTCACGAACACAAAGCCGATGGTGCTGGCAATGAGCCCATAACCCGCGGCGTTGCGGAACCCGAGATGAGTGCGGCGAAGCACCAGCGCGAGCGCCACCAACGAGCCTGCCGGAACCAGCATCCAGTTCGACTTGCCGATATCGGTGATGGAGCGGAGGAAGCCGCGCGCCTCGGGCGCGAGCGCCTTCGACCGCTCGAGGAAGAAGGGATCGAGGACGTAGACGCCAAGCAAGATCAAGGAAACGGCAAGCAGGACCTGCTCGAAGAGGTTGAGGTCTTGCAGGCGAAAGCTCATCTGAGGCGCGCCGCCCCGGTCACGCGACATTTGCCGCGCTCGGCTCACGCTTGCCGAGCCAGATGAAATAGATGTTGCGGGCATAGATCACGAGCCCCATCCCCTGGCCGAGGATGAACACCGGGTCCATGCGGTAGATGGCATAGGCGAGCAGCATCGCGCCGCCGGCGAAGCTGAAATACCAGAAGGTCTCCGGGATGATGCTCGCCCGCGCCTTCTCGGTCGCGAGCCACTGCACGATGAAGCGCATCGAGAACATGAACTGGGCGGTAAGACCGATGGCGATCCAGATGAGCTCGGACGTCGGCGTCGACGCCCACCAAGACGTGAGATGTGAAAAGCTCATCGACTATGACCCCACTTTGACTTGGCCGGCGCGGGGCTTGCTCGCCGGCCGCTTCTGCCCCTGACACAGTCTCCGTAACCGGCGGGAGCGAGGTTCGCTTGCGGATCCAGCTCACGCCGACCAGGTCATATAGCCCAATCAGGGCCCGTCCGAGATTGGTGTATTTCGACGCGCCCTTTAGCCGCGGCCGATCGTTGACCGGCTCATAGGCGATTTCGTGGCCGTAAGTGATGAACAGGGCCGGCAAATAGCGGTGCATGCTGGTGAAATAAGGCAGCTTCAGATAGTCCTCGCGCCGGTAGACCTTGAGCCCGCAGCCGGTATCGGGGCAGCCGTCGGCGAGCACCTTGTCGCGGATCCAATTGGCGAAGCGGGACGCTGCCTTGCGCGAGCCCTTGGCTTTGCGGCCTTCGCGGATGCCGCCGACGAGAGCCGGCTCGCTTCCCTCGCGCCCGAGCCGCGACACGAGCCGCATGATGTCCGCAGGATCGTTCTGCCCGTCGCCGTCCATGGTGGCGATCACCGGTGCGGTTGCGGCGATCACGCCTGAGCGGAGCGCGGCACTTTGGCCGGCGCGCCTGCCGTGGCGGAGATAGCGCAAGGCCTTGTGGCGGCCGAGCATCGCCTTGATCTCGGCATCGGTGCCGTCGTCGCTCGCGTCGTCGACGACGATGACTTCCTGCAAGATCGCCTCCGGCACGGCGGCAATCGTCTCCTCGATGAGCCTGCCGATATTGCCGGCCTCGTTATACGCAGGAATGACGACGGCGATACGCATTGGCGAAACTCTAGAAATCGGGGCTTCGGGCCAAGCAGGCCCACTCAGGCCGGATCAGTAGCAAGCTTTCATTTCGGCGCACAACATTGTACAGGGGGCGCTCATTCCCAACCATCCTCCGTGACCGCCTTGACAGCCCATAAAGCCGCTCATCCCGCCCTTCTGCGCTCCTGGCGCGAGCCCGTTTGGCGCGACCGGGATTATTGGCCCTGGCTGCTCGTTATCCTCGGGGCGCTCCTCGTCGTTCGCCTGTTCGCGCTCTATTTCGCCAAGACCGACCTCTTCTTCGACGAGGCCCAATATTGGTTGTGGTCGCGCGACCTCGCCTTCGGCTATTTCTCGAAGCCGCCGCTCATTGCCTGGCTGATCCGGCTCGCGACGGAAATCTGCGGTGACGCCGAATGGTGCGTGCGGGCGCCGTCGCCCATCCTCTACACCGTCACCTGCATCGTCTTGTTTCTCGCCGCCCGCGCCCTTTATGACGCCCGCATCGGCTTCTGGTCGGCGGTGGTGTTTGCCACGCTGCCGGCGGCGTCCTTCTCCTCGCTGCTGGTCTCCACCGACGTTCCGCTCATTCTGTTTTGGACACTCGCCTTCTATGGCTGGATCAGGCTGATCGAGACAAGCGAGATGCGCTTCGCGGCGTTGATCGGCGCGAGTATCGGCCTCGGCCTCCTCGCCAAATATGCCGCGGCCTATTTCGTGCTCTGCGTGGCGGTCGATGCCTGGCGCGACCCGCGCGCACGCGACGCGCTCCGCGGCGGCAGGGGCCTCGTCGCGCTCGCGATTGCGCTTCTGTTCATTGCGCCGAACTTGCTGTGGAATGCAAACCACAGCTTCGCGACCTTCTCTCACACCGCCGAGAATGCCGGCTGGAAGGACATCCTCAATCTTGGCTCCGGCCTCGAGTTTATCGGCTCGCAATTTGCCGTGTTCGGTCCGATCCTGTTTGCGGTGCTCATCGTCGTTGCCTGGCGCGCGTGGCGGCGCGGCTGCGAGCAGCCTGAGTGCCGATTGCTTGCCTTCTCGATCCCGGTGATTCTCCTCCTCGTCGTTCAGGCGCTGCTCTCCCGCGCGCTCGCCAATTGGGCGGCTGCGGCCTACCCGGCAGCGACGATCCTCGTCACCGCCGAGCTGTTGCGCCACTATCCGAGGCTGTTCCGGATTTCGCTCTGGCTGCATCTCGGTGCGGCGCTCGTCATCACTGTCGCGCCGCTGTTCGCGACGAGGATCACGGCGCTGACCGGACCTGAGTGGAACCCCTATGCCCGCGTGATCGGATGGCGCGACCTTGCCGCATCGACGCGCCGCCTCGCCGAGGCGCAAGGGGCAAAGACGGTGCTTGCCGACAGCCGCGAAATGACGGCGGAGCTGATCTATTACCTGCGCGACACCTCGCTCCCCGTCGCCATCTGGTTTCGCGAGGAGATCCCGCGCAATCATTTCGAGATGACGCGGCCCTTCACCAAGGCCTCACCAGACCCCGTGCTGTACGTTACGCTGATCCGCTACAAATTCGGTGCGCAAGCGCTTCGACTCGGCGGAAGTCCTTGGCGATCAAGCCTTTCCGACCGACACCAGCCGGTGCGCGAGGCACGCTTCATTCTGCTCAAGGGCTATGAGGGCGATGATGCTAGGTGACCAGGCCGCGTTCAAGCTCGCAGGGATTGCCGCGCTGATCGGCGTCGCCGCGGCAATCATCTTCGTCGGCTGGCCTGACATCGACCTCGCCGCTGCGCGTCTCTTCTATGTCGAGCCGCGTCATTTTCTCTTCAACCATTCGGCACTCGCCACGGCCCTTCGCTGGGGCTTCAGCGCCCTGACCTGGGGCACGGCCATCGCCGCGGTGACCGGCATCATCCTCGCTCTTGCAAGGAGGCGGCATCTCTTCGGCCTCGGCCTGCCCGAATGGATCTTTCTCGCGCTCGTGCTCATCACCGGACCGGGTCTCATCGCCAATACCGTGCTCAAGGACAATTGGGCGCGGCCGCGGCCGATGCATGTCGTCGAGTTCGGCGGCCCGGAACAGTTCACGCCGGTGCTCGAGCGCTCCGGCGCCTGCGAGCGGAACTGCTCCTTCGTCAGCGGCGAGGCGTCGGCGACCTTCGCGCTCGGCTTTGCCATTGCCATGCTCGCGCGCCGCAGACGCGCCGAGCTGATGGCCGCCGCCGTCGCGGTCGGCAGCATCGCCGGCCTCATCCGCATGGGCGAAGGCGGACATTTCCTGAGCGACGTGGTGTTCGCAGCCGTGTTCATGGCGCTCGACGTGGCGCTGATGTACTGGCTTGTCTTCAATGTGCTCGCGCGCCGAACACGCGACGAAGCGTGGTGGCACGAGAAGACGCTCGCCGTGACGGGACAGCTTCGCCGCAAATCGGCGGAGACTGTCGCCGGCGGCAGATATTGGCTCAGTGAGAAATTCCCCGCGACATTCGGAGCGAACTTCGCGACAAAGGATCGTCCCGAAAGCGACGACAAGCCGCTCTAGGCAATCGCCGGCTCAGTGAGCCGGAGAGCTGAAGTTCGCAATCGTGCGGCGCATTTCATATTCATCGGTTGCCCAGATGGCGAGCCCGACGAACAGCACGGCCGCGAGCGTCAACAGCACGGCGACGGCAATCTCGATGAGGCGAAGCCTGGTCAGGCCTAACCTTCGCGCCTCCGCGCGTAGCCCGATGCCGAAATACTGCCGCAACCGTCCGCATCCTTTCGCTCGACGTGAGATTGCCCATGTCTAACGCCGCGGCTGGGCCTCGTCGTTGCGTTCTGATGTCGCGCGTGGCGGTACGCCGCCTGCGCTAAATCGGCACGGGACAAGGGGTAGGCGAGGCTAAGGCGTGACGGCGCTGCGCTGCTGGGCGACGACGGCGCTCTGGCCCTCGCTGTCGTCGGCGCCAGGCGCATCGCGGCCGTAGATATCGGGCCTGAACTGCACCATGCCGTTTTCCGACACGAACGCCGTGAGATAGACGAAATGCACCGGCACCGACTTGCCGAGCGCAACGTTGATGCTCTTGCCGTTCTCGGCCGCTGCCTGCACCTTCTCAGGCGTCCAGCCGAGCGGGCCAAGCAGCCACGCCACGAGATCGAGCACCTGCTGCACCCGGACGCAGCCGGAGGAGAAGGCGCGCGCCGACTGGCTGAAGAGCTGCTTCAGCGGCGTGTCGTGCATATAGACGCTGTGCTTGTTCGGCATGTTGATGCGCACCACGCCGAGCGCATTGAAGCTGCCTGGATCCTGGACGAAGCGGTAGTTCACCACCTCCGGCCTGGTCCAGTCGATGCCGTGCGGATCGACCGAGCCGCCCTTTGCCAACACGCTGAAATGCTCGTTGACGAAGTAGCTCGGATCTTTCTGCAGCTTGGGAATCAGATCGGCTTTGCGCGATGCTCTCCGGCACCGTCCAGGTCGGATAGAAATTCACTTCGACGATCTGCGCCGACACCGCTGGCGTCGCGCGCGTCGGCTTGCCGACGACCACATTGCTGGTGAGCGCGAGATTGCCGCGATCGACCGCTTGCAAGGTGAAGGCCGGCACGTTGACGAGCACGTAGCGCGGCGCCTTGTTGAACTTGAGCATCGACTTGACGCGGGCAAGATTGGTCTCGAGCTGCTTCAGCCGCTCCTGCGCCGAGACATTGAGGGCGGCGTAGGTGCGCGAATCGAGAAAGCCGCTGACGCGGAGACCGTTGCGGATCTGGAAGCGGGCAAGCCCATCCTGAAACTCGCGGTCGAACATCGGGCTCGCCCTGCCGCCACCGGGAAGATCGCCGGACAGCGCGAGCTGACGTCTCGCGGCGACGATCTCGGCGCCGGTGTCGCCCAGGCCTGAGCGACGTGTTCCCCGGCATCGCCGGCCAGCCGCCGGCAGCCACGATCTGCCGATAGCGCTCGATGCCCTGTTGCAGCGACGCGACCGCGGCGTCGCTGACGAAGGGCACGCTCATGGCATAGCCGGGACTGAGCCGGTCGTAGAGCTCGGTGCGTGCTTGATCGCGCCGCGCCTTCTCATCGGGCGTGAGCGGCGCAACATTGCCGTTATAGAAAGGATTGAGCGGATCGAGGATGCCGGCGATGGCCGGCGCCGCCGTCAGAGCGCCAAGCAGCACTGCCGCGGCGGCAATTGCCGGTGAGAAGCGCTTGGTCAAGCTCACTCTCGCGGTACCCTCAAACAGCATGCGGCGGCACGTTTCCCCGTGAGGCTGGGCGTCGGCATGGATAGCGCTGAGACACCCCGATCTTCTGCCGAATCGAGCACGTCAGGCGCGGGCAGCGCAACCCCTAAAACAGCAAGGCAACTCCTCTGGACACGAACGCCAAGGTTGCTCCAACCTCTCATTTACTAATCTAGGTTAGCGCCGGACCGCGCCCGCCCCTCTTATGTTTCCTGAAACCGGGCGTCTTTAGGATCGACGGCATGATCAGCCTGGGATCGCCTCTCGCACATTCCCCAAGTTCAGGGACACGCAGCGACGGGCCGCAGCTCGCGCTGATTGCCGACAGACTGTGCTCGGCCGAGGCTGCCGTCGAGGCGGTCAAGCCCGGCCACCGCGTGTTTGTCGGTACGGCTTGCGCGACGCCAATCAGCCTGGTTGAGGCGCTTGAGCGGCGGAAGCCAATTCCGCCCGACGTCGAGCTCTTCTATTTCCTGACGTCGGGCTTGGAGCCGCTCTGGGTCGAGCAGCGGTCCGCCTACCGCCATCGGTGCTTCTTCGTCGGCTCCGACGCGCGCGCGCTCGTTCGCAGCGGGCAGGCCGAGTATGTGCCGATCTCGCTCACCCAGATCCCGCATTTGACCGAGAACGGCCGCATCAAGGCAGATGTCGCCTTCGTGCAAGTGTCGCCGCCCGACGCCAACGGCTTCGTCAGCCTCGGCATCTCGGTCGACATCGCGATGAGCGTGCTGCGCCACGCCAAGACCATCGTCGTCGAGGTGAATCCGTTCATGCCGCGGACGCTCGGCGACACCTTCCTTCACGTCGACAGGATCGATCGCTTTGTCCTCGCCGAGAGGCCGCTGATCGAATACGCGCACGAGCCGGCCGATGCGGTTGGCGAGCGCATCGCCCGTTATGTCGCCGAGATCATCGAGGACGGCGCGACGCTGCACGTCGATCTCGGGCGCATTCCCAACGAGACGCTGAAGCATCTGCACAATCGCAAGGATCTCGGCATTCACTCGAACGTCATCACCGATCCCGTGCTCGATCTCATCGAGCAGGGCGTGATCACCGGGCGTCAGAAGACGCTGCATCCCGGCAAGATCGTCACGAGCTTCTGCATCGGCTCGCGCCGGCTCTACGAATTCGTCCATGACAATCCGCTGTTCGAGTTCATGCCGATCGAATACGTCGCCGATCCGGAAGTGGTGGCGCGGAACTACCGCATGGCCTCGCTGACCCAGGCTCTGGTCATCGATCTCACGGGACAAGTCTGCGCCGACCAGTTCCACGGCGAA
>CAWFDO010000025.1:340000-424080 GCA_963814565.1 uncultured Actinomycetes bacterium
CAGCGACCCCTCCCTTGTCAAGGGGTGGGTAACCGTGAGGCCGTGCTTTGCATTTTTCCCGGTGATTGTGACCTTCAGGCCACATTCCTGCCTGAATGCGCCGCCAATCTGGCTTTCGTTAACGGCGAGAGAACCATACGGGGCTAGGTATGGTTCAAGGGAACTCGCCGAATGGGGGATACCTGAAGGACCGGAGACCCTGACATCGCGCCTATGACGCTGCCATAAATCGGCAGCGCGCCAGGCCGGTTCAAGGGCTTCGCGAGGGAACCACCTCCGTCGGCGATCAATCCCTGCCTCGCTTGAGGGACAGCAACCGCTTCGGTGTTGTCCGCCCGGACGCGAGACTTGAACGAGCACGCGGAAAGCGTGCGGGCGGCGGCCGATCGACGGGGGGAATGCGGATTGTTTAGACGCCGCGGTCGCTTTGCGCGTCGAAAGCTCGGCCAGGCCCTCGTGCCGGTCGCGGCTTCCGGACTCCCATCCATCTTTCTTGGCGAGATGCCAAAGTCCGAGCGCAAGCTGCCGCCGGTCTATCTCTGCGAAACGGGCCCCGATGGAGCAAGCTGCCGGCTCAAATGGCTGGCCAGCACCTGCCTTGCCGGCATGGTCGGCGTGTGCCTCATCGGGGTCGCGATCTATGCCTCGCTGAATATGGGCGACGGCTCCGGGATGGTGAGCTCGATCAAGCGGGCGAGCCTCGCCGCGCTCGAGCCGATGCGCACCGCCACGCTCGCCAAAGACGGACAGAGCGCCGGCGGCCAGAAGGGAGACCGCATTCAGATGACCGAAGCGGGCTTCGCCACCCGCCAGGTCATCCACGACACGGTGATCGAGCGGCTCGGGAGCCGCGAATTCATTACCATCAAGCCCTATCTTCGCATCATCGCCGGGCTCGCCACCGAACTTCCCGCCGATGCCGACCAATTGCCTCCCTTCAATCCCTTCAAGCTCTATTCCGATTCCACACCGGTCGGCGCCAGCGGCGAGGCCGAGGACGCGCCGCAGGCGGTGAGCGTCAACGTGGTCGAGGTTCCCGGCGGGATCCTGCCGCAATCAGACGGGGTCGAGCTCAAGCCAGAAGACGTCGGCCGGCTGGTGGCCGAGGCTGCCGAGATCTTCGCCTATGCCGAGGGCGCGGCGGCCGGCGACGGTGAGGCGCGCCTCATGCAAGCGGCCTATCATCCCGAAGACGGGCTTGGCGCTCTCGCCGCAGACCACCGTGATCCGCAAATCCGCCGACGACACCGCCGAGGACGACGAGGACTTCGACGATCTGTTCGCAGGCGCCGAGATCAAGACGCTGACGGTCGGGCGCGGCGACAATTTGATGAGCCTGTTCACCAAGATCGGCACCGAGCCGAGCCACGCCGCCGAGATCATCGAGACGCTGGCCCCGATCTTCTCGGCCAAGGATTTGAAATCCGGCCAGGAGCTGCGCTTCACGATGGTGCCGGCGCCCTCAGATACCGGGCAGATGGAGCCGGCCAAGGTCAGCATCTTCGCCAAGGGCAGTCATCTCGCCACCGCGGCGCGCAACCGGCAGGGCGAGTTCGTGGCCTCGGCCCAAGCCGATCGGCAACGATGTCCAAGCGCAGCAGGCCTCTTCCCGCGCCACGCTCTACACGAGCTTCTACCACGCCGCGCTCGCGCAAAAGATTCCCGCCGACACCGTGCTCAGGCTGCTCCGCGTCCACTCCTACGACGTGGACTTCAAGCAGAAGGTCAAGGCCGGCGACAGCTTCGAGATGTTCTTCGACGGCGGCAACAACGAGGCGGAAGTGGGCGAGCTGCTCTACACCGCCATGACCATCGACGGGCAGAGCCGCAAATTCTTCCGCTTCCGCACCCCCGACGACGTGGTCGACTACTATGACGAGCAGGGCAACAGCGCCAAGAAATTCCTGATGCGCAACCCGGTCAAAGGCGGCCGCTACACTTCGGGCTTCGGCGATCGCCGCCATCCGCTGCTGCGCTATATGCGCAAGCATACCGGCGTCGACTGGGCCGCGCCGACCGGCACCCCGATCCTCGCCGCCGGCGACGGGACGGTGGAGCAAGTGGGCGGCAGAGGCGGCTACGGCAATTACGTTCGCATCCGCCACGCCAACGGCTTCGCCACGGCCTATGGCCACATGTCGCGCTACGGCGCGGGCGTCGCCCCCGGCGTCGCCGTCAAGCAGGGCCAGATCATCGGCTATGTCGGATCGACCGGATTGTCGACCGGGCCGCATTGCCACTTCGAGGTCCTGGTCAATAACGGCTTCGTCAACCCGATGACCATCCAGGTGCCGCGCGGGCTGCAACTCACCGGACGCCAGCTCGCCGAGTTCAACAGAGAGCGCAAGCGCATCGAGACCCTGATGCAGATGGACCCGGTCACGAGCCGCGTCGCCCAGGCCAGCACCCAGTAGCGCCTCTCCTTCGCTTCCCTGCGTTCCTCTCCCTCACTGTGCCGCGCGCTCTCCTCCAGTCGCTCGTACTGCCTTCGAGTCGGCTGAGAGCCTGTCCACTTCCGGCGGTCAGGCTGCCCGCCTTCGTGGGAGGCCCGCGATCCTCCGAAGCGGATGGCGCAAGCTCGGAGCTTGCCGCAGGCCGTGTCATTGCCCGGCCGCCGGCATCCGGTACGCACGCGCTCAGTTGCTTGCGACGGCATGACGCTGCGATGCCCGCCTGCCGGGAATGACGGCGGTCGGAAGAGCGCGCACATGCCGCGAGGACGAGGACCGCTACTCCGGTCCTTGATGTACCAGTCCTCGACCTTGACCACGGCCGGGTTTTCGCCGTTCGGGAACAGCCAGGAGTTCGACCGCATATTTCTGGCCGCTCTTGGTCTCGATCAGCACGGCCGTCCAATGCGGCCAGTATTTCACCGGGTTCAGCGTGGCGACGCCCCGCGCCAGATTCTCCTTGGACATGGTGCCGGCCACGGTGTGGTGCTTGAGCAGCCCGTTCGACTGGAGCACCAGGAGATAGCTCGTGGTGTTGGTCGCCTCGTCGACGCAATCCTGCTGGCTCTTATCGCCGGAGGCGGTGAACTGCATGCCCGCCACGTCCTTGATGCCGAGCTTGTTGCCCACCTTCACCTCCATATGGGCGATGGCATAGGCGACGCCGCGGCGCTCCTCGAAGGGCGTGTCGGCGCGCTTCACCTTGTTCATGATCGCGGCGATCTCGGCGATGTCATTGGAGCGGAAGCTATAGGCGGTCTGTTCCTTGCAGGTATAAGCGTGACAGATGGTGACCCGGTTGCCTTGCGGCGGGGTCGCGCCAAAGCTGACATAGTGGATGCGCCAATCGTCGCCCCCGCCGGACACGCAGCCGGCAAGGCAGGCGGCGAGCATTATGACCAGCACGCGGCAAGGCACGGCTTGCGATCCCCCGATTTCCGGCGCTTCGTTCAGCCGAGGAGACAACAGAACGCGGGAAGAGGCAAGCGCCTGCCGGCCACAGCCTGGCCTGTTTTGCTTGCCTCTTTTCCGACGCAATTGGCCAAGGCCCGCCGCCCCATCCCTCCCCTTGATGGGGAGGGCGGCGCGCTTTCTGGAAGCGCGCGGGTGGGGTGAGCTGGTCCGACCGCCCCACGCCGGCTTGAACTGCGCCAGCCGGACCTCCCCACGGGGAGGTATGGACGGGCAGCGATTCATCCAATCCCCCAGGGGGGTATGGGGTGCCCCAAGGCTAAGCCGCTTGCTTGGCGGCCTGGCCGTTGAACATCAGCCCGTCCTTGCCGGCGGTGATCGCGACCGTCTCGCCGTCATGGATCTGGCCTTCGAGCAGCATCTCGGCGAGCGGGTCTTGCACGTATTTCTGGATCGCGCGCTTCAAGGGCCTCGCGCCATAGGCCGGGTCGTAGCCCTTCTCGCCCGAGCCACTCCTTGGCGGCATCGTCAAGCGCAAGGGTGATCTTGCGATCGGCGAGCAGCTTCTGGAGCCGCGCCATCTGGATCTCGACGATCTTGCCCATATGCTCGCGCTTCAGCCGATGGAACAGGATGATCTCGTCGACGCGGTTCAGGAACTCGGGCCGGAAATGGGCGCGCACCACGTTCATCACCTGGTCGCGCACGGCGTCCGAATCCTCGCCCTCCGGTTGATTGACCAGATATTCCGAGCCGAGATTGGAGGTCATGATGATGAGCGTGTTGCGGAAGTCGACGGTGCGGCCCTGGCCGTCGGTCAGCCTGCCGTCGTCGAGCACCTGCAGCAGCACGTTGAACACGTCCGGGTGCGCCTTCTCGATCTCGTCGAACAGGATCACCTGATAGGGCCTGCGCCGCACCGCTTCGGTCAGCGCGCCGCCCTCTTCATAGCCGACATAGCCGGGGGGCGCGCCGATCAGCCGCGCGACGGAGTGCTTCTCCATATATTCCGACATGTCGATGCGGATCATGGCGTGCTCGTCGTCGAACAGGAACTCGGCGAGCGCGCGGGCGAGCTCGGTCTTGCCGACGCCGGTCGGGCCTAGGAACATGAACGAGCCGATCGGCCGGTTCGGGTCTTGCAGACCGGCCCGGGAGCGGCGCACCGCGGTCGAGACCGCCGCGACCGCCTCCTCCTGCCCCACCACGCGCTTGGCGATCTGCGTCTCCATGCGGAGCAGCTTCTCGCGCTCGCCTTCGAGCATCTTGTCGACGCGAATGCCGGTCCAGCGCGAGACGACCTGGGCGATCAAATCGGGCGTCACCACCTCCTGCGCCATGGCGCCGCCCTTCTGTTCGTCCTCTTCGAGCTTCTTGAGCTTCGCTTCGAGGTCGGGGATGACGCCGTAAGCGAGCTCGCCGGCGCGGGCGAGGTCGCCCCGCCGCTGCGCCTGCTCGAGCTCGATGCGGGCCTGGTCGAGCTGCTCCTTCAGTTTCTGGGCGCTCGCCAGCTTCTGCTTCTCCTCCTGCCAGCGGCTCGAAAGCGCGTTCGCCTCCTCCTCGAGATTGACGATCTCCTTCTCGAGCTTGGCGAGCCGGTCCTTCGACGCTTGGTCCTTCTCTTTCTTCAGCGCCTCGCGCTCGATCTTGAGCTGCATGATGCGGCGGTCGAGCTCATCGAGTTCCTCGGGCTTGGAATCGACCTGCATGCGGAGCCGCGCCGCCGCCTCGTCGACGAGGTCGATCGCCTTGTCGGGCAGGAAGCGGTCGGTGATATAGCGGTTGGAGAGCATGGCGGCGGCGACCAGCGCTGCATCGGAGATGCGCACGCCGTGATGGAGCTCGTATTTCTCCTTGAGCCCCCGCAGAATGGAAATGGTGTCCTCGACCGTGGGCTCGGACACATAGACCGGCTGGAACCGCCGCGCCAACGCCGCGTCTTTCTCCACATGCTTGCGATATTCGTCGAGCGTGGTGGCGCCGACGCAATGAAGCTCGCCGCGCGCGAGCGCGGGCTTGAGCAGGTTCGACGCATCCATGGCGCCGTCGGCCTTGCCGGCGCCGACCAGCGTATGCATCTCGTCGATGAACAGGATGATCTGCCCTTGCGCCGCCTGGATCTCGTTGAGCACGGCCTTCAGCCGCTCCTCGAACTCGCCGCGATATTTGGCGCCGGCGATCAGCGCGCCCATGTCGAGCGAGAGCACCTTCTTGTCTTTCAGGCTTTCCGGCACGTCGCCGGCGACGATGCGGTGCGCCAGCCCCTCGACGATGGCGGTCTTGCCGACGCCGGGCTCGCCGATCAGCACCGGATTGTTCTTGGTGCGGCGCGACAGCACCTGGATGGTGCGCCTGATCTCCTCGTCGCGCCCGATCACCGGATCGAGCTGGCCTTTGGCGGCGGCCTCGGTGAAGTCGCGGGTATAGCGCTTCAGCGCATCGTAGGCCTGCTCGGCGCCGGCCGAGTCGGCGGTGCGGCCCTTGCGCAGCTCGTTGATGGTGGCGTTGAGATTTTGCGGCGTGACGCCGGCATCGGCGAGGATGCGCGCCTGCCTCGGCCTCTTTGCTCATGGCGAGGGCCTGGAGCACGCGCTCGACCGTGACGAATGAGTCGCCGGCCTTGGTCGCCATCTGCTCGGCCTGGTCGAGCACGCGGGCAAGCGCCGCCGCCATATGCGGCTGAGCGGCACCTGAGCCGGACACCTTGGGCAGCTTGGCGAGCGCCGCTTCGGTCTTCTCCAGCGCCTGCTTGGCGTTGCCGCCGGAGCGGGAGATCAGCCCGCTGGCGAGCCCCTCGGGATCGTCGAGCAGCACCTTCAACAGGTGCTCGGGGGTGATCTGCGGGTTGCCTTCGCGCACGGCAAGCGTCTGCGCCGACTGGAGGAATCCCTTGAGGCGGTCTGAAAGCTTCTCGAAATCCATGGGTCAATAACGCTCTGGGCAGGGCGAAGATCGGGCTGTGGCGGGATCGGGCGCTATAGCTCGGGCACCGTTAATGGAGATATAGCGCCCAAAGGCCCGCGCAAAAAGGGGATCGGGAGGCGCCATCCCGCCCCAGTTTCATCCCTCCCCCTTGATGGGGAGGTGATGGCACGAGGATGCCCTCGTCCTCGGCTTCGGCGACGGCGCGCTCGGAGTGCGCGGGTGCCACGAGCTGATCCGCCCAGCCGCCCCGACGCCGCGCTTTCCAACGCGCAACGCTCGAGCTCGCTACGCGCTCAGACGCGTGGCTCGTCAGAGGAGATTGGCTCCTTAGCTCACAGGATCGGAAGCGTTGTCGTCGGGCTGGGGCGGCTCGGGCTGATCGGAGCCATTGGTATCGCGGGCACCTTCGCGGCCATTGCCACCCTGCCGCCGATCGTCGCGGCCGCCGCTCGCACGGATATCGCCGCCGCCACCTTCGCCCGCATCGAAATCGCCATCATCCTCGGAGCCTTCCGCGTTCCAGCGCGGCTGCTGCCGGAAGCCGCCATTCGGCCCTTCGCCCTGATGTTGGCCGTGCTGCGGTCCCATCTGCGACTGGGCCGCCATGATGATGCGGTTATAGTGCTCGGCGTGCTGAAGATAGCTTTCCGCCGCGATAATGTCGCCCGAGGACAATGCGTCGCGCGCCAGCGACATATATTTCTCGGCGATATGCGCTGCGGTCCCGCGGATCTTCACGTCGGGCCCGTTCGATTCGTAGTTCCGCGCTAAGGGATTTTGGGGCTTGCGTCCACCGCGGCCGCGGCCCCTGCGATTCTGCTGTCCTTGCCTCATTTCGTTCTGATCACCTGCTAGGCGGGGCTAGGCCCCCGCGTCCTTCCCTGGTCATTCACTGGTTTTCACGGCCCCCACATCACCGCCGCGCCGCTTGCGCCCGGAATGTGGGATCGGCCGTGCAGTCGTCCTACGCGTGTTTTTGCTGCCTTGTTATGAGTTGATACTCCGGCGCTAAGCGGTCCAAGAGTCCCTTCGCCAGCGCCAGCCAACCTCAATCTGATGGGCGGTTGAGCGTCTCCTGAACGTCCCGAGAGGCGTCAAGCCATTCAATCGAGCTTCAAGAAATCCGCTCTCGTTGCCGTTGCAACCGGTCCACGCGCTCACGCGCGAAATGGCCGAATAGTCATCCGCTGACACGAACCTAACCTGAACATCGCGGTTCTCCAAGCCCTTTTTTGCCATAGGGCGCCACTCCCATCGCGCTCGTCATAGCCTCGCCATGACCACGCGGGGCCTCCCGGCCAGGTCGAGCCTGATGGGTCCGGCCTCGTCGCGCTTGAGCCCGGCCTCCTCCAGGATCCCGGCCACGCCCTCGCCTTGGGTCGCCCCGATCTCGACGAGAAGCCTGCCGTCTTCGGCCAGAACCTCGCCGGCGCGCGCGGCGATGCGCCGATAGGCGTCGAGCCCGTCAGGGCCGCCGTCCAGCGCAAGTCGCGGATCGTAGACCGCCACCTCCTTCGCCAGCCCCGCGATCTCCTCGGCGGCGAGGTAGGGCGGATTGGCGAGGATAAGGTCGAACTTGCCTCCAATCGCGTCGAGCCAATCGGCGGCGACGAAGGCGGCGCGGGCGGAGACGCCGTGGGCCCTCGCATTGGCGGCGGCAAGGGCAAGAGCATCGGGGTTTAGGTCGGTGCCGAGCCCTCGCGCGCGAGGAAGCTCGGCAAGAAGGGTGACGAGAATGCAGCCGGTGCCGGTGCCGAGATCGAGCAGCCTGAGCCTCCTTTCGCGCCAGCCCCTTTCCTCGACCAGGTCGAGCGCCGCCTCGACGATCGTCTCGGTGTCGGGACGGGGATCGAGCGTTTGCGGCCCAAGGCGGAAGGTGCGGCCAAAGAATTCGCGGAAGCCGGTGATGCGAGCCACCGGCTCGCGTTTGAGGCGGCGCGCGATCGCTTCGTCGAGCCGCGCTGCAGCTTCGGGGCGAAGCCCCTCGCGGGCGCGCGCGATCGTGGCCTCGTGACTGAGGCCGGAGGCGTGACAAAGCAGCAACCGGGCGTCGAGTTCCGGCGTCTCGATCCCCGCCTGTCGCAAGGACGTTGCCGCCGCAACGAAGGCCTGGTTTAGGGACTGAGCCTCAGGCATGGCCTTCCTCCTGCATGGCGGCGAGCTGGGTGGCCTGATGCTCGGTGATGAGCGCGTCGATGATCTCATCGAGTGCAGGTTCGCCCTCGAGCACGAGGTAAAGCTGGTGCGTGGTGAAGCCGATGCGATGGTCGGTGACGCGGCCTTGCGGGAAATTATAGGTGCGGATGCGCTCGGAACGGTCGCCGGTGCCGATCTGGCTGCGGCGGTCCTGGGCGCGCTCGGCGTCGCGCTTCGATCGCTCCAGCTCGTAGAGGCGCGCGCGAAGCACCTTCATCGCCTTCGCCTTGTTCTTGTGCTGGGACTTTTCATCCTGCTGGCTGACCACGAGACCCGACGGCAGGTGGGTGATCCTGACCGCGCTGTCGGTGGTGTTGACCGACTGACCGCCGGGACCGCTCGCCCGGAACACGTCGATGCGCAGATCCTTGTCGTCGATCTTGATGTCGACCTCTTCGGCCTCGGGCAGCACGGCCACGGTCGCCGCGGAGGTGTGGATGCGCCCTTGCGCCTCGGTCTCGGGCACGCGTTGGACGCGATGCACCCCGGACTCGAATTTGAGCCGCGCGAACACGCCCTTGCCGGTGATATTGGCGATGACTTCCTTGTAGCCGCCGGTCGCCGATTCGCTGGCCGAGAGGACACTCACCTTCCAGCCATGCCGGTCGGCGTAGCGCTGATACATGCGGAAGAGATCGCCAGCGAACAGCGCCGCCTCCTCTCCGCCGGTTCCGGCGCGGACTTCGAGGATCGCGCTCTTCTCGTCGGCGGTGTCCTTCGGCAGAAGCTGCACCTTGAGCTGCCGCTCAAGCTCCTCGATCCGCGGGTCAAGCGCGCCAAGCTCCTGACCGGCGAGCGCCGCCATTTCGGGGTCGGAGGCCGGATCGTCGATGAGCTGTTGCAGATCTTGGCGCTCGCTGACCGCGCGCCTCAGCGCGGTGATGGTGGCGACGATGGGATCGAGCTCGGCGAATTCGCGCGACAGGCGCACATAGCTGTCCTGATCGGCCCCCATGGCAAGGGTGCCTTGCACCGTTTGCCAACGGGCGACGAGCTTGTCGAGCTTATCGGCTGGGATCGTCGTCATGACATGCAAGAGGATCGAGGTGACGTTTTGCCGGACCGAGCCAAGGGCGAGTGTGGGGCTTGACGAAGCGCCATCCGTCAATTGGGCGGTGCGAAGTCGGTCTGCGGTGGGAGGTTGGCGGGTGGCGGCTGAGGTTCTGAGGTTGAGGCTGAGGCTGAGGCTGAGGCAGGCGATCGGTCTTCTTGCTGCGCGGATCGTCGGGATCGACCGTTGCCGGCCCCGGAGATTGCAGCCCCGACGAGCCCGGCGCATTTCTGAGCGCGAACCACAGCGCAAACGCCACCACCGCGGCAACGAGGGCGACGATCCCCCATTTCACGAGTCCAGCCCAGCGCCCCCTCTTTGCCGGCTCAGGCACTGGCGGTGCGGCCGGCGCGCCGAAAGTCGCTTCTAGCAACTCGGACTCGGAGGGCGCGGCCGAGCGTGGGGCAACCGGTTGCGGCGGGGGCTGAGGCGCCTTGGCCTGGGGCGCGCGCGGCTGCGGTGCGCGCCGGTCGGAAGGGGTCTGCGGCGGCGCTGACCGAGGCGCGGCCGTGTTGGGGCGGGCGGCCTGGGGCATGGGCTGCGCCCCGGGCCAGGCTTGCTGCTGATATTGCCCGCCTTGAGCCTGCGGCCGGCCCTTTTGCGGCTGAGGGGATGGGGCCGGGTTCGGCCTCTGGGCCTGAGAGGGGGACGCCGGCCCCGCATTCGGCCACGGCTTTCGCGGCGGTGACTGCGGAGCGGGCGGCCACTGAATATCGAGAGGGTTGGGAGCGCCGGAGGCGGAGGCGTCGGGCGCGAAGCCGAAATCGCCGGAATCGGACGGCGTCATCATGGGAACGTCGGGAAACGGCTTCGGCTGAAGCTCGACGATCCCAGCCTCGAGCTGAGCATAGATGCGCCTCAGCAGCGGACGGACATCGAGATTGAGCAGCGTGCCGTAGGCGTTGACGACCCGGCAGGTCTCGGCCCAGGGGGGCAGCGCATAGAGCGCACCTTGCTCGAGCGCCTGCACCACCTCGGGGCGGGTTCCGATCCTCGCTGCGAGATCCATTTCGGACAGGGCGATGGCGGCCCTCAAGTCCCGAAACAGCTCCGCCACCTCAGCATCATAGCCGGCTGGCATGTCCTAGTTCCCGTGAATCTAAAGGCGCCGACGCGCGGCGTCCGGTTGTCAGGTTACCGGCACTTGACGCGGCGCGGTCGGCATCGCAGGGCCGATCCCATCTCAAGCTTGTCTCCGCCAACACAAGCCCAACCGCCTTGGGGTTGCAACTCGGGGCGAGACTAGCACATCGTGGCCGTTGGTGGAGAGTTCTCATCACGCCCTAATGTTAAATCTGCACACCGTGTTCCACCGCAAAGCGCTTTAAGTCCTCGCGCAGCGACGTATCCTTGGTTTCGAGCAGCTCGTCCAAGCGCCGGCCTAGATCACCGGCATCGAGCGACAGGACCATGGCCTTAACCGGCCCGACCGAGGCCGGGGCCATGGAGATCGAGCGGAAGCCGAGCCCGATGAGCGCCATGGCCTCGAGCGGCCTGCCGGCCATTTCGCCGCACAAGGTCAGCGGCACGCCGTGCCGGTTCGCCGCCTCGACGATCAGTCTCAGCGCCTTGAGCCCGGCCGGATTGAGCGCATCGAAGCGCTCCGCCACGCGCACGTTGCCGCGGTCGGCCGCGAACAGGAATTGCATCAGATCGTTCGAGCCCACCGAAGCGAAATCGGCCAAAGGCAGGACGCGGTCGAGCTGCCACAGAAGCGCCGGCACTTCGATCATGGCGCCGATCATGAGCTTCCTGGGCTCCGGGCGCCCATGGCGCTTGAGGATCACGACCTCGCGGTTGATCAACGCGCGGGCCGCCTCGAATTCCGAGACATCGGCGATCATCGGCAGCATGAGGCGAAGCTCGCGGCCCGCGGCGGCGCGGAGCAGCGACCTGACCTGCGTGCGGAACAGGGCCGGCCGGTCAAGCGCCATGCGGATTGCACGCCAGCCGATCGCCGGGTTCTCCTCCTTGCTCGCGCGGAAATAGGGCAAAACCTTATCGCCGCCGACATCGAGCGAACGAAACACAACGGGCCGCTCGCTCGCGGCGTCGAGGATTGCCTTATAGAGCCGGGTCTGCTGCTCGAGCCGCGGGAAGGTGGACGAAATCATGAATTGCAGCTCGGTGCGGAACAGGCCGATGCCATCCGCGCCCGATTGATCGAGATGCGGCAGGTCGAACAGGAGTCCGGCATTGATGTGCAGGGCCACCCGTTCGCCATCCAAGGTGACCGACGGCACGGTGCGCAAGGCGGCATATTGGGCCTGACGCCGGGCCCGGAAGCGAACCTTGTCGGCGTAGGCCGAGACCACTTCTTGGGTCGGCCGGATATGCAGCTCGCCGCCTTCGGCGTCGACGATGGCGGCATCGCCGGGCTCGACCGCTTCGAGCACGCCCTTGACCTGGGTCAGCGCGGCAACGCCCAGCGCGCGCGCGACGATAGCGACATGACTCGCGGCGCCACCCTCCTCCAGCACGAGCCCGCGCAGGCGCTGCCGGTCATAGTCGAGCAGCTCGGCGGGCCCCATGGTGCGGGCGATCACGATGGCGTCCTGAGGCAGGCTGCCGGTCGCCGCCGTCCCCACCCCACCCGCAAGCAAGCGCAACAGGCGGTTGGAGAGGTCGTCGATATCATGCAGACGGTCGCGCGCATGAGTGTCGGGCAGGCGCAGCATGCGCGCGCGGGTGTCGTTGCGCACGCGCTGCACCGCGGCCTCGGCCGTTAGACCGGTAAGCAGCGCCTCATCGAGACGCCGCCGCCAACCGTGATCGTGAGCGAACATGCGGAAGGCCTCCAGCACCTCGCGATGCTCGCCGGCCCGCGGCCATATCGCCCCGCTCCATCATGCCATCGATCATGCCGGTCAATTCCTCGATCGCCTGGGCCAGCCGCCGCCGCTCGAGCTCGACATCCTCGGCGATCAGACGCGTAACCACGATGCGCGGCTCGTGCAACACCACATGGCCGAGCGCGACGCCTTCGGAGATGGGAAGCCCGGTGAACCGCGCGCCGACCTCACGCCGCTCCTCCGTGGTCAGCCCGTCGGCCACGAGGCCGCCCGAGGCGATCGTCTCGGCCAGCACCATGGCGGTGGTTTGCAGGGCCTCGACCTCCTCATCGCTATAGAGCCGCTTGGTGCGGTTCTGCACCGTGAGGACGCCGATGGTGTGGCCGCCGCGCAGGATCGGCACGCCGACGAAGGAGTGATAGATCTCCTCCCCCGTCTCGGGGTGATAGGAGAAGGCGGGATGATGCTGAGCATCGGGGAATTGCATGGGCTCGGCCTGCTCGGCGATCAGGCCGACCAGGCCTTCGCCCGGCTTGAGATGGGTATTGTGGACGGCCAAGGGGTTAAGGCCCTCGGTGGCGAACAGCTCAAGCGAGCCGTCGCGGCGGCACAAATAGAGCGAGCACACTTCGGCGACCATGTTCGAGGCGATCAGCACCACGACCTTGTCGAGGCGCGTTTGCGCGCTCTCGCGCTCCGCCATGACCTCGCGCAAGCGGCGCAGCAATTGTCTCGGGGCGCCAACAGAAACAGCCATAACTAACAGTCCTCGCCGGACGGCAGAGCGGCGGACCCCGCAGTGTAAGAAAGCGTCAGGTGAGCCGCCAAAGTCCGCTAGCGGCTGTCCAAACCGAACAAGGAATGCAAAGTCCGCACCGCAAGCTCGGCGTAGGCCGCGTCAATCAATACGCTGATTTTGATCTCGGATGTGGAGATCGCCTCGATATTGATGCCTTTTTCGGCAAGCGCGCTGAACATTTGCGCGGCAACCCCGGCGTGGCTCCGCATGCCGACACCTATCGCCGATACCTTGGCGATGTCGGTAGAGCCGCGCAAGTCCAAATAGCCGATGCTGTCCTTGGCCTGGCGTAAGACTTCCAGAGCCCGGTCGAGATCGGCGCTCTGCACAGTGAAGGTGAGATCGGTAAAGCGGCCGTCCTCGGAGACGTTCTGGACGATCATGTCGACATTGATATTGGCCTCGGCGAGCGGGCCGAATACTTGCGCCGCCACTCCGGGCTTGTCGGCGACCTTGAGCAAGGTCACCTTGGCCTCGTCCCGCGCATAGGCAATTCCGCTGACGACGTTCTGCTCCACGATCTCATCCTCATGGCAAACGAGTGTTCCAAGCTCCAATGCCGCGTCGGTCCCCTTGCCGCCGAGGTCGGGGGGATCGAAGCTCGAGCGCACGAGCATCCGCACGCCCCTCTGCATAGCAAGCTCGACCGAGCGGGTCTGGAGCACCTTTGCCCCTTGCGAGGCCATTTCTAGCATTTCTTCATAGGAAATGCGGTTAAGCCGGTGGGCCTTGGGCACGATCCTTGGGTCGGTGGTGTAGACGCCGTCGACATCGGTATAGATGTCGCAGCGGTCGGCCTGAAGCGCCGCGGCAAGCGCGACCGCGCTCGTATCCGAGCCGCCACGGCCAAGCGTCGAGATGCGGTTCCCCGGTGCTATTCCCTGAAAACCGGCGACCACGGCGATCTCGCCTTCCATCATCCGCGCTCTCATCTCATCCACGGCGAGGCCGGTGATGCGGGCGGCGCGATGGGCCGCGTCGGTTTGAAGCGGGATCTGCCAGCCCTGCCAGGACCGCGCCCTCAGGCCCAAGGATTGCAGCACCAGCGCAAGAAGCCCGGACGTGACCTGCTCGCCGGAAGACACCACGGCATCGTATTCGCGACCGTCATATTGGGCCGTGGCCTCGCCGCCGTTTTGCTTCCGCTCCTTGAAGCCCCAGGCCTGCTCGACCAGGGCCACCAACTGGTTGGTGGCGCCGGCCATGGCCGAGACCACCACGGCGCAAGCATGACCGGCGTCGGCCTCGCGCTTCACATGCGCGGCGACGTTGCGGATCCGACCGATGTCGGCGACGGAGGTCCCGCCGAATTTGAGCACCAACAGGGCCATGGCCTCATTCCGGGTGGGTCTTGAGCCCACGCCACCCACACAAACCCACACAATAAGAGGGCCGGCCCTTTAAGGGACCGGCCGGAAATGCCGGCCCTTCATACTGATTGACGCCCTGCGCCGCAACTACATCGCTTGGCCCACCCTGCCGCCGGAGGGGAAGGTTCAGTCCCGGCGGCTTGACAGGGGCGGGGCCGGAGGGGCCATTGGTCTCTATGGCTCAAGCGCAGAACCGCACGCTCGATAAGGACGAGGTGGCCCGTTTCGCCAAGCTCGCCAGCGCGTGGTGGGACGCCAACGGCCCGTTCAAACCGTTGCACCGCATCAATCCGACGAGGCTCACTTACATCCGCGACCAGCTTTGCCGCAAGTTCGGGCGCGACGCGAAGGCTGGAGCGAGCCTCAAAGGCCTTTCGGTGCTCGATATCGGCTGCGGCGGCGGGCTTGTCGCCGAGCCCTTGGCCCGGCTCGGCGCCGCGGTCACCGGCATCGACCCGGCGCCGGAGAATATCGAGGCGGCCAAGGCCCATGCGAAAGGCGCCCGGCTCGACATTACCTATCGCACCGTCACCGCCGAGGCGCTGGCGCGTGAGGACGCCACTTTCGACGCCGTGCTCCTGCTCGAAGTGGTCGAGCATGTGCCGGACGTGCCCCTGTTTCTCAAATCGGTCGCACCCTTGGTGAGGCCGGGCGGCGTCATGATCCTCTCAACGCTGAACCGCACGCTGAAGGCCTACGCGCTCGCCATCATCGGCGCCGAGTTGATCTTGCGATGGCTGCCGGCCGGAACCCATGACTGGAACCGGTTCGTCACGCCCGAGGAGCTAAGCGGCGCGCTTAAGCGCGCCGGGCTCGCCGTCGAGGACATCACCGGCATGGTGTACGACCTGCTCGCCGACGAATGGCGGCTGGCGCGCGACACCGACGTGAATTACTTCGTCACGGCCTTCCGCCCGGCTGATCATCCCGCCTCGTAAGGGTGGAAAGATGAGGGTGAGGCCGCGACCTCAGACGGGCTAGTAGCCTCGCCGCGGAGGGTAATAGTAGCGATTGCCACGCGGCTCGTAATAGCCTTGCGGTCCGTCGAACCACCGCCGCCCGAACATGCCACGCCGTTTCTTGTTGTTGGGCGGGGGATAGCCATAGCCGGGCCCGAACCATGGGGGGAAGACACCCTCCGGATACCTGCCGGGGCTCGCCACTTTCGGCCCCTCGCCGCCTGGCGTCTTGCCGGTCAACACGACCTGTGTCTGCGGCAACCCATTCGCCTCGACCAGCGCGTAAAGCGTAGCGGCATTTTCCGGAGACAACCGCACACAGCCATGCGAGGCAGGCTTGCCGAGATGTTTCACTTCCTTGGTGCCGTGAATGGCGTGGCCCTGCTTGGTGAAGAAGATCGAGTGGGGCATCGGCGCGTTGTCCCACTGCTTGCTGTACCAGATTTCATTCATCGAAGACGCAGTATAGCTTCCCGACGGGGTGGCATAACCGCGCCCCAATCCCGTCGAGACCGGCCAGGAATACAGCTCGACGCCGTCGACGAAGACGGTCATCTCTTGCGACGATTTGTCGATATTGATGACGACACTGGATTTGGGCTTCTCAGGCGCAGCGCTCGGCGCGCTCTCAGCCGTATCCGGCTTCTCAGATGTTCCATTTGGCTCCGCGGCAGGCGCGGCGGGCTGCGGCGCGGCTTGCGTGCCAGTCGGGGCGGTTGCAGGGCTCGAAGGGGAGGCTGCCGGCGCCCCGTTGGGACTGGTCGCTGAGGTATCGGGATTCGACGGAGAGGCTGCGGGCGCGCCATTTGGGCCGGTCTGCGGGGTCGCAGGCTCGACTGGGTCGCGGCGGCGCCCCGTTGGGACTGGTCGCCGAGGTGTCGGGATTCGACGGGGATGCTGCCGGCGCGCCATTCGGGCCGGTCTCAGGGGTCGCAGGCCCCGACTGGGTCGCCGCCGGCGGACCGTTGGGGGTCGTCTCGGCACTCGCGGGAAAAGCGAGCATCGCCGCTAAAAATGGAATCGCGAGCACAGTTCGGAACTGTGGGAAGGAATCAGAAAGCCGCATCTTTAAACCCTGGTTGCGCAGAAACCCATCGCCCGGCAGCCCCATAGATATGACGTCTTAAAGGCCATACCAGGGCTGCCTCGCATATTTTGTACCGGCAAGGACCGAATAAGAAGTTACGCTCCGATCATAACGCCCGTCTGTCAGTTATGATCCTCAGGCAATACCGGAAGCGGCACGGCGGGGATGCCTTCCTCCTGCAGCGACCTCGCCTCCTCGAGGCTCGCCTCGCCGTAGATGCTGCGGGTCTCGGCCTCCCCGTAATGCATCTTGCGGGCCTCCTCGGCGAAGGCGGGGCCGACATCCTCGGCATTGGCCTGAAGATGGGCGCGGAGGTCTTTGAGAAAGGCATAGGTCTTCTTGCGCTTGCTGACCTCCCGCTTCAGGGGCGCCTCGGCGCGCCGCCTCTTGACGGCAGGCGCCATCGGCGCCTTCCGCACCGCTGCACTGCCGCAACAGGGGCACACCACCGAGCGGGCCTGGGCCTGGTCCTCAAAGGCATCGCCCGAAGCGAACCAGGCGTCAAAGTCATGACCCCGATCGCAAGTGAGCGCGAAGCGAATCATGACGCCTCTCTCCTCGCCTCGCGCGGCGAGCGCCCGGCAATCTCGACTTCGAAGTCGCGGCCGTGCTTGAGCGCAGGGATGCGGGCGCGGGCTTCGGCGGAAGCGGCAAGGTCGAGATCGGCAAAGATGACGCCCGGCGCCTCGCCGCCTTCCGCCAGGACCTCGCCCCAGGGCGAGACGATCAGGCTATGGCCGAAGGTGGCGCGGCCATTCTCGTGCAGGCCTCCTTGGGTGGCGGCGAGGACGAAGGCGCCGGTCTCGATGGCACGGGCGCGGATCAGCACATGCCAATGGGCCTCGCCCGTTTGTCTGGTGAAGGCGGCGGGCACGGCGATGAACTCGGCGCCGGCCATGGCGAGCGCCCGGTAGAGCTGGGGGAAGCGGAGATCGTAGCAGATCGAAAGGCCGAGCCTGCCGAAGGGAAGGTCGGCGAGGATCGCGCTGGTGCCGGGCCTCGCGTTCTGGGATTCGCGATAGCTCTCCCCTCCGGCGAGGTCGACGTCGAACAGATGGAGCTTGTCGTAACGCGCGGCCACACCGCCGTCCGGCTCGATCAGATAGGAGCGGTTGGCGACGCGGGTCTGATCGAGCTTGATGGCGAGCGAGCCGATATGAAGAAAAATTCCGAGCTCCGCGGCAAGCGCGCGGAATCTCGCGAGCGGGACGCTGGTCTCCTCGGTCTCGGCCGCTTCGAGCACGCGTTCCGGTCTTGAGCTCCATGATGGCGGTGTTTTCCGGCGTCTGCACGTAGACGGCGCCGGCTTGGGCGGCCCGCCTGATCAGCGCCTCGGCACTCTGCAAATTGGCATCAACGGCACGGCCCGAACGGAGTTGCACGAGCGCGGCGCGGAAACGCTTATCCGGCGCGACCGTCATGTTTGTTCGGCGTCCGCAAGCGCGGCGGGTGCGTTGGCGATCATTGCATCGAGCTTGCCCTCGCGCTCGAGCGCGGCAAGCTCGTAATAGCCTCCCACATGATGCCCATGGATGAAGATTTGCGGCACGGTGCGCCGGCCGCGGGCGCGGTCGATCATCTCGACGCGCTTCTCCGCATCGGAGGCGACGTCGATTTCCTCGAAGTCGAGCGCCTTCGCCTGAAGCAGCTGTTTCGCTGCGCGGCAATAGCCGCAGAAGGGCGTGGTGTAGAGAACGATGCGCGTCATGGGATCGCCGATTCGAGCAACTCCCTGATAACTGGGCCGTAGGCGGGCCGGGTGCAAGACTAGAGTACGAAGGCGGCGGGCTCGACGGCGCGCGCCAGCGCCAGGATATCGACCCTTGCCGCTCCCGACCGCTTCAACACCCGGGCGCAAGCCTCGGCCGTCGCCCCCGTCGTGATCACATCGTCGACGACCACGAGCTTCTTGCCTTTGACCCGGACGGCCCGGGCCTGATCGACCTTAAAGGCCCCGGCGACATTGCGCCGCCGCTGGTCGGCAGTGAGGCCGACCTGGCTCGCCGTCCGCCGTACCCGCTTCAGCACGAAGCAATCGACCGGAACGCCGCAGAGCCGCCCCACGGCCACGGCGAGCATGGCCGATTGGTTGAACCGCCGCCACCACAGCCGCGAGGGGTAGAGCGGGACGGGAAGGATGAGATCGGCGTCGGCGAGCAGCTCGGCGCCCGCGTTCTTGAGCCAGCGCGCGAACAAGGGCAGGCCCTCGTGCCGGTCCCGATATTTGAAGCTCTGGATAAGCTCGCGCATGGTGTCCGAATAACGCGCCGCGGCCCGCGCGCGGTCGTAGACTGGAGGCGAGGCGATTGCCGCCGCCGAGAGAAGCGGCTCGCCCGCCTCGAAGGGCAGCGGAACCCCTAACCGGATACAGAGCGGAGGCGCGATGAAATCGATCCGGGCGAAGCAGGCGCCGCACAGGAGCCCGTGGCTTCCGATGCGGGTGCGGCAAGAGATGCAGACCGGCGGCAGAAGAAAATCGGCGAGCCGCCCGAGCATCGACCGCACGGAACCGGAAGCTGCCCCCCTCACGCGCGCATGCGTCGCGGAAGCGGAAGATTGCGGCTCCAGGTCAAGCTCTGCTTCGCCGATCGGCATGGAGACCATGATAGGGCCAGAACGGCTCAAGCTCAAAGCCTGGGACGCACAGAGCCCATGAGCGCCGATCTCCGCCTGTTCGACCGCAAATTGTTGCGTGCCCGCCGCGCGCGCTTCGCCCATGAGATCGCGGCACGCGAGTTTATTCTTGCGCATGTGGCAGGCGAGATCGCCGAACGCGTCGCGCTCATGCTCAGGCCGTTTCCGCTTGCGCTCGACCTCGGCGCCTATCACGGATTGCTCGGGCGAAGCGTGTCGCAACTTCCCTCGGTCGGCGCGATGGTCTACGCGGAGAGCGCGTTCGAATTCGCCGCGCTGTGTCCGCGTCCTTCGCTCGTCTGCGACGAGGATTTTTTGCCCTTCAAGGAGGCGAGCCTCAATCTCATCGTCTCGGGGCTGGCGTTGCATCGCGTCAACGATCTTCCCGGTGCACTCGTCCAGATCCGGCGCGCGCTCGTTCCCGACGGCCTGTTCATGGCGGCGTTGCTTGGCGCCGGCGCGCTTCTGGAGCTTCGTCGCGCCCTGCTGGAAGCCGAGGCTGAGACGCAAGGCGGAGCAAGCCCGCGGATCGCGCCCTTCGGCGATGTGAGGGAGTATGGGGCGCTTCTCCAGCGCGCGGGCTTTGCCCTTCCGGTGGCCGATACCGAGACGCTCACAATCCTCTACGCGAACCCGCGCGAGTTGATGCGCGAGGTTCGCGCGCTCGGCGGCGGCAACGTGCTTCTGTCACGGAGCAGAAGGCCGCTCTCGCGCAAGGTCTTGGAGCGCGCGGAGAGCCTCTACCGCGAACGCCACAGCCTTCCCGACGGCCGCGTCGGCGCGACCTTCGAGATCGTCTATCTCAGCGGCTGGGCGCCCGATCAAAGCCAGCAAAAGCCGCTCAAACCGGGCAGCGCCGCGCGGCGTCTCGCCGATGCGCTCGGCACCAAAGAAGAGAAGGCCGGAGATAAGGCTTCCTATCAGCTGCGCCGGCGCGAGAACCCGAAACAGGGCTAGCTTCCGTTCCCCACTCAGCGAAGATCGCGCAACGCGATCTTGAGCGGCGCATCGGCCGGCGGCATGTCATAGAGGTGAAGCGTATCGGGCCTCACCCAAAGAAGCTCCTGGCCTTCATGAGCGGTAAGGCGCCCCTGCCAGCGCCGGCAGAGATAGACCGGCATGAGCAGGTGGAAGTCGGGGTAGGCGTGGCTCGCGAAAGTGAGCGGCGTCAGGTCTTCCTTGGCGATGTCAATGCCGAGCTCCTCGCGAAGCTCGCGGATCAGGGCCTCCTCGGGCTGTTCGCCCGCCTCGACTTTCCCGCCCGGGAACTCCCATAGGCCCGCGAGCGGGCGTCCCGCGGGGCGCTTTGCCAGCAGCACCGCACCTTCGCGATCGAGGAGCGCGCAGGCCGCGACGATGACGATCGGGCGCTTGCGATCCGCGCTCATCTTCCCGCCCAGGGGTTGACGCTGTGCGGGCGCAGCACCCGCCTCACGACCGGTAATCGGCGTTGATGGCGATATAGTCGTGGGTGAGGTCGCAGGTCCATATGGTTGCCGCCTCTTTGCCCACGCCCACATCCACGGTGATGGCGATTTCCGGCCGCTTCATGTAGGCCGCGCCGTCCTTCTCGCGGTAGGCTTGTGCCACCTCGCCGTCCTTGGCGACGAGGAGGTCGCCCAACCAAATGGCGAGCCTGTCGCGGTCGGCCGCCTCCCCGGCCTTGCCCACGGCCGCGACGATCCGCCCCCAATTTGGATCCTCGCCGGCGATCGCCGTCTTCACCAGGGGCGAATTGGCGATCGATTTGGCGATGGCGCGCGCGGCCCTCTTGGTCTCGGCGCCGGTCACTTTCACCGTGACGAACTTGGTGAGGCCCTCGCCGTCCTTGACGATCTGCTGGGCGAGATCGTGCATCACCTCGTGGAGCGCGAAGCGGAAGCTTGCCAGTCTCAGATCGTCGCCGTGAACGATCCGCGGAGCACCGCGCGTCGTGGACCTCCCGGTGGCGAAGATCAGAGCCGTGTCGCTGGTCGAGGTATCGCCGTCAATGGTGATGGCGTTGAAGGTCTCGTCGACGGCCGGATCGAGCGAGGCGCGCAGCGCCTGAGGTTCGATGGCGGCGTCGGTGAAGAGAAAGGCGAGCATGGTGGCCATGTCGGGCGCGATCATGCCGGCGCCTTTGGCGATGCCGTTGATGCTGATCGCGACCCCGTCGATCTCGGCCTTGCGCGTGGCGAGCTTGGGGTAGGTGTCGGTGGTCATCATGGCGCGCGCCGCCTCGGCAAAGCCGTCGGGCTTGGCCTCGCGCGCAAGAGCGCCGAGGCGCGAGGCGATCTTACGCGCATCGAGCGGTTCGCCGATCACGCCGGTGGAGGCAATGTAGACATCGGCCTCGAGGCAATCGGCCGCTTCGGCGGCGGCTTCGGCGGTGCGCTTCACCGCCTCCTGCCCCCGCCTGCCGGTGAAAGCATTGGCATTGCCGGAATTGACCACCAGCGCGCGGGCCATCCCGTGCGCCAGGTGCGCGCGGCACCAATCGACGGGCGCGGATGCGGTTTTCGACTGCGTCAGCACCCCGGCGACGGTGGTTCCCGGGTCGAACAAAGCGAGCAGCAGATCGGTGCGGCCGGGATAGCGGATCCCGACCGAGGCAGACGCGAGGCGCACGCCGTCGATCGCCGGCAGATGCGGCAGGTGCTTCGGCGCAAACGGCGAGGTCTTGCCCAAGGGGATCTACGCCAAGCCGTCACGGATTGCCTTGAGCATCCCCTGAAGACTTGTCCTCGGGCAGAGGCGGTGCATCGCCCTTCGGCGCAATCTCATCCACCGACTTCTTAAGCTCGGGATCGACCACCTCGATCTTGGCCGCGTTGCGCAGGCCGGTCACCACCTCTTGCGCCTTTTGCTGCACGAGCTGGGAGATGATCCCCTCCTTCACCTGCTCGAAGGTGGGCAGCGGCTGGTCGCGCTTCTCCTCGACCTTGATGACATGCCAGCCGAATTGGGTCTGGAGCGGTTCTGAAAGCTCGCCCACGTCGAGCGCGAAGGCGGCGTCCTCGAACGGCTTGAGCATCTGGCCGCGCGAAAAGAAGCCGAGGTCGCCACCCTCGGCGGCGGGGTCCTTCGACTTCTCCTTGGCCACCGTGGCGAAATCTTCGCCCTTCTTCAGCCGCTCGGCGACCTCCTTGGCCTCGGCCTCGGTCGCCACCAGGATATGGCGGGCGTGCACCTCTTGCTCCGGCTTCATTTGGCCGATCTTCTCGTCATAAATCTTCTTGGCGTCGGCCTCGGTGACCGCGTCATGAATCTTGAGGTCGAAATAGGCATCGCGCAGCGCGCGGCGCCCGTGATACTTCACCCGGCCCGGGAAGCTGTCGGCCTTATCGAGATTGTCGGTCTGGCCCGCGCCTGCCATCAGCTCGCTCTCGATGACATATTGCAGAAGCACCTTCCGGCGATCTGCGGCCGAGAAATTGGCGAGCCGCGGCCCCACTTCGGAGGCGGCAAAATCGAGATCGGATTGCTTGATATCGACCCCATTGACGCGGGCGATGACGGGATCGTCGGCGGCGGCAGCAGAGAAGGCAAGGCCGATGAAGGCTGCCATGAGCAGCAAGGCTGACCGGGCTTTCACGAGAATGATCCTCTTCTTCGGCTCGCCCCAGGCCGTTCGGAATGTCGAGCAGGCGAGCGGGTTGGGTTGGTTCCCCGGGGCCGGGTTTTAGACCCGAGGCGGCGGGTTGCCAAGGGGGCGATCTCCGCGGGGTCGCGGACGCGCCGAGAGCCGGCTCGGGTCGCAAGAAGGCCATGAATTGGCCTATTGTGACAGTCTTGAGGATTGCTCAAAGGTGGCGCACGCACGCGACTTGCGCCGGAGGTAAAGGAATGAATGCCGCTCCTTTAGGTTGCTCGGCGTGGGCCGGTATTGCGCGATGGCCGGCGGCGCGAAGTCTTGTGCTCACTCTCGCTCTGTCCTTGGGCGCGACCGCGCCGGCGCTTGGCGACATCCGCATCCTGTCGAGCGGAGGCGGCTCGGTCGGCGAATACTTGAACTTCTTCGCCAAGGTCAGGCAATCCGGCGAGCGCGTTGTCATCGATGGTCCTTGTCTCTCCGCCTGCACGCTCGTGCTGAGCAGCGTTCCGCGCAAGCGGATCTGCGTCACCTCACGGGCCGTACTCGGCTTTCATGCCCCATACTTGGTGGATAAGAGCGGGCGAAAATTCCGCACGCGCGAGGCGACCCAAGCCGTGAACGCCGCCTATCCCGCTTCCGTCAGGTCGTGGATAAAACGTAAGGGCGGGCTCAGTCAAAGAACCCTCCTGCTGCGAGGCCGCGAACTTGCCGCCCTCTATCCGCGCTGCTAGCCGGCGGCGCGGGTGGGCCTCGATGCCGACTCGTAATATAAGTGTCATCGACCTCGCGCTAGTTTGGAGCCATGAGCGAAAGGCCGCCCCTCAACGTGCTCTTCCTCTGCACCGGGAACTCGGCGCGCTCGATCCTGGCCGAGGCCATTCTGAACCGTTTGGGGGCGGGCAAGTTTCGCGGTTACAGCGCCGGAAGCCACCCCGCCGGCGCGGTCAATCCTCAGGCGCTGCATCTTCTGCGCAAGGCGAGTTACGACGTCTCCAAGCTCCGCTCGAAATCCTGGGACGAGTTTGCCGCGCCCGGCGCGCCGAAGCTCGACTTCGTATTCACCGTGTGCGACGACGCCGCAAACGAAATCTGCCCCATCTGGCCCGGCCAACCGATGTCTGCTCACTGGGGCCTGCCCGATCCCGTCAAGGCTCAAGGCACAGAGGCCGAGCGCAACCTCGCCTTTGCCGACACCATGCGCATGCTCACCCAGCGCATCGACATTTTCGTGAACCTGCCGTTCGACCGGCTGAGCAAGCTCTCGCTGCAAGAGCAACTCGACGAGATCGGCCGCATGCGCCGAAAAGCTCCGTCGGAACAACCCGCTTAGGTCTTAAGGCTCATCTCAAGCTCCATGCCTGCCTTGACGGGGAGGGATGGCAATTTGCGGCCGTCCGCTGACGACCGGCGTGTCCGCCGGTCGCGTTGACAAGGGTAGGCGGCCCACTTATGTCTCACCAGCGTTTGCTCCCCGGTATTTTGCACGCTTCCGTAAGGCTTTGGTGGGGATCGGCCACGGAAATCGCCTGCGCTCAAGAGGCTTAACAACCATGCTGTCCTTTGGCGCCATCGCCAGCAAAGTCTTCGGCTCCTCCAACGACCGGAAGCTCAAGAAATACGGCCCGATCGTGGCCAAGATCAATGCGCTCGAGCCCGAGATTGCCGCGCTCTCCGACGAGGCCCTGCGCGCGCGCACCGACGATTTCCGTGCTCGCGTGCGCGCGGGCACAGCTCTCGATGATTTGATCCCCGAAGCTTTCGCCACCGTCCGCGAGGCGGCCAAGCGCACCCTCGGCCAGCGTCATTTCGACGTGCAGATGGTCGGCGGCATGGTGCTGCACGAGGGCCGCATCGCCGAGATGAAGACCGGCGAGGGCAAGACGCTGGTCGCCACCCTCGCCGTCTATCTCAATGCGCTCGCCGGCCGCGGCGTCCACGTCGTCACCGTCAACGACTACCTCGCCAAGCGCGACGCGGCGTGGATGGGCGCCATCTACAAGTTCCTGGGCTTGACCGTCGGCTGCATCGTGCACGACCTCGACGACCCGCAGCGGCGCGAGCAATATGCCTGCGACGTCACCTATGGCACCAACAACGAGTTCGGCTTCGACTATCTCCGCGACAATATGAAGTACGCCTCAACCGAGATGGTGCAGCGCGGCCATGTCTTCGCCATCGTCGACGAGGTGGACTCGATTCTGATCGACGAGGCGCGGACCCCGCTCATTATCTCGGGCCCGCTCGACGACCGCTCGGAGCTCTACAATACCATCGACACTTTCGTTCCAAAGCTCGAGGCCGCCGACTTCGAGCTCGACGAGAAGACCCGCGTCGTGACCCTGACCGAGGCCGGCAATGAGAAGGTCGAGCAAATGCTCGGCGAGGCGGGGCTGCTCAAGGGCGAGTCCCTCTACGACATCGAGAACGTCACCGTTGTCCATCATGTGCAGCAGGCGCTTCGCGCGCACAAATTGTTCCAGCGCGACCGCGACTACATCGTCAAGAACGACGAGGTCATGATCATCGACGAATTCACCGGGCGCATGATGCCGGGACGGCGTTACTCCGAAGGCATGCATCAGGCGCTCGAGGCCAAGGAACATGTGGCGATTCAGCCCGAGAACCAGACGTTCGCCACCATCACGTTCCAGAACTATTTCCGCCTCTATGAAAAGCTTGCCGGGATGACCGGCACCGCGGCGACCGAGGCCGACGAGTTCATCGAGACTTACGGAATCGACGTGGTCGAAGTGCCCACCAACGTGGACATGATCCGCGCCGATGAGGACGACGAGGTCTACCGCACCGCGCAGGAGAAGTACCGGGCCATCATCGCGCTGATCAAAGAGGCGCAGAAGCGGGGCCAGCCCATGCTGGTCGGCACCGTCTCGATCGAGAAATCCGAGATCCTCGCCGGCATGCTCAAAAAGGAGAACGTCCCGCATCAGGTTCTGAATGCCCGCTATCACGAGCAGGAGGCGCATATCATCGCCCAGGCCGGGGTGCCCGGCGCGATCACCATCGCCACCAACATGGCGGGACGCGGCACCGACATTCAGCTCGGCGGCAACCCCGACATGCTGCTGGAGGATTGGCTTGCCGGCGAGAAGGAAAAGGGCGTAGAGCCGGCGCCGGAGACGATCGCCAAGAAGCGCGCCGAGATCGCCGCCGAAGTGGCCAAGAAGAAGCAGACGGCGCTCGAGGCCGGCGGCCTTTATGTGGTCGGCACCGAGCGCCACGAGAGCCGCCGCATCGACAACCAGCTGCGGGGCCGCTCGGGCCGCCAAGGCGATCCCGGCCGCTCGCGCTTCTTCCTCTCGCTCGAAGACGATTTGATGCGCATCTTCGGCTCGCAGCGCATGGACGGCATGCTCCAGACGCTCGGGCTGAAGGAGGACGAGGCCATCGTCCATCCCTGGATCAACAAGGCGCTGGAGAAGGCGCAAGCCAAAGTCGAAGCGCGCAACTTCGACATCCGCAAGAACCTGCTCAAATACGACAACGTGATGAACGATCAGCGCAAGGCGATCTTCGAGCAGCGGCTCGAGCTGTTAAGCGACGCCGATTTGAGCGAAACCGTCGCCGACATGCGCCATCAGGTTATCGACGACCTGGTCGCCACGCATATCCCCGAGAAGTCTTATCCCGAGCAATGGGACATCGCCGGCTTGACCGAGGCGATGAAGGGCATTTTCGACGTCGACCTTCCCCTTGCCGACTGGGCGGCGGAAGAGGGTATCGGCGATGCCGAACTGCACGAGCGGCTGATCAAGGCCGCGGACGAGAGGACCGCCAAGAAGGCGGCCGATATCGGGCCTCAAATCTTGCGCCAGATCGAACGGGCGGTGCTGCTTCAGACGCTCGACAATCTGTGGCGCGAGCATCTCGTCACGCTCGATCATCTGCGTCAGGTCGTGGGTCTTCGCGGGTATGGCCAGCGCGATCCCTTGAACGAGTATAAGAGCGAGAGCTTCACCTTGTTCGAGCACATGCTCGCGCGTTTGCGCGAGGCGGTGACCGGCCAGCTCGCCCATGTCGAGCTTGCCCGGCAGGACGAGGTGCCGCCGCTCGAGGGCGCCGAGTTGCCGCCGATGGAGGCGCACCACGCCAATCCGATCACCGGGGAAGATGAATTTGCGCTCGAGACCGCCAATGCCGGCGGCAATGGACGAGGGGCGGCGAAGCCGGCGCGCGCACGCAAGGCGACCGGCGCCAATCCGGCCGATCCTTCGACCTGGGGTAAGGTGCAGCGGAATGCGCTCTGCCCGTGCGGTTCGGGCAAGAAATACAAGCACTGCCACGGCACCTTTAGTTAGGCGTTATCGCCAGGTGATGCGGCCTGGGCGGGAACTCGGCACGCCCTCTGTCGATTTCTTTGCAGGGCCCAATCCAACCGTGAGCCGCGCATCCATGACCACGCCTCACTCCTCACGCCCCGACGAGGGGCGCCCGTGACGCTCGCACAGGGGCTCGCCTTTGCCATCGTCATCGTGATGATGGCGCTGTTTGCGTGGGGGCGATTCCGCTACGACTTGGTGGCGGTCCTTTCACTTCTCGCTGCGGTCGGGACGGGGATCGTGCCCCCCGACAAAGCCTTCAAGGGTTTCAGCGACGACGTCGTCATCATCGTGGCAAGCGCGCTCGTGGTCAGCGCAGCGGTCGCGCGTTCGGGCGTCATCGAACGCCTGGCGCGCAAGCTCGGCCCCTACCTCGCGACCACCACCCAACAAGTCGTCGCGCTCGTCGGCTCGGTGACCGCGCTCTCGGCCTTCGTCAAGAATGTCGGGGCGCTGGCCATGCTGATGCCGGTCGCCCTCCAACTCGCGCGCCGCACCAACACCTCGCCTTCCTCGCTCTTGATGCCGATGTCGTTCGGGGCGCTGCTGGGCGGCATTGTGACGCTGGTCGGCACCTCGCCCAACATCATCGTGTCGCGGGTGCGCGAGCAGATTCTCGGCCAGCCATTCGGCATGTTCGATTTCACCCCCGTCGGCGCCGGTGTTGCAATCGCGGGCTTCCTCTTCCTCATTTTTGGCTGGCGCCTCCTCCCCCGTGACCGCAAGGGCGCGGTCTCCATGGATGCCGCCTTCAAGCTCGAAGGCTACACCACCGAGGTGAAGGTCCCGGAGGATTCCCCTGCCGCAGGCGTAACCGTGAAAGCGCTCGAGGAGCTTGGCGAGAATGAGATCGATGTGATCACCCTGATCAGGGGTGATACCCGCCGCTACGAGCCGGCGGGCAACACTGTCATCAAGCCCGGCGACATTCTCATCTTGCAGGGGGAGCCGGCGGCGCTCGAACGCATCGTCGCCTTGGAGAAGCTGAAGCTCACCCGCGAGGGCAAAAGCCACGAGATCGACACACCGACCGACGAGATCGGCGTCACGGAGGCGGTGATTACGCCGGACTCCCAGCTGGTCGGCAGCTCAGTGGGTCAGCTCAAGTTGTTCGACCGCTACGCCGTCAATCTCCTCGCGGTGAGCCGCAGAGGCCGGCGCATCGCGCATCGCTTGCGGGGGGTGAGGCTCAGAGCCGGCGACGTCGTCGTGCTCAGGGGCAATCTTGCCGCCATGCCCGAGACACTTGGCGATCTGCATTGCCTGCCGTTGGCTGAGCGCGATCTTCGCATCGGCCGGAAGGCAAGCCTCTTCCCCATCGTCGTTCTTGCCGCAGCCATTGCGCTTGTGGCGGTCAACATCGTCCCTGTCGCCATCGCCTTTTTCGGCGCCGCGGTGATCCTTGTCCTGGCGCGCTCGCTCTCCTTGCGGGAGGCCTACGACGCGATCGAATGGCCGATCCTCATCATGCTCGGCGCACTGATCCCGGTAAGCGATGCCTTGCGCACGACCGGCGGTACCGATTTGATCGCTGCCGGCTTGTCGCAGGCGGCGGTGTGGCTGCCCGCGACCGGCGCGCTCGCTCTTATGCTTGCCGCAGCAATGGCGGTGACGCCATTCCTCAACAATGCCGCCACGGTTCTGGTCATGGCGCCGATCGCCGCCGAGCTTCGCGGAGAGGCTCGGCTACAACGCCGATCCCTTCCTCATGGCGGTGGCGATCGGGGCCGCTTGCGACTTCCTCACGCCGATCGGGCATCAGTGCAATACGCTGGTGATGGGTCCGGGCGGTTACCGCTTCGGCGATTATTGGCGTCTCGGGCTGCCTTTATCGCTTATCGTGCTTGCCACCGGCGTGCCGCTCATTGCCTTCTTCTGGCCGGTCTGAACGTCACGAATTGCCGGCGATTTCGGGCGGGCAGCGCTCCTCGACGGCGCTTGCAATGCTTGCAGCGCTGCCGGCCGCGAACACGTAACGGCCCCCGCACACGCTGACGGCGGGCGGGATGCGGCTCGGCTCGAACAAATCGTAGCCCTTCTTGAGGTCGGCCCAGAACCTCTCCCATCTGCTGCCGCTGCCGCGCCTTCACGGCACTGTCCGTCATGCGGAAGGGAAAGACATGGACGGGAAAGCGCGCCTGACCCTGTGTCGAGCGCCGCGGTCACGAGGCGCCAAATCTCATCGACCGCGGGATCGGTGACGGCAAAGCAGCCGATCGAGGCGCAGCCCCCATGCACCATGAGAAAGGAACCGGTGCGCCCATGGGCCTGGTCGAATGCGTTGGGAAAGCCGAGATTGAAGGAGCGGTGCATGACGCTGTTTGGATTGAGCTGCTCGGAGGCGACCGTGTAGAAGCCCTCGGGCGCCTGGCGGTCGCCCTCCCGGAGCTTCGGCCCGAGCCGGCCCGACCACAGGCAGATGGGATAGGTGGCGAAGCGCTCGAAGCGGCCCTCCTTCTCGACCCAAAGCTCGAGCTCCGATTCAAGCTTGAAGATGCGAATGTAGACGGGCGACGCCGAGCTTGACGCCATGGGCGGCAAGCCGCTCGTCGAAGCGGGCAAGGTCGGGGGTGCGCGGCAATGTCTCGCCCGCCCGGAAGCGAGCCTGGTAGTCGGCCCGCGTCAGATTGATGCGCACGCGGTCGATAAGCTCACGCCCCTCGGGCGTCAGCAGGTAGTAGCCCGCGCCCGCGATGGCGATGAGGAAAATAATGGAGAGGGCGCGCCGCATCTCAGTCACCGGCGATCAGAAGGAAGAATCCAAGCCGGACCCAGTATAGGTCCTCTTTCGACGGAATTCTGACGGCCCTACGCCGGCTTGTGAATTCCGATCTCGGCTAACGCCCGGGCGTTGCGGGGCCGAGCGTGAAGGCGCTGTAGCCCGGCTTCGACGGCCCGAAGCTCAGGCCGAGCACGCTGCCGAGCGGCTTCGCCAGCGAGGCCGACTGGCGCTTGCTCGCGGGCTTGCCCGAGGCTTCCTGAGTGGCGGGCGCCCGCGGGATCGGCAGCTTCTTATAGGCCGGACAGGCGCCGGTGGGATTGAGGCTGGCGTTAGCGGCGAAGGATGCGTTGATCAAATAGCGCTTGTTGCACACGGCGACATTGGGCGGCAGACGGCTGATCTCGAAATAGTCGTAGCCTTCCTTCAAGTTCTTCCAGAAGTCGTACCACTTGTCGTCCTTGTGGGCCGCCAGGTTGGCCGCGGTCATGCGAAACGGATAGGCTTGAACTTGGATCTCCTCCTGTCCGTTTTGCAGCGCCTCGCGCGCGAGCGTGAAAATCTCCTCGACCACCGCATCGGTCATGGCGTAGCAGCCGGACGAGGTGCAATCGCCATGCACCATGATGTTCTTTCCAGTGCGGCCATAGGCGCGATCATAGGTGTTGGGGAAGCCGACATCGAAGGAGAGGTAGTATTTGCTTCGCGGGTTCATCTGGTCGAGCGAGACGGAATAGAAACCTTCGGGCGCCTGCCGGTCGCCCTGCTCGATCTTCGGACCGAGCCCGCCGGAATAGCTGCAGATCGGATAGGTCTTGAAGTGATAGAAGCGCCCGTTGTCCTTGGCCTTCCACACTTCGAGTTCGGATTCGGCCTTGAAGATGCGGATGAGGACGGGCGACTGTTCGGTCATGCCCTTCTCGGCAAGCAGCGTCCTTGTCTGCGTCGAAAGCGGCTTCAGATAGGGCGGCGAGAACTGACCGCAGCCCGACAGCGCGGCAGCCACGGTCGCCATGGTCATGGCCGTGACAAAGCTTGAACGAAACATACGCGAGTGCCCCTTAGCGCAACTCGGCCAAGATCGACGGTGAGAGGTTAAATCGAAGTTAGCGCTTCCGGCGGCGCTGGCCCCTCGGCTCCCCCGATTTGGCGGCAATTATAAGCGTGCTCAGGCATGAGGTGGACTCAAAAGATGGCGCTTTTTTGGGCTGTCCCAGCCTCAGCTCGCCCGCCCCATGGATAAGAATTTATCCCGTCTTTGCTTGCGAATCTCCGCCGGGGTGAGGCCCTCATAGGTGGCAAGCGCCTGGATGATGGTCTCGCCCGTGGCGCGCACCACCTCGATCCCGTCCCGATGCGCCCCGCCGATCGGCTCGGCAATGATTCCGTCGATGATGCCGAGCCTCAGCAGGTCCTGGGCGGTGATCTTCATATTGGTCGCGGCGTCCACCGCCCGCGCCGAATCCCGCCACAGAATCGAGGCCGCGGCCTCCGGCGAGGCGACCGTGTAGATCGCATGTTCGAGCATGTAGACCCGGTTGGCGGTGGCGATGGCGACCGCCCCGCCGGAGCCGCCCTCGCCGATAATGACCGCGACGATCGGCACGCCGAGGCTCAAGCAGCGATCGGTGGAGCGGGCGATGGCCTCGGCCTGGCCGCGCTCCTCGGCCCCGATGCCGGGATAGGCTCCGGCGGTATCGACCAGGCTCACCACCGGAAGCTGGAAGCGGTCGGCCATGTCCATCAGCCGCACCGCCTTGCGGTAGCCTTCGGGGCGCGCCATGCCGAAATTGTGCTTGATGCGGCCCTCGGTGTCGGAACCCTTCTCGTGACCCAGCACCATCACCGAGCGTCCGGCAAGGCGGCCGATGCCGCCGACAATGGCCTGATCCTCGGCAAAAAAACGGTCGCCGGCGAGCGGGGTGAAATCCTGAACGAGCGCATCGATGTAATGGCGGAAATGCGGACGCTCGGGATGACGGGCGACCTGCGTTTTCTGCCAAGGGGTCAGGCCGGAATAGGTCTCCTCCAGGGCCTCCCGCGCCTTCCTCTCGAGCTTGGCAAGCTCCTCCTCGATCGAGACAGAGTGCTGCTCGGCGGCGAGCGCTTTCAGCTCGGCGACCCTGCTTTCCAGTTCGGCAATCGGTTTTTCGAAATCGAGATAAGTGCGCATTCGGCCCGGTTATGCCCTTGGAACCCTTGTCCCGGAGTCTTAAGGCGACAGTTGAGGCAATGGAATGGCGTTGTAAGTGGCCTTGGGGCGGGGCACTGTCAACTTGCCACCCGCCGCGAAGCCTAGCTCCGCTTGGTTAAGCAAGCCTGTGCCAAGGGGTGATGCTGCTCGACCAGGCGGCGCAGCCGCTCCTCGATGACATGGGTATAGATCTGCGTCGTGGAGATATCGGCATGGCCGAGCAGCTGCTGCACCGTGCGCAGATCGGCGCCGCGCTCAAGGAGATGGCTGGCGAAAGCGTGGCGAAGGACGTGCGGCGAGACGCGGGCCGGCTCGAGCCCGGCGGCAAGGGCGAGCGCCTTAAGCTCCTGCCCGAAACGCTGGCGGGTGAGGTGCTGGCCGCCGCTTGAGGGGAAGAGCCAAGGCGAGACCGCCCTCCCCTCGGCTTCGTCGGCGCGGACCGCGGCAAGGTGGGCGCTCAGCGCCGCCCGAGCCGTCTCGTTCAACGGCACGAGCCGCTCGCGCCCGCCTTTGCCCTTGATGGTGAGCACCCTGTCGTCGGCCATGAGCACGTTGCGCGGCAGCGAGATCAGCTCGGACACGCGCAAGCCGGTGGCATAGAGCGTCTCGAGAGCGGCATAGAGCCTCAGCGCACGCCGCTGGCCTGTCCCTTCGGCCGCCGTCGCGCCGGCGTCCTTCGCGGTCTCGAGCAGCGTCTCCACCTCGGCGAGCGAGAGAATTTTGGGAAGGGGCCGTCCGAGCTTCGGGCTATCGATGGCGGAGCAAGGATCGTCGGCGCGCAGACCCTCGCCCAAAAGGAAGCGGAAGAATTGGCGGATGGCCGAGAGTTTCCGCGCGCGCGAGGTCGGCGCCAACCCTTTGCGGGCGAGACCGGCGAGATAGGCGCGGAGATGATCGGGCGATGCGGTCCTTGCGTTCTTACCCTTGGCGGCGAGGAACGCGAGAAAGTCGGCGAGGTCGCGCGTATAGGCTTCGACGGTATGGGCAGCCGCCCCGCGCTCGGCGGCGAGCATGTCGAGGAAGAGCGCAAGCTCGGAAGAGCCTTTTCCGCGCGGCGATCGGTGTGCGGCCAAGGTTCAAGCCTTTCCGTGCGAGGGCATATGCGCGTAGAGCGCCTCGAAACCGAGACGCCGCGCCTCGGTATCGAGAAAGTCGAGAGCGGGCAGACGCGGACCGTCCCCGCTCAGGTCGGCAGGAGCGGCGCCCGGGAGCGGAGGAAGCTCACTGCGCTCGACGCCCCGGTGCCGTCGGCGCTGTCGGCAGGAACAGCGGCGTCAGCATCAGGGCTGGGCGTAGAAGCCGTCGTATCGTCGAGCCGGCCTTTGACGTTGCGCAGCGCCTTTGAGATTTCTTTAGGCTCCGGCTGGAAGTATTCAGCGAGCACATAGAGGCTTCCAGCGATGACACCGGCGATCACCCCCAAAATCAGCAGGAAACGGAACAGTGTCGGCATCGAGGCGCTCGTGCTCCTAACACTCTATTCGTCGCGAACGGGGCGTCATTATGACCCAAAAAACGCCCAGCGCCTTATCCTCGACGGTATCATGGACGATTCGACATGGCGCTGTCAGCATGGGAAATTCCCGGATTCCGCGAGTCGTTCGCGAGGCGCCGCGGCGCCCGGCGATTCCCTCACCTTAGACAACCGGATGAACCTGGAACTGACCGAGAACAAGAAGGACGACCGGCAGGAGCGCGTTACGTTGATTCGCGAGGCGCTCGGGCCGCGCAGCATCGTGCTGATCGGGCTCATGGGCGCCGGCAAGACCGCAGTGGGCAAGCGGCTCGCGAGCCGGCTTGAGCTGCCTTTCATTGATGCCGACACCGAAATCGAGGCGGCCGCCGGCGCCAGTATCAGCGAAATCTTCGCCGAGCACGGCGAAGGCTATTTCCGCCAGGGCGAGCGCAAGGTGATCGCGCGGTTGCTCGAGAGCGGACCGCAGGTTCTCGCTACCGGCGGTGGCGCCTATATGGATGCCGAGACGCGGGCCAATATCAAGGCGCGCGGACTTTCGGTTTGGCTCAAGGCCGACCTCAAGGTGCTGCTCAAGCGCGTCGGACGACGCGATAACCGGCCTCTGCTTGCCGCCGGCGACCCAGGAAAAGTGATGAGCCGGCTCATGGAAGAGCGCTATCCCGTCTATGCCGAGGCCGATGTGACGGTTGAGAGCCGCGACGTGCCCCACGACGCGATGGTGGGGATCGTGATTGACGCGCTCGCTGCCAAGTTGGGCTACACCGCCAAGCCGGTCAAACGCCGCAAGAAGGCGCAATGATGGAGAGCGGCACGGCGACATTGGCGCGGGCCGAGACTACGGTCGAGGTGTCGCTCGGGGCGCGCAGCTATCCCGTCATTATCGACGAGCGCCTGCTTGCTGCGGCCGGGCAACGGATCGCCGCCACTCTGCCGGGGGCGCGCTGCGCCGTCGTCAGCGATGCGAATGTCGCAGCACTTCATCTTGCCCCCCTCAAGGCGAGCCTGGTCGAGCACGGCCTGTTTCTCGGCGAGGCGGTGGTGGCGCCGGGCGAAGCGAGCAAGAGCTTTCCCGTTCTCGCCGCTCTGTGCGAGCGCCTGCTCGAGCTCGGCGTCGAGCGCGGCGACTGCGTCATCGCGTTCGGCGGCGGCGTGGTGGGCGACCTCGCCGGCTTCGCCGCCAGCATCCTGAGGCGCGGGGTGCGGGTGGTGCAGATCCCGACCACCCTGCTGGCCCAAGTCGATTCCGCCATCGGCGGCAAGACCGGCATCGACACCAAGCAAGGCAAGAACCTGATCGGCACGTTCCATCAGCCGAGCCTGGTGCTGGCCGACGTCTCCGTGCTCGCCACTTTGAGCCCAAGAGAGTTCCGGGCGGGCTATGCCGAGGTGGTGAAGTACGGGCTGATCGGCGATGCGCCGTTCTTCGCCTGGCTCGAGGAGAACTTCGAGGAGATCTTTTCTGCCCCTGGGGGCGCGCGCCGGCGGGCGGTGGAAACGAGCGTCCGCGCCAAGGCCGCGATCGTGGCGGAGGACGAGCGCGAGGAGAGCGGAAAACGCGCAACTCTCAATCTCGGCCATAGCTTTGGCCATGCGCTTGAGACCTATGCCGGCTACTCCGAGCGGCTGCTGCACGGGGAGGCTATCGCCATCGGCATGCGTCTCGCCTTCACCTATTCGGTCGAGCGGGGGCTCTGCCCTCCGGGCGACGCCGCCCGCGTCGCGCGGCATCTCGACGCCGTCGGGCTTCCGACCAAGATCGCCTCCATTCCCGGACCTCCGCCGGCGCCGGAGGCGCTGTTGCGGCTGATGGCCCAGGACAAAAAGGTCAAAGGCGGCAAGCTCGCTTTGGTGCTTGTGCGCGGCATCGGCCAGGCCTTCGTCGAGCGGGATGTCGACATGCCGCTCCTGACCGACTTTCTCACCCGCGAGTGCGGGTGAAACCCGCGGGCCTCATAGCGGCCGCGAGAGCTCCTCGGGCGCCAGCGCCTTGATGGCAAGTGCGTGCACCGGGCCCTTCAATGCCTCGGCCAAGACTTCGTTGACCATGCGGTGGCGCTCGAGCCGTGACTTGCCGGCAAAGGCCGCCGACACCACCTTGATGGTGAAATGGCTCTCGCCGGTTCCGGGCGCGCCGGCATGTCCCCTATGGCGATGGGAATCGTTGACAATTTCAAGCGCCTCCGGCGCGAAGGCCGCCGTCAATCTATCCCTGATTTCTCGTTCGACCGACATGGTGGCACCGCCGACGCGATAACCTTTCAGATTAGCCTCTTTGCCCGAGCGGAGCCATGCTTGTTGTGCCCGAAACAGCTTCCCATAATGCCGATTCCATGAAGCTCAACTCGAAATTCTTCGACCGTTTGCGGGTCAAGCCCGACGCCAATCGCCTCTTGCGCGACTCCTGTCCCGCTTGCGAGTGGCCCGGCTGCAGCGGAGCCCGGCCTCTACCCCGCGCCCAAGGGGCGGGGGCAAGAAGGGCAATATCACCGTTTCTGTCTCGACCATGTGCGGGAATACAACAAGTCCTATAACTACTTTGCCGGCCTCCCCGACGAGGCGGTGGTCAAGCACCAGAAGGACGACATGATCGGTCACCGTCCGACCTGGTCGCTCGGCGTCAATTCCTGGGCGCGCAACCGAAAGACCCGCAGCGGCGAGCGCCCCGGGCGGCTTCGCCCACCGTTTTACCGCCTACGATCCGTTCGGACTGTTCCCCGAGCGCGCCGCCAAGACCGATGAAGGGACGCCCGAGCGGCCGCTCAAGCGCGCCGAGCGGAAGTGCCTGCGCCAGCTCAATCTCGAGGACGGCGCCACCAAGGCCGACATCAAGGCGCGCTTCAAGGAACTGGTTAAGCGGCTCCATCCCGACCACAATAAGGGCGACCGGACCTCGGAGGACAAGTTGCGCGAAGTGATCCAAGCCTATAACTATCTGAGACAGGCAGGGCTGGCGTAATGTCGCTGGACGGCCCTCTTCCCCCCATCGAGGCTTCGCTCCGGCAAGCCCCTAGGACACGCGACCGATAGGCTTTCACCAATCATGACCCTCGAAACTGCCCGCAGCGGCCCCGGCTTGCCGGATATGTCGGTTTCCGTGCGCCAGGTCTTCGGCATCGACACCGATCTCGAAGTCCCCGCCTATTCCCGCCCCGACGAGCATGTGCCCGATATCGATTCCGATTATCAGTTCAACCGGGAGGTGACGCTCGCCATCCTCGCCGGCTTCAAGCACAACCGACGGGTGATGATCCAGGGCTATCACGGCACCGGCAAATCCACCCATATCGAGCAGGTGGCGGCGCGGCTGAACTGGCCCTGCATGCGCATCAATCTCGACAGCCATGTGAGCCGCATCGACCTCGTCGGCAAGGACGCCATCGTCATCAAGGACGGCATGCAGGTCACCGAGTTCCGCGAGGGCATCCTGCCTTACGCGCTCCAGACCAACACGGCGCTCTGCTTCGACGAGTATGACGCCGGCCGCCCCGACGTGATGTTCGTGATCCAGCGGGTGCTCGAAGTCTCGGGCAAGCTCACCTTGCTCGACCAGTCCAAGGTGATCCGGCCTCACCCCGCCTTTCGCCTGTTCTCGACCACCAACACGATCGGGCTCGGCGATACGAGCGGCCTCTATCACGGCACCCAGCAGATCAACCAGGGCCAGATGGATCGCTGGTCGATCGTGGTCACGCTGAACTATCTGCCGCATGACGACGAGGTGAACATCGTGCTTGCCAAGGCCAAGAGCTGGAACACCGAGGCCGGACGCAAGACGATCGGCAACATGGTCCGGGTGGCGGAGCTCACCCGCAACGCTTTCATGAACGGCGACCTGTCCACGGTGATGAGCCCGCGCACGGTCATCACCTGGGCCGAGAACGCCGAGATTTTCGGCGATATCGGCACCGCCTTCGCGCTCTCCTTCCTCAACAAATGCGACGAGCTGGAGCGCGGGTTGATCGCCGAGTTCTATCAGCGCTGCTTCGGCGAGGATCTGCCGCAATCGACCGCCAACGTGGCCTTGAGCTAGTCATGACACGGCGTAAGGAAGCGCCGCTCGATCCCTTCAAGCGCGCCGTCACGCTGACCACCCGCTCGATCGCCGCCGATAGCGGGATGGAGGTCATCTTCACCAGCGAGCCGCCCGGGACTCACCGGCAAGATCGCGCGGCTGCCCGAGCCGTCACGGGTTCCGACCAAGTCGGAAATCGCGGTGATCCGAGGCCATGCCGACGCCGCCGCCCTTGCGGTCGCCTGCCACGATCCCGCCCTGCACGCAGTCGTTGGCGCCACCGGGCGGGGAGGCGCGCGAGGTGTTCGAGGCAATCGAGCAGGCGCGCGTCGAGGCGATCGGCGCCAAGCGCATGCAAGGCGTGGCCGCCAATCTCGCCGCCCGCATGGAGCAGCGCTATGAGCGGAGCCGTTTCGCCGAGGCGACCGAGCGCTCCGAAGCGCCGCTGCCCGATGCGCTTTCTCTTCTGGTGCGCGAGAAGCTCACCGGCCAGACGCCGCCGGTCAAAGCCCGCGCCGTGGTCAATCTCTGGCGGCAGTGGATCGAGGGAAGGGCGCGGACCGTGCTCGACCGCATGCCGGACATGCTGTTCGACCAGGACGCGTTCGGCAGGCTCGCCCGGGAATTGCTTGCCGCTCTCAATCTTGCCGATCAACTCGACCAGGGGGCGGATGAAAAATCCGACGAAGAGACCGAGGCCGAGGCCGACGCCGCGGACGCCGAGGACGACGATTCCGAGGGCGAACGGCGCGCCGAACTTTCCGCCGAAAGCCGCGAAGAATCGGTGTCAAGCGAACAGTCGCTCGACGACAGCGATGACGGCTTGGCCGACGTGCTCGACCGGGCCGACGCTTCCCAGCTGCCGCGCCGCTCGGAGCCATGGCGCCCCAATCTTTCGGTGCTCGATAACCCCGAGGCCTTCGGCTACAAGGTGTTCACCCGCGCCTATGACGAGACCGTCAACGCCGAGGAGTTGTGCGACACGGACGAGCTCGAGCGCTTGCGCGCCTTTCTCGACAAGCAGCTTCACGCCTTGCATGGCGCGGTGGCGCGGCTCGCCAATCGCCTTCAGCGCAGGCTGCTGGCCCAGCAGAACCGCGGCTGGGACTTCGATCTCGAAGAGGGCATGATCGATGCGGCGCGGCTTGCCCGCGTCATCGTCGATCCGATGCATCCCCTCGACCTTCAAGCAGGAACGCGACACGCAGTTCCGCGACACCGTGGTGACGCTTCTGCTCGACAATTCCGGCTCGATGCGCGGGCGCCCGATCATGGTGGCGGCCTGCTGCGCCGACATTCTTGCGCGCACGCTCGAGCGATGCGGCGTCAAGGTCGAGATTCTCGGCTTTACCACGCGGGCGTGGAAGGGCGGACATGCGCGCGAGCCCTGGCTGAACGCGCTCAAGCCGCCGCTTCCCGGACGGCTCAACGACCTCCGCCATATCGTCTACAAATCCGCCGACGCGCCGTGGCGCAGGTCGCGCCGCAATCTCGGGCTGATGATGCGCGAGGGCCTGTTGAAGGAGAATATCGACGGCGAGGCGCTGGCCTGGGCGCATAGCCGGTTGCTGGCGCGGCCGGAGCAGCGGCGCATTCTGATGATGATCTCGGACGGCGCCCCGGTCGACGATTCCACGCTTTCGGTCAACTCAGGGTCATATTTGGAGCGTCATCTCCGCCAAGTGATCGAAGAGATCGAGACCCGCTCCGCGGTCGAGCTGCTCGCCATCGGCATCGGCCATGACGTCACCCGCTACTACCGCCGCGCCGTCACCGTGACCGACGCCGAGGAGCTTGCCGGGGTCATGACCGAGAAGCTTGCCGAGCTGTTCGACGAGGATCTGGCGTGGCGTCAACTGCATCGCACGGTGCCGGCCGCGGCGCGCGCCATGCGCCGGAAACTTCATTGACGTGAAGGGTCACGGTCGAAGATGGTGGCATAACCTGACCGCCGTCGCCGTCGCGGCGCGCGGCGACTGTTGGCCGTTGCGCCGGCTTTGGCCGACAAGCCGCTGAACCCGCTCGAGCGCCCGACCCCCACCACCATCACCGCCGTCCCCATCGATTTCGACCGCGACAATCCCGGGCGCAAGGAGTTCGGCAAGCTCGTCTTCCGGGCCGGCCTCAACCTCTACGCCAAATCCGCTCATTTCGGCGGCTTCTCGGCGCTCGCCATCGATGCATCGGGGCGGTCGCTGCTTGCCATCTCCGATGCCGGCAGCTGGCTCAGGGCGACGCTCGACTATGACGGCCGGAAGCTCAAAGGCTTGGACGATGCCGTGCTCGGCCCGATCCTGGGCGCGGACGGCAAAGCCGCTACGCGACGACCGTCAACGCGACTCCGAAGGCATGACGCTGGCCGACGGCGACACGCAAAAGGGTACGGCTTACCTGTCCTTCGAGCGAAGGCACCGGATCGCGCGCTATCCCTTCAACACGCAGCGGTTCGGACCGCCGGCGGGTCCTATCCCGTTGCCGGCCGGAACGAAGGGGCTGAGCGCCAATCGCGGCATCGAGGCGATGACGGTCATCAGGGCGGGAAGGCTGAAAGGCACGCTCGTCGCCTTCGCCGAGGGGCTCGCCAGCGGCGCCGGAAATCTCCAAGGCTGGCTCATCGGCGGTCCCTCGCCGGGACGCATCACGCTGAAACGCCCCGGCGGCTTCGATGTCACCGATGCCGCTTCGCTGCCCGACGGGAGCATCGTCGTGCTGGAACGGCGGTTTCGCTTCAGCGAAGGCGTCAAGATGCGGATCCGCCGCATCGCGGCCGGTGAGCTCAAGCCGGGGGCGTTGATCGCGGGCGAGATGCTGCTCGAGGCCGATGACAGCTTGAATATCGACAATATGGAGGCGATCGCCGTTCACCGCGCGGCATCGGGCGAGACCGTCCTCACCCTCATGTCGGACGACAATTTCAGCGCGCTACAGCGGACGCTGATCATGCAGTTCACGCTGCCGGAAACAAAGCCGGTGGTCGCCGGCCCGCGCGGCTAGGTGGTGGCTTGGGCCTCGGTGCTTTGCACCTTGACAATGTCGCGCTTGAGCCGCCGCGCCTTCAACGACAGCTCCTCATCGCCCGCCTTTAAAAGATAGGCGTCGAGGCCGCCGCGATGCTCGACGGAGCGCAAGGCATGGGCGCTGATGGTCAGCCGCACGCGCTTCTTCAACGCCTCGCTTTCAAGCGTCACATTGCAAAGATTGGGAAGGAAACGGCGCTTGGTCCGGCGCTTGGCATGGCTCACATTGTTGCCGGTGAGCACGGCTTTGCCGGTGAGCTCGCAACGACGGGCCATGTCCTTGATCCTTCTCTCCAATTGCACGGAACCCGGCTTGGCTCTCAGCGGTTGCCTTGAGAAGCATTGCCACCGGCGGCGGGAGATATACGGGTACGCCAGTTTGGGGTCAAGGCGCCGCCACAAACGTGCGCCAAGCTCGCAATTGACGAATCCCGTAAATAGCCCGACATTCGCCGGCGGGGTTCTCGCAGGCGACCCGCTTTGCTAGGGGTGGAGCGATGCAGGCAGCGCGCCATTGCTTGAGCCTTTTTGCCGTCGCCGCGCTCACTTGCGGGCTCGGCGGCAATCTGCCTGTGGCCCCTGCCAATGCCGAGAACAGTCTCGCCTCGGCGAGCAGGATCACCGCCGTCTATCGGGTCGATCTCGCCGGCTTCAATCTCGGCAACTTCCGCCTGACGACGACCTTCCGCGGCGACGATTACGAGATGCGCGGCGAAGGCCGTTTTACCGTCCTCCAAGGCCTCATCTATGAATGGCGCGGGGTCACGGCGAGTACGGGACGCGTGACCAGCACGGGGCCCGGAGCCTGCGATGTACGCGCTGAGCTATTCCGATAGCGCCAAGATGGCCGAGCGGCTTCGCATGACATTCGAGGGAAGGGCCGTTACCGGCGTCTCGATCGTGCCCAACAAGCGGCCAAGTCCGCGCACCATTCCGGTGACCAAGGAACAGCTCGAAGGCGTGCTCGACCCCATGAGCGGAGCGTTCCTGAGCGCCCATTCCGAGAACCCAAACGGCGATCTGAATGTCTGCAACCACACCCTGCCGGTGTTCGACGGCAAGCAGCGCTTCGACCTCGTGATCACGCCCAAGCGTTCGGTCACGGTCAAGCGGACAACGCCCACGGGATATGGCGGGCCGGCGGTGATCTGCCGCGTGAAGTTCATCCCCATCGCCGGATATCATCCTGACAATCCGGGAATCCGGTTGATGTCCCAGTCGAACGAGATCGAAGTCTGGCTCATCCCCGTGAAGAGCACTAATATGTATGTGCCCTACCGGATCGTGTTGCCGACGCCGGTGGGCGTTGGTTCGGCGCTGGTGACTTCGATCCAAGTCGCCGGCCCGCGCCGCGCAAGCGCCGCGCCGTGACCGCCCGAAGGTTAACGGACAAGCCCCAAATCCCAAGATGTTGTAGGGAACAGATGTCGAAGATTAACCTTCCCCTGATTCGTGCGTGCTCCGTTCCCGTTGCCTTCCTCTGGACTTAAGGGAGCGGAAAGCGATCCTGCGATGTGGTGATCGGGACCAAGGGGAGCCCCGATATCGCCCCGAGACGATCAGCAAGCCACGTTTGGGCCAGATTCCGCTCGGAACGAAATCCGAATGTGCAGAGTCAGCGATTCGGACGAGATTCGTTCCCTCCCCGTTCCGTTTTCACAGCCGATCGGAGGCTGAGGAAGTCAAGAGATGAGCCGGCCGTTCTCCACTAATTCCACAGGGCTCCAGCGCGGACGCGGCGTCACCGCCGTGCTCGGCCCGACCAATACCGGCAAGACCCATCTCGCCATCGAGCGCATGCTCGCCCACGAGATCGGGATCATCGGGCTCCCGTTAAGACTCCTGGCGCGCGAGGTCTACGACAAGGTCGCCGCGCGTGCCGGCGCGGGCCAGGTCGCGCTCATCACCGGCGAGGAGAAGATCAAGCCTCCCTCCCCGCGCTTCTATGTCTGCACCGTCGAGGCCATGCCGCTCGAACTCGAGGCCGACTTCGTGGCCGTCGACGAGGTTCAGCTCGCCGCCGACGGCGAGCGCGGCCATGTCTTCACCGATCGCTTGTTTCACGCCCGGGGCTTGAGCGAGACGCTTCTGCTCGGGGCCGCCACCATGCGCGATGCGATCCGCGAGCTCCTGCCCGGCGCCAATCTGGTGTCGCGCCCGCGCCTGTCGCAGCTGACCTATGCCGGCGACAAGAAGATCACGCGGCTGCCCCGCCGTTCGGCCATCGTCGGCTTCTCGGCCAGCGACGTCTATGCCATCGCCGAGCTGGTGAGACGCCAGCGCGGCGGCGCGGCGGTGGTGCTCGGCGCGCTTAGCCCGCGCACGCGCAATGCGCAAGTTTCCCTCTATCAGAATGGCGATGTCGATTTCCTGGTGGCGACCGACGCCATCGGCATGGGACTCAATCTCGAGCTCGACCATGTCGCCTTCGCCGGTATTCGCAAGTTCGACGGGCAAAGCCATCGCAATCTCACGCCGGCAGAGCTTGGCCAGATCGCCGGCCGTGCCGGACGCCACATGAATGACGGCACGTTCGGCGTAACCGGCCAGGTCGCGCCCTTCGAGGCCGAACTCGTCGACCGGCTGGAGAACCATTCCTTCGACCAGGTGGGCGTGCTGCAATGGCGCAATCGCAAGCTCGATTTCAGCTCGATCGAGCGGCTGAAGGACAGCTTGCGCGAGAGCCCGGACCATCGGCGGCTCAGCCGCGCCCGCATGGTCGACGACGTGATTGCGCTGGAAAATGTGAGCAACGACCCGGAGGTGCGCGACCGGGCGCAGGGACCGGCCGCGGTCGCGCTTCTGTGGGAGATGTGCCAGATCCCCGACTATCGGAAGATCTCCGCGGCGAGCCATGCCGAGCTGGTCGCCACCCTCTACCGGTTTGTCATGAGCGACGAGGGCAAGATCCCGGCCGAATGGTTCGCCAACCAAGTGGCGCTCACCGATCGCAGCGACGGCGACCTCGACACCCTCTCCAACCGGCTCGCCCAGATTCGTACCTGGACCTTCGTGTCGCATCATGCGCAATGGCTTGACGATCCCGAGCATTGGCAGGGCCGCACCAGGGCCATCGAGGACACGCTGTCCGACGCGTTGCACGAGCGGTTGACGCAGCGCTTCGTCGACCGGCGGACGAGCGTCTTGATGCGCCGCTTGCGCGACAAGGAGGAGATCGCGGCCGAGATCGCGCCTGACGGAAACATCCTGGTCGAGAACCATTTCGTCGGGCGGCTCGAAGGTTTCCGCTTCACCCCTGACAGCTCGGGCGAGGGCATTCATGGCCGGGCCGCTCGCCACGCGGCGGCCAAGGTGCTGGCGAGCGAACTCTCCAACCGCGCCGAGGCGCTTCACGGGGCGCCTGATGAGGCGATCGCGCTCACACCCAATGGCCGGATCGTATGGCAAGGCGCGGAGGTCGGCCGGCTCGAGCGCGGCGAAACGGCGCTGAAGCCCCGCATCCAGCTTCTGGCCGACGAGCGTCTTCCCGCCGCCGACCGCGACCGCCTCATGCAGCGCCTCGAAGCCTGGCTCGAGGCCGAGCTCGGGAACAAGCTCAAGCCGCTCGTGCTGCTCAGCGAGGCCACCGACTTGTCGGGGCTGGCCCGCGGTCTCGCCTATCAATTGACGGAAAATGTCGGGGTGCTTCGCCGCGAGGCGGCGGCGGCGGAGATCAAGGCGCTCGACCAGGACGCCCGCGCCCAGCTTCGCAAATACGGCGTCCGTTTCGGCGCCTTCAATGTCTACATTCCCGCCCTGCTCAAGCCGGCGGCGGCCGATTTGCTGTTGATCCTGTGGGCGCTCCACGCGGGCCGCGATCACGGCATCGACCTCGAGGCGCTCCCGATGCGCCCGCAGCAGGGCCTGACCTCGGTTGAGGCGGGAAAGCTGATCCCGGAGCCTTATTGGCGTGCCGCGGGCTTCCATGTCGCCGGCGGGCGCGCGGTCCGCATCGACATGCTGGAACGGCTCTCCGACCTTATCCGCACGCGCATCGCGTTCCGCACCGCCGCGAGCGTCGACGCAGGCCCGGCGGGGGCGACCGGGGATGGCGGCTTTCGGGTGGTGCCTGAGCTGATGTCGGTGGTCGGTTGCTCGGGCGAAGAGTTCGCCTCGATCTTGAAGGCGCTCGGCTTCAGGCGCGAGAGGAGGCCGCTTGCAGGAGCACAAGCGGCGGAGCCGGAAGCGCCGGACGCCGCCTCCGCAGCCGAGGCGGTCGCCGTCGACGAGATCTGGCGTCCAGGCAAGCGCAGAGGAACACGTCACGACAAGGACGCGAGCCACAAGCCTCGGCGCGAACCGCGCGCCAAGGCGCAAAAACCCGAGCGGCGACAGCCTCCGCCCCATCGCACGGAGGCGGAACGGAAGAGGGTCGAGCATTCGCCCTTCGCCGCCCTCGCCGCGCTCAAGGGGCGCCTTGCCGCGCGCCAACCGGGAGGAAGCTAGCCTCGACGATGCAGGCTCAACGCCTCGACAAGTGGCTGTGGTGTGCAAGGCTCGTGAAGACGCGGACGGGTGCTGCGCGGCTGATCGAGGCCGGCAAGATCCGCGTTAATGGCGCCCGCGCGCTGAAACCGAGCCGCCTCGTTCAGGCTGGCGATGTCGTGACCGCCACGCCGCCGGGAAAGCTCTTGGTCGTGCGGGTGCTGGGAGCGGCAGAGCGCCGCGGCGCGGCGTGCCTGGCGCGGACCCTCTACGAGGATTTGACCCCGAAAGCGCCCCTTGCACCCAATCGCGGGCTCGACGAAGGGCGTGGGAAGGGTCCCCGTCCAACCAAGCGAGATCGCCGGCGCATCGACGCATTGCGTGGCAGCACCTGAACGCCGATATGCCACGAATGCCTTGCCATCCGTCGCCTTGTGCTCGTGGCCCGATTGTTATAGGCAAGCGTTTCCGCGGGCGACTTTGGCGGCCCCAAGGGGCTAGAATGCGGGCCGGTACAGGCCCCGAGAACGTGTGGAAGCGATGACTTACATCGTCAACGAGTTTTGCATCAAGTGCAAGTACACCGATTGCGTCGAGGTCTGCCCCGTAGATTGTTTCTACGAGGGCGCCAATATGCTGGTGATTCACCCCGACGAGTGCATCGATTGCGGCGTGTGCGAGCCGGAATGCCCGGTTGACGCCATCAAGCCCGACACCGAGCCCGGGCTCGATCGCTGGCTCGAAATCAACCGGAAATACTCGGAAACTTGGCCCAATATCACGACCAAGAAGCCGGCGCCCCCCGATGCCGACGCCTTTGTGTCCGAGCCCGACAAATTCGCGAAATACTTCTCGACCGAGCCAGGCGACGGCGACTAAGTCCTTCAGAGAGTTAAGCGTTAACCTTAGGGTCAAAATGTCGCATGTTGCGGCGCAAAAACGGCCCTGCTGCGGCGCGGGATGGCTTCCGGATTTACTAAGATTGTGTTATTGTCATGTCGAAATGGCGCGGATTGTCGGCGCACTCGGCACCCGGAGAGGCGTCCCTATTTGGGCGCACTTTTTTTTCTGACTTGGGGGAGGTGGCGCGATCAGGCTTCTGATCGGCGGCTCATCTTGTGCTACTGCCCCCGTCGTGGCGACGGACGCCAGGAACCCCTTCTGGCAAGGCACGGGCAAGCTCAGGTCACCCGGCAGAGGCGCCGTGCAAAACACATTTAGAGAGTGAGACGAGAGTATGGCTGAAAAAAAGAAACCACAGCAAAGACACGGCTTTCGTACCAACGAGTATATCGTCTATCCGGCCCACGGCGTCGGCCGGATCGTCAGTATCGAAGAGCAAGAGATTGCCGGTGCCAAGCTCGAGTTGTTCGTCATCAACTTCGAGAAGGATAAGATGACGCTCAGAGTGCCGACTGCAAAGCTCGCGAGTGTCGGCATGCGCAAGCTGGCGGAAGAGAAGATCGTAAAGAAGGCGCTCGGCACGCTCAAGGGCAAGGCGCGCGTCAAGCGCACCATGTGGTCCCGGCGCGCGCAGGAATACGAAGCCAAGATCAATTCCGGCGATCTCGTCTCCATTGCCGAGGTCGTGCGCGATCTCTACCGTTCGGAGGCACAGCCCGAGCAATCCTATTCCGAACGCCAACTCTACGAGGCCGCGCTCGACCGCATGGCCCGGGAGATCGCGGCGGTCGAGAAGTTGGACGAGGCCAGCGCCGTCGCCAAGATCGACGACGTGCTCGCCAAGACCGCGCGGCACGCCAAGATCGCGGCCGAGGCGGAGGCACGCATCCGCGCGGCCTAAGGCCAACGGACCGGGCGTGATCGGCCGGGCAGCCATCCGCTGCTCGGCTTAGCCCCCGCCAAGTTCGTGCGGGGCTCTATCCGCATCCGATCTGACCCATCAGCACCTTCAGCTCGACCGCTTCGGTGTGGGCGTCGATCTCGACGCAGAGCGCGAGCGACTTGCGCAGCCCCTCGCAGGCCGCCCCGGTCTCCCCGCGCGCGTGCGCGAGCACGGCAAGATTCCGCATCTGCATGGCGATGGAACGCTTGTCGGCCGCGTCGCGCGCAGCGTCGAGGGCAACGTTAAATTCTTCCTCGGCGTCGGCCAGGCGTCCGTTGTCGAGATAGAGGGCGCCGAGATTGCCGGCAGCCCTGGCCACGCCGGCTGCATCGTTCACCCCCATGAAGAGTTCGATGGCCTTGCGGTAGCTGGCCTCGGCTTGTTCGATCCGCTTCAAGGCGCGGTGAACGTTGGCGAGATTGAACATCGCCTGGGCCGCGAGCTCGGGAAGATCGAGTTCCTGATATAGGCGAAGGCTCTCTTCGAAGCGGGAGGCGGCCTCATCGAAGCGGGCTTTCTCGAACAGGACCGTGCCGAGATTGAGATTGGCCCGGGCAACCCCGTCCTTGTGCTCCAGACGCCGCTCCAGTTGCAGCGCCTGGCGGACCATCTCCTCGGCGCGGTCGAGATCGTGCGTCTCACGATAAAGCAGAGCGAGATTGCCGGCGGCGACGGAGGCGATCGCCATTTCGCCCAGCCGGTCGGCGATGGTGAAGCTCTTGAGCAGCATCTGCTCGGCTTCGGCAGACTTGCCGAGGCTTTGCAGCAACAGGCCAAGATCGGCGTAGAGCTGGGCGAGGCCGAGCTCATATTTGTTTTCGGTGCACAGCGCCGCGGCCTGATTGTAATTGGCGAGGGCGCCTTCGAGATCGCCCGCCTTCATCTGCGCGCTCGCGAGCGCCATGAGCGCATCGACCAGCGCCTTTGGGTCGCCATGCGCCTCGAAGTTGCGCTTGGCGGCGGTGAACTTCTCGATTGCCTCGGGAAGACGTTTGCGCCTGAAATGGATCACGCCGGCAAACATGTCGATCAGGCCGGCAATGTCCTGGCGCGCCCCCTGCCCGGCGCCGGCCTGCGCCGTCGCCATCAAGGCCTCGACGCTCGGAAGGTCGCCCAACCTGAACTGAACGAGGGCGAGCGCCAGGAGATTTTCGGCACCGGCCGGATCGAGCTCGAAAGCCTGACGAAAAAGGTCGAGCGCCGCTTGCGTGTCTTCCGGCAGGGTCAAAGCCCCTTGATGGCGGAGCGCGGAAGCGGCTTGGCGTGAGGCTTGTTCTGCCTCGGCGCGCTTGGCCCGCGCTAATCCGGCGAAGATCTCGGTTCCGGGCGCGCTGTGGGCCGATGTGAGCCGCTCGATGGCGCGCCTCGAAATCCGCGGGTCTTGCGCAGACAGGGCAAGAACCGCTTCGGCGACCAATGTCTTGATGCTGTTGCTCTCCTTGAGCGAGAAGCGATCCCCCTCCTCCTGTGAGCGGGTCATCATCTTGCCCGCGAGCAGGACGGCAATCTTCTCGGCGACGATCCTCCTTTGCTCTTCCCGGCGGGTCCGCGCCTGCCACAAGATGACGGCAAGGGAAATGAGCAAAACAGCCAGAACGCCCACGACGAGCAAGACGTTCAGGACTGTCGCCCCGTCGAGCGGAAAGACGCGGGTAAAGGACTCCATGGCGCTGGTTGCACGCTCCCCCTTGGTCTGCCTCGGCAGTTACGAGAACTATGCCACCGTCCGGCTATAACGCGATAGCAGGTCCGTTTCGGCGTGACGGGGGTGTCGCGTTCTCCGCGCCGCCGCCCTCCGGCAAAAGCTCGATCTGATCGGGATGGCTCGCCTCGATCATGGGACCGTTTCGCCAGGCGAGCCAACCCCGCACGCGCAGGCGCTTGCCGGAAAGGGCGTTCGGATCGAGCCCGGCGCGGGCAAAGGCGGCGGCGTCTCTGCGCGCGATGCTGATGGTGAAGTCGCTCCGCCAGTCCGGGGCGAAATTCAGATAGAGGCGGCCGCTCCCCTGCCCCACGGCCGCGACCGTGCCCTCGACGAGCTGATAGGAATGAATGAGGCGACCCAAGCGTTTTACGTCGAGCGCATTTTCGATGCGATAGGCCGAGGAAGCCCACAGGCCGAGCCGCTTGGCCCGCGCCTCACGCTCGCGGACGAGAAGCTCTGCCACGCAGGCCCGATTATCGGGGAGAGAATAGACGCGGGCCAAACCCCTGCCGATAAGCTCGTCCTGGAGCCACAGCCGGCTGCCGTCCGTGACGACGAAGACCTGGGCGAGAAGGTGGCCGTGCCGGTCGGTGCGTTGTCCGCCGAACCTCAATTCGATTGCTTTCCCGGAAGCAAGGCTCTCGAGAGCCTCCTTGGCCTCGTTCACCAGCGGCCAGGGGTCATCGCCGCGCCAACCGAGCGGCGGCATCGGCGCCTTGGCCCCAATCAGCTTCACGGTCCTGCCGTCAGCGAGTTTGAGCGTCTCGCCGTCGAGCACCGAAGCGACCGCGGCGGGCTCGGACGGCGGCAAGTCGCAAGCCTGCGCCAGGGGCGAGAAGGCGGTGGCAAGCCAAGCCACCCCGGCCCAGGCAATGCTTCTGGCCGCCCTCATGATCATGACGCATCTTAGGGATGAGGGCTCAAGATGCACAAGCGGGCGGGGCGAGAAGCCAATACGGGAAATAGCGGCGCTTACATCAAAGAGCCTATATAAAGAGCCGGAAACGCTTCAGGCTTCGACCCCGTAGCTCAGTCGGATAGAGCATCAGATTCCTAATCTGAGGGTCGCGTGTTCGAATCACGCCGGGGTCACCAATGCTGCGCGATCACATTCTCATGAGAAAATGTCCCTGACCTTTGCTGAGGGTCTTCTTACAACTCAAGGCGTGTTTTGCCACTGACCAGTCTCACGTTGAACATGTCCGCTTTCGCAGGTCGCTGATGTCCGCTAATGATCCAAAGCGGACATGAGTGGCGAAATTGGCACAGTCACCCAAAATCTCTCGCATTGTGGAACGCGGGCGCAGCGAATGACGTAGGCTTGTCACGAGTGCTAAACCTGAGGTGTAGTGGGTTCTCCGGGGGAAGGGCATAAGTCGAGGAGTCAAGCGCTCGAACACTCTAATTCGAGGGGATCCGCCCTTCGCTTATTCGCCTGTCTCAGCGGCGGCTCGACGCCAACCGGCACCATTTTCAACCCTCTCCTAAGGCTCAAAGCGCTCGCCTTTTATCTTACTAGGCTTGGGCTCAACGAAGGGGGATTGGGATGGCTCACCGCAACTCATTCAGGTTTCTGCTGCCTATCCTGCTACTGTCGCCCGCCATAGTGCAGGCGCAGACGGCTACGCAGCCCTCAGCTGACACACAGCGTGAACGCGTCGAGCAGCTGCAAGAGCTACTCCACACGAAAAAAGATCTGCAAGCATCGCAGCAAGCCATGCAGCAGCAACTTGCCGAATTCGACGCGAGGATCGCGGCGCTGGAAGCGAGCTTGGGGATTACGTCGCAGGATGAACAGCCTCAGGGGAACTCCAACGCCACAGCCTCTACTGCGGCGATCGAGTCTCCGGAGGGCATGGTTTACGCCAAAAGTTCAGACCCATATGTAAGCAGGGGTCCCTACGAACCCGGCGCTCCGGGCGGCATGGGATACCAACGAAGTCCCGATGCTAAGGAATTCATGGGGTTTCCCTACGAACCCGGTAAAGGCTTCGTTCTCGCTCGCGGACCTAACGGGGAGGTCGACTTCTTCGTAAAGGGCTATGTGCGCTACCTGAACCAGTTGGGACTGGATCGCTTCTACACGGATGCGTTTGGTCGCACCACGGAGCTCGATCTGAGACAAGACATCCAGTTGAATAGACTTCAATGGGGGCTTCACGGATGGCTGTTTGACGAACGATTCCGCTACTTTTGGTATGCCTGGACGCAAAATGTGAGCCAGGGTGACCCTGCCCAGGTCGTCGTTGGCGGCAATATCAGCTATAAATTCGATGATGCCTTGACCGCAACGGCCGGTATCTTCTCGTTGCCTTCAACGCGATCAACCGCTCAGTCATTCCCGAACTGGCTCAGGATCGACCATCGGTCGATGGCGGATGAGTTCTTCCGCGGATCGTACATCCAGGGATACATGGCGAGCGGAGAGCTTACGGATACCCTGGATTACAAGGTGGCCCTCGCCGGCAATCTCAGCGCCCTTGGCGTCAGCGCAAGCCAGCTGGATAACTGTCTGTGTACGGTCACCAGCATGCTTTACTGGATGCCGACCACCGGTGAGTTCGGGCCGGGTACAGGCTTCGGCGATTATGAGTATCACGAGAAGCTTGCGACGCTGCTCGGCGTCCATTTCACCTACAGCCGTGAGGATGCGCAGGAGCAGCCAGGGGTCAACGCTTTCGAAAACAGTCAGATACGCCTTTCGGATGGAACGCTGCTCTTCGCCCCTAATGCTTTCAACACCGGTGGCATGATCAACAAGGCGACATATCAGCATGCTGGACCTGGATGCTGGGCTGAAGTGGAGGGGTTGGTCGCTTGAAGGAGAGTATTATTTCCGATGGTTGGATGACTTCCAGGTCATCGGAAGCATACCTGTAACCAGCCTGTTCGATCATGGGTTCCAGGTGTACGCGTCGACCATGCTCAAACCGAACTATTGGCAAGCCTATTTCTCAGGATCAAAGATTTTCGGTGAGTATGGAGACCCATGGGACGCGGCGGTCGGATTGACGTACTTCCCGTTTGGCCGCAAGGAGGTGCGCATGAACGCTCAGGCTCTCTACATGGACCGTTCGGCAGTCGGCTACACGGCAGTTCCGTATGTGGTCGGCGGCACCGGGTGGGTTTACACGGTCGACGTTGGCACCTGGTTCTAAGGCAAGCGGAGCCGTCAATCTTGCTCCCTTGTCCGCGGCAGCCTGACCCAACGTGATTGTTGCTGCGTCGCAGCGTTGTCGTAAGACGTGCGTCAGGCGAACTAGCTCGCCCGCCTAGTCGGAAGCCGGTTGTAACGGAAGAGAGTAAAGCATGCAGTACGACCACGAGATTCTGCTGCTACAGGGCGGTGGTGCGCTTGGAGCCTACCAAGCCGGCGTATATGAAGGCCTAGTCGAAGCGGGTGTGGCGCCTACCTGGGTCGTCGGCATCTCGATCGGCGCAATCAACGCATCGCTGATCGTCGGCAACCCGCCTGAGCGGCGGGTCGAGCGACTGCGTGAGTTCTGGCAGCGAGTCTCAAGAGATGTTGGGCCTCCCTTGCCGGCATGGCTCGACTCGACTTCGACCAGCCGTCAACCACATGGCTGCGATGTCAGCTGCCACCTTCGGCATACAGGCCTTCTTTACAGCCTCGAATGCCACCGGCGTCGTTCGCCGCGGATGGCACCGAAGGCGCCCTCAGTGTGTACGACACAACTCCGCTCAAGGCCACTTTAGAAGAGCTGGTGGATTTCGATTTGATCAATTCCGGACAGGTCCGCCTGTCGTTGGGTGCCGTGGACGTACGCAAGGGCACCTCCATCTATTTCGATACGAAGTCTACCCAGATCCACGCGGACCATGTCCGAGCCAGTGGCGCTCTGCCACCCGGCTTCCCGCCGGTGATGATCGACGGGGAACACTACTGGGACGGCGGCGTGGTGAGTAATACGCCAATCACCTATGTGTCGGACGAAAGACCTTTGACCACCGCCCGCATCATTCAGGTCGACGTCTTCAACTCCCAAGGAGAACTGCCGCGGAATTTAAGCCAGGTGATCGGAACGGGCAAAGGACATCCAGTATGCGAGCAGGACTCGGCTCAACATCGAACAGATACAGGAAATTGGGCGAGCTTCGTGCCGCCTGCCGAAGGCTGGTGGGCAAACTGCCGCCAGAGCTGAAGTCTGATCCGGACGCGATAAAGCTGGCTGCCGCCTGTGACGAGAGAAGCTGGACGATCATTCGCCTGATCAATACGCGCCCCTCACGGTCCGGCCTCGTGAAGGACTACGAGTTCTCCCGCGCTACGATTGACGGAGGCTTGGGCAGCCGGTCTTGAAGACGTGCGCCGTTCCGTTTCCGGCTGGGACAAAATCCGGCCTGCGGCCGGCCCCGGGGTTCTCGTTTACCGCCCGACCGAAGCTCTGCCATCTCCTGGGCCCGTGTCCGTGCAGAAAAAGGCTAAGTCGGAGCCAGTGCGTTCGTGAGAAGTCTAGTCCCTGACGTGTCCGCTTCTGGCACTAAGAGAACGTTCGGATCAAACAAAATTGCTGTCGCGAGGCCTCGGCCGCCGCCGCTTCCTTTAGTCAATGTCCGCTAATGGCACTTAGCGGACACATGACCACGCAGCCGTGATGTCCGCTTTTGACCCTTAGCGGACATGGCGGGGCTCTCCGTTGGAGACATTAATCATCTGTGCCAACGGTTTTCCATTTCGCCCTACGGCGTATTGCACCTCCCCAAGCCATTCAAATCCTGTTAAGCTAGAGGAGTTAGTGTAGGCAATCCGTCTCTAAACCCAAGGTTTCGCAGCCTCTTGAAATGCGGATAGAGGAGAATGAGCGGAATGAGCAAACGTCTTTTGTCACCGGGAAAGCTATTAGCCCAAACCGTCGCGGCCGTCGCGATCGCGCTGTTTTGGTGCATCAGCGCGGTGGGAACTACCATCGGAACTGCCGTCGGCGTAACCACATTGGTCACTGCGGTGACCGGCGCAACAAGCACACCCGCAGAGGCGGGTCGCAGGTATCGTGGCCGCGGCCGCGGCCGTGGGCGTCGGCGTCGGGGTCGACGGTGGCGGGGCGGTGTCTGGGTTCCGTATTGGTATTACTGGTAGGACCAGCCAGCGCGTGAAGATACGACGGGCCGATCAGTTGGGGTCGGCCCGTTCTTTTTGTTCAGACAGGTCTGAAAGAGAAAAGGCCCGCCGAGTTGGCGAGCCTAAGTCGGTAAGCGGAATGGAATATGGAATAATGAAAAAGAACCTACCGGAAACAGGAAAAAAAGCAACAGGCATGACCGCTTCCGTGGACCAGCCATGAGGGTATGCGGACTGTCTCGGGCTGTCGACTTTCAGTAGCCCCTCAACCGCCCTCCATTGACGCTCTGCGTACGCAACGCGAGAATGAGCTATCGGACATCGATGAGACAGATTTGACCCTCTGGAGCCCTCGTTTTAGCCCACAAAAGTTAGACACTTTGTTAGACACATAGGTTATAAGTCATTGATTTTGCTTATGACACTCAGATTCCTAATCTGAGGGTCGCGTGTTCGAATCACGCCGGGGTCACCACCATTCGTTCCTTACACGCTGGACCGTCACCAGTTCACCGGGTGAACTCTTTTCGCACGACGAAATGTCCGTGTTCGGGATGAAAGCGGCATCATTGTGCTTGTGAGCGATGTCGCCTTTTGACCCATAGCGGACATATGACCGTCTGTCCTTGAGTCGGTGTCAGTCAACCTAGTTTGGCGCTAAGATGTTCCCACGCCGAACTCCGATCAATCAGATTAGTCACTCGGCTTGGTTCCCTCCATAATCGCCTCTAAGTCAAGTTCGGAAATTTGTAGCGCGGCAGCGATATTCGTCAGCCTCTCGCGCTCCTCTGTGGCGATCCGCTTGTCGGCGAGCAGAATAAGATATGCGGCGCGAACGATCTCTTCCTTGATTGCCCCGCTCATGCTTCCTGCGGCAGCAGAGAACTCTGCCAGCACGTCTCGCTTGGTGGTGTAAGCCTCCACCGCCAGGACAACGCCGCTCACGTCTACCGAACGGCCTGTCTGTTCCCGAAAGACCTTCTGAATTAATCCCACCTCGCGTGCATCTAGCCTACCGTCCGCCCCCGCCACCGCGATCATTGCTTTCAGGATCCAATCCGCGTCGGTCGGCTTTTGCGACATGGGGTCTGCTCCTCTCGCTCTTTGCGCACTGGCCATCGAGCGCAGATTTTGACACGGTCCGCTTTTGGCACAAAGCGCACAATGCGCTTCGCCTCTGTGACGGCGGCTACTGGACCATTAGGGACATTACCTGCGAGTTCAACCGCCGAGCGCCAGGCGAGGGAAGACGCGCCCCATATGACACCCCAGTGCAGGCGCGATGTTGTCGAGGCACTGTTCCACAATGGCGTGACAAGCGTTGTCGGTCCGGGGCGTCTGGCTAAGCTCCTTCAAGCGCATTTCGACGAGAAGGAAATAACTCTGCTGAGCGCGGTGTGTCCGGAAGCGTACGAGATTTGGCAGCGTCACAAAGACCGAAAACCCGCCAAGCCAAGCTTCATGCGTCGGCTATTAAGTCGACGACGTAAGCCCGCCAAAGAGGATGATGACATCCCCCCGCACGGTCACGAGCTGAAGTAGCAGGCGCACCTGCTCGACGTGGCCCTGATCCCGATCGTCGAGGGCGCGGGCGGGATCGTGACGGATTGGAGAGGGCGGCCGGCGGGGGGCGGCGGCTCAGTGGTCGCCGCCGGCGACCGCCGGGTTCACGAGGCGGCGCTCCGGCTTCTGGCCGCTTGAGCTCACCGGCAGCGCCCGCAGGGGCGTGATGCGCGGCATCCGGGGCTCCGGGATCGGGCGGGCGTCGGGGAAATCGGGCGTGCCGGGGATGAAGGCGTCGAAGGCGGCCCAGAACTGGTCCCGCACCGCGTCCCGCTCCATCAGGATCTCGTGCCGGGCTCCCGGGATGACGATGGCGTTGCCGACCTTCAAGCGCGCCGCGAACCGCTCGATCGCCGGGGTGTCGCAGATCGGATCGGCCCCGGCCGCGACGACGAGCGTCGGCACCCGGACCTGGAGGGGAAAGCTCGCCTCCCCGAAACGGGCCATGAAGCGGAAGGCGGCATGGAGCCAGGCCACCGTCGGGGCGCCGATCGCGCCGGAGCCGAGCGCCGCCGCGGCTTCGGCGTTGCGGGCGTAGCGCCGGGGATCGGTCGTGAGGCGGTTGCCGGCGAACGGCGCCGCGGTGATCGAGGCCGGTCCGCCCCCGGGCACGAAGGCGCCGCCGTAGCCGACCGTGTTGAGGGCGAGCGCCGCGAGCGCCGCGGCCCTCGGGTGCTTCACCATGCGGAGCGCGATCATTGGCGTCAGGGCGACCAGGCGCCGGAACGGCAGGACGCCTTCGCGCGCCCAGAGGAGCGCCAGCGCGCCCCCCATGGAATGGGCGAGCGCGAAATGAGGCTTGGGCATCACCGGCTCGAGCAGGCCGTCCCGGATCGCCTCCAGGTCGCGCCGGTAATGGGCGAAGTCGCGGACGTGCCCTTTGCGCGGATTGCCGATCTCGCGCTGCGACCCGCCCTGCCCGCGCCAGTCGAACGCCACGACGGCGAAGCCGCGCCCGCGCAGAGCCTCCACCGTCTCGAAGTACTTCTCGATGAACTCCGCCCGGCCCTGCAGGATGCACACCGTTCCCTTCACCCTCCGCCCGGCCGCCTTCCACGCCGCCGCCCGCAGCGTGCGGCCGTCCGCCGTGACGACGGCCATCACCTGGGGGTCGTCCGGGATCGGGTTCAGCGGCGTGGCGACGAGTTCCATGACCTGGAGCCTGCCGTTCGATGTGGGAGCCTGAGCAAGGTGCCGAACGCCCCTTTACGCCGGATTGCGCCCGGAGCCGATGTCGCGAAAGCTCACTCGCGCAAGGATTCGAGAAGCGCGTCCGCGAGCGCCTCCGGCGCCTCCTCGGCCATGTGGTGCCCGCAATCGAGCCCAACGGTCCCGCACGCCTCAAAATCTCTCACGACCGGTCCGGTCGACGGGCCAAAACTCTTGACGATCGGCCGCACCCTCACCACGTCACGGACGTGCCGGCCGTCAAGGCGGCACGAACGGGTCCGGCCCCGCAAGGCGGACCTCCTTGCATGTCGCTTCACGGAGGATATGCCATGCGACAGTTCGATCTTTCTCCCCTGTACCGCAACACGGTCGGCTTCGACCGCCTGTTCTCGATGCTCGACCAGATGGTCGGCGTCGACGCGGCCCCGACCTACCCGCCCTACAACATCGAGCGCACCGGCGAGAACGCCTACCGCATCTCGGTCGCGGTCGCCGGCTTCACCGAGGCCGACCTCGCGATCGAGGTCAAGGAGAACACCCTCTCGCTGCGCGGCGAGAAGAAGGCCGACGAGCGCAAGGCCGACGTGCTCTACCAGGGCATCGCGGCGCGCACCTTCGAGCGGCGCTTCCAGCTCGCCGACGGCGTCCAGGTGACCGGCGCGGCGCTTGAGAACGGCCTCCTCCACGTCGATCTCGTGCGCGAGATCCCCGAGGCCAAGAAGCCGAAGCTGATCCCGATCAACGGGCACGCCCCGCAGACGATCGAGGCCAAGAAGGCGGCGTAACGCCCCTTCCCGCTTCAAGGTCCACAGAGCGCCCCGGTCCGTCCGGGGCGCTTCTTGTTGACCGACGGCGCTGCCCTTCGAGCCCTCCCCACGAGCGGGGGAGGGCGGCACGGCTCACTCGTTCCGAATCATGCTCCGGATCTTGCTCGCCAGCGCCTCCACGGCGAAGGGCTTGGTGATCATCTCCATGCCGGGATCGAGAAAGCCGTTGGCGAGCGTCGGCGTTCTCGGCGTAGCCGGTGATGAACAGCACCTTCAGGTCGGGCCGGCGCTCCCGCGCCTGGTCGGCGAGCTGGCGTCCGTTCAGGCCCGGGCAGGCCCGACATCCGTGACGAGAAGGTCGATGCGCCGCCGCGACTGCAGGATCTTCAGGCCGGAAGGCCCGTCCGCGGCCTCGAGCGCCCGGTAGCCGAGCTCCTGGAGCACCTCGACGATCAGGTCGCGGATCACGGGCTCGTCCTCGACCACGAGCACGGTCTCGCCGGCCTCGGCCCGCGGCGCCTCGCGCGCCGGCGGCGCGGCCTCCTCCTCCTCGGCGCGTCGCCGCGGTGGCGCGGCAGGTAGATCTTGACCGTCGTGCCCTGGCCCACCTCCGAGTAGATCTTGAGGTGGCCCTCGCTCTGCTTGGCGAAGCCGTAGACCATGGACAGGCCGAGGCCGGTGCCCTGCCCGAGCGGCTTCGTCGTGAAGAACGGCTCGAAGGCGCGCGCGATCACCTCCGGCGGCATGCCCGTGCCGGTGTCGGTGACGCAGATGCAGACGTACTGCCCGGGCGTCACGTCGCGGCTGCGCCGCCGCGTAGGCGTCGTCGAGATGGGCGTTGCAGGTCTCGATCGTGAGCTTGCCGCCCTCCGGCATGGCGTCGCGGGCGTTGATGGCGAGGTTGAGGATCGCGCTCTCGAGCTGGTTCGGGTCGCAGAGCGTCGTCCACAGGCCGCCCGGCGGTGACGAGCTCCAGCGCGTGCAGCGGGCCGATGGTGCGCCGGAGCAGGTCCTCCATGGCGGCGACGAGCGCGTTGGCGTTGACGGGCTTCGGGTCGAGCGGCTGGCGGCGCGAGAAGGCGAGCAGCCGGTGGGTCAGCGCCGCGGCGCGCTGGGCCGAGCTCATGGCCGCCTTGGCGTAGCGCTCGATGCTTGTCCGTGCGGCCTTGCGCGATCCGGGTCTGCATCAGGTCGAGGGAGCCGACGATGCCGGCGAGCAGGTTGTTGAAGTCGTGCGCGATGCCGCCGGTGAGCTGGCCCACCGCCTCCATCTTCTGCGCCTGGCGCAGCTGCTCCTGCGGCCTCGGCGAGCGTCGCCTGATCTGCGCAGCCGCTCGGTGACGTCGTAGACGAACTGGTAGGCGCCGATGCGCTCGCCGCGCTCGTTCCGCAGGGTGTTGAACTTGATCTCGTAGTAGCGGCCGGTCGCGGCCGGGATCGCCGAACTCCTCGACTGTCGTGAACTCCTCGCCGGCGAGCGCTCGCGACCAGACCGCCTTGACGGCCGCCTGGTGCTCGGGCATGTCGGCGAGCAGGTCGAGCATGCTGTCGCCGACCTTCGGGCGCACGCCGAAGATGCGCTCGAACTCGTCCGCGCTCGCCTTGTTGATGGCGAGCCAGCGGTAGTCGAGGTCGGCGACCTGGATGAAGGCGTCGGTGGTCTCGACGATGGTGGCGAGCAGGTTGCGCTCGGCCGTGCGCTCGGCGACCTCCCGCTCCAGATCCTCGCGCGAGCGGGCGAGCACCTCGCGCGCCTCGACGATGTCCTGGATGTCGGTGCAGGTGCCGAACCAGCGCGTGATCCGCCCGCGTCGTCGCGCATCGCCTGCGCCCGCCCGAGCACCCATCGGTACTGGCCGGACCGTGCCGGAGCCGGTACTCGATGCGGTACGGCTCGCCGGTGTCGAGGCTGCGCTTCCAGCACGTGCCAGGCTCGCGGCTGGTCCTCGGGATGTGAACGATCCCGTTCCACGCCTCGCCGTCGGTCGAGCCCTCCGGCACGCCCGTGTACTCGTACCAGCGGCGGTTGTAGTAGTCGTGAACCCGTCGGGCCGCGTCGACCAGATCATCTGATCGGACCGAGTCGGCGATGGCCTGGAACGCTCCTCGCTCTCGGCGCAGCCGCGGTCTCGACCTCCTGCGCTCGTCGATGTCGATGACGGAGCCGACGTAGCCGAGGAACTCGCCGCCCGGCCCGAAGCGCGGGGAGGCCGCGTCGATGGCCCAGCGGTAGACGCCGTCCGCCCGGCGCAGGCGGTACTCGACCCGGAACGGCGCCTGCGCGGCGTTGGCGGACAGGAAGGCGTCGCCGGCGCGCTGCTCGTCGTCCGGGTGCGTCGCCTTCGTCCAGCCCAAGCCCGAGCGCCTCCGCCTCGCTCTGGCCGGTGAACTCGTACCAGCGGCGGTTGAGGTAGGTGCAGCGCCGCTCGGGTCGGTCACCCACATCATGACCGGGGCGTGGTCGGCCATGTTGCGGAAGCGCGCCTCGCTCTCCGCGAGCGCCGTCCGCTTGGCGCGGCGTCCGGTCTCGTCGCGCGCGATCTTGAGGAAGCCCTGCTCGCGCCCCTGGGCGTCGCGGGGCAGCGGGTGGACGGAGCCGTTCATGAACACGCGGCCGCCGTCCTTGCGCAGGTGCCAGCGCTCGTCGTTGGCGCAGCCCTCGCGCGCCGCCGTCGCCAGCTCGAGCGCGTCCGCGCCCGCGGCCCGGTCCTCGGGCGTGAAGATCAGCGCCGCGGGTTCGCCGACCGCCTCCGCGGCGCTCCAGCCGAAGATCACCTCGGCGCCGGCCGACCAGCTCGTGATGACGCCCTGCCGGGTCGGTGGTGAAGATGGCGTGGTCCTTGGCGCCCTCGACGACGAGCCGCAGCCGCTCCTCGCGCTCGCCGAAGGGCCTCTTCGGTCCGCCGCTGGACGCTGATGTCGCGCGAGATCGCCAGGAGCTTCTCGGGCGCGCCGTCGGCGCCGAGGATCGGCGTGACGATCACGTCCCAGTAGCGCATGTTGCCCTTGGCGGTGGCCGTGTAGCCCTGGAACCGCCCCGTCCGGCCGGCCCTGGCCTCCGCCACCGCGTCGAGCGCCTTCGGGTTCTCCTCGCCTTGCCAGAAGTCGGGCCAGTACGCGCCCTCGAACGCGCTGAAATCGTCGATCTCCATCACGCCGAGCCCGCCGGCGCTCATGAACTCGAGGCGGGCGTCGAGCGAGAGCACCTTGATGCAGTCCGTGAGGCTCTCCAGCACGCGCCGGGTGAAGGCCTCGCTGCTCGCGCAGCGCCTCCTCGGCGTGCACGCGCTCCGTCACGTCGGAGCCCTCGGCGAAGATGCCCGTGACCCGGCCATCGGCGTCCTTGACCGGCTGGTAGACGAGATCGACGAAGCGCTCCTCGACGGCGCGCCGGGCGTGCGCTGCAGGCCGACCTTCAGGGCGCAGCCCTGATGAAGGCCTTGCCGCTTCGCGTAGACCCCGTCGAGCAGCTCGAAGAAGCCCTGGCCCTCGACCTCGGGCAGCGCCTCGCCGGACCGGCTTCCCGATCACGTCGCGGTGGCCGACGAGCTGCATGTAGGCCGGGTTGACGAGCTCGAAGACGTGCTCGGGCCCGCGCAGCATCGCCATGAAGCCGGGCGCCTGCTCGAAGAGCTCCCGGAGGCGCTCGCGCTCGGCGACGGCGCGCCGCTCGGCGAGCACCTGCCCCGTGGTCTCCGTGCACGGGCAGAACATGCCGGCGACCCGGCCCGTCTCGTCGCGCACCGGCGTGTAGGAGAAGGCGAAATGCGTCTCCTCCGGATAGCCGTGCCGCTGCAGGACGAACGTGATGTCGTCCATGTGGACCGACTCGCCGGCATCGACCTGCGACCAGGATCGGCTGGAGGTCGGTCCCGGATCTCCGACCAGACGTCGAGGAACGGCCGGCCGAGCGCCGTCCGGGTGCTTGCGCGCCGCACAGGATCGCGGCGTAGCCGTCGTTGTAGAGGAGGCGTGCGCTCCGGTCCCCACGCGAGGAACATGGGCTGCTGCGAGCCGAGCATGACGGCGACCAGCGTCCTGAGACGCCGTGCGGCCAAGCCGCGGGGTCGCCGAGCGGAGTCGCTCGACCAATCGTGCGCGCGGATGAGCTCGCCCATCGTCGCCGCCGCCGGCGAGGAAATCCGGGGTGGCGGCCCGTGCTAGGCCGGCCGTGCATCGGCGCCGGCCCGCCGCGCGAGACCGCTCGCGACCGTTCCGCGCCGCCTGCCGAGACCGCGCGGTCCGGCCGAGCGGCCTCCTCGCGCTCCGGCTCCGACCGGCCCGATCCGGGCAGGAACGAAGCGTTCAGCTGGCGCTCCGCGAGCGGTCACGAGGCTGGCCCGTCGTCATGACCGACCCGTCCCATCGGTCGAAGGTTGTCAAAGGGGGATGTCGATCGCCGCTGGCAGGCGACGCAGAAGCAGCGGGACGAGCCCCGCTCTCCCCTGCGAGCTTCGGCCGGCTCAGCGCTGCGCGGTGCTGGTGCGGCGCTGGGCGGTCCAACGGCCGGAGCAGCCGAGCATCGATACCTTCCAGGTGCCGGAGCCGGAGCCGGCCCCGAGACGCCCGGAGGCGTCGGCGCTGCCGAGACCCTGGCGCACGTCGATGGAGACGCTGCCGCCCGGACCCACCTGGCCCGACATGGAGATGCGCGCCTCGTTGCCCGACGGGAGGTAGCGGACGCGGCCGTCCTCGACCGCGATGGTGTAGCTCGCCGAGCGATCGCAGCTGCCGGACTCGCTGACGAGCTGGACGCTCCAGGTCCCGTTGTAGTCGGCCGGCTCGGCGAGAGCCTGCGCGGAGAGGAGGGCGCCGGCGGCGAGGACGAGGGTCGTCAGGGTCTGCTTCACCATCGTGTGGGTTCACTCCCGGTGTGTCGGGCGAGCGTTCGCGCAGCCCCTCCTCATGAGGGACTGACGCGCCGTCGTCGATCGAGGTGACGAAAATAGGGCCGCCCGGAGCTTCGATTTGCGGTGCGTACCGCCCTGACCTCTAAATGGGTGCGCCGACCGACGCGGCAAGGGCTGGCGGGCCGAAAAGCGAACTGTCCAGAGACTTAGGCAAATTCGGAGACTTAGGCGGCGTCCGCGCGGTCGGCCGGTCGCTCGATCCGAGCCTCCAGGACTCGACGAAGCCGTTCGGCGACCGTCAGCGACGACGCATCGGACCCTTGCCGGCCGGACGCGGGCCGAGCGAGGCCGGGCGTTCGTCCTTGTGCCGGAAGATCAGGCGACCCTTCTCGAGGTCGTAGGGCGACATCTCGACGGTGACGCGATCGCCGGCGAGCGTCTTGATGCGGTTCTTCTTCATCTTGCCGGCCGTGTAGGCGACGATCGCGTGGCCGGTGTCGAGCTCGACGCGAAAGCGCGCGTCGGGCAGCACCTCGACCACGCGCCCCTCGAATTGGATCAGTTCCTCTTTCGCCATTCAGCGGTCTCCTTCGGCGGCCAAGGTCCGCCCGTCGACGCGGCCGCTGGCGCCGCCTACAACAAAAAAGCCGTTCGGGCGAACGGCTTCGGTGGACGAGGGCGCGCGGGACGCGCCCGTCTTCGCCTACGGCGCGCTTCACGCCGCCTGAAGGTTGGCCGCGGCCGCCTTGCCGGTGCGGCGGTCGGTCTGCATCTCGTAGGAGATCTTCTGACCCTCGACGAGGCCGCGCATCCCGGCGCGCTCGACGGCGCTGATGTGGACGAAGACGTCCTTGCCGCCGTTGTCCGGCTGGATGAAGCCGTAGCCCTTCTGGTCGTTGAACCACTTCACGGTGCCGGTTTCCATGGCAGTCCCTCTTCACGTCACGGTGTGCACGTTGGGCCGGGCGCCTCGAAGAGCGCCCGCCCGGTTCGTCGATATTTGGGGAGTTAGTCTGAACGTGCGCCCGCGAAGGCGAAGCGGCCCAGTCGTCCGGCCAAAAGTCGATGCGGGCCAGATAAGGAGTCGGCGGGGCGATGGCAAGATCGATGCGTGCAGGCGTCAGCGCGGAGCCGAGCCGGCGGTGCTCGACGCTGATGCAGCGATCGGTCGACGACGGAGAGCCCCGCCGCCTCGGCGCGGGCCTTGGCGCCGTCGTGCCGGACGCCGAGCTGCATCCAGATCACCGGCGCGCCGATCGCGATCGCGGCCTCCACCACCTCCGGCACGAAGGCGGGGCGTCGGAAGACGTTCACGATGTCGACCGGTTCGGCGAGGTCCGTCAGCGCGGCGCGCACGGTTTCGCCGTGCAGGGTTCGGCCCTCGATCGTCGGATTGACGGGCAGCACGCGGTAGCCGGCCCGCTTCAGGTAGGCCGCGACCCCGAAGCTCGGTCGCCAGGGCTCGTCGCTCGCGCCGACGACGGCGATCGTCCGCGCGTCCTGCAGGATCTTCCGCAGGTCCAAGGCCGGGTTGGTCGGCGATCAAGGCGGATCACGCAGTCGCCTCGCCGCGTCCGATCTCCGAGCGGTCAGAGACGGATGCCGGGGTTGGTCGGCGCGCCGGGCAGGTAGTCGGGCTCCGAGCCGGGCCCCTTGGGGTCGCCGATGCCCGGGTCGTTCACCGGATAGGGCGTGCGAGGACCGGAGGGGCCGGTGTCCGGCAGCTCGTCCGGCTCGCGCGGCGGCACCTCGGTCGGGATGTTGCCGCCGGCGGCTCAAGGTGCCGGAGGTGAGCGAGCGGCTGAGCAACGAGGTGGTGCGGGCGGTCCGAAGATCCGCGCCCTCGAGCTGCGCAAGGCCCCGTCGATCTCGGAGAGCCTGGACTGGGTGCGCTCGCTCGTGATCCTCAACGCCGATCGCCTCGACCCGGCGCTGGTCGAGGCGACCCTGACGCTGGTCGTCAAGTACGAGCGCGACCTGGAGCGGGTCAAGTCGAGCCTGGACAAGGTGCTGGCGGAGTCCTAGGACCCATCTGGGAGGGCGGGCCCAATGTCCGAGACCATCGTCTCCGCGATGCTGAAGAAGACCGCGCTGTTCGGCGACCTCACGCTCGCCGAGCGGCTCGCCCTGGCCAGTACCATGCGACGAGGGGACGTCCCGAAGGACGCCCACGTCTTCCACGCCGGCGATCCCGGCCGCTCGTTCTTCCTCATCGTCGCCGGCCGGATCAAGACTCCCTCTCCCGCCAGGGCCGCGAGATCGTGCTGGCCGAGCTGGGGCCGGGTGACTACTTCGGGGAGTTCTCGCTCATCGACGGGCGGCCTCGCTCGGCCGACGCCGTCGCCCTGGTGCGCACCGAGGTCCTCGAGCTGCCGCAGGACGCGTTCTTCCGCTTGCTCGACTCGAACGGGACGGTCGCGCGGAAGCTGCTCGTCGACCTGTGCCGGCGGCTGCGCGAGGCCGACCAGCAGATCAGCACGCTGGCCACGGTGGACGCGGCCGGGCGGATCGTCCGGGCCGTGCTGAAGCTGGGCGAGCAGCACGGGCGGCGGGAGGGCGCGGACCTGGTCTTCGCGAAGGCGCCGCGCCAGCGCGACATCTCGTCCCTCGCCGGCACGACCCGCGCGACCACCTCGCGCATCATCCGGCAGCTCACCCAGCAGGGCCTCCTGACCTTCACCGGGCAGTCCCTGGTCGTCCACGAGCGCCAGGTCCTTCCGGCCGACAACGTTGTCCAGTGACCCGGGCGGTAAGGCGACGGCCCGAACCTCCACAGGGAGGGCGACGAGCCCGAACCCCCAGGTGGGGGGGTCCAGGGGGGAGTGGTTGGGACTCCCCCCCTGCTAAATGGACGAGCGGATTCTCGAGTTCATCGGCGACCTCCGGCGCGCCGAAGTCCGCGTCTCCACGACCGAGGCGCTGGACGCCCTGCAGGCGGCGGCCGAGGTCGGGCTGGCCGAGCGCGACATCTTCAAGGCGGCCCTCGCCGGCACCCTCGTCAAGGAGTCGCGCGACCTCCCGGCCTTCGACCGGCTCTTCGACCTCTACTTCTTCGACCTGAAGGCCCTCGGCGCCGAGACCGCCCGGGCCTTCGGCCGCAAGGACCCGTGGGCGCGGGCGCTGCTCGAGCGGCTCCTGGCCGAAGGCGTCCCTGACGCGGATCCGCTGACCGAGCTGCTCCTGATGGCCGACGCCTCCGAGCTGGAGATGGCCATCCGCCAGGGCGGCCGGGCGGTCGGGCTGGAGCGCCTCTTCTACTTCCTCCAGGTCGGCTACTTCTCGCGGCGGATCTGGGACCAGTTCCCCTGGCAGGAGATCGAGGCCGACCTGGAGGCCCTCCTCGCGGCGGCCGAGGCGGAGGGCATGGACCCCGGGGCCCTCGCCCGCCTGCGCACCTACGCGGAGCTGCGGCTGGAGGCGTTCCGGCGGCTCATCCGCCAGCACGTCGAGCGGGAGCTGGGGCGGCGCGGCTACCGGCGGGAGGAGCGGCTCGACGCGGGAGCTCCTCGCCGACAAGCCGCTCTTCACGCTCTCGGCGGACGAGGTCGCCCAGATGAAGGCCGTCGTGGCCCGCCTCGCGCGCCGGATCAAGGAGGCGCTCGCCCTCCGCCAGCGGCGGGAGCAGCGCGGCAAGCTCGACCCCAAGCGGACGTTCCGGGCCAGCCTGCAGTACGACGGCGTGCCGCTCGACCTCCGCTGGCGCCGCCGGCACCGGGACAAGCCGCGGCTGGTCACGCTGTGCGACGTCTCCGACTCGGTCCGCAACGCGTCGCGCTTCATGCTCCAGCTCGTCTGGAACCTCCAGGACTGCTTCTCGAAGGTCCAGAGCTTCGTGTTCGTGTCGGAGATCGCCGAGGTCTCCGAGGCGTTCCGGGTGCTGCCCGTCGAGCGGGCGGTCGAGTTCGCCCTCGGCGGCGCGCGCGTGGACTACCACAGCCGCTCGGACTTCGGCTACGCCTTCGCGCGCTTCACCCGGGAGTCGCTGGAGCGGCTCGACCGGAAGACCACGGTGCTGGTCCTGGGCGACGCCCGGAACAACTACAACGACCCCCAGGCGTGGGCGCTGCGCCTCATCCGCGAGCGGGTGAAGGGCGTCATCTGGCTCAACCCCGAGGGGCAATGGGGCTGGGGAGTGGGCGACTCGGTGATGCCGCTCTACGCGCCCTCCTGCGACGTGGTGCGGGAGTGCCGGACCCTGGCCCAGCTCGCCGAGGTGGTGGACGGGCTCCTCCAGGGCTGGTGGCGGCGCCGCGGCGCCGTCCGCTGAGAGCCTCGGGGGGGTCTGGGAAGACCCCCCCGATTCCCCCCCGCGGAGCGGCGGCGAAGCCGCCGCGCGGAGCGGAACACCACGGCCGCGAGGCTACGTAGGGAGCGTGAGTCAGAAACCTTTGCCGCGGCGTGGGCCGCCGGGGTGGTATCTCGGCCAGCGATGGTGAGGACGTTTCCCCTCGCGCCGATGTCGGCGCTGATCTGGGCCCTGACCGTTCCCTTGCTCGCGGTGCCGGTGCTCTTCGCCGTCGTCGCGTCCCGGACGTCCGGGGGCGTGTCCCGGCTGTTCTGGGTGATCGCCGGGCTCCTGGCGGTCACGTACGCCGTGGTGTGGCTCTACGCGCGTCCCACCCGCTTCGAGGTCGGCCCCGACGGGCTCCTGATCGTGTGGCCGGCCCGCCGCCGGCGCATCGACCGGCGCGACATCAGCGGCGCCCGCGTGCTGGCGAGCGCCCGGTTCCGGCCGGAGTTCGGGTGGGCGGCGCGGGTCGGCGTCGGCGGGCTCTGGGGCGGGTTCGGCTGGGCGTGGACGTCGCGCCGCGGGCTGCTCGACCTCTACGTCTCGCGGACCGACGGCTGCGTGCTCGTGGAGCGCCGATCGGGGCGGGCCTTGCTGCTCACCCCCGAGCGCCCCGACGAGTTCGTCCGCGCCCTCGGCGGCTGACTCCGCGCGCTGGCTACGGGGAGCCCGAGGTGACGGGCGCCGCGTCGGCCCGTCTGGCGGTGGTGGCGACCAGGAGGTCCCGGAGCTCCACGAGCAGGCGCTCCCGGTCGTAGCCACCCTTCTGGACCACCTTCTGCACGTACCCGGAGAGTCGGAGCCGGTCTTCCTCGGTCAGGCGTGACCACGACTACGGGACTCAGGCGCCGGGCGGTCGGGAGTTCCGGGGTGGACCACCCGGGCCTCGTACCGGCCCAGCACGATCAGGATGACGAAGACGAGGCCGGTGGCGAAGAGCGGCAGCCAGAGCTGCCCGGCGCCGACGGCCATGCCGACCGCCGCGGTGATCCACACCGTGCTCGCCGTCGTCAGGCCCTTGATCTCGACGTGACCCGGCTCGGCGAGCTTGAGGATCGCCCCCGCGCCGATGAAGCCGATCCCGGTGGCGATCCCCTGGATCACCCGGGTGACGTCGCCGGCGGCGGCGCCGGACTGGAGCGGCGCGAGGACGAAGAGCGCCGAGCCCAGCGACACCAGCATGTGGGTCCGGAGCCCGGCGGCCTTGCCGAGCCGCTCGCGCTCGTAGCCGAGGACGCCGCCCAGCAGGGCGGCGAGGGTCAGGCGGATCGCGACGCCCAGGGCGTCGGTGAAGCCGGGCAGCTCGATGATCGGCGACACGATGGCCTCCCGCTCGCCTGGCGCCGCGCGCTATCGCCGGCGGTCGGCGGCCGCCGCGTGCCTGGCGAGCACCTCGCGGAGGTACTTGCCGGTGTAGGAGCCGGGGACCTGGGCGACCGCCGCCGGCGGCCCTTCGGCGACCAGCTCTCCGCCGGCCTCCCCGCCCTCGGGGCCCAGGTCCAGGATCCAGTCGGCGCACTTGATGACGTCGAGGTGGTGCTCGACGACGAGCACGGTGTTGCCGGCGTCCACCAGCCGCTGGAGGACGCCGAGCAGGCGGCGCACGTCGTCGAGGTGCAGGCCGGTCGTCGGCTCGTCCAGGATGTAGAGCATGTCCCGGCCGAGCCGCGGCCCCAGCTCGGCCGCCACCTTGAGGCGCTGGGCCTCCCCGCCCGACAGCGTCGTCGCCGGCTGGCCGAGCCGGAGATAGCCGAGGCCGACCTCCTGCAGGACCTGGAGCCGGCGGACGAGCGCGGGCACCGTCACGAACAGCTCGACCGCCTCGTCCACCGTGAGCTGGAGCACCTGGCTGATGTCCTTGGCCCCGGTAGGCGACCTCGCGGACCTCGGGCTTGTAGCGGCGTCCCTCGCAGGCCTGGCAGGTGACGTAGACGTCCTCGAAGAAGTACATCTCGAGCTTCTCGAAGCCGTCGCCCTCGCACGTCTCGCACCGGCCGCCGGGCACGTTGAAGGAGAAGTGCCCGGCGGTCAGCCCGAGCGTCTTCGCCCGGGGCAGGCCCGCGAAGAGCTTGCGGATCTCGTCGAACGCCTTGACGTACGTCACCGGGTTCGAGCGCGGGGTCCGCCCGATCGGCTCCTGGTCGATGAGGCGGATGCCGGTCAGGTGCTCGAGGCCGGCCAGCGCCTCGTAGGCGCCGGGCGGCTCGAACTCCGTCTTGAACGCCCGGGCCACCGCGCGGTAGAGCGTGTCGTGGACGAGCGTGGACTTGCCGGAGCCCGAGACCCCGGTGACGCAGGTGAACGTGTGGAGCGGGATCCGGACCGTGAGGTCCTTGAGGTTGTGCGCGCGCGCGCCGACCAGCGTGAGGTGGTGCCCGCTGCCGTCCCGCCGGCCGAGGGGCAGCGGGATGATCTCCCGGCCCGGACAGGTAGCGGGCGGTGAGCGAGCGAGTGTCGCGGACGAACTCGTCCCGCGGCCCGGCGAAGATCACCTCGCCGCCGCGCTCGCCCGAGCCCGGACCGAGCTCCACGCAGTAGTCGGCCGCTTCGATGAAGCTCCGGTCGTGCTCCACGACGACCACGGTGTTGCCGGCGTACGCCAGCTCCCGGCACAGCTCGGCCAGGCGGCCGACGTCCCGGGCGTGGAGCCCGATCGACGGCTCGTCGAGGACGTAGAGCGTGCCGACGAGCTGGGCGCCGAGCTGGGTGGCGAGCCCGATCCGCTGGGCCTCGCCGCCGGAGAGGGTCCGGGTCTGGCGGTCGAGCGTCAGGTATCCCAGGCCGACCCGCCGCAGGAACGCCACCTTCCCCTGGAGCCGGGTGCGCACGTCCCGGGCGACTTCCGCCTCCCAGGCGGACAGCTCGAGCCGGTCGAGCCACGCGGCCAGCTCGTCCACGGTGAAGCCGCCGACGTCGGCGATCGTGCGGCCGCCGATCGTCACCGCCAGCGCCTCCGGCTTGAGCCGGGCGCCCCGGCAGCTCGGGCAGAGGGCCTGGCTGCGGTAGCGGGAGAGGAAGACCCGCACGTGGAGCTTGTAGCGGTAGCCTTCCACCTCCTCGAAGAAGCCGCGGATCCCGCAGAAGTCGTCGTCGCCCTCCTGGACCCAGCGCCGGATCTCCTCCGGCAGCTCCCGATACGGCGTGTGGACGTCCAGCTTGCGGCGCCGGGCGACGCGCATGCAGCTCCTTCTGGTACCACTCCCCCGAGGGATGCCGCCACGGCTGGACCGCGCCGTCGGCCAGCGAGAGGCTCGGATCGGGCACCACTCGGCTCTCGTCGTAGCGGAGCAGGTGGCCGAAGCCGCGGCACTCGGGACAGGCGCCGAGCGGGTGATTGAACGAGAAGAGAACCGGCTGCGGGCGCTCGAGGGCGAGCTCGCAGGCATGACAGCCGAAGCGGTCGCCGTAGCGGAGACACGGCGGTCACCGCGCTTCCGTCGCCGGAGAGCAGCGCGACCACCGCTCGGCCGCCGCCCTCGGCGAAGGCCTGCTCGAGCGAGCCGGCCAGGCGAGTCTGGCGGCCGGCGTCGAGCACCAGGCGGTCGAGGACGACGCGCAGCTCCGGGTGGGGAGCCAGGTCGACCGTCGGGAGCGGCGTGAGGGAGAGGACGTCGCCGCCGACCTCGACCCGGGCGAAGCCCCGGGCGACCAGCCGGCCCAGGAACTCGGCGGGCGGCTCCTTGGCCGGGACCGGGAGCGGGAACGCGACCAGCGCCCGTGCGCCCGGGTGCCGGCGCACCAGCTCCTCGGCCACCCGCTCCGGCGAGTCCGCCCGCGCCTCCCGGCTGCACCGCGGGGCAGTGGACGCGGCCGACCTTGGCGTAGAGGAGGCGGAGGTAGTCGGCCACTTCGGTCGCGGTGCTCACCGTCGAGCGCGCCGTCCGCACCGGGTTCTTCTGCTCCAGCGCGATCGCGGGGCGCACGTGCTCGATCTGGTCGACGTCGGGGCGATCGATCCGCTCCAGGAACATCCGGGCGTACGAGCTGAGCGACTCGACGAACCGCCACTGGCCTTCGGCGAAGAGCGTGTCGAACGCGAGCGAGGACTTGCCCGAGCCCGAGACGCCGGTGACCACGGTCAGCCGGTCGTGGGGCAGGCTCAGGGAGACGCTCTTGAGGTTGTTCTGGCGCGCTCCGTGGATCCGGAGCCACGAGGACGGCGTCATCCGGTCACACCCCCTGAGGTGGAATTGTACTACCGCGGCGCATACATGATGACGGCGACCCCGGCGAGGCAGAGCAACGCCCCGATCCCGTCCCAGCGGTCGGGCGCGACGCCGTCGATCCCCCAGCCCCAGAGGAGCGCCAGCACGACGAACCAGCCGCCGTAGGCCGCGTACACGCGGCCGAAGCCCGCCGGCTGGTAGGTGGGGACGATCCCGTAGAGCACCAGGACCAGCGCGCCCACCAGGCCGACCGCCGGCGCCGCCCCGTTCCGCCACCACTGCCAGACGAGATAGCCTCCGCCGATCTCGCAGAGTCCGGCGGCGAGGAAGAGGAGCACCGAGCGCGTGACGTTCATGACCGGGCCCTCCCTCGAATCGGGACCCCTTGACAGCCCGATCGGTCCCGACTATTGTTGGGAACGATTCTCATTACCATATGAGCACCGTATCGGTCGGGTCCGGCCACGGCGGCAGGGGAGCGGAGGTCGCGCTCCGCTCGCACCTCGCCCGCCGCGGCATGCGGCTGACCGACCAGCGCCGCCTCATCCTGGCCGTGGTGCAGGCCACCGACGCCCACCCCACCGCGGAGCGGGTGCATGCGGCGGTCCGGCGGCGCAACCCCCGCGTCAGCCTGGGCACGGTCTACCGGAACCTCCGACTCCTCGCGCGGCACGGCCTGCTCGCCGAGATCGCCGGCGGGCCGACGCTGCGCTTCGACGCGCGGGTGGAGCGCCACCACCACTTCACCTGCTCCGCGTGCGGGCATATCTTCGACCTGGACGAGCCGGTGGACAACCGGCTCGACGACCGGGTGGCGGCCCGGACGGGCTTCCGGGTGTCGCATCACCGGATCGAGTTCTACGGACAGTGCGGCCGGTGCGCGGCCACCGGGGAGAGCCGGCCCGGCCGGACCCGACGACTGTCCCGCCGCTAATCATCGAGACGAGACCAACCTCCAGAGGAGGGTCCTCCATGGCCAAGTCGCTCAAGGGCACCAAGACGCCACGACGAATCTGAAGGACGCGTTCGCCGGCGAGTCGCAGGCGAACCGGCGCTATCTCTACTTCGCCACGCGTGGCCGACATCGAGGGCTACCCGGACGTCGGCGGCCTGTTCCGCGACACCGCCGAGGCCGAGACCGGCCACGCGCTTCGGCCACCTCGACTTCCTCAAGGAGGTCGGCGATCCCGGCGACCGGCGAGCCGATCGGCGAGCACCGAGCAGAACCTCGAAGTCGCGCCGTCGCGGGCGAGACCTACGAGTACACCGCAGATGTACCCCGGCATGGCCAAGACCGCGCGCGACGAGGGCTTCGCCGAGATCGCCGAGTGGTTCGAGACGCTCGCGAAGGCCGAGAAGTCGCACGCCGGCCGCTTCAAGAAGGGGCTCCAGAACTGCGCGGCCACGACCCGGCCGACGCGATCTGAGCTGGCCGGAGGGGGCCCGCTGACGGTCGGGCCCCTCCGAGCCACGCCTGCCGCATGAGTACGCTGGACATCCGTGCGCCCGAGTTCTGGAGCGCTCGCGACGCTCGACAGGGAGCTGCGCCGGGTCTTCGACATCTGCAACGGGTGCCGGCGCTGCCTGCCGCTGTGCCCGTCGTTCAAGGACCTCTTCGAGCTCGCTCGACGCGACGAGGTCGATGGCGAGGCCGACCGCCTGCCAGCCGCCGACATGCGAGCGCGTCGTCGACCTCTGCTACCAGTGCAAGCTCTGCTACAACCACTGCCCGTACACGCCGCCGCACCGGTGGGCCGTCGACTTCCCGCGGCTGATGCTGCGCGCCCGGGCGGCCGACGGCGCGGCAGCGGGCGGGGTCACGCTGCAGGACCGCATGCTCGGCAACACCGAGCTGGTCGGCCGCCTCGGCAGCCGCCACGGCGCCGCTCTCCAACTGGGCGAACGAGCAACCGCGCGCACCGGGCGCTCATGCAGAAGATCGCCGGCATCCACCGGGACCGGAACCTGCCCCGGTTCCATCGCCGAGACGTTCAGCCGCTGGTTCGCGGCGCCAGCGCGCGGCGCCGGCGGCCGGCCGCGGCGGCCGCCGCGCAGGTCGCGCTGTTCGCCACCTGCCGCGTGGAGTACAACGACCCGGCGATCGGGCGGGCGACCGTCGCGGTGCTCGAGCACAACGGCGTCGACGTCGACGCTGCCCGCGCAGCGCTGCTGCGGCATGCCGTACCTCGACGGCGGCGCCGTCGAGGAGGCCGCGGCGCTGATGCGCGACAACGTGCGGACGCTGGCCGCGGCGGTCGCGCGAGGGCCGCGAGATCGTCGTCGCCGGGGCCGACGTGCGCGTACATGCTGAAGCAGGAGTACCCGTGGCTGCGACGGCCGCGAGGACGGCCCGGCGAGTGGCGGCGCAGACGCGCGACCTGTTCGAGTACCTGGCCCGGCCTGCACGCCGAGGGCGGCTCGACACGCGCGTTCCGAGCGCCGCCCGGGCGCGTCACCTACCACGTCGCCCTGTCATCTCCGCGCGCCAGAACATCGGGACCAAGTCGCGCCGACGTGCTGCGGCTCATGCCGGGCGCCGACGGTGCACGTGATCGAGCGCTGCTCGGCCGTCGACGGCACCTGGGGCTTCAAGACGGAGTACTACGACCTGTCGCTGAAGGTGGCCAAGCCGCTGTTCGCGCGGATCGGCGAGGCGCAGCCGGACCGCATCGCCACCGACTGCCCGCTCGCCGCGCTGCAGATCGTCCAGGGCACCGGGCCGGCGCGCGCGAGCATCCCATCCAGATCCTGGCCGACGCCTACGGCCTGCGGCGGCCTGACGCCGATGCAGCCGATCCGGCTCGGCGAGATCCTGAACCTGTACGAGTACGAGAAGGTCCGCGACGGCGTCGCCGCCGCGAGGTCATCGCGCTCAAGGCCGCGCCGGCGCGTCGCGGTCGGGCGACCGGCTCTCGTTCGTGTTCGAGAACCGCGAGACGGTGCTGGTTCCAGATCCAGGAGATGATCCGGGCCGAGCGGATCGTCGACGACGCGCAAGATGCCAGGAGGAGATCGACGTCTACAACGACGCTCCTGCCGGGCCCGGGCGAGCTGTCCGCGACGATGTTCATCGAGATCGACGGACCGGACCGGATCAAGCCGGAGCTCGACCGCTTCATCGGCATCGACGACGGGCCACCACGTCCGGCTCCAGGTCGGCCCGCAGTCGCGGTCCCGGGCGAGTTCGAGGCCGGCCACTCCGACGAGGAGCTCGGCAAGCTCGCGGCCGTGCACTTCGTCCGCTTCGCGCTCCCCGAGCCGGCCCGCCGGGCGTTCGCCCGAGCGCCGAGTGGCCCTGGTGGTCGAGCACCCGAGCTGACCGGGCCCGGACGGAGCTGCTCGGACGAGGCGCGCGGCCGCGCTGCTCGAGGACCTCGAAGCGCCGTGAGACGGCTCGTGGTCGCCCTCGGGGCTGCGCTCGCCCTGGCGCGCGTGCGAGCAGGGCCCGGCGCTCAGCCCGGCAGCCGAGCGCGGCCGCCAGATCTACCTCGGCCAGTGCATCGCCTGCCACGCGAGCGACCCCGCCCAGCGCGGCCCCGTCGGCCCGCCGGTGAAGGGAAGCGTCCCGCGCCCTGCTGGAGGCGAAGATCCTGCGGGGCACCTACCCGCCGGGCTATACGCCGAAGCAGAACAGCACGATCATGCAGCCGCTGCCCCACCTGGCCCCCAGCATCGACGATCTCGCCGCCTACCTGCAGTAGGCGATCCGAGCGGCCCAGTAGGCAATCCGAGCGCCGGCCCAAGGCCGAAGGCCGTCGAACCATCGGCGCATCCGAGGGGGGAATCGGGGGTCTCCGAGCCCCCCGAAGTCGCTAGCGGACGCCGATCGCCTCGAAGACGACGTAGAAGACCAGGGACAGGACGAAGCCCGCCCACAGGGTCCCCGACACGGTGGCCAGGGGCTTGGCGGCGCCCTTGCCCGGCGTGCCCATGAGGGCGTTCGCCTCCACCACCACGAGGATCACCAGCACGATGAACCAGAACGTCAGACCCGAGCGCGGGACCGGGAGCCGGCCCAGGTGGCTGGCGGCGGCCATGAAGAAGAGCATCGGGATCGGACAGCAGCGTGTTGGTGCGCGACGCCAGGCCCGCCCGGGCTCCGGCCGCGGCGGCCTCCGGGTTGGCGGGCTTGCCAGCCGCCCGTGTCGATGGCGTTCTGGATCACGACCTTCTGGTTCGGCCAGATCACGAACCAGACGTTGGCCCACATCAGCGTGCCCGAGGACGCCGCCGAGCAGGATGGCCCAGCCGTAGGGGCCGGCGAAGAAGCCGCCCTGGTGCGCGCGGGACATGGACGTAGAGCCAGCCCGAGAGGAACGTGATCATCGCGCCCCAGCGGAACCACCACAGGGCCCGCGGGACGAGCTTCTGGATGGCATCCGCCGCGCACCGGGGGCATCGGTCTCGGCGAAGAACGGCGTCTGCACGAAGTTGAAGTAGTAGAGGAGGCCGATCCAGGTGATGCCGGACGAGGAAGTGGAACCACCGCAGCAGGAACAGCCAGCCGTCGAACGTCAGCAGCGCCATCGACTCCTCCCTTTCGGGCCTACGCGCGGGGTGAAGGGGGCCACGGGGCCGGCGACGGACCCATCCTGTGTCGTCTCAGGTGGGCCTGTCAACAGGCAGGTCGGGCGGCGATCCGTTCCGGATCTCCCGAGCCCGCGTATCGGCCCGCGACACCCGGCCCGCCGGCGTGCCCGCCCACGGACGTGGAGCTCCGATGCCGGCGGCCCGAAAACCGGCCTTTCGGGCGAACCACCCGGTGGGGCGGCCGGTGGCATCGGCATTGCTCAAACCAGAGCATCAGCCTCCGGCGCCCGGGCCGGGGTACGGTCCGATGTCGGCACTGTCCGGGAGACATCCGAGAAGGAGGCCTTTCGCATGCGCTACGCGCTTCGGTCCCTGTCCATGGTCCTGCTCCTCGCCGTCGCGCTGGCCGGCTGCCAGTCGATGTTCGGCAAGTCGACGGGCGAGACGGTCGACGACGCGTCCATCACGGCCGCGGTCAAGACGAAGCTCGCCGGGGAGAAGGTCGCGACCCTCACCAAGATCGACGTGGACACCAACAAGGGCACCGTCTACCTGAACGGCAACGTCGAGAGCGCCGCCATGAAGACGCGCGCCGCCGACCTCGCCCGTCAGGTGAACGGGGTCCGCGAGGTCGTCAACAACCTGAAGGTCCAGGGCGGCTAGCCCGGGCCGCTTGGTCAGACGATGCTCTGGACAATCTTCCTGATCCTGATCATCGGGTGGGCCCTCGGGCTCGTCAGTGGCTACACGATCGGCAGCTTCATCCACGTGCTGCTGGTCGTGGCGCTGGTCGTGTTGCTGGTCCAGCTCCTGACGGGCCGCCGGTCGGTTCCCTGACGCGGGGCGGGCGGCCGCGCTCGTTCGCGGCCGCCCGCGTGCCCCGGCCATCACCTCGGCCCAGCTGCTCCAGACCGTGAGTCAGGCCCGGCCGCGACCCGATCCGGGCTGACGGGCAGAGAGTCCCGCGGGCGCCGGGCGGAGCGTGGATGCCCGGCGCCCGCGGCCCCGAGCCGAGCTACGGCGTCGGAGGCGCGGTGAGCGCGGCCTCGACGGCGCGCACGACGTCCGCGGGCGCCACGGGCTTCTGGAGCTGAGCGACCACGTTGAAGTGCGTCTTCCGCAGCACCTCGGCGTGCTCGTCGAGGAAGCCGGAGACCACGACGATGGGAGTCCGCCGCCGGGTTGGTGCGCCCCGGGTCAGCGTCAGGAGCTCCGCCCCGCTGATCTCCGGCATGCGGAGATCGAGCAGGATGCAGTGGGGGACGATGGCGCGCATGAGCGTGAGGGCGTCGCGGCCGTTGCGCGCCTTGAGGACGCGATAGCCTGCCTCGGTGAGCGCCTCTGCCCAGAGCTCCAGGATGCGCGGGTCATCTTCGGCCACCAGAATCCATTGCTGGGAGACCACGAGCCTAGCCTACCCCGACGGAAGGGGGAAGTGGCAGATGGCCCGAGGTGGCCGGGCAGCCGGCTTCGAGACCTCCGGGAGGCGTGGCTCACGGAACATGGTGCATGGTGACGAGGGGTCAGGAGCGCAGGTCGCAGTGCCGATCACGGGCCGCAAGCCCCCCAGCCCCGCGCCGTCTTCGAGTCCAAAGTGAGAGTTGGTGGCGGTGGGAGGACTCGAACCTCCGACAAAGGGCTTATGAGACCCCTGCTCTAGCCTCTGAGCTACACCGCCAGCCGGGTGGGACGACATCCGATGTTAGGGGCTGCATCCGCGAGCGTCAAGCGCGCGCATTGGCCGGCCACGGCCCGTCGGCCGGCGGCTGGACACGCTCGACCCCTCTGTTATAATCGGGCCGTCGTCCCCACCCCGATGGTAGGCGGGCCCGTGGCCCGCCTCCGCAAGCAAGGAACACCGCACGGAGGAGCCATGGACCTGCGGGCGCCCGGGATCGAAGACGAGGAGAACCCCCACTACGCGGCCGACGACGCCGATGCGGACGAGGACGTGGACGAAAAGGTAGAGCGACGACGAGGACGAGGACGACGAGGAAGACGACGACGAGGAAGACGACGACGACGACGAGCTCGAGGACGTCGAAGAGGACGACCTGGACGACGAAGACGAGGACGACGAGGACGATGACGATGAGGAGGAGGACGACGAGGAGGAGAGCGACGACAAGGAGTAGCCCCGCCCGCTGACGGGGAAGCTCTCCCATGCCGCTCTCCCACGTTCGGGTCCTCGACTTCACCCAGGTCCGCGCCGGCCCGACCTCTACCAAGATCCTCTGTGACTTCGGCGCCGAGGTGATCCGGGTCGAGCGCCCCGGCGAGGTGGACCGGGCCCGAGAAGCCTTCGACGCCGTCGACCTCCAGCGGGGCAAGAAGAGCGTCGTGCTCGACCTCGGGAAGCCCGACGGCCTGGAGGTCGTCCACCGGCTGGTCCCCCTGACCGACGTGGTGGTGGAGAACTTCCGGCCCGGGGTCAAGCACCGCCTCGGAATCGACTACGAGCGGCTGTCCGCCCTGAACCCCCGTCTCATCTACGCCAGCATCTCCGGGTTCGGCCAGTCGGGCCCCTACGCCGATCGACCCGGCTACGACCAGATCGTTCAGGGCATGTCCGGGCTGATGTCGCTGACCGGCACGGAGGAGACCGGCCCGCTGCGGGTCGGCATCCCGATCGGCGACCTGCTGGCCGGCTACTTCGCGGCCATGGGCATCCTGATCGCCCTGGTGGAGCGGGAGCGGTCCGGGCGCGGCCAGTGGCTCGACACCTCGCTCCTGGCGGCGTTGACCGGCAGCCTCTCGTTCCAGGCCGGCAAGTACCTGAATACCGGCCAGACGCCGCCTCCCGTCGGCAACCATCACCCGCTGACCTCGCCGATGGGTGTCTACCGGACGCGGGACGGCCACCTGAACCTGGCGGTCGGCTCCGAGGTGATGTGGCGCCGCTTCTGCGAGGCGGTGGGGCGCCCGGCGCTGGTGGAGGATCCGCGGTTCGCGACGAACCAGCTCCGTATCGACAACCGGCCGGCGCTGAACGCCATCCTGGAAGGCGAGGTGCTGGCCACCGGCTCGACGACGGAGTGGGTGGAGCGGCTGAACGCGGCCGGCGTCGCGTGCGGCCCCATCTACACGGTCGCCCAGATCTTCGGCGACCCCCAGATCCAGCAGGCCCGGTTGGCGGAGGAGGTGCACCACCCCGTCCACGGGCCGATGCGCGTGGTCGGGATGCCCGTCTTCCTCCACCGGACGCCGGCCAAGGTGACCGCGCCCTCCCCCATTCCCGGCCAGCACACCCGCGACGTCCTCCGGCTGGCCGGCTACGACGGTCCCGCGATCGACCGGCTACTGGCCGGCGGGGTGGCCGTCGAAACCCCTCTCCCCCGAGGATGACCCATGAGTGACGAGATCCTGGTCGAGCGCCGCGAGCACATCGCGACCGTGACCTTCAACCGCCCGCGCATGCGCAACGCCTTCAACCTCGCCATGTGGACGGCGCTGCCCGGCATCGTGGACGAGCTCACGCGCGACGCCACGGTGCGGGGGATCGTCTTCCGCGGCGCCGGCGAGGACGCGTTCGCCTCGGGCGCCGACATCTCCGAGTTCAAGGAGCAGCGGAAGGACCGGGCGACGGCCGAGGCGTACAACGCCCGGACGGCGGCTGCCTACCTCGCCATGGAGCACTGCCCCAAGCCGACCGTCGCGATGATCCACGGCTTCTGCATGGGCGGGGCGGTCGCCATCGCCCTGGCCTGCGACCTCCGGTTCTCGGCCGACACCGGGAAGTTCGCCATCCCCGCCGGTCGGCTCGGCATCGTCTACGGCCTCCATTCGGTCAAGCGCCTGGTCGCCCTGGTGGGGCCCGCGGCGGCCAAGGACATCCTGTTCTCGGCCCGCACGCTCGACGCGGCCGAGGCCCTGCGCATCGGCTTCGTCAACCGGGTCGTGCCGGCCGGTGAGCTGGACGGCCACACCCACGACTACCTGGCCCGGGTGGCCGACAACGCCCCGATCTCCGTCCAGGGGTCGAAGCTGATCGTGGAGGCCGTCGCCGACGACGGCGGGGTCGCCCGGAAGGCCGAGATCGACCGGCTCCAGATCACCGCCTTCGACAGCGAGGACTACCGGGAGGGCACCGCGGCCTTCATGGAGAAGCGTCGCCCCAAGTTCGTGGGGCGCTGAGCGGCCGCCGGCATTCGAGCCTGGAAAATCCACGGGTTCGGGCACGCGTCGATCTGATATACTCCTAGGTACACGGCAAGGCCCACGACGAGGAGGCGTGCATGATCGCGATCACGCGAAGCGGCGGCCAAGAAGGTTCAGGATCTGCGTCTGGAGGAAGGCAAGCCCGACTGGGGCCTGCGGCTCAAGGTCGTCGGCGGCGGGTGCTCGGGCTTCTCCTACGAGCTGGGCTGGGAGGACGCCGAGCAGGAAGGTGACCAGATCGCCGAGTCGCAGGGCGTGAAGGTCTACGTCGACCCCATGAGCGTGCAGTACGTCGGCGGGGTCGAGATCGACTACGTCGACAGCCTCTACGGCGCCGGCTTCTCGATCAAGAACCCGAACGCCAAGGGCTCCTGCGGCTGCGGCCACTCCTTCCAGGCCTGAGGGCCGGGGAGGCGCGGCCCGGCGGTGAAGGTGCCGGTGTCGCTGTTCGCCCGCTACCGTGAGGCGGTGGGCCAGGGCCGGGTCGAGGTCGACGTCGCGGACGTCGCGACGGTCGAGGACGTCTGGCGCGCCCTGGCTCACGCCCATCCCGCTCTCGCCCGCTACCGCCCGCACACCCTGTTCGCCGTGGGCAACGACTACGTGAGCGCGGACCGGCCCGTCCAGCCCGGCGAAGAGGTGGCGTGCTTCCCGCCCGTGAGCGGAGGGTAGCGCCGTGTATCGCGTCACGACCGAGCCCCTCTCCGCCGACGCCCTCGCCGACGCCGTGACGGTCCCCGAGGCGGGCGGGGTCTGCGTCTTCCTCGGGGTCGTGCGCAACAACAACGCAGGGCGGCCGGTCGTGGCGCTGGAGTACGAGGCTCACGGACCCATGGCCGAGGCGAAGTTGAAGGAGATCGGTGAGACGGTCCACCAGCGCTGGCCGGAGGTCAAGGCGGTGGCGCTCGTGCACCGCATCGGGCGGCTCCAGATCGGGGAAGCGAGCGTCGTGATCGCCGTGTCCGCCGCCCATCGCCGCGACGCCTTCGAGGCCTGCCACTTCGCCATCGACCGCCTGAAGCAGACCGTGCCGATCTGGAAACGCGAAGTCTTCGAGGACGGCGCGGTGTGGGTCGGGCTTCAGGGAGAGTCGCCGCCCGCGTAGCCCAGGCAACGGGACGGCCCGCATGCCCAGCTTGCCGGCCACACTCCGCGCGACGGTCGCGCGCTACCGGCTGCTCGCGCCCGGTGACCACGTCGTGGTGGCAGTCTCCGGGGGCCCCGACTCGGTCGCGCTCCTCCACGCGCTGACCGGACTTCGCGCGGACTACGACCTCGCCCTGACCGTCGGTCACGTCCACCATGGCCTCCGGGCCGACGCGGACCGGGATGCCGCGTTCGTGACCGACCTGGGAGCCCGGCTGGGCTGGCCGGTCACCGTCGAGCGGGTCGCCGTCGCCGCGCGGCCCGGCCGCTCGCCGGAGACGGCCGCCCGCGCCGCCCGCTACGCCGCCCTCGACCGCATCGCGCGTCGCGCCGGAGCGCGGCGGATCGCCGTCGCCCACACCGCCGACGACCAGGCCGAGACCGTCCTGATGCGGCTCCTCCAGGGGGCGGGCCCCCGGGGGCTGGCCGGCATCCCGGTGCGCCGGGGTCGCCTGGTGCGCCCGCTCCTCGACGTGGACCGGGCCGCCGTGCTCGCGTACCTGGCCGACGCCGGGCTCGACTGGGTGGAGGACGACACGAACCGGGACCTGAAGATGCTCCGCAACCGCCTCCGCCACGAGACGCTGCCGCTGCTCGCGGCCCAGGGCTGGCCGCGCATCGGGGCGGCGCTCCGCCGGACGGCCGCTGCCAGCCGCGAGGTGGTCGAGGCGCTCGACGCGGTGCTGGCGCCCCGGGTGGCCGGCCTGGTGCGGCCGGGTCCCGGGGGGACGGTCCTCGAGCTGGCGGGCCTGCGTGACCTGCCGCCGGGCGCGGTCAAGGCGGCGCTCCGCCTGGCGCTGGTCGAGGTCCTGGGACGGCCCGAGGTCCGGGCGGGGCTGCGGGCCGCCCATCTCGAGCGCCTCGCGGCGCTCGTACGGGCCCCCGCCGGGGCCCGCGTGCGACTTCCCGCGGGCCTCGCGGTCGAGCGCGCGCGCGACGCGCTCTGGGTGACCGGGCCCGCCCGCGGGTTCGAGCCCGCGACCCTGGCGGTGCCGGGCGAGACCCGTCTCGCCGGGATCGGGAGCCTGGAGGTCCGGCGTGACCCGCCGATCCGGGCGGGGTGGTCGAGCGCTCCGGGCGTGGAATGCTTCGACGAGGCCAGGCTGCCCGGCCGTCTCGCCGTGCGGCCCCGGCGGCCGGGTGACCGGTTCGTGCCGTTCGGCGGCGACCGCCCCGTGCGGGTTGCCCGGGTGCTGGCCGCCGCCGCGGTCCCGAGGAGCGCGCGGCGTAGCTGGCCGCTCCTGGTGGCCGACGGCCCGGCCGGCGAGACCGTGCTCTGGGTGATCGGCGTGCGCCGCGCCGCGACGGCGCCCGTCACCATGGACAGTCAGTCCCTGCTGGAAATCCGGATGAGCCCCGACCCGATCGTTCGCTCGAGGGAGGATTCGCTGTGACACGACATCTCTTCATTCGTCTCGCCCTGATGCTGGTGCTGCTCGTTCCGGCCGCGGCCCGCGCGCAGACCACGGCGCCCGCGATCACGGCCGACCCCAAGGCGATCCTGGAGAGCCTGGAGCGGGCGTTCGTCTCGGTGGCGGAGCGGGTCATGCCCGCCGTCGTCCACATCGACGCCACGCCGAAGGACCCGGAGCGGCCCGCGCAGCCGCGCGGCCCGCGCGAGGGCCGCGACCCGCGCGAGCGCATGAACCCGCGCGAGCGGCAGGAGTTCGAGCGGCGCTTCCGGGAGTTCTTCGGCGAGGACTTCGAGCGGTTCTTCCGCCAGGGGCCGGCGCCCCGCCGCGAGGCCCGCAGCCAGGGCTCGGGCGTCATCGTCGACAAGTCCGGCGTCATCCTCACCAACAACCACCTGATCGAGAACGCCGGCGAGATCGAGGTGCGGCTGTCGGACAAGCGGAAGTTCAAGGCGAAGGTCGCGGGGCGCGACCCCAAGACCGACCTGGCGGTGCTGAAGATCGAGGCCGAGGGCGAGCTCCCGGTGGCGGAGCTGGGCGATTCGGACCAGCTGCGCGTCGGCCAGTGGGCGATCGCGGTCGGCAACCCGTTCGGGCTGGATCGCACGGTCACCGTCGGCATCATCTCCGCGACGGGGCGCCAGGACCTGCGCGTGACGACCTACGAGAGCTTCATCCAGACCGACGCCGCCATCAATCCCGGCAACTCGGGCGGTCCGCTCCTCAACCTGGACGGGCGGGTGATCGGCATCAACACCGCCATCGTGTCCGTCGGGCAGGGCATCGGCTTCGCCATCCCGGCCAACATGGCGCGTCGCGTCATGCCCCAGCTCCTCGCCACCGGACGGGTGACCCGCGGTTGGCTGGGCGTCCGCATCCAGGCGCTCACCGAGGAGCTGGCGCCGTCGTTCGGGGCCAAGGAGAACGAGGGTGTGCTCGGTGTCCGACGTCATGCCGGGGAGTCCCGCCGAGGCCGGCGGCTTGAAGAGCGGCGACGTCATCCTCGACTTCGGGGGCCAGCGCACGGCGGAGGTCCCCGATCTCCAGCGCTCCGTCGCGGACGCCGAGCCCGGGAAGGCCTCGCAGGTCACGATCCTGCGGGAGGGCAAGCGGCAGACGCTCGAGATCAAGATCGGCGAGATGCCGGCCGAGGAGCCGGTGGTGGCTTCTCGCGGCACCGAGCGGTGGGGACTCACCGTCCAGCCGATCACGCCCGAGCTGGCCCGGCAGTTCAAGCTGCCGGCGAACGAGGGCGTGCTCGTCTCCGAGGTCGAGGAGAACAGCCCGGCCGCCCGGGCCGGCATCCGCGCCGGCGACGCGATCGTCGAGGTGAACCGACGGCGGGTGCGGGATCTCCGGACGTTCGAGGAGGCGCTGGGCCGCGCCGAGCAGGACGCCGTCCTCCTCTTCGTCCAGCGGGAGGGCCGCTCCCAGTACGTCGTCCTGAAATCCGAGCCGCCCTCGCGCTAAGTGCCTGTTGGAGTAAGCGGGCGCGATGGGTAGCCGAACCGCGAACGGATGGTCTTCCCGCTCCGAGCGCGGGCCCACAGGCCGAAGGCCGTCGAACGATCCGCGCCTCCGAGGGGGGCCCTCAGAGGGGTCTTCCTAGACCCCCCTGAAGCTCGTCAGGTGCGGAGGAGCTCGTAGACGGCGGTCCAGAGGGCCAGGAGGTCGCGGGCCTGGCGCCAGCCCGGCCGCCGGCCCTCCACGTGGGCGAACAGGTCCACGAGCACGAGCCGCGTGCGCCGGGGGTCGGCGGCTGCGGCCAGGCGCAGGCTCTCGGTGAACGGGATCGCCGGGTCGTCGCGGCCGTGGACCAGGACGAGCCGACTCGGGAGCCGGCGGACCAGACGGGCGGGTGAGAGCGCGTCGAGGAGCGTGCGCGTCTCGGACGGCAGGGCGGTCAGGAGCGCGTCCACGCGGGCCGGGTCCCGGTTCTCCAGCACCGCCAGCACCGCGCGCGCCTCCGCGCCCGCCGTCGGCGGCAGCCGGCCGCCTTCCAGCGCGGCCGCGACCGCCGCCCGGTCGGCGGGGTCGCGGACCAGGTCGAGGTTGAGCGACAGGAACGCCCGGCCGAGCCCCGGATCGAAGTGGACGCGCCCGGTCACCTCGCCCAGCCCGTAGGCGCCGGTGGTGAAGTAGCGGACCAGCTCCCGCGCCTCAGCGTAGCCGCCGAGGCTCAGCACGAGGCGGACGCGGGGGGCGACCGCGGGCTCGGCGGCCGCGGCGATCGCCGGCCCGGCGCCCACGCTCACCGCGACGACCGCCACCGGCGGCTCGGCGGCGCCCAGCGCGGCGGCCACCACGCCGGCGTCCTCGGGCCGGAGCCGCTGGCTGCGCAGGGCGGGGAGGTCGGGCACGACCACCCGGAAGCCCGCCCGCGCGAGCAGCTCGGCGGCCCAGCCGAGGCGCCCGTCGTCCCGCCCGGCTGGCGTGAGTCCGTGGACCAGGACGAGCGCTGGCCGG
>CAWFDO010000026.1:0-23513 GCA_963814565.1 uncultured Actinomycetes bacterium
CCATCGGGGAGAGCATTGTCAGTCCCGAAAGCCATCGGGGGAGAAATTTTAGGGCGGGGGTCACGGCCCGGGCGTCGTCTTAAAAAGAGTGCGACGATCATCCGATTCATGGCCAGGACATCGCCTGACAGGGCCGCTTATTTCAGCCGCGCGGCGATCGGCCAGCGGCTGGCGGGATTCATCTACGGCACGGTCATCGTCCTCTCGGTCGTCGTGGCAGCAGCGCGGGCTTACCCGGATGACGCCGCACAGATGGCGGCGCTGGTCGGGGTCACGTCCGTTGTCTTCTGGCTGGCGCACGTCTACGCACATGGGATCGCGGAAAGCGTCGCCGACGATCAGCATTTCTCGCTGGCACGTCTGCGGCGCCTCGCCCGGCGTGAGGCGTCGATCGTGGAAGCGGCGATTGCGCCCGTCATCGCCCTGTTGCTTGCGGCCTTCGGCCTGCTCTCGACCGAGGCTGCGGTATGGCTGGCGATCGGCCTCGGTCTGGCTGTTCTCCTAGCACAGGGGATCATCTTCGCCCGCATGGAGAGGTTGGGCCCGATCGCGACACTCGGCGTCGTCACCGTGAACCTTTTCCTTGGCGTCGTACTGGTGGCCCTGAAACTGCTCGTGACCCACTAGCAGTCGCTGTTGTCTGGCCGGTCACCTGTCTTCGAGGAGCTCGGTTACGGGGCAGCTTGGCCCGTGCAGGAAGGTGATGCTGACGAGGCCGAACTCTGGGTGGGCGGCGAACTCGGGGCGGGCACCACAGTGGCTGCATTCGCCCTCCACCCAGCATGAGTTTCTGACCGCGACCTGGTTCTTCCGGGACGGGGGCCAGTCGTCGGGGATCGGCGGGGTTCCGACGTACATCTGGGGGCGCTTGCGGGTGCCGGGGATCTTGGCGGTCACGTGACGCCGAGGATCTGGCCGATGCCTGGCCGGTAGAGGGCGCGGCCGTCGCCGTGGATGACTTGGGCTGCGTGGTGGCGCTGCGCCACGGGCGCGCGCTTGGGCTTGGGCTTGGGCAAGTCTGGTAGTTCGTGGATCGCGACGATCTTTGCGCCGCGGTAGCCCGGGGTCTCGTCGGCCCGGAGGATCGAGAGCTCGTCGAGCCGGCAGCGGGTGTGCCAGTTGACGCCCTGTTCTACGTCTCCGGCTGGTAGACCCAGCTTGCGGCCTCATCGCAGGTGACGTTCACCGTGAGGGAATCGACTTCCTCGTCCGCGTTGGGGTCGTCGGGGTTACTGGTCCGTACTTCGGTGGTGCATTTCCATTGCGAGTCGCCGTCTTCCTGGCAGGCGAACGGGTCGGCGCTCTGGTTTTCGTCGAGGCGCGTCGCGAGCTGCTGGTTGGCGAATGTCTGGATTTGGTTGAGCGTCGCCGCGCTTTCCGGGTCGTCTGAGCCTCCGCAGCCTGCGGCGATGCCTCGTCCGCGTCGGGGTCGACGAGGTAACTGGTCGGTACTTCGGTGGAGCAGTTCGATTGCGAGTCGCCGTCCTGACTCGCAGGTGAACGGGTCGGCGCTCTGGGTTTCGTCGAGGCGCGTCGCGAGCTGCTGGTTGGCGAATGTCTGGATTTGGTTGAGCGTCGCCGCGCCTGCGGGTCGTCTGAGCCTCCGCAGCCTGCGGCGATGACTGAGAGAACGATGACAATGAGGATCAGCGAGCGGCGCACTAGGCGACCGGGCGGCGGCGATCGAGCATCCACAAGGGTTCCACGTGGGCGCTGAGACCCCTTCCCCCGGTAGAGCCCTTCGCGCTGCCGCCAGACGTTCTCCTGCAGCAGCTACCGCTCGTCGGCCTGGTGCCACGCCTCGACTAGCGGTGTCCGATAGAAGAGCGCCAACGGGGCGGCGACGATGAGGAGCACGATCTCGTCGATGGGGCCGGGGATTGGTGCCAACCCGAGCGCGGCGAGCCAGCGGAGCGGTCTCGGGATGCGCGAGTCGGTCGCTGCGATGCGGACTGCACGAAGCGCACGTTTGAGAAATCGGAGCACGGCTTCGAGTCTACGAGCGTCTCGTAGTGAAGTCGCTAGCCGAGCCCTTCACGCTTGCGCCAGACGTGCTCCTGCAGCAGCGTCGCGCGTAGCTCCAGCAGCTCCTTGGGACACTCCTCGAGCACTCGGAGGATCGCCTCGCGGTCGGGAACGGTCGAGCACCACGATCTTGGCTTCGCGGTCGTACGCGCCCTCGAGGATCTCGGCGGTCTCGATGAGCTCGGCTTCGCCGAGGCTGGCGGCGAGTTGGAGGACGGCTCGGTCGGCGAGCGCCTTCGGGTCGGGGTCAGACAACCGGCAGCAGCAGATCGATGACGTCCCGCCGACGGTAATACTCGATTCCGGGACGAGAACGGTCACGATCGGGGCGCCGTGAGAGCCGCTCGAACGTCGGCTCTATCAGCCGGTAGACCTCGGGCGGCTCGCCGGTGAGGCGCACACGCGCGTAGCGGCCACCGGGCAGCGTTCCCACCTCAAGCCCGAGCGCCTCCGGATCGTCACCTTCGCGGAGTTCCACGCACACGTGGTACTCGTCACCATCCGCGTCGAACGCGCCGTAGTACTTCCTCCCGCGTAGGCCGACCGCTCCCTCCACCTCGGCCATGCCGCGGGTGATCGCGTCAGGCTCGTCCGCGACGCGCTTGAACATCACCGGAACATCGTCACGCTCGATCAGCACCTGCTCTTCTTCCACCGGCCGAGCCTACGCTGTGTGGTCTGGCGGGCGGCTCGCGCTGGCGGGCGGCCCGCTTACCGTGAGGCGGGCACGGGTGGCGCCGTGTTCGGCACAGACCCGCTCAGGGCGCTCATCGCGAAGGAGAGTCGCCGGCGCCGTTAGGCGGGTTGGGGAGCATCGACAGGATGAGCTTCCGGTGGTGCTCGACTTGCAGGATCATCACTGCGTGCTCCTCGGCTAAAGCCTCGTTCTCCTTTTGGAGGAGTTCCTGCTCGGTTTCGAGTTCGAGGCGCAAGGTGTCGAGCTTGGCCCGAGCGTTTTCGCAGTCGAGTTTGGCGCTACGAGCGGCCTTCATGGCTTCCTCGTAGCGGGCGGTCTCCTCGCTATTGATCTGGCATTGCTGCTCCAGCTCGGCGGCTAGCCGATCACACTCGGCTGTCAGATTCTTTAGAAGCTGCGGGTCTCGGACGAACTGCTGGAGCTGCTCATTCTCAGCAGCGAGCGTTCGCACGTCGTGCGCGAGCTCGCGCGCCCACGTCTGCCACATCCAAATAGCAACCCCTGCTGGATCCAGTTCGAGCAATCGATTCGCTCTGTCCAATGCCTGAACGTCGCTCGCGGCGGTCAGCTCCGCGAGATCGTCCACCGTCTCCACGTCGGACGGTCGTACCCGGACATCGAGTTCCCCCATCGTCGATCTCCCCCCATCGAATCGTGCTCGTCGATCGTGTCGCTCGAGCGGCGTCAGTCTAACGGCTCGAGCGCGTCGAGCTCGGGGTCGAACAAAGAGCGAAGGGTCGCAGCCGACGCTCCCAGCGGCGGGTGGCCGGTGCAGACAGGCCCCGTGGATTGACCCAATCGTGTCCTATCGGGCAAGGCGACGGAACGGCAGGCTGACTGCATCAGGCGAAGATCATCCTCTCGATCGCCGCTGCCGCGGTCGCACTCATGGCAGTCGCCTCGCCCGGTACTCGGCTGGCGTCGAGCGCCATCAGCTGCAGCACATGACGATCAAGGCCGTACAGCCGGAAGGCGAGGTCGGCAACTGGGGCAGACGTCTGGATGACCACCGACAAGGTACGCTGAACCCCTGCGACAACACGTTCAAGGGCGTCGGCTCGGTCAGCGGCAGGCTGCAACGGCCCGCTCGGCCCCGAGAACGACCTGACGATCGAAGGCAGCATCGTCAATAACAAGCTCAGCTTCACGGCGCCGCGCGTTAGACGGCCTCGGGGCGGGCAAGCTGGTCGACGCGCCGCTCGACGGCACGTCGATCACGCTGGCGACCACGATCCCGGCGAGCTCGTGGGATGTCGAGATGAAGGTCAGCGCGACCACGACCGGCACGTCGAACTACAAGAACCACGGCGACTACGTCAGCTCCATGGGTGGCGGCGCCGACGCGGCCCACTCGTGCATCGGGATGCCTACAGAGTAGAGAGGCCTTCGGCCATCTAGCTGTCCTACCGGGGGCGGCTCCTTCAAGGAGTCGCCCCCTCTTTATGCAAGCCCTTCGCGCTTTCGCCAGACGTGCTCCTGCAGCAGCGTCGCCCACAACTCGTGCGCGAATGCTCGCTAGATCAACCAGTACACGGTCAGGCCGACCAGCACCCAGAAGGCGATGCAGCTCGCCAGGACTGCAAGTAGTCCGACGGCGACGACCGAGTCGAGCCGTCGAGAAGCCACGACGGGGACGGCCGTGCGCGAGATGTGGCTTCTTCCGACCTCCGTGATGTGCGACCGTACACCGTGCCACTCCGTGCGACGGCGAGTCTCATCTGAAACTCATCGCAAATTGCGGCTCGCGCACTAGAGCCCTTCGCGCTGGCGCCAGACGTGCTCCTGCAGCAGCGTCGCCCGCAGCTCGAGCAGCTCCTCGGGGCACTCCTCGAGCACGCGCAGGATCGCCTCCCGGTCGGGAACGTCGAGCGCGACGATCTGGGCTTCGCGGTCGTAGGCGCGCTCGAGTATCTCGGCGGTGTCGACGAGCTCGGCTTCGCGGAGGCTCGGCGGCGAGACGGAGAACGATCTTGTCGGCGACCGGGATCCCTGCGAGCCACACGAGAACGACCGTACATCTGTTCGTGTCCCTGCGATAGTGGCTGTTCGGACCGCGTGCGTTGCCATTTTGTTGCCACGCCGCTCGGAGTGTTCTCTCCTGAGAAGACGAAACCCCCGCGCTTGCAGGGGCTTCGTAGAAAGCGGATGAAGGGACTCGAACCCTCGACCTTCTGCATGGCAAGCAGACGCTCTAGCCAACTGAGCTACATCCGCGTAGCGCCGGAACTATAGCGGCGCCCGGCGCGGCTGAACGCCGGGCGCCACCATGGTTCGCCGCACCGCCGCGCTAGGTGCGCACGCTTGCCTCGGGCGCGGTCTCGACGAGCTCCTCGAACACGGTGCGGAAGTCGACCATCGCCTGGCGGAGGTTCTCCGTCCGCTGCTCCGGGCTCGCGCCGTTGCCGTGCACCATGTCGTGCCCGTGGCGGTACCGGTCGACGACCCGCGGATGGTCGACCGACACGGCCGCAGCCTGCTTGTCGAAGTCGTCCTTCGGATACCCGCGCTCCTCGAGCACGCTCCGGACGATCCTGTCGGCCTCGCGGGCCGCGAGCTCGGGATCGTCGACGAAACGCTGCTGCGCCCGCTGCCAGTCCTCGGTGTAGCGGGTCACGGCCGCCTCCGACAGCGGCTGGATGTCGAGCGACTCGTGCGCACGCTCGCGCTCGGCCAGGTCACGCTCGGCCTGCCGCCTCGAGTCGGCTTCGCCGACTGTGCGGTCGTATTCGGGCCCGAACTGATCGCGCAGCGCCGCCCTGCGCCTCGATTGCGAATAGCTCCACGCCACGAGCGCCAGGATCACGAGCGCCGCGACGGCAATAACGACCCACCAGATCGCGTCCATGCCATTCCTCCTTCGTCGTGCCGAAGGAGGCGTTACCCGGGCGCCGCAGAGGCAAAACGGCTCAGCGTGCGCTTGCGCCCGACCGGTCGCTCACCTCGTCGAGCGCACGCGCGGTCATGTCCACCGTGTAGATCGCGCTCATCCCCAGCACGCGTTCCTGCGCATCGCTGAGCGGAAGAGCGTCGATCGCGTCCATCAGCTCGTCTCGATGGTGCTGGTCGAGCTCGGCATGAGCGGCCAGGGTGCGGAACGCCTGTGAGGGGTGCCCGGTCCGCGCCTCGAGGGCTGCGACGTCGGCGGGATCCGGCGGGTACCCCTCCAGAACGGCGATATACCCGAGCAACGCGACCGGGTGGTAATGGTGGATCCAGTAGTACTGGGCGCCCACGAGAGCGGCCACCGTGGGGGACGGCGGCCGCTCGAGGACAGCCGTCGTCGGAACCCCGACGAGCTCGAGATCCTCGAGCAGCCACTCGTCGTGCTCCTCCTCCTCGGGGATGTGCTCGTCGAGGTAGCCTGCGAGCCCGGCTGCAACCGGGTCGTCGGCGAGCTCGGAGGCGCGGGCGCGTGCCGTCTCCATGAGCGGCACGCTTGCCCGGATGACCCCGTGCATGATGACGAGATACTCGGAGTACGCCTCTCCGACACGCGGATGATCGAGCAGGCGGCGGCCGGCGGCGAGCTGGACCGGCAGAAGCAGCTCGATCTTCCCGCGCAGGCGCTCGCTCGGCGACGTGCCGCTGTGTGAGGTCACCGTCACGGCTTCGACCTAGAAGAACTCGAGCCGCACGCCGTCCGGGAACTCGCCGTAGAACCCATGCTTCCTGAGCTCGGCGGCGTGCTTCGCGAGCACCGTCAGCTCGTCGTATCCCAGACTTCCGAGACGCTCGACGAGCCCCTCCGGGAGTTGCTCGAGATCGACGCCGGCCCGCTCCAGCGTCGCGCGCGCGTCGACCGAGAACTCCTTGCGTTGATCGGGATCCGCGACCACCGCGGAGAGCCCGCCCAGCGCTCGTAGCGCTTCCGACGATGACTTGGGTACGAAGTCGCTCATACAAAGCCTCCCTTTGGGTCGTGGGGAACAACCCATTAGCGTGGATTTCCGATGTCGTGTCAAGTGGCACGACCGCTTGCAAGGAGGCCGGATACGTGATCACAATTGCAGTGACCTGTCCGGGGCGGCCGCACGCTCCGATGGCAGCGGCACGTGTGGCCCACGATGAGCAACGTCACCGCAACCTGCACAGCGTGCGGCGCCAGCGTTGAACGCGGCGCCCGCTTCTGCCCGGCCTGCGGCGTGCCACTGCGGCCGAACGGCGCTGCTGAGGGCGAGCTCCGCAAGACGGTCACCGTGTTGTTCTGCGACGTCACGGACTCGACACCGCTCGCAGAGACGCTCGACCCGGAGGCCGTCCGGCATCTGATGCTCCGGTACTTCGACGAGATGGCACGTGTCATCGCGCTTCACGGCGGCGTCGTCGAGAAGTACATCGGCGACGCCGTGATGGCGGTGTTCGGCGTCCCGCAGATCCACGAAGACGACGCCCTGCGCGCGGTCCGCGCGGCAGCGGACATGCGGGTCGCCCTGGATCGCCTCAACGACGACCTCCAGCGCACGGTCGGAGTGAGGATCACGACGCGGATCGGGGTCAACACCGGAGAGGTCGTCGCCGGCGAGCCCGGCCTCGACCAGCGCCTCGTGACCGGCGACGCTGTCAACATCGCGGCCCGCCTCGAGCAGGCAGCCGAGCCCGGGGAGATCCTGCTGGGCGAGCCGACGTACCGCCTCACGCATGCGGCCATCAACGCCGAGCCGGTCGAGGGCCTCCGTCTGAAGGGCAAGACGAGCCCCGTTTCCGCGTGGCGCCTCCTCGAGGTCGACCCCGGCGCCCCCGGCTACCTGCGCCGCCTCGACTCCCCCCTGGTCGACCGTGAGGAGGAGCTGCGGGTGCTCGCAGAGCACTTCGAGCGGACGGCGTCCACACGGTCGGCGCGGATCGTCACCGCGATCGGCTCCGCCGGGGTCGGAAAGTCCCGGCTCAGCGATGAGCTGGTCGGCCAGATCGCAGGACGCGCGACGGTCGCGCGTGGCCGTTGCCTCCCCTACGGTGAGGGGATCACGTTCTGGCCGCTGGTCGGCGCGCTCCGGGACATCGCCGCGATGGGAGAGGGCGATACGCCCGCCGAGGCGGCGGCCAAGCTTGCCCGTGCGGTCGAGGCGTCGCCGGACGGCGCTCTCGTCGCCGAGCGCCTCGCTCCGCTGTTCGGGCCGGGTGACGAGGTCGCGATCCAGGAGACGTTCTGGGCGGTGAGGAAGCTGTTCGAGCATGTCGCCCGTGACCGACCGCTCGTGGTCGTCCTCGACGACATCCAGTGGGGCGAGCCGACGTTCCTCGACCTCGTCGAGTACCTCGCGGACTGGATCACCACGACGCCAGTGCTGATCCTCTGCCTGGCGCGGCCGGAGCTGCTCGAGGTGCGTGCCGCGTGGACGGCAGGCAAGCCGAACGCGGCGATCCTGACGGTCGAGCCGCTCACGGGCGCGGACACCGACGAGCTGATCCGTGGTCTCGTCGGGGGCGCGGAGCTCACCGGCGAGGCGCGCGCGCGCATAACCGAGCTCGCCGAGGGGAATCCACTTTTCGTCGAGGAGAGCCTGCGGATGCTGATCGACGAGGGTCTCCTCGTCCACGGCCAGGACGGCTGGGTGGCACAGTCGGACCTGACCGACGTCTCTATCCCCGCCACGATCCAGGCGATTCTGACCGCCCGCCTCGAGCGGCTCGACTCCGAGGAACGGGCAGTCATGGAGCGTGCGGCGGTGATCGGTCGGGTCTTCTGGTGGGGTGCCGTGACCGAGCTCGCACCCGTGGAGCTGCGGCCGCGCGTCGCGGGCCACCTCCAGTCGCTCATGCGGAAGGAGCTGATCCGGCCCGATTTCGAGCGGGTCGGACGCGACGACGCATTCCGGTTCACCCACATCCTCGTCCGCGATGTCGCCTACCAGGAGATCCCGAAGTCCATGCGCGTCGATCTCCACTCCCACCTGGCGGAGTGGATCGAGGCGCGCACCCAGGATCGTGCCGGCGAGTACGAGGAGATCATCGGCTACCACCTCGAACAGGCGTGCCTCTCGCTGCTCGAGCTCGGCCCGGCGTCAGACCAGGCCACCGAGCTCGCACGCAAGGCAGCAGCCAGGCTCGCCTCCGCGGGTGACCGGGCGTACACGCGTGGCGACATGCCCGCGGCCGTCAACCTCCTCTCGCGTGCCGTCGCGTTGCTCGAGCCCGGTGCGAGCGAGCGGACGTCCTTGCTGCCAGAGCTCGCGTTCGCGCTGCTGGAGACAGGCGACTTCGAGCGGTTGGTCGAGGTCGCGACCGAGACGGGCTCGGCCGCCGAGGCCTCCGGAGACCGACGTCTACAGGGCCATGCCGCCATCCTCGCGATGTGGCTGCGGCTCTTCACGGAGCCCGTCGGATGGACGGAGGAGGCGCATCGACAGGCGACCAGCGCCCGCACGGCGTTCGAGGAGATCGACGACGAGCGAGGCCTCGGCAAGGCCGCCGCGCTGCTCGCGCTCGTCCACATCATGCGCTGCCGGTTCGAGGAGGCCGAGAAGACATGGGAGACCGCGGCCGACCACGCACGTCGCGCCGGCGATCGCCGCGACGAGATGGAGAGCCGCGCCTGGGTGCCACTCACGATCTGGGCAGGCCCCACGCATGTTGACGCCGGCCTGGAGCGCTGCCGGTCGCTCCTCGAGCGCGCCGAAGGCGATCGCAAGGTCATGTCGAGCGCGCTGATGGCCCAAGGGGCATTCGTGGCGGGGCTCGGCCGATTCGACGAGGCGCGTGAACTACTCGGACAGGCACGCGCGCTCGCGCAGGAAGTGACGCTTCCGGTTTGGGAGGCCGGGCCGCTGGCCCAGCTCTCCGGTTGGGTCGAGACCTTCGCAGGCGACCCCGCCGCCGCGGAGGAAACGCTACGGGCTGGCTTCGAACGGCTCCAGGAGATCGGCGAGATCGCGTGGCTCTCCACGACCGCAGCGCTGCTCGCCGAGTCGGTGTACGAGCAGGGCCGACTCGACGAGGCCGAAGAGCTTACGCGCGCGAGCGAGGAGTGGGCAGGAGCCGAGGACGCCTACTCCCAGGCGGGCTGGCGGAGCGTGCGAGCCAAGGTCCTCGCGCGACGCGGCGGTGCCGAGGAGGCGGAGAGCCTCGCCGCGGAATGCGTCGCGCTGACCGAAGGAACCGACTTCCTCAACCTCCACTGGCGGGCGCTCATGAGCCAGGGCGAGGTCCTGCAGCTTTCCGGGCACGAGCGGAACGGCGCGGCTGCCGTCCTCGAGCGGGCGGTTGCGGCCGCCGAGCAGAAGGGGAACGTCGTCGCCGCCGAGCAGGCGCGGACGCTCCAGCGCCAACCGGCGGCGCGACTCTGAGCTCGAGGGCGAGTTCAGGCGTCGAACGCCGCGATCGCCTCCTCTCGCGCCGAACGGAACGCGTGGGAGCGGTTGACGGCGTTGATCACTGCGCGGAGCGACGCGGTGACGATCGACGGGTGGATGCCGACTCCCCAGAACGCCTCGTCGTCGACGTCTGACTCGACGTAGGCCGCCGCGGTCGCGTCCTCGCCCTTCGACATCGCGTGCTCGTGGTAATCGCGGACGTCGACCTCGAGGCCGAACCGCTGCTCGATCCCGTGGACGAGCGCGGCGATCGGGCCGTTCCCCTCTCCGACGACCTCCACCACTTCGCCGTCCACGCGCATTCGAGCAACCATCCGATCGCCGTCCTCCCCACTCTCGTGCGCAAACGACATGAGCTCGTACGGCGTCGAGATCCCCAGGTAGTGCTCGGTGAAGGCGCTCATCAGCTCGTTGGCGGTCAGCTCGCCGCCGCGGGCGTCGGTGATCGCCTGCACCTTCTGCGCGAAGTCGACCTGGAGCCCGCGGGGAAGGTCGAGGTGGTGCTCCGTCTTCATGAGGTACGCGACGCCGCCCTTCCCCGACTGGGAGTTGACGCGGATGACGGCCTCGTAGTCGCGGCCGACGTCCTTCGGGTCGATCGGGAGGTACGGGACGTCCCAGGCGTCGGCGCCGGCGCGCTCCTGGGCGTCCATGCCCTTCTTGATCGCGTCCTGGTGCGAGCCGGAGAACGCCGTGTACACGAGCTCGCCGACGTACGGATGCCGCGGATGCACGGGGAGCTCGTTGCACTCCTCGACGATGCGACGCGCCTCGTCGAGCTCCGAGAGGTCGAGCCGCGGGTCTACGCCCTGCGTCAGGAGGTTCAGGGCGAGGGTGATCAGGTCGACGTTCCCAGTGCGCTCACCGTTCCCGAACAGGCACCCCTCGACGCGCTCGGCGCCGGCCATCAGACCGAGCTCGGCCGTTGCGACGGCCGTCCCGCGATCGTTGTGCGGGTGCAGCGAGAGGATCGCGCTGTCGCGGTGGGAGAAGCGCCGCCCGAACCACTCCATGCGGTCGGCATACACGTTGGGCGGGAACGCCTCGACCGTCGTCGGGAGGTTGACGATCATTCTCTCGTCCGGCGTCGGCGCCCCACTCTGCCGCGACGGCCTCGCAGATCTCGAGCGCGTAGTCGAGCTCGGTGTGGTGGAAGCTCTCCGGCGAGTACTGGAAGACGATCTCGGTGTCCGTACGGGCCGCAAGCTCACGGCAGAGCGCCGTACCTCGCACCGCGAGCGTCGTGATCCCTTCGCGGTCGAGCCGGAACACGACGCGCCGTTGCGTCTCCGACGTCGAGTTGTAGAGATGGACGATCGCGCGTCGCGCGCCCTCGATGGCCTCGTAGGTGCGCTCGATCAGCTCCGGGCGAGCCTGCGTGAGCACCGCGATCGTCGTGTCCTCGGGGATCAGGTCGTCCTCCACGAGACTGCGGCAGAAGTCGAAGTCCGTCTTCGACGCAGAGGGAAAGCCGATCTCGATCTCCTTGACCCCCAGTCGGACGAGCAGATCGAAGAAGCGCTGCTTGCGCGCGGCGTCCATCGGGTTGACGAGAGCCTGGTTGCCGTCGCGGAGGTCGGTCGAGCACCAGATCGGCGCGCGGTCGACGACGACGTCGGGCCAGGTGCGGTCCGGCAGGTCGACGACGGTGTACGGGCGGTAGCGCTGGAACGGCATCGGCATGGCTTCTTCTCCTCGACGGGGGCGTACCTCTCCCGGCGGTGTGCGGGAGCACGGCGTTGGTATGTGCGTCGCTCGCTTCCCCTTAGCGGGGAAGGAGGAGAAGGCCGAGCAGGCGGACGGGGATCCGGAGTGTGCGTCCGCGGCTCATGGACGAGACCTTATCCCATGCGCACCGCGTAGCGTAGGAGCGTGCTGGACGAGACGACGTTCGCGGCCACCGCGACCGAGCTGTGCGCCGCGGACCGGGACCTCGCCGCGATCGTCGAACGACACGGCGTTCCGGTGTTCTGGGCCCGCGAGCCCGGCTTTCCGACCCTGTGACTCCTGATCCTCGAGCAGCAGGTCTCGCTCGCGTCGGCGAAGGCGGCGTACGACCGGTTGGCTGCCCGACTCGGGGATGTGAGTCCCGCCGGGGTGCTCTCGTCGAGCGACGCTGAGCTGCGCGCGGACGGCTTCAGCCGGCAGAAGGCGCGCTACGTGCGCGTCCTGTCGACCGCGCTCGGCGACGGATCGCTCGACCTCGACGAGGTCGCGTCGCTCGAGGACGAGGATGCACGGGTCGCCCTCACGGCGCTCCCGGGGATCGGTGCCTGGACCGCGGAGTGCTACCTCCTGTCTGCACTGCGACGGCCCGACGTCTGGCCTATCGGCGACATCGCACTGCAGGAGGGCGCGAGGCGCGCGCGACGGCTCGAGACGCGCCCGTCCGCACTGGAGCTGGAGGCGATCGGCGAAGCGTGGCGCCCGCATCGCGCCACGGCCGCGCGGCTCCTCTGGCACCTGTACCTCAGCGACGGGTCGCGCTAGTTCCGTCACGTTCTGGAACGGTGCTACGTGCTTGCCGCATCGAGCGCCTCGTTGACGAGGCGGTCGGCGAGCTCGTTGTGCTCACGGCGGACGTGCGTGTACGTCACCTGCGCGATCTCGCGGGCTGCGCGCGACGCATCGAGGAAGAGCCCCTGAAGGCCCTTGTGCTTGACGCGATACTCCCCGCGCATCTGCTTCACCATCAACTCGGAGTCGGAGCGAACGTCGAGCTCGGCGACCCCCGCTTCCGCCGCCCGCCGCAGCCCCGCGACGAGCGCGGAGTACTCGGCGACGTTGTTCGTCGCGACGCCGATCGCCTCACCGCGCGCGTCGAGGACGGTGCCGTCCTCCGCCTCGAGGACGTAGGCGAACGCCGCCGGGCCCGGGTTGCCGCGAGCACCACCGTCCGTCCAGAGGGTCGCCTTCACGCGACCTCGGCGCCCTGCGGACAACGCTTGTGGTGATTCACCACAAGCGTTGTCACGCCTCGACGCGCTCGTAGACGTCGAAGGCGGGCTCCTCGTACGGATGCGCCCGTCTGAGCGCGTCGATGACGGACTCGAGCTTCTCGGACGGGACGACGGTCTCGACCCGGTACTCCGTGACGGTCTCGTCGCGCCCTGGCTCGCCAACCGCGGGGCTCGTTCCCTCGCCGCCGCGGAACGTCCCCTCCCCGAGCGTCGCCCACGAGCACCGCGAGTATTTGCCGATCCAGCCCGCGCCGGCCACGAACACCGCGTCGCGGGTCGAGCGCAGATGCGACGGCGGCACGAACCAGACGAGCTTGTAGGAGCCCTCCACGGCGGGTGACTGTACCGCCCTCCCCGGCGCCTGATTGGATGTGCGTCGTGACCGCGGTCGAGGAGCCGACGACGACATTCGTCCGGCCTGACGGCCACGAGAAGGTGACGGGCACGGGCCGGTACACCGCCGACCTCACCTTCACCGGACAGCTCCACGCGGCGTTCCGCTACGCCGACCACCCGCATGCGCGCATCACGCGGATCGACACGACCCGTGCACGCGCGCTCCCCGGCGTGATCGCCGTCGTGACGCACGAGGACGTGCCCGACGTGCTCTACGGCGGAATGGTCAAGGACCGGCGACTCTTCGCACGCGACACCGTCCGCTTCGAGGGCGACATCGTCGCCGGCGTCGCGGCGACGACCGAGACGATCGCGCGCGAGGCGGCGTCGCTCGTCGAGGTCGACCTCGAGCCGCTCCCCGTCGTCAGCGACTTCGAGGCGGCCCTCGAGCCGACCGCGACGCGCGTGCACCCCGACTGGGAGTCGTACGAGGGCGACGAGGCGCTCGGGCGCCACGACAACGTCCTCGGGTTCTCGACGATCGCGAAGGGCGATGTCGAGACGGGGCTCGCCGCGAGCGACGTCGTCGTCCGCGGCCGCTTCGTGACCGACCCGGTGCAGGGAGTTCCGATCGAGCCGCGCGCGATCGTCGCGCAATGGCAGGGCGACCGCGTCACGGTCTGGTCGTCGACTCAGGTGCCGTACGCGGCGCGCGCCGGCGTCGCCCAGACCCTCGGGATCCCGGAGTCGGACGTCCGCGTGATCGTCCCCCTTCTCGGCGGTGGGTTCGGCGCGAAGTGCGACTTCCACTTCGAGGGCCACGTCGCTGCGCTCGCGCGCGCCGCGGGGCGACCCGTCAAGCTCGTGTTCTCACGGCACGAGGAGTTCGTCGCCGTCGGGCACCGGCGCGAGGGCATGGTGATCGAGCTCGAGACCGGTTCGCGGAGCGACGGGACGATCCTCGCGCGCCGTGCGCGGCTGGTCATCGACGGCGGCGCGTACTGCGGTGAGGGCGGGTTCTTCGCGCAGATGGCGGCGATGCACGCGCACGGCCCCTACGAGCTCGGGAGCGTCGACATCGAGGCGTCGCTCGTCTACTCGAACAACCAGCCCTCCTCGTCGATCCGCGCGCCGACCGCCCCGCAGGTCTGCTGGGCGCTCGAGCAGCACATGGACGAGCTGGCCGAGGCGCTCGGCCTGGAACCGGTCGAGCTCCGTCGCCGGACGTTGATCGAGACGGGCTCGGTCACCGCAACGGGCCAGGTCCTCGAGCGGATCGCCATGAAAGAGACGCTCGACCGCGCCGTCGAGCTGATCGGGGCCGGCGACGAGCTCCCGGAGAACGAGGCGATCGGCGTCGCCTGCGGATGGTGGCCGTGCTTCGCCGAGAACTCCGGCGCGTACGTCAAGCTCAACCCCGACGGCACCGGCACGATCGTGACTGGCGCCCAGGAGAACGGCACCGGGGCGGTCATGGCGATGCCGGGCTTCGTCGCCGAGGAGCTGGGAATGCGCCCGGAGGACTTCTCGCTCCTCTACCAGGACACCGATGCCGCCCCGTGGGACATGGGCTCGTGCGGCTCGCAGACGACGTTCAACAGCGTGCGCGCCGTGCTCGCGGCCACGGACGACCTGCGCGACCAGCTGCTCGACGCCGCGTCGGAGGAGCTCGAGGCGGCGCGGGACGATCTGGAGCTCGTCGGCGGCTCGGTGCGCGTCAAGGGCTCGGCCGACAAGGCCGTGACGATCGCCGAGCTCGCCGCCGACGGCACGTTCCACGGGAAGGGCTCCGGCGACGTGCCGGAGGCACCGCCCGCCGCGGCGGAAGGGTGCGTCGGCCGCCTCGGGAACGAGTCGTTCCACGCGCCGCAGCTGATCGCCCATGCGGCGCACGTCCGCGTCGACCGCGAGACGGGCGTCGTGCGCGTGCTTCGCGTTGCCGCCGCGCACGACTGCGGGCGGATTCTCAACCGCCTCGGCGCGGACGGCCAGGTGTACGGCGGCGTCGTGATGGGTATCGGGCAGGCGCTCTCCGAGGGAACGCAGCTGGACGAGCTGGGCAGGCAGCGAAATCCGCACCTCCTCGACTACAAGCTCGTCACCGCCTCCGACGCGCCCGCGATCGAGATCGCCTGGATCGAGACGGACACGCCGAACGCCGGCCCGAAGGGCTCGAAGGGCGTCGGCGAGCCGCCGTGCGTGCCGACCGCGGGCGCCATCGCAAATGCGATCGCGAAGGTCACCGGCGCGCGCGTCCGGCAGCTGCCGATGACGCCCGAGCGGGTCTGGGAGGCGAGCGCGTGAGCGCCATCGCTTTCGCGACCGCGACAAACCTCGACGAGGCGCTCGCGGCCCTCGCCGGCGGCGCCCGCCCGGTCGCGGGCGGCACAGACCTCGTCGTCGGCGCCCGCCAGGGCAAGGCGCCGCTGCCGGAGTCGCTCGTCGCGATCCACCGCATCGGCGAGCTGCGCGGCATCGAGGAGGCGAACGGCGGACTGCAGCTCGGCGCGCTCGCGACGCACGCCGAGATCGCGGCACATCCGCTCGTCCGCGAGCGCTTCACGGCGCTCGCCGACGCGAGCGCGATCGTCGGCTCTCACGCGACGCGCGCCCAGGGGACGCTCGGCGGCAACCTGATGAACGCCTCGCCCGCGATGGAGACAGGCGGGCCACTGATGTGCTTCGGGGCGACTGTCGTCCTGCGGTCGTCCCGCGGCGAGCGCACGGTGGCCGTCGCCGACCTCTTCTCGGGTCCCGGGTCGACGGTCGCCGCGCCGGACGAGCTCCTCGTCGCGGTCGACGTGCCCGCTCGCCCGGGAGGCACGGGCAGTGCGTACGTGCGCCTCGAGTACCGCCGACAGATGGAGATCGCGGTCGTCGGCGCCACCGCGGTCGTGACCGTCGAGGGCGCCACGGTGCGCGGTGCGACCGTGGCGATCACCGCGCTTGCCCCGACGATCCGCCGCGTGCCGGAGGCCGAGGCGGCGCTACGCGGCAGCACCGGCGACGAGTCCGCGGTGGAAGCCGCCGCCGTGGCCGCGGCCGCCGCGGCGGCTCCGATCTCCGACGTCCGCGCCTCGGAGCGCTATCGCCGCGCCATGGCCGAGGTGATCGCCCGGCGCGCGATCGGCGCCGCGCTCGAGCGGGCGCGCGGCGGCGACGTGGCGATCCCGGCCAGCGGGGGCGGCGCGTGAGGGTCTCCGCCACGCTGAGCGTCAACGGCATCGCCTACCCGCTCGAGCTCGAGCCGGACACGAGTCTCCTCGCGGCGGTGCGGGACGGCGTCGGCCTGACGGGAGCGAAGGAGGGTTGCGACGACTCGGAATGCGGCGCCTGCATGATGCTGCTCGACGGCGAGCCGGTGAACAGCTGCTCGTACCTCGCGTTGCAGGCCGAGGGCAGCGAGGTGACCACCGTCGAGGGTCTCGCCACCGGGCTCGAGTTGAGCCCGCTCCAGGCCGCCTTCCTCGAGCACGGCGCTGTCCAGTGCGGGTTCTGCACGCCCGGCATGCTCGTCTCGGCGACGGCGCTCCTCGAGCGCAACCCGCGCCCGATGGAGCACGACGTGCGGATCGCGCTCTCCGGCAACCTCTGCCGGTGCACCGGCTACGACGGGATCGTCAAGGCAGTGCTGTTGGTGTCCGAGAGCCCACGCTAGATTCCGTCAGCAGCCGTTCGACCCGCGCGACGGTGTGCTCGTCGGCCAGGCCGCGCAGAGTCACGGTCGTTCGACGCCGGAGGACGTCCTCGGCGTCCGTCGCCCACTCGCTCTCCACGGCGAACACGACCTGTGCCGCGATGTCCGGGCCGTCCGGATGTAGCCGTTCGAGCAACGAGGCATCCTCAGCTCCACGATCCACCACCGCCCCGGCGCGACTGCCGTACAGGTGGCGAAGGTGTGCCTCGACCTCCGGATCGAGCATCGTCGCGAGGCGCGGCTCTCCCCCGCTTGCACCGGGCAGCGGGAATGCGCGGCGATCGATCCGTCCGAGGCCCAAGGGGCCGCGCACCCGCTCGAGCGCGTCGAGCGCGATGCGACGGTACGTCGTGAGCTTTCCACCCGCGACGCTCAGCATCCCGCCCGGGCCGACGGAGAAGACGGTCTCACGCCGCGCCGTGGCTGTCCCACCGTCGCCGAGCGGCAGCACGCGGAGCCCCGCGAACGATGCCCGGACTGCCCCTGGCGCGAGGAGCGTCGAGGGCAGTGCCTTCCCGGCTTCGTCGAGGATCTCGCTCACGTCCTCCGGCTCGACGTCGACGGTGGCCGGGTCGCCGTCGAAGTCGGTGTCCGTCGTCCCGAGCAGCAGCAGCCCGTACCACGGGACGGCGAACGTGACGCGAACGTCGTCCTGCGGCACGGTGAGCGCCGCGCTCCAGTCGCTTCCGCCCGGGACGAGCACGTGCGCGCCCTTGCTGAGCCGCACCGACGTGCCCGCGCGCGGATCCTCGAGCCGCCGGACGACATCCACCCACGGCCCGGCGGCATTCACCGTGACGCGCGCCTCGACGGCGACGGCCTCCCCGTCCACCACGACCTCCGCCCCGCGCACCTGGCCGTCGACGAGCCGGAGGGAGACGACCTCTGCGCGGTTCAGGACCGTGGCGCCCGCCTGCTCCGCGGCGAGGACGTTCTCGAGGCAGAGCCGCGCGTCGTTCGTCCACGCGTCGGCATACAGCGCGCACGAGCGCAGCCCGTCGAGACGGAGCTGTGGCACGAGTTGCTCCGCGCGATCGGGCGGGACGAGCCAGTTGAGGCGGGACCGGGCGAGAGTCGAGTAGAGAAGGATCCCGCTCTGCACGAAGGCCGGGCGGAAGGGGCCGTCCCGGTAGAGCGGCAGGAGAAACGGGAGGCGGTGCACGAGGTGCGGGGCGACGTCGTCCGCCAGGGTACGCCGCTCGTGGTGGGCCTCGCGCACGAGGCGGACGTCGCCGAGGCGCAGGTAGCGGAGACCGCCGTGGACGAGCTTCGACGACGCGCTCGACGTCCCCGAGCCGAAGTCGCCCGCGTCGACGAGCGCCACCGCGAGACCCGCACGGGCTGCGTGGGCAGCCGTCGCCGCGCCGATCACGCCCCCGCCGATGACGAGCAGGTCGAACCGCGTGCGCGCGAGCGACTCGCGTGCGGCGGCCCGCCGCTCGACCGCCGCTAGCGGGGCCACAGCGGGTTCGTCCACGCGCGGTGCCCGGACGGGTCGACGACCTCGAGTCGCGCGAACGGCGCCGTCTCGAGCAGGTCGAGCCGTGCAGCGACGATCCAGCCGTCGGCCGACACCTCGAGGACGTCTGCGCCGTACCGGTAGCCCAGCCGACCCGCGTTCACCGCGGAACCACTCGTTCGCCCCATCAGGAGCGTGACCGACCGTGCCGGCGTGCACTGGACGACGACGCCGGCGTCAGTCGTCTCGACGTCGTGGATCAGTGGTCCGGTGCTCCCGTAGAAGCGGCCCGTGCGCAGGGCGTCGAGGATGCTCTCGCGGTTGCGCTCGGCACGGATCCACGTCCAGGCGTGATCCGAGTCGAACCCCGGGTGGTGGCTGTCGTCGGTGACGAGCGCCGGGCAGATGCGGCCCGCCTGGAGGAGCTCGTCCCAGTGCACCGACGAGAGCCCCCGGCCGACCTCGAGCTCGCAGCCGGCGTTGAACACCTCGATGCCCGTGATCGACGGCGGAAGCTCGATCGCGCCGGAGCGGGCGCCCGTCCAGTACGGATGCGCCAGGTACCCCACGCCGCCGGCGCCGACGATCCAGTCGCCGGTGGCGGCGAGGTCGCGGCGCTCGCCTTCGAGCTCGGTCGGGTCGCGTTCGATGCCGATTCCGAGCACGTGGCCGTCGCGTTCCTCGGGCAGGAGGCAGTTCAGCTCGACGCCCGGCAGCACGACGAGCTCCGGGCTCGACGGCGCCTCGCTTCGGTGCCAGTGGTCGGTGAGAGCGACGACGTCGTACCCGGCGCGTCCGTAGTGCCGTGCGAGCGCGCGGGGCGCGAGCTCGCCGTCCGAGTTGGTCGTGTGCATGTGGAGCGCCGCCTTGAGCCAGTCTCCCGGCGATCTCCACGGCGAGTCCATGCGGTGACCCTATTGCAGAGTCGCCGCGCGCTCCGTACGCTCACAAGTTCCCCCGCGTACGAGAGGAGTTGCAGTGGAAGATTTCCAGGAGCAGGAGTACGAGTTCCTGCGGAGGCTGGACGAGGAGCGGCTCGACCGGCGCACGCTCCTCCGGCGGGGTATCGCCGCCGGGGCGGGCCTGACGATCCTGTCGCTCTCCCCCAGCGCCCTTGCCGCGCGCCAGAAGGCGCTCGCCGTTCCACCGATGCTCGGCCGCTCGATCAAGCTGACCGAGCTCGTCAAGGAGGCGAAGAAGGAGGGTCGCCTGAACACCATCGCTTTGCCGCCCAACTGGGCGAACTACGGCGAGATCATCCGCACGTTCACGCGCAAGTACGGGATCCCGATCACGAGCGCCGACCCCGACGCGTCGTCGGCCGCCGAGAACCAGGCCGTGCGCTCGCTCAAGGGTGATCCGCGGGCCCCGGACGTGCTCGACGTCAGCCCGACCTTTGCGATCGCCGGCGCGAACGAGGGCCTGTACGCCAAGTACTTCACGAAGAACTTCAAGAAGGTCCCGCGGGCAATGAAGGATGGTCGCGGGTTCTGGATCGGCGACTACTGGGGCGTCGTGTCGTTCGGCGTCAACACCGCGGTGGTGAGCAACGTCCCGCGCAGCTGGAAGGACCTGCTGAAGCCCGAGTACCGGAACAAGGTTGCTCTCAACGGAAGCCCGCTCACCTCCGGCTCGGCCGTCGCAGGCGTGTACTCGGCCGCGATCGCGAACGGCGGCGGTCTCAACGACATCAACCCGGGCATCGACTTCTTCGCCCAGTTGAAGGCCGCGGGGAACTACATCCCGGTGCAGGCGACGCCGCAGACGATCGCGTCGGGCCAGACCCCGATCACGATCGACTGGGACTACCTGAACATCGCCTATGCGAAAGAGTTCCCGGCAGCCAAGATCAGAACCGCGATCCCGTCCGACGCGGTGTACGGCGCTCACTACTGCCAGGCGATCAACGCGACCGCGCCGCACCCGTGGGCAGCCAGGCTCTGGCAGGAGTTCCTCTACTCGGACCAGGGCCAGCTGCTCTGGCTGAAGGGATACTCGCACCCAGCGCTCTTCACCGACATGGTCGCGCGCAAGGTCGTGCCGAAGGCGCTCATCTCGGCGCTGCCGGCGGCGGCCGCGTACTCGAAGGTGAAGTTCGCGAGCGTCGGCCAGGTGAACAAGGCGCGAGCCGCCATCGCCACGGAATGGCCCAAGAAGGTCGGCGCCTAGGCGTCTTGTCCTGAGCACGACCGCACCAGCCGACGACCTCTCCCGGCCCGTCCAGACGGGTCGGGAGAGGCGATTTTCGCTCGCCTGGCTCGGCGTCCTGCCGTTCCTCGCGTACGCCACGGCGTTCCTGCTCCTGCCTGCCGGCACGGTGATCATCGGCGCGTTCCAGACGCAGGACGGAGGCTGGAGCTTCGACAACATCCAGAAGCTCTTCGACGAGCCGTACCGGACCGCGTTCAAGAACAGCATCGAAGTGAGTGTCGTGACTGCGCTCGTCGGCGGGGCGCTCGGCGTCGCGATCGCCTACGCGGCGATCCGTGACGGGACGCCACGGTGGATCCGCGGGATGCTGACGACGTTCTCCGGGGTCGCTGCCAACTTCGCCGGGATCCCCCTCGCCTTCGCGTTCATCGTGACGCTCGGGACGATCGGCATCGTCACCTCGTTCCTCCAGAACGTGTTCGGATTCAGCCTCTACGAGTGGACGCCGCCCGGGTCCGACACGACGTTCTCGCTGTTCTCGAAGACCGGGATCGAGATCGTTTACCTCTACTTCCAGATCCCGCTGATGATCCTCGTCATTGCCCCTGCGATAGACGGGCTGCGGCGCGAGTGGCGCGAGGCAGCCTCGAGCCTCGGCGCCAGCTCGTGGCAGTTCTGGCGCTATGTCGGCATTCCGATCCTCTTCCCCTCGCTTCTGAGCGCGATGGTGCTGCTCTTCGGGAACTCGTTCGCGGCGTACGCGACGGCGTACGGGCTGACCGCCGGCGGCATCGGCCTCGTGCCGATCGTGATCGGCTTCTTCATCGGCGGAGACGTCCTCGACGATCCGCATCTCGCCCAGGCCCTGGCGTTTGGGATGTTCGTCGTGCTCGGGTTGATGATGCTCGCGTACATCCCGCTGCAACGGCTCAGCTCGAGGTGGGTGCGATGACGCCGCGCCGCTTCATCGCGCCGACGGCCGTCGTCTGGTTGCTCATCGGCGCCGCCTACTTTCTCGTCCCGCTCATCGCGACGCTCCTCTTCAGCTTGAAGAACGACCAGACGGCCAAGTGCTGCACGCTTGCGAACTTCGGCGGCGTCTTCGACGACCCGGAGTTCTGGAAGACGATCAGGCTGAGCTTCGTCATCGCGCTCGAGACGATCGCCTTCACGCTCGTACTCCTCGTCCCGACCGTCTACTGGGTGCACCTGAAGCTTCCGCGGCTCCGCCCGGTCATCGGCTTTCTCGCGCTCGTCCCGTTCGTCGTCGCGCCGATCATCCTCGTCGTCGGGCTGCTCGACCTGTACCGCGGAACGCCCACGTGGTTCTACGCCGAGCCGTTCGGCTTCCTCGCCGCGACGTACGTGATCCTCGCGTTCCCATACATGTACTTCTCGCTCGACACGGGCTTCCGGGCGATCGACGTGCACACCCTCACCGAGGCCTCGCAGAGCCTCGGGGCAGGCTGGCTGACGACGCTCTTCCGCGTAATCCTCCCGAACATCAAGGCCGCTGCGCTCGGTGGCTCGTTCCTGACCCTCGCAATCGTGATGGGCGAGTTCACGATCGCGAGCCTGGCGCAGTTCAAGACCTTCCCGGTGCATATCCAGTACGTCAGCCAGAACAAGCCGTATCAGGCGGCGGCGCTGACGCTCGTGGCGTTCGGGATCACCTGGGCGGCGATGCTCGCGCTTCTCGCCGTCGGACGAGGACGCGGGGCGCCGACGACACAGGGAGCGAGGTAGGCGGGTGGCCGGCGTTGAGCTCAAGCAACTGCACCGGCGGTTCGGCGACGTCGTGGCGCTCGCCGGGATCGACCTCGAAATCCCGAGCGGCGAGTTCGTCTCCTTCCTCGGGCCGTCCGGATGCGGCAAGACGACCGCGCTGCGGCTGATAGCCGGATTCGATAGGCCGACGTCGGGGCGCATCCTGGTCGACGGCAAGGACATCACCGGCGTGCCGCCGAACCGCCGCGACATCGGGATGGTCTTCCAGGCCTACAGCCTCTTCCCGAACATGACCGCGGCGCGCAACGTCGAGTTCGGCCTGCGCGTGCGCAACGAGGGACGGGGCGTGAGACGAGGTCGGGCGCAGGAGCTCCTCGAGCTCGTCGGGCTCGACCAGGCCGCCGACCGGTACCCGCATCAGCTCTCGGGCGGCATGCAGCAGCGAGTCGCCCTCGCCCGGGCGCTCGCGATCGAGCCGCGTCTGCTCCTGCTGGACGAGCCGCTGTCGGCGCTCGACGCCAAGGTCCGCGTCCAGCTCCGAGAGGAGATTCGGCGCATCCAGACGCGCCTCGGGATCACCACCATCTACGTCACGCACGACCAGGAGGAGGCCCTCTCGATCTCGGATCGCGTGGCGGTGCTTTCGCACGGGCAGATCGAGCAGATCGGCTCCCCCGGCGAGATCTACGGAGCACCGGCGACGCCGTTCGTCGCCGAGTTCGTCGGCACGATGAACCGGATCGAGTCGACCGTTGCCGACCCGCAGTCGGGACGCGTCGAGTACGACCGGACGCCGTTGTCGGTCGATGCCGCTCGTGGAAGGCCGCGCGGCGAGCGGGTGCTCCTGCTCGTCCGGCCCGAGACGGTCGAGCTCGGGGCCGTCGCCGGATCGGCGGAGAACGGGCTCGTCGGCGAGGTCGTCTCGCAGACGTTCCTCGGGTCGGTGACGCGGCTCCGTGTCCTCGCAGGGCCGACGGAGTGGACCGCCGACCTCTCCGCCGACCGGGCCGCAGCGCTTCCCATCGGGGCGCGGGTGAGCATCCGCTTCCCGGCCGCGAGCGCGAAGCTGCTCAGCCTCGAGGGGATTTCGATGCCGGAGCTGGAGCTGGCGCTGGAGCCGGAACCCGAGCCGACGACCTGACGACCTCGC
>CAWFDO010000027.1:0-9263 GCA_963814565.1 uncultured Actinomycetes bacterium
AGCGGCGGCGCCGTCGACGAGCCGCCGAATCCGGCGCCGAGCGCCTGCCGGCGCATGCCGACCGCGTCGATCTCGTCGATGAAGACGATGCAGGTCCCGCCCCACTTCCGCGCGGCGCGCTTCGCCTTCCACGCGAGGTAGCGCACGACGATCGCGTCGATCCCGATGAAGGTCGCGGCGAACCCGGAGCCGGGGATGGAGACGAACGGCGAGTTGAAGCCGGTGGCGAGCGCCTTCGCGAGCATCGTCTTCCCCGTCCCGGGGGGCCCGAAGAAGAGGACGCCGCGCTCGCGCTTCCCGCCGTGGCGCTCGAACTGCTCGCCCGACTGCCAGATCGAGACGACGCGGCGCACCTCCTCCTTCGCCTCAGCCTGGCCGCGGACGTCCTCGAGCTTGACGCCCCACTGCGCGTCGCCCGGCTCGAACGTCTTGATCTGCGTGAGGTTCATCGCGAGGAGCGGGCCGAAGAGGATCCCGAAGTTCGCGATGAAGAGGAAGAAGACGAAGACGACCTGGATCCAGAGCGCCGGCGACGAGAGGATGTTCCCGATGCCGTCGAGGATGTAGCCGATCGTCCCCCACCACGTGCCGCCCTTGAACAGCCAGACGACGGTGATGATGACGAAGAAGAAGGTGAAGATCTTGAACCAGAAGCGCCAGAACCAGGCGCGGCGGCGGCCGACGATGTCCTCCTCGCGGAGCTCGCGGCTCTCGATCCCGAAGAGGCTCGGGGTCGGGATCATCCGCCGGAAGAGCAGTTCGGCGAACCCGCGGAAGATGACGACGATCGCGACGGTGGCGAGGAGCGCCTTCCACCAAACCCAGTCGTTCGCCTGCGTCAGCCAGACGTAGAACGCCGGTGAGGTGGCGACTGCGACGGCGGTCGCCGCTCGCGTCAGGCGCCGCCAGCTCTTTGCGAGCTCCTGGGACGCCTCTGCCTGGGGCAGGCCGGCGAGCGGTGCTTCGGCGGTCGCCATACGTTTTCAGTGTACGCAGGCGGCGTTTCGGTCAGTTGTTGGCCGACGGTTAAGGGCCTTGTCGCGGTCCTGCCGGGTTGCCGTCGGAGCCGCTCGGGGCCGGTGCTAGCGTCAGGCCCATGACACAGACGACGCTTCACACCAGCGAAGGCCCGATCGAGGTCGAGCTCTATCCCCAGGCGGCCCCGAAGACGGTCGAGAACTTCACGAAGCTCGCGTCCGACGGCTTCTACGACGGGCTCGCTTTCCACCGCGTGATCCCCGACTTCATGATCCAGGGCGGCTGCCCCGAGGGCACGGGCGCGGGCGGCCCGGGATACACGTTCGAGGACGAGTTCAACGAGCACCTGGTGACACGCGGCGCGCTCGCGATGGCGAATGCCGGCCCCAACACCAACGGCTCGCAGTTCTTCATCGTCACGGCGGAGGCGTGCCCGTGGCTCGACGGCAAGCACACGGTCTTCGGGCGCGTGACCTCCGGCCAGGAGATCGTCGACCGGATCTCGCTCGCCGACCGCGACGGCCGCGACCGGCCGCGGGACGACGTCCTCATCGAACGGGTCGAGCTGGCCGAGGTGTCCGACTGAGCCCGGATCCGATCAGCGGCGGGAGGAGGTGCCTGGCGTAAGCCGGGCACCCGGGACACCACGTGGACCTTCGTGGCAAGACGGCGGTCGTCACGGGCGCCTCGTCGGGGATCGGCGCGGCGACCGTACGGCAGCTGCGCGCGGCCGGTGTCCGCGTCGTCGGCGGTGCGCGGCGCGTCGACCGCGTCGACGCGGACGTCGCGCTCCCGGTCGACGTCACCGACGAGGACTCGAGCCGCGCCTTCGTCGACGCGGCGGTCGAGGCGCTCGGCGGGATCGACATCCTCTTCAACAACGCGGGGCTCGCGCTCGGCCGCGCCCCGTTCACGGAGTCGACGGCATCCGACGAGGAAACCGTCCTCCACACGAACGTCGACGGCGTCCTGCGCATGACCCGGCTCTGCCTGCCGCACGTCCGCGACGGCGGCCACATCCTCTTCATGGGGTCGATCGCCGGTCGGCAGGCGTACCCGAACGGCGCGTCGTACATCGCCTCGAAGTTCGCCGTGCGCGGCTTCACGTACGCCCTGCGGGAGGATCTCCTCGGCCGTCCGATCCGGATCACGACCGTCGACGCGGGACTCGTCGAGACGGAGTTCTCCGTCGTCCGTTTCGGCGGCGACCAGGCGAAGGCGGACGCCGTGTACGAGGGGCTCGAGCCGGTGACCGCCGACGAGGTCGCGGACTGCGTCATGTTCGCGCTCACGCGGCCCCCGCACGTGAACATCGACGAGATCGTGGTGAAGGCGATCGCGCAGTCGAGCGGCGCGCGGATCGTGCGTCGCGAGCCTCTGTCGTAGCGAGCCCGTGCGGCTCCGCTCCGCGTACGACCGTGAGATCCTGGGGCTCGCGGTCCCGGCGCTCGGCGCGCTCGCCGCGGAGCCGCTCTACATCCTCGTCGACACCGCGATCGTCGGGCATCTCGGGCGCTCCCAGCTCGCGGGGCTCGGCGCCGCGGCCACCGTCCTCTCGGTGCTCGCGATGTTCAACTTCCTCCAGTACGGGACGACGGCACAGGTCGCCCGGGCGAGCGGGGCGGGGGAGGACCGGGTGGCGCGCCGCCTCGGCGCGCAGGCGCTGTGGCTGTCGCTCGCGATCGGCGTCGCGCTCGCGGTGGCGGTCGCCGCCCTCGCCGGGCCGATCGTCGGCGTGGTCGGTGTGGAGGAGCGGACGGCCGACTACGCCGAGACGTACCTGCGGATCGTCTCGATCGGCATCCCGTCGTTCTTCCTCGCGCTCGGCGGCCAGGGCTTCCTCCGCGGCGTCTCCGACCTGACCTCGCCGCTCGTCGTGATCGTGCTCGCCAACGTCCTCAACGTCGTGCTCGAGGTGCTGTTCGTGTACGGCTTCGACTGGGGGATCGAGGGGTCCGCATGGGGCACGGCGATCGCCCAGACGTGCATGGGAATCGCGTTCGTCTGGCTGATCGCGCGGCGCGTCGGCCGGGACGATCTCGCGCCGGTACTGGGTCTCGCCCGGCGCCTCCTCTCGGTCGGGAAGTTCCTCTTCGTACGGACGGCCGCCCTGATCTGCGCCTTCCTGCTCGCCGGGGTGGTGGTCGCCCGGCTCGGCGACGCGGAGCTCGGCGCCTACCAGATCTCGTTCCAGCTCTGGATCTTCCTCGCGCTCGTGCTCGACGCGATCGCGATCGCCGGCCAGATCCTCGTCGGCAGAGAGCTCGGCGCCGGCCGCCCCGAGCGGGCGTACGACGCGAGCGTGCGCATGATCGCGCTCTCCGTGGCAACGGGCGTCGTGTTCGCGGTCGTGCTCCTCGCACTCTCCGACGTCCTGCCGCGGATCTTCACCAGCGACGTGGAGGTACTCGCACAGTGCGCGCTGCTCTGGCCGATCTTCGCGCTCATGCAGCCGCTCAACGGGGCGGTCTTCGCCCTGGACGGCATCCTGATCGGCGCGAGCGACGGGCCGTATATCGCCGCGTCGATGGTGGTCGCCTTCCTCGCATGCGGTGTGGCGCTGGCGGTCGCGGTCGCGGGCGACTTCGGCGTCCGCGGCGTGTGGGCCGCGCTCTCGGTCCTCATCGTCGTCCGGCTGGCGACCATGGGCGCGCGCTTCCTCCGGCGCCGCTGGCTCGTCACCGGTTGGGCATGATCTCCCGGTGGCGAACGAGGGGCTCAACGTCCTGGGCGGCGCGCTCGAGCCGTGCGGCTTCGATCCGGTCACCGGCTTCTACCGCGACGGGACGTGCCGCACCGGCGGCCAGGACCTCGGCGTTCACGCCGTCTGCGCCCTGATGACCGAGGAGTTCCTGGAGTTCAGCGCCTCGGTCGGGAACGACCTCTCGACGCCGCATCCCGAGTGGGGCTTCCCCGGACTGGAGCCGGGCGACCGCTGGTGCCTCTGCGCCGCACGCTGGCAGGAGGCACTCGACGCCGGCGCCGCGCCGCAGGTCGTGCTCGAGGCGACCCATGCCCTCGCGCTCGAGTTCTCGTCGCTCGACGATCTCCGGGCTCACGCGGTCGTCGAGTGAGCCGCCGTCGGTAGGTCGAGACGGCGAAGGTTGCGCACGTCGGGCACAAGGAGGCAGAGCGCGGTGGGGATCGTGAAGAGCGCGACCGCGATCCAGATCGTGTTGGTGACTCCGATCGCGTCGGAGAGCGGCCCTGCGACGATCTGACCGACCGGCATTGCGACGATCGATCCGAGCGCGTCGTAGGACGACACGCGGGAGAGCTTGTCCCGCGGCACGTGCTGCTGGAGCGAGAGCTCCCAGAACACGCCGAAGAGCTCGAGCCCGATCCCCGCGCAGAAGCCCCCTGCCGCGATGGCCCAGACCGGCAGGTCGAGCGCCAGCCCGACCATCGTGAGCGGGGCGACCAGCAACGCGATCTGACCCGCCCGGAGCGGATGCACGGGACGGATCCGCAACGCGATCACGCCACCGACGACGAAGCCGGTCGAGAGCGCGGCCAGGATGAACCCCCACGGGCCTGCACCCCCGAGCTCGCGGTCCGCGACGACGGGGCCGAGCACGACCAGTCCCATCGACGTCGCCATGTTCCCGAGCGTCGCGGCGGCAACGATCGTCCACAGCCAGGTGCGCGACGAGAACTCGATCCACCCGTCACGCAGCTCGGCGAGCACGGACGTGTCGGCGGTCGCGCGACGGGTCGAGCGCGTCCGCATGAGGGCGAGCACGGCCGCGCCGGCGAAGTACGTCGCCGCGTCCCAGCCCAGCGCCCAGCCAGGTCCGACGGCGGCGACGAGCACGCCGCCGAGGGCCGTGCCGACGATGTTCGTGCCGGAATGGGTCAGCCGGAGGAGCGCGTTCGCCTCCTGCAGCTGTGCGGCGGGGACGGTCTGCGGCGTGAGCCCCTGCGCCGCGGGGAAGAAGAAGGCGGTCGCACCGCCGCGCACCGCGTTGAGCGCCGCGAGATGCCAGATCTCCGCGCTCCCCCGGAGCACGAGCACCGCTGCGGCGAGCTGGACGAAGCCGTCGATGACGTCGGCCGCGACCATCACCCGGTGACGAGGGAAGCGGTCGGCGATGACGCCGCCGAAGAGGAAGAGCAGGATCTGCGGCACGAACCCGGCCGCGATGACGATCCCGAGGTCGGTCGCGGAGCCGGTGATCTCGAGGACGGCGAACGCGAGCGCGATGGGCGCGATCGCGCTGCCTGCCTGGGACGTCAGCCGCCCGGCGAAGAGAAGGCGGAACTCTCGCTCGCGGAGCGGCGCGAGCGCCGACCTCACCCGGTGGCCACCTCGGCGCGCTTGCGCCAGTAGCGCTCGAGCCCGAGGAAGCAGTGCCAGTACGGCGCGGCGCGGTCGTACGCCTCGACCTCGTCCGGGTCCGACGCGACCACGTCGGCGCGCGCGGCGGCGACGAAGGTCGCCTCGTCCATCCCGTGCGCCACGCGCTGCGCCCAGGAGTGCATCGTCTCCCGGAGCCCTGTCAGGTGGCGCTCGACGTCGTCGAAGACGCCGAAGTGGGTCAACGCGAGCCGACGGGGCTCCCGGCGTTCCGTCTCGTCGATCGTCCGCTCCCAGGCGACGAGGTCGACTTCGGGGGGCGGCGTCGGCGGGAAGACGAAGCGGCCGGGGGCGACCCGGACCCCCGCGGAGTCGCCCGCGTAGAGCGTCCCGTCCTCGTGGAGGTAGGACACGTGGTGCGCCGCATGACCGGGGCTCGCGAACACCTCGAGCCCCGCGGCGCGGTCGCCGACGACGCGGACGTTCCCGGCGGGAACGGGCGCGAGCTCCCCCCAGAGCGCGTCGAAAGAGTCCCCGTACAGGCGGCGGGCGCTCGCCTCGAGCCGCGTCGGGTCGATGACGTGGGGCGCGCCGATCTCGGAGACGTGGACGATCAGCTCCGGGTGCTCGCGCACGAGCGCCCCGGCGGCGCCGGCATGGTCGAGGTGGATGTGCGACAGGAGGAGGGAGCCGAGGTCGTTCACCTCGACGCCGCGCGCGGCCAGCGCGTGCCGGAGCGCCGGGAGGCAGCTCGTCGGCCCGCAGTCGTGGAGGGCGAGGCCGTCCTGGGTCTCGACGAGGTAGGCGCCGATCCGCCGTGGGTCACCGCCGTGGAGAAGGTCGAGCGGTTCGTCCGACACGCCGTGACGCTACCGGGCCGGCGACGTCGGGTTATCCGTACCCCCGCGGACGGTGTGGGGCTCTAGCCTCGAGGAAGTCGGCGATGACTTTCGAGCGGCGGGGCAGTCATTGCTGCGACCGATTCGACAAAGGGAGGCGCTTATGCCCGCACCAACGCTCGTGGTCGGTGCTCCGTGCTGGATCGACCTGTACAGCTCGGACACGGCCAAGGCGACTGCGTTCTATAGCCAGCTCTTCGGCTGGACCGCGGAGGAGCCCCAGGCGGAGTTCGGCGGCTACTTCACCTTCACGAAGGACGGCAAGCACATCGGCGGCTGCATGCACAACGATGGAGCAGCCGGCTACTCCGACGGCTGGGGCCTCCATCTGATGACCGACGACGTCGACGCGACCGCAAGTGCTGTCGCGCAGCACGGTGGGAAGGTCGAGTTCGAGCCGATGACCGTCGGCGAGAACGGCAGGTCGACGATGCTCAAGGACCCGGGCGGAGCGATGCTCGGGGCCTGGCAGCCCGGCACGCAGAAGGGCTTCGAGGTCACCGGCGAGCCCGGCACACCGTCGTGGTTCGAGCTCCATACCCGTGACTACGGCAAGTCCGTGAGCTTCTACCGCGACGTCTTCAAGTGGGACGCGCACACGGTGAGCGACACGGACGAGTTCCGTTACACGACCCTCGGCGAGGGCGATGGCCAGCTCGCGGGGATCATGGACGACTCGCCGTACCCCGGCGACGACCCCGCCCACTGGGCCATCTACTTCAAGGTCGAGGACGCGGACGCGACGCTCGAGAAGGTCGTGGCGCTTGGCGGCAAGGTCGTTCAAGCCGCCGAGGACACGCCGTACGGACGGCTCGCGCAGGCCGCCGACCCGACGGGGGCAGTGTTCCGGATCGTCGCCGGATAGGCCCGACGCTCGCCCCGACGCTCGCCCGCGCGCAGGTCAGGCTCGGGCGGGCGTCGCCGCGAGCGCCCTGCTCAGATCCGCGACGAGGTCGTCCGCGGATTCGATCCCGACCGAGAGCCGGACGAGGTTGGCAGGCGCCGCGAACGGCCCCGCCGCCGTGGAGGCGTGCGTCATCCGCGCCGGGTGCTCGATGAGGCTCTCGACGCCGCCGAGGCTCTCGGCGAGCGTCCAGACCTCGGTGTGCGCGACGAGCTCGACCGCCTCGTCCTCGGTCTCGACGAGGAAGGAGACCATCCCGCCGAAGTCGCGCATCTGGCTCCTGGCGATCTCGTGCCCGGGGTGGTCGGGCAGGCCGGGCCAGAGGACGCGCGTGACGCGCGGGTGCTCGGCGAGGAAGTCGACGACGGCACGCGCGTTCGCGCAGTGGCGGTCCATGCGCACCGCGAGGGTCTTCAGGCCCCGGAGCACGAGCCAGGCGTCGAACGGGCCGGGCACGGCCCCGAGCGACTTCTGCAAGAACCGCAGCCGCTCGGCGATCGTCGGGTCGTTCGTGCCGGCGAAGCCGCCGATGACGTCGGAGTGGCCGCCGAGGTACTTCGTCGTCGAGTGCAGAACGATGTCGGCGCCGAGATCGATCGGCGTCTGCAAGTACGGGGTCGCGAACGTGTTGTCGACGACGAGCAGCGCACCGGCCGCCCTGGCCGCGGTGGCGACGGCCGCGATGTCGACGAGGTTCAGGAGCGGGTTGGTCGGGCTCTCGATCCAGACGAGACGCGCCCCGGCGACGTGCGACGCCGGATCGGACGACAGCTGTTCCGGCGTCACGTACGTGAAGCGGTAGCCCTTCGGCTCGTACACCTGCGAGAACATGCGGTACGTGCCGCCGTAGACGTCGTTGACGCAGACGACGTGGTCGCCCGGGTCGAGCAGGTGCATGATCGTCGTCGTCGCACCGATCCCGGACGAGAACGCGTGCCCGTGGGCCGCGTTCTCGAGGGACGCGAGGCACTCCTCGAGCGCGGTCCGGGTCGGGTTCGAGACCCGGGCGTAGTCGTAGCCCTTGTTGACCCCGACCGCGTCCTGCGCGAACGTGGAGGTCTGGTAGATGGGGGTCGTGACCGCGCCCGTGGCCGGGTCGGGCTCCTGCCCCGCGTGGATCGCGCGTGTCTCGAAGTCCATGCGCCGATTGTATGGCCGCTCCGGCCGTTCCCGGTCGGCGGAGTCCCCTCGTCGAGCGAGGGCGTGCCTCAGCCGCGCACCGCGGCCGCCCACGGGCGCGGAACGCGCCGCCCGACTGCGATCTCCTCGGCGCCGAGCCAGGCGGCAAGCTCCTCGAGCGCCTCGCGGATCTCCGCGCCCGCGGCAGCGGGGGCGTTGGGCTGCGCCCAGATGCCGAGGACGGACAGGCGCGCCGTCCGTCGGTCGAGGACGGGCTCGATGCGGCCGATCAGCTCGGTGCCCCGGAGGATCGGCAGGACGTAGTACCCGTACTCGCGCTTCGCCTTCGGCACGAACATCTCGAGCCGGTAGTGGAAGCCGAACAGCGCCTCTGCGCGGTCGCGGTCGTGGATCAGGCGGTCGAACGGCGAGAGGAACGTGACGCGGTCCGGCACGTCGCCGTCGAGCGCCTCCGGATGCGCCTCGAAGCCACCTGGCACGACGCGCACGCCGAGCGCGCGGAAGCGGCGCTCCTCGAGGGCGCCCTCTGCCTCGCGCACGGAGATCGGCTCGGTCTCGGCGTACCACCGCTCGGCGAGGTCCCAGAGACGCTGTCCGCCGCGCCGCCCCGCGATTGCGACCTCTCCTCGGAGGTGAAGGGACGTGAGCATCAGCCCGACGCGCCGCGAGCCGTACCAGCGGTGCTTCTCCGCCGGGCCTTTCGCGCGATCCTCGAGGTCGCGCGAGAGGAGCGGGCCGCGCCGCTCGAGCTCGCGAAGGACGTAGCGGCGGAACCCGCGATTCTCGGCGAGAAAGCCGCGGATCCAGCGCTCGGAGTTGTAGTGGGTCGACCGGCGCCAGCGCGTCATCAGGCCCTTCACGAGGCGGAGCTCCTCGATCGGCCACGCGAACGCGTTCCACTCGAAGAGCGAGCGCTCGTCCCAGAGCAGGCGCTCGAGCTCGTCGACGTCGTAGCCGCCGAGCCGGCTCCAGAGGACGAGGCGCTGAGCCGGCGCGACGGTCGCGATCGGGTCGAGCTGGAGGAAGCCGAGACGGCGGATCGTCG
>CAWFDO010000028.1:0-23692 GCA_963814565.1 uncultured Actinomycetes bacterium
GGCAGGTCGCGCAGCTCGTCCTCGTAACCGAGGCCGAGAGCCGACAGGTCGAGCCCGTCGCCGTCGCCGATCTCCTCGAGCGCCGCAAGCAGCTCGGCCTCCGAGCCGGGCCCGAACATGGCCGCCGGGAGCGGCTCGGACGGCTCGATGTCGATGCCGCGGTACTTCTTGAGACCCGTGGCCGCCGGGATCAGCTTCCCGATGATCACGTTCTCCTTGAGCCCCAGCAGCCGGTCGACCTTGCCCTCGATGGCGGCGTCCGTCAGGACCTTCGTGGTCTCCTGGAAGGACGCGGCCGAGAGGAACGACTCGGTCGCCAGCGAGGCCTTCGTGATGCCGAGGATGAGCGGCTCGAACGTCGCCCGCTCGCCCTTTGCCGAGCGAGCGGCCGCGTTCGCCCGCTCGAGCACGACCTTGTCGGCCAGCTGCCCCGGCAGGAGCTCCGTGTCGCCCGGCGTCTCGACGCGCACCTTCTTCATCATCTGGCGGACGATGAGCTCGATGTGCTTGTCGTGGATGTCGACGCCCTGCGACTTGTAGACCTTCTGCACCTCGCCCACGAGGTAGAGCTCGGTCGGGGTCGAGCCCTTCGCCGCCTTCGTGTGCAGCGCCAGCAGGTCGGCGGGGCTGAGCGAGCCCTCGTCGAGCGGATCACCCTGCTCGACGGTGTCCCCCGAGGAGACGAGCAGCCGGGTCCGGCGCGGGAAGGAGTACTCCTTCACCGGGAGCGGCTCGCCGTTCTCGTCGAGCGCGGACGGCGTGACGGTCACGAGGACCGTGCGGTCCTGCTCGTCCACCTCGACCTTGCCGCCGAGCTCCGCGAGCGTCGCCGCGCCCTTCGGGTTCCGCGCCTCGAAGATCTCGACGACGCGCGGCAGGCCGTGTGTGATGTCCGAGCCCGCCACGCCGCCGGTATGGAACGTCCGCATCGTCAGCTGGGTGCCCGGCTCGCCGATCGACTGCGCCGCGACGATGCCGACGGCATCGCCGATCTCGGCCATGTCGCCGCTCGCGAGGAACGTGCCGTAGCAGGCGCGGCACACGCCGACCTCGCTGCGGCACTTGAGGACGCTGCGCACGGGAAGCAGAAGCTCCTCGGCCTGCTCCTCGAGCTGATCCGCGATCTCGCGGAGGCGGAGCTTCGTCAAGAGCTCGCCCTTCTCGCCGAGGACCGTCTTGCCCGGCTTCCCGTCCTTGAGCGGCTTGTGGACGTCGGACGCGAGGACGCGCCCGGCCGCGCTCGGGTTGAGCTGCCCGTCGAGGATCGCCGACAGCCCGACGTGGTCGTCGGTGCCGCAGTCCTCCTCGCGGATGATGACGTCCTGCGAGACGTCCACCAGGCGGCGGGTCAGGTAGCCCGAGTCGGCGGTGCGGAGCGCGGTGTCCGCCATCCCCTTGCGGGCGCCGTGGGTCGAGATGAAGTACTCGAGCACCGAGAGGCCCTCCATGAAGTTGGCCTTGATCGGACGCTCGATGATCTCGCCCTTCGGGTTGGCCATGAGGCCGCGCATCCCGGCGAGCTGGCGGATCTGGTTGAACGACCCGCGGGCGCCGGACTTGGCCATCATGAGCACCGTGTTCGTCTCGTGGAGGTTTGCCTCCATCGCCTTGGCCACGTCGTTCGTGGCCTCCGTCCAGACCTCGATGACACGCTCCTTGCGCTCCTCCTCGGTCATCAGGCCGCGCTCGTACTCGCGCTCGACGTTCGTCACCTTCTCCTCGTAGCCGGCGAGAATCGCCTCCTTCTCCGGCGGGATCACGATGTCGTTCTTCGACACGGTGATGCCGGCGCGGGTTGCGAAGCGGAACGCGAGCGACTTGATCGTGTCGAGCACGGTCGCGACGGCGTAGGCGCCGTACTCGCCGACGAGGCGGTCGATCATCGAGTCGAGCTCGCGCTTCGTGAGGGCGCGGTCGACGACGACCTGCTCGTGCAGCCCGTCGCGGACGGCCTCGGCGAGCGACCGCTCGATCTCCGTCTCGAAGATCACGCGGCCGGGCGTGGTCAGCCTCACCTCGTCGCCGGAGCGGAACTCGATCGGCTGCTGGAGCGAGACCTCCTGCGCTGGATGCTCGAGCGCGAACTCGATCTCCTCCTCGGACGCGAACCGCGGCAGGCCCTTGACACCGAGCTCCTTCGCGAGCTCCGCAGACGACTTCTCCGAGAGCGGATCGTGCGAGCAGTACGTGAGGTAGTACACGCCGAGCACCATGTCCTGCGTCGGGGTCGCGAGCGGCCGCCCGTTCGCAGGCGAGAGGATGTTGTTCGAGGACAGCATCAGGATGCGCGCCTCGGACTGCGCCTCCGCCGAGAGCGGGAGGTGGACCGCCATCTGGTCGCCGTCGAAGTCGGCGTTGAAGGCGTGGCAGACGAGCGGGTGCACCTGGATCGCCTTGCCCTCGACGAGCACGGGCTCGAACGCCTGGATGCCGAGGCGGTGGAGCGTCGGTGCGCGGTTGAGCAGCACCGGATGCTCCGCGATGACCTCCTCGAGCACGTCCCAGACCTCCGGGACCATCGACTCGACGTACTTCTTGGCCGCCTTGATGTTCTGGACGGACTTCCGCTCGACGAGCCGGCTCATGATGAACGGCTTGAAGAGCTCGAGCGCCATCAGCTTCGGCAGCCCGCACTGGTGCAGCTTCAGGTTCGGGCCGGCGACGATCACGGAGCGGCCCGAGTAGTCGACGCGCTTACCGAGCAGGTTCTGGCGGAAGCGCCCCTGCTTGCCCTTGAGCATGTCGGAGAGCGACTTCAGCGGCCGGTTGCCCGGGCCGGTGACCGCCCTGCCGCGGCGGCCGTTGTCGAAGAGCGCGTCGACCGCCTCCTGGAGCATGCGCTTCTCGTTGTTGACGATGATCTCCGGAGCGCCGAGGTCGAGCAGCCGCTTGAGGCGGTTGTTCCGGTTGATCACGCGCCGGTAGAGGTCGTTGAGGTCGCTCGTGGCGAACCGGCCGCCGTCGAGCTGCACCATCGGCCGGAGCTCCGGCGGGATCACCGGGACGGCCTCGAGCACCATCCACTCGGGCTTGTTCTCGGATGTGATGAACGCTTGGACGACCTTCAGCCGCTTGATCGCGCGCTGCTGCTTCTGACCCTTCGACGTCTTGATCGTGTCGCGGAGGGTGATCGACTCCTGCGGGAGGTCGAGGTCGCGGAGCAACTCACGGATCGCCTCTGCGCCCATGCCGCCGCGGAAGTAGACGCCGAAGCCGTACGGCGACCCGAAGCGGTCCTTGAGCTCACGGAAGATCTGCTCGTCGTTGACGACCAGCTTCACGTCGAGCTCGCGGAACAGCTTCCACGTCTCCTCGAGCCGCCGGACGCCCTCGACCGCAGCCTCGCGCGCGTCCTCGCGCCTGCTCTCGATGTCGGCGACCATCTCCTTGACCTTGGTCGCCCACTGCTGGACGATCTCGAGGTCCTCCTTGCGGGCGCCCTCGACGAGGCAGAGGTCGTAGGCGAGCTCGCGCACCTGCTCGTCGCTCGCATCGCCCTCGGCACGCTCCAGCACGGCCCGAAGCAGGCCGTTGCCGGTCCCGCGCGCCCGGTCGAGGTTCTTCGCATCGACCGAGGCGACGAGCTCCGCGTCGTCCCCGGACAGCTCCTCTCCGCCGAGCAGCTGGTCGAGCAGCTTGTGCAGGTGCTTCGTGATCGCGCCCTTCTTCGAGCCGGACGACTTCTCGAGCTCGGCACGAAGGGGCTCGAGCGCGGCGCGGATCTCCAGCGCCGCCGTCGCGACCGACTCGATCTCGCGCGGAGCGAGGCGCCGGTCGTCGCGGGTGGCCGTCTGGCGGACGAGCTCGCGGATCCGCTTCGGATCCTCGCTCGCGATCGTCCCGGCGAGGTCGGGGAGGATGCCGCCCGCAAGGGTGCGCGCGTCCTCGAGGCCCGGCAGCACCTGGTCCTCGGCCCAGTTCGAGAGGCCGCGCGCCCAGAACTCGTCGTCCTCGTCGAAGCCCTTGTCCTTCGAGGCCGACAGGTAGGCACGCCGCCGGGCGAGCCGCCCGTCGAGGGCGACCAGCTGCTCGTCGCGATCGACGTAGATCTGCTCCGACTCGCCCTTGACCTTGTCTTCGAGGTCGGCGAGGTCCTCGGCGCGCTTCTCGCGGTCGACCGCCGTGACGATCGACGCGGCGAAGTAGAGCACCTTCTCGAGCTCGCGCGGGGCGATGTCGAGGAGATACCCGATGCGGCTGGGGACGCCCTTGAAGAACCAGATGTGCGAGACCGGCGCAGCGAGGTCGATGTGCCCCATGCGCTCGCGCCGCACCTTCTGCCGCGTCACCTCGACGCCGCAGCGCTCGCAGATGATGCCCTTGTAGCGGACGCGCTTGTACTTCCCGCAGTAGCACTCCCAGTCCTTCGTCGGACCGAAGATGCGCTCGCAGAACAGCCCGTCGCGCTCGGGCTTCAGGGTGCGGTAGTTGATGGTCTCCGGCTTCGTGACCTCGCCCATCGACCAGTCGCGGATCTGCTTCGGTGAAGCGAGCCCGATCCGGATCGCGTCGAAGTCGTTGATGTCGATCTGCGCCAAGGGGTCTCTCTCCTTCGGACAGACCCCTAGAAGGGGCTGCCCCAGTTCGGAAGTACGGTTTCCAGTTCCTCTCGTGGAGCTCGCGAAGCGAGACCCACGTACCTAGTCCTCCAACTCCGCGTCCGCGGGCAGCGCGAGCTCCTCGTCTCCCGCGGGCTCCTCCTCCAGGTTCTCGTCGGAGGCGACGGCCAGGTCGACGCCCTCCTCGGGTGCGCCCTCCTCGACCTCCTGCACCGACGGCTCTGCGGCCGCGGCCCGGACGCTGGCGGGTGAGAGATCGATCCCGAGCTCCTCCGCCGCGCGGAGCAACTCGTCGTCCTCTTCGCGCACCTCGACCTCGCGGCCCTCGTCCGAGAGGACGTGGACGTCGAGCGAGAGCGACTGCATCTCCTTGAGCAGCACCTTGAACGACTCCGGGATCGACGGCTCGGCGATGTTCTCGCCCTTGACGATCGCCTCGTACGCCTTGACGCGCCCGATCGTGTCGTCGGACTTGATCGTGAGCATCTCCTGCAGCGTGTACGCGGCGCCGTATGCCTCGAGCGCCCACACCTCCATCTCGCCGAACCGCTGGCCGCCGAACTGGGCCTTGCCGCCCAGGGGCTGCTGCGTGACGAGGGAGTACGGGCCCGTCGACCGCGCGTGGATCTTGTCGTCGACGAGGTGGAGCAGCTTGAGGATGTACATGTAGCCGACGGTCACCTTCTGCTCGAAGGGCGAGCCGGTCTTCCCGTCGTAGAGCTGCACCTTGCCGGAGCAGCGCCGGCCCTCGGGCCGGCTCTTGTCGACGTTCATCGTGATGTCGTCCGACTGCGCGGCCCACGCCATGAGCGCCTCGTCGACGTCGGACTCGGTCGCGCCGTCGAACACCGGCGTGGCGACGGCCCGCGGGTCGGGGGCGTTGATCGGCGCGCGCTCGTTGACGCGGCCGCCCTCGGCGAACACGCCGTGCGCGGCGGCCCAGCCGAGGTGCGTCTCGAGGATCTGGCCGATGTTCATCCGGCTCGGGACGCCGAGCGGGTTGAGCACCACGTCGACCGGGCGGCCGTCCTCGAGGAACGGCATGTCCTCCTCGGGGACGATCTTCGCGATGACGCCCTTGTTGCCGTGACGGCCGGCGAGCTTGTCGCCCTCGGCGATCTTCCGCTTCTTCGCGACGAAGACGCGCACGAGCTCGTTGACGCCGGGCGCGAGGTCGTCGCCCGCATCGCGGGAGAACGTCTTGACGCCGATCACCTTGCCGCCCTCGCCGTGCGGGACCTTGAGCGAGGTGTCGCGCACCTCGCGCGCTTTCTCCTTGAAGATCGCGCGGATCAGCTTCTCCTCGGCTGTCAGCTCGGTCTCGCCCTTCGGCGTCACCTTGCCGACGAGGAGGTCGCCGGAGCCGACCTCGGCGCCAATCCTGACGACGCCGCGCTCGTCGAGGTTCGCGAGCGACTCCTCGGAGCGGTTGGGGATGTCGCGCGTGATCTCCTCGTCGCCGAGCTTCGTCGACCGCGCGTCGATCTCGTACTCGTGGATGTGGATCGAGCTGAGCACGTCGTCCTTGACGAGGCGCTCGGAGAGGACGATCGCGTCCTCGAAGTTGTAGCCCTCGAACGGCATGAAGGCGACGAGCAGGTTGGCGCCGAGCGCGAGCTCGCCGCCGTCCGTCGCAGAGCCGTCGGCCAGCACCTCGCCCTTCCCCACCTTGTCGCCGAGCTTCACGACCGGCTTCTGGTGGATGAGCGTGCCCTGGTTCGAGCGCATGAACTTCGTCAGCGCGTACTCGTCCCGCGTGCCCTTGCCCTCGACGACGATCTTCTCGGCGTCGACGTCGATCACCGTGCCGTCGCTCTTGGCGAGGACGACGTCGCCGGTGTCGACCGCGGCGCGGTACTCGAGGCCCGTGCCGACGAGCGGCGCCTGCGGGATCATCAGCGGCACGGCCTGCCGCTGCATGTTCGCGCCCATGAGCACGCGGTTCGCGTCGTTGTGCTCGAGGAACGGGATCAGTGCGGTCGCCACGGAGACGATCTGCGCCGGTGAGACGTCCATGTAGTCGACGTCGCTCGAGCGGGCGATCACGGCCTCGCCTGCCGCCGAGCGGCACAGCACCTGGTCGTGGACGAACTTGCCCGTCTTGGCGTCGACCGACTCGGATGCCTGCGCGATCGTGAACTGCGCCTCCTGCGCGGCGTCGAGGTAGACGATCTCGTCCGACACCTTGCCGCCCTTCACGACCCGGTACGGCGTCTGGATGAAGCCGAACTCGGAGACGGTCGCGTAGGACGCGAGCGCGCCGATGAGGCCGATGTTCGGGCCCTCGGGCGTCTCGATCGGGCACATGCGCCCGTAGTGCGTCGGGTGGACGTCGCGCACCTCGATCGGCGCCCTCTCGCGGGTGAGCCCGCCCGCGCCGAGCGCCGAGAGGCGGCGGCGGTGGGTGAGGCCAGCGAGCGAGTTCGTCTGGTCCATGAACTGCGAGAGCTGCGAGGACCCGAAGAACTCCTTCAGCGCGGCGACGACCGGCCGGATATTGATGATCGTCTGCGGCGTGATCGTGTCGACGTCCTCCGTCGTCATCCGCTCGCGGACGACCCGCTCCATGCGATAGAGGCCGACCCGGAACGCCTCCTGAATCAGCTCGCCCGTCGTGCGGAGCCGGCGGTTGCCGAAGTGCTCGTACTCGTCGAGCTCGGCGCGGATCGGCTCGCGGGGGAGACCGGCCGCCTCCGCGGCGTAGTCCTTTGCGTCCTCCGGCACCTGGAGCTTGGCCGGCAGGGAGACGAGGCGCCGGACGAGCGCGATGATGTCCTCGGTCGTGAGGACGCGCGTGTCCTCCGGCACCTGGACGCCGAGCCGCTGGTTGAGCTTGTAGCGGCCGACCTTCGTCAGGTCGTAGCGCTTCGGGTCGAAGAAGAGCGAGCGCAGCAGGTTCCGCGCGTTGTCGAGCGTCGGCGGCTCACCCGGGCGCTGCTTCTTGAAGACCTCGACGAGCGCCTCCTCCTCACGCGTGGAGGGGTCCTTGTCGAGCGTGTTCTGGATGTAGACGCGGCTCGACTCGTCGAAGAGGTTGAGGATCGCCTCGTTCGACGACGTGTCGAGCTGGAACCCGGTCGAGGGGTCCTCCGCCGGGAGCGCGCGGAGCAGCGTCGTGATCGGGAGCTTCCGCTTCCGGTCGATGCGCGCGTAGACGATGCCCTTCTTGTCGATCTCGAGCTCGAGCCACGAGCCGCGCGAGGGCATCAGGTTGGCCGTGAACATTTGCTTCGTGGCGTCCTTCGGCTCCATGAGGTAGGCGCCGGGCGACCGGACGAGCTGCGTCACGATGACGCGCTCCGTGCCGTTGATGATGAACGTGCCGTGCTCGGTCATCATCGGGAAGTCGCCCATGAAGACGCGCTGCTCGCGGATCTCCCCCGTCTCGGTGTTGACGAACCGGACGGTCATGGAGAGGGGCGCCTGGAAGGTCAGGTCCTTCTCGCGGCACTCCGAGATCGAGTGCTGCGGCGGACCGAACTCGTAGTCCCCGAACTCCACGGCCAGCGTCCCCGTGTAGTCGGAGATCGGCGAGATGTCGTCGATCGTCTCACGGAGGCCCTCTTCCAGGAACCAGTGGAACGAGGCCTTCTGGATGTCGATCAGGTTGGGGAGGTCGAGGACGTGCTTCAGGCGCGAAAACGTCTTGCGCGCTCGTGGCGCGACGGCGGTGCTGCTCAAGAACAGCCTCCCTTAGTAACGGCGGTCAGTGATGAAGACGGGCAGAGTCGAAGCCAGGCTCGGGGCGGAACAGGGAAGAATAGCGGACAGGCACGCTCCGCCGCAACCCCTGCGGGGCGGCGGAATTGTCCGCCACGAAGTGTAGCGCATGCGCAAAGGGGGGAAACGCTGGGCCGTTCACGGCGGTGGCCGGCTTTCGCCGGCCACCGCTCAACAGGTCTTCTCGTGGAAATTCGCCGAAGGCGAGCTCCACCGTTACTCGAGCTCGACGCTCGCGCGGGCCTCCTCGAGCTCCGCCTTGCGAGAACGTGCGGGAACCCTTGGTTCCCCCACGAGCCCCCTCCTTACTTGAGCTCGACGCTCGCGCCGGCCTCCTCGAGCTCCGCCTTGAGCTTGTCGGCCTCGTCCTTGGCGATGGCCTCCTTGACGGCACTCGGGGCGCTGTCCACGAGGTCCTTCGCCTCCTTGAGGCCCAGACCGGTCGCCGCGCGGACGACCTTGATCACCTGGATCTTCTTGTCGCCGGCGCCCGTCAGCACGACGTCGAAGGAGTCCTTCTCCTCCACCGCCGCGCCGCCGTCGCCCGCCGCGGGAGCACCCGCCGCTGCGACCGCGACCGGAGCGGCGGCCGTCACGCCCCACTCCTCCTCGATCGCCTTCTTCAGCTCGACGAGCTCGAGCACGGTCATCTTGCCGAGCGTCTCGAGCACCTTCGCGGTGTCCGTTGCCATCTCTATTCCTCCTCGGTTCCAGTGTCGGCGTTCTCGGGCTCCTCGGGCGCTGCCTCGTCGGATGCCTCGGGTGTGTCCCCGGTCGTCTCGGCGACGGCCTCCTCGGCCGGCGCGGTTGCCTCGGGCTCTGCCTGCTCGGCCTCGGCAGCCGGTTCGTCGGCGGCGACGCCCTCGGACGGTGCCGCCTCCGCGACTGACTGCTCGACCGGTGCCTCCTCGACCGCGGGCTCGGCGGCAGCGGACGTGTCCCCGGCCTCCTCGAGCTGCGCGATCCGGGCGTCGACGAGCCCGACGAGGTCCCGGAGCGGGGCGGCGATCAGCGCCGCGAGCTGGGTGAGCGGCGCGACGATCGCGCCGACCAGCTGCGCCTTGACGACCTCGGGGGCCGGAAGCTTTGCGAGCTCCTCGACGTCGGCGCCGGTCAGCGTCTGGCCGGAGAGGAGCCCACCGCGCAGGGCGAGCACCTTCGTGTCCTTCGCCGCGTCGGCGAGCGCCTTCGCGACGGCCACGGGATCTCCCTCCGCCTCGACGAACGCGATCGCCGTGGGGCCTTCGAGTAGGGCGAGGATCGCCTCGGTACCGGCCTCCTCGGCCGCGCGCCGGGTGAGAGTGTTCTTGACGACCGTCAGCCGTGCCCCGCTCCCCCGCAGCTTCGCGCGGAGGTCGACGAGCTGCGCGTTGGTCAGACCACGGTAGTCGGCGACGATCAGCGAGTCCGTCGCGCGAAGCCGCTCGACGAGGTCGGCGACGACCTTCTCTTTCTCGGATCTGTGCATGTGTCGTTTCCTCCGGAAACGACTAGACCCGCCTCGAAGCGGGTCTACGGCGCGCGCAGTCGGGCTGCGCTGCCAGGACCCACCTCGACCGGTCTTCCGCCCCTTCGGGCTGCCGGTTTCTTCGGTGGCTCTAGTCGAGTGTGACGCTAGACGGTAGCAGCCTCTCTGGGGGATTCCGCGCCGGCGGCGTCCGCCGCGACGTCGCGGGTGCGGGTCGGGTCGACGTGGACGCCCGGCCCCATCGTCGTCGCGAGCGTGATGCCCTTGATGTAGCGACCCTTCGCCGCTGCCGGCTTTGCGCGGGCGATCTCCTCGACGACGACCGCGTAGTTCTCGAGCAGCTGCCTCTCGCCGAAGCTCTTCTTGCCGATCGGCAGGTGCACGTTCGCGCCGCGATCGGTGCGGTACTCGAGCTTGCCGGCCTTCGCGTCGGAGACGGCCTTGGCGATGTCGAACGTCACCGTTCCCGTCTTCGGGTTCGGCATCAGCCCGCGCGGCCCGAGCACGCGGCCGAGCTTGCCGACGTTGCCCATCTGGTCCGGGGTCGCGATGGCGACGTCGAACTCGAGGAAGCCGCCCTCGATCTTCGCGGCAAGATCGGCCGACCCGACGACGTCCGCGCCCGCCTCCTCGGCCTCGCGCGCCTTGTCGCCCTCGGCGAAGACGGCGACGCGCATCGACCGGCCGGTGCCGTGCGGCAGCATGATCGTGCCGCGCAGCTGCTCGTCCGCGTGGCGGACGTTCAGCCCGAGGCGGAAGTGCACCTCGACGGTCTCGTCGAACTTCGCGTTCGGCAGCGACTTCAAGATCGAGATCGCCTCCGCGGGCGGGTACGCCTTCTCTCGGTCGATCGCGCTCCGCGCCTCCGTGTACCGCTTCCCGTGCGCGCTCACGATTCCACCTCCACGCCCATGCTCCGGGCGGTTCCCGCGACGACGAGCATCGCGGCCTCGACGTCGTTGGCGTTCAGGTCGGGCATCTTCGTCTCGGCGATCGAGCGCAGCTGCGCCTTCGTCAGCTTGCCGACCTTCATCTTGTTCGGCTCCGCCGACCCGGAATCGATCCCGAGCGCCTCCTTGATGAGGACGGCCGCCGGCGGCGTCTTCGTGATGAACGTGAAGGAGCGATCCTCGTAGACGGTGATCTCGACCGGGATGATCCGGCCGTTCTCGTGCGCCGTCTGCGCGTTGAACGCCTTCGTGAACTCGACGATGTTGACGCCGTGCTGGCCCAGCGCGGGGCCGACCGGCGGCGCGGGGTTCGCCTGCCCGCCGGGGATCTGGAGCTTGATGAGTGTGAGGACTTTCTTCGCCATCGGAGTGCGTGCGGGGCTTCGCCCCTCCTCCTTCTCGTTCCGGTTAGTCGAGCTTCTTCACCTGGTCGAACGCGAGCTCGACCGGGACCTGACGCTCGAAGATGTCGACGAGCACCTTGAGCTTCTGCGCGTCGGGGTTGACGTCGACGATCTCGCCGTCGAAGTCGGACAGCGGGCCGGACGTCACCTTGACGGACTCGCCGAGCGAGAACTCGACCTGCGCCCGCGTGACCGGCGCGCCTGCGACGCCTCCGGCGTGGAGGATCCGGTCGACTTCGCCCTGCGAGAGCGGCGAGGGCTTCGCGCCGGCACCGACGAAGGCGGTGACGCCGGGAGTGCCCTTCACCACGGTCCAGGCCTCGTCGTTCAAGTCCATGTTGACCAGGACGTAGCCGGGCAGCACCCGCTTCTCTATCTGGACCTTCTGACCGTCCTTCGTCTCGATGACCTGCTCGGTCGGGACCACCACGCGGCGGAACCGCCCCTGCTGGTTCATCGAAACGATCCGGTGCTCGAGGTTGGTCTTCACCTTGTTCTCGTGCCCGGAGTAGGTGTTGATCACGTACCAGTGGAACATCTCGTCTCGTCTTCTCCTGTTACTGGCCGAGCAGCACGTCGCGGACGAACGGCTTGAGGATCTGGTCGGCGCCCCAGAGGTACGCACCGACGATGGCGCAGGCGACGATGACGACGATCGTGCCCTGGATCACCTGGGCGCGGTTCGGCCACTCGACCTTCTTGAGCTCGCCGATCGACTCCCGGATGAACCCGCCTCGGCGGCCGTGGTCGACGGACGGCTCGGGCGTGCCCTGTGGCCCGACCGGGACTGCCCGCGCAGCCCCGCCGCGGCCGGCGTCCTCGCCTGCCGCGCGGCGCGCGTCGCGTCGCTGTCGTCTCGTCTCGCCCGCCACGACGGTGCCCTCAGCGCGTCTCGCGGTGAGCCGTGTGCGTGCCGCACCAGCGGCAGTACTTCCGGAGCTCCACGCGATCGGGCGTGTTCCGCTTCGACTTCTGCGACTGGTAGTTGCGTCGCTTGCACTCCGTGCAGGCGAGCGTGATCGCGACTCTGACTCCGGTGGCCATGTTGTCTCTTCTGGTCGGGGCGTACGAAAGGGGGTGGTTCAGGTAGCGGCGGTAGGACTCGAACCTACGACACGCGGATTATGATTCCGCTGCTCTAACCAACTGAGCTACGCCGCCGAGCCGAGCGGAGTGTAGCAAGGCTCCTGAAGCTCCAGGCTCCATCCGGTGCCCCGCGAGGTCGGCCGTCCGCTCCCGTTTCTAGGATGCCCGCCGTGATCAGAGTCCCCCCGCAGCGAGGCGGCTGGCTCGAGGTCGTGTGCGGCCCGATGTTCAGCGGCAAGAGCGAGGAGATGATCCGCCGCCTGCGCCGCGCGGAGATCGCGGGGCAGCGCGTGCTGCTCTTCAAGCCCCGGATCGACGACCGCTACGACGCCGCCGACGTCGTGAGCCACGCCGGGGTCCGCATGTCCGCGGTCCCCGTCGACGGGTGCGCGGAGCTCGTCGCCCGGTCCCGCGGCTGCGACGTCGTGGGGATCGACGAGGTGCAGTTCTTCGAGCCCTCGATCGTCGACGCCGCGCTCGCGCTCGCGGAAGGCGGCGTGCGCGTGATCGCGGCAGGGCTCGACCAGGACTTCCGCCGGCAGCCGTTCGGGCCGATGCCCGAGCTCCTTGCGCGCGCCGAGTTCGTCGACAAGCTGCAGGCCGTCTGCCACCGCTGCGGCGGGCCGGCGACGACCACCCAGCGGCTCGTCGACGGCAAGCCCGCGCCGTACTCCGGGGAGACGATCGTCGTCGGCGCGCTCGACTCGTACGAGGCGCGCTGCCGCGACTGCCATGAGGCAGGCGCGGACGCGGTGCAGCTCGTCGCTTGACGCGCCCGAGGGCTAGACCGCCTCGACGTCGGTGAGGATGCGAGCCTCGGGCGCGCCCGCGAGGGCGGGCGAGGCGGCGCGGGTGGGCCAGACGTTCTCCTCGAGGAACGTCCGGAAGGCAGCCGCCCGTTCGGCGGTCTCGAACGAGAGGTCGACGTAGATGTACGTGGCGTCGTCGAGCGGTTGGCGAACGCGATGGGAGAGCACCCCCGCCTTCCGGCGAACCCCCTCGAAACGCGAGAAGGCGTCGAGCCAGGCGTCCAGATCGGTGATCGAGTGCTCGATGTGCAGCGTCACCATTGCCATCTCCTCTCCATTGGATACCTGTTAAGGGTAATGAATATCTGGCTAGAGTATCGAAATGACCGAACCTGTCAAGCGCACCCGCAGCTACGACTCGCCGCGGCGGCGCGAGCAGGCCGCCGCGACGCGCCGCGTGATCCTCGAGGCGGCCCGGCGGCTGTTCGAGCGGGATGGGTACGCCGCGACGACGATGGCGGCGATCGCCGCCGAGGCCGGCGTCTCGCTCAAGACCGTGTACCTCGCGTTCGAGACGAAGAGCGGCGTCTTGCGGGCGCTCTGGAACCTGCTCCTGCGCGGCGACCAGGACGACGCCCCCGTGCCCGAGCGCGACTGGTACCGCGCTGTCCTCGCGGAGCCCGACGCCGAGCTCCAGCTGCAACTCGTGGCCCGCGCCTCACGGACCGTCAAGGAGCGCGTCGGCGGGATCTTCGAGGTCATCCATGCCGCCGCACCGCCGGATCCCGACATCGGCGCGCTGTGGGGCCGGATCCAGACGGAGTTCCACGGCGTTCTCGGCGGGATCGTCGAGAGCATCGACGGGAAGGGCGGGCTCGCGCCCGGCCTCGACGTCGAGCGCGCGACGGACATCCTCTGGAGCCTCAGCCACCCAAGCCTGTGGCAGCTGTTGGTCGTCGAACGCGGCTGGACGCCCGAGGCGTACGAGGCCTGGTGCGCCGACACGACGTGCGCCCAGCTGCTGCGCTCGTCGCGACGGCGGCCCGCCTCACGCCCGCGTCGGGGCCGCTAGTCCCGAAGCGCGATCCAGATCGCCTTCAGGTCCGTGAACTTGTCGAGGGCGTGGATCGACTTGTCGCGGCCGAAGCCGGACTGCTTGAACCCGCCGAACGGGCTCGTGATGTCGCCTGCGTCGAACGTGTTCACCCAGACGACCCCCGCCCGGATCGCACGCGCGGCGCGGTGCGCCACGTTCACGTCGTCCGTCCAGATGCCCGCCGAGAGACCGTAGATCGTGTCGTTCGCGATCGCGATCGCGTCGTCGAGGTCGTCGAACGAGATCGCCGAGAGCACCGGCCCGAAGATCTCCTCGCGCGCGATCCGCATGTCGTTCGAGACGGCGTCGAAGATCGTCGGCTCCACGTAGTAGCCGCCCGTCTCCTCGCGGACGCGGCTTCCTCCGAGGTGCAGCGCCGCGCCCTCGCTCGTCCCCGCCTCGATATAGCCGAGCACCCGCTCGAGCTGCGTGTCGTCGACGATCGCACCCATCCGCGTCTTCGGGTCGAGCGGGTCGCCCGGCCGTATGCGGTCGGCGACGGCGACGACCTTCTCGAGCAGCTCGTCCTTCACCTCCGCGTGGACGAGCAGGCGCGAGCCCGCATTGCAGACCTCGCCCTGGTTGTAGAAGACGCCCCACGCCACCGCCGTCGCGGCGGCGTCGAGGTTGCCGCACTCCTTGGTCACGATGTGCGGCGACTTGCCGCCGCACTCGAGCGCGACGCGCTTCATGTTCGACTCGCCGGAGTAGCGGAGGAAGTACTTGCCGACCTCGGTCGAGCCCGTGAACGCGATCATGTCGACGTCCCCGTGCCGGCCGATCGCCTGCCCCGCCGTCTCGCCGAAGCCGGGGACGACCTGGAGGACGCCGTCCGGGAGCCCGGCCTCCGAGGCGAGCTCCGCGAGGCGCAGCCCGGTGAGAGGCGACTGCTCCGCGGGCTTGAGGACGACGCTGTTCCCCGTCGCGAGGGCGGGGCCGACCTTCCACGAGGCCATCATCAGGGGGAAGTTCCACGGAACGACGGCGCCAACGACACCAAGCGGCTCGCGGACGATCGAGACGTGCGCGTCCGGGCCCGTAGGAGCGATCTCGTCGTAGACCTTGTCGATCGCCTCCCCGTACCACGCGATGCACTCGGTCGCGAGCGGGACGTCCACATTGGTGGCGTCGCGGATCGGCTTCCCCATGTCGATGGTCTCGAGCAGGGCCAGCTCCTCGGCGTTCTCCGACATGAGCCCGGCGAGCTTCTGGAGCACCCGCTTGCGCTTCTTCGGCGCCAGGCGCGACCAGGCGCCCGACTCGAATGCCGCGCGCGCCCCGGCCACCGCGCGGTCGACGTCGGCCGTGTCGCACGCGGCGACCTGGGCCACGACCTCGCCCGTGATGGGACTGACGCAGTCGAAGCTCTCGCCCGAGATCGCGTCGACGTACGCACCGTCGATGAACGCCTTGGAGCGGATGTCGAGGCCGGCGACGGCGTCGGCGACGCTCCGCGGGCCCTCGGAGATGGTGGTCATCGGGTGCCTCCGTCGGTGGGGTTCGGCGCGCCCGCGGTCGCGGGGTCGATGACGAGGATGGTACGCGCCCCCTCGCCGCGGCGGAGCCGCTCGAACGCCGCCTCGACCCCGTCGAGCGTGTCGAGGTGCGTCACGACGCCGGCGAGGTCGAGCTCGCCGGAGAGCGCGAGCGACGCGAGCCCGGGGAGCTCGGCCGCCGGGTCGCCCGACCCGTAGTAGGTACCGCGGAGGGTCTTGTCGGAGAGGAACTCGATCGCCGGCACGCTCGCGTCGACGCCTTCCGGTGCGAGCCCGACGACGACCGCCGTGCCGCCCGGCCGGATCGCGGCCCACGCCTGGCGCATCGTCTCCGCCCGTCCGATCACCTCGAACGCGTAGTCGGCTCCGTCGCCGGTCAGGCCGTGGATCGCGCTCACCGGATCGTCGACGCGCGAGGCGTCCACGACGTGCGTGGCGCCCTGCGCGACCGCGAGCTCGAGCTTCTCCGCCACCCGGTCGACTGCGACGATCGGCTCGGCCCCGGCGAGCCGCGCCGCCGCGACGACCTGGAGCCCCACGCCGCCGCAGCCGATGACCGCGACCGAGTCGCCCGGCCGGACTCCGGCGGCGTTGCGAACGGCCCCCATCCCGGTGACGACGCCGCAGCCGAGCAGCGCCGCCTGCCAGAGCGGCAGCTCCCGCGGAAGCAGCACGGCTCCGCCGGCGGCGACGACGGTGCGCTCCGCGAAGCAGGCGGTCCGGAGCCCGTGCTTCACGGTCGTCCCGTCGGCGAGCCGGAGCCTGCTCGTTCCGTCCATCAGCATCCCGCGGGCTCCGTGCTCGGCGACGACCTCGCACAGGTTCGGCTTGCCCGCCAGGCAGTAGCGGCACGAGCGGCAGGCGGGCACGAAGCAGAATGCGACGTGATCCCCCGGCCCGACGTGCGTGACGCCCTCGCCGACCTGCTCCACGACGCCCGCTCCCTCGTGCCCCAGGATCACGGGCCAGTAGTCGACCCCGAGCTCGCCGTCGGCGTACCGCACGTCCGAGTGGCACACGCCGGCGGCGGCGACGCGCACGAGCACCTCGTCCGCCTTCGGCGGGTCGAGCTCGACCTCCTCGATCGCGACCGGCCGTCCCGGGCGATGCAGGACGGCCGCTCGGATCCTCATCCGACCCGCCACCGCTCGAGCCGGTCGAGGTCGAGCTCGAGCCCGAGGCCCGGCCCGGCAGGGGGCGCGATTGTGCCGTCGGACGCGATCTCGAGGGGTCGGTCGAACAGCCAGTCGCGCCGATCCGGGCCCCAGGCAGGCGGGTCGTACGGCACCTCGATCCACGGCTCGCCGGAGCAACCGAGCGCACCGTGGAGGTTTGCGACGAGGCCGACGCCGTTCGACCAGGTGTGCGGCGACCAGGCGCGGCCGTGCGACTCCGCGAGCTCGGCGATCCGTCGGCAGCCTCCGAGCCCGCCCACGAACAACACGTCCGCCTGGATGACGTCGACGAGCCCGCGGACGACGAGGTCGCGAGCCTCGCCGACGCGGCGCAGCATCTCACCTGCGGCGAGGCGCAGCCCGGTCGCGGCGCGAAGCGCCGAGTACGACTCGGGCTCGTCTGCGGGCAAGGGCTCCTCGAGCCAGTACACCTGGAGGGCCTCGAGCTCGCGGGCGCATGCCGCGGCGGTCGCGACGTCCCAGCGCGGCGTCCGATCGCCGGGCATCCGCCACCCCTGGTTCGCGTCGACCATCAGCTCGAGCTTGTCCCCGACCGCAGCGCGCACGGCCTCGACGATGGCGAGGTCGTCGCGCCAGCGATCGCCGCGAAGCCGGATCTTGGCCGCACCGATCCCGCGCTCGACGAGCCCGACACATCGGTCGACACGCTCCTCGGTCGTCACCACCTCTCCGGTCGAGGCGTAGGCGCGAAGTCGCGTATTGCGACCGCCGAGGAGCTCGGAGACGGGCGAGCCGAGCAGCTTGCCGAGCGCATCCCACACCGCGACCTCGACCGCCCACGGCCGCGATCCGTGGAAGTCGACCGTCTCGCAGATCTCGCCGACGACGTCGGTCTGGCGGACGTCGACGCCGACGAGCAGGCGCTCGAGGAGCGCCCGGTCGGGCAGCCCGTCCCCGCCCGAGGCGACGCCTGTCACGCCGTCGTCGGTCGAGACGAGGACCACCGTCGCGTCCTGATGGGTCCTCGGCTGAGGATCCCACGCGGCGCGGAACGGCGGCTCGAGGGGATAGCGGTAGGCCCGCGTCTCGATCGCCGTGATCGGCATCAGCTACCGGAGTAGAACGGGCTCGTGAGCGCGTCTCGCCGCTCGACGAGGCCGGCGGCCGCGGATGCGTCTCGTCCCTCGACACACACGCCGAGCGCCTTTCGCACTGCGGAGCGGTTCGCGAGCCGGACGGCGGTCTCGTCGTCGGCCGCGGGGTCGACCCAGACGGCGACGAGGACGTAGAGGTCGCCGGTCGCTTCGAGCAGGCGGTCGGCCACCGCGTCGAGCACGCCCTGGGCGATCCCGAGCTGGGCCGCGCCCCAGGTGATCGTCTGATGACGCTCGTCGGTCGCCGTCGCCTTGTTCATCATCAGCGTCGGCGGCCAGACCGGCTCGTACTCGCCCGGCGACTCGCCGACGCAGACGAGGACCGGTGTGTGGCCCGGCGCCGGGTGGGCCAGCATCGACACCGCCGCTGCGGCGGTGGGGCTGCCGCGGCGCGCGAGGACGACGTTGACGTGGCTGCCGTTTGGCGCCTCCCCGCCCCACCCCTCGCCGATCCGTCCGTCCAGCTCGTCGAGCTCCATCGGCCCTCAGCTTGTCAGGTCGAGGACGACGCGGACCGCGCTGCCGTCCCGCATCAGCTCGAAGCCCCGCTGGACCTCGGCGAGGCGGAGGCGATGGGTGACGAGCCGGTCGAGCGGCAGGCGACCGGCGCGCCATTGCTCGAGCGTCGCCGGGAAGTCGCGCTCGGGCTTCGACGAGCCGTAGATCGACCCCAGCACCCGGCGCTCCATACGGGGCATCGTCAACGCCGGCAGCGGCACCACGGCGTCCTCCCGCGGGATGCCGATCAGGACGGCGGCTCCGCGGGGGCGGGTCGAGAGCACCGCGGCGAGCATCGCCTCCGGGCGCCCCGTCGCCTCGATTGCGTAGTCGACCCCGCCTCCGCTCGCCTCCCGGACTGCCTCCGCGGTCTCCTCCGCGGTGCCGGCCCAGGCAACCCCGGCCGTTGCGCCGAAGTCCTTCGCCACCTCGAGCTTCTCCGCCACGGCGTCCACTGCGACCACCGGCTCGGCCCCCACCGCAACGGCGGCCATCAGGGCAGAGAGCCCCACCCCGCCGCACCCGATCACGGCGACGCGATCGCCCGGACGCACGCCCGCGGTGCGCCAGACCGCGCCGACGCCCGTCGTCACCGCGCAGCCGACGAGACCTGCGATCTCGAAGGGAATGTCGCCGGGAATCGGAACGCAGCAGCGCTCCGGTACGACGCACGCCTCGGCGAACGTCGAGAGGAAGGAGTAGTGGAAGACGGGCTCGCCGTCACGGGAGAGCCGCGTGGTGCCGTCCAGCAGCCCTCCCGTTGCCATCGCCGGCCACGCGGTGGAGCAGAGCCACGGCAGGTCGCGCAGGCACTCCGTGCAGACACCGCACGAAGGTGCCCACGACAGCGCCACGTGGTCGCCGACACGCACGCGTGTGACGTCTCCGCCGACCGCCTCGACGACCCCGGCGCCCTCGTGCCCCAGCACGGCGGGGCACCGCGTTGGCGCCGTGCCGTCGACCGCGTTCCAGTCCGAGTGGCAGACGCCGGTCGCGTGAAGGCGAACGAGAACCTCCCGCGTCTGCGGCGGCGCGAGCTCCACCTCGACGACCTCGAGCTCCGCTCCGACGGCCTCGAGGACGGCGGCGCGCACGTTCACGCCCGGACGGGGGCCACGCCAGATCCTTGCGAAGCGCGCAGCTCCTCGACCGGGATGTGACATCGCATCAGATGACCGGGCCCGACCTCGGCGAGGGGCGGCTCCTCCGTCTCGCAGAGCGTCCCGAGAAAGCGTGGGCACCTGGTGTGGAAGACGCAGCCAGACGGAGGATCGGCGGCCGAGGGGATCTCACCCGGAAGCTCGATGCGCGTGCGCTGCTCGCCGTCGATCGTCGGGACGGCCGACAGGAGCGCCTCCGTATACGGGTGGTGGGGCGGTTCGAACACGGTTTCCGCGGGCCCGAGCTCCATGAGCCGCCCGAGATAGAGCACTGCGATGCGGTCGGACAGGTAGCGCACGACCCCGAGGTCGTGGCTGATGAAGACGTAGCTCGTCTCCTTGCTCGCCTGGAGGTCGACGAGCAGGTTGAGGATCGCGGCCTGGACCGAGACGTCGAGCGCGGACGTCGGCTCGTCGCAGACCACGAGGCGCGGCTCGCCCGCGAAGGCGCGCGCGATCGCGACCCGTTGCTTCTGCCCACCGGAAAGAGAGGTCGGCCGAGCGGAGAGCGCGCGCTCCGGGAGCCGCACCGAGCTCACGAGATCGTCCGCGCGGGCGTCCGCGGCGCTTCCTGTGACGTTGGCGAGCTTCGACAGCGTCCGCTTCAGCATGCGGCGGACCGAGTGCCGCCGGTTGAGGGCCGAATCGGGGTTCTGGAAGACGATCTGCAGAGCGGCCACGTCCGACGACGACCGCTCCGCAAGCCTGGCCGGCATCTCCCTGCCGTCGATCTTGACCCCGCCGGCAGTCGGCTCGACGATTCCGAGCAGGGCGCGGGCGAACGTCGTCTTGCCGCTGCCCGACTCGCCCACGAGGCCGAGCGTCTCCCCCGGCCAGAGTGACGCCGACACCCCGGCGAGCGCCTTGATGTCGCGCCCGTCCTGCGTGAATGTCTTCGCGAGCTTGTCGATCGAGAGCAGCGGCGTCTCGCCGCGCGCGTGGGTCGGTCGCTCGACGGGGATCGACGCCGTGTCGCGCGGGAGCTGCTGGGCACGCTCGTGGAAGTGACAGCGACTCTGGTGCCCGACGCCGATCTGGTGGTCGGGTGGCTTCTCCGCGCTGCAGATCTCCTCGGCGAGCCCGCAGCGATGCACGAAGACGCAGCCCGGCAGCGATGCGCCGATCGGCGGCAGGAACCCGGGGATCGTGTCCAGCTTGCCCCGGTCCTTGCGTAGCCCTCCTCGCGGGATGCATCGCATCAGGCCGACCGTGTAGGGGTGCCGCGGGTCCTGCAGGATCTGCTCGGTCGGCCCTTCCTCGACGAGCTCGCCGGCGTAGAGCACGCCGATGTTCGCGCAGGCCTTGCGGATCAGCCCGAGGTTGTGGCTGATGAACAGCACGGCGGTGCGATGCCGTTCCTGGAGCTCCGAGATCAGGTCGACCACCTCGGCCTCGACCGTGGCGTCGAGCCCGGTGGTCGGCTCGTCGAGGATCAGCAGGCTCGGGTCGGTCGCGAGCGCCATCGCGATCACGATGCGCTGCTGCATCCCGCCGGAGAGCTGGTGCGGGTAGCGCCGGAGCACCGACTCCGGGTCGGCGATGCGGACCTCCCGGAGCGCGGCAACCGCGCGCTCGCGCGCCTCGGAGCGTCTTGCATCGCGGAGGCTAAAGACCTCCTCGACCTGCCGTCCGACCCGGAGCGACGGGTTCAGCGCGCTGCCGGGGTTCTGGTAGACCATCGAGACCACGTCGCGGCGATAGAGCCGGAGCTGCTCGGCGCGGAGGCCGAGGACGTCCCGGCCGGCGACCTCGAGCGTGCCGGCCGTCACCCTCCCGTTTCGCGGCAGGTAGCGCACGATCGCGTGCGCCACGGTCGACTTGCCGCAGCCGGACTCGCCGACGAGCCCGTAGCTCGCCTTCTCCTCCACCGTGAGGGAGATGCCGCGCACGACCTCCCGGTCCCGACCGCGCACGCGGTAGACGATCTCGAGGTCGCGAAGCGCGAGGGCGGTGGCGGTCGCAACGGCGGGCGGCGCGCTCATTCGTCGAGCACCTGCTGAGTGGCGTCTGCGATGAGGTTGATCGCGACGACGAGGCTCGCGATCGCGAGCGCGGGAAAGATCACGGCCCACCAGGCGAGCGAGATGTCGGCGTACTGCTCCGCGATCTGCAGGCCCCAGTCCGGCGAGGGCGGCTGCGGCCCGTACCCGAGGAAGGCGAGGGTCGCGACCGTGAACACCGCGTACCCGAGGCGCACCGTCCCCTCGACGATGATCGGCCCGGTGACGTTGGGGAGGATCTCGGCGAACATGATGTACGGCGGCCGCTCGCCTCTCAGCTTCGCTGCCTGGACGTAGTCGAGGTCGCGCTCGGCGAGCACGGCCGATCTGACCGTCCGCGCGACGGGCGGCGTGAAGGCGATCCCGATCACGACGATCAGCTGCCACGAGGAGACGCTGATCCCCTCGTTCCCCGCCGAGAGGGCGGTGAGGACGAGGATCGCGAGGACGATCAGCGGGATCGCGAGTACTGCGTCGAGGATGCGGCCGAGGACGTTGTCGATCCAGCGGCCGAAGTAGCCCATCACGAGCCCGAGCATGGAGCCGAGCCCGACCCCGAGGAGCGTTGCGGCGGGCGCGACCTCGATGACGCTGCGCGCCCCCACGATGACCCGGGAGAAGACGTCGCGTCCGTTCCGGTCGAGCCCGAACGGGTGGCTCCACGTCGGAGACTCGTAGCTCGGCGCGAAGCTCTCGTCGATCGGGTCGTAGGGCGCGATCAGCTCTCCGAATATCGCGCAGACGACCCAGAAGAGCGTCACGAGCGCGCCGAGGACGAACGTCTTCGAGCGAAGGATCTGCCTGAGCGTCTCCTGGCGCACCCGACTCGGTGTGTCGAGATGGTGCAACGGCGTCTGCGCGGCCGGCGGCCCGTCGACGAGGATGGGCATCGTGGGGAGGTTGTCGCTCAACGCTCCGCTCCGAGGCGGATCCTCGGGTTGAGCGCCGCCGTGAGCAGGTCGCCGAGCAGCGTCGCCACGAAGTAGATGACGCCGATGACGAGCACGGCGGCGAGGAGCATCGGGAAGTTCTTGACCTGCGCGGCGGAGAGGGTGAGCAGGCCGATCCCCGGATAGCCGAAGAGCTTCTCGATCGCGACGATGCCGCCGAACATGTAGCCCACCTGGGTCGCCACGACCGCGATGGTCGGGAGCAGGCCGTTGCGGACGACGTGGGTGCCGAGGACACGGCGGCGCGTGAGACCCTTGAGCGTTGCCGTCCTCGTGTAGTCGGCAGCGAGCGCCTCGATGGTCCCGGCTCGCGTGATCCTGGCGATATAGCCGAAGAGCACCAGCGCAAGCGCGAGAGCGGGGAGGAAGAGTGAGTCGAGCTTCGTCAGGAGCGGTTGGTCGTCGAGAAAGCCGGCGATGCCGGGGAACCAGTTGAGGAATGCCGGCCCGAAGATCGCGACGAGGATCGCGCCGAGCACGAAATCGGGGATCACCGCGAGGGAGAGCCCCGCCACGGTGATCGTCCGGTCGAGCGGCTTCCCGCGCCGCACGGCGGCGATCACTCCGGCGAGGATGCTGAGTGGGACGCAGAGCACGAAGGCGTACAGCGCGAGCAGCCCGGAGCGCTTCAGCGCCGGGACGAGATCGTCGGTCACCGCGCGACCGTCCGTGTAGTTCGCGCCGAAGTCGCCGCGCACCGCGTCGCTCAACCAGTCGGCGTAGCGCACCGGCAGCGGCCGGTTGAAGCCGAGTCGCTCGTTGAACGTCTCCACCGCCTCGGGGGTCGCCTCGCGGCCGAGTACGAGGCGGCCGGGATTCCCGGGCAGCACCTGCGCAGCCGCGAAGACCATCATGCTCAGCAGCAACAGGGAAACGAGGCCGAGCGCGATGCGGTTGAGGGTGTAGCGGAGCACCTGGTCGGGTTCTGCCTGGGGGGAGCCGGCCCTCGTGGGCCGGCTCCCCCCGAGGTGTTACGAGACCGTTACTCCGCGGAGGTTGACCACGGAGATCCCGTCCGGGACGTAGCCCTTGACCTTCGAGGCCGTGCCGGCGATGTAGTTGTAGAAGTACGAGTAGATGACCGGCGTGTCCTTGAGCAACGCGAGTTGCATCTGCCTCGCGTGCCTGCGCTGATCCGCGAGGCTCGGCGACGCCTCGAAGGCGGCGATCATCCTGTCGAACGGCCTGTTCGTGTACCGGGCGGCGTTCCACACTCCACCCGACTTCAGTGCCGCGTTGAGGTAGGTGAGCGGTGTCGCCCGGGCC